>NZ_JBHTCQ010000001.1:0-367993 GCF_042665525.1 Georgenia alba
GCCCCGGCGAAGGTCGCGGCGGCGCCCCCGGCGAGGGTCGCGGCGGCGGCCCCGGCGAAGGTCGCGGCGGCGGCCCCGGCGAAGGTCGCGGCGGCGGCCCCGGCGAAGGTCGCGGCGGCGGCCCCGGCGAAGGTCGCGGCGGCGGTCAGGACCGCAACTGACGCGAGGACGGCGCCCGGCAGAGCATCTGCCGGGCGCCGTCGTCCGTCCGTCCGGGTGCGCGTCGCGCGTTTTGCGGTGACCATCGGGGAACACGACCGACGGAGGTCCCCATGAGCACCGACGACACACCCGCGAAGCCCGGCCCGTCCAGCACGGACCCCTCGGCGCGCACGGCCGAGACGCCCGCCGCGCCGAAGAGCCCCGGACCACCACCAGGCGGCGTCCCTGGCCAGACACCGACGTCTGCAGAGTCCCCGGACTCGCCTGGGCCCGAGGCACCGAAGAGCCCAGGCCCGCCGTCCGGCTCCGTCCCGGAGCGCTGAGGCCAGGTCGGCATCGGCCGGTTCGCGCGCAACGCGGACCGGCCCACCTCGAACGCGGCGGACCAGGATGAGGCCGCTGCGGATTGCCGCACGCCTTGTGCGGGACGCCGCAGAATTCGGACCCCTGTTCCCTGATTCTCTGGCCGCCGCACCAGCCCCTCAATACGGTGAATCTCGGCGCTCAGGAGTGTTCCCTCAGCATTTCCTGGTGCGGTCGGGCCGACGCAGTTCTGAGACGGACGTTGCCGGCGCCGACCTTGGCAAGTGGCGATGCTGAACGGCCGGATGGTCGGCCCTGAGGCAATCGCTCAAAGGGGGGCCAGTTCGGTGGTGTGCGCACGACGTTCAGGCGGCGTCAGGACCGTTCTCGTGACTCCCGGGATCTCCGTAGGCAAACGAGAGGGGCAAGGAGAATGTCCAGCAGATTCGCACGATCCGGCCGGAAGTGGCTGGCGGCCGCAGCGGCCACCTCGGCACTCGTGCTCGGGGGAGGTGTCGCCACCGCGACGGCCGGCCATGCCGCCGGTGGCGACGGTGGCGGACACGGCGGGGGGCACGAGGGCGGCGGAGACGCCTGCGAGTTCTTCCTGGAGCACATGTGGGCGAACGAGGACGGCATCCCGCTCCTCGGGAGCTTCTCCCATGTGAACGAGCACCACACCGATCCGGCCTACGAGAACCTCGTGCTCTCGTTGGCCAGTGGCGCCATCGGCAACTCCAACATGCCGATCATCGACGTCTACGGTGGCCCTCTCGGCTGGATCCCCGTCTTCAACCCCTCGCACGTGCGGGGTCACGACACCGACTACGTCACGTTGCTCACGTCGTGCGGCGGGATCGGCATCCCCCTGGACAGCAATGACCTGACGACCCTGAACGTGCCGTCGGTCGAGGAGCTCGCGAACCTCTCGGACCTGATCATCCCGGGACTGCCGACGCCCGAGATGCTCACGGACCCCAACTACATCTGGGAGACCACCGACGCGTCCGCGATCCTGGAGCGCGTCACGCCCCAGACGCTGCTCAACCTCGATGAGTACGTGGGCTTCGCCGGCGACCACGTGGACACCTGGCGTCTGCTGTGGGAGACCGCGCTCGAGGCTGTGACCACTGGCGACCCCGCGGGTGTGCTCGAGGTCCTGCAGATCACGGAGAACATCAACACCCTCGAGTCGCTGTCCAGCGTCGTCGGCGAGGACGCGGTGGGCGATGTGCTCAACGGCGCCACGCTCACTCGCGTCCTGGGCGACGAGCCGCTGTCAGGCGTGATCGGTGAAGAGGCGCTGACCGGCGTTCTGGACGAGGAGACGCTCACAGAGCTCTTCGGTGAGGATGCGCTGTCCGGTCTCCTGGGCGGCGAGGACGGCCTCGTCGGCGGTGATGTCCTCGGCGGCATCGACGGCCTGCTGGGCGGCGAGGGCGGTGTCGTCGGTGGCGACGGCGACCTCCTCGGCGGCATCGACGGCCTGCTCGGTGGCGAGGGCGGTCTTGTCGGTGGCGACGGCGACCTCCTCGGCGGCATCGACGGCCTGCTCGGTGGCGGTGAGGCCGGCGGCGGTCAGCCTGGCGGAGGAGACTCCTCGAGCTCGACCGACTTCAGCGTGATCCTGACCGGCGACCAGTCCTCCGGCGCGGGTCAGTGCCAGGGCACCCTGAACGGCAACACGTTGACGGTCACCTGCATCTACACCGGCATGGACTCCGAGGTCACCTCGGTCTCCCTGAGCACAGGCGGTGCCGGCAGCGATCTCGAGCTGACGGCGAACGGCGGCACGAGTGGTGGAGCCGGCGGCTCCTTCGAGCTGACCGACGAGCAGGTCGCCGCGCTGACCAGCGGCGAGTACACGATCACCGTCAGCACCAGCAACGGGACCGGCGACATCAGCGGCGCCCTCGAGGGCTGCGGGTGCAACTGATCGCGTCACCGCTCGGCGCTGACGTGAGCTGATGCGAGGATGGGGCCGGGAGCGATCCCGGCCCCATCTTTCTCGTGCGCGCCCGGACGCCTCACCGGTCGGGCGGGAAGGTCGGCCACGGGTCCGCCGCCTCGAGCGCCGCGGCCAGGCTCAGCAGGGTCTGCTCCGCGCCGGTCCGGCCGCCGAGCATGACACCGAACGGCAGCTCCACGCCGTCGACCTCGGCACGGTGCAGGGGCAGGCTGATCGACGGGGCCCCGATGATGTTCCAGGTCGACGTCCACGGCGTGAAGGCCTTCTGCGCCTCGAAGTCCCCCTCCGGGTCCTCGTCGTCGCGCATCGAGCCGATCGGCACGGGCGGCTGCGCGAGCGTCGGGCTGAGGACCACGTCCACACCGGACCAGTGCAGCGCGGTCTGGCGGGTGAGCCGCTGCACCGCGGCGACGGCGTCGGCGTACTGCGCCCCGGACACCCGGCGGCCGCGGTCGCGCAGCCAGCGGGTCAGCGGCACGAGCCGCTCCTCGGCCTCTGGCGGGATCGGCGCCTGCAGCGCGCCGACCTCCCACAGCGGGCCGAACGCCAGCCAGTCCTCGTCCGAGAACGGCACGGTGACGGGCTCGAGGTGATGACCCATGTCCTCCAGGAGACGAGCGACGCGGTCGACGGCGACCAGAGCCTCGCGGTGCACGGGTGCGTCGGCAACCGTGATCGGGTCGGTCAGCACCCCGATGCGCAGCGGACCCGCGTCCCGGTCGCAGGCGGCGAGGAATGAGTCCTGCGGCAGCGCGAGGTGATAGGTGTCCCCCGGCCACGGCTGCGCCAGCACGTCGAGGAACGCAGCGCTGTCTCGCACCGTGCGGGTCAGGACGCCGTCCACGGCGAGTCCGGCGCCGTCCACACCGTACGGGCCCCGGGAGACCCGGCCGCGGGAGGCCTTCAAGCCGACCAGGCCGCAGGCCGAGGCCGGGATCCGCAACGACCCTCCGCCGTCGTTCCCATGGGCGGCGGGCACGATGCCGGCGGCGACCGCGGCCGCAGCCCCGCCGCTGGACCCGCCCGCGGTCCGGGACCGGTCCCACGGTGTACGGGCCGGCGGGGCGATGTCCGGCTCGGTGTAGGGCGGCAGGGCCAGCTCGGGCACGTTGGTCTTGCCGACCATGAGGGTGCCGGCGCCGCGCAGCAGGCTGGTGACGCCGTCGTCCACCGGGGCGACGAACCCGTCCAGCGCGGCCGAACCCGCCCGGAACGGCAGTCCGGCGACCATCGTGACGTCCTTGATCGGGACGGGGACACCGAGGAACGCGGGCAGCGCCGCCGCGTGCGCACCACGAGAGCCCGACAGCAGCTCGCTCGCCTCGGCGGCCTGCGCCCGGGCGCGGTCTTCGGCCACGTGCACGAACGCCCCGACGTCGGGACCGAGCCGGTGGGCGCGCTCGATCGTGTGCTCGGCGACCTCCTCCGGCGAGACCTGACCGCCGCGCACGACGGCGGCCAGGTCGAGGGCGGACAGGTCGTGGATCTCGCTCACTCCCCGACCGTAGCCCGCGGCCTTGCGCCGCGTGGTGAGATAACGGGGTGACCCAGACGCATGACGCGACCCGCAGGACGACCGAGGACACCGACCCGCACGCCTGGCTCGAGGACGTGGAGGGAGCCGACCAGCTCACCTGGGTGCGCGAGCGCAACGCCCATGCCGAGAACGCGCTCGGCGGTGAGCGCTTCGAGGCCATGCGCGCAGAGATCCTCGAGGTGCTCGACTCGACCGAGAAGATCCCGGCCGTCGTCCAGCGCGGGGAGTACCTCTACAACTTCTGGACGGACGCGGACCATGAGCGCGGGCTCTGGCGCCGGACCACCTGGGAGTCCTACCGCACGGACCGCCCGGAGTGGGAGGTCCTCATCGACGTCGACGCCCTCGGCGCCGAGGAGGGCGTGAACTGGGTGTGGCACGGAGCCCACGTGCTCAAGCCCTCGCACACGCGGGCGCTGGTAGCCCTCTCCCGCGGCGGCTCCGACGCCGACGTGACGCGCGAGTTCGACCTGGAGACCAAGACCTGGGTCGAGGACGGGTTCACGCGCGAGGAGTCCAAGGGCGGCATGGGCTGGGCCGACGAGACCGGCGACGCGGTATGGGTGTACACGGACTTCGGCAACGGCTCGATGACGACGTCGGGCTACCCGCGTACGGTGCGACGCTGGCAGCGCGGGACACCGCTGGCGGAGGCGCCCGAGGTCTTCGCCGGCCGGAGCGACGACATGGTCATCGGTGCCGGCCGGGACCAGACGCCGGGCTTCGAGCGCGACATCGTCTTCCGGCACCTCGCGTTCTACTCGTCCGAGACCTATCTGCTGCGGGACGATGCGCTGACGCTCCTCGAGGTCCCCCGGTCCAGCGAGCCGGACCTGTTCCGGGAGTGGCTGACGGTCGAGCTCCGGGAGGAGTGGACGCCGGAGGGTGGGGACACGACGTATCCGGGCGGGGCGTTGCTGGCGATCCCGCTCGAGGCCTTCCTCGCCGGGGAGCGCCGCTTCGAGGTGCTCTACACACCGAGCGCCAGGACGTCGCTCGCGGGAGCGACGTGGACCCGCCACCACCTCGTCCTCAACATCCTCGACGACGTCTCGAACCGGCTCGAGGTGGTCACACCGCCGACCGCCGGCTCGGAGACGCCGTGGCGACGGCGACCACTCGACCTCAGCGGCGGCACCGACGGGACCGTTGTGCCCGCGCTGGCGACGATCGCCGTGTCCGCGATCGACCCGGACACCTCGGACGCCCTGTGGCTCACCACGACGGGGTTCCTCACCCCGACCACGCTCTCCCGGCTCGACCTCGACGCCGACGGCGCGACGACGTCGCTCGAGCCGCTGAAGTCCCTGCCGGCCTACTTCGACGCCTCCGGCCTGGAGGTCGAGCAGCACTTCGTGAGGTCCGCGGACGGGACCCGCGTCCCGTACTTCCAGGTCGCCGCGGCCGAGACGACGACGGACCGGAATCCGGCCCCGACGCTGCTGTACGGGTACGGCGGGTTCGAGATCTCGCGCGTGCCCGCCTACTCCGGCAGCGTCGGGCGGGCCTGGCTCTCCCGCGGCGGGGTGTACGTGGTCGCGAACATCCGCGGCGGCGGCGAGTACGGACCTCGCTGGCACCAGGCGGCCCTGAAGGAGAACCGCCACCGGGCGTACGAGGACTTCGCCGCGGTCGCACGTGACCTCGCGGCGCGGGGGGTGGCCGACCGGGCTCACCTGGGCGCCCAAGGGGGATCGAACGGCGGCCTGCTGATGGGCAACATGCTGACGGGCTATCCCGAGCTGTTCGGCGCGATCGTCTGCCAGGTTCCGCTGCTGGACATGAAGCGGTACTCGCACCTGCTGGCCGGCGCCTCGTGGATGGCCGAGTACGGCGACCCGGACGACCCCGAGCAGTGGGAGTTCATCAGGACCTTCTCCCCGTACCACCTCATCGACGAGAACCGGGACTACCCGCCGATCCTGTTCACCACCTCCACCCGGGACGACCGCGTCCACCCCGGGCACGCGCGGAAGATGGCCGCGCGCCTGATCGAGGCGGGCAAGGACGTGACGTCCTACGAGAACATCGAGGGCGGGCACGGCGGCGCGGCGACCAATGCCCAGGCCGCCTTCATGCAGGCGTTGGCGTTCGAGTTCCTCTGGCAACGGATCGGATGAGCGACACCGACGAGTGCCTGTTCTGAGGCTGGTTGCGTCGGCCGGGGCCACCGTGCCGCCCAGCCTCCGCGTGAGGTAGGGACCTATGCCGGGCGGCGAGTCCCACAGGCAGGCCTCCTCATGGCATGACCGTCCGGCGAGGTGGTAGTTCTTGTCCGCCGAGATCACCGAGAGCAAAGGGCCGATGGGCGCATGATCTTCTTTGGCTGGGGCGGGAAGAGCCTGAGCAAGCAGGTCTCACCGCAGCATGTGGTGGTGCGGACCTACCGCTACTTCCACCTCATGTTCCTCTTCCGCGTCGCCTTCAAGTACTCCTACCAGCTGGCGACCGCGGGCCCGCAAGGGTGGATGCACAGGCCGATGAGTGACGAGGAGGCGTTGCAGGCCCTGGGCGGCGAGCACCTCTCTCCGAACTGGTGGCAGCGGTTCAGCATCTGGATCCTGCCGGTAGGCATCGCCGTCGCGATCGCGCTCGGGAACCTCGCCACACTGGGCAGCTGAGCGGGTCGTTCAGCGGCCGGGCGGACGCCACAGCACGAGCGCACCCGACGTCGTCGTGGAGACGCGGCGGACCCGTCGGCCGCGCGGCACGGCGACCACGTCCCCGGTCGCGTCGGCCGCGAAGACCCGGCGGCCTGGCTCTGCGACGGACCGAAGCCGGTCGTTCTCCTCCCGGACCCGCTCCAGCTCGCGCTCGAGCCACAGGATCCGCTTGATCCCGGCGAGGTTGACGCCCTCCTCCTGGCTGAGCCGCTGGACCTCGCGGAGCCGCGTGACGTCTCGCATGGAGTAACGCCGTCCGCGGCCGCGCGTGCGGCGCGGCTCGACGAGACCGAGCCGGTCGTACTGGCGCAGGGTCTGTGGATGCATCCCCGCGAGCCCGGCGGCGACGGAGATCGTCAGCACCGGCGCGTCCTCACGCCTGTCCGCCATCGTCCTGCCTCCCCTCGGCGCCGGTCACCGCGCGGCCTGCTCCATGAGCCCCGCGCGCGGGTCGGCGCCGTCGTTGGCGGTGGCGAAGGCCTGGACGGCCTCCTTCGCCGCCTTGGACAGCCGGCTCGGGACGACGACGTTGACCGTGACCAGCAGATCGCCGTCCGGACCGTTCTTCACGTGCAGGCCACGGCGGCGCACCCGCAGCGTCCGGCCCGACGGAGTCCCGGCGGGGACCTTGACCTTCACGGTCCGCCCGTCCAGCGTCGGCACCTCGATGGTCGCCCCGAGGGCGGCCTCGTCGAAGGTGACCGGGACGGTCAGGCGGACGTGGTTGCCGTCCAGCGAGAACAGCGGGTGCGGCTCCACGTGCACCGTGACGATGAGGTCGCCGGGCTCCCCACCGTTCATGCCGGGGCGCCCCTTGCCACGCAGCCGGATCTTCTGCCCGTCGTGGACGCCTGGGGGGATCCGCACAGTCATGGTGCGTCCCTCGACCGTCAGCTGGACGGTCGACCCCTCGACGGCGTTCCGGAAGGGCAGGCTGGCCGCGGTGGCGACGTCCTGCCCGCGCTGCGCCCGGCGTCGCGACCCGAAGCCGCCCCCGCCGAACACCCCCGAGAACAGGTCCTCGAAGCCCGCCGGCCCCGCACCCTCGTTCGTGGTCGAGTACCGGACACGCGGCCCGCCGGTGCCCGCCCCGCCGAACATCCCGGAGAACAGGTCCTCGAAGCCGGCGCCGGAGGCCGGGCCTCCCGATCCGGCGGAGAACCGGGCCCCTCCGCCGGCCATCGCGCGCAGCGCGTCGTACTGCTTACGCTGCTCGGGGTCGGAGAGCACCGCGTACGCCTCGCCGACCGACTTGAAGCGTTCCTCCGCGCCCGCATCACCCGGGTTCTGATCGGGGTGGTACTGCCGGGCAAGCTTCCGGTAGGACTTCTTGATCGTGTCAGGGTCGGCGTCCTTGGGCACACCGAGAGCGGCGTAGAAGTCCTTCTCCAGCCAGTCCTGACCAGTCAAGACTCACCTCCTCGATCGTGCGGTGCCGCGGCGGCCGTCGACCGGCCACCGCGGCACCAGACGCCTGATGTCCTGCTCACTCCGGGCCGGCGACCGCCACCCGGGCCGCCCGCAGCACCCGCTCACCGGCACGGTAACCGGGCTGGAGCACCTGCGTGACGGTCGTCGACGTCGCCTCCGGGTCCGCGGAGTGCATGAGCGCCTCGTGCACCTCCGGGTCGAACTCCTCGCCGACCTCGCCGAACCGGGACAGCTCGAACCGCTGCCCCAGCGTGCCCTCGAGCTTCTCGGCGATGGCGGCGAAAGGACCGGCGAGGTCCCCGTGCTTGCGGGCCGCGTCGACGTCGTCGAGAACGCCCATGAGCGCCTCGAGGACCTCGTTCGCCCCGGCCCGCCGCTGGTTGGCGGCGTCGGCCTTCGACCGGCGGACGTACGCGTTGTACTCCTGCTGGAGGTTGTAGACGTCCGCGTTGCGGCGCGCGAGCTGGTCCTGCAGGTCCGCGGCCTGGGCCTGAGCCTGGGCGAGCGGATCCTCCTCGGCCCCCTGCGCACCTTCGGGAGCCTCGCCGCCCGGCTCGGGCTGGGAGCCGTCCTCCGGGACGATCCCCTCGGCCGCGTCAACCATCTCGGGGCCGCCGCCGGCAGTCCCGGCGGAGCGAACCCTCCCGGTCTCAGGGTCGATCTTCCGGCGGTCGTTGACCACGGGCCGCTCGTACCCCTCCTCGTTCCCTTCGGTCACTTCTTGTCCTCGTCGTCCACGATCTCGGCGTCGACGACGTCGTCGTCGGAGGAGGTCGTCGACTCACCCGACGGGCCGGCCTGGTCGAAGCCCGGCGCGCCCTGCGGACCGGCCGTGGCGCCGTCGCCCTGCTGGGCGTAGAGCGCCTCACCGATCTTCTGGCTCTTGGTGGCCAGGTCGGTCTGGGCGGTCTTGACCGCCTCGATGTCGTCGCCCTCGAGCGCCTTCTTCAGCTCGTCCACGGCGCCGCGGACCTCGGACGTCACGTCGTCGGAGAGCTTGTCCGCGTTGTCGTTGAGCAGCTTCTCCGTGGAGTACACGAGCTGCTCGGCGGTGTTGCGGGTCTCCGCCTCCTCGCGACGCTTCGCGTCCTCGGCGGCGTGCGCCTCGGCCTCCTTGACCATCCGGTCGATCTCCTCCTTGGGAAGGGCGGAGCCGCCGGTGATCGTCATCGACTGCTCCTGGCCGGTGCCGCGGTCCTTCGCGGAGACGTGCACGATGCCGTTGGCGTCGATGTCGAACGTGACCTCGATCTGGGGCATGCCGCGCGGGGCCGGGGCGATGCCGGTGAGCTCGAACGTGCCCAGCGGCTTGTTGTCGCGGGCGAAGTCACGCTCACCCTGGAAGACCTGGATGAGCACGCTCGGCTGGTTGTCCTCGGCCGTGGAGAAGATCTCGGACTTCTTGGTCGGGATGGCCGTGTTGCGCTCGATGAGCTTGGTCATCACGCCGCCCTTGGTCTCGATGCCGAGCGACAGCGGGGTGACGTCGATGAGCAGCACGTCCTTGCGGTCGCCCTGCAGCACGCCGGCCTGGAGCGTCGCACCGACGGCCACGACCTCGTCCGGGTTGACGCCCTTGTTGGGCTCCTTGCCGCCGGTCAGCTCACGGACCACGTCGGAGACAGCCGGCATACGGGTCGAGCCGCCGACGAGCACCACGTGGTCGATGTCGGAGACGGAGATGCCCGCGTCCTTGATGACGTTGTGGAAGGGCTGCTTCGTCCGCTCCAGCAGGTCCTTGGTCATGTCCTCGAAGGCGGCACGGCTGAGCTTCTCGTCCAGGTGGATCGGGCCGTTCTCGCTCATCGAGAGGAACTGCAGGGACACGTTGGTCGAGGTGGCCGAGGAGAGCTCCTTCTTGGCCTGCTCGGCGGCCTCGCGCATGCGCTGGAGGGCGATGCGGTCCTTGGAGAGGTCGACGCCGTCCTTGTTCTTCACCTGCTTGACCAGCCAGTCGACGATCCGCTGGTCCCAGTCGTCACCGCCGAGGCGGTTGTCACCGTTGGTGGCGCGGACCTGGATCGTGGAGAAGCCGTCGTCGTCCTTGCCCACCTCGAGGAGGGAGACGTCGAACGTGCCGCCGCCGAGGTCGAAGACCAGGATGAGCTCGTCCTCCTTGCCCTTCTCGAGGCCATAGGCGAGGGCGGCGGCGGTGGGCTCGTTGATGATGCGGAGCACGTTGAGGCCGGCGATCTGGCCGGCATCCTTCGTGGCCTGGCGCTCGGCGTCGTTGAAGTACGCCGGGACGGTGATGACGGCGTCCGTGACCGGCTCGCCGAGGTAGCCCTCGGCGTCCTTCTTCAGCTTGCCGAGGATGCGGGCGGAGATCTCCTGCGGCGTGTAGGTCTTGTCGTCGATCTCCTGGGACCAGTCGGTGCCCATGTGGCGCTTGACCGAGGTGATGGTGCGGTCCACGTTGGTGACGGCCTGCCGCTTGGCGACCTCACCGACCAGGACCTCGCCGGACTTGCTGAACGCGACGACCGACGGGGTGGTCCGGGAGCCCTCCGCGTTGGCGATGACCGTGGGCTCGCCGCCCTCCAGGACGGAGACCACGGAGTTGGTGGTCCCGAGGTCGATACCGACAGCTCGTGCCATGTGTGTTCGCTCCTTCGATCGGCGCCCGACGGTTCCCGCCGGGTCTTGAGTCTTCCGCGCTCAAGTCTGCGGTCTCGATCGGCCACGACCAAATCGAGAGCGTCGAACTTGAGTCTGTATGGCTCAACTATCGACGCCACGAGTTTGTTCCAGCGCAGCGAAAGTCAGGTTCTGACGCCGCCCCGCTTGACCACGAGACCCCCGGGCGGGACGCTCGACGTTCTTGTGCATGCTGGTCCGAACGTCGATCTGAGCAGGGGGAGATCGCGGTGCGGCGAATCTTCACAGTCCTGGGGGCGCTCGTCGTGCTGCTCAGCGGCCTCGTGGTCGGCGCATCCCCCGCCGCAGCCGAGAACGCCGTCACGGCGTCCTGCAGCGGTCTCGACATCCACCTCGAGGCCACCGCGCCCGGCGAGGTGACCGTCGAGGTCGACGGCCGGGTCGTGGACACAGCTCCTCTCGAGGAACGGATGGAGCCGGGTACCTACCTCTACACAGATCCGATCCCGTTCGAGTGGACCGCGGCGCACGACTGGTCGGTCACGCTCGACTCCGAGGACGACACCCAGGACTGGTCGGACTCGGGCACTACGACGCCGTGCGCCGCCGACGAGTTCCTCGAGGTTGAGGCCTCGGCGGACTGCCACCACGTCGGGTTGACCGCCTCGGGCTACCCCGAACGTGCGCAGGTCGTCATGAGGGTCGACGGCGAGGTGGCCATCGACGAGGGTCTCGAGACGAGTAGCTCCTACGTCGGGTGGGGAACCGCGGGAGACGACTACTACTTCAACGCACCCGATCCTCGCGATCCCGACTCCCACCTGGGCGAGCCCGACTGGAACGCTCCGTTCGAGCCGCACGACTGGTCGGTCACGGTCGACGCGGCGGACGACAGGTTCGACTACGAGGCGTCCGGCACGACCAGGCCGTGCGATCCGCCGGCGACCACCGATCCGGATACGGCGCCCCAGGTCGTCGTCGACGCACAGTGCGACAGCCTGACCGTGGATGTGACGGCGCCGGAGGGCGCCAACTCCGTCTGGGTCCGGATCGACGGCGAGAGAGTGGCTGCCGTCGGCCCGTCGGCGGGGACCGAGTGGTCGGAGTCGTACGAGCTCGACCCGACGGCGCCCCACACCTGGGAGGTCTGGGCTGCCGGGCAAGGTCCCGATGCCGGCCAGGCGCGGGAGTCCGGCGCCACCCAGCCGTGTGCCGCCGGGGCGACCGAACTGCCTGAGACAGGCGTCGAGATCACGGCCGTGGCGGTCGCCACCGTGCTCGTGGTCGGTGGCGGTGTCGTGACCCTGGTGTGGCTCCGCCGTCGAGACGTCACCCCATAGCTACGTCACGCCGTCGTCCGTGACGTGACAGGAGCGGGCGACGCATGGGCCCGGCCGGGGCTCGCCGCCGACCGTGCCGTCACGTGGCGGCGGTCTTCAGGACCCGGAGCGACTCGCGGATGTCCCGCACCACGAGCTCGGGCTGCTCCCAGCCGGCGAAGTGGCCACCCTCGGGCAGCTCGGTGAACCGGACCAGGTTGTTCACCCGTTCGACGAGCCGGGGCACCGGGACGCCGAGGTCGTGCGGCATCGCGCCGATCGCCAGCGGCACCTCGGACCGCTCCGGCTCGGCGCCCCAGGCGGACGCCTCCTCCTTGTAGTACCGCATCGAGGACCAGATCGTGGCGAAGTGCCAGTAGATGCTGACGGTGGTGAGCATCTGGTCCTTGGTGAGGACCTCCTCCGGCCCCTCCTGTGCGGCCGACCAGTCCTTGAACCGTTCGACCATCCACGTCAGCAGGCCGACGGGCGAGTCGGTCAGCGCCAGTCCGAGGGACTGCGGCCGGGTGGACTGGAGCATGGCGTAGGCGCCGAGCTCGTACTGGTAGCGCATCGACTGCTCGACGGCTCGGGCCTCCAGCGGATCGCCCATGTCGGCCGTCTCGTACGTGAGGCCCTCGCCGCCCAGCACGTCGGTCAGGTGCAGACCGATGAGGTGCTCGCGGTCGAGGAGACCCATCTGCCGCGCGATCAGGGCCCCGGTGTCGTAGCCGTGCACGGCGTACCGCTGGTACCCGAGCCGGGCCATCAGCGTGATCATCGCCCGCGCGGCCCGCTCGGTGTTCCAGCCGACCGCGGGACCGGAGATCCCGAACCCGGGGATGGTCGCGACGACCACGTCGCAGACGTCATCCGGGTCACCGTCGTGCGCGGTCGGGTCGACCAGGGCGTCGAGCATCGGGAGGAACTCGGTGGGCGCCCCGGGCCACCCGTGGAGCAGGAGCAGCGGTGTGGCGCCGTCGTGCCCGGAGCGGACGTGGAAGAAGTGCACGTGGTGGCCGTCGATCGGCGTCGTGAACTGCGGGGTGGCGTTGATCCGCCGCTCCTGTGCCCGCCAGTCGAACTCGGTGGACCAGTAGTCCGTGAGCTCCCTGGCGTACTCGACCGGCACGCCGTGGTCCCAGCCGGTACCGGCGTCCTCAACCGGCCAGCGGGTCTGCCGCAGCCGCGTGGTGAGCGCCGCCAGCGACTCGTCCGGGACGTGGAGGGTGAACGGGCTGATGGTGCTGCTCTGTGTGTCCATGGCTCCACGCTAGGAACCCTTGCGGCCTGATTCTGTCCGCGATCTCAGCGTGATGTCGGCGCGGGTGTCAGGCACTCGAACGGCGCCGCCGAGGGTGGCGAGGCGACCGGCGAGCCGGGCGGCGGCTGCCCGGAGCTCCGGCGGCTCCAGCACCTCCCCCTCGACGCCGAGGCGGGCGAGGTGCATCGCCAGCCAGTCGAGGTCGTCGCCGCCGGCGACGAGCACGCAGGACCCGTCAGGTTCCTCCTCGACGCGTCCCACCTGGGGTGGCACCTGCTCCCGGACCTGGTCCGCCGGGGCGCGCAGTCGAACGCGTGCGAGATATCGGTAGGGCGCCTCGGTGACCGATCGCTGTACGTAGGCCACCGGGTCGGGATGCTCCCGCGGCCGGAAGTGCCACGTCGTGATGGTCACCGTGCGCATGCGGTCCAGGCGGAACGTCCGCCAGTCCTCGCGGTCGACGTCCCAGGCCATCAGATACCAGCGACGGCTGGTGGCCACCATCCTCACCGGCTCGACGGTGCGCTCGCGTTCCACGCCGTCGCGCCCGGCATAGCCGAACCGCACCCGGACGGATTCGCGGCAGGCCCGCGCGAGCGTCACCAGCAGCTCCGCGTCGACCTCGACGCCGGGGTCGGCGAGGGTTTCCGTGGCCGCGTGCAGCGTGCGCACGGCCGCCCGGAGCCGGGGCGGCATCACCTGGTCCAGCTTGGCGAGGGCCCGCAGCGCCGCCTCGCCCGTGCCGGTCACTGTGCCGAGGGACGCCAGGCGCAATGACACGGCCGTCGCGATCGCCTCGCCGTCGTCCAGGAGCAGGGGCGGCAGCCTGGTGCCGGCGCCGAGCCGGTACCCGCCGCCCACGCCCACGGTCGCCTGGACGGGATAGCCGAGCGCACGCAGCCGCTCGACGTCGCGCCGGACCGAGCGGTCGGTCACCCCGAGCTCCGCGGCGAGCTCGCTCGCTGTCCAGGACGGCCGGCGCTGCAGCAGACCGAGCAGCCGCAGGACCCTCTCGGTCGTCGCTTCGGAGGCCATGCGCGCATCCTCTCACCTAACACGGAACGTATCTGTCCGGGTTGGGTGTCAGGGTTTGCTCCATGAACACGACGGCGAACGTGCTGTTCAGGAACCAGATCGACGAGCACTGGCCGGGACAGCTGCGTCCTCGCCTCGAGGGCCTCACCACGGAGGAGTACCTCTGGGAACCAGCGCCAGCCTGCTGGAACGTGCGACGGCGCGGCACAAGTGCCGCACCGATCCAGGCCGGCTCCGGCGCGATGACGATCGACTTCGCGGCACCGGAGCCCTCGCCGCCGCCGTTGACCACGATCGCCTGGCGCCTCGGGCACGTGATCGTCGGCGTGCTCGGGGCCCGCAATGCGGCACACTTCGGCCGCGCGCCCACGGACTACATGTCCTTCGAGTACGCCGCGTCCGCGGACGAAGCGCTCGTCCAGCTCGACGCCGAGTACGCGCGCTGGCGCTCCGGCGTCGAGTCGCTCGGGGAATCCGGCCTCGGCCGGCCGTGCGGGGAGGCCGAAGGCCCCTACGCCGAACGCACCATGGCGGAGCTGGTCCTGCACATCAACCGCGAGCTGATCCACCACCTGGCGGAGGTCTGCCTCCTGAGGGACCTCTACCTGCACACCCGAGGAGGAGAGAGATCATGACCAGGACGACGACGCACCTCGACCCCGACGACCTGCAGTACAGCCCGGCGTTCACCCAGGGCGTGGTCGCGCCCGCCGGCCCGATGCTCTACGTCGGCGGTCAGCTCGGGATCGACCGCGACGGAACCATGCAGGACGGGCTCGAGGCGCAGACCGTGCAGGCCATGCGCAACGTGCTCACCGTGCTCACCTCCGGAGGCACCGGCCCAGAGCACGTGGTCAAGCTGACGATCTACCTCGTCCACGGCTCCGACGCCCAGGCCGGGTACGCGGCGGCACGGGAGGTGTGGGGAGACCACCGCACGGCGATCACGGTCGTCTCCACCGCGGGCCACGCTCGCCCGGGAGCACTGGTCGAGATCGACGCCGTCGCGATCGTCCCGGACTGAGCACACACGTGTGGCCCGGTCAGGGAGCCGCTGGAGCCCGCGTCGAGGAGACTCACGGGGCGGCGGGCGTGCTGACGAACCTCGGCGACTACCAGGTTCCAAGCACCTCCACGTCCACGTCTACAGCGGTCCGCGGCTGCGTTGACGTACGGCACTGACCAGCGCGACCACACCCACGGCCCCGCACGAGTCACGGCCGACCGGAACCTGCCGAGCAGACGTGCTTCGCGTAGCGACCCGGTGCCCTTCACCGGAGGGCGAGGACGCTGGCACGCGGCGCTGCATGGTCGATCCACCGTCGTCGTGATGTCAACGACGTTGCCGGACCTGGCCACTCGGCCATCAGATCTGGCCGGTCAGCCGGCACGTGTGTCCGGTCGACGGTTCTCCCCGGGCACGACGGCGAGCGACGCTGCCGGGTATGACCGAGAGAAGCACCTCAGCCGGTAAGACGACAGTGCGTCATCCCGGGCCCGACCTGGCTCGAGGAGCGATGCTGCTGCTGATCGCAATGGCGTACGCCGGCGTCTACGTCAGCGCCGGGTTCGGGACGTCGAGCGCTGACGAGCCCCTACCCGACCGCTTAGCGCGGCTCGTCGCGTCGCTGCTGCTCGACAACCGGGCGTTCCCGATGTTCGCGATCCTGTTCGGCTACGGGCTGTCCTGGATGGTGAGGCGTCGGCTGAGCCGTGGCGACCCCCCGGGACACGCGCGACGGCTGCTGCGGCGGCGCGGCCTCTTCCTGCTGGCCTTCGGCGCAGTCCATGCCTTCCTGGTCTTTCCCGGTGAGATCCTGGCGGCCTACGGGCTCGCGACCCTCGTCACCGGGTGGCTGCTGTTCCGGTCCGACAAGGCGATCGTCCGGGCGGCGACGATCACCGCGGCCTGCTACCTGCTCACGGTCCCGATCGGGATGGTCGGGCTGGCCGCCGCCCCCGAGACCGGCGGAGCGAGCCCTCTGCCCGGGTATGCCACGCTCGGTGACTGGATCGCCAGGGTCGCCGCGGTCCCGTTCTCGCCGCTGTTCGTCACCTTCGCCTATCCCCTGCTGCTCATGGTGCTGCTGGGCTTCTGGGCCGCCCGGCGCAGGCTGCTGGACGAGCCCGAGCGGAACCGGGCGACACTGCGGCGGATCGCCGTCGTCGGCATCGGCGTCTCCGTGGCCGGCGCGATCCCGGCGGCTGCGGTCGACGTCGGCGGCTGGGATCCCGGGGTCGGTCCGGTCACGGCGGCGATGGCCCTGCAGGTGCTCACCGGCGTCCTCGGTGGCGCCGGGTACGCGGCGCTGTTCGGGCTGCTCGGCAGCAGGCTCCGCGCTCCGTACAGTCTCGTGACGACGGCGGTGACGGCGGTCGGGCAGCGCTCCCTCACCTGCTACCTCGCCAACTCTGTGCTGGTGGCCGTGCTGCTGCACCCGGACCTCATCGGTCTCGGCACCAGCATCGGCGCCGCCGGGGCACTGCTATGCGCCGTGGCGGTCTGGGCCGCCACCGCGTGCGCAGCGCTAGGCCTGGCGCACAGTGGTCGGCCGGGACCCGCCGACGCGCTGCTGCAGCGGCTCGTGAACGGCGGCTCACAAGGATCTGGACGATCAGCGGTCGCCGGAGCTTCGCCAACCCCCTGACGGCGGGGCGTCGTCGCGGACCAACGATCCACGCCACGGGCAACGACGTCACCGCCTGGCGACCCTTTCACGTGGCAGCATGCCCGTTGCCGGTGCTCGCCGCGGTCCATACCGTGGGGGACGCCGGCGCGACGTCGCCCGGAGGACGAAGGAGTGACTGTGGACGACCTGGATTTCGCCCGCGCGGCGGACATACGGCCCATCGAGGAGATCGCGGCCAAGGCCGGGATCCCGCACGAGGCGATCGAGCCGTACGGCCGGCACATCGCGAAGGTCGACGTCACGAAGCTCGCGCCGGGCGGCCGGGGCAAGCTCGTGCTCGTCAGCGCGATGAGCCCGACGCCGGCCGGCGAGGGCAAGACGACGACGTCGATCGGCCTCGCGGACGCGATCGCCCGCGCCGGGCGGCGCACCATCGTCGCGCTCCGCGAGCCGTCGCTCGGGCCGGTGCTCGGCATGAAGGGCGGTGCCGCGGGCGGCGGCCGCTCCCAGGTGCTGCCGATGGAGGACATCAACCTGCACTTCACCGGCGACTTCCACGCCATCACGACGGCGAACAACACCCTCGCGGCGATCGTCGACAACAGCATCCATCAGGGCAACCCCCTGGGCATCGACGCGCGGCGCGTCACCTGGCGGCGGGTGCTGGACGTGAACGACCGCTCGCTGCGCAACGTCGTGACGGGCCTCGGCGGGCCCGCCGAGGGTGTCCCGCGCGAAGCCGGCTTCGACATCACCGCGGCGAGCGAGGTGATGGCCGTCCTGTGCCTGGCCACCGACCTGGCCGACCTCAAGGAGCGGCTCGCGCGCATCACGGTGGGTCTCACCGGCGACCGTCGCCCGGTGACGGTGGGCGATCTCGGCGCGCAGGGCGCGCTGACCACGCTGCTTCGGCACGCGATCAAGCCGAACCTGGTCCAGACCATCGCCGGCACGCCGGCGTTCGTGCACGGCGGCCCGTTCGGGAACATCGCGCACGGCTGCAACTCGGTCATCGCCACCACGACGGCCCGCTCGCTCGCCGACGTCGTCGTGACCGAGGCGGGCTTCGGCGCGGACCTCGGCGCGGAGAAGTTCCTCGACATCAAGACGCGGGTCGGTGACGTGGTGCCCGACGCCGTCGTCCTGGTCGCCACCATCCGCTCGCTGAAGTACCACAGCGGGGTCGCGGCGTCGGAGCTGGAGACGCCCGACGCGGCCGCCGTCGAGGCGGGGATGCCGAACCTCGTGCGCCACGTGGAGAACATCCGCAAGTTCGGCCTCGAGCCCGTGGTGGCGATCAACTCCTTCCCGTCCGACACGGACGAGGAGCGTGCGGTCGTGCTGGAGTGGGCGGCGGCGAACGGGGTGCGCGCGGCGGTCGCCGACATCTGGGCGCGTGGCGGCGGCGACGAGGGCGGGGACGAGCTCGCCGCCGCGGTGCTGGAGGTCCTGGACGGCCCCGGCGACGCGTCGTCGTTCCGCCGGCTCTACGAGCCCGAGGCCACGGTCGAGGAGAAGATCCGCACCGTCGCGCGGGAGATCTACCGCGCCGACGACGTCGAGTTCTCGACGGCCGCCAGACGCCGGCACGCGGAGATCGAGCAGAACGGGTGGGACGACCTGCCGGTGTGCATCGCCAAGACGCAGTACTCGTTCTCCGACGACGCGAAGGCGCTCGGGGCAGCGGAACATTTCACGCTCCAGGTCCGGGACCTCGTCGCGCGGACCGGCGCAGGCTTCGTCGTCGCGCTCACCGGAACGATCATGACGATGCCGGGCCTGCCCAAGACACCCGCGTTCGAACGCATCGACGTCGACGAGCACGGGGTGATCTCGGGGCTGTCCTAGGAGCGGCCGGAGGTACTCCGGAGTACCGTCGAGACGGACGGGAGGCGGTCATGGCCACAGGCTTCGCATCAGCTCCGTGGCGCTCGCCGAAGCAGGTCGCCCAGCTCCTCGCCGTCGTCCTCGCCCTGGCGACGTCGATCGCCTATCTGTTCGTCCCGGCGTACGAAGGCGTGGTCTCCGACGGCACGACGGAGACCACCACGACGGCGACGCTGCTCGAGGAGAACGGCCCGCACGTGCTGGCCGTCCTCGCGTTCCCGGTCCTCCTGACGCTGCTGCCGCTGCTCGTGCGCGGCCGGGCAGCCCGGTGGGTCGGTCCGGTCTCGGTCGCGCTGCTGGCGACGTTCGTCGTGCTCGGCGGGTTCAGCATCGGCCTGTTCTACGTACCGGCGCTGCTCGCTTCCGTCTTCGGCCTCGCCCTGCC
Organism: Georgenia alba; assembly: GCF_042665525.1. Classification (NCBI taxonomy): domain Bacteria; kingdom Bacillati; phylum Actinomycetota; class Actinomycetes; order Allobogoriellales; family Allobogoriellaceae; genus Georgenia; species Georgenia alba. The sequence goes on from NZ_JBHTCQ010000001.1 coordinate 19,184, forward strand.
CACCGCGCACCGACGGTCCACCGAGCAGCTCGAGACGGTCCCACCAGGTGCGTGAACCCTCCCGCTGACGTTCGGCCCCGCCGGGATGCGAGGTCCGGGCGTCCGCGTGACGATGGGTCCCGAGGCCGCGGCGCGACAGCATCCGACCGACGGAGGACGCAATGGCTACCTGCGACACCTGCGGGAACGAGTACGACAAGACGTTCACCATCACCCGGGGCGCCGAGTCGGGAACGTTCGACAGCTTCGAGTGCGCCGTCCACGCCATGGCTCCCACGTGCGAGCACTGCGGCGTGCGGATCCTCGGCCACGGGGTCGAGGCCGACGGTGATGTGTACTGCTGCGCGAGCTGCGCCCGCATGTCCGGCGCGGTGGAGCTGGTCGACCGCGCCTGACCGCCACCCCGCGCACCTCGGCCGGCGCGACCGATCCGACAGAATGCCCGGGTGGACATCCGGGTCGGCGCATACGCGGTCATCGTGCGGGACGGCACCCTCCTCCTGCCGCACTGGAACGAGAACGGACGGCAGGGCTGGACGCTCCCCGGCGGCGGGCTCGACCCCGGTGAGGATCCGGCCGACGCGGCCGTCCGCGAGGTCCGTGAGGAGACCGGCTACGACGTCGTCCTCGACGGGCTGCTCGGCGTCGACAGCCTCGTGATCCCGGCGGCGGACCGGCTGGTGCCCGGCCGGGGCGGCGTCCCGCTGCACGGCCTGCGCATCGTCTACCGGGCGCACGTGATCGGCGGCGAGCTGACGGTCGAGCAGGACGGCACGACCGACGACGTCCGGTGGTTCCCCGTCGCCGACGTCGACGGCCTGGACCGGGTGGAGCTCGTCGACACCGCCCGCCGCTGGGCGGGACTGCTCTGACCTAGGCCGCGAGGGCGTCCACCAGGTCGAGCACCGGGGCCGCGCCGTCGTCCCGGCGGACACGGTCGGCGAACGCCGTGGCGCGACGGCGGTAGCGGGGGTCCGTGGTGACGGTGTGGATCGCCTCGGTCAGGCGGTCGGTGCACATCCGGCGGAGCGGCACCACGCCCGGTGCGACGCCGAGCGACACGGCCCGGGCGGACCAGAACGGCTGGTCGGACAGCACGGGGACGGGGACCGTCGGCACACCGGCCCGCAGCGCCGCCGCCGTCGTGCCGGCTCCCGCGTGATGGACCACGGCCGCGACACGGGGCAGCAGCCACTCGTGCGGGACCACTCCGGCGGTGATGATGTCCTCGCCGTCGTCCGGGAGGGCGTCGACGCCCTGGAGGATGCCGCGCACACCGGCGCGTCGTAGCGCCACGACGGCGTGCCGGACGAGCCGGTCGATACGTCCGGTCGCCATGCTGCCCAGGGTCACCAGCACGGGCGGTGGTCCGGCGTCGAGGAACTCGACGAGGTCCGCCGGCGGCGTCCAGGCCGGCTCGGGCGGGGAGAACCAGTAGCCGACGACGTCCAGACCGTCTCGCCAGTCCGCCGGCCGGGGCACGATCGAGGGGCTGATGCCGTGCAGGATCGGCCACCGGTCCTCGGCCTGGACGCGCCGCACCTCGCGGATGCTCATCCGCGGCAGACCCAGTCGGTCCCGGAGCTCACGGACGGCCGCCGACGTGGCCGCGTCGATGACCACGGAGGCCGCGTGCCCGAGCGCGAGGTTGCCGGTGGCACCGAACGGCCGCGGCGTCAGCCAGATCGGGGAGAACTCGCGCGTCGGCTCCAACGGCTGGAGGTACAGGCCGGCGCTCGGGACGTCGAGGGCCTGCGCCACGTGCCAGCCGAGCGGCGCCGTCGAGGACGCCAGCAGCAGCACGTCCGTCCCGGTGCCGGCGGCGTCGACGAGCCCCTCGCCGAGCTCACGCAGGAACTGACGTGCCAGCCGGACCGACTGGCTGACACCGCGCGGGGTCGCGCCACGCCCCCCGGTGCGCTGCTCGTCGTCGAGCAGAGCCTCCATGTCTCCGCCGATCGATCGGTGACCGAGACCGGCAGCCGTCACCAGGCCGGCGTGCGAGTCGTGCACACCGATCGTGACCTCGTGGCCGGCCGCCTGCAGCCGCTGACCGACCCCGAGGAAGGGCACCACGTCTCCACGGGTGCCCGACGTCGCAATGAGCACTCTCACGGCACCATCATGGCGGTCCGGGCACCCTCCGGTCACCGATCGACACCCCGGCGGACCAGGACGAGGACGGTCGGACGGCCCCGCGCGACCCGGGCTACCGTGCCTCCGTGACCGTTCCGCACCTCCCCACGTACGACGACGTCGCCGCCGCGGCGGACCGGCTGACGGGCCACGCGCACCGGACGCCGGTACTGCGCTCACGCCTGCTCGACGCCGCCCTCGACGCCCGGATCTTCCTCAAGGCCGAGAACCTCCAGCGGGTCGGCGCGTTCAAGTTCCGCGGCGCGTTCAACACCCTCGCCCGCCTCGCGTCCGAGCAGCGCCGCGCCGGCGTCGTCGCGTACTCCTCGGGCAACCACGCGCAGGCGGTGGCCCTGGCCGGGCACCTCCTCGACGTCCCCGCGACGATCGTCATGCCGCACGACGCGCCGGCGTCGAAGGTCGCGGCCACCCAGGGCTACGGCGCCACCGTGGTCCGGTACGACCGCTACACCGAGGACCGCGAGGAGATCGGCCGCGCGCTCGCGGAGCGCGACGGGCTGACGCTGGTGCCGCCGTACGACCACGCCGACGTCATCGCCGGGCAGGGCACCGCCGTTCGGGAGCTGCTCGAGGACGTGGGTGAGCTGGACGCCCTATTCGTGCCGCTCGGCGGCGGCGGGCTGCTCTCGGGCTCCCTGCTCGCGGCCCGCGAGCTGAGCCCGGGCTGCCGGATCTACGGCGTGGAGCCGGCCGCCGGGGACGATGCCCGCCGCTCGCTCGCCGAGGGACGCATCGTGCACATCGACACACCCCGCACCATCGCCGACGGCGCCCAGACCCAGCACCTCGGGGAGCTGACGTACCAGATCCTGCGGCGGGAGGCACCGACGATCCTGACCGCGACGGACGAGGAGCTCGTTATGACCATGCGCACCCTGGTCACGTACCTCAAGGTCGTGGTCGAGCCGACCGGTGCGCTCGGCCTCGCCGCCGCCACGCGGCTCGCGGAGGAGCTGCGCGGTGAGCGCGTCGGTGTGGTGCTCAGCGGAGGGAACGTGGACCCGGCGCGGTTCGGCGCCCTGCTCGCCGGCACCTGACGCCACCGCGGCAGCGCTCGCCCACCGCTGCCGGCATGCCTGCAGCGGTGGGCGACGGGTGCAGTGGTCGCGGGGTGGAGGGTCAGACGCCGGCGCGGACGCGCTCGTCCCGAGGGTCGCGGACCGCCCACTCGTGCTCCCCGGACCCGACCTCGTGCGTCTCCCCGCCGGGCAGCTCGACGAGGGCGCTCGCACCGGCCGGGACGACGGCGCGGACCCGCACCTGCCCGTCCTCGGCCCGCCAGCCCGCCTCCGCGGGCCCGTACGGGGTCTCGAGGCGGGCCGTGGCGTGGTCCATCCCGGCGATCGGCACGGGTGCGATACGCAGCCGCCGGTAGCCGGGCGCGGCGGGCGCCAGTCCGGCAAGGCGCCGGTACATCCAGTCGGCCACCGCCCCGAACGCGTAGTGGTTGAAGGACGTCATCTGCCCGGGGTTGATGGTCCCGTCCGGCAGCATCGAGTCCCAGCGCTCCCAGACCGTCGTGGCGCCCATGGTCACGGCGTACAGCCAGGACGGGACACCGGTCTGGAGCAGCAGCCGCCCGGCGACGTCCGCGTGACCGGTGTCGGTCAGCGCGTCCGCGATGATCGGCGTGCCGACGAACCCGGTGCCGATCCGGTCTCCGGCCTCGCGGACCAGCTCGGCGAGCCGGTCCCCCATCGCCTGCCGTTCCGCGGCGTCCACGAGCTCGTAGGCGAGGGCCATGGCGTAGGCGGTCTGGGCGTCGGAGGTGATCCGGCCGTCCCGGGTGACGTACGCGGTGAGCCAGGCCTGGCGTGCTCGTTCGGCGAGGTCGCCGTACCGCTGCGCGTCCGCGGCGTGGCCCAGCTCCTCGGCCGCCCGGGCCACCAGCCGGGCGGAGCGCACCAGGTGGGCGGTGGCCACGATCTCCTTGGCCACCTTCGCCTCGCCCGGGGCGTCCGGCGGGGAGTCCGGGTCGAGCCAGTCGCCGAACTGGAAGTCGCCCTCCCAGAGCAGGTTGTCCCCGGCGCGCTCGGCGACGACGTCGACCCAGGCGCGCATCGACGGGTACTGCTCGGCCAGCGCCCGGCGGTCACCGAACCGCTCGTAGAGCACGGTCGGGACCACGGTGGCGGCGTCGCCCCAGGCGGCCGCCGGCCGGTCGCCGTCGGGCAGCACCTGGGGGACCACGAAGCCGAGGGATCCGCCGGAGGCGGCCTGCTCGGCCTCGACGTCCTTGAGCCAGCCGGCGAGGAACGCGTCGGCGTCGAAGAGGGTGGAGGCCGTGGGGCTGAAGACCTGGATGTCACCGGTCCAGCCCAGCCGCTCGTCACGCTGGGGGCAGTCGGTCGGGATGGACAGGAAGTTGCCGCGCATGCCCCACACGACGTTCTCGTGCAGGCGGTTGACCAGCGGCTCGGAGCACTCGAACCAGCCGGTGCGGTGCATGTCCGAGCCCACCACGACGGCCGTGAAGGCCGCCGCGTCCCGCCGGCCGTCGAACTCCCGGGGCCAGCCGTCGACCTCGACGTAGCGGAAGCCGTGGAAGGTGAACTCGGGCTCGAGGACGTCCTCGCCGCCGGAGAGGACGAGCTCGTCGGTGGCGCGGGCGTGCCGCAGCGGCCGGGTCCCGAGCTCGCCGTGCTCGAGGACCTCCGCGTGCCGGAGGGTGACGACGTGGCCGGCGGGGCCGGAGACCCGCACCCGGACCCGCCCGACGAGGTTCTGCCCGAAGTCGAGGACCGTCCTGCCGGACGGGGTCGTGAGCACCTCCCGGACCGGGAGCTCCCCCGTCCGCCGGACGGGCTCGGCCAGCGCCGGCACCGGGAGGACGTCGACGTCGCGGGTGGTCACGGCCGGCCAGCCGGCGTCGTCGTACCCGGGCTCGGACCAGCCGGTGGCGGCGCGACGGGCGTCGATCCGCTCGCCGTCGTAGATGCCGCTGCTGACCACCGGTCCCGCGGCGGCACCGCGCCAGTCCGGGCCGGTCGTCACGACCTGCGAGGTGCCGTCGGCGTAGCGCAGGTGCAGCTGTGCGGCGACCGCGGGCTGGTCCTCGCCGTAGACGCGGCGGGCATGGCCGTGGAAGCCGAACTTCTCCGTGAACCAGCCGCCGGCAAAGCGGATCCCGACGGCGTTGCGGCCCTCGCGCAGCAGCCCGGTGACGTCGGTGGCCTCGTGGGCCAGGCGGTACTGGTAGCTGGTCCACCCGGGCTTGAGGACGGCGTCGTCGACGTCTCGGCCGTTGATCGCCACCTGGTAGACGCCCTGGGCGGTCGCGTACAGCGTGGCGGAGGCGAGCGGCCGGTCGAGGTCGATCTCCGTGCGCACCAGGCCCGGGCAGGCCTCGCCGTCGGGCTCGGCCAGGGTGACGAAGGCGGCCTGCCACTCACCGTCGCCGAGGAAGGTGCTGCGCAGCTCGACCGGCTCGCTCCACGGCGAGGCCGCACCGTCCTGTCCGGTGACCCGCACCTCGAGCCGGTGCCGGGCACGCGGGGCCAGCGGATCGAACGGCCAGTCCACGAACACCGACTCGTCGGTCTCCAGCCGGGCGACCTCGCTGCCGTCCAGCCGGACCTCCGCGCCGGCCTGCCGCCACCCCGGGACGTCGGAGCCCACGGTCCACGACAGGCGCGGCGTCGGGGTGTCGGCGAACGCGCCGTCCCGGCGGCGCTCGACGCGGACGGCGGTCACTCGGGGGGTGCTCATGAAACGGATCGTCCTCTCGGGTTCAGCCCTTGACGGCGCCGGAGGTCATGCCGGCGACGATCTGGCGGTTGAAGAAGATGTACATGACCAGCGGCGGGATGGTGATCAGCAGCACGTCGGTGAACAGCAGGTTCCACTGGTTGAGCGTCTGACTCATGAAGTTGTACAGGGTGAGCTGCACCGTGGCGTTCTCGTCCCCCGGCAGGAAGTACAGGGGGTTGGTGAAGTCGTTGAACACGTTGACCGCCTGCACCACGATCACCGTGATGACGGTGGGCTTCATCAGCGGCAGGATCACCGTGAAGAAGAGGCGGACGGCGCCGGCACCGTCGATGAGCGCCGCCTCGTCCAGCTCCCGCGGGATGGTGCCGACGAACGCCCGGAACAGGAGGATGCAGAAGGACAGCCCGAACGTCGCCTCGATGAGGATCAGCCCGGGCATCGTCTTGAACAGTCCCAGCGCCTGCAGGAGCCACACCGTCGGGACAACGGCCGGCGGGACGATGAGGCCCGCAAGCACGAAGAAGTTCACCACGGGGTTCCACCGGCTGGCCCGGCGCTGCAGCACGTAGCCGACCATCGCGGCGACGATCACCATGATGGCGACGCTGGTGACGGTGAGGACCGTGCTGTTGACGAACGCCCGCAGCACGATGCCGTCCCGCATGGTGAGGACCTCGACGAGGTTCTCCACGAACGCCATCTCCTGGGGCCAGGAGAAGCGCAGCTGCGAGGCCTCGGCCGGGGTCTTCATCGCCTGCAGGACGACGAACGCGAACGGTACGAGAAAGATGACGACCGACAGCAGGATGCAGATCGCGCCGAGCAGGGTGCCTGTGCGCTTCATCGCTCTGTGCCCTTCCTGCGCGAGCGCTGCGGTGCCTCGCTCCACCGGCGCTCGTGCCTCGCGCCGCCTCCGCGGGGGCTCCTCGCGCTCATCGCTCTGTGCCCTTCCTGCGCGAGCGCTGCGGTGCCTCGCTCCACCGGCGCTCGTGCCTCGCGCCGCCTCCGCGGGGGCTCCTCGCGCTCATCGCTCGACCGCCTTGCGGTTGATGAGCATCGTGATCGGCACCATCACCGCGGTGACGACGACGAACAGGATCACGTTGCCCGCGGTGGACAGCCCGTAGAACCCGGCCTGGTACTGCTTGTAGATGACCGACGCGATGACGTCGGAGGCGAAGCCCGGTCCGCCCCCGGTCGTGGCCCAGATGAGGTCGAAGGACCGCAGGCCGCCGATGAGCGACAGGATGATCACGGTCCCGGTGGCCGGCATGACCAGCGGGAGCGTGATGCTGCGGAACTGCTGCCACCGGCCCGCGCCGTCGACGCGGGCGGCCTCGTAGTACTCCTGCGGGATGGCGACCAGGCCGGCGATGTAGATGAGCGTGGCGATGCCGAGCCCTTTCCACACGTCCACGGCGGCGACGGTCAGGAGCGCGATGCTCGGGTCGGTGAACCAGCCCGGGCCCTCGAACCCGAAGGCCCCGAGGACGGCGTTGACCAGGCCGTCGAACGGGTCGAGCAGCGCCGTGAACATCACGCCGACGCCGATCGTGGAGACCAGCACGGGGAAGAAGACGACCGACCGGAGGTAGCCGCGGGCGATGATCTGCGACGTGAGCAGCACGCCGAGCGCCAGACCGATGACGACCTTCGCGCCCGAGGTGGTCACCCCGTAGATGAGAGTGTTGACGAAGCCCGTGACGAGCTGCGGCTCCTGGAAGAACCGGACGTAGTTCTCGAGGCCGATGAACTCGATGTCGAAGAGCGTCCAGCGGGTGAGGCTGAAGTAGAAGGACGCGAACGTCGGCACCGCGAAGAAGACCACGTACAGCACGCCGGCGGGCAGGTAGAACCACATGGGGTAGGCGTGCCGGAGCACGCCGGACGAGCGGGCCTTCTCCTCGCGCCGCGAGGTGCGGGCCCGGGCCCGACGGCCCCGCACCTCGGCGGCGGCGAGGGTCACCAGCCCTCGATCCCCAGCTGCTGGGCCTGGTTGACGACGTCCTGGTCGTACCGTGCCGCGGCGTCGCCGGCCGGGCGGATCCCGGAGCCGACCTCCACGAGGATGTGCTCGAGGTTCGGGCCCTTGATCGGCGAGAGGAACTCTAGCGCCGGCGCCGACCTGCCCTCGTCGACGTAGGTCTGCAGGTCGGTGAGGATCGGCGGGGCGTCCTCCGGCAGCTCGCAGGTACCCGGGTAGGGCCCGGCGGCGGTGAGGTGCTCGTTCTGGATCTCGCACCCGGCGTCACTGGTGATGAACTCGACCAGGGACATCGCGGCCTCCCGCTCCGCGTCCTCGGTGGTCTGCGGGACGTAGACGCCCGTGGCCTGCCAGATCGTGGCGGTCGTGCTCGCCGCGTCCTCGGCAGGCATCGCGAAGTAGCCGATGTCCTGCACGGCGTCGGGCGCGATCTGCTGGATCTGCGCGACGAGGTTGGACAGCATCGGGTAGTGGGCCCCGGCGCCCTCGGCGAGCATGCGGGCGCCGTCCGCGTCCGTGGCGGAGGCGAAGTCCTCGTTGAAGTAGCCGCCCTCCTGGACCTCCTGCAGGTGCTCGAAGCCGGCCACCGCCGGCTCCTCGGCGTACGCCCGGTTGTTGGCGGTGTACTCGTCGGCCCACTCCGGGTCGTCGGCGAGGACGTTGCCGAAGTCCGCGAGCACCCACAGCTGGCTGGTGAAGGTGGCGCCGTAGGTCTGGATCACCGGTGCGACGTCCGACTCCGCGGCGATGGTCTCGTTGTTCGCCATGAACTCGTCCCAGCTCTGCGGGACCTCGAGGCCCAGGTCCTCGTAGACCGCCCGGTTGTACAGGATGCCGCCGCCGAACGTGGCGCCCCAGGCGTTGCCGTAGGTGCCGTTCTCGGTGCTGACGGTGTTGACGAACTCCTCGTCCAGCTCGGATGCCCACGGCTGGTCGCTCATCTCGACGAGGGTGGAGTCCGGGTTGAGGGCCTGGAACAGCGAGCCGGTGTTGTAGATGAACACGTCGGCCATCTCCCCGGTGGACAGCCGGGTCTTGACGATGTTGTCGCCCTCGGCACCGCCGGGTCGGGTCTCCAGGGTGACGGAGATGTTCGGGTGGTCGGCCTCGAAGGCCTCGACGAGCGCCTCCGCCGCGGCGACCGTGTCCGCGCTGTTGTCGACCAGGAAGTCGATCTCGACACCGTCGCCGCTGCCCGAGCCACCGGAGCAGCCCGCCAGCGCGAGCATCGTCAGGGCGCCCGCCACGGCGACGACGCCGCGCGGCCTGCTGCTGAGGTTCATGCCTTACCTCCTCGTAAGGGCGAGCGTGTGAACCGATCTACACTCGAGAGTGAATCCTTTCACTCTCCACGCAAAGTAGTCTGTCCCCCGGAGCACTGTCAACCGATCTACACGTGAGGCGGCCCGCATGGCAACGAGCCCCGTCCCGGACACGGGTCGCAGCAGCGACGGGGAGCCGGCGCGGCACGCGGCCGGCCGGCGACGCGGCGCGACGATCCAGGACGTGGCCCGAGAGGCGGGGGTCTCGCGCGCCGCTGTCTCCAAGGTGATCCGCAACGCCTACGGCGTCTCGGACCAGATGCGCGCGCGGGTGGAGGCGGCGATCGCCACGCTGGACTACCGCCCCCGGGTGGCCGCGCGCGCGATGCGTGGCGCGAGCTTCACGCTCGGACTGGAGATCCCCCAGATCGGCAACGACTTCCACTCGGTGATCGCCTCCGCGGCGACCGAGGTGCTGGCAGAGACCAGCTACCAAGTGGTCATCGCCCCGATCCGCGACCCGCAGCAGGGCGACAAGGCCCTGCAGAGCCTGGCGGACCGGCAGGTCGACGGCATCGTCGCCGTCGCACCGCTGGTCTCCACGGACTGGCTCGACACCCTCGCCGAACGGGTCCCGCTCGTCATGGTCGGCCGGCACGACGTCTCCACCCGTTACGACACCGTGGCGGGTGACGACGAGTCCGGCGCCGAGCAGGTGATGGAGCACCTGGTCGAGCTCGGGCACCGGCGGATCGCGTTCCTGGACGTCGACCGGCGGCGTGCCGCCGGCAAGTCGTACATCTCCCCCACCGGGCGCGACCCGCACTCCATCCGGCGCCGGGTCTACCACGAGCACATGGGCGCCCTCGGCCTCGCGCCGCTCGTGGTCGAGTCCCTGGGCCACATGGAGGAGGACGCAGCGGCGGCGGTGAGCGAGATCCTGACGAGCGGGCCGCACCCGACGGCGATCTTCGCGGGGCACGACACCCTCGCCGTCGGGGCGCTCCGGGCCGTTGCCGCGGCCGGGCTCGACGCCGAGGACGTCTCCGTCGCCGGCTTCGACGACATCCCGATCGCCAGCCATCCGCTCATCTCCCTCACCAGCGTCGACCAGCAGGGCTACGCCATGGGCGCCGAGGCCGTCCGGCTCCTGCTCGAGCGGATCGACGGACGCACCGAGGCGGTCCAGGTGCAGATGCCGACCTCCCTGCGAGTCCGCGCGTCGACGCGTCCGCCGCGGAGCGTCGAGGGCGTCAGGCCGGAGCCAGGAGACGATCGATGACCCGGTCGGCGATCTCCCCGGGCATCAGCTGCTCGGTGTCGAGCTCCAGGTCGCACGGTGCGATCCCGGGCCGGAGCTGCTCGAACCGCTCGTAGGCCCGCTGGAGGAAGCCCGGGTCCTTGGACAGCCCGCGCTCCGGGTCACCGGCGACGCGACGCAGGGCCGCCGGGTACGTCGCCCGCAGCAGCACGCGGAGCGTGCCGGTCCCGTCCGGCACACGACTCATGAGGTGACTGGTCTCCCGGCGCGTGTAGATCGGGCCGTGCGCCACCACCAACTCGACGGGCGTCTCCAACCACGCGCCGACCAGCCGGCCGTGCACCTGGTGCGCGAGGTCCCAGTCCTCCGGGCGCCCGGGCACCATGGACGCCACCTCGTCCACGTCGACGACGGCGACGGTGCGCCCGGTGGCCTGCACGCGCGCGGCGACCTCGCGGGCGACCACCGACTTCCCGGCGGCGATCGGCCCGAGCACGACGACGAGACGCGCGGTCGGTCGTGGCATGGGTCGATGCTACGGCGGCCGGGAAGCTCGCCCGGGGCGGCAGTGGCCGCACAGGCGCTCAGTCCTCGCGGGTCTCCTTCACCTGGGCCACGAGCTGGGTCGGGTTCACGAACCGCAGCGCGATGACCAGGATGACCACCATCGTGAGGGTGTACAGCACCCCCATCGACGAGATGAGCTGGCGTGCCTCACCGCCGCCGGATGCCGTCATGGCGCGGTAGATCGCCACCACGAGGGTGTCCGAGCCGGGCCCGGAGACGAGGAAGGTCAGCTCGAACAGCCCGACGGTCCGGACCAGCACCAGCACGGAGGAGGCGAGGATGCCCGGGACCAGCAGCGGGGCGAGGATCCGGGTGAACACGGCCGTCGTCCGCGCCCCGGACATCCTGGCCGCTCGCTCGATGTCCGGGTTCACCTGCTCGATGAACGGCGTCATCGTCATGATGACGAACGGCACGGCCGGCACCAGGTTGACCAGGATGACGGCGGTGAGCGTACGGCCGAGCCCCATGTTGTACATGACCGTCGCCAGCGGGATGCCGTACGTGATGGGCGGCATCATGATCGGCAGCAGGAACAGCAGCATGACCAGCCGTTTGCCGGGGAACGTCCGGCGCGCGAGCAGGTAGGCGGCGGGCACGCCGACCACGACCGAGACCACGACGACGACCGCCGCGACCACCAGCGTCACCCACATGACCTCGGCGAGGCCGAACTCGCTCCACGCCGAGGCGTACCACTCGGTGGTGAACTCCTCCGGGAGCCAGGTGGTGAACCAGCCGCGCCCGAAGGAGTCCACGAGGACCGAGACGACGATCCCGGCGAGGAAGACGAAGAAGGCTGCCACGCCCGCCCACACGAACCAGGTGCTCGGGGACGCGACGAGCGGCCGGTCGCCGGGCAGCCGGCTGCGCCGTCGTGGCGCGGCGGTCTCGGCGGCCATCAGCCCTTCCCTCCCGTCGAGCCGCGGTAGGTCAGCTGCCGCAGGCCCAGCACCACCAGCACCACGAGCAGCTCGACCACGCCCATCATCAGCGCGATCGTCGAGGCCATCGTGTAGTCGTTCTGCTCGCCGAAGGCCCGGAACGCCATGAGCGACATGACGCGGGTCGAGCCCATGGCGTCGCCGACCAGCCGGGCGGAGGGGAAGACGGAGAACGCCAGGACGAAGGTGAGGATGAACGTCGTCGCCAGGCCCGGGGCGAGCAGCGGCAGGGTGATCTTCGTGAGCCGTTGCCGCCATCCCGCTCCGAGCGTCCGGGCAGCCGCCTCCAGGGACGGGTCGATCCCGGAGAGATAGGAGGAGATGAGCAGGAACGCGAACGGGAAGCCGCTGATGATCAGCGACAGCGCGACGCCGATGTAGTTCATGACGAGGGTGAGCGGCTGGTCGATCAGGCCAACGCCGAGCAGGAAGCGGTTCACCCAGCCCTGCCGCCCGACGAAGATCAGCAGCCCGAGCGCCGTCAGGACCGTCCCGAGCGTGATCGGCAGGACCAGCAGCGTGGTGAGCGTGCGCTTGCCGCGGAACCTCCCGCGGAGCTTGAACGCGACGGGGATCGCGGCGAGCACGTTGAACAGCGCCACCGGCAGCGCGAGCCGCATGGTGATCCACACCGAGTCCCGGATGAACGGGTCGGAGAAGAACGCCGTGAAGTTCGCCAGCATCCCGCCGCCCCACCGCTCGCGCGTCGCCGCGGGCGGCTGCACGGTCAGGCCGATCCCGTAGACGAACGGGTAGATGAAGAACACGACGACGAACAGCACCGCGGGGACGACCAGCAGCAGGGACCGGTCGATGCCGCGCTCGGCGAGCCGGTGCGCCAGGCTCGCGCGGGCCCGCGGCTCGCGCAGAGCGCCTCCGGTGGTCATGGCATGCTCCCTCGCGCGAGCCCTGCGGTACGGGGCTTCGGCTCCCGGCACACCTCGTTTCCTCGGCGTCCCTCCGCGGGGGCTCCTCGCGCTCACGCTGTGGCCTCCGCGAGTGCCTCCTCGACCTGTGACGGCTGCCCCTCGTCCCGGTACACCAGGGCCCGAGACGGATCGACGGCGAGCTCGACCGTCTCACCCACCGCCGGGGCGACGGCGGAGCGCACGTGCAGGACCCTCTCGCCCAGCGTGGCCTCGAGCGCGAACTCCCGCCCGCGGTACTCGACCACTCGCACGACGGCGCGCACCCGGTTCTCCGCGGGCTCCTCGTCCGGTCCCGCGATGCGCAGGTCGTCCGGTCGGATCGCGACCCGGGCCCGGCCGCCCGCGGTGACCTCCTCGAGGGCGCGGCCGGTCAGGCGGATGTCCCCGGCGGCGACGACCACGCCGTCGTCGCGGACCGCCTCGACCGTCGCCTCCAGCAGGTTCCGGAAGCCCATGAAGTCGGCGACGTGCCAGTTCGCTGGCTCGTCGTGCAGCTCCTCGGGCGTGCCGACCTGCTGGACCCGGCCGTCCCGCAGCACCACGAGGCGGTCCGCCATGCTGAGGGCCTCCTCCTGGTCGTGGGTGACGTAGATGGTGGTGAGGCCGAGCTCCTGGTGCAGCCGCCGGATCTCGGTGCGCATCTCCAGCCGGAGCTTCGCGTCGAGGTTGGACAGTGGCTCGTCCATGAGGACCAGCCGCGGCTCCAGCGCGATGACCCGCGCGATGGCGACCCGCTGCTGCTGCCCGCCGGAGAGCTGGGCCGGCAGCTTGCGGGCGTGCTCGCGCAGGTGCACCAGGTCCAGCGCCCGCTCCACCCGGGGCGTGATGTCCCGTCTGGGCACCTTGTGCATCTCCAGGCCGAAGGACACGTTCTTCCACACCGACATGTGCGGGAACAGCGCGTAGTTCTGGAAGACCATGCCGAAGTCGCGCCGCTCGGCCGGCTCGGTGTCGACCCGGGCGCCGTCGACGAGGATCTGCCCGTCGGTGAGCGGGATGAGCCCGGCGAGGCAGTTCAGCGCCGTCGACTTCCCGCACCCGGACGGCCCGAGCAGGGCGATGAACTCGCCCGCCCGGACCGTCAGGTCGAGCCCGGTCAGCGCCACCTGGCTGCCGTAGGTGCGGCCGACGCCCCGCAGCTCGAGCGTCTCGAACCGTGCCTGGCGTGCCATCACTCCTCCTGGACCCGGTCGCCGCCGATCTCCCGGTCCCAGATGTCGAAGGCGGTGACCAGCGCGTCGGCGGGCAGCGGGGTGACGACCTCGTGCTCCTCGATGGCCTGGTCGTACCAGTCGCGGCCGAACTCGGCCATGAGGTCCTGGCTCTCCTGCGGCGCCTGGTCGAGGCTCGCGCCCTCCACCGCCGGACCGGGATAGAAGTAGCCGCTGTCGTAGGCGTAGGAGTTGACCTCGGGCTGGAGCATGTACTCGATGAGGTTGAGGATCGCCGACTGCTCGTCCGCGGTGAGGCCGCGCGGCATGAGCGCGTACTGGGAGTCCGCGACGAAGGTGTACTCCTCGAACTCCGCCGCCTCGATCTCGGCGGGGACCAGGCCGTCGGCGCGTGGCTGGATGTCCCAGCCCATGGTCGTCGGCGTCATCGTCCAGGTGCCGTCCGCGACGTTCGAGACCATGGCGCCGGTCCCGGTCGTGTAGAAGTCGACGTGCCGGTCGAGCTCGGCGAGGTAGTCCCACGTGTTGTCCCAGCCGTTCTCGGGGTCCAGCGGGTCCGAGTCGTCGAGCATGTACGGCAGGGCCTGGAGGAAGGTGCGCCCGACGCCGGAGTTCGCGGGCCGCGCATAGCCGAACCGGCCCGGGTTGGCCTCCGCCCACGCCAGCAGCTCCTCCGGGGTGGCAGGCACCTCCGCCTCCTCGACCTCGGCGGGGTTGTACCAGAGGAACGGCCCGGACGGGGTGTAGGTGAGCAGCACCCCGTACCCCTCGGCGAGCTCCTGCATGGCGGCGGCACCCTCGAGGTAGCCGTCCATCCCGGTCAGCCGGTCACCGAACTCCTCGACCACCGGGACCCACAGGTCCTCGCCGATGCCGGCGGACATGCCGTCCGTGCCGGAGAGCACGAGGTGGATCTGCAGGTCCCCGGAGTCGACCTGCGGCTTGATCGTGCCGACCAGGTCCGGCGAGCCGGCCTCCTCGTAGGTCACCTCGGAGATGATGTCGGGGTTCTCCTCGACGAACTGGTCGATCATCTCCTGGGTGAGGTTGAGGTTCCCTGCGACGTCGAGGATGTGCAGGCTCACCGGCTCTGCGGGCACAGTCGGCACGTCCCCTGGTTCCGCTGCCGGGCCGCCGCCGTCGTCCTCCTGACCGCTCTGACCCTCCGGCGGGCTGCAGGCCGCCAGGCCGACCGTCAGAGCCGCGGCGCCGATCGCGGCGACCGTACGCACTGATCGCATGGTGTGCCCCTTCTGCTCGTCCGGGCACCGTCGCCCGGAGCGTCGTGGCGGTGCGTCGTCGCCCACCGCCTGCGTGCGTCGTGGTCCGAGTGTTCCATCGGACGGGGCTACGTCAACGTCCGGCGCGTCCCGGGAGCTGCGACACATTTTCGTGCCCTGCTCGTTCGTGGCGCGCTCGTGCGCCGGCGGCGCGAGCTCAGGCGAAGAACTGAGCGCCGGGGATGGCGGCGAGGAGCTGCCGGGTGTACTCCTCGCGCGGCTCGTCGAAGATCGACGCGACGCCACCCCGCTCGACGACGCTGCCGGACCGCATGACGAGGATGTCGTCGGCGATCTCGTGGACGACGGCGAGGTCGTGCGTGATGAACAGGTAGGTCAGCTCCAGCTCGTCCTGCAGCTCGGCGAGGAGGTCCAGGATCTGTGCCTGGACGAGCACGTCGAGCGCCGAGACCGCCTCGTCGAGGACGACGACGGCCGGCTCGGGGGCCAACGCCCGGGCGATCGCGACACGCTGGCGCTGACCGCCGGAGAGCTCGGCGGGACGCCGCTGCGCGAGCGAGCGCGGCAGGGACACCTGGTCGAGCAGCTCGGCCACCCGGCGTCGCCGGCTCTGCCGGTCCCCGATCCCGAACACCCGCAGCGGCTCGTCGATGAGGCGCTCGACCGAATGGGTCGGGTCCAGGGAACCGTACGGGTCCTGGAAGACCGGCTGCATCTGCCGGCGGACCGCGCGGCTGCGCCGACCGCGCAGCTCGTCGACGCGGTGCCCCGCCACGGTGACCTGGCCGGACGTCGGACGATCGAGGCCGAGCACCATCCGGGCCAGCGTGGTCTTGCCGGAGCCGGACTCCCCCACGACCGCCGTCGTCGTCCCGGGCCGGACGGTGAAGGTGACGTCGTCGACGGCGCGCAACGTACCGGAGCCGCGGAGCCGGAAGTCCTTGGTGACGTTGACCGCCTCGAGCACCGGCTCGCGGTCACGTCCCGGCCGCCCGGTCGCGGACCCCTCCCGCCCGCGCTCGCGCACCGCGCTCAGCGACGGCGCAGCGGCCAGGAGGCGCCGGGTGTAGTCCTCCTCGGGCCGGCGCAGGATGCGGTCGGGCGCGCCCTGCTCGACGATCCGCCCGCCCGACATGACCACCACACGGTCGGCGCGGTCCGCAGCCAGCCCGAGGTCGTGGGTGATGAGCAGCAGGGAGGTGTCGTGGGTGGCGATGAGGGTCTCGAGGTGGTCGAGGATCTGCCGCTGCACGGTCACGTCGAGGGCCGAGGTCGGCTCGTCGGCGACGAGGAGGGCCGGCCGGCACGCCAGCGCCATGGCGATGAGGACGCGTTGGCGCATGCCGCCGGAGAACTCGTGGGGGTACTGCCTGGCGCGTCGCCCGGCGTCGGGGATCCCGGCCTCGGTCAGCAGCTCGACGGCACGGGCGCGGGCCTGGTCGGCGGGGACGATGCCGTGCGCCGTCAGGGCGTCGCGGACCTGCTCGCCGACCCGCATGACCGGGTTGAGGTTCGACATCGGGTCCTGCGGGACGTAGCCGATCTGCTTGCCGCGGACGGCACGCATCCCGGTCTCGGTGGCGGCCGCGAGGTCGGTGCCACGCAGTGCGACGCTGCCGCCGGTGATGCGCCCGGCGCCGGGGAGCAGGCGCAGCACGGCAGCCGCGGTCGTCGTCTTGCCGGAGCCGGACTCCCCGACGATCGCGACGCGTTCACCCGGCCGGACGGTGAGGGAGACGCCGTGGACGACGGGCGTCGCGCCGTAGGAGACCTCGAGGTCGCGGATCTCCAGCAGCGGGCTGTCGGCCATCTCGGCTCCTGGGTCGGCGGGCGTGGACCGGGGGTCGGGGGCGCTGCTCATGCGGATGTCGAGGGGTCGAGGGCGTCCCGCAGCGTGTCCCCGAGCAGGTTGAACGCCAGGCAGATGACCACGATGGCGACGCCGGGGAAGACCGCGGCGGTGGGTGCGCGGAAGATGTACTGCTGGGCGTCGGAGAGCATGATGCCGAGGCTGGCCGACGGCGGCTGGATGCCCAGGCCCAGGAAGGACAGCAGCGCCTCGCCGATGATGGCGGTCGGCATGATGATCGTGGCCTGCACGATGATGACCGAGACGCAGTTCGGCAGCACGTGCTGGAGCAGGATGTGCCACGGCGAGGCATCCATGGCCAGGGCGCTCAGCACGTAGTCCCGCTCGCGGATCCGGAGCGTCTCGGCCCGCACGACCCGCAGCATCGTGGGGACCTGCGCGATGCCGAGGGCGATCGCGGCGTTGGTGAGGCTGGCCCCGCCGATCGCGGCCAGCCCGACGGCGATGATGAGGTACGGGAAGGCGAGCACCACGTCGTTGAGGCGGGAGACCACCGCGTCCAGCTTCGGGAAGTACCCGGCCAGCAGCCCGAGCGGCGTGCCGACGGCGATGGCGAGCAGCACCGAGAGGATGCCGACCTGCAGCGAGGCACGGATGCCGTAGATGATCCGGCTGAGGATGTCCCGGCCGAGGTCGTCGGTGCCGAGCGCGAACCCCACGGTGGCGGGCCGCTGGAACGGGGTGTCGAAGTGCACCTCCGTCTGGCCGTAGGGCGCCAGCAGCGGTGCGAGAAGGGCCACCAGCACCACGAGCGCGACGAGGACGGCGCCCACGGTCCCCGCGCGGGAGGCACGCAGGGTGCGCCAGGCCCGGCGGGCGGAGGCCCCGAGACCACCCTCGGCGGGGGAGGTGAGGGGTGCGACGGCGGTCATCGGGTGCGCCCTCCGATCCGGATCCTGGGGTCGATGACGGTGTAGAGCACGTCGGTGAGGAGGTTGATGACGATGTAGAAGAGGGTCACCACCAGCACCACGGCCTGGATCACCGGGTAGTCGCGGGTGAAGACGGAGTCGAGCGTGAGCTTCCCGATCCCGGGCAGGGCGAAGATCTGCTCGGTGACCACGGCGCCCGAGACGAGGCCGCCGAGCTGGAGCCCGACCAGCGTGACGACGACGATCACCGAGTTCCGCAGCGCGTACCGGGTGACGATCCGCGGCCAGGCCATCCCCTTCGCGCGGGCGGTGCGGATGAAGTCGGCGCCCAGCGTCTCGATCATCGACGCGCGGGTCTGGCGCAGCAGCAGCGCCAGGGTGCTGGTGGCGAGGATGAAGGCCGGCATCGTGAGGTGGTACAGGCCCCGCGCCGGGTTCTGCAGCACGTCGGTGTACCCGGAGGCCGGGAACCATCCGAGCTCGACGGCCAGGTAGAGGATGGCGAGGATGCCGATCCAGAACGACGGCACGGACAGGCCGAGGACGGCGACCGCCCCGGTGAGGTAGTCGGGCCAGCGGCCGCGGTAGACCGCGGCGAGGACCCCGAGCCCGATCCCGAGCACGACGGCGACGACGATCGCGTACCCGGCGAGCCACAGCGTCACCGGCAGCGTCTGCGACACGAGGTCGGTGACCGGGATGCCGGTGCGGATGGACTCGCCGAGGTCGCCGCGCAGGACGGAGCCGACGAACCGGACGTACTGGACCAGCACCGGCTGGTCCAGTCCCAGATCGGCCCGGACCCGCGCCAGCGTCTCCGGGTCGGCCTCCTCGCCCGCCATCGCCAGGGCCGGGTCGCCGGGCAACGAGCGGACACCGACGAAGATGACGACGGAGGCGAGCACGAGCGTGACGGCGGACTGCCACAGCTTGCCCAGCAGGTAGCGTGCCATCTCAGTCCTCCTCCGCGAGGAAGGCGGCCCGGGAGAGGCGGACGACGCCGTCGGCGTAGGTCTCCACGCCCGCGACGTCCTCGGTGTACCCGGTGAGGTTGCGGAGCCGGTAGAGGTAGATGATCGGGTTGTCCTCCTGCACCTGGGTCACCACCTCGCCGTACGTCTGCGCACGCTCGGCCGGGTCGGTGGTGCGGGTGGCGGCCGTCATGAGCTCGTCCACCTGCGGGTGGCTGTAGCCGGCGTAGTTGTTCGACCCGCCGGTGGTGAGGAAGTCGAACATGTTGCCGTGCGGGTCCACCCGGCCGGACCAGCCGCCCAGGAACGCCTCGAAGTCGCCGCGGGCGTACTCGTCCAGGAGGGTCGAGTACTCGACGGCCTCGATCGTCATCGCGAAGCCGCCCTCCGCGACGGACGCCTGCAGCGCCTGGGCGAGGCGGATGCCGTCCTGGGCGTCGGCGACCTTCACGTGGACCGGGAACGGGGTCTGCACGCCGGCCTCCTCGAGCAGTCGCCGGGCGCGCTCGGGATCGTGCTCAGGGCACGCCTCGGAGGCCGGTGTGCTGAACCGCGAGTCCGGCGAGATGGGCGAGCAGGCGGGCTCGTGCCAGTTGTTGAACGTCGAGTTGACGAGCGCCTCACGGTCGATCGAGGCCGAGAGCGCCTCCCGGACCCGGGGGTCGTTCGCCAGCGGGCCCTCGATCCGGCCGGGCGGGGTGCCGGCACCGTCCACGTTGCCGAGGTTGACGGTCAACGCCTGGTAGCCGTACGAGCCGACCTGCAGCACCCCGATGCCGTCCTCGCGCCGAAGCGCGTCGACGTCCTGCGGGGAGATGGTGTCGGCCACCTGGACGTCGCCGGAGCGCAGGTTCGCCGACCTGATGTTCGCGTCGGTGATGATGCGGTACGTGATCGTGTCGAGACGGACCTCGTCGGCGGCGTAGTAGCGCGGGTCCCGCTCGACCGTGATGGAGGTCTGCGGGACACGTTCCACGAACTTGAACGGACCGACGCAGACGGGGTTGCTCGCGAAGTCGTCTCCCAGCTCCTCCAGCGCGGCCGGGGACATGATCATCCCGGCGCGGTCGGCCAGTGACGCCGTGAGCGGGGCGAAGGGCTCGTCGTACGTGAGGCGCACGGTGCGCTCGTCCACCGCCTCGATGTCGGTGATCGGGCCGAGCTCGCCCGCACGGCTGGACAGCTCGTGGTTGAGGTGCCGGTCCAGGGTGGTCCGCACGGCCTCCGCGTCGAACGGCTCGCCGTCGGCGAAGGTGATGCCCTCGCGCAGCGGGATCGTCACGGTGCGGCCGCCGTCGCTGAAGGTCGGCATCTCGGCCGCCAGCTGCGGGACGATCTCGCCGGCGGGGTCGATGTCGTAGAGCTTCTCGCAGATCGAGGACATGACGTACCGCGTGTACAGCGAGGACGACGTCGTCGGGTCGAGCCCGTCCGGCTCGCTGGAGAGCGCCATGACCAGGTCGCCACCCTCCTGGACCGCGCGCCCCTCGATGAGCTCGCCGGTGACGTCCTGCCGTTCCGGCGGCGGCTCGATCGGCTGGATGGGCCGGCAGGCGACGGTCAGGAGGGCGAGCGTCCCCGCCAGGACGGTGAGCAGGGCACGTCTGCGGGCCGCGCCGCGTCGGTGGTCTCGGTGCTGCGGTGCCACGGTCCTCCCGGGTCGTCGTCGAGTGCGGGTGACGCTAGCGACAGCAGGCTATACGGACGTTTCCCGCTCATTACCCGGACGTTTCGGCCGGTGGGAGAGCGATGCCCGGGCCGAGCCGGGTCCGAGCCGGCCGAAGCGTGCCGATGCGGGAGACTGGGCGCGGCGGCACACTGGCCATCGAACGGGAGGTGACGGTGTGGCGGATCTCGACGAGCGGGCCGAGGCCCACCTGGTCGCCGCGCGCGGGGACGAGCGGGGCCGCAGCGCGGAGCTCCTGGTGCGAGACGGACCGCTGCGGCAGACCGTCATCGCGCTCACCGCGGGCAGCGTCCTCGAGGAGCACAACACGCCCGACGCGGCGAGCATCCAGGTGCTGCGCGGGCGGGTCCGGATCACCGGCCCGCAGACGATCGAGATGGGCGCCGGCGACCTGCAGACCCTCGCGCACGACCGCCACGGGGTCCTTGCAATCCAGGACGCCGTGCTCCTGCTGACCGCGGTCACCGGGGTCGGTCCCACGGGCGGACCCGAGCGGGCGCGGTAGGGCGCCGCACCGTCACGGAGGGGGAGCACCGTGGAGTGGTTCGCCGCCGAGAACTACGACGCCGCCCGGTTCGTGCTGCAGCGCGGCATCGCGCTGGTGTACCTCGTCGCGTTCGTGGCCGTGCTGCGCCAGTTCCGGCCGCTGCTGGGCTCACACGGGCTGCTGCCGGTGCCGGACCACCTCGCCCGGGTCGGTGCGCGGGCCGGGCCCACGCTGTTCCGGTGGCGGTACTCCGACCGCCTCGCCCTCGCCGTCGGGTGGGTGGGCGTCGCGGTGGCGGCCGCCCTCGTCGCCGGGCTGCCACAGGCGGGGGCGCCGTGGGTGCCGCTGCTCGCCTTCCTGGTGCTCTACGGTCTCTACCTGTCGGTGGTGAACGCCGGCCAGGTCTTCTACGGCTTCGGCTGGGAGTCCCTCCTCCTGGAGGCCGGGTTCCTCGCGGCGTTCCTCGGCTCCGACGGCGTCGCGACACCGGTCCTCGTGCTGGTGCTGTTCCGCTGGCTGCTCTTCCGGGTGGAGTTCGGCGCGGGCATGATCAAGATGCGCGGCGACCGGGTCTGGCGCGACCTGACGGCGCTGTACTACCACCACGAGACCCAGCCCATGCCGGGCCCCCTCTCGTGGTTCTTCCACCGGCTGCCCCGGCCGCTGCACAAGGTCGAGGTGGCGGCGAACCACGTCGCCCAGCTCGTGGTGCCGTTCCTGCTGTTCCTGCCGCAGCCGGTCGCCTCGATCGCCGCCGCCGTCGTGATCGTCACGCAACTCTGGCTGGTGCTCTCGGGGAACTTCGCCTGGCTGAACTGGCTGACGATGCTCCTGGCTTTCTCAGCCGTCGGGGACCGACAGCTGGCCGCCGTGGTCCCGACGCTCGCTCCCGCGCTGGACTCCGGCGCCGCGGAACCGGGGCCGTGGTGGTGGACGGTGCTCGTCATGACCATGACGGCGGCGATGGTGGCCATGAGCTGGCGGCCGGCGACGAACCTCCTCTCGAAGCACCAGGCGATGAACGCCGCCTACAACCGGTTCCACCTGGCCGGCTCCTACGGTGCGTTCGGCTCGATCACCCGACGCCGTGACGAGGTGGTGGTGGAGGGCACCGAGGACCCGGATCCGGCCACGGCGACGTGGCACGAGTATGTGTTCCGGGGCAAGCCGGGCCCGCCCGGTCGATGGCCGCGCCAGTTCGCGCCGTACCACCTTCGGCTCGACTGGGGCATGTGGTTCCTCGCGCTGGGCTCACCGTCCCAGCACCGCTGGTTCACCGTGCTGCTGCGCCGCCTGCTCGAGGCGGACCGGCCCACGCTGCGGCTGCTGGCGCGGTACCCGTTCGAGGGCCGCGCGCCGCAGTGGGTGCGGGCGCGGGTCTTCCGGTACCGGTTCAGCACGTGGGAGGAGCTGCGCAGGACGCGGTGCTGCTGGGTGCGGCAGGAGGCCGGGGAGCTCGTCGGGCCGCTCGACCTGGCGAGCATGCGCGGGCCGACCGACTAGCCCGCCCTCGGGTGCGACGACGAGGCGACGCGGTGGCGACCGGTCGGTGGCGGTTCGGTGAATCCTCGGTCCACGGCGCGCCGCACCGCCGTCCGGGCACCGCCGCGCCGCCATCATCGAGGCGTGGTCACGACGACTGCCGCCTCCCGCACGTACGGTTCGCACCCCGGACCCTGGGCCGTCGCCCACCGCGGCGGCATGGGTCTGGCACCCGAGAACACCCTCCTCGCCTTCGAGCGGGCCGCCGGCCTCGGGCTGACGTACCTCGAGACCGATGTCCGCGTCACGGCCGACGGCGTCCCGCTCGCCTTCCACGACCGCACGCTGGACCGGATCACCGACCTTCGTGGCCCGGTCGCGTCCCGGACCTGGGCACAGATCAGCAAGGCCCGGGTGCACGGCACCGAGCCGGTGCTGCCGCTGGAGGACCTTCTGGGCTCCTTCCCCGACGCGTGCGTCTCGGTCGACGTCAAGGAGGCCCGGGCGGTCCGCCCGCTCGTGGCGACGATCCGCCGGACCGGTGCGGCGGGCCGGGTCTGCGTGGCCGGCGGCTGGGACGGCTGGCTCGCCGCGGTCAGCGGGGCCTGCGGCCCGGCCCTGACGACGGCACTCGGCTGGCGTGCGCTCACCGCGCTCGTCTCGGCGGCCCGCACGGGCGTACGGCCACCGCGTTGGATCGCGGGTGCCGCGGACTTCGCCCACGTGGGTCTGGCCTACGGCCGGCTCCCCGTCCTGGAGGACCCGCTGATCACCGCACGCCTGGTCGGCATGGCGGACGAGCTCGGGATCGGGGTGGTCGCGTGGACGGTCGACGACGCGCCCACGGTCCACCGGCTGGTCGACGCGGGTGTCGCAGGGGTCATCTCCGACCGTCCCGACGTGCTGAGAGAGGTGCTCGTGGCCAGGGACCTGTGGACGCCGCCCCACGCACGGCTGTTCCGGCCCGCCCTGCGCGAGGCGGCCACGCGGTAGGACGGGCCGGGCCGCCGGTGCCCTCGTCGAGGAGTTCCTCCGCTCGGTGCCGGACGCGGTGCTGGGGGATGGCTGACCGGGTGCGGCCGGCCCGTCAGGGGGCGGCTCCGCCGTCGTCCTCGTGGGCGCGTACCACCGCGGCGTCCTCCCTGGTGACCGGGTCGACGAGGTCCGCGACCTCGGGGTGCCGCTCGACGTAACCGGCGACGTAGGGGCACACGGCCACGACGCGCATCCCCTCCCGGCGGGTGGTCTCCAGGGCGTGACGGACCACCGTCCCGGCGAGCCCGTGCCCCTCGAAGGCCGGGTCGACGACGGTGTGGACGAAGATGCGCCGGTCGCCGTTCTGGAGGTACTCGGTGAAGCCGGCGACCTCGCCGTCGACGAGGATCTCGAAGCGGCTGCGTTCGTGGCGGATGGTCGTGTCCATACCGCCATCCTGGTGCAGTCGGCCCGTCGGCTCAGCCGGAGCCACGGCGCGCGTCGTCCCACACGAAGCGCGGGATCAGCCCGATGAGATCCAGAAGGACGGGGAGCGCGGCGTCGATGGCGGCCGGGTCGGGCAGGCCGCGGCGCCACAGGATGATCCGATCGTCCTCGATGAGGATGTTGGCGTCCTTCAGGTCCGGCCGCATCAGCCGCTCCATCATCCGCGGATGGACGATGTCGGACGTGGTCCGCGCATCCTCGCCCCGGACGTTCCAGGCATCGTTGAACGCGGCGCTCTCGAACTCGGTGTCCGTGCCGGTGAACGCGTCCTCGGGCCTGAGCTCGACGGAGGGCAGCCGGCCGGGCATCCAGAGGGAGATCACGTGCTGGTCGTACCTCTGCGTCCGCCGCTTGCCCCGCGAGACCCGCCTCCTCTTGTAGGTGTACTTCCACGACGCCGCCTGGTGGCCCTCGTACGTGCCCCGGACCGCCTCGGTCGAGGAGCGGGAGTGGCCGCGCCCGAACGGACGGCGGCCGAGGCCACGCGTCAGCTCCGGCGCACTGCCCACGTACGTCCAGCCGCGGGCCTGCGCCCAGGTCCGCAACGCGGCACGCCGTTGCGCCGTCCGCTTGCGACGGAGCCACCAGAGGAGCACGAGGATCCCGATGAGCACGGGCCACATGAGGACGGCGATGAGGGCCGACGGGTCCACGTTCACACTCCTCCACGTCGCACGTCGTCCCAGACGAATCCAGGCACCAGTGCGATGAGCTCGTCCAGCAGGCGTAGCGTCCTGTCGATCGTCGCCGCGTCTGGCACGCCGCTGCGCCACCACAGGATGAGGCCGTCCTCGACGAGCAGGTTCCCGGCACGCGCGTCCGGCTGCAGGAGCCGCTCCATCATCCGAGGATGGAGCACGTCCGACGTCGTCTTCGGGTCTTCGCCCTCGACGTTCCACACGTCGTTGAACTCGGCGCTCTCGAGCTGGAGGTCCCTCCCCTTGACGAATCCCTCGTTCGTGAGCTCCAGGTACGGCAGCGGCACGCTCAGCACGAGCGCGACGACGTGCTCGTGGTACGTCCGCGAGTACTTGCCGCTGCCGACGGTGTAGGAGTACCGCCACGACGAGCCGAGCCTGCCCTCGTACCGTCCGCGGACGACCTCGGTGAACCTGCGGTCGTGGCCGCGGCCGAACGGTCCGCCCCGCAGGACCTGGTTCAGGCCGGGCTCGGCGGCGCTGTACTGCCAGTCGTGCGCACGCGCCCACGCCCGGAGGGCGGCCAGCCGCTGCTGGCTCCGCCGGTAGCCGAGGGCGAGCAGGGCGAGGACGACCGCGACGACGGCGAAGACGACCGTGGACGCGGCAGAGGGCATCACGGCGTCGGAGAGCCCGGTGGTTGCGTCCAGCTCAGCCCCCGTGCCCGCGCGCGTTGTCCCAGACGAATCCGGGGACCAGCTCGATGAGCTCGTGGAGCAGGCGGAGCGCGGCGTCGATGGCGGCCGGGTCCGGCATGCCGCGCCGCCAGAGGAAGATCCGGCCGCCCTCGTAGAGGAGGTTCGCGCCCTGGAGGTCGGGCTGCATGAGGCGCTCCATCATCCGCGGGTGGATGACGTCGGAGGTCGCCCGCGGACTGTCCCCGCGCACGTGCCAGGCGTCGTTGAAGGCCGCGTCCTCGAACTCGACGTCGTTGCCGAACGTGCGGCTGAGGAAGTTCTCCGCCGAGAGCTCGATGTACGGCAACGGCACGGGCAGCTGGAGAGAGACGACGTGGTGGTGGTACGTCCGGGTCCGCCGGCTCTTCCCCGACCCGGAGGTGATCTTGTACGTGTACCGCCACGAGGCGCCTTGCCAGCCCTGGTAGGTCCCCCAGACCGCCTCGGTCGAGCTCCGGGAGTGGCCACGGCCGAACGGACCGCCCCGCAGGTCGAGGCCCAGCCCCGGCGCGTTGTCCGTGTACGCCCAGCCGTGCGCCTGCGCCCACGCCCGCAGCGCGGCCCGGCGCTTCTTGGTCTGCTTGTGGCCGACGACCGCCAGGACGATGACCAGCCCGATGATCAGCGGGAACATCAGCATCGGCAGCAGCGACACGAGGAACTCACCGGCCATTGCTCACACCCCCTGTCCACGTGCGTTGTCCCAGACGAACCCCGGGATCAGGTCCACCACCTCGGCCACCATCCGCAGCCCCGGGTCGATCGCGGGAACCTCCGGCTGGCCGGAGCGCCACAGGAAGATCCGGCCCGCCTCGAACAAGATGTTCGCGCCACGCAGGTCCGGCTGCATGAGCCGCTGCATCATGCGCGGGTGGATGACGTCCGACACCGCACGCGGGTCATCCCCCTGCACGTTCCACGCGTCGTTGAACGCGGCGTCCTCGAACTGGATGTCGCGGCCCTTGAAGAAGCCCTCGTCCTTCAGCTCGATGAAGGGCAGCCGCGCGGGCAGGACCATCGAGAGCACGTGGTGGTGGTACGTGTGGGTGGTCGTCGTCTTCCCGTTGCTGGTCGTCACCAGGTACGTGTACCGGGAGGACATCGCCTCCCGGCCCTCGAACGTGCCCCAGACCGCCTCGGTCGTCTTCCGGGAGTGGCCCTTGTTGAACGGCCCGCCGTGCAACCCCTCGTGGACGGTCGGCACGTCGTCCGCGTAGGCCCAGCCGCGCTGGCGCGCCCAGGCGGCGAGCGCCTCGCGCCGTTCCCGGGTCTTCTTCGCCTGCCAGATCGCGGCGCCGACGCCGACCACGAGCATGAGGACGACGAAGACGCCGACGAACGTCATCATGCCTTCCCCGTGCACGCCTCCCCCTCCTGCGACTCGGGTCGAGGGTAGCGGCATCGTCGCCGTCCTCGAGGGAGGAGAACTCCCCATGGACACGGACGCCTGTGGGCGGCGCCGCCTACGCTGCTGCGGTGGAGGTCGTGGTGGCCGTCGGTCGTGCCCAGCCGGACGAACCGGCCGTGCTCACGGGTGCACCCGACGGCCCTGAGGAGGTCCCGGTCGCGCGGCTTCCGGCACGCATCGCCGAGCTGGAGAGCCGGCACCGTCCACGCTGGGTCTGGGCCGACACCGCCCGCCTGTACCCGCACCTGCTCGACGCCGGCGTCCGCGTCGCACGCTGCCACGACCTGCGGCTGTGCCGCCGGATCCTGGCGGCCGGTGAGCACGGTCGCGAGGACCACGACAGCGGCGGTGCGGGCGTGGACCTCGGGCAGGCGCACGGCGCGTCGTGGGAGGCCGGCGCCTCGTGGGAGATCCGCCCCGCCCACGAGCCCACCCTGCTCGACGGGCTCGAGCAGGAGCTGGGGCCCGCCGAGGTCGCGGCCGAGCACGCCCGGCAGCGGGAGGTCGTCGCGGCCTGCCCCGAGCCGGGCCGGCTGCGGCTGCTCCTCGCCGCGGAGTCGGCGGGTGCCCTCGTCGCGGCCGAGATGCGGCACGACGGTCTGCCCTGGGACCGCGCCGCGCACGACCGGATCCTCACCGAGATCCTCGGACCCCGCCCGCCGCACGGGAGCCGGCCCGCCCTCCTCGAAGAGCTCGCCGGCCAGATCCGCACGCACCTGTCCGCGCCGTCGCTCAACCCCGACTCCCCCTCCGACCTCCTGCGCGCGCTCAACGCCGCCGGCATCGAGGTCGGCACCACCCGGAAGTGGGAGCTGAACCAGGTCCGGCACCCCGCGATCCCGCCGCTGCTGGAGTACAAGAAGCTCGCCCGACTGCTCACCGCCAACGGCTGGGCCTGGCTGGAGGAGTGGGTGCACCCCGTCCGTCACCCCGGACCCGGTACCGGACGCGAGCTGGCCCGCTTCCGCCCCGAGTACGTGGTCGCCGGGGTGGTGACCGGGCGATGGGCCACCAGCGGCGGCGGTGCGCTGCAGCTGCCGAAGCAGGTGCGTGGCGCCGTCGTCGCGGACCCGGGCTGGCGGTTCGTGGTGGCGGATGCCGCGCAGCTGGAGCCGCGCGTGCTCGCCGCGATGGCGCGGGACGAGGGCATGGCCGCCGCGGCACGCGGCATCGACCTGTACCAGGGGCTGGTGGACCAGGGGATCGTCGATACCCGGGCACACGCCAAGGTGGCGATGCTCGGTGCGCTGTACGGCTCGACCTCGGGCGAGGCGGGCCGGCTGATGCCGCGGCTGCTGCGGGCCTACCCCCGGGCCACCGGCGTGGTCGAGGCCGCGGCGCGCACGGGTGAGCAGGGCGGCACCGTCCGGACCTGGCTGGGGCGCCGCTCACCCGATCCCCCGCCGGCGTGGCGGGAGGCGCAGCGCGGCGCCGCGGCCGAGGGCGCGGCCGCGGAGGAGGTCCGCCGGGCCCGCCAGCTGGCGCGTGAGTGGGGCCGCTTCACCAGGAACTTCGTCGTCCAGGGCACCGCGGCGGAGTGGGCGTTGTGCTGGCTGGCCGATGTGCGCGGGCGGCTGCGGGCCCTCGCGGCGAACCGCGGCCCGTGGTCCGGGCCGGGCGCCGACGTCGGGCCGCACCTGGTCTTCTTCCTGCACGACGAGGTGGTCGTGCACACCCCGGCGGACCTGGCCGAGGAGGTCGCCGAGGCGGTCCGCGCCGCGGCGGCCGCCGCCGGACGCCTGCTCTTCGGCGACTTCCCGATCGAGTTCCCGCTCGACGTCGCCGTCGTGGAGACCTACGCCGACGCGGCGTGAGCGGCCAGCCACTCGGGCGCGAGCGCGGCCATCGTGACCGCGTCGACCCACTCGTCGTCGAAGCGCAGAGCGTCCCTCGCCACGCCCTCGACCACGAAGCCGGCCTTCTCGTAGACCCGTTGCGCCCGCGGATTGAACGCGTAGACCTCGAGGGCTACCCGGTGCAGGCCGAGCGTCCGGAACGCGTACCCGAGGATCAGGCGAGTGGCCTCCGTCCCGAAGCCCCTGTTCTGCCCCTCCGGTCCGAGGAGGATGCGGAAACCGCAGGACTGGTTCCCGGCGTCCCAGTCGTTGAGCACCACCTCTCCCACGCAGGTGCCGGCGACCTTGTCGACGACCGCGAGATCCAGGCGGTCCTCCTGCTCGTTCCGGGTGGAGTACCAGTCGCGCACCCTGGCGTCCGGCTCGGGGCTGGCCGCGTGCGCCTCCGCGGTGGAGTGGACCGAGCCGGTCAGGCGTTGGACGTCGGGGTCGGCGAGAATCACCGCGATGCGGTCGACGTCCTCCGGGACGAAGGGCCGGAGGACGACGCGCTCGCCTGTCAGGGTGGGTTTGGTGGCGAAGGAGGGCACCGGTCGATCATGCCCGAGCCGGACCCGCGCATCCCCTCGCCGGCCGCGTCCCTGGCGGACGTGCTCGACTGACTCGAGCAGGACGGGCTCTCCTCAGGAGGCGCCGGTCAGGCGGGGACGACGACCGTCCCCGCCCCCTGGAGCCGGATCCCCACCCGCTCGGCCGGTTCGCACCCGCCCGGCGCGACGGCGGTCGCGACCTGTCCGTCCGGGAGGCAGACGTCGACCTCGGTCCGGCCGCGCACGAACCGGGTGGCGACCACCGGCAGCATCATCCCCTCCCGCGCGACCCGCAGCGCCTCCGGCCCGAGGCCGACGAGGACGCCGCTGCCCGGCGCCAGGGCGCGATCCGCGGGCACCTCACCGAGGACGGTCCGGGCGCTCGCGCCGTCGAGCTCGGCGGGCAGGAACGGTCCGTAGCCGAGGAACGCGGCCACCTCCCGACCGGCCGGCGCACGCCAGATCTGGGCCGGCCTCTCCACCTGGACGAGGCGCCCGTCGATGAGGACGGCGACACGGTCCGCGACCGTGAAGGCCTCGTCGTGGTCATGGGTCACGTACAGGGCGGTCGTGCCCGTGGCCCGGAGGATCCGGCACAGGTCACCGGTGAGGCGCTCACGCAGGCCGCGGTCCAGCGCCGAGAGCGGCTCGTCGAGCAGGAGCAGCCGCGGCGCCGGCGCCAGCGACCGCGCGAGCGCCACCCGCTGCGCCTGGCCACCCGACAGGCTGGTGATCGCCCGGCGCTCGTAGCCCTCCAGGCCGACCAGACCGAGCAGCTCGGCCACCCGGGACGCCCGCTCGTCCCGCGGCCGCCCGGTCAGCCCGTAGCCGACGTTCCCGGCGACGGACCGATGCGGGAAGAGCTGGCCGTCCTGGAAGAGCAGGCCGAAGCCGCGGCGGTGCACGGGCAGGTCCGTCACGTCGGTCCCGTTCCAGCGCACCGTTCCCCCGGGCGGCGGCTCGAGCCCCGCGATCGCCCGCAGCAGCGAGGACTTGCCCGAGCCGGAAGGCCCGAGCAGGGCGACCACCTCACCCGCCTGGACGTCCAGGTCCACGCCGGCCACCGCGGTCGTGCCGCCGTAGCGGACGGTCAGGCCGCGCACGGTCAGCCCGTCGGTCACCATCCGGTCGCCTCCTTGGTCCGCATCCGTTCGGCGAGCCCCATGACGGTGGCCGTCAGGGCCGCCAGCACCACGGCGGCCGCGAGTGCCATGCCGTAGTTCTCCGCGCCGGGGCGCCCGATGAGGCGGAAGATCACCACCGGCAGTGTGGGCCGGTCGGGCCGGGCGAGGAACGACGTCGCTCCGAACTCCCCCAACGACACCGCGAACGCGAACCCGACCGCCAGCCCGAGCCCGCGCAGCAGGAAGGGTCCGTCGACCGTGGCGAGGACGCGTGCCGGTGCCGCACCGAGCGCCGCGGCCGCCTGCCGCAGGCGCGGGTCGACGGCGCGCAGCACCGGCAGCACGCTGCGCACCACCAGCGGGATCGCCACGACCGCCTGGGCGATCGGCACGAGCACCGGCGAGGTCCGCAGGTCCAGCGGCGGGGAGTCGAGCGTGATGAGGAAGCCGAAGCCGACGGTGACCGCCGAGACGCCAAGGGGCAGCATGAAGACGCCGTCGAGCAGTCCCGCGGCGCGGCGGGCCGCCCGGCCGCGCGGCCGGCGGGAGACGACCAGCGCCACGAGGCAGCCGACCACGACGGCGAGGACCGTGGCGTCGACGGCGGCCCGTAGCGAGTTCGCGGTCGCCTCCCACACGGTGACGGTGAGCGCGTTCGGCCCGCCGGTGGAGCCGAGGTTGACGTAGTTCTCCAGCGTCCAGCCCTCCGAC
Organism: Georgenia alba; assembly: GCF_042665525.1. NCBI lineage: Bacteria > Bacillati > Actinomycetota > Actinomycetes > Allobogoriellales > Allobogoriellaceae > Georgenia > Georgenia alba. Next base: position 50,267 of record NZ_JBHTCQ010000001.1, read on the forward strand.
GTCCGGAAGGACCGCACCACCAGTCCGGCGAGCGGGGTGACCAGGAGGCCGAGGACCACGACGGCGGTGAGCGTGGCCGGCACCAGGTCCGGTCCCGGCCGGAGCGTGCGCAGGCCGCGGGTCACGAGGCGCAGCGGCTGCTCGGCGGCCGCGTCCAGGCGCAGCCGCAGGGCCCGTTCCTGCCGGCGGCGCCCGGCGGCCGCGACCGCGAGCGCGGCGGCCACCACCCCCACCTGGAGCACCGACAGCACGGCGGCGGCGCGCAGGTCCAGGAACTGGGTGGTCTGCACCCAGATCTCGGTCTCGACCGTGCCGTAGTCGAGGCCGCCGAGGACCATGACGACGCCGAACGCCGTCGCGCAGAAGAGGAACACGACCGAGGCCGCCGAGGCGATCGCGGGACCGAGCGCCGGCAGGGTGACGGTGCGGAACGCGCGCACCGGACTCGCACCGAGCGCCCGGGCCGCCTGGACGGCTCGTGGGTCCAGCCGGGCCCACATCCCGCCCACGGTGCGCACCACCACCGCGTAGTTGAAGAACACCAGCGCCAGCACGATGGCGGCGAAGGTCCCGTCCAGCCGCAGGAAGCCGAGCGGGCCGCCCTCGGCGAGCAACGCCCGGAACGCGACGCCGACGACGACGGTCGGCAGCACGAACGGCACGGTCACCACCGCCCGCAGCAGGCCTCGTCCCCGGAATCGGCAGCGGTAGAGGACGTACGCGCCGGGGATCCCGAGCAGCAGGGCGACACCGGTGCCCACGGCCGACTGGGCGAGGGTCAGCCCGACCACCCGCCAGGTGCGCGACCGGGTAAGGATCTCGGCGAACCCGTGCGGGTCCAGCGCGCCGTCGGGCAGGAGGCCGCGTCCGAGCAGGGTCAGCACGGGCCAGGCGAAGAACGTGCCGAGGAAGACCAGCGGGACCCCCGCGGCGAGCGCCCACGCGAGCCTTGCCGGCCAGCGTCCGGGCGTCCGCCCGTGGGGAGCCCCGGACGTTGCCGGAGCGGCTGCGGCGGCCATCAGCCGACCACGATCTCCCGCCACGCGGCGAGCCAGTCCTGACGGTGGGCGTCGACGGTCTCCGGGTCGACGGCGAACGGCTCCTCGGCCGGCGGCGCGTGCCGCTCCCAGGCCTCGGGCAGGTCCACCGAGTCGTCAACCGGGTACATGTACATCTGGCCCGGGATGTCCGCCTGGACCTCGGGCGAGAGCAGGAAGTCGACGAAGGCGCGGGCTCCGTCGACGTTCTGCGCGCCGGCCAGGACGCCGGCGTGCTCCACCTGCCGGTAGCAGGTCTCCAGCAGCGCCCCGGTGCGAGGCTCGCCGCCCCCGTCGGGCACCTCCGCGGCGGGCGAGGAGGCATAGGACAGGACGATGGGCCGGGGCCCGGCGCCCTCGGAGCCGGAGAAGTCGACGTAGTAGGCGTCAGACCAGGAGTCGGACACCGCCAGCCCGTTCGCGGTGAGGTCGCGCCAGTAGTCCTGCCAGCCGTCCTCGCCGAACGCACCGACGGTGGCCAGGAGGAACGACAGCCCGGGCGAGGAGGCCGCCGGGTCGGTCACGACGGTCAGGTCGCGGTAGGCAGGGTCGGTCAGGTCCTCGAGGGTGGTCGGCTCGGCGAGGTCGTGCTCGGCGAACCACCGGTGGTCGACGTTGAGGCACACGTCCCCCTTGTCCACCGGGGTGAGCTCCTCGCCGAGGTCGACCGCGTCCGCGGAGGCCGGCTGCCCGTCGGGCGTGTAGGGGTCGAGGACGCCGGCGTCGACGGCACGCGTCGCGTAGGCGTTGTCGATGCCGTACACCACGTCACCGAGAGGGGCGTCCGCGGTGAGAACGAGCTGGTTGACGAGCGCGCCGGCGTCTCCCGGCGCGAGGGTCTCGAGGGTGTAGCCGGTGTCCTCCTCGAAGGCGGTCAGCAGGTCCTCGCTCAGGGCGAAGGAGTCGTGGGTGACGACCGTGACGGTGCCGCCGGCCGCGCCGTCACCGCCGCCCGGGCCGGCGTCGTCGTCCGAGCCTCCGGTGAGGGTGCAGGCCGTGAGCGCCGCGGTGGCGATGACGGCCGTGGCAGCGTTTGCCGCGCACCGTGTCCTGGTGTGTGTCCTGGTGCGCGTCGTGGTGCGCATGGTCGTCCTCCCGTCGTGCAGGAGGGCCTGCGAGCGGGCTCGCAGGGAGAGACGTCCCGACTCCCTTCGCCGGTGCTAACCGGTGCAGGTTCGAGGGTCTGCGGTGCTCCGCACTCTCAGCGCCCGTGGCGCTCCCCTGTCGTCGCTCGTGACCCTAGCACCGGGCGAGCCCCAGTGAAGAGATCCGCTCTCAGTCCGTCACCGCGGCGACGAGGCGATGGCCTCCACCAGCTCCTCGGCGAGCTGTGGCGTGGCGGCGACGACGCCGGACCAGCGGCGGGTGAGGTCGGTGTCCAGCTCGAGCGGGCTGCCGTGGACGTCGACGACGGCGCCCCCGGCGGCCGGCACGATGAGCGCCGCGGCGGCGAGGTCCACGAGCCGGTGGGTGCGCGAGCCCGGGTCGGCGAAGGCGTCGATGCTGCCCTCGGCGACCAGGAGCGACTCCAGGCAGCTGGAGGAGAGGATCCGGACCCGCTCGGCACGGCCGGCGACCCGCAGCCACGCGTCGGTGGAGTCCCCGCCGGCGTGCCGCTTGGGTCGCAGCATGCTGACCGCGGCCCCGGTCAGCGCCGTGGCGCCCGAGGTGCGGTACGGCACCGGTTCACCGGCCCGGGCGGCGACGCAGTGGCCCTGCTCGAGCCAGCAGATGAGACCCTCGGCGAGCTCGCCGTCCACGTATAGCGCTCCGGAGAAGCACGACAGCGGGACACCGGCGGCGGCGTTGGCGGAGCCGTCGAGCGGGTCGACGACCATCGTGACGCCGCTGCCGCGGTCGACCAGGCCGAGCTCCTCGCTGAGCAGGTTGACCCCGTGCGCCGCGGCGGTCGCGGCGATGGCGTCCTCGACGATCTCGTCGATCCGGTACGTCGGCGTGCCGTCGGCGCCGGTGCGCACCGTCTGCACCAGGCCGGCCCGGTCCCAGGTGTCCCACGCGCGGTTCACGCCGGTGACGGCGGCACGGCAGGCGTCAGCGAGCACGTCGGAGACGGTGTCCGGCACGCGCGGCTCCGGCGCCCGGAAGGGCACCCGGCCGCCGGCTGCCGATCGCTGCTCGGTGGTCACCGGGCCAGTGTCGCTCACGACACCGCCTCGGCGCGCAGCGTGGCGACGGCGTAGGGCCATGTGCCCCGGCCGTCGTCGACGAGCGCGAGATCTGCCCGCATCCCCGCCGCGATGACGCCGCGGTCCGGCAGCCCGGCCACGCGGGCCGGGCCGGAGGTGATGAGCCCGACGGCGCGGGGCAGGTCGACGACCCGCTCCGCGGCGAGGAGGGCCGCGGAGGCCAGCAGCGCCGTCGGGAGGTAGTCCGACGCAAGGGCGTCCACCAGGCCGAGCGAGACCAGCTCACGGGCCGAGACGTTCCCCGAGTGGGACCCGCCGCGCAGCACGTTCGGCGCGCCGGCGACGACGACGAGGTCACGTTCCCGGGCACGGCGTGCTGCGGGCACGGTGGTCGGGAACTCGGCGACGGCGCCGCCGCGTGCGACGAGCGCGTCGATCTCCTCCGGGGAGTCCGGGTCGTGGCCCATGAGCCGGACACGGCCGGCGGTGGCGAGGTCGGACAGCCACGCCAGGTTGGCCTCCCGCACGGCGGCGAGGTCGGCGGCCTCCTCCACCCGCTGCGCGATGCGGGCGTCCGCCTCCTCACCGGTCAGTCCGTCCCGCTCGATCATGAACCGGCGCAGCCCGGCCGGGTCGGCGTACTGCCCCTGGCCGGGCGTGTGGTCCTCGTGGGAGACCAGGGGCGCTGGTGCGCCGTCCTCCAGGCCCGAGACGCGGCGCCGGAGGACCTCGGCGCCGTCGGCGGACAGCACGTCGAGCCGGTGCAGCACGCGGTGGTCGACGCGGTAGGAGGGTGTGGTGTCGGCGACGCGGCACACGTCCAGGGCGCGCTCCGCGCTGCGCGGCACCCCGCGGGTGTTCTTGTGCTGGAACGCGGCGCCGTGGAACATCGTCGTCGTCCCGGCGCCGGCCACACGTCCCTCGAACGAGGCCAGGGCGAACTCGATGGGCACCTCCGCACCGGGGCGCGGTGTCCGCTCGTTCTCGAGCGCGTCGCTGTGCACGTCCACGAAGCCGGGGACGAGCAGCAGGTTCTGGCCGTCGACCACCGGACCGGCGCCCGGGGCTCCCACCGCCGAGCCGCCGCCGGCGGTGACGTCCTGGATCCGGCCGTCCCGCACGGTGAGGGTCGCGTTCTCGAGGATGCGGTCCGGCAGCACGGCTCGGACGTTGCGCAGCTGGTAGCTGGGCCGCGGCGCGCCGAGCGCCCACGGCTGGGCGGTGGAGGTGGCGGGCCGGTCGGCGGTGAGCTGCGTGCTCATGCGGTGCTCCTAGGCGACTTCTTCGAGGGCGGCGTGGTGCTGGGCGAGGATCGTCTCGGGCGTGCCCTCGGCGACCACCCGCCCGGCGTCCATGACGACGGCGCGGCCGGCCAGCCGACGGATGATCTGCATGTCGTGGTAGACGGCGAGCACGCTGACCCCGGCAAGGTCCTCGATGAGCTCCAGTGCCCGCTCACGGTTCGCCGGGTCGAGCGCCGAGACCGGCTCGTCCAGGAGCAGCAGCCGGGGCGGGCTGACCACCCCGGCGGCCAGGTTGACCCGCTGCCGCTCACCGCCGGACAGGACGCTGCAGTCGATCTCCCACAGCGGCTCGTCGATCCCGAGGCGGCGCAGCGCGGCGACGGCCGCCTCGCGGGCCTCGGGCGGGGCGAGGCCGCGCCGCCGGGCCGCGGCGGCCACGTGCTGCAGCGGTCCGGTGCGCGGCGGGGCGGCGAGGAACTGCGAGACGTAGCCCAGCTCCCGGCCGCGCAGCCGCGCCATCTGCCGGTCCGGCAGGGCGGTCAGCTCGACGGCCCGGTCCTCCAGAGCCAGCGTCACGGTGCCGGCGTCCGGCAGATAGTTGCGGTAGACGCAGCGCAGCAGGCTGGACTTCCCGGCACCGGAGGCACCCGCGACGGCGACGTGCTCGCCGGTACCGACGTCGAGCGAGACGCCGTCGAGCGAGGTCACCGTCCGGCCGGACACCGCGTGCATGGTGAAGGTCTTCCGTAGGTCACGCACCGAGAGGATCGGTCCGCCGCTGTCTGTCATGGTCGCTCCCTCGGTGGTCACGTCGCTCACCCGCGGGCTGCGGCGACGAGGCGCTGGGTGTACGCCTCGTGCGGGTCGGCGAAGAGCTGGTCGGTCAGGCCCTGCTCGATGACCCGGCCCCGGTGCATGACCACCGCCCGGTCCGTGAGCGTGCGGATGACGCCGAAGTCGTGGCTGACCACGACCACGGCGATGCTGCGCTCCGCGAGCAGCTCTCGCAGCAGGTCCAGGACGCCCGCGGCCACCGAGGCGTCCAGGCCGGTGGTGGGCTCGTCGAGGAGCAGCACGTCCGGGTCGGTCGCCAGCGCCTTGGCGATCTGGACGCGTTGGCGCATGCCGCCGGAGAACTGCCCGACGACGTCGTCCATCCTGTTCAGCGGGACCTCGACGCGGTCCAGCAGGGCGGCGGCCCGGCGGCGGATGTCGTGGTAGGACCGCCAGCCCGCCGCGGTGAGCCGGTCGGCGATGTTGCCGCCGGCGGAGATCCGCAGGTCCAGGCCCGCCGCCGGGTCCTGGTAGACGACCGACAGCAGCCCCACGCGCAGCGCTCGGCGCCGGGACAGGGAGAGGTCGAGGACGTTGCTGCGGCCCTCGTCGTAGCCGCCGAGGCGCACGTCCCCGGTGGTGGCCTCCTCGTCGCCGATGATGCAGCGCATCACGGTGGACTTCCCCGAGCCGGACTCGCCGATGATCCCGAGGGCCTCGGCCGGGGCGACGTCGAAGCTCACCCCGGTCGCGGCGACGACACCGGTCGAGCCGCGTCGCGCCCCGTAGGTCTTGCCCAGGTCGGTGACCTTCAGCGCCCACTCCTCCCCCGGCGCGGTGGCGGTCCGCGTGGAACCGTCGGTGAGCGCGTGACCCGCGAGCAGCCCCGGGTCGGACACGAAGTCCTCGGCCCGGGCGCGCACCCGCTGGGTCGGGTCGGGGTAGTAGCGGGTCGGGGCGAGCTCGGCGTGGTCCGCGGGGTCGACGTCACCGGACCGGACGCGGGCGCACCACTCGACGTCGGAGCACAGGAACTTCCCGTCCGAGGTCTGCACGAGGTAGGTGTCCGCCGAGCCGCACAGGCCGCAGGCCGATCCCGGGGTGCGCTCGACCTCGAACGGGACGTCGTCGAAGGTGACCGGCTCGACCGTGGTGTGGGGCGGGACCGCGTAGACCTTCTTGTCGCGGCCGTGGCACAGGATGGTCAGCTGGTCCCCGCCGAGCCGCGGGACGTCCCACCGCGGGATGGGGCTGGGGGCCATGAGGTAGCGACCCTCGACCATGACGGGGTACCCGGCGCCCTGGTTGATGACGCCGCCGGTGACGAGGTCCTCGTACATGCCGACCCACATGCGGGAGTAGTCGGCCTCGGCGTGCATCCGGCGGCACTCGGTCACGGACTTCTCGATGCCGCGCAGCGGTTCGGAGACCGGGACCTGCAGGACCAGGGTCTGCCCGGTTCGCATCCGGTCCTCCGGGATGCGGTGCCGGGACTGCACGATGGTGGCGTCCCGGGTGTCGGCGGTGCCGCCGCAGCCGAGGGTGCCGCGGATCAGGCGGCGCAGGTTGACCGCGTTGACGGACTCCTCGTCGCCCTGGTCGATGACCTTGACGACGTCGTCGGGACCACCGACGGCGAGAGTCACCTGCAGGCCGCCGGAGCCCCAGCCGCGGGCGACAGGCATCTCGCGGGATCCGAAAGGCACCTGGTAGCCGGGGACGGCCACGGCGGTGAGAGTGGCGCGGCGGACCTCGCGCTTGCCCTGCTCGTCGAGGACAGCGGGACGGTCGCGGCCCTCCGTGGCGGCGTCGATCTCGTCGATCAGGGCGGCGGTGCTCATACGTTCGCCTCCTCGGGCTGGGCCTGCTCGGCCGGCTCGCTCTGCTCGGCCCTTGCGGCTGTGCCTGATGCGGCGCTTCCTCGCACTCCGCTCGTCCCTCGCTCGTGCTCGTCGGCGGCCGGGCCTGACTGGCCGTCTCCTCGCACTCCGCTCGTCCCTCGCTCGTGCTCGTCGGCGGCCGGGCCTGACTGGCCGTCTCCTCGCACTCCGCTCGTCCCTCGCTCGTGCTCGTCGGCGGCCGCGAGCGCCCGTTCGATCATCGAGCGGAACGTCACGTAGTGCGGCATCTTCAGGTGCTCCAGGAAGCCGTTGGCGGCCAGCCCGTCGGTGGTGAGCATGACCACCTGCTGGAGCGCGGCGCCCTCGGCCGTCTCCCGGTACCGGGTGAGCGCGCTGTCGACGTTCGCCATCGCGATGGCCTTGCGCTCGTTGTGACCGAGCGCGAGGCCGTAGCCGGCGGTGAACCGGGACGGGTCCTCGCCGCGCTCGTTCAGATGGTCGATCGCCTCGCACTCGGTGATCCGCAGGTCTCCGATGGTCACCGGGTTGCCCGTGTAGGGGTGCTCGACGGAGACCGGGACGTGGCCGTGGCGGACCTCGCCGAGGGTGACCGACTCGTCGGAGTAGCCGTCCGGCCCGAGAACCGACCGGTACCAGATGTTCACCAGCGCGCCCGTCTCGGCGATCGCCATCGCGGACAGCAGCGCGGACCGCGGCGCCGGCAGCCGCACCGGCTCCAGGGCGAGGTCGTACGGCTCGGGGTCTGTGGGGTCGGTCCGGTCCAGCAGGAGGTCGTTCGCGGCGAGGTACCGGGTGTAGCGACGTGGCGTCTCGTCCGGATGGGCCGTCGCTGCGCCGTTCTCGCCGGCCTCGGCCTGCGCCATGACCTCGAGAATCTCGTCCGTGGGCGGCAGCGGGTCCCCGTGGCCCGGCCGACGCACGAGGCGGGGCGAGTAGTCCACCGTCTCGCCGAGCAGCTGCGGCCCGTCCGGCTTGCGGTGCGCCGAGCTGATGCGCCGGTCGAGGACCGTCTCGTCGGGGTCGATCGGGCGGCTGAACGCGAACCGGGTGAGCGTGGAGCGGTGCGCCCGCAGCAGGTGGACCGCCTCCGCGGTGTCCCCGCCGCCCTGGATGAAGGCGGCGGCGGCGAGCTGCTCGTCCCAGAGCCCGCCCTCCCCCATGATCCGGTCGAGGATGTGCGGGAACGCGGCACGGACGGCCTCGACGTCGACCGCGGTGCCGTCGGTCGACTGCTCCGACAGCCGCCGGGCGCGCAGCGCCTCCGCGGCCAGGATCGCGGCGGTCCCGCCGCGATTGCCTCCGGCGTACGTCATGACGTCACCTCGATCCGAGTGGTCCGGGGCAGGGCGGCGACGGCGCCGTCCGGTGCCACCAGCACCAGGTCGACGCCGGCGGGGAAGTCGCGGCAGCGCTCGTCGCGGTCGGCGAGGGCTTCCGCGGTGAGGCCGTCGACGCGCAGCTCGCGGACGCCGTCGACCCCGGGGCCGGACAGCAGCAGGCACGGGCCGTCCGTGGCCCGCTCGCCGAGCGCGGTGACCTGCTGCGCGAGCAGGGCGCCGTGCTCGGGCAGCCAGGCGGACCCGGGGGGCAGCTCGAGCAGCCGGCGCGGTGCCGGTGGCCGGGTGGACAGGACCATGCGGGCCTGGGCGAGCGGCACCAGCGGGGCGCCGGTGATCCGGGCGACCTCGGCCGTCAGGGCGGCGTCGGCGTCGTCCAGCCCGGCCACCGGTGACATGAGGTCCGCGAGCGCGAGCAGGAGGGCCGCCGCGGCGGGCCGGCCCTCGAGGGCCTCCACGTCCGGCAGGTGCTGGACGTCACCGGGCCGGGCCATGGCCTCCAGGGCGGCGCGGTAGGTCCGCTGGGCCTGCGCCGGCGTGAACGCCGCGAGCGTCCGGGTGGCGGGGGCGGCGGAGACGGTGGTGGTCACGGGACCTCCTCGAACTCGACGATGGTCGGCACGAGCCGTGCCCACTCCGCGGCGCGCGCCTCGGCGAGGTGTGCTCGGGTGCGGCGCGCCAGGTCCTCGATCGCCGCGCACTGCGGCCCGCCGCGCTCGGCCTCGGCGTCACAGATCGCCTGTGCGAGGGCGGCCTGACGGTCCTCCCCCATGCGCAGCGCCCACCCGAGGTGGCCGTCGAGGCTGACCTCTGCCTGGGTGGTCAGGACGTCGGCGAGGATGAACCGGTGGCGGGAGAGCGGCTCCCGGACCTGGGCGACGACGGTGCCCACCTGCGGGGTGCGGGTGACCTGGACGGCGTCCCGGCCGGCGCCTGCCGTCACCCGGTCGGCGATCGCGACGACGGCGCCCGCCTCGGCCCGCGCCAGCAGCTCGGTCCGCTCCTCCCGGGTGAGGTGATCGGCTCGTGTGCTCATGCCAACCACCCTGACGAGCGAAGGTGACCCGTTCGGCGCGGGAGCGTGGACCGGGGGTGAACGTCCGGGTAAACCGCGCGTGACTTGTTCGGCGCGGCCATCTCAGCGGACCACCCGACGGGCCCACACCGCGATCGCCTCGACGCTCAGCACGACCGCGAGGACCAGCAGCACGATGGTGGTCACGACCCCGAACTCCTGCACGCGGGCGGCGTTGAGCAGGTAGAAGCCGATGCCGCCCGCGCCGACGATCCCGAGCAGGGTCGCCGAGCGGATGTTGACGTCGAGCTGGTACAGCACGTGCGCGACGAACGCCGGGAGTGCCTGCCGCAGCGTCGCCCCGAAGAACACCTGGCTGCGGGTGGCGCCGGCCGCGCGCAGCGCGTCCTGGACCCGCACGTCGGTCTCCTCGACGGAGTCCGCGACGAGCTTGCCGAGCAACCCGACGGAGCCGATGCCCAGCGCCAGCGCGCCGGGGACGGGCCCGAGGCCGGTGATGACGATGAGCACGATCGCGATGATGAGCTCGGGGAAGGCCCGCACCGTGACGATCACCGTCCGCAGCGCGGTCGCCACCCGCGGGTGGGGGGCGACGTTCCGCGCCGCCAGCACACCGATCGGCAGCGCCAGGACCATGCCGAGCAAGGTCGCGGCGAGGCCGATCTGCACGGTGATGAGCAGCGCCTCGAGCAGGGTGGGCAGGATGCCGCCCGTCTCCGGGGGCCAGAACAGCCCGACGGCGGCGGGTAGGCCGGCCAGGTTCTCGCCGAGCGCGGCCACGTCGATGCCGCTGCCGACCGTCGCGGCCGCGAGGACCGCGACGGTGACGAGCACGCCGGCCAGGCGGCGGATCCGCTCGGCGTCCCAGGGCGGGGTGACGCGGACGCGGCCGTCGCGGCGCCGCTGCGGCCGGTGCGTCTCCCGCGGGGCGTGCACCCAGGCGTCGGTGAGGCGGCCGAGCCAGCCGCCGCGGTCCCCCGCGCCGGGTGCCAGACGGGCCCGGATCGCCCCGGAGAGCAGCTCGAGCAGGACGCACACGACGAGCACGACGAGGGCGAGCGCCATGCCGCGCTGGTAGTTCATCGTGCGCAGCGCGTTCGCGATCTCCATGCCGATGCCGCCGACGCCCACGTAGCCGAGCAGCACCGCCGTTCGCAGGTTGATGTCGAACCGGTGCAGGGCGGTGGCCACGACCTGCGGCATGACCTGGGGCAGGACGGCACCGGTGATCCACTGCCAGCGCCGCCCGCCTGCGGCGGTGATGGCCTCGGGCGGTCCGGCGTCGACCTGCTCGATCGCGTCCGCGTAGAGCTTGCCGATCATGCCGACGGAGTGGAACGCCAGGGCCAGGATCCCGGGCAGCGCCCCGAGCCCGAGGAACCGGAAGAGGACGATCGCGAAGATGACGTCGGGGATGGCGCGGCTGAGCACGATGAGGGAGCGGGCGGCGCCGCGGGCGAGTGGGCCCGTCGTGGTGTTCGCGGCGGCGAAGATGGCCGCCGGCGTGGACAGCACGACGGCCAGGGCGGTCGCGACGACGACGATCGCCAGCGTCTGCGCGGTCATCGCGACGAGCTCGCCCAGCGGCGGGAAGTCGAGCGGGACCACACGCGCGAGGAACGCCGTCGCGTTGTCGACGCTGTCGACCATGGTCGCGAGGTTGATCCGCAGGTCGATGACCGACCACACGGCCGCCGCGAGCACGCCGAGCAGCACCACGACGGCGCCGGCGGACCGCACGCGGGGCCGGGGGCGCCGCGGGACGGCGAGCGCCGTGGGACGGGCCGCGCGTCCTGCCGGAGCGGTGAGCGCGCTGATGGTCAGCTCCCGGCGCGCGCCAGCCGCGGCACCCGCCGCGCCGTCCGGGCGGCCACGGCCGGCCTGACGGGCTCCGGTGCCGCGGGCGCGGAGGCGTAGACCTCCAGCGCGTCCGATCGGCTCATGCCCGCCGCGTCCCGGTCGAGCACCACCCTGCCGTCGTTGAGGCCGACGACCCGGTCGGCGACGTCGAGAGCCAGGTCCACCTGGTGGAGGCTGCACAGCACGGTCAGGTCACGCTCCTGGCTGATGGCGGCCAGCAGCTCCATGACGCCGGCGGAGGACACCGGGTCCAGCGACGCGACGGGCTCGTCGGCGAGCAGCACGGTCGGGTGCTGGATCAGTGCCCGCGCGATGGCGACGCGCTGCTGCTGCCCGCCGGAGAGCGTGTCCGCCCGCTGGAAGGCCTTGTCGGCCAGGCCGACGCTGGCGAGCTCAGCCATCGCCGCCTCCCGCACCGCCCGCGGGTAGCTGAACAGGCCGAACCGGGGCCCGCGCAGCGAGCCGAGCTTCCCGGTGCAGACGTTCTCGAGGACGGACATCGGCCCGACGAGGTGGAAGTGCTGGAAGATCATCCCGACCCGGCACCGCAGCTCCCGCAGCGTCCGCGCGGACGCGTCGTGGACCTCGACCCCGAGGGTCGAGATGCGGCCGGACGTCGGGCGGTGCAGCCCGTTGACGTGCCGCAGCAGGGTGGACTTCCCGGACCCGGACAGGCCGAGCAGCACGTTCATGCGCCGGGGTGCGACGTCCATGGTCACGTCGTCCAGCGCGGTGACGGCGCCGAAGCGCTTGGTGACGTTCTCCAGGCGGATGACGGTCTCGGTGTCCGCGAGTGCGGCAGCTGCGCTCATCGGAAGGCTCCTCACTCCACGCAGGACGGTGAACGGGTGATGTCGCAGACCTCGCGGATGCCGTCGTACAGGCTGTCCTCGACCGGGACGTACCCGTAGGTGTGGGACTCCGGCATCACGCAGTCGTCCTCGGACTCGCAGTAGCCGTTCTCCACCATCCACGGCACGTTCATGTCCTCGGCGAAGAGGGTGCTGAGCTGGTCCCGGAGCTCCTGCGGCAGCCGGTCGCTCATCACGGTGGGGCTGCCGGGGATCACCTCGGACTCCCAGACCACCTCGAGGTCGCCCTCCTGGAGCTGGCCCGACTCGACGAGCTCCTGGGTGACCATCGTGTCGTAGGCGAAACCGGCGTCGCAGGTACCGTCCGCGACCGAGAGGGCCGAGGCGTCGTGGCCACCCGCGAGCACGGGCTCGACGTCGTTCTCGGGGTCGATGTCGTTCTCCATCAGCCCGGCCGACGGGTAGAGATAGCCGGAGGTCGACGTCGGGTCCACGAAGCAGACCCGCTGCCCCTCGAACCCGGCGAGGTCGGTGATGTCGCTGCCGGCGGGCACGATCCCGTAGGACCGGTAGCCCGGGTCCTCGTCGGCGGAGTCCACCACCGCCCCGAGCAGCTCGACGCCGGCGTCGCCGTCCTTGGCGGTGACGTAGGAGAACGGTCCGAGCGCCGCCACGTGGACCTGGCCGGCGCGCAGGGCCTCGATGACGGCGGCGTAGTCAGTGGCCTCCTGCTGCTCCACGGGGATGCCCGTCTCCTGCTCGATGACATCCATGACGTGGCCGTAGTCCTCGGTGATGCTCGAGGCGTTCTCGCTCGGGATGGAGGCGAACACCAGCGTCTCGGGTGTCTCGCCGGCCTCGGAGCTTGCGTCTCCGCCGCCGGCGGCCGCGCCGGCACCGGCTCCGCCGTCGGCGTCCTCCGCGGCGGAGGAGCCGCACGCGGCGAGCAGCAGGGCGGACGCTGCCGCGGCCGCGAGCGCGGCAACGGGGCGTCGGGCAGGTCGGGTCATCGCTCTCTTCCTCTGGTCGGGCCCGGGAGGGCCGGGCGTCCCGACCAGGCTCACGTGCGTGCCTGACCTGCCGTCCACGGGTCACGCAACACGTGAGGGCGGGGCGGTGAACTCTCGTCGAACTTGCGGGACAAGTCGCGCCGGGTCGTGCGGTCTCAGCCGGGGTACGCCAGGTCGGGGTTGTCGAACTCGAAGACGAGGCGGATGACGTCCTGCCGCATCCAGGACCGGGAGTAGAGCAGGGCGCGCCCGGTGCGGGCGTCGCGGGTGACGGTCTCGATCGTCCAGACGGGGACCGCCCGCTCGAGCTCGAGGCGCTCCTCGACGTCCTCGGGCGGGAAGTCGGGCGCAGCCCGGCTCCACGCCCGGACCGGCTGGTACCGGCCCATGCGCAGCACCTCGTTGAGGGACTCGACGGCGCGCAGCGAGACGTCGACGTGCTCCAGGACCTCGGGGGCGAGCCACTCCTCGATGCTGTTGGCGATGAGGTCGTCGACGTAGCCGACCCGCAGCAGACGGTTCAGCGGCGTCCCGGGGTCGCACTCGAGGGCCGTGGCGACGACGTCGGGCACCGGCATCTGCGTGACGTCGACGAGGAACGTCCGGGCCTCGCTGCCTGCGGCGGCGACCGTCTGGTGGAGCGAGGGCGGGTTGCGGGAGGAGATGACGTAGTCGATCCGGTTGTTGAGGAAGGTCCCGGCACCCTGGACCCGGCGGAGCAGGAACCGGGTGACGAGCTCGTCCAGCGCCGCGCGCACCAGCGACCGGGAGACCCCGAAGCGCCGCATGAGCTCGTGCTCGCTCGCGACGCGCGTACCCGCCGGCAGGCCGGCGAACTCCTCGCCGAGTCTCCGGGCCAGGCTGCGCGCCGACCAGTCGCTCACAGCGGGGACGCTAGGTCCACCGGGTGAACGGAATGCGTCCGCCCGGTGACCGGTGTGGCCGGCGCCGGGCGCGAGCGCCGAAGCCGGTCAGACCTCTTCGACGCGCTTGTCCTTGGGACCGCCGTACCACTTCGTGGCGCCCCGCAGTGCCAGGTGCCGGGCGACGCCGAGCAGGGCACCGGAGACCACGGTGAAGGCGATGACCTCCCACCACTCGACCTCGGGGTCGTCCTCGTCGACCGGCGGCTCGTGGCCGGTGACCGCACGCCATCCCACTGTGATCGCCTTCGTCGTCACCACGGTGGCGCCGAGCGTGGCCACGGCGCTGACGAGCTTCCAACCGATGTCCATGCCATCTCCCTCGACCTGTGAGGCAATCCTGCGGGACCCGTCCGATCATGCCGGACAAGCCCGCCGAGCGCGACGTCGGTCCGCGTCCGCCCCCGACCCGGCCGGTGACGTCACACCGCGAGGGCTAGGGGCGTGGGCGGCGGGCGCCGAGGCGGCGCGCCACCTCCTCGTCGGAGAGCTTCGCGGCCTTCTCGAGGTCGTCGGTGAGCTGGTCCACGACGAGCTGGTCCGACTCGATCCGGCGGGTGCGGTAGCCGGCGCGTCCGACCATGTGCGCCGAGATCGGCGCCGTGACGAGCTGGCACGCGACCACCAGCAGCAGCGTCCACACGACGAACGCCTCGCGCACGCTCAGCGCCAGGCCGCCCATGAGCAGCATCAGGCCGAGCGTCTGGGGCTTCGTCGCCGCGTGCATGCGTGTCAGCAGGTCCGGGAAGCGGACCAGGCCGATCGCGGCGACGAGGGCGAGCAGGGAGCCGAGGAGCATCAGCACGGCACCCGCGAGGTCGGCGACGTCGGTCCAGGTCATCGCTCCTCCCCATCCGCGCCCTGCGGCCCGGGGCCGGTCTCGGCGCCCGGCTCCGCCGCGGCGTCGGGGTCGTGCACCGGGGCGGCGGCGTCGTCCTCGACCTCCTCGGCCGCGGCCGCCCGGAGCTCCTCGGTACTCAGGATCCGGGCCTCCTCCGGCGTCTCGGCGGCCGCGAACCGGGCGAGCGCCACCGAGCCCGTGAAGCCCACCACGGCGAGCACGGCGAGCAACGGCACGAGGTCGGACCGGTCCGCCAGCGCGGTCATCAGGCCCGCCGCCCCCAGCACGACGATGGTGACGACGTCCAGGGAGACCGCCCGGTCGAACATGGTCGGCCCCTTCTCCATCCGGAAGAGCGCCAGCAGCACGGCCCCGGCCAGCAGCACGAGGCAGACCACGAGCACGGCGTCGACGACGGACCCGACGCTCATGCCGGCTCACCTCCCTCGGCCGGTGCAGGGGCGAGACGTCCGGCACGCGGGGAGGACCCGGGCACGTAGCCGGCGTCGCGGAGCTGATCGTCGGAGGCGAAGGCCCGCAGGACGCGTTCCTCCTGCGCGAGCACGATCTGGCGGGCGCCGTCGAGGCCGCCGTGCATCTCGATGTCGAAGACGTGCACGTACAGCGTCCCGGTCAGCCGGTGCGCCTCGACGACGATCGAGCCGGGCACCAGAGAGGTGAACCCCGAGGTGGCGGCGAGGAAGACGTCGGAGTGCGACCGGAGCCGCACCCGGATGACGGCGCCCGAGGGAGTCTGCCTCCCCAGTGCCGTCGCGGCGACCTGCACGGAGGCGACGCTGACGTCGGCGAGGAACCGGGCGAGCAGGCGCACCACACCCCACGGCCGGACCTTGCCCTCGAAGGACACCCGGGGCAGCGGCGTCACAGTGGTGACGAACAGCGCGACGCCGAACCCGGCGACCACGTTCGCCACCGTGAGGTCGCCCCACAGCAGCACCCAGACCGCGGTCAGCCACGCCAGCATGCCCCACGAGACCCTCGGGCGGTGGCGGCGCGGCTGGTGCTCGCCGACGGCGCGGTCGTCGCTCATCCCTCCCCCTCCGGTGTGCCGCGGTCACCCTCCTGGGTGACGTCCGGCGAGACCCCCGTCCCCCGTCCCCCGTCCGGGAGCACGGAGAAGATGTACGGCGTCCGGGCCCGCAGGTTCTCGGCCGCGGCGTCGGTGTAGCCGTACAGGCTGCCGGCGAGGACGGTCAGCCCCAGCGAGAGGGCCACCAGCGCGCCCGCGGGCCCGACCATCCCGCGGGGCGTGCGGGTCTGCGGCAGCTCCTCGGGCGCCTCCTGCCAGAAGGCCATGTTCCAGGCCTTGGTGATCGCGTAGAGGGTCAGCAGCGAGGTGATGATGCTGCCGACGATGAGCGCGTAGGACAGGCCGCCGCCGCTCGCCGCGGCGGCCTCCATCAGGCCCGCCTTCCCGAGGAACCCGGTCAGGGGCGGGATGCCGGCGAGGTTCATCGCGGGGACGAAGAACAGCACGGCGAGCAGCGGGGAGAGCCGGGCCAGCGAACCGAGCCGGACCAGGGACGTGGTGCCGCCGCGGCGCTCGACGAGGCCGGCGACGAGGAACAGCGCCGTCTGCACGGTGATGTGGTGGACGACGTAGAAGATCGCGGCGGACAGGCCGGCCGCGGTGGCGGTGGCGACCCCCCACACCATGAAGCCGATGTGGCTGACGAGGGTGAAGGACAGCAGACGCTTGATGTCGTCCTGCGCGACGGCGCCCATGATGCCGATCACCATCGTCGCGAGCGCGACCACCATGAGCAGGCCGTCGAGGCGGCCGTCCGGGAAGAGCAGCACCTGGGTGCGGATGATCGCGTAGACACCGACCTTGGTGAGCAGGCCGGCGAAGACCGCCGTGACGGGAGCTGGCGCCGTCGGGTAGGAGTCCGGCAGCCACGCGGACAGCGGGAAGACGGCAGCCTTGATGCCGAACGCGACGAGCAGGATGAGCTGCAGCACGAGCTGGGTGCCCGGGTCGATCTCCGGCAGCCGCAGCGCCAGCTGCGCGAGGTTCAGGGTGCCGGCGGCCGCGTAGACCAGCGCGATGGCCACGAGGAAGATGATCGAGCTGACGAGCGAGACGACGACGTAGATCGTCCCGGCCCGGATGCGGGGGCGGGTGCCGCCGAGCGTGATGAGCACGAAGCTGGCGCCGAGCAGGACCTCGAAGCCGACGTACAGGTTGAACAGGTCGCCCGAGACGAACGCGTTGGACACCCCGGCGGAGAGCACGAGGAAGGTCGGGTGGAAGACCGCGAGCGGGGCGCCGTCGTCGCCGTCCGCGAGACCCTGCGCCAGCGAGTAGAGCAGGACGGCCAGGGTCACGGACACGGAGACCACCAGCATGAGCGCGCTGAGGCGGTCGACCACGAGGGAGATGCCGACGGGCGCTGCCCAGCCTCCGACGTCGACCACGAGCGGACCGTCCTGGACCAGGACGAGCAGCGTGACGGCGACGGCGAGCACCGCGCTGAGGACCGCGACGGACACCACGCGCTGCACCCGGTGGTAACGGGCCAGGGCGAGGGCGAAGCCGGCGCCGACGAGCGGCAGGACGACGGGGAGCGGGACGAGCCAGGTCATCGCTCCCCCTCCCGGTCGTGGGCCCCGAGCGCGGCCGGGTGGTGTCCCTCGTCGGCGTGCTCGCCTTCGCCCGTCTCCATCTCGTCCCGGGTGGTGGCGGCGTCCTCCGCCAGGGTGGTGCCGGCGTCGTCCGTGGCCCGCTCCGACAGCTCGTCCCGCGCGGCACGCTCGGCGATCCGGCGGTCCTCGAGGTCGTCCTGGACCTCGTCGTGCCCGTTGAGCTGCCAGGACCGGTACGCCATCGCCAGGAGGAACGACGTCAGTCCGAGCGTGATGACGATCGCGGTGAGGATCATCGCCTGCGGCAGGGGGTCCGACATCTCGGCCGGCTCCGTCTGACCGATGATCGGGGCTCCGCCGGCACGTCCGCCCGCGATGAGGACGAGCACGTTCACGCCGTTGGACAGCAGCGCGATGCCGATGACGACCCGGGTCAGGGACCGCTCGAGCAGCAGGTAGACGCCGGTGCCGACCAGCACGCCCGCGAGGACCACGAGGGCCAGGCTGGGCGAGACGTCGATGAATGTGCCGGGGCTCATCGGGACCCCTCCTCCGCCGCCGATCCCGCGGACACGACCGCGTCCTCGCGGACCGCGGCCGGGTGGTCGAAGGACACGTCCGGCGCCTGCTTGCCCTCGAGCTCGCCCTGCCGGTCCACCTCGGCGCCGAGCGAGCGCAGGATGTCCAGGACCAGGCCGACGACGAGCAGGTAGACGCCGACGTCGAAGAACAGGGCGGTGGCGAGGTGCACGTCGCCGAAGATCGGCAGGTGCAGGTCGACGACGGCGGACTGCAGGACGGTGCCGCCGAAGAAGAGCGGCACGGCGCCGACGCCCGCGGACAGGAACAGGCCGGTGCCGAGCAGGAGCCCGGGGTGCAGCGGAGCGGCCTCACCGAGCTCGTGCCGGCCGCCGGCGAGGTAGCGCACGACCAGGGCGATCCCCGCGATGAGACCCGCGGCGAACCCGCCACCGGGTGCGTTGTGGCCGGAGAAGAGCAGGAAGAGCGAGAAGACGCCGAGGGTGTGGAACACGAACCGGGTGCCGATCTCGAAGATCACCGACCGGCGCTGCGGCTCGACGCCGCCGGCGGCCGAGAGCCAGGTCCGGTCCCGGCCCGGGCGCCGCACGTCCCGCGCGGGCTCGAGGAGCACGCCGGTGCGCAGGCGGGCGGCGAGGTCCGAGCCGCCCGCGACGCCCACGCCCGGCACGTCGGCGGCGCGGTCGATGCGACCGACCCGCATCCGGAGGAAGACCAGGGATGCGACCCCGGTGGCCGCCACCAGCAGGACGGCGATCTCGCCCATGGTGTCCCAGGCGCGGATGTCGACGAGGGTGACGTTGACGATGTTCCGGCCGTAGCCGTACTGGTAGGCCTCGTCGGGGAAGTGGACGGCGACGCTCTCGTGCACCCGGGACCCGGTGGCGATGACGCCGAGCAGGGCGGCCGTGGTCCCGACGACGAGCCCGAGGATGGCACGCCACCACCGGGACCGCGCGAGGGGCCGGTTGGAGAAGTAGGCGGGCAGCCGGCGCAGGACGAGGACGAAGACGACGAGCGTGACGGTCTCCACCAGCACCTGGGTCAGGGCGAGGTCGGGCGCCCCGTGCAGGGCGAACAGCAGGGCGATCCCATAGCCGCAGACACCGAGCAGCAGCACGGCCTTGAGGCGCCGTCGCGCGCGGGTGACGAGCAGGGCGGCCACGCACACGACGGTCACGACCACCGCCTGGCTGATGGAGTCCCAGGGCCGCAGCCGCTCGGGCCACGCCGTACCGCCGACGGCTGCCGCGCCCGCCGCGACGACGACCACGGTGACGAGCACGATGGAGAGGTAGGCCGGAAGAGAGCCGCGCTGAGTGAGGGCGGTGACGTCCGCGGCGAGCAGGTCGAGTCCGCGCAGCGACTTGCGGTACAGGCCCTCGGTGCCCTCGACGTCGCGGAAGAGCCGTTGGAACCGCTCCACCGGATCCCGTGCTACGAAGAGGAGGACGCCGAGGAGCAGCACACCGACCGTGATGAGCAGGGGCAGCCCCAACCCGCCCCAGAGCGTCAGGTGCCCGGCCTCTCCGGGATAGGTGTCCACGTGGCCGGCGAGCAGTGACTCCAGCCGGCCGGGCAGGAGCCCGAGTGCCGTGCCCACCACCGCGAGGATCACCGGGGCGGCCATGATGAGCCGCGACGTGCGCTGCGCCGTCGGCACGACCACGCCGTCCTTGCTCCAGAACGCCCCCCACCAGAACCGGAGCCCGTAGCCGAGGGTGAGCACGGATCCGACCGCGACCGCCACGAGCGTCAGGACGTCGGTCGTGGTCCCGCCGTGCACGAGGGCCTCGAGCGCGGCCTCCTTCGCCACGTAGCCCAGGGCCGGCGGCAGCCCGACCATCGACGCGACGGCCAGCGCGCCGGCGGTCGCCGCGACCGGCATGCTGCGCCCCAGACCGGAGAGGCGGCGCAGGTCGCGCGTTCCGACGGACCAGTCGATGACCGCGACGAGCAGGAACAGGGACGCCTTGAACAGCGCGTGAGCCAGCAGCAGCGCGAGGCCGGCGAGGGCGACGGCGCGCTCGCCGTGCCCGACGAGCACGGTGATGAGGCCGAGCTGGGAGACGGTGCCGAACGCGAGCACGAGCTTGAGGTCGTGCTGGCGCAGGGCGCGGTACCCGCCGACCAGCAGCGTGACCAGCCCGATGCCCACCACCGCGACCTGCCAGACCTGCTCGACGGCGGGATCGCGCGCGAACCCGGGGGCGAGCCGCGCCACGAGGTAGACACCCGCCTTCACCATCGCGGCGGCGTGCAGGTACGCGCTGACCGGCGTGGGCGCCGCCATGGCGGCCGGCAGCCAGAAGTGGAACGGCACGAGCGCCGACTTGGTCAGCGCACCGAGCAGGACGGCACCGACGGCGACGGGGACGAGCGCTCCCGGGGCCGCCGCGCCGAGCGTCCCGGCCTGGGCGGACGCGACCAGCTCCCGGATGCCGTACGAGCCGCCGTCGACCTCACCGAGGACGATGAGGCCACCCAGCATCGCCAGGCCGCCGAGCGTGGTCACCACGATGGCCTGCTGCGCGGCGCGGCGGGCGGACTGCCGCTCGTGGTAGTGCGCGACGAGCAGGTAGGAGAAGACGGTGGTCAGCTCCCAGAACACGTACAGCAGCAAGGTGTTGTCCGTGAGCACCAGACCGAGCATCGCCCCGGCGAACGCGACGAAGAGCCCGGCGAAGCGGCCCAGCGCGGACGCCTTCGCGGAGAAGTAGGCGGCGCAGGAGACGAGCACGAGGGCGCCGATGCCGCCGACCACCAGGGTCATCAGCCAGCTCAGGGTGTCCAGCCGGAAGGTCAGCTCCAGCTGGAGCGAGGGCACCCACGCCACCGCCTGGGTGGGGTGCTCACCGGCGAGCACCTCCGGTGTCCGCAGCGCGGCCCAGACGGCGGCAGAGGCGGGGACCGCGGCGAGCAGCAGGAAGGCGCGGCGGCCGAGGCGACCGACGATCGAGGGCGCGACAAGGGCCGCGACCAGGTGGATCGCCAGCAGCTGCAGCACGGGCCGCTCCAGGGCTCGGTTGCGGTTCGTCTCTCCGCCACCGCCCGGAGGGAAGGCAGTGCCCAGGGCACCGGCGGCGGGTGAGGGGGAACGCGGCGATTTTACCAAGCCGTGAACGGGTCCCGCCGCCGGCGTCTCGCCGAGAGGGCGTCATCAGCGCAGGTCAGCCGGGTCGACGAGGAATCCGTCGTCGTCGCACACGGCGCCGCCCACCGCGCCGTGGAGTGCGGCCGCCGCTCGCTCGATGACCTCCGCGGCTGCGGCCCGTGCCCGGCGCACGACGAGCGGCGGGCGGGCGAGGAACGCCGTCTCGGGGCGAGCCGGCCGCCACCGCACCGCGTAGCTGACCACGCCGGTCTCCGCCCACGGCTCGCGGCGGACCACCAGGGGCGGGTGGTCGCTGCCGGCGACGGTCACGTCCACGAGGTCCGCCCCGACCTCCGTGACGAGGCCGTAGACGTCGATCGCCTCGGGTGCCGCGCCGTCGGGCAGCTCCGGAAGCGGGGAGCGGGCCGCGGGGAGCGCGCGGCGGAGGACCTGGAGGCAGGCGTCCGGATCGAGCCAGACGGGGGCGTGGACGGTCAGGTCGGTGGCGGACTCGGGGTCGAGGACGACGACGGCGCCGGAGCCGGCGAGCCGCAGGGCACCGCCCGCACGGCGCGCCACGGCCCGTAGGTGGTCGATGGACTCCTGCTCGATCCCGGCGGGCACGCCGTCGGGAAAGGCGTCCAGCACCGGGTCGACCCCGCTGAGCTCGGGCGGCAGCGGCCGGCCGCGCCGGACGGGGCACTGCAGCAGGTACGCCTGGCCGGCCCAGGTGGGCAGGTCGAAGGCGTCGCGCAGGTCGGCGCCGAGGCTCCACGGGCCCAGCAGGTGCACACCGGGCAGCAGCCGGAGGTCCGAGGTTCCGGTCCGGGCGGCGGTGTCGCTGCGGGAGACGGCCAGGGCCTCGACGTCCTCGGGCGTGACGTGGTCGTCCAGCACGAGGAGGTGGTGCGCCTCGGCGGTGGCGGCGTCGAGCCGCCCGGGCTCCTGGTCCGGGGGCGTGCTCACGTCACACGGGTGCGGATGAAGTTCAGGTGGGAGCGGGAGGCGGTCGGGCCGCGCTGGCCCTGGTACCGCGAGCCGGTCGCGCCGGAGCCGTAGGGCCGCTCGGCGCTGGAGGAGAGCCGGAAGAAGCAGAGCTGGCCGATCTTCATCCCGGGCCACAGCATGATCGGCATGGTCGCCGTGTTGGACAGCTCGAGGGTGACGTGGCCGGTGAAGCCCGGGTCGATGAACCCGGCCGTGGAGTGGGTCAGCAGGCCCAGCCGCCCGAGTGAGGACTTGCCCTCCAGGCGGGCGGCGACGTCGTCGGGCAGCGTGACCTGCTCGTAGGTGGCGCCCAGGACGAACTCCCCGGGGTGCAGCACGAGCGGTTCGTCCGCGCCGGCGTCGACCAGCCGGGTCAGGTCGGGCTGGTCCTGCGCCGGGTCGATCACCGGGTAGCGGTGGTTGTCGAAGAGCCGGAAGTAGCGGTCCAGCCGCACGTCCAGGCTGGCCGGCTGGATCATCTCCGGCTCGTACGGGTCGAGCCGCACACGCCCGGAGTCGATCTCGGCGCGGATGTCACGGTCGGAGAGCAGCACGCGCCCATCCTGCCATCGCCGCCGGGGCCGCCGGCGTAGCGGGGCCGCACCCACTGCGGCAGCCCTCGCCGACCGCTGCAGGCATGCCTGCAGCACCCGGCGACTGTTGCAGCGATGGGCGGGACGGGCGGTTCGCTGGGCGCCGCACGCGTTGGGTATAGTGGCCGCGCGCTGCCGAGATTCGGCGCACTGCGGGTGTAGTTCAATGGTAGAACTTCAGCTTCCCAAGCTGACGGCGCGGGTTCGATTCCCGTCACCCGCTCCGATCGTGTGGGGTGGTACACGACTCGCGCTGGCGCGGCCACTCCAGCGTGTCGTGAACAGTGGTCGCTGGATCTAGTCGAGGCGCCACTTGCGCACCTCAGATTCGCTATTGCACTTACAGGTGCAACCCCGTACGTTGGTTGACACCAAAGCGGCAACTGGCTAACGCGCCTTGAGAGATGAGAACTGATCGATGCGGCTCAAGAGTTCAAACCGTGACCACCTCCTCGCCGACGATCTCGTCACCGAGCAGGCCGAGCAGGTTGCAGGAGCATTTGAGGACCTCCTCCGTGAGCGAGCCGAGTTGGAACTCCGCGAAGAGCATGCCGATGCACGACCGGTCCCGGTCGAGCTTGCGCAGCTCCTCGCACGCGTCGTCGAGACCGTAGCGAAGGGAGGGGCCGTGACCATCGAGACGATGCCCAGCGAGCTAACGACGACGGCGGCCGCGGGCATGCTCGGAATCTCGCGGCCCACACTGATGAAGATGGTTGATCGAGGTGAGGTGCCCGCTCACAAGGTGGGCAGCCATACCCGGCTACGCACGGACGATGTCCTCGCGGCGAAGCGCCGTCGTCTCGATGAGCAGCGTCGCGCGTTCGAGGCACTGCGACAGATGGACGAGGAGTTGGGGCTCGACTGAAACAGACCTGCAGTGTGAGTACCGGCGGGTAGCCTGCCCTTTCATGACAGCTGGGTCACGTGGCGTTCACATTGTTCTGGTCGACGCTAACGTCCTGGCCTCCATCACCCTTCGTGATTGGCTACTTCTGCTGCGCCTCGAGACGCAGGCGTCCATGTTCGACGTCAAGTGGACCGAGGAGATCCTCGACGAGACGCTCGACGCTCTGGAGCGACGTAAGCCCGGTATCACGAAGGAATCTCTCGCCCGTTACCGAGAGCGAATCGTGTTGAGCCTGCAGGATGGCGAGGTAGTCGGGTACGAGGTGCCGGGCACCTACAATGGGCCGGACCCGAAGGACGCCCACGTACATTCCGCCGCCGAACTCTGCGGGGCCGACATCCTCCTCACCAACGACAAGGGCTTCCGTCCTCCTGTTGTCGAGGATGAGTTGCCGTACGAGGTCTACACAGCCGACGAGTTCTTCGTCCTAGTCGATGACTCATTACCCGCCGCGGTCCGCGCCGTGACGCTGCACCAGATCAAGTACTTCTGGGAGACGCGTGGCAGCGTCGAACTCTGTCAACGGCTCGAAGCGGCCAAAGCCCCGCACTTCGCCGAACGGGTCCGGGCCCACATTCAGGACCTCCGTCCGCATATCGAAGCCTTCGCGCCGAGCAAGTCACGTCAAGGTTGAGGCATCGACTGGCGGTCCCCGGCACCCCGCTTCCGCTGAAACACCACTGCCTCGGCCCGGCCAACCACCTTCACCCAACGACTTGAGCGCGTCGGCGCCCCGCTGCCCGCTAACCACCACCCAAACGTGTGCCGAACTACTCACGAGCAGACGGCCGACGCCGGCCCGACGTGCCACCCCCGTCCCAGGTGACGAAGAGGAAGCCGGCCATCGTCACCCTCCCGGCACGACGCCGAGGGTGGTGAGCACCGGACCGACCATGACCCACGTGGCAAGACCGAGCACGACGGCGAAGGTGAGCACCCAGCACCACGCCGGGACCGGGGTGAGCCGGGCGAGGACCGCCGAGTCGGAGCCGGCGGCCGGGCTGGTGACCAGCGCGCCGAGGTGCCGCCAGGCCCCGACCAGCAGGAAGAACCCGACGCCCAGCAGCACGGCGGCACGCAGCTCGGGGGCGCCCCACCACCACAGCGCCCCGGTCCCTGCGGTGAGGAGCACCATCACGACGCCCGTGTAGAACGACCGCACCCGGACGAGGGAGACGACGAGCACCGCGGTGGTCAGCCCCAGCAACGGCGCGGACCAGCCCGTCCCGGCCGCGCGCACCAGCAGCGCCCCGACGACGGCCGGGGCCGGGTATCCCGCCCAGGTGGACAGGACACGGCCGAACCCTCGTGACGGCCCGACCGTGACGGCATGGCCGGACATGTCGGCCCGCAGCACCAGGCCGGTGAACCGGCGCCCGCACAGCACGCCGACGAGCCCGTGCCCCAGCTCGTGGACGACCGTGACGCCGACCCGTAGCCGGCGCCACAGGGCGGGGACGAAGACCGCGGCGAGCACGGCCAGCCCGACGCCCGCCAGCACAGCGTCGTCGGCGCGTGGCGGCGGGCCGGGCTGCAGCCGCGCCCAGGCCTGGCCGAGCCAGCCGAGGGCGCCGTCGAGGAGATCGTCCATCCGCCCATCGTGCCGTGCCGGCCGGCCGCTCAGTCCTCGGGGTACCAGACGCAGTGGTCGAGGGACGTGTCGTCGCTGAGGCTGCCGCCCGGCATCAGGTGGACCTGCATGAACTCCCAGCCCTCGACCTCCGAGTACCAGGCGCCACTGTCCATGTGGAGCATCTGGGGCTCGGGCGCCGCGACCTCACCGAGTCCGGGCGCCACGGTGAAGGCCGCCTGGTCGACCACGCCCTCCTCCCGGACCTCCTCCTCGTGCTCGGCCTCGCTCTCGGCGCCGCCGCCACCGACGCACAGCCCGCCCCAGAACCGACCCGGGTCGATCTGCACCGGCCACGGGTTGCCCTCGTCGTCGTACTCGACCACCACGGTGCGGTCCGCCTCCACCGTCGGCGTCGAGGCGCACGGCTCCTGGTAGGCCATGATCAGGCGGTCGATCCGCACACCCGGGCCGTCTCCGGCCGGCTCGATCGACTCGGTGATCTGCACGCAGTTCCCGTCGTACGCGATCGCGTACGGCATCTGCACCAGGTCGGTGCCGTCGTTGAGCCAGACGAACCAGCTGGTCCAGGCGTACCCGGCGGTCTGCTCCTCGAAGGTCAGCGGGGCGACGACGTCCTGGTCGCCGTCGTCGTCCATGTCTGCCACGACCCGCCGGCTCTCGTCGTAGGTCATCGGTCCCTGGCCGGTCAGGCCCCAGTCACCCTCGGCCGTGCCGTCCTGCAGCGGGACGTCGACGGGGGCGTGCCAGGCGTCCTCGTAGGTCCACTCGCGGTTCCCGAGGTCCACTGTGGCGGGGTCGAGCGGCTCCGGCGTGGTCGGCTCCGGCTCGGGCGAGGTGGTCTCCTCCGCGGGTGGGGACGCCGCCTCGGTGGGCTCCTCCTGAGGTGCACAGGATGCGGCCGTCGTCAGCAGCAGCCCACCGGCCGCCGCGGCGGCCACCAGTACTCGTCGCATGATCCCCCCCTGGCTTGTGCGCGTCAGCGTCGACGCGGTCTGAGACGAACGTTGGGCAGGTCCGGTGCCGGCAACGGTCCGCCGTCGTACCCGGGTACGGTGCCGAACCGCTGCACGGCCGCAGCGGTCGTCCCGTCGAGGTCATCGGGGGCGGCGCCGCCGCCGGGCAGGGCCGCGACCACGCGCTGCCACTCGGCGCGGGCGGCCACCACCTCCTCGTGGGTGCGGCCGACGAAGTTCCACCACATGAGGATCTGCTCGGGGAAGGGCGTGCCGCCGATGAGCACGGCGCGCACCGGTTCCTCGCCGCTGCGCAGCGAGATGGTGGTGCGGCCGGGTGCGAGGTACCCGAGCCAGGCGGGCTCGACGCGGGTCCCGGCCACGGTGAGGTCGCCGGCGTCCGTGAGGACGGCGTGCTCGAATGCCGGGTCCACCGGGAGCTCGAGCTCGGTCCGCGGCGGGACGTCCAGCTGGGCGGCGACGGCCGGCGTGTAGGCGCGGGCGGGTGAGGTCGCGGTACCGACGGTGCCCATGAAGACCTGCACGCGGGTGCCGTCGAGGTCGAGTGTGGGGACTTCGGAGAGATGCTCGAAGTCGGCGTCGCCGTGACGCCGATCCTCCGGCAGCGCGGTCCACAGCTGGACGCCGTGGAGGGTGCGCTGGTCCGGGAAGCGTGCGGGCGTGCCCTCCTCGGAGTGGCTGATGCCGCGACCCGAGGTCATGAGGTTGAGCTGCCCGGGGCGGATGGTGCGGACCGAGCCGAGTGCGTCCTGGTGGAGGACCGAGCCCTCGAACAACCAGGTCACGGTCTGCAGCCCGGTGTGCGGGTGCGGCGCCACGTCCATCCCGCCCTTGGCGGCGACGTCGTCCGGCCCGTAGTGGTCGAGGAAGCAGAACGGCCCGACGAGCGAGCGGTCCCGGTGCGGCAGGGTCCGCCGGACGGTCATGGCACGAGGCCCACCGAGCGGGACCTCCCGCGGCTCGACCAGCTCGACGGCGCCGTCCGGCGCGGCGGCGTCGGCAGGAGCACCGGCCTCGCACACCTGCTCCCGGGGCCGTGCCTCGAGGTTGGTCACGGCGACACGATACGGCCGATCGGGCCTCCGCGGTCGGACGCCCACCGAGATGCCGGGCGACACCCCTCCCGCTTCTGGCAAATGCCACGTAAAGTCGATTCCGATCGCCCGTCGGGCGCTTTACTCGTTGCAGGAACTGGAGGGGTGCGGTCTTGGACCTGCTCGAGGACTACCGCGCGCGAGGACCCGGCCATGACGAGATGCTCCAGTCGACCGGACCGGCCCGCGCGGCGTGGGAGGAGCTGGCCGCCCGCGCCCACCTCGGACGGGCCGAACGGTTGGAGGCGGCTCGCTCCGACGTCGTCGCACTCCTGCAGGACCAGGGCGTCACGTCCGGCGACCTGGACCAGGAGTGGGCGCTGGACCCGCTCCCCGTTCTCGTCGAGGAGACCCAGTGGGCGGTGCTCGAGGACGGGCTGCGGCAGCGGGCCGAGCTCCTCGACCAGGTCCTCACCGATCTCTACGGCGACCGCACGCTGCTGACGTCCGGCCTGCTGCCGCCGGAGATCATCCTGGCCCACCCCGGGTTCGTGGGTGCCGCCCAGGGGATGCGAAACCCCTGCACCCACCAGCTGTTCCACCTGGCCACCGACCTCGCGCGCAACGCGGACGGGGCATGGACGGTCCTCGCGGACCGGACGGACGTCCCGGCGGGGCTCGGGTACGCGATGGCGGACCGGCGGGTGGTCTCGGAGGCGTTCGCCGGTCCGTACCGGAACTCCCGGACGCGTCGGCTCGGCCCGTTCTACCAGGCCCTGCGCCGCTCCCTGGCGGCAGTCGCGCCGCCGGCCGCGGGAGACCGGCCGCGCGTCGCGGTACTCAGCACGGGCACGGCGGGACGATCGGGCGCGGCGTTCGACCACGGCTATCTCTCGGTGCTGCTCGGCGTCCCGCTCGTCGAGGGCGGTGACCTCGCCGTCGAGGACGGCCGGGTGTGGGTCCGTGGGCTTGGTGGCCGGGAGCCGGTGGACGTCCTGCTCCGTGGTGCACCGAGCTGGGCCGTGGACCCGCTCGACCTCGACCGCACCTCCACCGCCGGCGCGGCCGGGCTCCTGCATGCCGCCCGCCGTGGCGCCGTCACGGTGGTCAACACGCTCGGGTCGGGTCTGCTGGAGAGCCCGGCGCTGGCCACCTACCTCCCGCGGCTGGCCCGGGCGCTGCGTGACGAGGAGCTGCTGGTGCCGTCGGTGGTGACGTACTGGTGCGGCGAGCGGGCGATGTGCTCGCACGTCATGGCCAATCTCGGCCGGCTGATCGTCCGACCGGTGGCCGGGGTGCGCCCGCCGGTGCTCGGCTGGGAGCTGAGCCTGGACGAACGGGCGGACCTGGCCGCGGCCATCGCGGCCCGCCCCGCGGAGTGGGTCGGGCAGGAGCCGGTCGAGGCGTCGACGTCGCCGTCGGTGGTTGACGGCGCGCTGGTGCCGCGTGCGACGTCGCTGCGGACCTTCACCCTGAGCCGGGACGGGGAGTACACGGTGCTCGCCGGGGCACTCGGGCATGTCAGCCCCGTGCCCCAGGCGACGGTCGCCGGAGGCCCGGGAGCCGGCGCGGCGAAGGACGTGTGGGTGCTCGCGGCGGAGCCGCTCGCGGTGGCCGGCGACACGTCGGCCCGCGCCGAGCTGGTGCCGGGCCGGGACTCCGACGGGGGCATCTCGTTGCGCAGCGCCGCAGACCTCTTCCGGATGGGACGCCACGTCGAGCGTGCGGAGCAGTCGGTCCGGTTCCTGCTGGCGGTCGCGGACCGCTGGGACGACTACCACGCCCGCCCGGGGGCCCGGCCCGAGGACCCCGGCGGCCGGGCGCTGGAGACGCTGCTCACGGCCCTGCACGCGACGACGGCGGACGGCCCTCTTGCCGCCCTGCTCACCGACCCGGCGCTCGAGGGGTCGGTGGCCTGGACGGTCGCGCAGCTCGGCCGGGACGCCGCCGGCGTGCGGGACAACCTCAGCCCGGACGTGTGGATCGCGTTGTCGTCCATGAACCGTGCGCTGCGCCGCGAACGGGACCGGCGCCGCAACCGGGAGAGCGCCGAGGTCGGGCTCGCCCCGGCGCTGCTGACCCTCCTCGAGGGGCTCCTCGCGCTCCAGGGCATCGTCGGCGAGTCCCTCGTGCGTGACGTCGGGTGGCTGCTGCTGGACACGGGGCGCCGCCTCGAACGCGCCCGCGAGGTCGTCGCTAGCCTGAGCGGCACGCTCACCGAGGTGCGTGACCCCGCCGTCGAGGAGCTCGTCGCCGGCTCCGTCCTGGCCGCGCACGAGTCCGCGCTCACGTTCCGCCGTCGCCATCCCGACGGCGGGCTCGCCGGCGTCCTCGACCTGCTGCTGCAGGACCGGCGGAACCCCCGCGCGCTCGCGTTCCAGCTCGACCGGATGCGCGAGCACTTCACGGCACTGCCGCCCGTGGCCCACGGTCCGGAGACCCGTGACCGGCTCTTGGCGGAGACTGCGGACGTGACCGCTGAGCTCCGGCGGGACCGGGCCGTCGGGGAGGTCGTGGCCGGTCGGCGCATCTACCTGGCCGAGGCGCTCGACGCGATGGCGTCACGCCTCGAGGAGCTGGCCGTCGAGATCCCGCGGATCCACCTCAGCCGTCCTACCGTCACCGGCCTGGGCCTGAGGGGGTGACCGGGCTGAGCACGAAGCACGAGGACCGGCATGCGCACTACCGGGTGCGGCACCGCAGCACGTACACGTACCCGGAGCCGGTCACGAGCTCCTACGGGCGGGCGATGCTGCTGCCGCGCGACGGCGGGGGCCAGCGGGTGCACCACGCCGAGCTGCAGGTCACGCCGGGTCCGGCGGAGCAGGAGGAGCACCTCGACTTTCGCGGCAACCGGTCGGCGTACTTCCACGTCGCCAGCGAGCACAGCCGGCTCGAGGTGGTCGCCACCTCCCTGGTGACCGTCTCCCGGCGGCGTCCCGCCCTGTCCGCGCTGCCGTCCGTCGGGTGGGAGGAGGCCGCTGCCGCGGTCAGCGCGGTGCGCGCCACCGGGCGTGCCGAGCAGGGGGAGGGACCGTCGTCGATCATGGCCATCGTCGAGGGCGCGCTGCCGTCCGAGCTGGCCGCCCCGGACGAGGTGGTGCTCGGCTTCGCCCTCCCGTCCTTCCATCCCGGCGCGCGGCTCACGGACGTGGTCAGGGATCTCGCGCACCGGATCCACACGGACCTCGATCACCGGCCCGGATCGACCACCGTGCGGACGACGCCCGCGGAGGTCCTCGTGGCCCGGGCCGGTGTCTGCCAGGACTTCGCCCACCTCATGGTGGCGAGCCTGCGCGCGCTGGGCCTGGCGGCGCGGTACGTCTCGGGGTACGTCGCGCCGCCGGGTCCGGTGGCCGGACACGGCACTGGTGCCGCTCACGCCTGGGCCGCGGTCTGGGTCCCGGGCGGAGGGTGGGTGCACGTCGACCCGACGCACGACCGGCTCGTGGACCACCGGTACGTCGTGCTCGGGTGGGGCAGGGACTTCCTGGACGTCTCGCCGCTGCGGGGCGTCGTGTACTCCGCCCGGGACGGCGCGCACCTCGAGGTCGCGGTCGACCTGGAGACGATCACGCCCGCCGAGCTCTCCGCGGAGCTCGGCTGATCGGGCAGACCGCCGTAGTCTTGCCGCATGGCCAGGACCATCGCCACCACCACGACCGTCAGCCGCGCCGACATGGAGGACTTCGTCCGGCCGCGGCACCACGCCGTGCTGCTGACGCACCGAGCCGGCGGGGGCGTCCAGATGAGCCCCGTCACCTGCGGCCTGGACGAGTCGGGGCGGCTGGTCGTCTCGACCTACCCGGAGCGGGCCAAGGCCACGAACCTCCGGCGCGACCCGCGCGTCTCGGCGTGCGTGCTCTCGGACGACTTCGGCGGCGCCTGGATCCAGGTCGACGGCACGGCCGAGGTGCTGGACCTGCCCGAGGCGCTCGAGCCGCTCGTGGAGTACTTCCGCTGCATCTCGGGCGAGCACCCGGACTGGGACGAGTACCGGCAGGCCATGCGCGACCAGGGCAAGTCCCTCATCCGCATGACGATCGAGCGGTGGGGACCGGTGGCGACGGGCGGCTTCCCGGCACGCCTGGCATGAGCCGGGACGGGCGGCGGCTCGTGGTCGCGGCCGCGATCCTCGACTCGCTCCGCTCCCCCACGATGATGCTGTGCGCGCGCCGCTCGGCGCCCGCCGCCCTCGCCGGGAAGTGGGAGCTGCCGGGCGGGAAGGTCGAGCCGGAGGAGGACGCGGAGTCTGCGCTGCACCGGGAGCTCGTCGAGGAGCTGGGCGTCGAGGTGCGACTGGGACCGGTCGTCCCCGCCTCCGACGGCGGCGACTGGCCGATCCTGGACCACCTCGTCATGCGGGTCTGGCTGGCCGAGCTGGCCACGGGCTCGCCGGAGCCCCTCGAGGACCACGACGAGCTGGCGTGGGTGCCACGGGAGCGACTGCCCGAGCTGGACTGGCTCGAGCCGGACCGGCCCATCGTGGCCGCGCTGCAGGCCGCGACCGCCTGACTCCCGGAGAGCCCTCGCAGCCGCGGGCGGATCAGGAGGTCTCAACCTCACCTGGGGAAATGGTCGATGACACCTCACGGCCTGTGGCCACTTCCGGTCGTGGCAGGTACCTGCCACACGGCGGGCTTGGGCGCTCGCGGAGCCGTACCTACCTTGGGATGGCGTGGTCAACGTGGACCACGCCATCCCAAGGGAGGCGAAAAATGACACACAGACTTCAGGCTCGTAGACGCGGGATGCTCACGAGTCTTCTCGCTGCACTTGTTGCCGCAAGCCTTGCGCCGTTGGGCCCTGCCGCAAGCGCGGTCGAGGATACCGCCGTCGAAGAGCCGCTCATGGTCGAGGTCGACGTTCCTGATCACGAAGTTGCTGAGGTAACGCCCGAAATGCTTGAACAGGCGCGACAGGAGTTGCGCACTGCTGGCTATGCCTACCGCACTGAAGGCAGCTACGAAGTGTACGACCTCGGTCGGGGCACCACATTTGCCCTGCCAGTTGCAGACGAGAACACGGCCAATTCTCCCGCGCCGATGCTCGATGGCGGATTTGCTCACGGCACGGCGTACATCGATATGACCGCAACTGATCAGAGGGCACTCGTGGCCGCCGGGGCTGCCGCGTCGGCGAGCGCAATATGTGCAGCTTCCGGGCAAGCTGCGCCCGTCGTCTGTCCGGTTGCCGTAGGGGTCGCGGCGGCGGCTGTGGTGTACATCAACGAGTACGGGATCTGCAAGGGCACTCTTCGCACGAAAGTTCGTATGGAAGCGCCTCGCTTCCTCGTCGGATGCATTCGAGGATGACGGATGAGCTTTAGCCCTGAAGGTCCCGCCATTCTGGTTCTCGTTGCCGCCATACTCTCCGTCTTCCACGCCGGCCATCATTCGCGACGAGCCCGCGGCGGAGTCACGATACAGGGGTCTGCTGACGTCCTACGGGGCATCATCCTCGATATCGTCACCGTCTACCTGGTCGTCTGGGGGATCTTCGCGGCATTCGTCCTGCCCGAGCGCGCACACCAGTGGGTGTTGTTTGGCGGAATGCTCGTGGTTGCGTGCAGCGCGGGGATTCGCCAGCGCCGCGACAAGGAACGGAGGGCTGCCCTCCACCACGAGCAGCTAAGCCGTTCATCGCAGTAACGGTGTAGCGCGGCTTCATTCCAGGTCGGCTACCTCGTCAGTGCCGCGCTCGGCGGCGCCGCGATCGGGGCTGGGGATGGTCGGCCACCGGTGCGCTCCTGGCCGCCGTCCTGGTCGTGGCGACCGTCCTGCTGCGCTCGCTGCCGGCGGGACCGGGCTCACATGATGCCGGTGACCATGACCATCATGGCGACGACGCCGAGGACGGTCAGCACCATCGACACGAGGACGACGGCGAGGATGACCTTCGCTACGACGCTCGTGCGGCTGCTGCTGCCCTGGGCCCAGTACCGGGGATCGGCCGCGCCCGGCGGCCGGCCGGACGACGGCGGACCATAGGGCCCGCCGGTGCCCGGCCCGGCGGGCTGTGAACCCTGCGGCGGTGGGTAGGCGGCGCCGTCGGACCGGTGGGCGTGCGGCTGCTCGCCGTGCTGCCACCCGCCGGACGGCTGCCGGTCACGCGGATCCGGGGGACCGGGCACAGACGTCATGCCCTCAGCGTACGGGTCGTTAGGCTGTCGGGCGGCCCGAGGTGCGGGTCACTCGATGTTGTTGCACCACTGGTCGGTGCCCGGGTGCCGGTTGCCGCAGTCCGCTCCGAACTGCTCGTACTCCGACCCCACCGGGGAGTTCGCGTAGAGGTTGTCGCACGCCACCGGATCACCGGACTCACAGGCGTCCCACAGCTGGTCCGCCACAGGGTCGTCGCCATACGTCTGGGCGTCGGGAGCGATGTCGTGAGGCTCGACCCACGGCGGAGCCTCGCCACCGCCGCCGCCCCCGCCACTGAAGAGGTTCCCGAAGACCAGGACGCCGACGACGATGAGGATGAGCACGCCGACGCTGATGCCGATGATGATCGGCGCCTTGTTGCTCTTGGCGGGTTGGTCACTCCACGGCGAGGCCTGGCCGGGCTGACCGTACGCACCCTGAGGCTGACCGTAGCCCTGCTGAGGGAGCTGACCGTAGCCCTGCTGCGGGGGCTGACCGTAGCCCTGCTGCGCGGGCTGACCGAAACCAGGCTGCTGCGGCTGGCCGGGGCCCGGCTGCCCCGGCTGTGGTTGACCGAAGCCCTGCGGTGCCGAACCGCCCGCGCTACCGGCCGAAGGAGCGGCGTAGGGACTCGCGGCGCCCGAGGCACCACCCCGGTTCTGGATCGCGGCGTCGACGGCAACGTCCCCGAGACTCCCGAGCCACTGGACCACGGAGTCCGGCGTCGACGGGTTGGCCGCGACGAGCGCACGCAGGTCCGGGCGCTGCTGCGCGATCTGCCCGAGCACCTCCGGGGGCGTCTGCGGGTTGCTGGCTTCGAATGCCGAGAACTGGTCCGGCGTGGTCATGATCGATCCCCCTCATACGGTTCCGTCACCGGAGACTAGGGCACATGGCGGCATCGGCCCATGGGGAGGCGTGCCCATCCCGGCGCCCGGGCCTGCGCTTTCACGACGATTCGTGGCACTCCGTCAGCAAGTGGCATGATGGCGCCCATGCCCAAGATCCTCGGGAGCTCGCTCGCGGAGCACCGTGAGCGCACCCGTGACGCCCTGTTCTCCGCGTTGTCGTCGCTCATGAGCGAGCGTGGCTTCGACGCGATCTCGCTCGCCGACATCGCGGCCCGCGCCGGGATCGGCCGGACCGCGGTCTACAACCACTACCCGGACAAGGAGACGCTGCTCCTGGCGTTCATCGAGCACGAGACGTCCCGGTACGTGGCCGGCCTGCAGGAGTCGCTGGCCGACGTGGCGGAACCGGTGGAGCAGCTGAGGGTCTACGTCCGCCAGCAGCTGTCGCTGGCGCCGTCCTACCACTTCGCGCCCGGTCCGGACCTCAAGCAGGTGGTCTCGCACGAGGGCCTGCGGCGGCTGCGGGCGCACGTGGCCGAGGTGGAGGCGCTGCTGAGGGACATCCTGACCCGTGCGATCGAGGCAGGTTCCATCCCGGCGCAGGACCTCGAGGCCGTCGTGCCACTGGTGCACGCCTGCCTCAGTGGCCGGGCGGCGCCTCAGCACGAGCCCGCCCGCTCGACGTACGTGGAGACCACGGAGGCGTTCGTGCTGCGCGCGGTCGGTGCCCCGGCCGCCGCGGGTGTCGCGACCGTCGCGTGACGGCCGCGACACCCCGGCCGCCTCACTGACGCGACACGGTCACGTCCACCGGAAGTGCTGGAGCATTCGAGCTGTACAGCTCGAGCACGATCGTGTACGTCCCGGGCTCCAGGTCCTCGGTGATGATCGGGTCGTAAGTGTTCGGCTCCTCGCCGCCGTCGTCGTTGCTCGCGATGTCGGCGCCGCTCTCGTCCCGGAGGTACATGATGGAGTCACCGTCCGGGGTCTGGGCGGTGGCGCGGAGCTCGTACGTGCCGGCCTCGTCGATGGTGAACTCCTGGGTCACCCGGTCGTCCGGGGGGATCTCGAGCGAGAACTCCTCGACGACCTGACCACCGCCGGCGCCGCCCGTGTCGCCACCGTCGGAGCCGCCCGTGTCGCCACCGTCGGTGTCGCCACCGTCGGTCTCTCCTCCACCGCCACCGGAGACGCCCGGATCAACGTTGACGCACCAGTCCGAGTTGCCCGGAACCCGTCCGGCGCAGTCGTTGCCGTACGCCTCGTAGCCGGAGCCTTCGGGCGCGGCCGCGTAGAGCTCGTCACAGGCAGCGGCGTCGCCGGACTCGCACTCCTCCCACAACCCGTCGAGGGTGGGGTCCTCGCCGTACGTCGGTGAGGTGGAGTAGTCCACGGTGGCCGGGTCCTCGCCGCCGCCGTCGGTGGTGGGCTGCTCCGCCGTCGGTTCGGTGGGCGCCGGCGCGGGCTCGGGCTCATCGTCCCGGTTGAAGAAGATGATCGCGACGACGACGGCGACGATGACGACGACGGCGATCAGGCCGCCGATGAGCCACTTCGCCGCATTGCTGCCGCCCGAGCCGGTGTCCGTGGTCCACGGACCCGCACCGCCAGGCTGCCCCTGGGCGTACTGCTGCTGGCCGTAGGGGTCTTGGGTCGGCTGGCCGTAGGGGTCGTAACCTCCGGTCTGACCCTGGGACTGGTCGTACCAGGCTCCCTGCCCACCCTGCTGCTGGCCGTAGTCCTGCTGCCCCCACTGCTGCGTGGGCGCGCCACCCTGCTGCTGGCCGTAGTCCTGCTGCCCCCACTGCTGCGTGGGTGCGTCACCCGGCTGCTGGCCGTACGCCTGCTGCTGGCCGTAGTCCTGCTGACCCCACTGCTGAGTCGCCTGCTCGCCTCCCGGTGGCGCCGGCTGCTGCCCCCACTGCGCCTGGTTCGGCGCCCCACCGCTGGGTGCACTCGGTGCCGGGAACTGCTCGGTCGGCGCCCCCTGCGCCGGCGGCGGGCCGTAGTCGCCGGACGGTGCCTGGCCCGGCTCGCCCGACGGAGCCGCGGGTCCGGAGGCCGTCTCCGACCCCGCGGGCTGCTCCCCCTCGGGTGCACCACCGGCCTCGGCCGGCTGGGAGGACTCGGGACCCGCCTCGGACGCCCCGGCCGGCTCACCGGCCTCGGGCGTGGCAGGACGGCTGCGCAACGCAGCGTCGACGCCGGGGTCGCCGAGACCAGAGAGGTACTGCACTGTCTGCTCCGGGGTCGACGGGTTGCCCGCGACGAGCGCTCGGAGGTCGGGCCGGTTCTCGGCGATCTGCGCCAAGACGTCCGGCGGCGTCGCCGGGTTGCCGGCCTCGTAAGCCGTGTACTGCTCCGGGCTAGTCATGAGTTCCCCCTCATCCTTCAGGTCACGGGCGACACTAGAGCACGGTGTGTCGGCGAGCACGCCTCCGTCTCATCAGTTGATGGGGAGGACTACCCACCCACGGTGGCGAGGGACAGTCCGAGGAACACGCTCGCGGCCAGGGCCGCGACCAGGCCCGCCGCGCCGACGAACCACGGCAGGAGGGTGCGCCTGTCCGGTGGAGCGATCGCCACGGGCGCCCCTGCGGGCACCGTCGCACGCTGCGCGAGTCCCGGGTACCAGCCCCGCTCGGAGTCCCTCCGCTCCCGAGCGTCCAGCGCCCTGGCAGCCTGCTGGATCGGAAGCTCGGGCATCGAGACGGGAGCGACCACGCCGGAGGCCAGCGCGGTCCCCGCGCCCACGTCGTCGGCGTCGTCGAACAGCCACGCGGGCAACGGCCGGCCCGCCGGCAGCGGCTCGTCCTCCGGCGCATCCGCCACCTTCTCGACGGCGACGCGCGGACGAGCCTTGAGCGCCGTGCTCACGCCGACGTCCCGGAGCGTCTCGAGCCACGCGAGGACCGGTTCGCCGGTCGACGGGTTCGCCGCGACGAGCGCGCGCAGGTCGGGACGGTGCTCGGCGATCAACGCCAGCACGTCCGGCGGCGTGCTCGGGTCGTGGGCGTGGCGCGGCGTGAACTGCTCGGGTGCCGGCGTCGTGGTCATGGTTCTCCCTGGGTGGTCCTGCAGGGAGGCTAAGCCAGAGTTCGGCGCATGCCGATGGGCAGCACTCCCCACCCGTGCGGGCGCACGTCCTGCAGGTCAGGGCCTCACATGACGTCGGTACAGAGCTCGCCCGAGCCCTCGGGCACCCGGCCGCCGCAGGTGAAGCCGAAGTCCTCATACTCGCTGCCGCTGGGGCTGTCGAGGTAGAGGTCGTCACAGGCGGCGGGATCCCCGGCCTCACACGCGTCCCACAGCGCGTCGAGCTCCGGGTCCTCGCCGTAGCGGTCCGCCGCGTCGCCCAGGGCGACCGCACACTCCCCGCCGCGCTCGCCGCCCGGATGGCGCTCGCCGCAGGTCCAGCCGAAGTCCTCGTACTCCGAGTCGTACGGCGACTCGTAGAAGAGGTCGTCGCAGGCCTGACCGTCGCCGCCCTCGCACGCGTCCCACAGGTCGTCCAGTGCGGCGTCGTCGCCGTAGGTGTTCGGGGCGTCCCCCATCTCGACGGCGCAGGAGCCGCCGCTGCCGCCCGAGACCCGGCCGCCGCAGGTCCAGCCGAACTCCTCGTACTCCGAGTCGACCGGTGCCACGGAGAACAGCTCGTCGCACGCCTGACCGTCGCCGCCCTCGCAGGCGTCCCACAGCGCGTCGAGCTCCGGGTCGTCACCGTAGGCCTGCGGCTCGCCCGGGTCGTCCGTGGCTTCGTCGGTGGTCGGCTCCTCGGTCGTGGGCTCCTCCGAGGTCGGCTCCGGCGTGGTCGGTGCCGCCGTGGTCGGCTCCGGCGCCGGACCGGGTCCGCCACCGCCGTCGAGGACGACGGCGAGGACGATCCCGATGACCGCGACGACAGTCACGACGCCCACTACGAGCCACTTGACGGCGTCCTCGGACCGCCGCGGACTCCTGGGCGCCGAGGCCCCGGCACCCATCGCCTCGGGTGGCAGGGTGGGTGGCGGCGGTTCGCTCCGGCCGCCGCCCTGGTGCGCCCAGGCGGGGAGCTGGTAGGGACTGACGGCATCCTGGCCGTAGGGGTCCGGCGCGCCGGTGCGCGGCATCTGGTCGCCCGCGTACCACGACGCGAGGTAGTCAGGCGCGGCACTGTGCTCTGGCCGCCGACCTTCCCCGCTCATGCCCCTCCCCCCGTCGTTCACGGGAGGTTAATCGATCCGCGGCCGCCTCGTGGATGGGGAGGTCTGCCCTGGACGGTCCGGGTCACCAGTTCTGGCCGCCGCCGAAGCCTCCGCCCTCCTGCTGCTCCTGCTGCTGCCGGTCCTGCTCGCCCTGGCGGTTGCGCTCCTCGAGCTCCTCCTGCTGCGGGTCCGGCGGGGGCTCGGAGGGCTGCTCCTGCTGACCGTTCTCACCCTCCTGACCCTGCTCGCCTTCCTGGCCCTGCTCCCCCTGGTTGCCCTGCTGGCCCTGCTGCCCCTGGGCCTGGTCGCGCTTCTGCTGCTGCCGCTGCTCGTTCTCGTCCGGGCTCGCCGGTTCCTGCTGCTGGTTCGGGTCCTGGCTCGGCTGCCCGGACGGCTCACCACTGGGCTCACCCGACGGCTCACCACTCGGCTCACCCGACGGCTCACCACTCGGCTCACCCGACGGCTCACCACTCGGCTCACCCGACGGCTCACCACTGGGCTCACCACTGGGCTCACCCGACGGCTCACCACTCGGCTCACCCGACGGCTCACCACTCGGCTCACCCGACGGCTCACCACTCGACTCACCCGACGGCTCACCACTGGGCTCACCCGACGGCTCCTGGGACGGGTCCTCCTGCTGCTGCTCCTCGCTGCTGGACTCGGACTGGCCGTCGGAGGTGCACGGGCCGATGGCGTCGAGCGCGTCGTTGTAATGGTTGGTCGCCATCGCCGGGTCGCCCTCGGCGGTCGAGTCGTCTCCCAGCCCCTCGAGCGCGAGCGACAGGTTGGTCCGCACCCGGCACTCGGGTGTGGTCGGGTCCGGGTTGCCCTGCGCGTCCGTGGTGCCCGGGGGCACCAGCTCGAGCGCGCGCCGGAGGTCCTCGACCGCGCGGAAGTGCTCCGTGGCCTGCAGGTCCGAGCTCCCGCTGTTGAACCACGCCTTCCACGGTTCGACGACGACCGGCGTAAACGGCTGCTGCCACCGGTAGCGTTCGGCCGCCACCACGTACCGGCCGTCGTCGTAGGCCGCCCGGGCATGCATGTTCCCCAGCGTCACACCCAGCAGCAGGCTCGCCAGGAGGAGCACCACGAGCACCACCGGGGCGGACCACAGCATCATGCGCCGGCGCAGCACGAGGTGCTGGGGCAGCGGCCGCCGCGGGACCTTGCGCCCGTACCCGAGCCCCGGCCCTCTCCTCGCGTTCATGAGGCGACCTCCTTCAGGCGGCGGGTGCGGCCGCCGAGGTAGAAGGCCTCCCAGGCGACCAGGGCCGCGAGCGCCGCGGCCGCCGGCCACGTGACGTCCCGGTAGGTGTGGACAGACTCCCGGCCGTCGGCCGCAGCAATCTCCTCGACGTCGATCCCGCCGGTGATGTGCTCGATGGAGTTCGGCTGCACGCGGTGGCTGTACTCGACCCCGAGCTGCTCCGCGACCTGCCGGAGGTTGCCCTCGTCGATCCGCGAGATCGCGGGCGGCGAGCCGGGCTGGGTCTCGTCCGTGATGTAGGGCGCGTCGCTGCCGGCCCCCGAGTTCTCGGTCCCGTCGTACTGCCGCATCTGGCCGCCCTCGGGCGTGCCGTAGCCGAGGACTGCGCCCGCGTCGACGACGTCGTTGAGCTCCGCGAAGCTCCGCGTCTCACCGGACGAGGAGGAGTTGTCACCATCGGTGTTCTCCCCGTCGGACATGAAGAACACGATGCGGACGTTGCCGGGATTGCGCTCGGCCGCACCGCGGATCGAGTCGGTCATCGCGCCGATCGGCCGGTCGATCGAGGATCCTGCCGAGTAGTAGGAGATCTCCTGGCGCATCGTCTCCGCCCAGGCCCGGACGGCCCGCGAGTCGGTGGTCAGCGGGAGCTGCCGGGTGGCCTGGGAGTCGAACGCGATGACCGAGTACCGGGCACCGGGCAGCGCCTCGAGGATGGCACCGATGTCGTGCCGGACGCCCTCCAACCGCGGCTGCTCGCCGTTGTAGTCCTCCGCCGCCATCGACCCGGTCCGGTCGACCACGAAGAAGACCTCGGCGTTGGACTGCACCTGGTCGGTCTCGGCAGGCAGCGCCGGGGTCAGGCCGATCACCAGGGTCGCCACGACCATCCCGGTGCGGCGTACCCAGGCGCCGGTGGTGCCGTCGTGGGTCCGGCGCGACCGCACCAGCGACCAGACGCACAGGGCGAGGGCCGGGCCCAGCAGGATCGCCAGCGCCCAGATCGGCCACAACATCCGCAGGATCATGCGCGCAGCCTCCACACCATGACGAGGAACGCGCCCAGCCCGACGACGAGCCACGGGTACCAGCGGTCCGGCCGGTCCGTGAAGACCACCTCGGGATTGGCGTCCAGCTCCACGGCCTGCTGCGCGGCGATGTTCTCCACGATGCCCTCGACGGCCGCCGGGTCGTCCGCCTCGTAGAAGAGACCCCCGCGGGAGGTGATGACCTCCTCGTACTCGGCGCGCGCGGACTCGGAGTCGGCGTCCTCCGCCGAGGCGTACAGGCCGTGCACCGCGATGTCCCGCTCGACGGCGAGGTCGGCGGCCTCCTCGAGGGTGTAGACCGAGTCACCCATGACGAGGTTGTCCGTCACCAGGATGATCGAGCGGGACCGCTCGGAGTCCGCCTCGTCGAACGCGAGCGCACAGCTGGCCAGCCCGTCGCCCACGAGTGAGGACGCCGTCGTGGAGTACGAGACCGTGCCCGCGATGAAGCGCTCGAGCCGCTCGAGGTCCTCCTGGTCGTAGACGAAGGAGTCGACGTCGAAGTCGAGCGCCGTCGCGGCGAGGTCCAGCTCCTCGCGCACCAGGGTGTAGTCGTCCGTGAGCGGGAAGACCATTCGGGAGGTGTTGTTCCAGATGCTCAGCGCGATGCGCTCGCCCTCGAAGTCCCGCACCATCTCGGAGAACTTCTGGACGATCTCGGTGTCGAACTCGATCATCGAGCCGGAGACGTCCAGGCACAGCACGATGTCGCGGGTGGCCAGCTCCTCGGAGCGCACGTCGCGGTCCACCGGGCGGGCGGTCAGCGCGGACGCCGCGAGCGCGGTGACGGCCAGGGCGGTCCCGGCAACGGCCATCCCCGCGCGCAGGAGCTTCATCCGGCGCTGGTAGCCCTTGAGGGACCGCACGAACGCGGAGTTCGCGACCCAGGTGACCGCCGTGCGCGGCAGGGCGCGCCGGGCGCGCGGGTACCAGCCGAGGAGGGCCGCGACGACGACGGCACCGAGGATGACCGGGACCAGCCACGGCGTCACCACTGCGCGATCACCTCCTTGGCGTTCGTGACGGAGACGAGCACCTCGGCGTCCGAGCGGACCGCGAAGCTCGGCTCCTCGTAGACGGCGAGGACGTCACCCACGCGGCGGGTCGGGTCGTACCCGGCGATGTCGCCCCTGGTCCAGGCGGTGACATCCGTGCCGATGCGCTCGGAGGCGAACTTCCGCATGGTCGCGGAGAGCTCCAGGTGCAGCGTGCGCAGGTCCAGGTGGCCCTCGCTGTAGCGCGCGTGGTGCTGGTCGATCTCGGCCGCGTACCGCTGCCGCAGCGTGGGCGGCATGGGGCCGGGCGTGAAGGTCTTCCGGCTGCGCTCGGCCACGCGTGCCGGGTCCGTCCAGAGGTGGACGAAGACGTACCAGCCGACCACGAGCAGCAGGAGCACGATGCCGACGGTCGGCACCCACCACGCGTACGCCTCCGGGGGCAGGGCCTCAGCGGCGGGCGACACGTCGCTGCCTCCTCAGCAGGTCGATGAGCTGGTCGACCAGGTCGTCCTCGCTCGTCACGGTGACGGCCTCGACGCCCCGACGGCGGAGCATCGCCCGGACCTCGGCCTTGCGTGCCTCGACGGCGGCCTCGGCCTCGCGGTGCAGCGCCTTGTCGTCGCGGAGGAACGCGGGCAGGTCGGCGCCGGTGTCCACATCCGCCGTCGGGCCGATCCCGAGCGTGGTCGGGAGGGCGTCCGCGACCGAGATCACCATGACCTCGTGCTTGGTCCGCAGACGGCGCAGCGCGTCCTCGTGCTCCGGGCCCGGCCTGGCCTCGTCGGTGAGGACGACCATGAGGGAACGACGGGTGAAGAGGGTCAGCGCACGGCCCAGCAGGCGCCCGAGGTCCGACGGCGGCGCCTCCACCGAGAACGCCCGCTCCACGGTCCGCAGCAGCAGCTCCATGTGCTCGGTCCCCGCCCGGGCGGGGAGCTGGTGCATCCGCTCGGTGTCCCCGGCGAGCAGCGCGACCAGGTCACCGCGGGAGCGCGCGAGGTAGGCGACGATGTCCGCCGCGAACAGTGCGATCGAGGACTTCGTCGCCCCGGACGGCGCCGTCGCCCCCATGTTGCGGCCGGTGTCGATCACCAGCACCACGGAGAGGTTCGACTCGCGGACGAACCGCCGGATGATCGGCGTCCCCGCGCGGGCGGAGGACTTCCAGTCGATGTCCGAGACGTCGTCGCCCGGGTGGTACTCCACCTGGTCGTCGAAGTCCTGCCCGTGCCCGGAGAAGATCGACCGGTGACGCCCGTCGAGCAGCCCCGACGCACGCCGGAGCGTGGGCAGGTCGAGGCGCGCGCGGACCTTCGCCAGGCGCGATGCGGTCGAGGTCATCCGGGCCGTCCCTCCCTCAGGGAGTAGGCACCGTGGCGAACACCGCGTCGATGAGCGACTCCGGCGCCACGTTGTTGGCCAGCGCGTCGTAGGTGCGCACGAGCCGGTGCCGCAGTACCGGGTGTCGCAGCTTCTTCACGTCGTCGGGCACCACGTAGGTCCGGCCCTCCTGGACGGCGACCGCCTGAGCGACCCGCATGAGCGCGATCCCGCCACGCGGCGAGGCGCCGACCCGCACGTGCTGGTTGAAGTTCGGCAGCGGCCGTGGCCCGCCGCCACGCGTGGTGTTGATGAGGGCGACGATGTACTGCCGGATCGACAGGTCGACGTACACCCGGCCCACCAGGTCCTGGAGGAACTTCACGTCCTCGAGCGTGATCGGCTCGTGCTCCACCGGCTTGCGGTAGCCGGGTGAGGACGTCAGCTCGAGGATGTCGACCTCCTCGTTCGGGGTCGGGTAGGTCACGACCTCCTTCATGAGGAACCGGTCCATCTGCGCCTCGGGGAGGACGTAGGTGCCCTCCTCCTCGATGGGGTTCTGGGTCGCGAGCGTCATGAACGGGTCCGGCAGCGGGTAGATCTCGCCGCCGATCGACGTCTGCCGCTCCTGCATCGCCTCGAGCATCGCCGACTGGGTCTTCGCCGAGGACCGGTTGATCTCGTCCAGGAGGACGAAGTTCGCGTGCACCGGACCGAGCTGGGTGGAGAACTCGTTGGTGGAGTAGTTGAAGATCTGGGTGCCCACGATGTCGTTGGGCATGAGGTCCGGCGTGCACTGGATCCGGTGGAACGATCCGGAGACCGCCTTC
Source organism: Georgenia alba (assembly GCF_042665525.1). Lineage (NCBI taxonomy): Bacteria > Bacillati > Actinomycetota > Actinomycetes > Allobogoriellales > Allobogoriellaceae > Georgenia > Georgenia alba. Next base: position 94,071 of record NZ_JBHTCQ010000001.1, read on the forward strand.
GCCAGCGTCGACGCCGCGGTGGTCTTCGCGAGGCCCGGCACGGACTCCAGCAGAACGTGGCCACCCGCCAGCAGCGTGGAGATCAGCGCGGTTCGCAGGCCCTCCTGGCCGATGACCTTCTCCCCGAAGATCGTCACGATGCGCTGGACGAGCTCGGTGGCCCGCCTGGTCTCGGTGTCGGAGATCGGCGCCAGCTGGTCGGTCTGCTGCTGGTGCTGCTGCTCCGGCAGGGCCTGCCAGCCGCTGGGCGGTTCGTTCTCGTACCGTGCTCGCTGGGCGCTCATCGTCCCCCCGGTTTCTCCTCGTCAGCCCTCCGACTGAGGTCGAGCGTATGGCACACCGCTGGGAGGGTGGCAACGCCGCCCGCGGACAGATCTCCCCATGCACGCCACCGAACTAGGCTGGCTCGGTGCCCGAGAAGACCACCACGGCGGCCCGTACCTGGCCCTGGGCGGCGGGCGCCTTCCCCGCGCTGCTGCTCGCCGTCGTCCTCGGGCTGGCCGCCACCGGAGGCGCGGCGCCGACGATGGTCGACCCCGGCCCGGTGGTCCGGTGGGGCGTCCCGCTCGCCTCCGGCGTCGCGGACGGTGCGGCCGCCGTGACCGTCGGCGCGTTCGCGCTGTGCGCACTGGCGCTGCCGCGGCACTTCGTCGCCGGTGACTCCCGGCGCCGCACGACGGCGGAAGGACGGGCCTGGCCCGCGGCCGCGCGGATCGGCGCCGTCGCCGCGACGGTGTGGGCGCTGTCCCAGCTGGTGCACCTGATCCTGTCCTACGGCGCGATCGCCGGGACGATCGGCGGGCCGGGGTTCGGCGCGCAGCTGCTGCAGTTCGTCACAGACATCGAGCTGGGCCGGGACCTCATGTGGACGACGGTGCTCAGCGCCGTCGTCGCACTGGTCGCGGCCGGTGCGGGCGGGTACGCCTCCGCGGCGCTCACCGGCGTGCTGGCGCTGGTGGCGCTGGTACCGCTGGCGCTCACGGGGCACGCGTCGGGCGCGGCGAGCCACACCCTGGCGGTCTCCGGGTGGTGGCTGCACGCGGCGGGCGTGTGCCTCTGGGTGGGTGGTCTCGTGGTGCTGGTGGCGGTGGGCCGTCTGCTCGGGTCCGATCTGCGGGAGGCCACCGCACGGTTCTCCGCCATCGCGCTGTGGGCGTACGTGGCGGTCGCCTTCTCCGGCGTGATCAACGCGTGGATCCGGCTGTCCACGCCGCTGGAGCTGCTGACGCACCCGTACGGCCGGCTGCTGGCGGTGAAGATCGCCCTGACCGTTGCGCTCGGTGCCGCCGGGTGGGCGCACCGACGTGTGACGTTGCCCGCGATCGGGCGCTCGTCAGACTTCGCGTTCTGGCGCCTCGCCGGCGTCGAGGTCCTGCTCATGGCCGCGACCACCGGGGCCGGCGCCGCGCTGGGCTCCTCCGCGCCGCCCGTACCGCAGGAGCCCATCACGGACGCCAGTCCCACCTACCTCCTCACCGGTTACGCGGTCCCTCCCTACCCGACCGCGATCACGTACCTCACCCAGACCCGTCTGGAGCCGGTCCTGTTCTTCGGGACCGTCGCCGCCGTCGTGGTGTACCTGCGATGGGTGGTGCGGCTCCGGCGGCGCGGCGACTCCTGGCCCGTGGTGCGCACGCTCGCGTGGCTCGCCGGCTGGCTGCTGTTCGCCTGGGTCACGAACGGCGGCCCGGTGGTCTACGGGTCGGTGCTCTTCAGCGCACACATGCTCATGCACATGCTGCTGGCGATGGTGGTGCCGATCCTCGTGGTGATCGGCGCGCCGGTGACCCTCGCGGTCCGTGCCCTGCCGCACCGCCGGGACGGCTCGCGTGGCCCGCGGGAGTGGCTCCTGGCGCTCGTCCACTCGCGCCCGGCGCGGTTCCTGGCCCACCCGGCGGTGGCGGCCGTCAACTTCGCCGGGTCGCTCGTCCTCTTCTACTACACGGCCATCTTCGAGGTGGCGCTCACCACGCACGTGGGTCACCTGCTGATGGTCATCCACTTCACGGTGACCGGGTACCTGTTCGCGAACGCGCTCATCGGGGTGGACCCCGGCCCCTCGCGCCCGTCCTACCCCCTGCGGCTGCTCCTGCTCCTGGCGACGATGGGCTTCCACGCGTTCTTCGGGGTCTCGCTCCTCTCCCAGTCGACCCTGCTGGCGGCCGACTACTTCGGCTGGCTGGGGCTTCCGTGGGGGGTGGACGCGCTCGCCGACCAGACCCGGGGCGGCGCCATCACCTGGGGCATCGGCGAGCTGCCGACGGTCGCGCTGGCCATCGGGGTCGCGGTGGCGTGGGCGAAGGACGACACCCGCGCGGCGAGGCGGGCGGACCGGCGGGCCGACCGGGACGACGACGCCGAGCTGCGCGCCTACAACGCGATGCTCGCCGAGCGTGCCCGCCGGGACGGTGAGAGCACCGCCTGATCCGCGGCTTCGGCCGCGATCGGCGGCCTCACTCCTCGAGGGTGAGGTCGGTGCCGGTCAGGGCGAGGCGGAGCCCGCCGTCGACGGGGTCGGCGGCTGTCACCCGCAGCCCCATCGGCAGGTCACTGACGTCGACCTCGAGCTCGCGGAGCTCTGGCGGCAGGAGGCCCACGACCGTGGCGAGCTCGACGTCGTTCCCGGCGAGGCTGGCCGCGACGGGGCGGAAGACGAACCGCTCCGCGGTGACCTCGGGAACGGCGACCAGGCCCGCCCGCAGACCGAGGATCTCGGTGGTGAGATGGATCCCGTCGGTCCGCGTGGCCACCTCGACGCCCGGTCGCCCGACGATGTTCTGGATCGAGGCGTCCCTCAGGGTGCCGCCGAGCTCGAGCCGGCCCACCACGGACGGGGTCTGCAGCGTGACGTCGCGGGCGTGCGCGCGCACCCCATGCAGCCCGAGGGATCCGTCCGGGGTGTCGATCGTCACGTCCTCGGCCTGCGCGCGGACGCTGCCCAGGCGCCCGGCCGCCACCTGGGTGAGGAACGGGAAGCCGTCGACCGTCACGGCGGGCGGTTCCTGAAGATCGAGGGAACGCGCGAGTTCCCCGGATATGCGCGCCTCGGTGCGGGCGTGGGTCGCCCGGTCCGCCACCAGCACCACCACCAGCAACAGGACGAGAAGGAGGACGAGGAGCACGCCACGGGTCGGTCGGCGTCGGGCGGTGATGCGGCTCACTGCCCCACCGTAGGCATCCACAGCCGCGTCGAGCGCTGTGTAGGGTCAACCCGGATCGAGCCGAAGTGGCTCAGGGAGGTGTGACGGATGACGAGCCGGGACGACGGCGCGCACGGGGGCGGCCTCGAGGCGCAGGCCGCGGATCCGGGCACTCCGCTGGCGACCCTTCACCAGCTGGCGCAGCACCATCCCGAGTTGCGGGCCACCATCGCGGAGAACCCCTCGACGTATCCGGCACTGCTGGAGTGGCTGGGCAAGCTCGGGATGCCCGAGGTCGACGCCGCCCTGGCGCGGCGGGCCGCGGCCGAGCAGGCCGTCGTGCCGCCACCGCCCCCGCCGGAGGCCGACGCACCGCAACAGTCCGCCGACGGCGTCGAGAACGGCGAGACGGTGGCGCGCCCGACGACGGCCCAGCCGGACGAGACCGTCGCGGTGCCGGTGGGGCCGGCGGTGGCCATGCCACCCGCGCAGACGGACGAGAGCACGATCCGCACCGCGGACCGGGCAGACGAGGACCGGCCGGTCGAGCGACGCTCCATCCTGGGCCGAGGCACCAACGCGGGCGCGGCCGGGGCGGCGGCCGCCGGGGCCGGGGCGTGGGCGGCTCAGGGGCCGGCCCACCAGCCGACCCAGCCGCAGCCCGTCCAGCCCACGCAGCCGCAGCCCGTCCAGCCCACGCAGCCGCAGCCCGTCCAGCCCACGCAGCAGCCGACACAGCAGCAGCCCACGCAGCCCGCCTGGCACCAGCCCCAGGCTGCGCACGGCGCGGCGGCGGGAGGCGCCGGTGGCGTGTTCGCCTCCTCCGGCGAGGACGACGCACGACGGCGATCCTGGGTGCCGCTCGCCATCCTGGCGGGCGTGGCCGCCGTCCTGGTGGTCATCGTGATCCTGCAGTTCACCGGCGCGTTCAGCGGTGGCGACGAGGAGCCGGAGCGCCCGCCGACAGCGGAGCAGACCACCACCGAGCAGCAGACCGAGGAGCCGACGGACGCGACGTCCGAGACGGCTGACGTCGAGGCGGCCAGGGACCAGCTCGCGGGCCTGCCCGACGAGACGTCCTGCGAGGACCCCGCCGGTGACGCGGGCGTCTTCGCAGCGTTCGCGTCCGCCTCCGCCCCGGACGGCGCCTGGGCCGACGAGGGCGACCCGGCACTCGTCGGCGAGACGCTGCAGGGTCTGCAGGACTCCTGCGACAGCGCCTACGCCGTCACCCTCGTCAGGGTGCTCACCGACGGTGAGACCACACCGGAGGCACTGAGCCAGGCGGTCGAGGACGCCGGGACCGACTGGGTGGACATGGCCGAGCCCGCGCCGGACGGTGCCAGCGAGGTCTCGGCGTTCCAGTCGCCGTCGGGCAACATCCAGTGCGAGCTCGGTGACGACGGTGTGCGCTGCACGATCATCGAGCACGACTTCGACGCCCCCGAGGGCTGCGACGACGGGACCACGCTGCAGGTCCAGATCGACGGAAACTTCGGCTCCGACTGTGGCAACCCGGTTGGTGAGCAGAGCGACGTGCTCGAGTACGGCGACTCGGCCGTCTCCGGCTGGTTCGCGTGCACCTCCGAGATGGACGGCATGACGTGCTGGAACACGCTGGACGGCACCGGCTTCTCCGTCGCCCGCGCCGGGTACGAGGAGAACTGACGGCGCCTCAGCCGCCGCGCCGCTCCGCCCAGGCGCGCAGGCCGGCGGCGATCGCGTCGGCGTAGCGCTGCCGCCCGTCGCGGCTCTGGACCAGCGCGGCCTCCTCCGGGTTGCGCATCTCGGCCAGCTCGAGCATCACCGCGGGCCGTCGCGCCCAGTTCAGGGTGGCCAGGTCCGGACGCTCGCTCAGCGCACCGGGGACCCAGGTCGACGGCGTGAAGTCCCCGTCGTCGAGGGCCCCGAGCAGGTCCTCCGCGAGCCGGCGGGAAGGACCTCCCTGCGCGTCGTGCAGCGGCGGGGCGGCGACGATCGCGAAGTAGCCGCGGACGGACGGGTCCTCCGAGCCGTTGGCGTGGATCGAGACCATCGCGTCGGCGTCGGCCCGCTGGACCGCACGGCCGCGTTCGTCGATGCACGGGCCGACCCCGTCGTCACCGCTCCGAGTGAGGGTGATGGTGGCACCGTCCTCCTCGAGGAGCTCGCGAGTCCGCTGCGCGACGTCCCAGGTGAAGGCGTGCTCCGGGTAGCCCGAGAGCGTGGACGTGCCCACGGTGTTGCACGCCTTCCAGCCGCCTCGCCCGTCCTCGACCTGCGCGTTGATCTCGGCGGGGGCCTGCCCGTTTCCGCCGTTGTGCCCCGGGTCGAGCACCACGTGCAGGCCTTCCAACGGCGGCGGCGCGGAGGGGCTCGGGGACGGTGAGGCGCTCGTCGGCTCCGGGCTCGGGGACGGCTCGGCGAGCGGGGCGGAGCCGATCCGCAGGCCGACGGCGGCAGCAAGGACGCCGAGGACGAGCCCGAGCAGCAGGAGGAGGCGGGCTGGAGGCGTCGGCACGGCTCCCATCCTGACACCCGTTCGCCGTCGCCTCCGGCAGCGTGGTGAGATGTCGCACGTGACCCAGACCTCCGAGCAGGTGCGCGGCACCGCGGCCGAGCACGCCGTTCCCCCGACCCCGTTCCATGACCTCGACGCCTACGTGGCGCTCCCCCGCCTCGCGGGCCTGGCGCTCTCGCCGGACGGCACACGCCTGGTGGCGGGCGTCAGCACCCTCAACGACGACGCCACGGCGTACGTGACGGCGCTGTGGGAGGTGGATCCCGGTGGTGGTGTGCCCGCGCGCCGCCTGACGCGTGGCGCGAAGGGCGAGTCGCAGGCGCGGTTCACCGCGGAGGGCGACCTGCTGTTCGTCGCGACGCGGCCGGACGGTGGCACCGGCAAGGACACCGACGAGAAGCCCGCACTGTGGGTGCTGCCCGCGGCGGGCGGTGAGGCGCGGGTGCTGGCCAGACATCCCGGCGGCGTCGAGGCGGTGGCGGTGGGTCGGACCGCCGGGTCGGTCCTGGTGCAGGCCTCGGCGATGCCGTCCGCGGCGGACCTTCGGACCGAGGAGCGGCTCCGCAAGGAGCGCAAGGAGAAGAAGGTCGCGGCGATCCTGCACACCGGGTACCCGGTGCGGTACTGGGACCACGACCTCGGCCCGGCGGCGCCGCGGCTGTACGCGTGCGACCTGGACGGCAGGCTCGCCGGGACGCCGAGCGCGGCCGCGACGGACGAGCCGCTGGAGCTGCGGGACCTGACCCCGGACGCCGGCACCCATCTCGTCCGGGCGGGGCACGACGTCGCCCCGGACGGGTCGTTCGTGGTCTCGGAGTGGCGCGTGCCCGAGGGCCGCGCGAGCGTGCGGTCGGACCTGGTGCGGATCGACGTCGCCACGGGCGAGCGCACCACGCTGCTGGCCGCGGACCACGAGTACGAGTTCGGCTCGCCGCTGGTGAGCCCGGACGGCACCGCGGTGGCGTACGTGCGGCGCGAGCGCTCGTCGCGCGAGCGACCGCCGCGCCCGTCGCTGTGGCTGCTGGACCTGGCGTCCGGGAGCAGCCGCCCGCTCACGGAGGGTTGGGACCGTTGGCCGGGCGAGGCAGCCTGGCTGCCGGACGGCAGCGGCCTGCTGGTGATCGCGGACGAGGACGGCCGGGCGCCGGTCTTCCGCGTGGAGGTCGCGGACGGCGGCGTGCGGCGCCTGACCGACGACGGCGCGCACTCGAGCCTGGTGGTGAGCCCGGACGGGACGGCGGCGTTCGCGTTGCGTGCCTCGTACGAGCATCCGGCCGAGGTGGTGCGCCTCGACCTGGCGAGCGGGACGGTCACCTCGCTGCGTGGGCCCGCGGAGCGGCCGCAGCTTCCCGGCACGCTGACCGAGGTCGAGACGACGGTGCAGGACGGCACCCGGGTGCGGTCCTGGCTCGCCCTGCCCGACGGCGCTTCCGCGGAAGCGCCCGCGCCGCTCCTGCTGTGGATCCACGGTGGGCCGGTCAGCTCGTGGAACTCGTGGAGCTGGCGGTGGTGCCCGTGGCTGATGGTGGCGCAGGGATATGCGGTGCTGCTGCCGGACCCGGCGCTCTCCACCGGGTACGGCCAGGAGATGATCGCCCGCGGCTGGGGCCGGTGGGGTGCGGAGCCGTACACCGACCTCATGGCCGCCACCGACGCGGTCGTGGCCCGCGAGGACATCGACGAGACGCGAACCGCCGCGATGGGTGGCTCGTTCGGCGGCTACATGGCGAACTGGGTGGCGGGCCACACCGACCGGTTCAAGGCGATCGTCACCCACGCCAGCCTGTGGGCGCTCGACGGCTTCGGCCCGACCACGGACGCGGCGTTCTACTGGTCGCGCGAGATGGGCCCCGAGAGGCAGGAGGCCAACTCACCGCACCGGTTCGTCGAGGAGATCCGCACGCCGATGCTGGTGATCCACGGCGACAAGGACTACCGCGTCCCGATCGGCGAGGGCCTGCGGCTCTGGTTCGAGCTGCTGGCGAAGTCAGGCCTGCCGCAGGCCGAGGACGGCTCGACGCCGCACCGGTTCCTGTACTTCCCGGACGAGAACCACTGGATCCTCACGCCGCAGCACGCCAAGGTCTGGTACCAGGTGGTGCTGGGGTACCTGGCCGAGCACGTGCTGGGTGAGGAGCCGCCCGAGCTACCGCTGCTGGGGTGAGCTCAGTTCTCGGTCGGCTCCGCGTCACAGGACACGCACAGCGGGCTGACCTCCGGGGCGGCCTCGGTCGAGGGGACCACCCCGAAAACAGCCAGTACCAACAGCGCACCCACCAGAGTTCGTTCGATCATCGTCCTGCCCGCCTTCGCTTCTATACTGCCTCGACGTCCGCAACGGTAACGCTACCCGCGACCTGGCACATGCACCCAGTCGTCCGCAGCGGTGCCGGCCCGGACCAGGTCGTGAGCTAACACCACCAGGTTGAGGAGCGATGTTCGAGACTCTGGGAGTCGGCCACCTCGACATCGCGGTCTACCGAGTCCTCATCGACGATCCCGATGCGACCACCGAGACAATCGCAACCCGAGTAGCTGCGAACGTGGAGGCAATCGCGAGATCGCTTGCCATGCTCGAAGAGCGTGGCTTCGTGCGCCGGTCGCACGCCGTAGCCGACAAGTACCGCGCCGAGCCACCCCAGCTTGCGTTCGAGAGACTTCTCGGCGATCACGAGCGCGAGCTCCACCGTGCGCAGGAGGAGCTGAGTGGCTGGCGCACCAAGGCCGCTGAGCTGATCGAAGACCTCAACAGAACCAACCCTCGCGCAACGACCTTCGGTGAGTTCGAACGTCTTGTCGGCCTCGACGAGATCGTCGGGCGCATGCGCGACCTTGCAAGGTCGGCCAACGTCTCGGTCGACTCCATCGTGCCCGTGATGCCGTCCAAGCATGGACTCGACCAGGCACGTGTAGATGACGGTGAACTGCTGGACAGGGGCGTCTCCGTTCGTGCGATCTACCGAACGAGCGCTCGCCAGGACCCGGATGCCGTGGAGTTCGCGCGTTGGTTCCGCCGACACGGAGGGCTGGTCCGCACGGCGCTCGATGTCCCGAACCGGGTCGTCATCTACGACCGCGAAGTTGCTCTGTTCCGTTCGGATCCGCGCGCACCACGCCAGGGCGCCATCGTGCTCAATACTCCGGGCGCAGTGATGGCACTGCACTCCTACTTCGATCTTCTCTGGGCAACCGGCGAAGAGCTTGGCGCGGAGGACTCCGATGATGACGCGCTCAAACCCGACGAGCGGGACCTCCTCCGTCTCATGGCGCGCGGCGACAAGGACGAGTCGATAGCCCGCACGCTCGGCATCTCCATCCGCACCGTGCGCCGGCTGACGAACTCGCTCAGCGCCCGGGCCGAGGCCTCCAGCCGGTTCGAGCTCGGCGTACAGGCGGTCAAGCGCGGTTGGTTGGACTGAGTCCGAGATGATGCTCGATCCCGCCGGCGGGCTGTCGACGGCCCAGAGGTAGCGCGGACCGGGTACCGACAGCGTCGGTAACGCACAGTCGAGGGCGGCGATACGACGAGTCGGGCTCGATGTCGGTGGAACTCCGACGTATGGACCGGACCGTTCAGTCAACGACGAAAGCGCTGGTGCTGCGTGTTGGGTGCCTCGTGGCTCTGAGTGGGAGACTCCTGAGGTGGTGGGATGCTGCCTTGACCGCAACGTTCCCCTCGAAGCCCAAGGGATAGGGACACACAAGATGAGCAACGTCAAGGCACTTCAGAGGGCCGCGATCATTGCAACCTTCCTGGCCGCCGCATTCATCTCGGCATCCCAGGTCGTTCCTCCTGGGTTCGCGGCGACGTGTTGGCTGGTTGCGCTCGCGGCCTGCGTCGTCGCGCTCTTCGCCGCGCTTCGTTCACGACGAGCGTCGCGATCGAGAGACAAGGCCAATTAGCGGCTGACGGCGGGCACCGAGGGCGCGAGGACACAGGCCGGCTGGAGTCGCGTGGCGGCAGCGTCTCTTAGGGAATCCGCTCGCAAAGATGCCAAGTCGGGATCCCCCCAATGTCAGCCCACCGACGTGCCTCACGCCCGGACGAGCAGCACCACCACGTTCACGACGGCGATCACCAGCGCCGCACGGAACGGCGCCCGACCGGCCCGAACCAGCCCGGCGACCGCGAGCGCCACCACGCCGGCGAGCACCACCCACGCCCACACCGGCACCGGCCCTCCCGGCCCGAGCACAGCGACGGCGGAACCCGCCGTCAGGACGGCGACGGCGAGCACCGCGCTCGCCCGGGCGCCCAATCGGTGCGGCAGCCCGCGGATGCCGGTGGCGGCGTCGTCCTCGAGGTCCGGCAGGACGTTGACCAGGTGGGCGCCCAGGCCGAGCAGGCTCCCCACGGCCACCGTCCAGCCCGGCGGCGCCGTCGGCGGGTCGAGGGCGAGCCAGGCGACCGCGGGCAGTGCCCCGAACGCCACCACATACGGCAGCCAGGACAGCACGGTGCGCTTGAGCACCAGGTTGTAGGCCCAGCCCGACCCGACCAGCAGCAGCACATGCACCACTCCGGCCGCAAGACCGAGCGCCGCGGAGGTCACCACGCACAGCACCGCGGCCACGATCAGGGCGGCACGCAGCACCGCCACCGTCAGCTCACCCGTCGCCACGGGCTTGTCCGATCGGCCCACGCGGCGGTCGCGGTCGGCGTCCAGCAGGTCGTTGGACCAGCCGATCGACAGCTGTCCGAGGAGCACGGCAACCGTCACCGTCACCACCCCGCCCGGCCCGTGCCCGGCCGCCACGGACACCAGCGCGGCGAGCGCGGTCACGGCCGCGGTCGGCGCGGGATGGCAGGCACGCGCGAGCGCACCGACGGTGGCGGGCACATCAAAGAGCGTAGGGAGCGCGGCGACCGTACGCTCGATGGATGACCCACCTCCTCGGCGTGGAGGCCACGCTCCCGGAGCACCGGTACGACCAGGGGGTCATCGCGGACGCCCTCGTCGACCTCATCGGTCTGGACGCCCGGAACGCGGCGGTCATGCACAAGATCCATGCGAACGCCGGCGTGGATGCGCGTCATCTCGCCCTACCCCTCGAGCGGTACGCCACGCTGACGGACTTCGGGGCCGCCAACAACGCGTTCATCGCCGCGGCAACCGAGCTCGGCACCAACGCCGTCACCGGCGCCCTGCAACGAGCCGGCCTGACGCCGCAGGAGGTCGACGTCGTGGTCTCCACGACCGTCACCGGCCTCGCGGTGCCGTCGCTCGAGTCACGCATCGCGGCGCGCCTCGGCATGCGGGAGGACCTGGTCCGTCTCCCCATGATGGGACTGGGCTGCATGGCGGGAGCCGCGGGCCTCGCCCGGTTGCACGACCTCCTGAGGGGCCGGCCGGACGGGGTCGCGGTGCTGGTCGCCGTCGAGCTGTGCTCGCTCACCGTCCAACGCGACGACCCCTCGACCGCCAACCTCGTGGCCTCCGGCCTCTTCGGCGACGGCGCCGCCGCCGTGGTCGCGGTCGGGGCGGAGCATCCGGCGGCCGCCGCAGCGAGCAGCGGGCCGACCGTCGTCGCGGGCGGGAGCCGGACCTACCCGGGCACCGAGGCCACCATGGGGTGGGACGTTCGCAGCTCGGGGCTGCGGATCGTCCTCGGCGTCGAGGTGCCGGAGCTGGTCCGTTCGCACGTGGGCCGCGACGTCGCCGACTTCCTCGCGCGGCACGACCTCACCCTGGAGGACGTCGGCTGGTGGGTGTGCCACCCGGGCGGCCCCAAGGTGATCGACGCGATGGTGGCCACCCTCGGCCTCGAGGCCGACGACCTGGCGCTGACCACCGAGTCGCTGCGCACCGCCGGGAACCTCTCCTCGGTCTCGGTCCTGCACATCCTGCGCACGACGCTCGACCGACGCCCGCCGCGGGCAGGGTCGCTCGGGGTGGTGCTGGCGATGGGGCCGGGCTTCGGCCTCGAGATGGTGCTGCTGCGGGCATGACCGGCGAGCTCCTCTTCACCGTCCTGGTGCTCGCCGTCGGCGGCGAGCGCCTCGCCGAGCTGCGGGTCTCCCGCCGGAATGCCGCCTGGAGCCTGGCACGCGGCGGCGTGGAGTCCGGCGCCGGCCACTACCCGGTCATGGTCGTCCTGCACACCGGCCTGCTGCTCGGCGCGCTGACCGAGGTGTGGCTGCGGCGCCCGGACGTCCCGGTGGAGCTCGCGGCGCCGATGCTGGCGCTGGCGCTCGGCGCGCAGGCGCTGCGCTGGTGGTGCATCGCCACCCTCGGGCCACGGTGGAACACCCGGGTCATCGTCGTGCCCGGGATGCCGCTGGTCGCCTCGGGCCCGTACCGGTGGATCCGCCACCCGAACTACGTTGCCGTGGTGATCGAGGGGTTCGCGCTGCCACTGGTCCACGCTGCCTGGATCACCGCCGCCGTGTTCACGGTCGCGAACGCGTTCCTCATGGTGGTTCGGATCCGCGCGGAGAACCGCGCGCTCGAGGCGGCAGCCGGTCCGCCCGGGGCTGCCCCGTGATCGACCTCCTCGTCGCCGGCGGCGGGCCCGGGGGCCTCGCGACGGCGCTGCACGCCGCCCGGGCCGGACTGTCGGTGGTGGTGCGCGAGCCCCGACCAGCCCCGATCGACAAGGCCTGCGGCGAGGGGCTCATGCCGTCCGCGGTCGACCGGCTCGAACGCCTCGGCGTCCGGCCGGACGGTCACGTGCTGCGCGGCATCCGCTACGTCGCCGCCGGCGACGCGGCGCGCTGTGCCGAGGCGACCTTCCGCGCCGACCCGGGCCGCGGGGTCCGCCGCACCGTGCTGCACGCCGCACTGCGCGAGGCCGTCGACGCGGCCGGCGTCCCGGTGGAACCGCGGTCCGTGACCGAGCTCGTGCCGCGCGAGCACGACGTCCTCGCCGACGGCACACCCGCCCGGTACATGGTGGTCGCCGACGGGCTGCACTCGCCACTGCGCCGCCGGCTCGGCCTGGACGCGCCGGTCCGCGGACCGCGCCGGTACGGCCTGCGCCGGCACGTGCGGGTGGCGCCGTGGAGCGACCTGGTCGAGGTGCACTGGGCACCGCGGGCGGAGGCGTACGTGACGCCGGTGGGTCCGGAGGAGGTCGGGATCGCGGTGCTGACGGCCGACCGGCTGCCGTACGAGGAGCAGCTCGCGGCGTTCCCGGCGCTGCTGGACCGGGTCGGCGACGCCCCGGTCGCCTCCGCGGTCCGCGGCGCCGGCCCGTTGCGGCGGACCAGCACCCGGCGCGTGGCCGGCCGGGTACTGCTCGTCGGTGACGCGAGCGGGTACCTCGACGCCCTGACCGGCGAGGGCATCTCGTTGGCGCTCGCCCAGGCCGAGGCGGCCGTCGCCGCGATCGTCGCGGGGCGGCCCTCCGACTACGGTGCGGCCTGGCGCGGGATCGTCCGCCGGCACCGCCTGCTGACCCGGGCCCTGCTCGCCGCGTCCGCCGTGCCGCCCGTGCGGCGGAGCCTCGTGCCCGTAGCCAGGGCGCTCCCCGGTGTCTTCGCCGCGACGGTGCACCAGATCGGCCGGTGATGCACGGCGCCTCCGCGACGGAAACCGCGGCGAGCACGGCGTGGGCAGCCTGCCCACCTCGTACGACCGCCGGACCGCGCGTCCAGGCCCTACACGACGAGCGCCACCCCGGCGAGCGCGACGTACACCCCGCCGGTGATGCCACCCATCCACCGGCCGGCAGGTCGCAGCCTGGTCAGGCGTGCCCCGAGGCTCCCGGACGCGAGGGCGTACACGGTGTCGTTGGCGGCGGCCAGCGCGAGGAAGCACAGGCCGAGCAGGACGATCTGCCCCGTGGCGGATCCGCGGGCCGGGTCGACGAACTGCGGAAGGAAGGCGAGGAAGAACAGGGCCGTGCCCGGGTTGAGCAGATCGATGAGCATGCCGTCACGGACCAGGTGCCACCGGCTCGCGTGCACCCGCACCGGACTGACGCCCGTCCCGGCGGCGCGCGTGCCACGTAGCTGGCGCACGCCCAGCCAGAGGAGGTAGCCCGCACCTGCCCACCGCAACGCCACGATCGCCTCCGGCCACTGCTCGAGGAGGGCGGCCAGGCCCGCCGCCGTCGCCAGCAGATGGACCAGGGCGCCGAGCTCGAGGCCGATCATCGAGAGGATCGCCGCGCCTCGTCCCTGCTCGACGCCGCGCGTCACGACGTACACCACCGAAGGTCCCGGGATCGCCACCATCGCCGCACTGGCGACGACGAACGCGAGCAGCACCGACGAGGTGGGCATGAGGAGCTCCTGAGGGACCCGGTGTGACAGCCCGGAAGCGGGCAGACCGGAACGCTAGGAAGACCGGCTCACGTCGCACTCACAGGCCACTCACAGACGGCTAGGCTGGGCAGGCGTGCCGTGCTGGCGTCCGAGGGGCACCCGTGGCCGGGGGAAACGATGTTGCTTCCTGAGATTCGGTTGCTCGGTGCTGTCGAGGTGGACCGGGCAGGTTCCGCCGTGCCTCTTGCCGGGTCTCGCTCGCGGGCGCTCCTCGCCGTCCTGGCCCTTGCCGCCGGGCATGCCGTCTCGGTCGAGACGCTCGCGATGCGAGTCTGGGGAGAACGAGCTCCAGACCGGGTGCGGGCGGCCCTGCAGACTCACATCTGGCGACTGCGGGCCGTGCTGGGGTCCGACCTCGTCCGGTTCGACCCCACGGGATACCGCCTCACGCTAGACAGGCACCGCATCGACGCCCTGGCGTTCGCCGACCGGTGTGCGGCGGCCCGCGCCACGGACGATCCGCGGCGCGAGCGGACGCTGCTGCAGGAGGCAGTGGCGCTGTGGTCCGGCGAACCGTTCGGAGAGGACCTCTCTGCGTGGCTGACCCATTCCGCCGCGCCCCAGCTCGTCGACAGCTACCTCCGTGCGGTGGAGCGTCGGGTCGATCTCGACCTTGCGGCGGGTGACACCGACGGGATCGTGGCCGAGCTCCGTGCACTCACGGACACCCACCCGCTGCGCGAGAGCCTCTGGCTCCGGCTGCTCCGGTCGCTGCGCGTGGAGGGCCGCACGGCCGAGGCGCTCGCGGCCTACGGCGAGCTGCGGGTCCGTCTCGCCGACGAGCTCGGCGCGGATCCGGCGCCCGAGCTCCAGGCCCTCCATCTCGACCTGCTGCGCGGCACAGCACCCGCAGCGACACCGGCGAGGGTGCCGCGAACACTCCCGGCCGACCTCCCCCACTTCGTCGGGCGGGACGCCGAGCTCGCCGCCCTCGACGCCCTCGTCTGCCGCGACGACGTTCCCGGTAGCGGCGCGAGGCTGGCGGTCGTCCACGGCCCGGCCGGCAGCGGCAAGACGTCGCTGCTCGTCCACTGGGGCCACCGCGTCACCGAGGCCTTCCCGGACGGCCAGCTGTTCCTCCATCTGCGCGGCTTCGACCGCGACCCGCCGGTGCCCGCACACACCGCCCTGGACCTGCTGCTGCGCGCCGTGGGCGTTCCCGGGAACCGGATCCCGGACGCCGTCGAGGCCAGGTCGGCGCTGCTACGGACCGAGCTGGCGGACCGCCGCATGCTGCTCGTGCTCGACGACGCCCATGACGCCGGACAGGTGCGGCCGCTGCTGCCCAGCGGTCCCAGCCTGGTGGTGGTCACGTCCCGCAACGAGCTCCGCAGCCTCGCCGTGATCGACGGCGCGGCCCGGGTGGCGGTCGGGCCGATGACGCCCGACGACGCGGTGCGGCTCATCCGTCGGCGCACGGACGCCGCCCAACCAGGACCGGGGACGACGCCGACGACGAGCGAGTCGCTGCTCGCAAGTCTCGCGGAGCACTGCGGCCATCTGCCCCTCGCGCTGGCCATCGCCGGCGAACGGGCCGGTCGCGCGCCGGATCTCGACGCGTTCGTCACCGAGCTGGCGGACCGGCGCCGCCGGCTGGACGCGCTCGGCAGCAGCGAGGACCCCCTCACAGACCTTCGCAGCCTGTTCGACGCGAGCTACCGCTACCTCGACCCGGACGCCACACGCGCGCTCCGGGTGATCGGCCTCTACCCGGAGGGCGTGGTCAGCACCGGCGCCGTGTCGGCGCTTGCAGGTCTCGATCGTCAGGCCGCCGACCGCGCCATGGACCGGCTCACCGAGAGCAACCTGCTCCGGCTGGTCCGGGCCGGAACCTTCGCGATCCACGACCTGTTGCGGCTCTACGCGATCGAGCTCGTGCACCGCGAGGACGGCCCGGTCGAGCGTGCCGCGGCACGGGACCGGCTGCACTCCTGGTTCGCCCACTCGGCCGAGGCCGCCTGCCTGCGGTTGTGGCGCTATCCGACCGCCATCGAGGCAGGCCCGCTCGCCGCCGGGACCGAGCCCGAGGCGTTCGGGACCGAGAACGATGCCATCGCCTGGTTCGCCGGGCACCGCTCCGCGCTCACGGCCGTCATCGACCAGGCGTTCGAGGCGGATGACCACCGCACCGTGTGCAGGCTCGTCCCCCGCCTCGGCTGGTACCTCATCCTCATCGGGGCCGGCGACGACCAGCTCAGGTTGTGCCGCCTCGCGCTCGCCAGCGCCCGCACGCTCGGGGATCCCCAGCACATCGGCGGCGCGGCGAACAACCTCGGCATCGCATGGGCCCAGCAGGGCGAGGACCACAACGACGACGCACGGCGGTGCTTCGACGAGGCGGCCGAGGCCTACACCAGGTCGGGCGACCTCGACGGTCTCCACCGGACCAAGAACAACATCGGCGCGCTGCTCTGCCGCACGGACACCCCGGGCGGCGTCGCCTACCTCGAGGAGCTGCTGGCCGAGATGCGGCAGCTCCACGTCCCGGCGTTGGACACGTGCGGCACACTTCGCAACCTCACCGCCAACCACTGCCGGCTGGGGAACTACGACCGTGCGATGGACCTGGCGCAGGAGCTTCTTGACGTCGCCCGCTCCGAGCGGCACGCGCTCCACGAGGCCGGCGGTCTCGACGCGCTGGGCACCGCCCAGCTCGCGCGTGGCGACGCCGAGGCGGCCTGCCGGTCGTTCCGGGAGGCGGTCGAGCTCTACCACCACGCGGGCGACCGCCTCAACGAGGCCAACCAGCTCCGGGAGGTCGGCAAGGCCGAGCTCACGGCCGGCCGGCCCGAGGCCGCCCGTGCCGCCTGGACCGAGTCGCTGGACCTGCTGGAGGAGATCCGGGCGACCGGCCGCTCCACGAGCGTGGATCAGGTGCGGGCGCTGCTGGAGGAGCTGGCGGACCAGCCGGACCCGCCAGTGCCGGCCGGGCCGGGACCTCGGTAGAACAGATTCGTGCGGTCGTGAGGCTCAGCTCCAGACGAGGACCTGCGAGGGATCCTCGAGCACCTTGGCGACGTCGGCCAGCACCTGTGCGCCGAGAGCCCCGTCGACCAGGCGGTGGTCCATCGACAGCGCCAGCTGCGTGACCCAGCGGGGCTTGACCGTGCCCTTGTGGACCCAGGGCTGCTGGCGGACGGCGCCGAAGGCCAGGATCACCGACTCCCCGGGATTGAGGATCGGGGTGCCGGTGTCGATGCCGAAGACGCCGACGTTGGTGATCGAGACCGTCCCGTCGGTCATCTCCTCCGGGGCGGTCTTCCCGGCGCGGGCACGCGCGGTCAGCTCACCGAGCGCGACGGCGAGCTCGTGCAGCGTCATCCGGTTCGCGTTCTTGATGTTCGGCACGAGCAGGCCGCGGGGCGTCTGCGCGGCGATGCCGAGGTTCATGTAGTGCTTGTAGACGATCTCCTGGCGTGCGTCGTCCCAGGAGGCGTTGACCTCGGGGTTGCGGCGCACCGCGTGGATGAACGCCTTCATGACGATCAGCAGCGGGGTCACCCGCACGTCGGCGAACTCCTTGTCCTGCCGGAGCCGCTCGACCAGCTTCATGGTGCGGGTGACGTCCACG
The DNA here is from genome assembly GCF_042665525.1 of Georgenia alba. NCBI lineage: Bacteria > Bacillati > Actinomycetota > Actinomycetes > Allobogoriellales > Allobogoriellaceae > Georgenia > Georgenia alba. The sequence goes on from NZ_JBHTCQ010000001.1 coordinate 111,551, forward strand.
GTGTGGAAGACCGTCACGTGGGGTGCGGTGAACGCGGAGGACACCATGGCCTCCGCGGTGCGCCGCCGCACCGACTTCGCCGGGACGGTCGTGCGCCGTCCGTCGGGCGAGACGGTGCCGCCCTCCAGCCACGGCTCGCCCGGGTACGTCGCCAGCGGCTGCACCTCGGTGCGCTCCTGCTGCGCGAGGACGTCCTCCCGGGTGATGATCCCGCCGGGTCCGGAGCCAGTGACGGTGGTCAGGTCGACGCCGACGTCCTTGGCGAGGCGCCGTACCGGCGGCTTGGCGAGCACGCGGAGATCCCCGTGCTCAGCCGTGCTCGCGGGCGACGGCGTCGTGGCGGGTGGCGCGGTCTGCGGCTCGGGCGTCGCCGTGCGGCGGGGCCGACGGCGCGGGCTCGCCGCACGAGTGCCGTAACCGACCAGCACGGAACCGGAGGAGTCCGCGTCGTCGTGCTGGCTGCCGTTCGGCTGCGCGGTCCCCTCGCCGTCGCTCGCGCCCTGGCCGTTCTCCGCGGCCGCGGTGGCGGCGCCTCCGCCGTCGGACGAGGTCTCCGGACCGCCGGGGTCGACGTCGATGACCACGATCGGGTCGCCGACCTGGACCGTGGTCCCCTCCTCGGCGAGGAGCTCATGGACGCGCCCCGCGTACGGGCTAGGCAGCTCGACGACGGACTTGGCCGTCTCGATCTCGCAGAGCTGCTGGTTGGCGGCCACGGTGTCGCCGACGGCGACGGCCCAGGTGACGATGTCGGCCTCGGTCAGGCCCTCCCCGACGTCCGGGAGCCGGAACTGCTGGTAGCTCGGCACGTGTGCTCCTCTCGGTGTGGTCAGAAGGCCAGCGACCGCTCGACCGCGTCGAGCACCCGGTCGAGGTTCGGCAGGTAGTGCTCCTCGTGCTTCGCCGCCGGGTACGGCGTGTGGTAGCCGCCGACCCGCAGCACGGGTGCCTCGAGGGAGTAGAAGCAGCGCTCGGAGACCCGTGCCGCGAGCTCGGCGCCCGGGCCGAAGAAGACCGGCGCCTCGTGGGCGACCACGAGCCGCCCGGTGCGCTCCACCGACGCGGCGACGGTGTCGACGTCGAGCGGGGAGATCGAGCGTAGGTCGATGACCTCCAGCGCCGTGCCCTCCTCGGCCGCGACGTCGGCCGCGGACAGCAGCGTCTTGACCGTGGGCCCGTAGCCCGCGACCGTCACGTCGGTGCCCTGCCGAACCACGCGCGCGGCGTGCAGGCCCGTCGTCAGGCCCTCCTCCGTCAGGTCGACCTCGGACTCGAGGTCCGCCTCCGACCGCTCCCAGTAGCGGGCCTTCGGCTCGAGGAACAGCACGGGGTCCGGCGAGGCGATGGCCTGCTGGATCATCGTGAAGCCGTCCACGGCGGTGGCCGGGGAGACCACGCGCAGTCCGGCGGTGTGCGCGAAGTACGTCTCCGGGGACTCGCTGTGGTGCTCGATCGCGCCGATGCCGCCGCCGTACGGGATCCGGATGACGACGGGGACCTGCAGGTCGCCCATCGAGCGGTACCGGATCTTCGCCAGCTGGGTGGTGATCTGGTCGAAGGCGGGGAAGACGAAGCCGTCGAACTGGATCTCGCAGACGGGCCGGTACCCGGCGAGGGCCAGGCCGATCGCGGTGCCGACGATGCCGGACTCGGCGAGCGGGGTGTCGACCACGCGGTCGGCACCGAAGGTCTCCTGGAGACCGTCGGTGACCCGGAAGACACCGCCGAGCGGTCCGATGTCCTCGCCCATGAGGACTACGGACGGGTCACGCTCCATGGCGGTCCGCAGCCCGGCGTTGATGGCCTTGGACAGCGCTGTCGCGCTCATGACGCCGCCCCGGCGTCGTCGGCGAAGCTCTCCTCGAGGGCGACGAAGTCGGCGCGCTCGCCCGCCACCAGCGGATGGGGGGTGGCGTAGACGTGGTCGAACATCTCCGTCGGCGGACCAACCCGGAGGCTGCGGCAGTGGTCGCGGGTGGCGGCGGCGAGCTCGTCCGCCTCGTGCTCGACGGCGGAGAAGAAGTCCTCCTCGGCGCGCCCCTCCCGCTCGAGGCAGGCACGTACTCGCCGGATCGGGTCCTTCCGGGCCCAGCTCTCCTCCTCCTCGCGCGTGCGGTAGCGGCTCGGGTCGTCCGAGGTGGTGTGGGCACCCATCCGATAGGTGACCGCCTCGATCAGGGTCGGCCCGCCGCCGGACCGGGCACGCTCCAGGGCGATGCGGGTGGCGGCGTAGCAGGCGAGCGGGTCGTTGCCGTCGACCCGGAGCGACGGGATGCCGAACCCGCCGCCGCGCATGGCCAGCGGAACCCGCGACTGGGTGGAGCTGGGCACCGAGATGGCCCACTGGTTGTTCTGGACGAAGAAGACGACGGGGGCGTTCGCGGAGGCGGCGAAGACCATCCCCTCGTTGGCGTCGCCCTGCGAGGTGGCGCCGTCGCCGAGGTAGCACACGACGGCGCGGTCGCGTGCGGGATTGCCGGTGCCGACATCGCCGTCGCGCTGGATGCCCATGGCGTAGCCGACGGCGTGCAACGCCTGGGTCGCGATGACGATCGAGTAGAGGTGGAAGTTGTGGGCCTTCGGGTCCCAACCGCCGTGCCGCGTGCCGCGGAAGAGCGCGAGCAGCTCGCGCAGATCGAGCCCGCGGACCTGCGCGACGCCGTGCTCGCGGTAGGAGGGGAAGACGTAGTCGCGTGCGGCGAGCGCATGGCCGGAGCCGACCTGGGCGGCCTCCTGGCCGAGGCTCTGCGCCCAGAGGCCGAGCTCTCCCTGACGCTGCAGGGAGGTGGCCTGGGTGTCGAACGCCCGGGTCAGCACCATGTCGCGGTACATCGCGCGGACGGCGTCCTCGCCGAGCGCGTCGAGCGCGGGGGTCAGCTCCGGGTGGCGGTGTCGCCGGCCCTCCTGATCCAGCAGCTGGATCGTCGACGGGGCGGCGTCGGTGAGGGTGAGCGGGTCGGTCAAGGGAACCTCCTCGGCGGGCGGCCTCGGTGAGCCTCCGTGAATCCGCCGTGCCCGCCGCAGGGGTGGCGCGGCGAGGCACGGCGGTGGGTCAGGTCAGGGTGGCGACCCGAAACCTACGCCAGCGTAGGCTACGGCACCGTCGGTTGCGATTCGTGGATACCTCCAAAGAACTGCGGGTCATCGTTGATCAGCCGTCCTCGATCTGTGGGATTCCACAGGGTTGTCCCCTCCTGTGGGTACCACGAGCCGGCGCGGGCGTCCACAGGACACCCCACGGAGAGGCGGAGCGGCGGAGGAACTCTTGGCGGGCGCCGTCAGGCGTTCGCGAGCGGGGCGCGATCGGCGATCCAGTCCGCGGCGATGTCGAGGAAGAGGTCGTTGCCTTCCGGCTCGCCGACCGAGACACGGACCCCCTCGCCGTCGAACGGGCGCACCAGGACCCCACGGTCGCGCGCGGTCGCGGCGAAGGCGGCGGAACGGCGTCCCAGCTCGAGCCAGACGAAGTTGCCCTGCGGATCGGGGATCTGCCATCCCTGCTCGGCGAGCGCCGCCACGACGCGGTCGCGCTCCGCGACCACCTGCGCCACGCGCTCGTGCACGGTCTCCATGGCGCTCAGGGCCGCGAGCGCGCCCGCCTGCGCCATGGCGTTGACGCCGAACGGCGTCGACGCGGCCCGGATCCCGGTGGCGAGCCGCCGCCGGGAGACGGAGTAGCCCACGCGCAGGCCCGCGAGGCCGTACGCCTTGGAAAACGTGCGCAGGACCACGAGGTTCTTGTGCTCTGGGAGCAGAGCGATCCCGTCGGTGGGGTCCTCGATGCGGACGAACTCCAGGTACGCCTCGTCCAGGACTACCAGCACGTCCGGTGGGACGGAGGTGAGGAACTCCCGCACCTCGGTCTGGGTGAGGGCCGGACCGGTCGGGTTGTTGGGGCTGCAGAGCAGCACCACGCGGGTCTGGTCCGTGATCGCGTCGTGCAGCGCGTCCAGGTCGTGCCGTCCGGCATCGTCCACGGGGACCTGGACCGCCACCGCGCCCGCGACCGGGACGGCGATCGGGTAGGCCTCGAAGGACCGCCACGGCATGACCACCTCGTCGCCAGGTCGGCACACCGCCGCGAGGATGTGGGAGAGCACCGCCACGGAACCGTTGCCCACGACGATCTTCTCGGCCGGCACCCCCAGCCGCTCCCCGAGCGCCTCGGTCAGCTCGGCGGCGTACATGTCGGGGTAGCGGTTCAGCTCCACGCCGGCATCGGCGAGCGCAGCGCCCACCGGTGGCAGCAGCGGGAAGGGCAGCTCGTTGCTGGAGAGCTTGTACACCTGCCGCCCGCGGGTCGGTCGCGCGCCGGGGACGTAGGCGGGAAGGGCGGCGATCTCGGGCCTGAGGCTGACGGAGCGGGAGGCGGCCATGCCGCCATGATTCCGCACCGCGTGGCCCGGAGACCAACCCGTGGGGACGGTCCACCACGCCGGCCGGCAGACGCGTGCACCGCGACGATGGCAGGATCGGACCATGAGGTTCGTGATCCGGCTCCTGGTGAACGCGGCGGCCATCTGGTTGTGCGACTGGCTGTTCGGCGGCATCGCCCTGGCGCCGAGCTCGAGCACGGGGCAGATGATCCTGTCGCTGGCGGTGGTCGCCCTCGTCTTCACGCTGGTCAACATGCTGGTGAAGCCGGTGGTCAAGGTGCTGTCGCTGCCGTTCTACATCATCACGCTCGGCCTGTTCTTCCTCGTGGTGAACGCCCTGATGCTGCTGCTGACAGGCTGGATCACGTCCTTCACGAACTTCGGCCTGAGCGTCGACGGCTTCGGTACCGCGGTCGTGGCCGGCGTCGTCATCGCGGTCGTCAGCTGGCTGCTGCATCTGGTCATCCCCGGCAAGCGCTGAGTGCGGCAACGGGGCCACCGGGCTAGCGGTGCACGTGCGCCGGGTGCCCGGTCTGCGCCGTGATGTCGTGCTCGGCGGCCTCCATCAGCCGCTCCGCGAGCCGGTGCAACGCACGGCCCGCGGCGACCTCGTCGCCGATGAGCGGGACCGCGTCGTCGCCGGGATCCTTGCGGGCGTGACCCACCGCCCGTAGCTGGTCCGGGCTCCCGCCCACGAGCGTCGCCTCGGCGACGGTGCTGCCGCCGGACTCCACGAGCGTGAGCTGCACGTGCCAGGTCTGGGACCGCACCTGAGACGGCGGCCGCGGCGCTCCCGCCGCCTCGCCCGGTTCCTCCGGACGGACCACGCTGTCCGGGCCGGGGTGGCAGATGGTCTCCTCGGCGGTGTCCGACCAGCGCACCCGATAGGGCGGTGCGCCGTCGACGCCCATGACCTCGACGATCACGCCCTCGCGCACCGCGCCACCGACGACGCCGGACGCCGTCACGATCCGGTCTCCCGTGGTCGCCTTCATCCGTCCTCCTCGACGTCGAGCTCCGGACACGACCATCATGCGCCCAGCCGGGTGGGTCGGCACGGGGAACGCGGGTCCGGTCCGCGACGGCTACTGCCGGTGGAGCTCGAAGACGAAGGACTCGGTGCTGGCTCCGTCGTCATTCATGCCCATGCTCTCCTCGGCGATCGCCCCCCAGCGTTCCGCGGCGGGGTGGCCGCTCTCGGGCAGGCGCTCGGCCATGTCCACGTAGGGCGGCAGCTCGTGGTACTGCCCGGGGCTGGTGGCGCTCTCGCTGAGGTGCGTCACCGTCGTGCGGTTCGGTGCGGACTCGTTGCTCTCGCCGTCGAGGCCGACGATGCCGTCCTGGATGTCCTCGAGGTGCATGAGGTTCGTCTCGTGCGGGATGTCGTCGATGGTGCCGACGGGGCTGCCCGCGGTGAGCACCGTGGAGATGTCGTACTGCTGCTGCATGATCGGGTCCGCCGCGATCGCCGTCGCGACCATGCCGCCCTGGCTGTGGCCCACGATCGAGACCGGCTCGTCCGCCGGGATGCCCATCTGCCGCATGGCCTGGGCCACGCCGATCTCCATGTCCGACTGCACCCCGGCGATGACCTCGAGGTTGGTCTGCATGTCCATCGGGTTCGTGTTGCCGACGGCGAGGGACTGGGTGCCGGGGACCAGCACCGTCCAGTGCCGCTCGCCGTCCGACGTCGTGGTGCGCAGGATCTCGATCGCTCCGGCCCCTCCCCCCGTGAGGCGGTGCAGCTGGCCGGGCAGACCGGAGCCGTGGCGCCACCGCAGGTAGTTCGAGGTCTCCTCGAGCCGTGCCAGCGCCTCGGCCGGGCTGCGCGGCGTGGCGACGGCGCGTCCGATCGCCGTCGGGATCGCCTGCGGCGTTCCCGTCTGCCCGCTGACGCCAGGCCGTTGGAGGCCGGCACGGTCGATGAACGGGTTCGTCCGCACGTCCGGACCTCCCGCCCCGACCAGGAGCGTGGACGGCACCCGCAGCCAGCTGAACGCGACCAGTGCCGCGCGTTGTACGGGCGTCATCCCGGTGACGTCGATGGGCTGCCCGCCGTGGATGTAGTAGCCGCGGACGATCTCGTGGTTCATGTACTGCATACGCTCACCGAGCTCGTTCGCGAGGAAGCTCGTCATCGGGCCGTAGGGCGCGTCGGGGACGAGCGGGACGTCGCCCGGCACGAGCTGTACGGCGAGCAGGTGTGCGTAACCCCAGAGGTGCAGGGCCACCTCGCCGACGTCCTCCAGGCGGGCCAGGCTGCGCAGCCGACCGCCGATCGGCGGTGGGAGGAGGCTGAGGATCGTCCGCCACCACGGCGGGTCGAACGACGCAGTGACCTGCTGCTCCGCGCCGTTGTACACGATGAGCTGAAGTCGCAGGTCGGACGCCAGCTCCCGGAGGTTGGCGGCGAGCGCCCGCACGCCGGCGGGGCCGTGCCGGACCTCCTCGAGCCGTCCGAGCACCTCCTGGTACAGGTGCTGGACGTCGTGGATGTGTGCCTCGGACTCCACGCCGCCGACGAGCAGCGCCACCCTCTCGTCGACGAGATCCGCGAGCGAGGCGGCAATCTCGAGCGTCGTCGAGAGGTAGAACACCTCGTCCGTGTCGACGCTGATCCGGGCCGGGTCGAAGGGCGGCGAGCCACCGACGACGACGAGGTCGGTGGCCGGGACGTCTCCGGTGAGACCGAGGCCCCCGTCCACCTCCGGGACGCGCACGCTCATACCGAGCGCCCGCTGGCGATGTCGGCTCGTGCCGCGTCCTCGGCCGTGCGAGCCGCCGGGAGCACGCCGTGGAGCGAGGCGTTGATCACCTGGATCTGCTGGAGCAGGCCGGTGATCGCCGACGAGTAGCGGTCGGCTGCGACGCCGTGCCAACGCTGCGGATATGCCTGGACCGTCACCCGGCGCACCTGTTCGAGGGCGTCGAGCGCGGAGCCGACGCCTGCATCGACGGTGAAGATCCCGTGTCCGCCGCTCATCTGAAGCCCTTCCGGTCGTGCCTGCCCCGTCGTCGTGACGCTAGGTCGCGGCACGGGCGCGCCCTCCTCCCGAGCGGCGGCGCTGTGGAAAGCGCGTCATGATTGGTCGGCTGTGGACATGTGCGTCCGGGGCGTTGGGCGCCGCGTGCGAGGATCACGCCCGATGGCCACCGCTGAGCGTCCCGCTGAGACCGACCCGGACGCTGCGCTCGCCGCGCGGCTGCGTGCGGCGGGCTGCGTCTTCGCCGAGGAGGAGGCGACGCTCCTGCGCGTCGAGGCGGGTAGCCCGGAGACGCTCGAGACCATGGTCGCGCGCCGGGTCGGCGGCGAACCGCTCGAGCAGGTGCTGGGATGGGCCGAGCTGGGGGGCGTCCGGGTCGATGTGGCACCCGGGGTGTTCGTGCCCCGGCGACGGTCCGCGCTGCTGGTGCGCCTCGCCGTCGACCAGCTGCGCGCCGTCCGCGACGCCGTCGTGGTCGACCTCGGGTGCGGCACGGGTGCTCTCGCGGCCGCCGTGCTCCGGCAGGTAGGCGATGCGGAGGTCTGGGCGAGCGACGTCGACCCGGACGCCGTCGCGTGCGCGCGGCGGAACCTGCCGCCCGAGCGGGTGCTGCTCGGTGACCTCTACGACCCGTTGCCGGAGAACCTGCGGGGCCGGGTCGACGTGCTGCTGGCGAACGCCCCGTACGTGCCGACCGACCAGATCGCCCGCATGCCGACCGAGGCGCGCGATCACGAGCACCGCGTGGCTCTCGACGGCGGCGGCGACGGGCTCGACGTCCAGCGGCGGGTCATCGCCGGCGCACCGGACTGGCTCGCCCCGGGCGGCATCCTCCTGCTCGAGTGCTCGGCGGGGCAGGCAACCGCCGCGGCGGCGCTCGTCCGCGCCGCCCGCCTGGCGGCATCGATCCACGACGAGGAGGAGATCGGGGCCACGGCTGTGCTCGGACGGTCAGGCACGATGGACGCGTGAGCACCTTTCGGAAGACCGGCCCGGAGCGGGCGATCGCGTTCGAGGTCGCGGGACTGCGCTGGCTGGCGGAGGCCGGCGGCGCCGCGGTCGCCGAGGTCGTCAGCCACTCCCCCGGCGTGCTCGAGACGCGGCGAGTGGACGACGGCGCCCCGACGGCGGAGGCCGCGGAGGCGTTCGGTCGGGCGTTGGCCCTGACCCATGCGGCGGGCGCCTCCCACCACGGCTGCCCACCACCCGGGTTCGACGCCGGCAGTGACCACGCCGGCGGCTTCATGGGCCTCGCGAGGCTGCCGTTGCGCGCGGCGGCCACCGGTACGAGCGACTCGACGGGCGCGGCTCCGGCGTCGGACGCGTCCTGGGGCGAGTTCTACGCCGCGGACCGGATCATGCCGTACCTGGCCGACGCCGTCGGGAACGGCTCGATCGACGAGGCGGGTGCGGCGACCGTCGAACGCTGCGCCGAACGGGTGGCCGCCGGGGTGCACGACGCACCGCAGCCTGCGCTCGTGACCGACGGGGTGGCCCGGCTGCACGGAGATCTGTGGTCGGGCAACGTGCTGTGGTCGCGCGAGCATGGCGGCACACTCATCGATCCGGCCGCCCACGGGGGTCATGCGGAGTCCGACCTGGCGCAGCTGGGCGTGTTCGGCGCCCCGCACCTGGAGCGGATCGTCGCCGGCTACCACGAGATCTCGCCGCTCGCGGAGGGGTGGCGCGAGCGGGTCGGGCTGCACCAGCTGCACATCCTGATCGTGCACGCGGCGCTGTTCGGCGGCGGGTACGGGGCCCAGACCGTCTCGGTGGCGGCGCGCTACGCGTGATCAGTCGGCACAAGAGTGACGAGTCGCGGCGGGGTCAGGTGCGGGGCTGGCGCTCCGCCCAGTCGGCCAGCTCCACGCGCGGGCCGGTGAAGAACGGGACCTCCTCGCGGACGTGCCGGCGCGCGCCCGTGGCGCGCAGGTCCCGCATGAGGTCCACGATGCGGTGCAGCTCCGGCGCCTCGAAGGCGAGGATCCACTCGTAGTCGCCGAGCGCGAACGCCGCCACCGTGTTGGCCCGCACGTCGCCGTAGCCGCGCGCGGCCAGGCCGTGCTCGCGCAGCAGGTCGCGGCGCTCGTCCTCCGGAAGCAGGTACCAGTCGTAGGAGCGCACGAACGGGTAGACGCACAGGTACTTCCCGGGCGCCTCACCGGCGAGGTAGGCCGGGACGTGCCGCTTGTTGAACTCGGCGGGGCGGTGCAGCGCCACCACCGACCACACGGACTCCAGGTGCCCGCCGAGGTCCGAGGCGAGCAGCCGGTGGTAGGCGTCCTGGACCTCCTCGACGGTCTCGGCGTGCCACCACACCATGAGGTCGGCGTCGGCGCGCAGGCCCGCGACGTCGTACCAGCCGCGGACCGTGACACCGGCGGCCTCGACGCCGCCCAGCGCCCCGGCGACGAGCTCCGAGCGCTCGGAGGTGCCGCCGGGCAGCGGTGCGGCCGTGGCGAACACGGCCCACATCGTGTAGCTGACCTGGCTGTTGATGGCCTCGGTCGCGGACTCCTCGAGGTCGCCACCGATCCGCGGGGCGTCGCTCATCAGGCGACCGTCACGACGTCGGTCTGCTCGCACGCGGCCGGCACGCCAGAGTCGACGCCGGCACGCAGGTAGCAGCACCCGGGCGGGCAGACGTCGTGCCAGGGGCCGAGCGTGCCGAGGGTGGGCCGCTCGGGGGCCTCACCCCGCTCGGTCGCGGCGCGCTCGAGGAGGAGGTCCACCAGGCCCGAGACGAACGACGGGTGCGTGCCGGCGGTCGCCGCCCGCTCCATCGGCATGCCGAGCTCGTCCGCGGTCTCCTTCGCCTCGGTGTCGAGGTCGTAGATGACCTCCATGTGGTCGGAGACGAACCCGATCGGGGCAAGCACCACGTTCGCCGCGCCGTCGGCGTGCAGCGCGGCGATGCTCCGGCTCACGTCCGGCTCGGTCCACGGGGTGAACGGCGTGCCCGAGCGGGAGCAGTAGGCCAGCTCCCACGGGATGGGCGCGCCGAGCAGCTCAGCGGCACGGCCGGCGACCACGGACGCCACGTCGAGGTGCTGGCCGGAATAGCTCGCGGGGTTCCCGACGCCGGAGGCGACCTCCATCGTCGTCGGGATGGAGTGGGTGACGAACACCAGGGGCGCCGCGGGCGACGGCGGGACCCCGAGCCGCTCGTACGCGCCCACGACGGCGTCGACGTTCGCCGCGACGAAGCCGGGGTCGTTGAAGTACGGGCGGACCTTGTCGACCTCGAGGTAGCGGCCCTCCTCGGCGAGGGTGCCCAGCGCTGCGGCGAGGTTCTCCCGGTACTGCCGGCAGCCCGAGTAAGAGGCGTAGGCGCTGGTCACGAGGGTGAGGACGCGCCGGGCGCCGTTCTCGTGCAGCTCGCGCAGCGCGTCCACGAGGTACGGGTCCCAGTTGCGGTTGCCCCACGCGACCGGGATGTCCACGCCACGCTCGCCCAGCTCGCTGCGCAGCGCGGCGAGCAGCGCCTTGTTCTGGTCGTTGATCGGGCTTCGGCCGCCGAACGCGTAGTAGTGCTCGCCCACCTCCGCCAGACGGGAGTCCGGGATACCGCGGCCGGCCGTGACATTGCGCAGGAACGGCACGACGTCCTCGGGCTTCTCCGGGCCACCGAAGGAGAGCAGCAGGACGGCGTCGTATGGGGTGAGGTGGTTCATCGCGTTCTTTCGGTGCTGAGGGTCTCCGGCACGGTGACCGGCTCGGGTGCCGCGGCGGGCGCGGTCCTGGTCGTGGTCGTGGGGGGCTGCTCGACGCTGACGCCGAGCACCTGCTCCAGGGCGCGCAGGTGCTCCTCCGCGCGCCCCTCACGGCCGGCCTCGCGGGCCAGGACGGTCGGCAGGTGCACGAGGCGGGCGGCGAGCCGGCGCAGCGACTGCGCGGCACGGTCGGCGGGCACGGACCCGTCCTCGGGCAGGCGGTCGAGCTCGTCGGCGACGACGTCCGCCACCTTCGCGCGCAGTGCGACGACAGCGGCGTCCATCTGCCGCTCCGCCGTCGCCTCGGCGAGGCTCCGCACACCGTCCTCGACGAGGGCGCGGGCCCGGAGGATCTCGGCGGCGGTGGTGGCCGGCGCGTGCTCGCGGACGGCCTCGAGGTCCACGAGCAGCACGCCCGGGCGGGTCGCGACGGAGGGTTCGACGTCGCGGTGCAGCGCGAGGTCGACCACCACGAGCGGCGGGCCGTCCTGGTCCCGGGCGGCGAGGGCTCTGCCGACGGTGCCGGCGTCCAGGACCGGGGTACCGGTGCCGCGGCAGGTGACCACGAGGTCCGCGGCGGCGAGGGCGGCGTCGAGGTCGGCGGGCGCGACGGCGGTCGCGTGGGAGGCGGCGAAGGACTCGGCGCGCCCGGACGCGGACCAGACCGCGACGTCGGAGACGCCGCGGGCACGCAGCGCCGCGAGGGCGGCGCCCGCATAGGCACCGGTGCCGACGAGCAGCGTGCGGCGCCCGGCCCAGCTCTCCTGCGGGATGCCGTGCGCGTTGTGCGTCGCCTGCTCATGGTCGGATCGGGGCTCGTCACCGTGGCAGAAGAGCCGCGCCGCGGCGAGGTCGAGCGCGACCGCCACGACGGATCTGCCGGCACGCGCGAGATCCGTCTCGACCGCAACCTGCCGCGAGGTGCGAGCGGCGTGCTGGAGGGTGCGCTCGAGGAGCGGTGTGGTGATCTCCGCGCGGCGGGCGTCGGCGAGCGCCCGACGTACCTGCCCGGCGATCTCCCGTTCGCCCACGACCATCGAGTCCAGGCCGGCGGCGACCTCGAAGAGATGCGCGACCGCGGTCTGGTCCTGGGAGATCCGCATGAGACGGGCCACCTCGTCCAGCGAGATCCCGCTGCCGTCCGCCACGGCCCGGTAGACGGCCGCCGCGGCCGCGGACTGGCCGCCGTCCTCGGCGTCGAGATAGACCTCGAGCCGGTTGCACGTGGCGAGCACGACGGCGCCGCGCACGGCAGGGGCCTGCTCCACGACGCGGGGGCCGAGCCCGATGGCGCCGGTCGAGAGGCGGTCGATGTCGGCGAGGTCCACGTCGTGGTGGTTGGCGGAGAGCATCACGAGCACCACAAGACCTGTATTCAACCATTTCTCCGACGGGCAGGCACAATGTCCTGGTGACGAATTCAGCACCTGGCGCAGATGTGTCGCCGGACACACCCGAGCACGATTCCCAGGAATTGCCGGGTCCTGCCCTGCTCGAGGCATTCCGCGGCCGGCGCACCCCGACGCTGCCGGTGTGGTTCATGCGACAGGCCGGCCGGTCCCTGCCGGAGTACCGCGAGGCCCGCCGCGGCGTCGGGATGCTCGAGTCGTGCCTGCGGCCGGACCTGGCGGCGGAGATCACCCTGCAGCCGGTGCGACGGCACGGGGTGGACGCCGCGATCCTGTTCTCGGACATCGTCGTCCCGCTCCGCCTGGCGGGCGTCGGGGTGGACATCGTCGCCGGCGTCGGGCCCGTGGTGGAGCACCCGGTGCGCACGGCCGCCGACGTCGACGCGCTCGTCGCACACGAGCCCGGCGACCCGTCCGCCGTCGCCGAGGCGGCCCGCCTCGTGGTCGCCGAGCTCGGGGAGGCCACCCCGCTGATCGGCTTCGCGGGCGCGCCGTTCACGCTGGCCGCCTACCTCGTCGAGGGTCGGCCCTCGCGCGACCACCTCGCGGCCCGGACGCTCATGCACGCCGACCCCGCGACATGGCGGCGACTCATGGAGTGGGCCGCGGATCTGACCGGGCAGTTCATGCGGGCGCAGGTCCTCGCGGGGGCCCGGGCCGCCCAGCTCTTCGACTCGTGGGCCGGCGCGCTCTCGCTGCCGGACTACGCCGCGCACGCGGCTCCCTACAGCGCCCGGGCGCTGGCGCACCTGGACGACCTCGACCCGACCCGCGTACCGCGGGTGCACTTCGGGACCGGCACCGGCGAGCTGCTCGCCGCGATGCGGGACGCCGGCGCGGACGCCGTCGGCGTGGACCACCGGATCCCGCTGGACGAGGCCAACCGGCGCCTCGGTGGCCGCACGCCGCTGCAGGGCAACATCGACCCGGCGTTCCTGGCCGCCCCGTGGCCGGTGCTCGAGGCGCACGTGCGGGACGTCGTCGAACGCGGCCGTACGGCACCCGGGCACGTGGTGAACCTCGGGCACGGGGTGCCGCCGAGCACCGACCCCACCGTGCTGACACGGCTGGTCGAGCTGGTGCACACGCTGTGAGCCTGGTGCCGGGACTGTGAGGCTGGCGAGGTGACCCCGGACGCGCGGCAGGCGGACGCCGTGGTGGTCGGCGCGGGCATGGCGGGCCTGTCCGCCGCCCACGCGCTGGTGAGCCACGGCGTGCGGCCCGTGGTGCTCGAGGCGTCCGGCGACGTGGGCGGCCTGGTGGTCGGCGACGTGGTCGGCGGTCACGAGATCGACCTCGGGGCCGAGGCGTTCGCACTGCGCCGCCCGGACGTGCGCGAGCTTGCCGAGTCGCTCGGGCTGCCGGTCGAGACGCCCGCGGGGCGCTCGTGGGTCTACACGGCGGACGCCACGTTCCCGATCCCGGCCGAGTCCGTCCTCGGCATCCCCGCAGACCCGGCCGACCCGGAGGTGGTGGCGGCACTCGGGCCCGACGGGGCTTCCGCGGCCGCACAGGATCTCCGGCTCGGGGCGGACGTGGGGGCCGGCAGCGAGGACCTGGCGGACCTGGTCCGGCGGCGCATGGGCGAGGCGGTCCTGGACCGGCTGGTGCGGCCCGTGGCGGGCGGTATCCACTCCGCCGACCCGGCCGACCTCGCCGTCGACTCCGTGATCCCCGGGCTGCGGGACGGGCTGGCCCGTCACGGCTCCCTCTCGGCGGCGGTCCGGGCGCTGCGCGCCGCGGCCCCGGCGGGACCGACGGTGGCCACGACGACCGGCGGCCTGTTCCGCCTGCCGCGCGCCCTGGCCGCGGCCGTCCGGGCCGGCGGGGGCAGGATCCGCACGCGCGCCGCGGCCGCCCGGATCGTGCCCGGACGGGGCTGGGAGGTCGAGGTTCGCGCCGGTGACGGCGGGCCCGCCCGGATCGCCACCTCCCGCCTCATCGTCGCCACCGACGGCGCAACCGCGCTGGGGCTGCTCGGCGAGGTCCTGCCCGGCCCGCTCCCCCAGCTGCCGGCCGGCGCGACGATCACCCACGTCACGCTCGTGGTTCGGGCGCCGGCGCTGGACACCGCGCCCCGCGGGTCCGGCCTGCTGGTGGCCCCGGGGGCCGGCCCGGTGGACGCCAAGGCGCTCACCCACGCGTCGGCGAAGTGGCGCTGGCTGGCCGCCGCGACGGCACCCGGGGAGCATGTGCTGCGGCTGTCCTACCACGGTGGTGCCGGCGAGGTGGACCGGGCGACGGCGGACGCGAGCCGGCTGCTCGGCGCCCCGATCGAGGAGGTTCTCGACGCCGCCGTCGTGGTCCGGGCCGGGGCGCTGTCCCCGACCACACCCGCGCACCGTTCCGCGGTCGCGGACCTGCGCAACCGGGTCGCGATGCTGCCCGGGCTGGCCGTGACCGGCTCCTGGGTTGCCGGGACCGGGCTGGGTGCCGTGGTCCCCGACGGCGCGGCGACGGGGACGCGGACGGCGCAGACCACAATTGCTTTCTGACAGCTTGTCAAATAGTTCTGACGGGCCGTCATAATCACATTGTTCGTGATTTTCGGCACGCAACCCTTGCGTATTCGTCGTCCGTCACCCGAAAGAATGACCGGCGTCACACCGCGGGAATTGTTCTGACGCAGCGTCATTAAGCCGTCTCGACTTTTCCTCGGAGGGTGGCGAGACTGGCCTGCGTGACTGCACCCACGCCCGCCACGCGACCCGCGCCGCTCCGCATCGGCACGCGGGGCAGCGACCTGGCCCTCACCCAGACGACGACCGTGGCCGAGGCGATCGGCGCGGCGTCCGGGCGCGATGTCGAGCTGGTCCGGATCCGCACGGAGGGCGACCGCTCGTCCGCGTCCCTGTCCACCCTCGGCGGTGCCGGGGTGTTCGCGGCCGCGCTGCGCGAGGCGCTGCTGGCGGGCGAGTGTGACGTCGCGGTGCACTCCCTCAAGGACCTGCCCACCGTCCCGACCCCGGGCCTCACGGTCGCGGCCCTGCCGCACCGGGCCGACGCCCGTGACGTGCTGTGCGCCCGGGACGGCCGCACGCTCGCAGACCTGCCGCAGGGGGCGCGTGTGGGCACCGGCTCGCCACGCCGCGCCGCGCAGCTGCGTCGGCACCGGCCGGACCTCGAGGTGCTGGACATCCGCGGCAACGTCGAGACCCGCCTGCGCCGGACCGAGGAGGACCTGCACGCCGTGGTGCTGGCCCGTGCCGGGCTCACCCGTCTGGGCCTGCTCGGCCGCGTCACCGAGACCCTCGGTCCCGACATCATGCTCCCCGCCCCCGGGCAGGGGGCGCTGGCCGTGGAGTGCCGCACGGAGGACCTGGACGGCCCGTTGGGCGAGTCCGTACGGCGCATCGACCACGTGCCGACCCGGCTCGCGGTCCTCGCGGAGCGCGCCGTCCTGCGCACCCTCGAGGCGGGCTGCACCGCACCCGTCGGAGCGTACGCCACGCTGCACGACGGCGAGCCGGCGCGGCTCGAGCTGCGGGCGGGTGTCTTCGCCCCGGACGGCGGCGAGGCACTGGTGCGGACCGCCAGCACGGCGGTGCCCACGGAGGCGGACGTCGCGGCGCTGGCGGAGGAGACGCCGGACGCCCTGGACGAGCAGGTCTGGAACCACGCGGTGCAGCTGGGCGAGCGGGTGGCCGAGGAGATGCTCGCCGAGGGGGCAGCGAAGGTCGCCGGGCTGTGACGCACGCGAAGGCCCCGAGACAGGTGACGGTCCCGACACACGTGAAGGCCCCGGCGCGATGAAGGTGCTGCTGCCACGCGACCGGAGGGACGACCCGCTCGCGCGGGCGCTCCGCGACGCCGGTCACCAACCGGTCACGGCCACGCTGGTGCGGACGGTTCCCGCCGAGCCGGCGGTCCTCGACCAGGCCCTGGCGTCCTGGCCCGACCATCGGTGGGTCGCGGTGACCAGCGCCACGACGGCAGAGGTACTTGCCGAGCGCGCCGCGGCCCGTGGCGCCACGCTGGGCGAGCTCGCCGGCCGCGCCTCCGTGGCCGCCGTCGGCCCGTCCACCGCACGGGCTCTCGCCGCCGCCGGCGTCGAGGCGGCGCTCGTCCCACCGCGCAGCTCGGCGGCGGACCTCGTGGCCGCGTGGCCGCCGCCCGGGGAGGACCGGCACGTGCTGTGGCCCCGCTCCGCCCGGGCGTCCGCCACGCTGGCGGCCGGTCTGCGGGAGCGGGGCTGGGACGTGACGGAGATCCCCGTCTACGACACCGTGACCACCCCGCCAGACCTGGAGACCCGGGCCCTGCTCGCCTCCGACGGCCTCGGGGCCGTGGTCCTCACGTCCGGCTCGACAGCGCGGGCCCTGGCCGAGCAGAGCCCGCTGCACGAGGCGATCCGCGTGGTCGCGCTCGGCCCCGTCACGGCTGCGGACGCCCGTCGCGCCGGGCTGACCGTGCACGCCGTCGCCGACGAGCAGACCCCGGACGGCGTGGTCGCCGTCCTCGACTCCCTCGCCCGAACGGAGAACCCATGACACCGACCGGCCCCACCGACCGTCCCAGGCGAGCGCGGACCACGCCGCCGATGCGCCGGCTGCTGGCGGAGCACCGCACGGACCCGGCCGACCTCGTCCTGCCGATGTTCCTCCGGGAGGGCGCCGAGGCACCGGCGCCGCTGGCCTCCATGCCCGGCGTCGCCCAGCACACCCTCGACTCCCTCCGCCGCGCCGCCGTCGAGGCCGCCGAGGCCGGCGTGGGCGGGCTCATGCTCTTCGGCGTCCCCCGGGTGCGCGACGCGGTGGGCAGCGGCGCGACGGACCCGGACGGCATCCTCAACGTCGGGCTGCGCGCCCTGGTGGAGGAGGTCGGCGACACCGTGGTGGTCATGTCCGACCTGTGCCTCGACGAGTTCACCGACCACGGCCACTGCGGCGTCCTGGACGACCGGGGTGCGGTGGACAACGACGCGACCCTCGAGCGCTACCAGGACATGGCGCTCGCCCAGGCAGAGACCGGCGCCCACATGCTCGGCCTGAGCGGGATGATGGACGGCCAGGTCATGGCCGTGCGGGAGGCGCTGGACGCTTCCGGGCACACCCAGACCTCGGTCCTGGCCTACTCGGCGAAGTACGCCTCGGCCTTCTTTGGCCCGTTCCGGGACGCCGTGGAGTCCCAGCTCGAGGGCGACCGGCGCACGTACCAGATGGATCCGGCGAACCGACGGGAGGGTCTGCGCGAGGCGACGCTGGACCTGGTGGAGGGCGCCGACGTCGTCATGGTCAAGCCGGCCATGAGCTACCTGGACGTGCTGTCCGACGTCGCGGCCATCTCTTCCGTGCCGGTGGCCGCCTACCAGGTCTCGGGCGAGTACGCGATGATCGAGGCGGCCGCCGCACAGGGCTGGATCGACCGCCGGGCGGCGATCGAGGAGTCGGTGCTCGGCCTCCGGCGGGCGGGCGCCGACGTCGTGCTGACGTACTGGGCCACCGAGCTGGCCGGCTGGCTGCGCTGAGAGCGCCCGTCAGCCTCGGCGGTACCTTGTGACCGCCGACGACATCCGTACGAGAGGACCGGTATGGACGACCTGTTCGCGCGCGCCCGAGCCGTCATCCCCGGCGGGGTGAACTCGCCCGTTCGGGCCTACGGCTCCGTGGGCGGCGACCCGCGCTTCATCGCCTCCGCCGCCGGCCCGCACGTCACGGACACCGCCGGGCGCCAGTACGTCGACCTCGTCATGAGCTGGGGTCCGGGGCTTCTCGGGCACGCGCACCCCGAGGTGGTCGAGGCCGTGACCGCGGCAGCCCGCCGGGGCCTGTCCTTCGGCGCCCCCACCGAGACGGAGGTGGAGCTGGCGGAGGCGATCCGGGACCGTGTCCGGCCGGCCGAGAAGGTGCGGATGGTCTCCACGGGCACCGAGGCGACGATGACCGCCGTCCGGCTGGCCCGCGGTGCGACTGGGCGCGACCTGATCGTGAAGTTCGCCGGCTGCTACCACGGGCACGTCGACGCGCTGCTCGCCGAGGCCGGGTCGGGCGTCGCGACGCTCTCGCTGCCGGGCTCCGCGGGCGTGACGGCCGCGAGCGCCGCCGAGACCGTCGTGGTGCCGTACAACGACGTCGAGGCCCTGGAGGAGGTCTTCGCCGAGCGTGGCGAGCAGATCGCGGCGGTGATCACCGAGGCGGCGCCGGCCAACATGGGCGTGGTGCCGCCCGAGCCGGGATTCAACGCGACGCTGCGACGGCTGACCGCCGACCACGGGGCGCTGCTGATCCTCGACGAGGTGCTCACCGGCTTCCGGGTCGGGCCCGCCGGCTGGTGGGGCCTGGAGAACGAGCACGACGGCGACGAGCGCGAGCGAGGAACGAGCGGAGCGCGAGGAGCCGGCGACAACAAGCACGACAGCGACGGCGACGGCGACGGCGAGGGTTGGGTCCCCGACCTCGTCACGTTCGGCAAGGTGGTCGGCGGCGGCATGCCGCTCGCCGCCGTCGGCGGACGGGCCGATCTCATGGACCTGCTCGCGCCGAGCGGCCCGGTCTACCAGGCCGGCACCCTGTCCGGGAACCCCCTCGCCACCGCCGCGGGCCTGGCCACGCTCCGGCTGGCTGACGCCGCCGTCTACGCCCGTGTGGACGAGGTCGCCGGTGCGGTCGCGGACGCTTCCGCGGAAGCGCTCACCGCCGCCGGTGTCCCGCACCGGGTGCAGCGCGCGGGCAACCTCTTCTCGGTCATGTTCGGTGAGGCGGCGGCCAAGGACGGCGTGTGGGACTACACCGACGCCCAGGCGCAGGAGACGTTCCGCTACCCGCCGTTCTTCCACGCCATGCTCGAGGCCGGCGTCGCGCTGCCGCCGTCGGTCTTCGAGGCCTGGTTCCTCTCCGCCGCGCACGACGAGGCCGCGGTGGAGGCGATCCTGGCGGCCCTGCCCGCGGCGGCGCGGGCAGCCGCGGAGGCGCGACCCGCCTGACGTCACCGCATGGTCCTACGGTGAGCCGCATGACCGCGCCGTTCGAGTGGCGGCCCGGCTGGGCGTACGACGTCCCCACCTGAGCACGACCACCGCACGCTCAATCCTCCTCCGGAGGAGCCTCCTCGCCCTCGGCCTCGTCGCGCTCGGCCCACTGCAGCAGCGGCGCGATGTCGAAGACCTCCTCGTCGATGCCGGCGTGCAGGTCCCCGAGCCGCCCGTATCTCTCCGGCATGGTCGCGACCGTGAAGTCGCCGGGCTCGCAGTCGGGCACCTCGTCCCAGGTCAGCGGCGCCGAGACGGTGGCCTGTGGGGTGCCGCGAACCGAGTAGGCGCAGGCGATCGTGTGGTCACGGGCGTTCTGGTTGAAGTCGACGAACACCTTGGCCGGATCGCGGTCCTTGCGCCACCAGGTGGTCTCGGCGTCGTCGGGGGTGCGGCGCTCGACCTCGCGGGCGAAGGCGAGCGCGGCGCGGCGCACGTCCTGAAACCCGTGCTCGGGCCGGATGCGCACGTAGACGTGCAGGCCGCCGCCGCCCGTGGTCTTCGGGAACCCGGTGGCGCCGAGCTCGTCGAGGACCTCGTGGGCCACGACCGCGACGCGGCGGACGGTGTCGAACGCGCAGTCGTCGCCCGGGTCGAGGTCGATACGCCACTCGTCGGGTTTCTCCACGTCCGCGCGGCGGCTGTTCCAGGGGTGGAACTCGACCGTGGACATCTGCACCGCCCAGATCACCTGGGCGAGCTCGGTGACGCACAGCTCGTCGGCGGTGCGACCGAAACGTGGGAAATAGACCTGCACGGTCTCCATCCACTCCGGGGCACCGCGCGGCAGCCGCTTCTGGTGGACCTTCTCCCCGGTGATGCCCTCGGGATAGCGATGCAGCATGCACGGCCGTTCCCGCAGGGCGTTCACGATGCCGTCACCGACGGCGAGGTAGTAGTTGGCGAGGTCCAGCTTCGTGTGCCCGGGCTCCGGGAAGTACACCCGGTCCGGGTTGGAGATGCGCACCGTGCGACCGCCGACCTCGAGCTCGGTCGACGGCGCACTCGCCTTGGCCATAGGGCTACTCCACCACAGGCGCGTCACCCGAGGGAGCGAACTGCGCCACGGAAGCCGCACCCGTCTCCCTCGCGGTCACTGCTCCAGAAGGCCGGACGCCGACTCGATGGGCCCAGCCATGCCGTGGGCGCGGACGTGCTCGATCCACCCGGGCGGCAACCAGGCGCCTCGGTCCAGCTGTGGGTGGTTCGGCTGGTAGCGGTTGACCCAGAGGACGAAGACCAGCTCCGCCCAGTCGGAGCGCAGGATCCAGCGGACGGGCCCGCTGGCCGAGCGGCCCGCGAGCAGCAGCTCGCCCGCACCGACCATCTGGACCTGGTGGATGTCCTCGTAGTTCCAGATGTGCAGGCCGCGCGGGGTCTCCAGGTAGAACCCGCGGTCCGAGACGACGAGCTGACCGCCGTCGACCTTGACCCACCGCGGCACCGCGTCCTCCTGGGCCTTCTTCTTCCGTGACCGGTTGCCCGCGAAGGTGGTGGCGGCCACGACGCCGGTGATGGCGAGGCCGACCGGGCCGGTGCCCAGGAACAGCCCGCCGCCACGCCGGTAGCTGCCGTCCCCGACGGCCTGGAAGTTGAGCAACTCGAACCGGCCGGCGGCCATCATCACCTCGTCCGGCCCGAACGCGGGCCGGAAGGTGACGGCGAGGTCGAGCGGCGGGGTGAGGGGGCGGCCGGTGCGCAGCTCGACGTGCGCACGGCATGCCGCCAGGCGTGCCGAGTCCGCCGTCGTCCACGGCTCGAGAGCCGGCGTACCGGTCATGCCAGTCCTCTCTGTCGCGCCGCTGCGACCAGGCATAACCGACGCCGTCGCCGCGGTCAAGGCGGGCCGGCGGACTTGCCAGGACCTCCCCCGGGCCTGGTACGACACGGAGGTCGCCGGCCGCCACGCGGCCCTCGGCCGTCCCAGCCCGCCACGAGCCCCCAGGAGTGTCGTGTCACGTCACCGCCCACCGACCCTGATCCGCCCGTTCGCCGTGGCGGTCGGCCTGCTGCTCGCCACGACGGCGGCCGTCGTCCCGGCCGCGGCGGCGCCGCCCGCCGAGCCTGGCACGGGACCGTCCGCCGACCCCGCGGCCGAGCGAGCCACGCCCCGTGACCCCGACAAGTCCTTCGCCGTGTACGTGGGCAAGAACCTCACGCAGGACGGCGCCACCATGCTCGGCGGCTTCGGTCACGAGCCGTCGAGCCACTGGGTCGAGGTCGTGCCCGCGCAGGACCATCCCGAGGGGTCCACGATCACGGTCGGCGCGACGCCGGAGGCGGACATGCCCGCCCGGCTGACCGAGATCCCGCAGGCCGAGCACACCGCCCGGTACATCACCTCCAACTACTCCGAGTTCGCGGGATTCCCCGCGCCGCTGACCAACGGCGGCCTGAACGAGCACGGTGTGGCCGCCCGGGACGTGTGGTCGAACTCCCGCGAGGAGCTGTGGGACATGACGCCGGAGGACCAGACGGGCCCGCAGTACTCCGACCTGTCCCGCATCGCCATGGAGCGCGCGACCTCGGCTCGGGAGGCCGTGCAGATCCTCGGCGACCTCATCGACGAGCACGGCTTCACCACGTACGGCGGCAACTCGCACCTCTTCGCCGATGAGAACGAGGGCTGGGTCTTCGTCGAGTTCTCCGGCGGCGAGGGCCTCTGGGCCGCCGAGCGGCTCGGCCCGGACGAGATCCGGGTCTCCTACCCCGGCTACATCCAGGACTTCCCCGTCGAGGCCGCCGGCGGAGACCATCCGGACTACATGGGGTCGGCGAACCTCGTCTCCTTCGCCGAGGAGCAGGGCTGGTACGACCCGGAGACCGACGAGACGTTCGACCTCCAGCAGGTCTACGGCCAGCCGTTCCCCACGGAGGAGTTCGACGTCGGGCAGGTTGCCGACCCGGAGGATCCGGCGCCCTACCGGAACCCGATCTCGCTGGAGCGCGAGTTCGCCGGCCTCGGGGACCAGATCCGGCTCGAGGACGTCATGCGGATCGTGCGCGACCCGCGCTGGTCGGACGACCGGTCAGGCTACGGTCACGTCGCGCAGCTGCCGGCCGATGTGGACCCGGCGCTGCGCACGCTGTGGGTGGCACCCACGGCGGCGGCGACCGCGCCGTACATCCCGATCGCCATCGGGACCGAGGAGCTGCCGGTCGAGTACACCCAGCACCGCTACCTCACGGCCGAGGCGTCGTCCACCTACCTCTCTCCGGAGTATGCGGAGCAGGAGGCGACCGAGTACGCCACGCAGACGTACAAGCGGCTGATGTACGCCACGTGCTCCCGTCCCGAGGAGTACCTCGGCGAGGTCACCGCAGCGTTGGAGGGTTTCGAGGCGCAGTCGATCACGGACTGGCGAGAGATCCAGGAGGAGGCCGCCGCGGCGGACGACCCGGGCACGGTGCTGACGGACTACACCTACGACCGGGCGCTGGAGGGTCTGGCCCTCGGCAACCACCTTCTCGACGACGTGCTGGCCCGCTCGCGCCAGGACGGAGGCCTGCGCGCGCCGGAGGTCGACGTGCCGCCGGGCACGACCGCCTCGGGCCGCTCGCTCCCCATGGCCATGGAAGGGGTCTCCGCCCGGGACCGGATGAACTGCGACGTCGGGGGCGGCTGGCAGGCCGGGAACGCCACCGAACGGGCCGGCGAGTACGGCGACCCGGCCGACGTGCCCGACTACTCGGCGGCGCGCATCTCGGGCAACCCCGACGCGACCGGCTCCGGCGGCTCGGCTGACGACGGCCCGTCCGAGGGCGGCTCATCACCGGCCGGCTGGGTCTGGGGCGTGCTCGGCGTCGTCGTCGGAGCGGTGCTGGGCGGCCTCGGCGCCTGGCGGGCGGCGAGCGGACGCCGCTGACCCACCCACCGCTGCACCGGTCGCCCACCGCTGCTGGCATGCCTGCAGCGGTGGGCGACGGTTGCCGCACCCGGCCGATGGAAGGATGGGCGTCATGCCTGCACGCGTCGACCTCTCCTCGATCACCCCGCCCGTCAGCCTCGGCGCCCTCGACGGGCGCTACCGTCCCGCCGTCGCACCGCTCGCCGACCACCTCTCCGAGGCGGCGCTGAACCGGGCCCGGGTGCACGTGGAGGTGGAGTGGCTGATCCACCTGACGGACTCCGGCGCACTCCCGGGCGCCCCGATGCTGTCCGACGCCGAGAAGGACTACCTGCGCTCCGCCGTCGCGTCCTTCGGCGCGGACGAGATCGCTGAGCTCGCCCAGATCGAGCGCGAGACGCTGCACGACGTCAAGGCCGTCGAGTACTTCCTGCGACGCCGGCTCGACGCCGCCCCCTCCGTCCTCGGGGAGGCGAGCGCGCTCGGGTCGCGCGGCGTGGCCGAGATGGTGCACATCTTCTGCACCAGCGAGGACATCAACAACCTCGCCTACGCGCTGATGGTGCAGGGCGCCGTGACCGAGGTGTGGCTGCCCCGGGCGTCCGCGGTCGTCGACGACCTCGCGGCGCTCGCCCGGGAGCACGCGGCGAGGGCGATGCTCGCCCGCACGCACGGCCAGCCCGCGACGCCGACGACCCTCGGCAAGGAGCTGGCCGTGCTGGCGGCCCGGCTGCGCCGGCAGCTGCGGCGCGTCGCGGACGCCGAGTACCTCGGCAAGATCAACGGCGCCACCGGCACCTACGGCGCACACGCGATCTCCGTCCCGGGCACCGACTGGGAGGAGGTCTCCCGCTCCTTCGTCACCCACCTGGGTCTGACCTGGAACCCGCTCACCACGCAGATCGAGTCGCACGACTGGCAGGCCGAGCTGTACGCGGACGTCGCCCGGTTCAACCGGGTCCTGCACAACCTCGCCACCGACGTGTGGTCCTACATCTCGCTGGGCTACTTCACGCAGCGGCTCTCCGCGCAGGGCTCGACCGGGTCCTCGACGATGCCGCACAAGGTCAACCCGATCCGCTTCGAGAACGCCGAGGCGAACCTGGAGATCTCCTGCGCGCTGCTGGACACCCTCGCCTCCACGCTGGTGACCTCGCGCCTGCAGCGGGACCTGACGGACTCCTCCACGCAGCGGAACATCGGCACGGCGTTCGGCCACTCGCTGGTGGCGATCGACAACGTCCGCCGTGGCCTGGCCGGGCTGGACGTCGACCCGGCGGCGTTGGCGGCGGACCTCGACGCCAACTGGGAGGTGCTCGGGGAGGCGGTCCAGTCGGCCATGCGGGCCGCGGCGGTGGCGGGCGCGGAGGGGATGGCGAACCCCTACGAGCGGCTCAAGGAGCTGACCCGGGGGCGCCGCGTGGACGGCGCGGGCATGCGGGAGTTCATCGCCGGGCTCGGCCTGCCGGCGGACGTGGAGCAGCGGCTCCTGGCCCTGGAGCCCGGGACCTACACCGGGCTCGCCGAACGGCTGGTGCGGCACCTCGACGGCTGAGGCCACGGACTGCTCAGAACCAGGCGGTTCCTTCGTCGTCCTCGAGGAGGACGAACTCGTCCACGGAACGGAGCTCGATCCGTGCCTGGCCGGTGAGGTCGAGGATCTCCTCCCCGCCGTCGTGGACCGCCCGCACCGCGGCGGTCAGTGACGCCGTCACGATGCCGGGGGCGCCACCGCCACTGCGGATGGTGACCGTCTGCGGCGCTCGGACCACCGCGTACCCGACGGGCACGTCCTGCACGCCGGCCGGACCGAACCGGCACACCTCGTGCACCACGTAGTCGTAGTTCCGGCTGAGCCCGACGCAGTCCGAGAGCCAGTGGCCCATCTCGTCGGCGATCGCGCGGCCGAGAGCGTCGGTGGCCTCGAGGCCGAGCAGGATCGTGCCGGGATCGGTGTCGCCGCCGCTCGCCACGGTCTGCTCGCTTGCCTCACCCGCGAGCAGCGAGCCGCTCTCGGGCGCGATCGCGTACGTCCCCGGGTAGAGCGTGATGGCCGTGGCCGTCTCCGTCATCGTCGGCGCACCGGCCGAGGTGGTCGCACGGAGGTCTCCGACGGAGAACGCGAACTCGCCGACAGGCACGAGGTCGGCTCCCGGGGCGGCCGTGCGGACCTGCTGGACCGAGGCAAGCGTGTCGGTCAGACGCCAGGTCCCCTGGTCGCCGACGGCGACCTCGAGGACGTCCGTGTGCTCGGCGCCGGCCAGCCGGTACGACACCCTGACCCACGCCTCGTCCCGCCCCGGCCCCTCTCCGCTGTCGATGATCTCCACGTCACCGATCGATGTCGCGCCCGCCATCGCCTCGGGAACCAGCCCGTCGATCGGCCCATGGTCGACGCCCCACGCGTTCTCCGGTTCCACCCCCGGCGCCTCGAGGGCGCGTGCCCGCTCCGGGTCGCCCGCGGCGATGGCCCCCAGGTACCGCAGGACGACGGCGCGCGCCTCGTCGGTCGGGCTCGAGCAGGCGGCCACGCCCGCGAGCACCAGCGCCACCGGCGCCACCGCGACCGCCAGCCGACGGCCAGCCCGTCCGCGACCACGACCCGGCCTCATCGCGGAGGCGACGTCCATGCGGTGTTTCCCAGGTGGTCACCGATCGACATGGAGTCGGCGGACTCGAACTGGCAGGCGAGGAGGCCTTCCACCGGGATCTCCTCGGACTGCGCGGTGCGCCGCCCGTCGGGGCCAGTGGCGTCGAACTCGGCGCGGACGGTCGCGGTCGCGTCACACCAGCCGTCGGTGCGAACCGGCGGGTCCACGATCGACCACGCCACCGGTTCGTGCACCGTGCGCTCCTCGCCGTCCCGCGCACCGGAGACGTAGATCCCCGTGCACAACAGCCTCGTGCGGTGGAGGCACTCCTCGAGGTCCGCCGTCGCCAACTCCGTGAACTCCTCCTCGAACCGTTCGGTGGGTTCGAAGGTGAGGACGACCCGCTCCTCGTCCCACACCGGATCGACGCCCGCCGCGGTGAACGTGCCCGGCACGCCGCGCAGCAGATCGCCACCGGTCGGCGCGATGTCGTAGACACCGGGGTAGAGCGCGAGGACGGTGTTGATCTCATCGCTGTCCTCGGGGAGCGGCTCCACCTCCGCCTCACCGACGGTGAACGCCCAGGGGCCGAAAAGGCCCCTGTCGCCGGTGGAGATCTGCTCCGACCGCCCCCAGATCTGGTACGTCTGGGCCAGGCCTCGGGTCAGCATCAGGTCCTCGCCGGTGTCGTGCACGGTGAGCGTGGACTCGTGCCGCTCGCCGTCGAGCCGGTAGGTCACGTCGAAGGCGAACTCGCCGTCGGACCGCTCGCGGCCCTCGGAGACGGTGGGGTCGGTGATGGTCTCGGCGCCCGCCATCGCCTCGTTCGTGCGCCCGTCGCGGACCGCCGGCATGGCGGATCCGAGCTCGATCGGGTCGTATTCGGGGTCCATCAGCCCGTTCGCCCGCGCGGCGTCCCCCACGGCGATCGCATCCAGATACTCCACGACGACGTCACGCGCCCCGTCGGTCGGGCTCGGCCGCAGCGTCCACACCGCGACGCCCACGGCCACCAAGGCCGCCACGACCAGGACGACGAGCAGACCGCGTCCCTTACCGGATCCGCGACCCGTCCGCTCGGGCGCCGTGGGAGCGCCGGCGTCCTTGACCTCTGTCATGGTCGTGGATCCTTGCGTGGCCGCGTGTCCACGTCGATGGGGAGAAGAGCCCACTGCGCCTGGGACGTGGCAGGCTCACGGACGTGAGCGCCCATCACGGACATGAGCATCGACCCGGCCTGCTGCACCGGCTCCACCGGCGCTTCCACCGCACCGGCGAGATGGGTGTCGACGGGGAGGTCTACGACCGCACCTCCGGCCGGCTGAACGGGCGGCTGTACCGGCGGGCCGCGGCCGACGTCGCCCAGGTGGCGCAGGAGGTCGCGCCGGATGGCGCCGCGGTGCTCGACGTCGGAGCCGGCACGGGGCGGCTTCTCGCCGCCCTGGCCGACGTCTTGCCGGGCGCCCGGATCACCGGCGTCGACGTCGCGGAGACCATGGTGGAGGTGGCCCGACGGCGGACGGCCACGCTCGAACGGGTCACCGTGGACGCCGGCGATGTCGGTGAGCTGCCCTACCCGGACGCACAGTTCGACGTGGTCGTCAGTACCTTGAGCATGCATCACTGGCCCGACCAGGCGGCCGCGGTGGCCGAGGTCGCGCGGGTGCTCCGTCCTGGTGGCGCCCTGCTGGTGTTCGACTTCGCCCGGGTCGACGCCTCCGCGCTGGCCGCCGCCGCCCGCGACGGCGGGCCGTTCGCCGGAGCCGCACCGGACCGGACCAGACTGCCGCTACTGCGGTTCTTCCCGGTGCCGCGGCTTGCCCGGTACACGCTGCACCGGGCGTGACGTCGATCGGTAGCATGCCGCTGTGCTCGAAGGCTTGTTCGTCCTGACGGTGCTGTTCCTGATCGTCATCGGGGTCTGGGGACTCGTGAGCCCGCGGTCGGCCATCCGGTTCGAGCGTTCGCTGCGGGGGTGGCAGTACAAGGACCGCAAGGTCCCGGAACCGTCGGACGCCATGGTCGTCGTGACGCGGGTCGTGGGCTTCGTGTCCATCTTCTTCGCGATCATCGCGGCGGCCCAGCTCTACGGGTAGTCGCCCGTCGGTCGTCGTCGGCGCCTCAACCGGCGAGGATCTGCGCGAGGGCCTCGCGGCCGAGCGCGGCCAGGACCGGTTCGTCGTCGGAGCCGTCGAGCATGGCGGTGGTCATGCTGAGCGCCCAGCCGCGGGCGCGGCACCAGGTGGCGTCGTCGTAGCGGCCCGTCAGCTCGGTGCGGAAGGCCGCCCGGCCTGCCGCGTCGAAGGTGAGCCACGCGGTGGCGAGGTCGGTGGCCGGGTCACCCGCGGTCAGGTCCCCGAAGTCCACGACGGCGACGAGCCCGAGCGAGGAACGAGCGGAGGGCGAGGAGCCGGCGCCATCAGACCCTGCGGCGACGAGCCCGAGCGAGGCGCCGGCGTCACCCACCTCTCCGAGGACGATGTTGTGCGCGTGGAGGTCGCCGTGCAGCCACACCGGCGGACCCGACCAGGCCTCGGTGGCCACCAGCTCCTCCCACAGGGCGGCGACCTCCCGGCCGCGGGGAATCGCACCCCGCGCGAGGCGGTCACGCACGTACGGGTCGCGCGTCGTCAGCGGGATCCCGCGGACCGGGTTCACCGGGTAGTCGGCCGGCGCCGGGACATGCAGCGCCCGCACGACGGCGGCGAGCGGCCCGGCAGCGGGGGTACGGCTCTCGAGGGGCACCGTCGCGGCGGAACGGCCGTCCACCCACGGCACGACCGACCAGGACCAGGGGTACTCCGCCGTCGGTCGCCCGGTCCGCACCGGCACCGGCAGGGTGATGTCGACGGCCGCCTGCACGCGCGTCGCGAGCTCCGGCAGCCAACGTTGCTCGTTCGCCACCAGCTCCACCGCCGCGGCACGGCGGGGCATCCGGACCGCGAGGTCGTCGCCGAGCCGCCAGACGAGGTTGTCCCACCCCTCGTTCGCCAACGCCAGGGGCAGACCCGCGAGGTCGGGGTGCTGCTCGGCGAGCATGCGCCGGACGAGCGCCTCGTCGACGTCGACCTCGGCGGCAGGCATACGGGCCATGACGCTCCTTCCGGGGAATGGCGGCGCGTCAGCATGCCACGGGTCATACCCGGGGTGCAGGCGAAAATCCGTCCGAGGCGTGAGGTGACGCCCGCGGCGGGAACGTACCGTGGTCCCCCGTGACCTCCGTGCTCTCCGCCCAGGCCTCCCAGGACTCCGCCCTCGGCGGGGTCGCCGCGTGGGCGGTGGGCGTCATGGAGGCCCTCGGAGGTCTCGGCGCCGCGCTGCTCATCGCGTTGGAGAACCTCTTCCCGCCG
This sequence comes from Georgenia alba, assembly GCF_042665525.1. Taxonomy (NCBI): domain Bacteria; kingdom Bacillati; phylum Actinomycetota; class Actinomycetes; order Allobogoriellales; family Allobogoriellaceae; genus Georgenia; species Georgenia alba. The sequence goes on from NZ_JBHTCQ010000001.1 coordinate 140,789, forward strand.
CTGCCGAGCGAGATCATCCTCCCGCTCGCCGGGTTCACCGCCTCGCGCGGCGACCTCGGCCTGCTCGAGGTGATCGCCTGGTGCACGGGCGGCTCCGTCGTCGGGGCGTGGGTGCTGTACGGCATCGGCGCGCTCCTGGGCCGCCGGCGCACGCGGGCGATCATGAACTGGCTGCCGCTGGTGAAGATCGAGGACGTGGACCGCACCGAGGCGTGGTTCGACCGGCACGGCCGGGGCACGGTCTTCCTGGGCCGGATGATCCCGATCTTCCGTTCGCTCATCTCGATCCCCGCCGGGATCACCCGGATGCCCCTGCCGCTGTTCACGGCGCTGACGCTGGCCGGGTCGGCCATCTGGAACACGCTGCTGATCCTGGCGGGGTACTGGCTGGGCGAGCAGTGGCACGTCGTCGAGGAGTACGTGGGCACGTTCTCGAAGCTCGTGATCCTCGCCGTCGTCCTCGCCCTCGCATGGTTCGTGGTGGCGCGTGTGCGCACGATCCGGACGGAGCGCCGCGCCGGGCAGGACGGCTCCGGGAGCGACTGACCGGCGCACCGACCGTCTCCCCAGCCGGAGGATCCGCTGCAACGATGGGCACATGGCCACGGCACAGGAGATCACCGACCGGATCGTGACCGAGACCGGGGCCGCACCCCGTGACCGGACGGTGGACGGCATCGTCTTCGGTGACCCGGCCACCGAGGTCCGCGGTGTCGCGACCGTCATGATGCCCACGCTCGACGCCCTGCGCGGCGTCGTCGAGAGGGGCGCCAACCTCGTGGTGACCCACGAGCCGCTCTTCTACGACCACCTCGGGGACGACGCCGCGCTCGCCTCCGAGCAGGACCCCGTCCACGCCGCCAAGACGGCGTTCCTGGCGCAGCACGGCCTGGTCGTGTGGCGCTTCCACGACGCGTGGCACGACCGGCGGCCGGACGGCATCCTGGCCGGCGTGCTCCGGGCCCTGGGCGTCGCGGACGACGGCGGACCGGCCGCCGCGCGCCCCGCACCCGAGACGCCCGCACCGGCGCACCCGGCCGAGACCACGCTCGGGCAGCTCGCCGCGCACGCCGCGGCGGCCCTCGGCGCGCGGGCGGTCCGCGTGGTCGGCGACACGGCGATGCCCGTGGCGCTCTCCCGGGTGGCGGTCCAGCCCGGCTTCGTCGGCTTCGAGCGGAACCGGCACGCCCTCGCGGACGCCGACGTGCTGATCATCGGTGAGGGTCACGAGTGGGAGATCGGGCAGTACGTCACCGACGCGGCGGCGCTGGGACTCGGCAAGGGGATGGTCGTGCTCGGGCACGCGCCGTCAGAGGCGGCCGGCATGGACGAGTGTGCCCGCTGGCTCCGGACCTTCCTGGAGGAGCCCGTCGAGTTCGTCGCCGTGCCGGACCCCTACCGTCCGGTCCGCGCTACAGCCGCTCCATCCGGCGCAGGATGACGCCCTCGCGCAGCGCCCACGGGCAGATCTCCAGCTCCTCGATCTCGAGCGCCTTCATCGCCCGCTGCGCGACGATCGCCCCGGCGACGATCTGGTAGGTGCGCTCCGCGGTGATGCCCGGCAGCTCCGTACGCTGCTCGGCCGGGATCTTGGCCAGCCGCGGCGTCCAGTCCCGCAGGTCGTCCAGTCGCATGCGGCGGCGTTCCTCCGGCCCGACGACCGCCACCTGGTGGCCGGACAGCCGGGCCAGGGACCGGAACGTCTTCGACGTCGCGACCACGTGGTCTGCCCGGGGCAGCTCGGCAAGGTCCTTGGCCACCGGAGCGAGCACCTTCTTGACGTGGTCCTTCAACGCCTGCAGCTGCTTGGGGCTGGGTGGGTCGTCGGTGAGGAAGTCGCGCGTGAGCCGACCCGCGCCGAGCGGCACCGACACGGCGTACTCGGGTGTCTCGTCCAGGCCCTGGGCCACCTCGAACGAGCCGCCACCGATGTCGAGGACCAGGAGCCGGCCCGCCGCCCAGCCGTGCCAGCGGCGCGCAGCGAGGAACGTCAGCTCCGCCTCCGCCGGCCCGCTGAGCACCTGGAGCTTCACCCCGGCGGTCTCCGCGAGGTGCTCGAGCACGGTCGCGCCGTTGGCCGCCTCCCGGACGGCCGACGTGGCCAGCCCGATCAGCTCGTCGACGTCGTGCTTGGCGGCGGCCTTCACCGCGCGGCGGACCGCGTCGGTCAGCGCCTCGACGCCGGCAGGGCTGATGGCGCCGTCGTCGTCCACGTAGCGCATGAGCCGGACCGTGGAGCGCTCGTCCACCTCCGGCATGGGTCGCGCGTCGGGCGCGGCGTCGACCACGAGCAGGTGGACCGTGTTCGAGCCGATGTCGAGGACGCCCAGGCGCATGGGCCACAGCGTACGGACCGGTCCGGGCCGGCCCCCGGTCGAGTCCGGCCCGCAGGACGCCTTAGAGTCATGACGAGCGCACCCGAGCGGAGATCCCGAACGAGACCATGAGCACGATCCTCCAGAAGGCCGTCACCCCCCAGATGTCGGCCGCGTACCTCGACCGCGGGCTCGACCGGGTGGCCGGCTACGTGGTGCCGGCGGCCGACGCGGCCTCGGTGACCACGACGGCAGGGCTCTTCGAGCTCCACGGTCTCGGCTTCGACGGCACGCCGTTCTCTCCGGACTCGCCGATCGACATCCTGCACCTGCCCACCACGCCGACCGCCGTCGTCGTGCCCGCCACGGGCGGCACCGACGCCGAGAGCCGGAAGGCGACCGGCGGGACGTTCATCGAGAAGCCGCCGTTCACCGGGACGGGCTTCACCTCCTCGGGCGACGCCGTCGTGCCGCTGTCGTGGATGGAGCACACGCGCATCCCCGCCGGCGCCCGGCTGTGGCGGTTCACGCCCGACGCCGAGGAGCCCGAGCTCATCGGGACGTACCACGGTGTCGCGTTCGGGTGGCAGAACCACCTCGGGGACGACACCTTCCGCGCGGTACCGCCGTCGAAGCTCGTCGGCTACGTCGCCAAGGTCGACGCCGGGACGTTCCCCGCCGACATCGCCACGGACGAGGGCGGCCGGCCCAGCGTCGTCACGCTCGTCTCGCACGTGGAGCCCGAGGCGGACGGGTTCACCCAGACCGAGGCCGGGATGTGGGCCAAGCGGGTCCGCGCCGACGACGTCGCCGAGCTGTTCGAGATGCATGCGACCGCGACCTGGAACGACATCCCGGTGCGGATCGTCGACCAGGGCCCGAGCACCGAGGGGGAGCAGGTCGCGCACGTCACCTCGCTGCTGCACGACGCGCTGACGGCCGAGCGGCTCGGCATGGACAAGCTCGACGCCGGCGTCTACGAGAAGACCGTCCCGCTGGCCGACCTCGTCAAGCCCGCCTACGCCCAGCGGGTGCCGCGGGCGTGGGCGCGCGAGGGGCAGCTCGAGAAGGCCCGGGAGCACGCCGCGCGGCGGCAGGCGGGAGCCGGCGAGGTGCCGCCCGCCGGTACGGCACGTCCGACGGCGACCGTGAGCACCCCGAAGCTCAACGTCCCGGAGGGCACCGACCCGGACGAGAACCCGATGAACCGGCATGCCGAGTCCCTCAAGCGGGTCGCGCAGGGCCTGGTGGACGTCGCACCGGCGGGCTGGACGCAGGCGAGGGTGCTCGCGCGGATGATCGGCAAGCGGGGCGAGCTGGTCGCGGCCTACACGGGCGAGGACGGCAAGCAGAAGGCCCTCAAGGGCCTGCCACCCGACGTCGGGCGCGCCCTGGCGGAGATGAAGGGCGCGAGCCACGAGCCGGGCAAGGGGACGTGGCTCACCGCTCTCGTGACGCTCGAGCGGGGCGGGAAGCTCACCCTCAACATCGACCGCACGAACGAGCAGAAGTGGACCAAGCCGCCCGAGCCGTCCGACTACGAGCACGAGCTCAAGCGGTTCCCGCGGGACCCCGAGAACGTGCCGGACTGGTTCCGGGAGCGGATGGACGGCTCAGGCTCGGGTTCCGGGAGCGCCTTCTCGAAGGACTGACGGGTCGAACCGGGCCATCTCCTCGGCGAGTTGGTCATGACGATAGGGACCCGGTTGCCGCAGGGCCGTCCGGATGCGCTCGCGCACCTCGGGCGTCTTGTTCTGGCTGAGCTTGGCGCGGGCGTCGAACCGCGTGACCCGGAGCCGCAGGCCGACCGTCCCGCGCGCTATCGCCCGCGCCATGTCCGAATCCATGGCGAGGCTCCGCGGCTGCTCGACGCCCCGTTCCATGCGGTCGACGAGCTCGCTCAGCACGCGGAAGTTCTCCTCCGGGTCGAGGAGCTCCGGGACGCCGTACAGGTGAGCGGTCACGTGGTTCCAGGTGGGGATGTTCGTCTCGTCGCCGTACCAGCTCGGCGAGATGTAGCCGTGCGGGCCCTGGACGATCAGCATCATCTCGCGCCCCTCGGCCAGCTCGTGGAGCTTGTCGTCGGGGCGGCCGACATGGCTGACGATGCTGATTCCCTCGGCCTCCTCCTCCAGCACGATCGGGTAGTGGGAGGCGAGGAGGCCGCGTGAGGTCTGGGAGACGAAGGTGGCCCACGGGTTCTCCCGGACGAGCGCCCGGATCTCCTCGGGGTCCTCGAGCAGGTAGTGCCGGGTGGGCAGCATGCGCCTCTCCTCTCAGCGGCGGGTGGTCCGGCCGGTGCGGCAATGGGTCACAGGGCGATCCGGTCCAGGAGGGCGGCCGGGTCGTCGGCCGCCATCGCCCCCCGGAAGCGCTCGATCGGATAGCTGGTCATGGTGCCGAGACGGACCGAGGTGACGGCTCCGTCGTCGTCCCGCTCGACCGTGACCGGCTCGCCGGTGGGGCCGAACCCGGGAAGCGGCTCCTGGACGAGCCGGTCCCCGGAGACGGTGAGCCGGGCGTGGGCGTTGACAGGTTCTGGCAGCCGCGGGTTGATCGCGTGCAGGATGCCGCCGAGGTCCACGAGGTCCGTCACCGTCCACAGGCTCGCGAACCGGCCGGTCACGGCGAGGTCGACCGGCACCGGGTCGGGGTCCTCCTGCGCGGCTGCCGTGGCCAGGTTCACCAGCTGCACGACGCCGGTGGCGATGGCGTCCGCCGGGCCGTCGATCGCGTTCGTCAGGGCACTGACCACGAGCCCGTCCTCGGGGTCGATCCAGGTCCGGGTGATGTGACCGGGGTAGCCGCCGGAGTGGCCGACGACCTTCCGCTCACCGATCGTGCCCAACGAGAGGCCGAGACCGTACCGGCCGACCTCGCGCCCGCGGATCTGGACCACAGACTCCTCGCGCTGCATGAGCCGCTTGCTGGCGTCGGTGAGCAGGCTGGTCTCCCCCAGGACGTGGGCGGCGCCGTATGTGGTCAGCTCCCGGGCGGTGGAGTACCAGCCGGTCGCGGCGGCCATGGCGCGGGTGTCCACGTGCCGGATGACGCGGCGCCGGTCCCCGTGCGCGGTCAGGCCGGTGTGCCCGGCGGCGTACTCGGCGGCCCGCTCGGTGACGTACTCGGGGCCGGAACGCTGCAGGCCTAGCGGGCGGACGACGAGCTCGTCGCACAGCTGGGCGTAGCCCTTCCCGGTGACCGACTCGAGGACCAGGCCGAGGACGCTGTAGCCGATGTTGGAGTACTTGAACCGTTCGTTCGGTTCGTAGACCACGCCCTCGGTTCGCACGACGTCGAGGAGCTGCTCGCGGTCGAGGAACGGGCGAGAGCGCTGCCAGAAGTCGCCGTCGGAGGAGTCGCGGATCACCCCGCCCTGGTGCCCGAGGAGCTCGCGGACGGTGACGCCGGCGGCCGGGGTGCCGGCAAGCTCCGCGACGTGGTCCCCCGCCCGGTCGTCCAGCCGCAGCAGCCCGTCCTCCACCAGCCGCATGACCACGACCGCGGTCATGGTCTTGGAGTGCGAGGCGATCCGGAACAGGTGCTCGGAGGTCAGCGCCTCACCGGTCTCCACGTTCGCCCGGCCCCAGGCGACATCCACGAGCACCTCGCCCCGGTGCGCCACCGCGAGCTGCAGGCCGGGCACACCGCGGTACTCGGCCTGGAACGTGGCCCACTCGGCCAGGTACGGGGCGATGGAGCGCAGCACGGGCAGGGGGTCGTGGCTCATGGTGTCCTCTCGGGTCACTTCAGATGTGGCCCGAAGTCTCCCGCACCTCGCGACCCGGGCTCACGGCCTTTCGCGGACCGCGCCGCTCGCGTCGTAGACGACGAGCCCGTCCCGCCCGGCGACGACGTACTGCCAACCGCCCAGGCGGGTCACCGCGCCGTCGAGCCGACCATAGGGGACGGCGAGATCGTCGAGGGCGTTCCGTTCGCCGTCGCAGACGAAGGCGGCCTCGCCGGCGCCCGCGTCCTCGTCCGCCCCGACGGGTACGTCCGCGCGGGGCTCGAGACACAGCAGCCGGGCGGACGGGGCGAGCTCGGTGAGGCTGCCATCCGCGGGGTCGACGTCGACGACGCGCCCGTCACTGACGACGGTGATGGCGCCGGTGCCCTGCCGGAAGCCGTTGCCGTCGAGGTTCTCCTCGTCGAACGGCACCTCCCACATGATGTCCCCGGACTCCGGATCGACGCCGACGAGGTCGATGTGGGTCGGCAGCGCGGTGATCCTGCGCTCCGTCTCCGGATCGAGCCGGGTGGTGCCGGCGTTCCACCGGCAGTACGTCAGCACGTCGTCGACGCCCCCGCGATCCACGCAGTCGTTCAGGCCCGGGTGCCGCCACAGAATGCTTCCGCCCTCCACGGCGACCGCCGCGACTGCCCGTCGCCGGGGTTCCTCATAGACGAGGTCGCCGTCCTCCGCGATGGTCGGGTAGCCCTCGGAGCTGAGCGCGACGCCTTCCTCGTCGTCGCCGAACCAGTGGTACGCCCACGCGAAGTACTCCGAGAAGTGCTCCTCACCCATGACCTCGGACCAATTCCTCTGCCAGGCGACGTCGCCGTCCGCGACCCGCCCGATCGTCGCCTCGACGATCTCCACGCCCGTGTCCACCTCGGGCGTGACGAAGACGCCGTCTGCCAGCACCTGGGCGCCGCGCGGCACACCCTCCAAGGATGCGTCCGGGGCGACCTCGCCCGTGGCCACGTCGATCCGGTGGGACGGGCCGCGACTGGGCCCGTCGAGGACTCGGCCGCGGAAGCACACCTCGGGCCGCTCCTCCCCGCAGGCCGACGGTCGCCCCATCGCGTCCACGCCCAGCTCGACGGCGCGCTCGCCCGTCTCGAGGTCCGCGACGACGAGGGTCTGCGCGTTCTCGTGATCCGGGTGCGGTGCGAGATAGACGACATGACGGGTGCCGTCGACGTCGATCGCACGGACGCTGACGTTCACCGCTCGGCTGTCCTCGTCCGAGAGCGCGACCTCGTCACGCCAGAGCTCGTCACCGTCCGCCGGGTCCCAGGCCGCGATCTCCAGGCCGCTCTCGCCGCGGACGTACGAGGCGACCGCGGACCCCGAACCCGTCGGCCGGCCCACCAGATCGGCCTCGATCGTGCGGGCGGGCTCGATCAGGGTGTCGGGGAGCGGTGGCTTGGGCTGCGCCAGGTGCGTGCGGCCCGGTTCGTCCGGCACGCACGCCGCGACGGCGAGAAGGGTCGCGGCCGCCGTCGTCGCCGCGGTGAGGATCCGTGCCATGGCGGCACGCTACGAAGCCTGCGAGGCCGCCCGCAGACGTTATCCACAGGCCCGGGCGGTCATCCGTCCTGGACGATCGGCGCCAGGCGAACATCCTCGAGTGCACGACTCAGCCGGCTGACCGCGACCGGACCCACGCCTCGCAGGGCCAGCAAGTCCGCCTCCCGCATCCCGGCGACCTGCTCCAACGTCGTCACCCCGGCGGCAGCGAGGGCACGGCTCGCGGCGGCGCCGACGTGTGGCAGCGGCGTGCCCGCCGGCCGTTCGGGACGATCGGTGCGCGGCTCGCCGGTGAGGTGGTCGAGCACCGCCTCACCGCGCGGGGAGAGCCGGTAGCCGATGTCGAGCGACTCGGTGAGCCCGAGCTCCTTGAGCTTGCGGACGTCCCGCTTGAACTCCGCCGTCGGCCGGCCGACCTCCGAGGCCAGGTCCGGGGCACGGCGGCCGGGATGCTCGTCGATGAGCTCCAGGGGCTGCCGGGTCCAGGGACCGTCGGCTGCGGCACGGTCCAGTCGCGCCAGGCGCCCGGCCAGCCCGGCGAGCTCGTCCGCGTCCGGCACCGACTCCCGCAGCGCGATGCGTGGATCGGGTCCGGCGTACCGGAGGCCCACGCGGTACACCGGCCGTTCCGACCGCTGCTCGAGGCCGCGGAGCAGCGCGGCCAGCGACGCAGCCCCGGCACGGCGGGCATCCTCCGCGGTGAGTGCGCTGTCCTCGACCCGCTCCAGCGACGTCACCTCGATCAGCCCGATCGCGGTCCGCATGCGGGTGCCCACCCGCACGCGCGGAGTCTCCCAGCGCCGGAAGGCCAGGTCGATCGCGCCGGAGCGGATCCCGTCGAGCTCGGCCGGTCGGATCATCACCCGCACATGGTCCCGCAGACCGCCGCGGCGGGCAGGCGACCCGGTGCACCACCTTCTCCCGAAATCGGCCTCGGACACGGTGCCGATCTCGGGAGAAGGTGGTGCCTCGGTGCGCGGGAATACCCCAGAGGGGTATGGTGCTGAAGAGGGCGACGACCAGGACCACGCACGGACGGAGGACACGATGCCGGGCTACAGCGGCACGAAAGAGGACTACGCGCGCCGACTGCGCCGCATCGAGGGCCAGGTGCGCGGGATCGCGCGCATGGTGGATGAGGACACCTACTGCATCGACGTCCTCACGCAGATCTCCGCGGTGACCAAGGCGCTGCAGGCCGTGGGCATCGGGCTCGTCGAGGACCACCTCGGCCACTGCGTCGTCGAGGCCGCGAGGTCCTCCGAGCAGGAAGGCCAGGAGAAGGTCACCGAGGCCACCGACGCGATCGCCCGACTGGTCCGTTCCTGACCACCCCGACGAGGAGAGAGATGACTTCCACCGAGATCGACCGCACCACCGTCGTGGACGTCCAGGGCATGACCTGCGGCGCCTGCGTCGCGCACGTGACCGCCGAGCTCAAGGCACTGCCTGCCGTCAAGAACGTGTCCGTCCAGCTCAACGCCGGCGGCACCTCGCCGGTCACGGTCGTCTCCGACTCGGTGCTCGCCGACGACGCCCTCCGCGGCGCGGTCGACGAGGCGGGCTACTCCGTCGCCGGGATCCATCGCGACTTCTGACCCTCTCGACACACGCCCGCGCCAGGCCGGCCGCGCGAACCTTCGCGACCCCGACCCGGCGCGCCACCGTGACGGCGCGGCCTTCGCCCCGTCACCACTGGACGACGCCCTGACGGGCCGATCCGAGGACCACACATGACCGCACCCACGAACCACCAGCACCACGCCGGCAACGGCTCGCACCACGCCGGCAACGGCTCGCACCACGCTGACGGCGCCACCCGCCCCGACGGCGCAGCCCGCCCCATCGAGGTCGAGCTCGCCGTCGACGGCATGACGTGCGCCTCCTGCGTCGCCCGCGTCGAGAAGAAGCTCAACAAGGTCCCCGGCGCCGAGGCGACCGTGAACCTCGCCACCGAGTCCGCGCACGTGACGCTTGCCGAGCCGGTGGACGTGGCGGACCTGGTCGGCGCCGTGCGCGCCGCCGGCTACACCGGACGCGTGACGCGCACCCGTGGGCTCAAGCCTCACCAGGATCACAGCGACGATCACGAGCAGCACGGCGAGCACCACGAGCACGACCCGCTCTCCGGGCACAGCCACGCCGGACACGGCGGCGAGGACACCTCCGCCGTCGACCGCGCGAGTGACCTGCGGCGTCGACTCGTCGTGTCGGCGGCACTCACCGTCCCGGTGGTCGCGCTGTCGATGATCCCGGCCCTGCAGTTCCCCGCGTGGCAGTGGGTGGTGCTCGGCCTCGCCCTGCCGGTCGTCACCTGGGGGGCATGGCCCTTCCACCGCTCGGCCGTCCGGGCGGCGCGGCACGGCGTGTCGACCATGGACACGCTGGTCTCGCTGGGCGTCATCGCCGCGTCGGTGTGGTCCTTGTGGGCGCTGACCCTCGGCGGCGCCGGCGAGATCGGCATGCGGATGGAGGTCACGCTCCTGCCCTCGCAGGCCGAGCACGGCTCGGCGCCGGAGATCTACCTCGAGGTCGCCACGGTGGTCTCGACGTTCCTGCTTGCCGGCCGCTACGCCGAGTCCCGCTCCCGCCGTCGCGCGGGCGACGCGCTGCGCAGCCTCCTGGCGCTCGGGGCCAAGGACGTCACGCGCGTCCTGCTCGACGGCGCCGGCCGCCGCACCGAGGAGCGGGTCCCGGTCTCCGCGCTGGCCGTGGACGACCTCTTCCTCGTCCGGCCGGGCGAGAAGGTAGCCACCGACGGCGTCGTGGTCGAGGGCCGCTCCGCCGTCGACACGTCCTTGCTGACCGGCGAGCCCGTCCCGGTCGACGTCTCGGACGGTGACCCGGTGACCGGCGCGACGGTCAACACCTCCGGCTCGCTGCTGGTCCGCGCCACGCGGGTCGGCGAGGAGACCACGCTCGCCCAGATCGGGCGGCTGGTCAGCCAGGCGCAGACCGGGAAGGCGCCGGTGCAGCGGCTTGCGGACCGCATCTCGGCGGTCTTCGTGCCCGTGGTGCTCGTCATCGCGGTCGTCACGTTCGCGGCCTGGCTACTGCTCGGCAGCCCGCTGCAGGCCGCGTTCACGGCCGCCGTCGCGGTGCTCATCATCGCCTGCCCGTGTGCACTTGGCCTCGCCACTCCCACCGCGCTGCTCGTCGGCACCGGCCGCGCCGCCCAGCTCGGCATCGTCATCAAGGGTCCGGAGATCCTGGAGTCCACCCGCCGCGTGGACACGATGGTGCTCGACAAGACCGGCACCCTCACCGAGGGCCGGATGAGCCTCGCCGAGGTGCTGCTCGACGGCGGCGACTCCCCCGACCGCGAGCGCGACGACGAGCAACGCGCCCTGGTCCTGCGGCTCGCCGGAGCCGCCGAGTCGGCCAGCGAGCACCCGATCGCGCAGGCGATCACCGCGGCCACCCGGGGCGCGGACGAGCACAGCGGCGAGACCGTCCAAGACTTCGCCAACCACGCCGGCCGGGGCGTCACGGCCACCGTCCGGGTCGACGGCGGCACGCACGAGGACCCCACGTCCTACGAGGTCGCCGTCGGCCGGCCCGGCTGGCTCGCCGAGCTCGGCGTCACCGGCGTCGGGGAGCACGATCCCCTCACCCGGACCTTCCGCGACGCCGAGGGGCGCGGCACCGCCGTCGTCGTCGCGTGGGACGGACGCGCCCGTGGCGTGGTGACGCTGCGGGACGAGGTCAAGCCGTCCGCCGCCCCGGCCGTGGCCGAGCTGCGTGCGCTGGGCATCACGCCACACCTGCTGACCGGCGACAACCGGGCGACGGCGGAGCACGTCGCGGCCGAGGTCGGCATCGCCCCCGAGCACGTCACGGCCGAGGTCCTGCCGGAGGACAAGCTCGACGTCGTCGCTCGCCTCCAGGACGAGGGGCACGTCGTGGGGATGGTCGGCGACGGCGTCAACGACGCCGCGGCCCTGGCCCAGGCGGGCCGCCGCGGGCTCGGGCTCGCCATGGGGACCGGCACGGACGTGGCCATCGAGGCCGGCGACATCACGCTCGTCCGCGGAGACCTGGGCACGGTCCCGGCCGCCATCCGGATCTCGCGCACGACCCTGCGGATCATCAAGCAGAACCTGTTCTGGGCCTTCGCCTACAACGTGGCCGCGGTCCCGCTCGCCGCACTGGGTATGCTCAACCCGATGATCGCAGGTGCTGCCATGGCCACGAGCTCGGTGATCGTGGTGACGAACTCGCTGCGGCTGCGGCGGGCCGGCTGAGGACGCGATGGTTCACGTCGTCGGTCATCGCGGTGCGGCCGCCGTCGCGCCGGAGAACACCCTGACCTCGTTCCGGCGTGCCATCGCCGATGGTGCTGACGTCGTCGAGCTCGATGTCCATGCCTCAGCCGACGGCCGGATCGTGGTCATCCACGACCGGACGGTCGACCGGACCGCCGTCGGCGGCCGAGCGACGGGCACGGTGGCGGAGCTGACCTGGGCGGAGCTGCAGCAGGTGGAGCTGCCCGGCGACGAGCGCATCCCGCTGCTGGAGGAGGCACTCGCAGCCATCTCCACGCCGGTGCAGCTCGAGATCAAGGCCCCCGCCGCCGCACTTGCGGCGGCCGAGATGGTGCGGTCGGCCGGCCTCGCGGACCGCGTGACGATGATCAGCTTCAACGCCGACGCGTTGCGGACGGTCCGGCACACGGACCCGACCCTCCCGGTCGGCGTCGTGACCTCGCGGCCCACACCGGAGAAGCTCGCCGTGGTCGATGAGCTCGATGCCGCGATGCTCTCGGTCGAGATCCCGCACCTGGACGGCGAACGGCTCGGTGGCCTGCAGGAACGGGGCGTGCGGCTGTGTGCCTGGACCGCGCTGCGCGACCCCGACGTGAGGGCGGCGGTGGACGGCGGCGCCGACCTCGTCGCGGCCGACGACCCGGCCTGGTGCCGCTCGGTGCTGGAGAGCTTGGTCGACAGGGTCTGACCGGCACTCGCCACGTGCCACCAGCTCAGCCGAGCGCGGCCACCCGATCGAGCGTGAGCTCGTCCAGGCCGTCCAGCGTGAGGTCCGCGAGCGCGAGCGCATCCTCGGCCGGCGGATGTGCCGGGTGCGGCACTGCCACCACGTGCATGCCGGCGGCGGCCGCCGACCGCAGACCGTTGGAGGAGTCCTCGACGGCGACCGCGCGACGCGGGTCCACGCCGAGCAGCTCACACACCCGCAGGTACCCGTCCGGCTCCGGCTTGCCGGCCGGCACCTCCTCGGTGGAGACGGTGGCGCCGAAGTGCTTCGCCAGACCGGTCATCTCCAGCACCCGGTCGATGAGGCGCCGGGGCGAGGACGACGCCAGCCCGACCGGCCACCGACCCGCCGTCCGCTCCACCGCGGCGACCGCGCCCGGCATGAGCGGCAGGTGCTCGCGGTACCGATCGGTGACGCGCGAGATCGCCCGCTCGGCCACCTGCGCGGCATCACCCTGCACGCCGACGGTGGTGGCCAGGTAGTCGGCCCACTCCGGCGTCGACATCCCCATCATCCGGTCGGTGGCGTCCTCGGGCCACGGCACGCCGTCCTCCCGGGCGAGGCCGCGGCGCACGTCGTCCCAGATGGGCTCGGTGTCGGTCAGCACGCCGTCCATGTCGAACACGACGGCCAGGATTCTGTCGTTGCTCACCGACCCATGGTGCCTGGAAGGTCGGGGACAATGCCTGTCATGCCTTCCGAGCAGCGCACCGAGCACGTCGAGCACCACCGCGGCGGGACCGTCTGCGCGCGCGGCTACCTGATCGGCGACGTCCTCGACGGGTACTGGGAGTGGTACCGGACGGACGGGACACTCAAGCGCTCCGGGTACTTCGACCGCGGCGAGCGGGTCGGCGAGTGGATCACGTACGACAAGCACGGCGCCCCGTACAAGGTGACGGACCTGGGGGCGGGCGAGGCACCGTCGTCGGGCGTGGCGCGGTCGAGCCGGGGGCGCACGTGAGCGACGGTGCCGGCGAGCACCGGGTGACGTCGAACGGCCCGGGCGTCGCCACGTCGGACGCGAGCGGGCCGCGGGCGGCCGACGCTCCGGTGCGCCGTCGTCCCCGGCTGCGTGCCGAGATCCTCATCGTGCTGGGGCTCAGCCTCGGGCAGTCGGCGGTCTACGCCGTGGTCGACATCATCGGCCGGCTGACGGCGGACGTCCCGCTCGGTGAGCAGGCGACCGCGCTGAACCCGTCCCGCTCCGAACGGCCCTACCTGGACCTGACCTACCAATTGCTCTCGATCGGGTTCGCGCTGATCCCGGTGGCGCTCGCGCTCTACCTGCTCTCCGAGTCCGGGCGGCGCGCCACCGCACGGATCGGGCTCGACATGGCACGGCCGTGGCGCACCCTCGCCGCCGGCGTGGGCCTGGCAGCCGTGATCGGCGTTCCGGGCCTGGGCCTCTACCTGGCCGGGCGGGCGCTCGGCGTCACGGTGGAGGTGCAGGCCGCGACGCTGAACTCCCACTGGTGGACGGTCCCGGTGCTGCTGCTCGCCGCGCTGCAGAACGCGCTGCTGGAGGAGGTGGTGGTCGCCGGGTACCTCATCGAACGGCTCGAGCAGCTCGGGTGGCGCCCGGTGCCGGTCCTGGTCACCAGCGCCCTCGTGCGCGGCGCCTACCACCTCTACCAGGGCTTCGGTCCGTTCGTCGGCAACGTGATCATGGGCCTGATCTTCGCCGAGTACTACCGCCGACGACGGCGCACCATGCCGCTCGTCATCGCGCACACCCTGATCGACGTGGTCGCCTTCGTCGGCTACGCCTTCCTGCCGGACTCGGTGCTCTCCGCCCTCGGACTCGCCTGACGGGGACGTGCCCGGCGAGCTCACTGCTGCGGTGGGGGCGGGACGGGCCAGCCCGGCAGACACCGGCCAAGGCTGCGGCATCGGCGGAAACATGCGCCGTAGACTCGGCCACCATGAGCCTGCACCCGGGCGAGAGCGGAGCGGCAGCCCCCGCGCCGGTCCCGGTGGAGGAGGTCCCCCCGCAGCGCGAGGTGCTGCTGGTCGACGCTCCCGAGACCCGTGTCCGGCGGCCGAGCGACCTGCTCGCGCTGCTGGCGTGCCTGCTGGGCATCGGGTTCGTGCTCACGCTCGCCGTCTACGCGAACGCCACCACGCAGGGCGTGACGCAGGACGTGCAGTCCGTGGTGGCGGACGTGCTGCGCCAGGTGCTGCTCATCCCCGTCACGGTCCTCGAGGGCCTGGTGTCGTTCATCGTCCCGCTCGTGGTCCTGGTCGAACGGGTGGTCCGCCGGTCCTGGCGCTCGGCGGCCGAGGCGCTGGCCACCATGGTGGTCGCCGTGGTGCTGGCCGCCGGTGCCCTGTGGCTCCTGGACCACATCGCCCCGCGGGAGATCTCCCGCGGCCTGACCATCACGTCCGAGGGCGAGGTGGTCATCGCCCTCAACGTCTACATCGCGGGTCTCGCCGGCGTGCTGACGGCGGTCGGCGACCGGTCCCACAACCGCATGCTGGGCTGGTCCTGGAACCTGCTGTGGGTGGTGCTGGGGCTCTCCGTGGTGCAGGGCGACCAGACCCTCCCCGGCGCGATCGTCGCGGTCCTCCTCGGCCGCGCCGCCGGCCTGGGCATGCGCTACGCCTCCGGCGTCCTGCACGAGCGGGCCACCGGACCCCACCTGGTACGTGGCCTGCGCCGCGCAGGCCTGGACCCGGTCAGCGTGGTGCGCATGGACCCGCTGCTCAGCGGTACCCACGCGCAGGCCTGGCGCGTGACGAGCTACAGCCCGATCGGGTACACCGAGCGTCTCCGCGAGCCCAGCCAGTCCACGAACAACGGCCAGCAGGAGAACGTCGCACCGGCCACCCCGCCCGACCGGACCGACACGATCGTCCCCGACCCGACGACGGACCCGTCCCAGGTGCTGCAGGAGGTCTCCTCCTCGGCCACCAAGACGCTCGACGTCGAGAGCGCCCATCGCCTGTACGCGATCTGGGACGTCGAGGGCCGGCGCCACGACGTGACCGTCCTCGACGGCGACCGGCACGTGGTCGGGATGCTCGCGTCGCTGTGGGACAGCATCCGGCTGCGTGGCCTCGACCGCCGCCCGGCCACCAACCTGCGGGAGGCGGCCAACCGCGCCGCGCTCATGGCGCTCGCCACGAAGGACGCTGGCGTGCGGACCCCCGAGCTCGTCGGCATCACCGAGTCCCGGGACAGCGTCCTGATCGTCACCGAGCACGTCCCACGCGCCAAGCGACTCTCCGAGCTGCCGCCGGCCGAGCTCGACGACGACCTGCTGGACGAGATCTGGTCCCAGCTGCAGGCCGCGCACGCCAAGGGCCTCGCCCACCACGAGGTCAGCGCCGAGTCGATCCTCGTCGACGACGAGCACCACGTGTGGATCGTCGACTGGGAGAACGGCGAGATCATCTCCTCCGAGCTCTCCCGCCGGATGGACCTCGCCCAGCTGCTGGCGATGCTCGCCGTGCTCGCCGGCACCGAGCGTGCTCTCGCCTCGGCGGCGCGGACGCTGACCCGCGACCAGCTCGCCTCCATCGCCCCGCTGCTCCAGCCGGTGGCCATGCCCTCCGCCACGCGCGCCGCCGCGAAGCGGGAGACCCTCGCCTCGCTCCGCGGCTCGCTCGTGTCCCTCATCCCGACGGCGGACGTCGCCCCGATCCCCCTCGCCCGGTTCGCGCCGCGCACGGTCATCACGCTCACACTCGCCGTCGTCGCGGTCTGGGCGCTGCTGTCGTGGATGAACTTCGAGGAGGTCGCCGATGCGGTCACGAGCGCCAACCCGGTGTGGATCGTCGTCGCATTCGCGCTCGGCCTGCTGACCTACGTCGGCTCCGCGATGGGGCTGGAGGCCTTCTCCCCGGAGAAGCTCGGCGTGTGGCGCACGATCCTCGTGCAGGTGGCCGCGTCCGTCGTCGCGCTCGTGGCGCCGGCGGGCATCGGCCCCGCGGCGCTCAACCTCCGCTTCCTCAACAAGCGGCGCGTCTCGACTCCGCTCGCAGTGGCCACCGTGGGCCTCGTGCAGCTCTCCCAGCTGATCACCACGGTGCTGCTGCTCGTGGCCGTCGCCCTCGTGACAGGGTCCGCCGGAACCCTCAGCGCCCCCGAGGGCTCAGTCATCACCGCGGTCGGGCTGGTCCTGCTCGCGGTCGCCGTGGTGCTGCTGGTCCCGCGGCTGCGCACGTGGGTGTGGCAGCGGGCAGCCCCGACCCTGCGGCAGGTCTGGCCCCGGGTGGTGTGGGTCGTGTCCAACCCGGGCCGGCTCCTCATGGGTATCGCCGGGAACCTCATCATGACGGCCGGCTACGTGGCGGCGTTCGGCGCCTGCCTGGCGGCGTTCGGCCACTCCTTGCCCGTGACGAACCTGGCGATCACCTACCTCGCCGCGAACTCCATCGGCGCGGCGGTGCCGTCCCCCGGCGGTATCGGACCGGTCGAGGCGGCACTGACGACGGGTCTGACCCTCGCCGGCATCCCGGCCGGCACCGCCGTCTCCGTGGCCATCCTCTTCCGTGTCCTCACCTTCTGGGGCCGCGTCCCGCTGGGCTGGGCCGCGCTGCGCTACCTGCAGCGCCGGGAGTCTCTGTGACCCGTCGCGGACCGGCTGCCCTCGCGCGGCGTCTGCGGTGGTCATGACGCGCGCGGCAGTCCCGGCCCGCACCCGTGCCGGCCTGGGTGACCGCGTGGTGCCCTGGCTCGTCGCGGCGGCAGCAGCGGCGGTCTACGTCACGTTCGCCGTGACCCAGTGGCGACTGCTGGAGTCGCCGTCGTGGGACCTCGGGATCTTCACCCAGCTCGCGCAGGCCTACTCCCGGCTCGACGCCCCGATCGTCACGATCAAGGGCGAAGGCTTCAACCTGCTCGGGGACCACTTCCACCCGTTGCTGGTCCTGCTCGGCCCGCTGTACCGGCTGCACCCGTCCGGGGTGACGCTGCTGGTGGCGCAGGCGGTGCTGATCGGGCTGTCGGCGGTGCCGGTCACCGCCGCGGCACGGGAGCTGCTCGGGAGCCTGCGGGGCACGCTGCTCGGTGTCGCGTACGCGTTGTGCTGGGGGCTCCAGGGCGCGATCGCCGCCCAGTTCCACGAGATCGCGTTCGCCGTGCCGCTGCTCGCGGCGTCGCTCGCCGCCTACCTGCGCGGCAGGTGGTGGTCGTGCGCCGTGTGGGCCGCTCCGCTGGTGTTCGTGAAGGAGGATCTCGGCCTGACCGTGGCGGCCCTCGGGCTGGTGCTGTGGCTGCGTGCCGGGCAGCGTCGCGCCGGCGCGGTGCTGGCGGCGTGGGGCGTGGGGTGGGTGGTGCTCGCGATCGGCGTCATCCTGCCCGCGCTCAACCCGGGCGGGACGTGGGACTACTACGGGCGCCTGGGCTCGTCGGGCGGGGGCGACGGCGCCGCCGCGCTCTCCGACGTCGTCGCCGTCCTGCTGGGCTTCTTCGTCCCGGCGGAGAAGTACGCGACCGTGGGACTGCTCGTGCTGGCGGCCGGCGTCGTCGGGATGCGCTCGCCGCTGGTCTGGCTGTGGGTCCCGACGCTGGCATGGCGGTTCCTCGGGAACGTCGAGTACTACTGGGGCTGGGAGTGGCACTACTCGGCGATCCTCATGCCGGTCGCCGTCGCCGCCTTCCTCGACGTGCTTGCCGGCCGCACCGGACGCGGCCACACCGGCCGCCCGCTTGCGCCGGTCCACGGGCGCTGGGCCACCGCCGGCGTGGCGGTGGCCACTGCCACGACCCTCGTCATGACCCTCACCGGGCCGATGATGCGCCTGACCGACCCGGCGACGTACGAGGGGTCGCCGCGGGCCGAGGGCGCACGCGCGGCGATCGCGGCCGTCGAGGACGGGAGCCGGGTGGAGGCCGACATCTACCTGCTGGCATACCTGGTCCCGCGCGCCCAGGTCTACTGGGTCGGCAACACGGGCAACCCGCCGCCGGACCACGTGGTCCTGGACACCACGCGCCGGACCTGGCCGGAGCTCGTCGACGACGCGGCCGCGCTGGCCGAGGACCGGCACCCGGGGACCGACTACGAGCTCGAGTTCGACGCCGACGGATATCAGGTGGCCACCCGGGTCCGGTGAGCCGGGCGGGCTCCTCGCGGCAACGGTGGAGGCGGGTGCGGATGTGACCGGTGCGGAGATCCGCAGGAGAGCCGGGCACGGGCAGGTCGCCGACGCAGGCAGGCCCGGCGCGGGCGTACCGTGACGGTGTGCGTCGCGCTCGTTCTCGCTCCCCGCTTCTCGTCCCCCTCCTCGCCGCCGTGGCCATGCTGACGTTCGCCCCCGGTGCGGCCGCGCACGACGTCCTGACCGGCTCGAGCCCGGCGGAGGGCGAGACCCTCTCCGAGTCGCCCTCCGAGGTCGCGCTGACGTTCAGCAACGAGCTGCTCGACGGCAACAACGTCGTCGAGGTCTCGCCGTCGGGGGGCGAGCCGGTGGTCGAGGGTGCGCCGTCGCTCGACGGCGACACGGCCACGCTCGAGCTGCCCGAGGCGCTGGACGGTGGCGAGTACACCGTCACGTGGTCCGTGGTCTCCTCCGACGGTCACCGGGTCGAGGGCGAGTACGCCTTCACGGTCGAGGCCGGCGCAGGCGAGGCCACCACCGTCCCGGGCGGGACCGAGACGACCGGCGAGCCCGACCAGGCGGGCACGCCCGTGCCGACCGCGGACAGCGCCGAGGAGGAGCGCGACCGCAACCCGGTCGACATGCCCGCGTGGGCGGCCATCGCCGTCGCGATCGCGATCGCCGTCGGCCTGGTGGCGATGATCGTGCGCCTCATGAGACGCCGCTGACGAGCGGCGCGGGGACCGACCGGTTCGGGTCGGCCCCGTGATGTGTCATGCGCGCCCGGACGGGACGGCGGCGTGCGCCGCGGTCTGCGGACCTGCCGTGCGGCCCAGTGCGCGCGCACGATGCGCCGAGTAGGCACCGCACCCGGCGAGGACCAGCGCGAGCGGCGGGAACCAGGCCACCGCAGCCACACCTCCGACCAGGCCGACGACCGCGATGACCTGCCAGCCGCGCCGGTGGTGCGCGGCCAGCGCAGCCTGCTCCGGCGACGGCGCGACGACGGCCCGCGGCCCGGCGGGCCGCGCGACGGGACGACCGGCCGGCCCGCGCAGCGCCAGGACGAGGTAGACGAGGGCGAGCACGGCGAACACGCCGGCGAAGACGAGGTCGCCGTCGGTGACCCGCCACACCGACAGCAGCGTGAAGCAGGCGGCCGAGACGGCGGCTCCGGGCCTCATGCGAGCAGCTCCCAGGTCGAGACGACCCCGAGGAACGTCAGCAGGATGCCGGAGAGCAGCACCCACCAGCGGCCCGGTCGGGTGAGGCGGTGCGACTCGGGCAGCACCTTCTTCTCCGTCCAGAGGATCGCCAGGCAGAACAGGCCGGAGGTCAGCAGGCCTCCGAGGACCGACGCCGGGGTGACGATGATGACCAGCTCCCCCACGGTCCAGACCAGCGCGAGGCTCGCGACGAGGATGTACAGGTACATCCACGGCCGCACCCGGCGCTGACCGGCGAGACGGACCTTGGTGAAGACCGGCGCGAGCGTCTCGAACGCGGTGTAGGTGTACAGCTCCCAGAACGCGTACAGCGACCCGAAGAATGCGAAGAACACCGCGACGTAGTACAGGTACTCCAGCGTCGGGTGGACCGCGGTGAGGAACTGCGCCTGGAAGGTCAGCGTGTCGTTCTCGTCCGGGATGAGCTGCTCGGCGGCCAGCAGGCTGGCGCCGTTGAGCATGAACATCGTGGCGAAGACGGCGATCGCGGCGAACGACAGGACCGTGTCACCCAGCGGAGCCCGGCTCCAGGCCTTCGCCCGCGCGACCTGCTCGGCGTCGGTGGAGAGCGGGAGGCGCTCGGTGTGGGAGACGCGGGCGAGCCGCTCGCCGAGAGCCACCTGGTCCCGGCGACCCAGCATGCCCCACCGCTTCTCGCGCATCATGCCGGCGTACCCGATGTAGTCGTAGGTGCCGCCGCCCACCGCGCCGAGGTAGGTCGCGACCTCGAGCCACACCGGTCGCTCCGTGACGGCGGGGTAGGCCTCGCCCACCCACGCGTTGTACTCGGGGACGTTCGGGACCAGCCCGGCGAGGGCGGCGAGCCAGTCCGGCTGCAGCACGACGACGCTGACGGCGATCGCCAGCAGCATGAACCCGACGATGACGGTCTGGGCCTTCTCCAGGCGGGCGTACCCGCCGAACCAGGACAGGATCCCGGACAGCACGATCAGGCCGGTGGCCCACAGCGCGCCGCTGCCGGTGAAGATCGTGCCCATCAGGTCGCCGATGCTGATGCCCAGGCCACCGACCCACGAGGGCACGGCGAGGATGGAGACCACGCCCATGAGGAGGGTGAACCAGCCGCGCGGCCCGCGGAAGAGGACCGCCCAGCGCGCCATGGGGTGCTCGCCGGTGACGACCGTGTACCGGTTGAACGAGTAGGCCAGCGCGGCCTTCGCGACGGCGGAGACGGCGAACGCCCAGATGAGTGCGTAGCCGAAGACGGCGCCGCCGCGCGAGGCGAAGATCATCTCGCCGGATCCGATGTTGGCCGAGGCCACGATGGCGCCGGGCCCGAGGACGGCGACCGCCGCGGCGACCGTCAGCCGCTTGCGCAGCCGTTCGGGCGGGTCGGGGTAGGTCAGAGCGTCGAGATCGTCCGGGGTGAGGCGTTGCTCGGTGCTCATGTCGCTCCTTTGCGATGGGGACGGCCGGGGCCGGCGTGCGTGGACGAGTCGGACGTGCCGAGCAGCGCCATGCGGCGTCCACCCTGCAGAAACGTCGAACCGGACGAAACATAGCCGAAACGGCTCGTCGGAGTAGCGTGCCGGAGCACGAGCCCGACGCGGTGGAGGAGTCATGCAGACGGTCCATGTGGTGATCCTGGTCCTGTACGTCCTGGTGATGATCGGCACCGGTGTCTGGTTCACCCGGAGGAAGAAGGTCCAGACCGGTGACGACTTCGTCTTCGCCGGACGATCGCTGCCGCTGGTCGTCATGGTCGGGACCCTCATCGCCACCTGGGTGGGCTCCGGCTCGATCATCGGCGGAGCGAGCTTCGCGTTCAGCTACGGACCTCTCGCCGCCATCGTCTACAACCTCGGCGCGCCGGCCGGCATGGTCGTGCTGTTCTTCCTCGCCCGGCGCATCAGGGCGTCCGAGGCCTACACCGTCCCGCAGATCCTCGAGAACCGGTTCGGCATCCCCGTCCGGCTCGTGGCGTCGGCCATCACGCTCCTGGCCTACGTGGGCATCACCAGCTACCAGTTCACCGGGGGCGGGCGCATCATCGCCCTGGTCACCCCGCTGAGCCCGGGTGAGGGCGCGATCGTGTGCGCGGCGGTCATCACGTTCCTTGCGCTCGGCGGTGGCCTGAAGTCGGTGGCCTGGTCCGACTTCCTCTCCGCCGTCGTCATCATCGCGAGCCTCATCGTCGCCCTGCCCATCATCCTCGGCGAGGTGGGCGGGTTCTCCGGCTGGTGGGAGGGACTGCCGGACCACGCTCACACGATGTCGGGTGGGCTGACCGGCGTGCAGCTTCTCGGCTACTTCCTCCCCACCTTCCTGCTGATCATCTCGGACCAGAACATGTACCAGCGCCTCGGCGCCGCGAAGAACCCCGCCGAGGCCCGCAAGTCGATGGTCGGGATGTTCCTCGCCAGCCTGCTCATCACGGTCCCGATCGTGCTGCTGGCGACCTCCTCCTCCGTCCTCCAGCCGAACCTCACACCGGACGACGCCGTCCTCTCGCTCGGCTCGGAAGGCTTCCTGCCCACGGTGCTCGGCGGCCTGCTGCTGGCCGGCGCACTGGCGTTCATCATCACGACCGGGTCGTCGTTCCTGCTGTCGGTAGCCGGCAACGTCGTGTACGACGGCTTCCAGCGCTTCTCCACCGAGACGCTCGACGACCGGCGCCGCATCCGCATCCACCGCGTCACGATCCTCGTGATCGCGGCGGTCGCCTACGTGCTCGGCACCTACTTCCCGACCGTGCTCGTGATCCAGATGTACAGCTACACCGTCTACGGCGTCGCCCTCGTGCCGGCCCTGTTCGCCGGGTTCTTCTGGAGGCGGGCGACGACGGCCGGCGTGCTGACGTCGATGGCGCTCGGCGTCGTCGTCACGATCGGCTGGGAGCAGCTCGGCCGTCCCGACGAGGTCAACTCCGTCATCATCTCGCTGCCTGTGGCCGTCCTCGCCCTCGTCCTGGTCAGCCTGGTGACCCGACCTGCCCGGACGTTGCCCGTCGCGAGCGCCGCCGCCACGCCCACCACCGAGTCGAAGGAGAACTGAGTCCATGCCCCAGCACGCATCCGCTCCGGTCGTCATCCGGAACGCGTCGGTCGCCGACGTCGAGGCGGGCACCCTCGAGCCCGACCGGACGCTGGTGCTGGCCGACGGGCGGATCCAGGAGGTCGGTGGCGCGTCCACGCCGTCGCCGTCCGGCGCCCGCGAGCTCGACGCCGCCGGCCGGGTCGTGGTCCCGGGGCTGGTCGACGCGCACGTCCACGTCATGGCCGGAACCGCGAACCTCGCGGCCCAGGCCGAGGAGTCACCGTTCTACGTCGCCGCCCAGGCGTCGGTGATCCTCCGGGGCATGCTGCGCCGCGGCTTCACCACGGTGCGGGACACGGGCGGTGCCGACTTCGGGATCGCCCGCGCCGTCGGGGAGGGGCTGTGGGAGGGGCCGCGGGTGATCTTCGGCGGCAAGGCGCTCTCCCCGACCGGCGGCCACGGGGACAGCCGCGGGCCGGGCCGGATGTCACTGCCGGACGAGTGCTGCCACCTCGCCACGGTGGTGGACGGCGAGGACGCCGCGCGGCGCGCGGCCCGGCACCAGCTGCGCACCGGCGCCCACCACGTGAAGGTCATGCTGTCCGGAGGCGTGGCCTCGCCGACCGACCGCATCGACTCGACCCAGTTCGGCGACGCCGAGGTCCGGGCGATCGTCGAGGAGGCCCAGGCGGCGAACCGGTACGTCACCGGGCACGCCTACACCGCCCGCGCGGTCAACCGGGGCCTGCGCCTCGGCGTGCGGTGCATCGAGCACGGCAACCTCATCGACGACGAGTCGGTGCGGCTGTTCGTCGAGCACGACGCGTTCCTGGTCCCGACCCTCGTCACCTACGAGTACCTCAAGAAGGAGGGCGCGGCCGCCGGCCTGCCCAAGGAGAGCCAGGAGAAGGTCGACACCGTGCTCGTCGCCGGTCTCGAGGCGCTCGAGCGGGCCTGGCGCGGCGGGGTCAACATCGCGTTCGGCACCGACCTCCTCGGCGCCATGCACGGCCACCAGAACGACGAGTTCCGCATCCGGGCACAGGTCCAGCCCGCCCGGGACGTCCTGCTCGCGGCCACCGTCGGCGCCGCGAGGCTGCTCGGCCTGGAGGACGAGATCGGCGTGGTGGCCCCCGGCGCGCGGGCGGACGTGCTCGTCGTGGACGGCAACCCGCTGGAGGACGCCGGCGTGCTGGCGCGGCCGGAGGCGAACCTGCGGGCTGTCGTGCAGGCCGGCCGGGTCGTGACAGAGTCCCTCTCATGAAGATCCTGCTGCCGGACACCATGCCGCTCGCACCCGCACTTCCCGACGGCGTGACGCCCGTGACGTACGACGTCACCTCCCCCGTCCCACCCGAGCACCGCGACGCCGAGGTGCTCGTCATGTGGGGCAACTCCGCCGACGCGCTGGCCGACGCCGCCCGAACGCTGCCCGACCTGCGGCTCGTGCAGAGCCTGGCGGCCGGGCCGGACCAGATCCTCGCCGCGGGCTTCGCACCCGAGGTGGCCGTCAGCTCCGGCGCCGGGCTGCACGACCGCACCGTGACCGAGCACGCGCTGCTGCTCACCCTGGCGCTGCTGCGCCGGATGCCGCAGATGCTGCGCTCGCAGGCCGCGCACGTGTGGGACCGGGAGCTGGGCGGGCTGCAGCCGCTCCGACCCGAGGGTGCCGTCACCTCGCTGATCGGCGCGGAGGTCCTGGTGTGGGGCTTCGGCAACATCGGTCAGAACCTCGCCCCGCTGCTGACCGGGCTTGGTGCGAACGTTCGCGGGGTGGCCCGGTCCGCCGGCCGGCGGTCCGGCTACGACGTGATCGCCGAGTCGGACCTGGACGCCGAGCTGTCCGGGACGGACGTCCTCATCATGATCCTCCCGGCCACGCCGGCCACCGCGAAGGCGCTCGGCGCGGACCGCTTGGCGCTGCTGCCCGAGCACGCCTACGTGGTGAACGTCGGCCGCGGAGCGACGGTCGACGAGGACGCCCTGCTCGGGGCGCTGACCTCCGGCGCGATTGCCGGCGCGGCACTCGACGTGACCGCCGTCGAGCCGCTGCCGGCCGAGTCGCCGCTGTGGGACGCGCCGGACATCATCATCAGCCCGCACGGCGCGGGCGGGCGGCCTGTCGGTGCGGACGAGCTGATCGCGGCGAACGTGGCCGCGCTTGTCGAGGGACGGGAGCTGCGCAACCTCGTCGAGCGGTAGCCGGGCCGCCTCAAGACCCGATCGACTCCAGGACGCAGACCGCCTCAGCCGTGCCGTCCTCGGCCCGGATGCGTTCACCGATCTCCGCAGCCCGACGCCGGTAGGACGGTTCGCCGACCAACCGTCCGAGCCGCTCCGCCAGTCCGGCCCCGAGCCGCCAGCTCGACAACGGCGGCGGACCCGCGCCGATCTCGTGGACCCGCAGTCCCCAGAACGGCTGGTCGGCGAGGAACGGGCAGATGAGCGTCGGCCGACCGGCGCGCAGGCCGGCTCCCGTCGATCCGGCGCCGCCGTGGTGGACGACCGCGCGGACCCGGGGGAACAACCAGTCGTGCGGGACCTCGTCGACCACGAGGACGTCGTCCGACGGCGCGTCCCCAGCCGTGAGCCCGCCCCACCCGGTCGCGACCACGCCGCGGAGCCGGTTGGTCCGCAGCGCGGAGAGGACGGCGTCGCGTCGCTCGTCGGCACCCATCCCGAAACCCATCGACCCGAACCCGACGTAGACGGGCCGCTCACCGGCCGCAAGGAAGTCGGCGAGCAGCGGCGCCGGCCGCCATCCGTCGTCGTGCGGCAGGAACCAGTACCCGGTTACGTGGACGGACGGCGGATAGTCCGCGGGCACGGGCGCGACGTGCCGGCTGAACGGGTAGAGCACCGGGACCGGCGCCCCGTCCGGCGCGCGCAGCGGGTCGGCGAACCAGCTCGCCGACCGGAGGCCGATCCGATGACGGAACTCGTTGATCATCCTTCCGTACATGGCGTTACCGGCGTACCGGAACAGGTAGCTGGCGCGGTTCAACCGAGTGCCCAGCGTGCGGCCGAGTCCGAAGGGAGCGGGGAACTGCCCGGTGGGCGTCATGAGCGGGATGGGCAACGACAGCACGCCCGGAACGCCGAGCCGCTCCGCGATGTGCGGCGCAGCGAGGGTCTTCGGGTGGTACACGATGAGGTCGGGCTCCGCCGATCGGGCGGCCCGCCACTGGTCGACCATGTGTCGGCGCATCGCACTACGCATGCGTCCGAGGAGACGGACGGTGCCGCGCGGCCCTCGCATCGTCGGCATCTCGTCCTGGACCAGATTCAGCAGCGCTGAGCCTGCCGGGACGAAGCCGGCGTCCGCTACGGCACTGCGCGCGAGCGCACGGAACGCCTCGGGCACGGCCAGGGTGACCTCGTGCCCGGCACCGCGCAGGCTGGCGGCGAGAGCTACGTAGGGCTGGATGTCTCCCCGTGTCCCGAAGCTGGTGATGAGGACGCGCATCGTGACCGTCTCCGCATGCCTCAGGCGTCGACGTCCAGAGGCTCCCCGGCGGGGCCGTCCGTGAGCGAGGTGTCGACCGCTGGGCCGCCGATCGCCTGGTCCTCCCAGGTCAGCGTGGTCCAGGCTTCGGCTGCGGTCTCCAGCACGACGACGCCGGTGTTGCCGACCGGCGTGCGTGCGGCGAACTCCCGGCTCACGTTGTCGCTGCGCGCCGGCACCCAGGAGCGGATGGCGGCGCCGTGGCTGACGATGACGGCCGTGGACGCGCCGGTCGCGACCACCTCGTCGACCACGGCGTCGAACCGGGCGAGGAACTCCTCGCCGCTCTCGCCGCCCGGGACGCGCGCGGCCGGGTTGCCGTTGCCCCAGCTGAAGATGGCCTCGAGATAGGCGTGCACCGCGTCGTCGTCGCCACGCATCTCGAGCTCTCCCGCCGAGATCTCTCGGACGCCGTCGCGCACCCACGGCTCGACGCCGAGTGCGTCCGCGAGCGGTGCGGCGGTCTGCTGGGTGCGGACCAGCGTGGAGGTGACGATGAGGTCCACGGGGATCTCCCCGAGCGTCTCCGGCAGCGCCGCAGCCTGGCGCCGGCCGAGCTCCGTCAGGTCCGCGCCCGGTTCGGCGGTGTCGAGGAGTCCCTCCACGTTGGAGCTGGTCTGGCCGTGCCGGACGAGGATCAGTCGCATGGCTCCATCCTCTCCCGGAACCAGCCGGGACCGTCGGCCCCGCGACCGACGGCGAGGTGAACAGCCGGAGATGTCCCGGTCACGGCCCGCCGAGAGTGCCGATCGTCAGGCCGAGCGGCGGCGAAGCGCGGCCAGGGTCTCCTCGAGGATGCTCTCGGGACCGCCCACGCCGGAGATCCTGACGCCGTTCTCGTCCGGACCGAGCTCCTCGAGGGTGTCGAGCTGGCTCCGCAGCAGGCTGGCCGGCATGTAGTGGCCCCGGCGCCGCTCCATGCGGGCGGCCGTGACCTCCTCCGGCGGGTCGAGGTGGACGAAGATCGTCTCCCCCTCCGCACCGCGCAGCACGTCCCGGTACCTGCGACGCAGGGCCGAGCACGTCACGACGGTGGACCGTCCCGCGCGGGCACGCTCGGTCATCCAGTCCCGGATCGTGGCGAGCCAGGGTGCACGGTCGTTGTCGTCGAGGGGCACGCCGGTGCGCATCTTCTCGCGGTTGGCGTCGCTGTGGAAGTCGTCGCCCTCGGCGAACGTGTGGCCGAGCTCCTCGGCGAGACCTGTCGCGATCGTGGTCTTGCCGCTGCCGGAGACCCCCATGACGACGATGTGCTGCACCCTCACTCCTCCTGCTTCGCTCTCACGTCCCGCCCTGGCGGGCGATGACGGCCGCCTCCAGGCGGGCGATGTCCGGGTCGAGGTAGGTGCCGCCCCGCACCACCGGCCGGGGGGCACCGCCGTCGTCCTCGACGAACTCGTAGCACAGCGGGCGGGCGTTGGGGATGTTGAGCGCGGTCAGCTCGGCGTCGGTGAGGCCGTCGAGGATGGCGCAGAGCGCGCGCAGGGAGTTGCCGTGCGCGACGACGAGGACGTCGTGGCCGGCGCGCAGCTCGGTCCACAGGTCCTCCATCCACGGCTCCAGGCGTGCGACGACGTCGGCCAGGGACTCGGTGGCGACGAGCGCCTCGGCGGGGAGCCGGTCGAACGGGGCGAGCCTGGCCCACAGCTCGAGGGTGCGTCGGTCGAGTGCCGGCGGCCGGCCGTCCAGGGAGCGGCGCCAGTAGCGGAACAGCTCCTCGCCGTGCCGGGCCCGGATCTCGGACTTCAGGTGCCCCGAGAGGGCGCCGTAGCTGCGCTCGTTGAGCCGCCACGTGCGCATGACGGGCCGGTCGGGCCCGAGCGCCTCGACCACGAGCTCGGCCGTGCGCCAGCCCCGGGCGAGCTCCGAGGTGACGACGAGGTCGGGCACCATGCCGAGGCCGGCCAGCCGAGCGCCGGCGTCCCGGCTGGACTGCTCGCCGTCGGGGGTCAGGTCGACGTCGAGCACGCCGGTGAACAGCTCGCGCGCGTTGCCCACGGACTCGCCGTGCCGCAGCAGCACGAGGCTGCCCGGGATGGCCGCGCGAGCGGGGACGTCATGCACGGCCCCACTGTCGCACGCCCCGACCGTTGCCGGGACCGGCCCCACCGGCGAGGATGGGGCCCATGGTCAGCCCGACGTCGACGTCCGCCGTCGCCACTGCCACCGGCCGTACCTGGCCGGAGTGGGTGTCACTGCTCGACGACGCCGGTGCCCGCCAGATGAACCACACCGAGATCGCGCGCCTGGCGCTCGAGCTCATGCCGGAGGGGGCGCGGCAGAAGGAGTGGTGGGCGCAGGGCACCGCGGTCGCGTACGAGCAGCACGCCGGCCTGCGTGTGCCGGGTCAGACCTGCGACGGCGACTTCCAGCTCTCCACGACCCGGACGGTGCAAGGCGACAAGGACGACGCGCTGGCGGCGTGGCTCGACGCCGTCGCCGCCGGCGAGCAGCTCGGTGGCGTCCTCGTCGAGGGTCTGGCGACAACCTCCAGCACCGAGAAGTGGCGGTACTGGCGGGCGCGCCTGGCGGACGGCACCCGCGTCGCGGTGAGCATCAGCGACAACGGCGCCGGCAAGGCCTCGGTGGGCCTGGTGCACTCGAAGCTCGATTCCGCGGAAGCGATCGAGCAGTGGCGGCCCGTGTGGAAGGACCTGCTCGCGCAGCTCTGAGCGGCGGTCTGCTCATCGGCTGACAGCCGTGGGCGAACCGACCGCCGTGGCTGCCGTTTTGCTCGTCTGCTAGCATGCTCGCATGCCTGACAAGACGCAGTTCAACGTGTACCTACCGCCCGAGCTGGTGCGCGCCGTCAAGCACCGCTGCATCGACGAAGGCGTCTCGCTGTCCGCGTTCGTCGAACGCATCCTGACCGACTACCTCGCGGAGGTGGAGGAGAAGTGACCGCATCGCCGACCTACTCGGGCCCCACGCCGATCGTGCGGCCAATCCAGTTCGTCACCGACGTCGCAGCCTGGCGGGCGTTCTACGAGGACGTGGGGCTGGTCGGGACCGGCGTCGACGCGGACGGGTGGACCGTGCTGGCGGCCGACTCGGGCCGGCTCGCCCTGCACCACGCAGCGGCCGACGACCCCCTCGCCGGCAAGGCGAAGCTCAGCCTCGAGGTGCCGGACCTCGAGGAGTACCGCAAGGCGGTCGCCGCAACCGGCCTGGAGCTTCGGCCGGTGACTCTCGGACACGGCGAGGCACTCGCCGTCGACCTGCCGCACGGCCGGCTGCACATCGACTCCGCGGGACCCGGCGAGGGCGGGCGCGCCCCGGTCTCGACCGACGGGATCAACCTCCAACCGCTCGTCTACGGGCCGGTCGAGACGGTCCGGGCGGGCGCCGACGTCGCCGCCATGCTCGGCCTCACCCCGCGAGTCTTCAGCGATCGCGGCACCTGGGCGGACCTCGCGGCCCACGGCCTGATCGCCTTCCACGACGGTCCGATGTCCACGGTCGACGGCGAGGTCGGATGCGAGGTCGGCCTGGAGACCGGAAACGTCGAGGCAGTCCAGAGCAGGCTCGAGGCTGCCGGTCGCACGTCGCGGATCATCGACGAGGCATACGGCCGCACGCTGCGGGTCGACACCCCGGGCGGCTTCGAGCTGTGGGTGAACGAGTGGCAGGACGACCTCTACGGGTACCACCTGGCGCAGGCCTGACCACGCGCACCGAGCCTTCGACCCGAGTGGCCCACCCCGGGCCGCCGCGCGACGATGGTGGCGTCACCCAGTCGAGGGGGTCAGCACCATGCGCACCGGTCTCGGGCACCGTGGCAGCGGTTCTCGATCGACGGTCGACCGCGTCCGGGCGGCGATGTCCGCCGTCGACCGCCGGGCGTTCCTGCCGCGGGACCAGATCCGCTTCGCGCACGCCGACATGCCCCTCCAGATCGGGTACGGCGCGACGTGCTCGCAGCCGAGCACCGTCGCCGCCATGCTCGAGCTGCTCGATCCGGAGGTCGGCGACAAGGTCCTCGACGTCGGATCCGGATCCGGCTGGACCACGGCGCTGCTCGCGGAGCTGGTCTCCCCCGGCGGCTTCGTGCTGGGCGTGGAGATCGAGCCCGCGCTCGTCGAGGACGGTGGGGGGAACCTGCGCGCCTGGGGCGGCGCCGATGACGTCCGGGCACGGATCGAGCAGGCCGAGCCGGGCCGGGTGGGGCGCCCCGAGGAGGCGCCCTTCGATCGGATTCTCGTCTCGGCCGCTGCCCGGCGCATGCCGGAGGGGCTGCTCGCCCAGCTGGGCGACGGCGGCCGGATGGTGATCCCGGTCCGCAGCCGCATGATGGTGGTGGACCGGTCGGGCGACGAGGTCACCACGCGCGAGACGGGCTCGTTCAGCTTTGTCCCGCTGCGGGCGACGGGCGACGAGTAGCCGCGCCGCGCACGGCCTCGCCGAACCGGTCCGCGAACCGTTCCAGCGCCTCGTAGACCGCCGGGTCGTCGCAGATGACTTCGTACTCCATCTCCGGAGGGATCCACAGCAGGCCCATGAGCATCTCCGGGATACTGGCTCCGCCGAAGGGCCAGTCGACCGTGCCGCCAGGGCCTTCGGTGGCGTTCTGCGCCCACACGCCGAAGTAGTCCTTCGCCTCCGGCAGCGTGGTGTGCAGACGAGCGACGGCGGAGTAGCGCACCGAGCTCAGTGACGCATGGGCGGCCATCACGAAGTCCGCCGCATCCTCCGCGGGCAGGTCGCGGGGCTCGACCCGCACGCCGATGGCCAGGACGTTCGCCATGCGGTCCACCCGGAAGGTGCGCCAGTCCTCGCGGTTCACGTCCCAGGCCACGAAGTACCAGCGCCGATCCCGCGGCACGAGCGAGTGCGGTTCCACCAGGCGCGCGGTCTCCTCCCCCGAGCGAGCCGTGTACCGGAAGCGCAGCCGCTCGTGGTCGCGGCAGGCCAGCGCGAGCTGAGCGAGCAGGTCGGCGGCCACCCGGGCGTCGTTGCGGACGGCCGGGATGGTGTGCTCCTGCAACGCCGAGACCCGACGGCGGAGGTTCCGTGGCAGCACCTGCTCCAGCTTGGCGAGCGCGCTGAGCGAGGTCTGCTCGCCGTCGCCCACCCCCTGGACCGCCGCGGTGCGCAGACCGATGGCGATGGCCACGGCCTCGTCGTCGTCGAGCAGCAACGGGGGCACGGTGGAGCCGGACTCGAGCTGGTACCCGCCGGCGACGCCGGGCTGGGCGACCACCCGGTAGCCCAGCTCACGAAGCCGGTCGACGTCCCGGCGCAGGGTGCGCTCGGACACGCCGAGGCGGCCGGCAAGCTCCGGTCCTCCCCAGAACCGATGGGTCTGCAGGAGGGACAGCAGCCGGAGTGCACGGGCGGTGGGATCTGACATGCGTCGCAACCTAGCGAGAAAAGCGGTCAGGATCTGGCCGCGGAACGTCCTACCGTGCCGTCATGACACCAATCATCAGGACCGAAGGGCTCCGCAAGGAGTTCTCGTCGAAGGGCCAGACCGTGGTCGCGGTCGAGAACCTCACGATGGACATCGCGGCCGGTTCACTCACGGCGTTTCTCGGCCCCAACGGTGCGGGGAAGTCCACTTCGCTCCGCATGCTCACCACCCTGCTCGAGCCGACCTCGGGCACCGCCAGCGTGTGCGGGTTCGACGTCGCGCGGCAGCCGGCCGAGGTGCGCGCGCGGATCGGGTACATCGGGCAGAAGAACGGGGCCGGGCACTACCAGCGCATCCGGGACGAGCTCCTGAGCCAAGGCGCCATGTACGGCCTCGGCCGCACGGAGGCGCGGCGGCGCACCGAGGAGCTCATCGACCTCCTCGACCTCGGTGAGGTCGCGAACCGGAACACGATCACGCTCTCGGGCGGGCAGCGCCGTCGTGCCGACATCGCGCTCGGGCTGATCCCCGCGCCGAGCCTGCTGTTCCTCGACGAGCCGACCACCGGCCTGGACCCGCAGTCGCGCGCGAACCTCTGGGAGCACATCCTGAACCTGCGCAAGCAGCACGGGATGACCCTCTTCCTCACCACGCACTACCTCGACGAGGCGGACCAGTTCGCCGAGCGCGTCATGGTCGTCGACCACGGCAAGGTCATCGCGGACGACACGGCCGCCCGGCTCAAGGCGACACTCGCCGGGGACCGGATCACGGTCACGGTCGACGGCGACGCCGTCACAGCCACGGACATCGTGCGCCGCCTCGCCGTCGACTCCGGCGCGGCGAACCCCGAACCCACCGCGACCCCCGACGGCGAGGCGACCCGGATCGTCGTCGCCGTGAACGGGGGCGAGCACGTCCTGCCCCGGCTCATCCGCGAGCTGGACGCCGCAGGCTCGGAGGTCCGGACCGCCGACCTCGACCAACCCACCCTCGACGACGTCTTCCTCACCCTCACCGGCCGCAGCCTCCGCGAGGAGAACCAGGCCGCCGAGGACTCCGAGGCCGGCGCCGAGTCAGCCGCACCGAGTCCCGCAGGAGCCCCCCGATGACCACCGTCGCACCCACGACCGCCACCCAGGCACGTGCCTCCGGGCCGGTGACGGACTCGATCAACGTGTTTGTCCGCGAGCTCCGTCCGACGCTGCGGGACCCGTTCAGCCTGATCTTCTCCCTCGTCCAGCCGCTGGTGTTCCTCGCCTTCTTCGGCCCGCTGCTGGGCGGCATGATGGGCGTCCCGGTCGCCGAGGCGTTCCAGTGGTTCGTGCCCGGCCTGGTGGTGATGATCGCGCTGTTCAGCACCGGCATGACCGGCGCCAACCTGCTCTTCGAGATCCAGTCCGGCGCGCACGAACGGATGCTCGTCGCACCGGTCTCCCGCTCCGCGCTGCTCACCGGCCGGGCGCTGAAGGAGATGGTGCCGCTGCTCGTCCAGGCGCTCGTGCTGGTCGGGCTCGCCACCCTCTTCGGGTTCCGGCCCTCCGTGCCTGGCATGGTGGTCGGCCTGCTGCTGCTCGGCGTCTTCGGGGTCGGCCTCGGTTCGCTCAGCTATGCGCTCGGCATCGCCTCACGCAACCGGGACTGGATGTTCTGGGCGGTCCAGCAGGGCACGCTGTTCCCGCTGCTCATGCTGTCCGGGATGATGATGCCGCTCGAGGTCGGGCCGCGCTGGATGCAGGTCATCGCCGCGGCGAACCCGCTGAAGTACCTGGTGGATGCCGAGCGCGCGCTGTTCAACGGGCTCTTCACCGAGCCCGCCGTGTGGCAGGGCCTCATCGCCGGCTTGGCGACCGCCGTCGTCGGGCTGTGGGTCGGCATCCGGGCGATCCGGCACAGCATCTGAGCCGGATCGGCCGGTCGCCACTACCCGGCCTGCTCCGGCTGCGGGCCGTTCCAGTCGACCAGCTGGACGATGACGCCGTTGGGGTCGCGCACCTGGAAGGCGCGCTCGCCCCACTCCTCGACGGTCAGCGGCATCGTGATGGTGACGCCCTCCCCCTCCAGGCGGGCCAGCTCGCCCTCGAGGTCGTCGACGACGAACGCGAGGATCTGCCCCTGGGCGTGGACGTCGCGCTGGTCGTCCGGCAGGGTCGGCAGGCCGACCCGCAGGAAGATGACGCTCATGCCGGCGTCCGGCCGGCTGAGCGAGTGGAAGCCGTCGGCGGACATGTCCTCGGTGAACCCGAAGTGCTCGACGAGGAACCGCGCCGAGCCGGCGGGGTCGGTGACGTTGAGGCTGACGGCGGACGCGCTGATGTTCATGGGGCTCCTCCTGACTCGGATGCCGGCCTTTGCCGTACATCGTACGGCGTACAACGTACGGCGTGGGAGGATATTCCCATGAGCACCCCGACGTCGGGTGGCGGAGACCCGGCCCGCACGATCGCGCTGCTGTGGCGGCACACCGCCGCGCCGCCGTCGGCACGGCGCGGGCCGCGGCAACGGCTCGACGTCGACACGATCGTCGAGCGCGCCGTCTCCCTGGCCGACGCCGAAGGGCTGGAGGCCGTGACGATGCGGAAGGTCGCCACCGCCACCGGGACGGCACCGATGACGCTCTACACGTACGTTCCCAGCAAGGCCGAGCTGGTGGACCTGATGCTCGACCACGTCTACGGCCGCATGGCCCGCAAGGACACGACGGGCCGCCCGTGGCGGGAGCGGGTCCGGGCGGTGGCCGAGGAGAACCGTGAGCTCTTCGAACGGCACCCGTGGGCGGCGTCGGTCGTCACCACGCGGCCGACGCTGGGGCCGGGGGCGACGGCGAAGTACGACCACGAGCTCTCCGCGCTCGAGGGCCTCGGTCTCGACGACGTGACGATGGACGCCGCCGTCGACTGGGTCCTCGCGTTCGTCCAGGGCTGGGCACGTTCGGCGGCCGCCGCCGCGGCCACCCGGCGGGCCACCGCGATGGACGAGGAGCAGTGGTGGGCGGCGGCCGGGCCGCTGCTGGAGCAGGTGCTGGACGCGGACGCCTACCCGCTGGCCACCCGTGTGGGTGCCGCGGCGGGTGAGGCGCAGTCCGGGGCGTGGGACCCTGCACAGGCGTTCGCGTTCGGGCTGGGCCGGGTGCTCGACGGGTTGGCGCCGCTGGTCGAACCGGGGTAGGCCCGGACCTCAGCAGTCGAACACCGACCAGCAGATGTCGTTGCGGGCCCGCTGATCCTCGAGCACCAGCTCGCGGACCTCCGCCGGGAGCCGATCGCGCTGCCACCGGCACTCGGCCCGCCCGGCGGCGACCGCCCGTTCCGGCGGTGCCGCCGCACGGACGGCCTTGATCGCGTACGCGGCCGCGCCGAGGTCGTGCTCGGCCACGTGCGCGACCGCACCCGCCTGCCCGGCCGCGTAGGCCGCGAACCGTGCCGGCCCGCGCAGGTCGCGGGCCGCGCCCATCGCGTGACCGCCCGCCGCGCGGGACTGCATCATCCGGACCTCGCCGCGCACCCAGGCCCGGACGTGCTCGATCGCCTCGCGCGGCCGTGGGTCCTGCGGACGTTCGGCCTCGAAGAGGTCCAGCACGTGCTCGGCGCACGTGGCGGCCCAGAGCGCGAGCAGATGGTGGTCCGCATCGGTGAGCGTCCCGCCACGCCGGATCGTGACGAGCCGGGGGTCGCGGACCTTCGGGAGGATCACGACGAGGGCCCCGCCGCGTCCGGCTGCCGCAGCGACTCATCGAGCGCACTCATCAGTCGCGCCACCCGACTCGTGCCGCGATCCGCGCGCGGGTAGCGGCTCAGCACGTCGCGGAGCACGGGGCCCGCCCACCGCCGCGACCGCTCCAGGAGAGCCTCCGCGACGTCCGGGTCACCGTCCGCGCCGAGCTCCCCGACGCGTGCCGCGCTCGCGGCGGCCCGCAGGATGTGCCCCACCTGACCGGCCTGGGCGAGCGGATGAAGGTACGCGGCCGACGCGGCGTCGCCGGCCGAGCGCGCCGCCAGGCGGGCGGCCTCGGTGGGCGCGGACCGGGCCGCTCGGTGCGCGTCGAGGGACGCCACCCGCTGCCGCCGGGTGCGCCGCTCGCCGTCGATGAACGCGCGGGCGGCCTCGATCGCCTCCCGGGGTCGCGGATCCTCCGGGACGGACCGCTCGAAGACCGGCAGGACCTCCTCCGCGTGCCGGGTCACGAACCTCGCGACGGCGCGCAGCTCGTCCATCGTCAGCTCGAAGTCCCCGGACACGACCGATCCGCTCGGTCCCATGCCGGGATCGTATCCGCGGCCGGCCGCCCCGGAGCCCACGCGGGAGCACCCGGGCTCCGGCCTACGCGGTCGTGTGAAGACCTTCGTGCGTTCAACGCAGGAGTCTTCACACGAAGGGCAGGACAGCCTGGTCAATGTCACCCGGACACGAAAGGCTTGGCGCCATGGGCATCGAGTTCCGCGCCGTCGGCAAAACCTACCCGGACGGCACGGTCGCCGTCGGGAGCTTCAACCTGAGCGTGCCCTCGCACCGGACCGTCGCGCTGCTCGGCTCCTCCGGGTGCGGCAAGACCACGCTGCTGCGCATGGTGAACCGAATGGTGGAGCCGACGTCCGGCGCGGTGCTCATCGACGACGAGGACGTCCGCGAGCGGGACCCGGTCAAGCTCCGCCGGTCGATCGGCTACGTCATGCAGGCGGGCGGCCTGCTCCCGCACCGCACCGTCGAGGACAACGTCGCCACGGTCCCCGTGCTCGACGGCGTACCCCGCCGGCAGGCCCGCGACGCGGCGGCCGCGCTGCTCGAACGGGTCGGCCTGGACCCCGCGCTGGCCCGGCGCTACCCCGCCCAGCTCTCCGGCGGTCAGCAGCAGCGCGTCGGCGTGGCCCGGGCGCTCGCGGCGGAGCCGAACATCCTGCTCATGGACGAGCCGTTCGGTGCCGTCGACCCGATCGTCCGGCGCGAGCTGCAGGACGAGATGCTGCGGCTGCAGCGCGAGCTCGGCAAGACGGTGCTGCTCGTCACGCACGACGTCGACGAGGCCTTCCGGCTCGGCGAGCAGGTGGTGCTGCTCAAGCGGCACGCCGAGGTCGCGCAGATCGGCACGCCGGTCGAGCTGCTCGCCCACCCGGCCGACGACTTCGTGCGGTCCTTCGTCGGCGGGGACCGGGCCGACCGTCGCCTCACCGTGCAGGACGTCGACGGCCGGCGCGTGGCCGTCGACGGCGACGGCCGGCCCGCCGGGGTGCTGGCCTGATGACCTGGCTCTCGCACGCCTGGCCGCAGGTCATCGACCTCACCGTCGCGCACCTCCTGCTGGCGGTGCCGGCGATCGCGCTGAGCCTGCTCATCTCCGTGCCGCTCGGGCTGCTGGCCACCCGCCGGCCACGCAGCGGCGGCGTGGTCCTCGGCGGCGCGACGCTGCTGTACGCCATCCCGTCCCTGCCGCTGCTGATCGTGGTCCCCGCGGTCCTCGGCACACCGCTGCGCTCGCCGATCACCATGATCACGGCGCTGACCGTGTACGGCGTGGCGGTCATGGTCCGCACCTCGGCGGACGCGTTCGCCGCGGTGGACACCCAGGTCCGTGACGCGGCGGTCGCGGTCGGGCACTCGCCGAGCTCCGCCTTCTGGAAGGTGGAGCTGCCGCTCGCGGTGCCGGTGCTGACCTCCGGCCTGCGGGTGGTCGCCGTCAGCACCGTCGCCCTCGTGACCATCGGCGCCCTGGTGGGGATCTCCAGCCTCGGGACGCTGTTCACCGACGGGTTCCAACGCGGGATCGTCGCCGAGGTGACCACCGGCGTGATCCTCACGATCGCCGTCGCGCTGCTGCTCGACGGGCTCATCGTGGTCGGCGGCCGGCTGCTCGCGCCATGGCAGGCGCAGCAGGCGCTCGCGGCGAGGGGCAGGTGAACATGCTGGCCTCGGCCCTGCAGTGGCTCACCGCCGCGGAGAGCTGGTCCGGTCCCGACGGCATCCCGGCCCGGCTGCTCGAGCATCTCGCCGTGACGGCCCTCGTGGTCGGCGTGGCCGCGCTCGTCGCGATCCCCGCGGGGGTCGCCGTCGGGCACACCCGGCGCGGTCGCACCACGGTGGCCGCCATCGCCGGCGGCGCCCGCGCCGTGCCCACCCTCGGGCTGCTCACCCTGCTCGGCCTGGCGCTCGGCATCGGCCTGGAGGCGCCCGTCATCGCGCTCGTGGTGCTGGCGATCCCGTCGCTGCTCGCGGGCGCGTACGCGGGGGTGGAGAACGTCGACCCGGCGACGGTCGACGGCGCGCGTGCGGCCGGCATGACCGAGATGCAGATCGTCCGGCAGGTCGAGCTGCCTCTCGCGGCGCCGGTGCTCGTGGGCGGACTGCGCTCCGCCGTGCTGCAGGTGGTCTCGACCGCCACCCTCGCCGCCTACATCTCCAACACCGGGCTCGGCCGCTACCTCTACACCGGGCTGAAGACGCAGGACTACCCGCTCATGCTCGGCGGCTCGCTGCTCGTCATCGTGCTCGCGCTGGTGCTCGAGCTCGTCCTCGCGGCCGTGCAGCGGGCGGCCCGCCGTCGCGCCGACCCGGTGGCCACCGTGTCACCGACCTCTGACACCATGCAGGTCCGGACTCTCATCCCGGAAGGATCGTCATGACTAAGCAGGGCACGTTCCGCGTCAGGGTCGCCGCCGTCGCCGGCGCGGCCGGGCTCCTCCTCGCCGCGTGCTCCAGCCAGGACCCGCTCGCGGACCCGACGGAGGCGGGCGGCGACGGGGGCGACGGCGCAGGGGGCTCGGAGAGCATCGTCGTCGGGTCGCAGGACTACTACTCCAACGAGATCATCGCCGAGATCTACGCCCAGGCCCTCGAGGCGGGCGGCTACACCGTGGAGCGCCAGTTCCGGATCGGGCAGCGCGAGGCGTACGTGCCCGAGCTCGAGTCCGGCGCGATCGACCTGTTCCCCGAGTACACCGGCCCGCTGCTGCAGTACTGGGTGCCCGAGGTGGAGTCCGGCGAGGCGGAGGAGATCTACGCGCAGCTGGCCGAGTCGACCCCGGACGGGCTCCGCGTGCTCGAGCAGTCCCCGGCGACGGACCAGGACGCGTACATGGTCACCGAGGAGTTCGCCGAGCGGTGGGACCTGACCACCATCGCCGACCTCGCAGGAGTGACCGAGCCGATGACGATGGGCGCCAACTCCGAGGCCGAGTCCCGGCCGAACGGTCCGCAGGGGCTGGCGGAGACCTACGGCGTCGAGGTCGACTTCACCCCCATCGAGGACGGCGGCGGCCCGCTGACCGTGCAGGCGCTCGTCGACGGTGACGTCCAGCTCGCCATCATCTACACCGCCGACCCATCGGTGGAGGAGAACAACCTCGTCCCGCTGGAGGACACCGAGGGCCTCTTCCTCGCCTCGCACGTGGTCCCGGTGGCCAGCGACGCCGTCGACGAGGAGGCGGAGGGGATCATCAACGAGGTCAGCGCGACCATGACCGGGGACGAGCTCATCGCGCTCAACGGCCGCAGCGTGAACGAGGAGCTCCCGGCCGCCCAGATCGCCTCGGACTGGTTGGCCGAGAACGACCTCGCCTGAGGACCGGGGACGGGCCGGTCACCCGCTCAGCCGGTCGGACACACCCGCGGCCAGCCGCGGCCAGTGCGGGATGGGGCGGCCGTCGACGTTCCCGCCGGCGGAGTGCCACTCGCGCTGCGGCGAGCCCGGAAGCGCGTCCTCCCAGGGCTCCTGGCGTCCGTACGGCGTCAGGTCCATCAACGCGTAGCTGTTGTCGAGGGTCTCCACACCCCGCCTCGTGGTCCAGTACGTCTCGAAGACGCGGTCGCCGTCGCGCAGGTAGCAGATGAGGTACATCATCGACGTGTCACGCTCGACGAGGAGCGACTGCTGGGAGGCCGGCGGGACGCCGTACCAGGGGGTCTCCAGGCCGAGGAAGTCGCGGTAGCGCACGCTCTCGTCGTACGGGCCCTTGCAGAAGACCGCGAAGGTGATGTCCCGGGAGTGCAGGTAGCCCAGCTCGCGCACCTGGCTGCTGCACCAGGTGCACCCGCCGCACTGCTCGCTGGCCGGGCGGCCCGGGTGCCACATGAAGTAGTACGCGAGGAGCTGTCTGCGCCCCTCGAAGGCGTCGATCAGCGGGGTCGTGCCGTTCGGGCCCTCGAGGGGCGTCGCGGCGTCGACCTCGACCATCGGGAGGCGGCGCCGGGCCGCCGCGATCGCGTCGCGCTCGCGCGTGCTGGCCTTCTCCCGGGCTCGGAGCTCGTCGATCTCGGCCTGCCAGGCGGCACGGTCGGCTATCGGGGGCGACGGCCAGGTGGTGTCGGTCAAGGTGATCCCTCCAGGTGGTTCTTGAGCTGTTCGAGGCGCGCGTCCCAGTCCCGGGCCATGGCCGCCAGGAACTGCTGCGCCAGCTGCATCGGTGCGGTGTGGACGCGGTAGCGGATGCGCCGGCCCTCGCCGGTCTCCGCGGTGGTGAGCCCGGCCTCCGTCAGCCGGTCCAGGTGCTTGGCGACTCCTTGCCGGCTGATCGGGAGGCGGCCGGCCAGGTCGGTCGCGGTGGCGGGTCCACGGGCGGCGAGCTCGGCCAGGATGGAGCGCCGCGTGGGGTCTGCGAGTGCCGCGAACACCCGCGCCGCGGTCTCCTCGCGGTCGTCGGTCATCCCGTCGCGCGGGCGTCGGACAGGTACTCGACGAGCTCGCCGAGCTCGTTCGTCCAACCCTCGGAGTGGCTCCGGTAGGCGGACTCGTACGTCTCGTCGGGCAGCTGGGCGAAGCCGTGCTCGACCACCCGCAGCTCCGTGCCGCCGTCGACCGGGCGCAGGGTGAACTCGACGTAGGTGCGTCGCGGGTCCCCGCTCGGCAGCCCTTCGACGGGCCAGGTGAGCGCGAAGAGCGTGGGCGGCTCGACCTTCTCGACGCGCATCTCGACGGCGTCGCCGCTGCTCCACCGCAGTGTCAACGTGCCGCCCGTCCGCAGGTCGATCTCGGCCTCCTCGCCGAACCAGCTGGTCAGTCCCTCGGCCGTCGTCAGCGCCGCCCAGACGGCCTCGACGGACCGGGTGATCTGGACGGTTCGTTCGATCCGGTCCGGAAATCCCATGGCCTGCCCCTTCGCTTGTAGCAACTGAACGGTTGCAATATATCGCAACCGTTCGGTTGCGTCAACGGTCATGGGGCGACACCACAGGCACGGGCCGTCGCCCGCCGCGGTCAGCGCGAACGACTGCGGACGGCGAGTGCCGCGGCGGCTCAGCCCCTGAGGCGCTGCAGCCCCGCCGCGGCGCGCTCGAGCACGGCCGGCGACTTGACGTACGTGAACCGGACCCACGAGCGCAGGGTCCGGGACAGCTCCGAGCCCGCCGTGCAGAACGCCGTGATGGGAATCGCCACCACGCCTGCCCGCTCGGGCATCTCGCGGCACAGCGCGACGGCGTCGTCGAAACCGAGCGGTGCCGCGTCGGCCACCAGGAAGTAGGTCCCCTCGGGCACGAAGGGGGCGAACCCGACGTCACGCAGGGCGCCGAGGAGGAAGTCACGCCGTTCCCGCAGGGAGTCGCGCAGGTCGGAGACGTACGCGGCGGTACGTCCGTCGTCGTCCGCGAGCGCGTGTGCGACGGCCTTCTGCAGCGCGCCGGGCCCCACGTAGGTGAGGAACTGCTTGACGGTCCGCACCGCGGTGACCAGCTCGGCAGGCCCGTGCAGCCAGCCCACCTTCCAGCCGGTGAAGCTGAGGGTCTTGCCCGCGGAGGAGATGGTCAGCGTGCGCTCGGCCATGCCCGGGAGCGTGGCGACGGGCACGTGCTCCGCGCCGTAGGTGAGGTGCTCGTACACCTCGTCGGTGACGACCGTGACGTCGTGGGCGATCGCCTGCTCGGCCAGCAGGGTCAGCTCCTCGCGGCTGAGCACGGTGCCGGTCGGGTTGTGCGGGCTGTTGAGGAGCAGGACGCGGGTGCGCTCGGTGAACGCGGCGGCGACGTCGCCGGGGTCGAGGTGGAAGCCGGCCTCGGACGGCCGCAGCGCAACCGTGCGGTGGGTCGCTCCGGTCAGGGCGATCGTGGCGGCGTAGGAGTCGTAGAAGGGCTCGAGCGTGAGGACCTCGTCGCCCGGTCCGGCGAGCGCCAGGATCGAGGCGGCGATGGCCTCGGTCGCGCCGACGGTCACCAGCACCTCGGACGTGGGGTCGACCGCGAGGCCGTAGTGGCGCTTCTGGTGCGCGGCCACCGCCTCGCACAGCTCGGGCACACCCGCGCCCGGCGCGTACTGGTTGGGCCCCTCGCGCAGGGCGGCGACGGCGGCGTCCTTCACGTGGTCCGGGCCCTCGACGTCGGGGAAGCCCTGGCCGAGGTTCACCGCACCGGTGTGGTTCGCCAGCGCCGTCATCTCGGCGAAGATCGTGGCGGCGACCGTGCCGTCCGGTCCGAGGAGCCCGGTCGCGCGGGCGACGTCGTGCCAGCGGGACATGCCGGCCATTGTGCCCGGGCGCGCCCGGGGACGTCCGGTCCGTCTCGCTCCTCGGCGTGCCCGCCCACCCCGCTCAGCCGGCCGGGCTCGGCAGCCCGATACGGGCGCGAACCCCCGGCGAGTAGTGCACGAGCGGGTCACCGCCGACGCCCGGCAGGCCGTCCGCCGCGAGAAGCGCCCCGACGTCGACCCGTGCCTGGGCGCGCCGCAGCGGCCACGGCTCGTGCTCGACGCCGACGCGCCAGAGCCGGCCCAGCCGGCGCGTGTACGCCGCCCAGCGGCCGGTGAGGAAGTCCGTCAGCGGGTCCGGTGACAGCGGCGCGCCGAGCGTGACGTCGGCCCGCATCCCGGCCGCGCCACGACCGCGGTGACTGAGTACCCGCACCCGGTCGGTGCCCGCCAGGATCCGCGGCTGGGCGAAACGGTAGGGCAGCCCGACGGCCCGCAGGGCGGCGACCACCGGCAGCCGGGGGCACTCCAGGGACAAGAACCACAGCCCGTCGGAGCCGTCGGGCGCACGCACGTAGGTGCGGACGTTGACCTCCGGGAAGTGAGACAGGTGGGGCACGGCGGGCCCGAAGGCGGGCCGGACCTGCATGCGCAGCGGGGTGACCGTCACCCAGGCCGCACCCTCGACGACGTCGAGGACCAGGCCCGGCGGCAGCAGCGGCGAGAGCACCGGCGGCGCCACCGGCCAGTGCAGGAACACCACGTGGTCCCAGCGCTGGTGACTCACGGCGGCCCGGACGGGCCGGTCGGGGCGTCGGCCGGACATGGGCACCACATCCTTCGGGCCTGGTGCTCCTCGTGCGGTCCGAGGAATGCCTCGTGATACTGGCACGATGCCGAGGTCATCGCCCGCCGGATCGACGTTGCCCCGCCTCTCGTTCGCCGACACGGCCAGGGTGGCTGCCGGGGTGTTCGGCCCGATCCTCGCGCAGGGCGTCATCGTGCGGCGCCCGGCCGTCGTCGGGCTGGCCGAGCGGCTCGACACGCACCGGCAGGCTGCCCGCATCCTCGGCGACCTCCGCGAGCGGTACGGCCGCGGACCCGTGCTGCTGGCGATCCCTGGCCGGGACCTCGCCGTCGTGCTCGACCCCGACGACGCGGCGCGCGTCCTCGAGGAGTCCCCGCACCCCTTCACGCCGGCGAACCGGGAGAAGGTCACGGCGCTGCGGCACTTCGAGCCGCACGGCGTGCTCATCTCCGACGCGGAGCACCGGATGATCCGGCGGCCGTGGAACGAAGAGGTGCTGGACCACCGCGAGGAGCTGCACCGTCTGCACCAGCACGTCGT
Organism: Georgenia alba; assembly: GCF_042665525.1. Lineage (NCBI taxonomy): Bacteria > Bacillati > Actinomycetota > Actinomycetes > Allobogoriellales > Allobogoriellaceae > Georgenia > Georgenia alba. The sequence goes on from NZ_JBHTCQ010000001.1 coordinate 184,214, forward strand.
CCGCGTGGTGCGGGAGGAAGTGGCAGGACTGGAGGGCCTCCCGGTTCTCGACTGGGACGCCCAGGCGGCGGCGTTCTGGCGCGTGGTGCGGCGCGTGGTCCTCGGCGACGCCGCACGCGACGACCACGAGCTCACCGACCTCATGGTCGACCTGCGGGCACAGGCGAACTGGGCGTTCCTCCGACCGCGCAGCACCCGCCGGCTCCGTCGCCTCGGCGAGCTCCTGCGGCGCCACGTCGCCGAGGCCCCGCCGGAGAGCCTGGCCGCCGTCGTCGCCCGCACGCCCGGTCTGCCGGGCACCGCGCCGCTGGGCCAGATGCCTCAGTGGCTGTTCGCCTTCGACGCCGCCGGGATCGCGACCCATCGCGCCCTGGCCCTGCTCGCCGCGCACCCCCAGGTGCTGGCGCAGGTCCGCGCGGAGGACCCGTCCGCGCATCGCGGACTGCGTCCGACGGCGCGGGCCACGGTGCTCGAGTCGCTCCGGCTCTGGCCGACCACGTTGACCATCCTCCGCGACGGCGTGGCCGAGACCGACTGGTCCGGCCGCACCGCGCCGGCCGGCACGGGCTTCGCGATCGTCTCGAGCTACTTCCATCGCGACGCCGGCCGGCTGGCGTGGGCGGACGCCTTCGCGCCCGAGATCTGGCAGGACGACCGCGCGCAGACCTCCCGCGCGATCGTCCCGTTCAGTGCCGGGCCGGCCCGTTGCCCCGGCCGCACCCTGGTGCTGGACGTGACCAGCGAGCTGCTTGCCGCGACCGTGGGCCGGTTCGACGTCACGGCCGTGCCGCCGGTGCGGGTCCGGACCGGCGGTCCCGTGCCGCGCACGCTGGCGCACACCGGCCTGAGGTTCCGGCTCACGCCGGGCGCCTGAGTCCGGACGCCGCACCGGTCATATGCGGTTGCGGACCGGTGAACGCACGTTTACCATGGTGAACATGCGTTCACAGGAGGAGCTCGGTGGCACTCGGGGTCGCATCCTCGAGGCGGCGATCGAGCGCTTCGGCCGCGACGGTTTCGGCGCGAGCGTGCGGGCCATCGCGGCGGACGCCGGCGTGAGCGCCGCACTCGTCATCAAGCTCTTCGGGTCCAAGGAGGCCCTGCACGAGGAGTGCGACGAGCAGGTGCTCGCCGCCGTCCGGGACGCCAAGCGCTCGACGATCAGCAGCGCGAGCCTGAGCACGACGTTCCTGAACAACCTTGCGCTCATCGACGAGTACCAGCCGATCCTGCGGTACTGCCTGCGCAGCTTCATGACCGGTGGCACGGTTGCCCGGCACCTCATCGACCACATGGTCGCGGACGCCGTGGAGTACAGCCGCGATGCCGTCGAGGCCGGCATCATCACCCCCAGCCGGGACGAGGAGGCCCGCATCCGCTTCCTGGTCGGCGCTTGGCTCGGCAACGTCATGCTCTCGGTCACCACCGAGGAGCGTGACCTCGGCGAGGTCGGGGCGGATTTCTGGCACCGTCAGTACTTCGACATGGCCTCCCCGATGCTCGAGGTCCTCACCGAGGGCTACTTCACCGACCATTCGATCCTCGACCAGTACCTCCTCTACATCGGCGATCCCCCCGGGGCGGAGGGGCGTCCGGCCTGAGCGCCGGGTGCCCGCGCCGCGCGTGACGCCGGCACGGCGCACGCGTTCCAGTCCCCGACCACGGAAGGTCCACCATGTCCACCAGCTCCACCCGGGCGGCGACGCCCAGCCGCACCGCCACACCCGCCATCGAACTCGCCGGCGTCACCAAGCGCTTCGGCACCGTGACCGCCCTGGACGGCCTGGACCTGCAGGTCGCCCCCGGTGAGGTGCACGGCTTCCTCGGCCCGAACGGGGCCGGCAAGTCCACGACCATCCGCATCCTGCTCGGCATCCTCAAGAAGGACTCCGGCCGGGTCACCATGCTCGGTGCCGACCCCTGGTCGGACGCCGTCGCCCTGCACCGCCGCCTCGCCTACGTGCCCGGTGACGTCGAGCTGTGGCCCAACCTCACCGGCGGGCAGGCCATCGACCTGTTCGCCCGCCTCCGCGGCGGGGTCGACACCGCGAAGCGGGACGAGCTGCTGGACCGGTTCGACCTCGACCCGACCAAGAAGGGGCGGACCTACTCCAAGGGCAACCGGCAGAAGGTCGCGCTCATCTCGGCCCTCGCCAGCGACGTCGAGCTGCTGCTGCTCGACGAGCCCACCGCGGGTCTGGACCCGCTCATGGAGGCGGTCTTCCAGCGGTGCATCCGCGAGGCGAAGGCCGAGGGCCGCACCGTGCTGCTCTCCAGCCACATCCTCGCCCAGGTGGAGGTGCTCGCGGACCGGATCTCCATCGTCCGGCAGGGCAAGATCGTCGAGACCGGCACGCTGGCGGACCTGCGCCACCTCACGCGGACCACCGTCACCGCCGTCACCGACGAGCCGGTCAACGGCCTGGCGGAGATGAGCGGCGTGCACGGCCTCCACCAGGAGGGCGACCACGTGCGCTTCGACGTCGACGGCGCGGCGCTCCCCGCCGCCATGCGGGAGCTCTCCGCCCGCGGCGTCACCTCCCTCACGGCGACGCCGCCCACGCTGGAGCAGCTGCTGCTGCGCCACTACGGCGACGAGATCGACGGGAGCACCCCGTGAGCGCCGCGACCGCCGCCCCGCACCGTCCGGCGACGACCCGCCGCGCGGGCCGCGGTGGCGGAACCCTGACCGGGACCGGGACCCTCCTGCGGTTCATGCTCCGCCGGGACCGGATCCGCTTCCCGGCCTGGGCACTGAGCATGACCGCGATGGGCGCCTACTTCGGCAACCTCCTGCCGGAGGTCTGGACGCCGCAGACCCTGGAAGAGTTCACCGTGACGTTCGCCAACAGCCCCATGGCGGCGCTGCTCGGCGGACCCGGCTACGGCTTCGACGACATCACCCTGCCCCGGTTCATGGTCGACCTGTACGGCCTGTACCTGCTGCTCGCGGCCGCGCTGATGACCATCCTCACCATCTCCCGGCACACCCGCGTCGAGGAGCAGTCCGGCCGGGCGGAGCTCGTCCGCGGCAACGTGGTGGGCCGGCACGCCCAGCTGACCGCGGCCGTCATCATGGCCGTGCTGCTCAGCCTCGTCACCGGGCTGCTGGTCGGCGCGGTGCTGACCGCCTCACGGATGGCGCCGGACCCGGCCGGGGCGTTCCTGTTCGGCATGGCGTTCGCCGCGGTGGGCCTGTCCTTCGCGGGCGTGACCGCCATGACGGTGCAGCTCTCGGCCTTCTCCCGTGCCGCCTCCGGCATGGCGGGTGCGGCGCTGGGAGCCGCGTACCTGCTCCGCGCGCTCGGCGACATGTCCGAGAGCGCCGACGGTTCGCTCGGCTGGCTCTCCTGGCTCTCCCCGATCGGGTGGGCGCAGCAGACCGCTCCGTTCACCCTCGACCGCTGGTGGCCGCTGGGGCTCTGCGTGGGCTTCGCCGCCGTGACGACGGCGGTGGCCTACTGGCTGGAGTCACGCCGGGACCTCGGTGCAGGCCTGATGGCGTCCCGGACCGGGTCCGCGCGGGCTGCCGGCTGGTTGAGCAGCCCGCTGGCGCTGGCCTTCCGGCTGCAACGGTCCTCGCTCGTCGGCTGGTCGATCGCGCTGGGCGTCAGCGCCCTCGCGTACGGCGCGTTCGCCGACGTCCTGCTCGACAGCTTCGACTCCGCCCCGGACATCGTGCTGACCATGATGGGCGGCGCGGAGAACCTCCTGAACGGGTTCCTCGGCCTCATGGGGCTGATGTACGGGATCATCGTCGCGGTCTTCGCGATCCTGTCGATCCAGTCGCTGCGCGGCGAGGAGTACGGCGTGCGGGCCGAGCCGGTGCTGGCCACCGCGGTCGGCCGTCCGACGTGGCTGCTCGCGTGGACCACCGTGACGGTGCTGGGGTCGCTGTGGCTGCTCCTCGTGGCAGGGCTCGGCGACGCGCTGGGCGCCTCGCTCTCCACCGACAACTGGGAGATCTTCGGTCCCACGCTGCTCGGGCACGTGGTGCACGCCCCGGCCGCCTGGCTGCTGGCCGGCCTGTGCGCGCTGCTCTACGGGGCGGCCCCCCGCCTGCTCGGCCTGGCGTGGGCGGTGTTCGCCTACGGCGCGTTCATGAGCTTCTTCGGGCAGATCCTGGAGATGCCGGAGGCCGCGTTGGATCTCTCCGTGTTCCAGCACATCGGGCAGCACCCGCTCGAGGACGTCTCCTGGGGCGCGGTCGGCGTGCTGAGCGCGATCGCCGCCGGGCTGGTCGCCGCCGGGGCGGCGACGTTCCGGCGTCGGGATCTCGTCACGGCCTGAGCGCCGCCGAACCCCTCCCCGCGGGTAGGACGTCACCCGGCCTGGCGACGGCGGTCTCGGCGGCTTCGATGAAGCGGGTCACGGCCTCACGCTATGCGCTCGGGCCGCGCGGCGGTTGAGGTAGCGCTGCTCGGGGATCGAGGTCGTCAGGCTCGCCGCCCTCGCGAAGTCCGCGGCCGCCTCCGCAGGCCGCCCGGCCATCTCGAGGAGGTGCGCGCGGACGGCCCAGGTGCGGTGATGGCGCCGCATCGACGCGTCCGTGGTCAGCGGATCGACGACGCCGAGACCCGCCTCGGGCCCGTGCGCCATGCCCACGGCGACTGCCCGGTTGAGCGTCACGGCCGGGCCGGGGGCCACCTCCTCGAGCATCCGGTACAGCACGGTGATCTGCAGCCAGTCCGTCTCGGCGGCGGTCGGCGCCTCGGCGTGCACGGCGGCGATGGCCGCCTGCAGCTGGAACGCCCCGACCCTGCCGTGCGGCAGCACCTCCTCGACGAGCCGCACGCCCTCCTCGATGGCGGCGCGGTCCCAGCGCGACCGGTCCTGCTCTTCCAGCGGCACGAGGTCACCGTGCTCGTCGGTGCGGGTCGCCGACCGGGCGTCGGTGAGCAGCATGAGCGCGAGCGCCCCGGCGACCTCGTCGTCCTCCGGGACCAGCGTGCGAAGCTGCCGGGTGAGCCGGATCGCCTCGCGGGTGAGGGCGACGTCGACGAGCTGCGGCCCGCCGCTGGCGGTGTGGCCCTCCGTGAACAGCAGATAGAGCACCTCCAGGACCGCGGCGAGCCGGTCGGGCAGGTCGCCGGGAGCCGGCAGCTCGAACCTGGCCCCCGCACGCCGCAGGGTCGCCTTCGCCCGACTGATGCGCTGGGCCATCGTCGACTCCGGGACGAGGAAGACCGCGGCGACCTGCGCCGTCGTGAGGCCGACGACCGAGCGGAGCGTGAGGGCCACCTGGGACGGCGGGGTCAGGGCCGGGTGGCAGCACAGCAGGAGCAGCCGGAGCGTGTCGTCGCCGGCGGGATCGCCCTCGGTGAGGGGCGCGTCGGCAGCCGGTGCGAGCTCGGCATCGTCGGGCCGCGCGACGCCGACGGCCTCCTCGCGGGCGGCGCGGGCCGACTCGCTGCGGAGGTGGTCGACCAGACGCCGGGACGCCACGCGGATCAGCCAACCGCGCGGGTTGTCCGGGACCCCTTCGGTCGGCCACTGCCGCGCCGCCGCGAAGAGAGCCTCCTGGACGGCGTCCTCCGCGCCGTCGAAGTCGCCGTACCGGCGTACGAGCGCACCGAGGACGTGCGGCGTCTCGCGGCGCCACACGTCCTCGAGCTCGGTGGTCACATCGGGCCCGTCTACTGGTCCTCGCCGCCGGGCCACATGGCGGGGCGCAGCTCGACGGTCTCCCCCGGCCCGGCGAACCTCTCGACGATCTCGTGCGCCCGCTCGGGGCTCTCGACGTCGATGAGGAAGAAGCCCGCGAGATGTTCCTTGGCCTCGGAGTACGGACCGTCGGTGACGACGGCGCTGCCGGCCTCCCAGCGGTACAGGCGCGAGGTGGCGGGGTCGCCGAGCGCCTCGCCGCCGAGCAGCTCGCCGCGCTCGGACATCTCCTGCATGGCGGTCTCGAAGGCTCCGTTGACGCGGTCGCGCTCCTGCGCCGGAAGAGCGAGGTTCTCGGCGACGTAGTCGCCGGTCGGATGACCCCACGGCTGAGGGTTGGAGTGGATGAGGATCACGTACTTCACGAGGGTCTCCCTGATTCGGGATGGTGGCCCGAGGGCCCTGTCACCGGAGACGTCGGAGCGGTCGCCGCCTGCTCGACATCGTTGCCGATCCGGCCCGGGCTCCGGAAGCGTGACCCGTGCGTCCGGCCTTAGGGTCGCGGTGGACGCTTCGTGGAGTCGCTTCGTGAAAGGGGCATGGATGCACACGGTGAGAGCAGTCGTCGCACGGGCCGAGGGCGAACCGGTCGAGCTCACCACGATCAACGTGCCGGACCCGGGTCCCGGCGAGGCGCTCGTGCAGGTGCAGAGCTGCGGTGTGTGCCACACGGACCTGCACTACCGCGAGGGCGGGATCAGCGACGACTTCCCGTTCCTGCTGGGGCACGAGGCCGCCGGCGTGGTCGAGGCGGTCGGCCCGGACGTGACCGGCGTGGCGCCCGGTGACTTCGTGGTCCTCAACTGGCGCGCGGTGTGCGGCGAGTGCCGCGCCTGCAAGCGGGGCGAGCTGCAGTACTGCTTCAACACCCACAACGCCACCCAGAAGATGACCCTCGCCGAGGGGACCGACGCCGGCACGGAGCTCTCCCCCGCGCTCGGGATCGGTGCGTTCGCCGAGAAGACCCTGGTCGCCGCGGGTCAGTGCACCAAGGTCGACCCGTCCGCCCGCCCCGCCGCCGTCGGCCTGCTCGGCTGCGGGGTGATGGCGGGCATCGGCGCGGCCATCAACACCGGCGGGGTCACGCGCGGCAGGTCGGTGGCGGTCATCGGGTGCGGCGGCGTCGGCGTGGCAGCGATCGCGGGAGCCGCGCTGGCCGGCGCCAGCCCGATCATCGCCGTCGACATCGACGCGAAGAAGCTGGAGACGGCGAAGCGGCTCGGGGCCACCCACACGGTGGACTCCTCCCAGGTGGACCCGGTGGAGGAGATCCGGCGGATCGCGGGCGAGACCTACGCGGGTGCCGAGGGCGCCGACGTCGTCATCGAGGCGGTCGGCCGGCCGGAGACCTGGAAGCAGGCGTTCTACGCCCGGGATCTCGCGGGCGTGCTGGTGCTCGTGGGCGTGCCGACACCGGACATGACGGTGCCCGATATGCCCCTCCTCGACCTCTTCGGGCGCGGCGGGGCGCTGAAGTCCAGCTGGTACGGCGACTGCCTGCCCAGCCGCGACTTCCCGATGCTGGTGGACCTCTACCGGCGCGGCCGGCTGGACCTCGACGCGTTCGTCAGCGAGGAGATCGGCATCGGCGACGTCGAGGCGGCGTTCGAGAAGATGCACCGCGGTGACGTCCTGCGCAGCGTGGTGGTGCTCTGATGGGCGGGAGCACAGTGCGCATCGACCACGGCGTCACCGCCGGCACCTTCAGTCTCGACGGCGAGACTCATCAGGTCGACAACAACATCTGGGTGGTCGGCGACGACCGCGAGTGCGTGGTGATCGACGCCCCGCACGACGTCGAGGCCATCCTCGCCGTCGTCGGCGACCGGCAGGTCCGCGCGATCGTGTGCACGCACGCGCACGACGACCACGTCCGCGTGGCGCCCGAGCTCCGGCAGCGGACCGGCGCACCGATCCTGCTGCACCCGGCCGACGAGCCACTCTGGCGGCTCACCCACCCGGAGACCCGGTGGGACCAGGACCTGGCGGACGGCGAGACGGTCGAGGTCGCCGGGACGACGCTGACCGTCCTGCACACGCCGGGCCACGCACCCGGTGCGGTGTGCCTGCACGCGCCGGCGCTCGGCTGCGTGTTCACCGGTGACACGCTGTTCAACGGCGGTCCCGGCGCCACCGGCCGCAGCTACAGCGACCTTCCGACGCTCGAGGCGTCGATCGTGGCGAGGCTGTTCGTGCTGGCGGAGGAGACGGTTGTGCACACCGGGCACGGGGACGACACGACGATCGGCGCCGAGCGGAGCCGCTAGGACGACGGCGTCACTCGGGCACCACCGCTCTGCCAGCCGGACGACGTGGCCGAGCGGACGTGGCCCAGCCGCCGAAATCCCGTTGTCAGGACCGGTCGCACGCGCTGGACTGCTCCGCATGCTCACCCTGGAGGAGATCTGGCCGCCGTACGCGGTGCGCCTGACGTGCGGTGACCTCGAGCTGCGCGTCGTGCGCGAGTCCGACGTCCCGGAGCTCGTGGACCTGGTGCTCGACGGCGTGCACCCGCCCGAGGAGATGCCGTTCTACTTCCCGTGGACGGATGCCCCGCGCGAGGAGCTGCCCGCCAACTATCTGAAGTTCATCTCGGGGCTCAAGGCGAACTTCGACCACAGTTCCCCGTCGCTGGAGTTCGTGGTCCGCCGAGGCGGCGAGGTGGTCGGCATGCAGGGGTTCGGCGGGAAGGACTTCGCGGTCGCCCGCACCGGCGAGACCGGCTCCTGGCTGGCCATGCGCCACCAGGGCCAGGGCGTCGGCACCCGGACGCGGCAGATGATCTGCGCGTTCGCCTTCGACGTGCTCGGCGCGCAGGAGGTCACCTCGGCCGCCTTCGTGGACAACCCCGCCTCGCTCGCGGTGAGCCGGAAGGTCGGCTACCGCGACAACGGCACCAGGCGCCTCAAGAGGCGCGACGAGCTGGCGGTGGTGCAGGACCTCGTGCTCACGCCGTCGGACTTCGTGCGCGGCGAACCGGTGACGGTCGAGGGTGCCGAGCCGCTGCTGGAGTTCCTGGGGCTGACCGGCTGAGAGGCTGACAGCCCACAGGGAGGCGGCTCAGGCGGTCTTGGTCATCCTGGTGAGGATCCGGTTCACGGTCAGCCAGGTGCGCGTCGTCATGTCCTTCCCGAGCGTCCGCTCGAGCCAGACCATGTAGTCCGGGCTCCCGGTCGCCGTCGTGTCCGTGACGGTGAGGATGGCGCGTGCCCCGGCGTCGTACCCGATGACACGCACGCCCTCGAAGCCGGGGTCCGGTACCGTGCCCGGATCGTCGAGCGGACGCTTGAGGAAGGTGACCGTCAGGTAGGTCTCCCGACTGTGCGGCAGATCCCCGAACGGCGCGCGGTCCACGAGCTCCTGGAGCTCGGCCCGGCTGCGCACGATGGTCCCGCCCGGGATGCCGAGGTCCGCGCGGAGCGCGGCCTGGATCCGGTCCTCGAGGGCGGCCGCGTCCTGCGCGTCCGTGGAGAACACGACGTTGCCGCTCGAGATCACCGACGCGACGCCCTCGAAGCCGAGGCGCTCGAGCACGCCGCGCAGCTTCTCGTTGCGCATGTTCGGGTTGGTCGGGCCGATCCCGCGCAGCAGCGCGCAGTACGACGTCATGGCGGAACGGTAGCGGTCCACCAGGCGGCCCGCTTGGATCCGCTCGCGGCCGTCGTGCCAGCATGGCGCCCATGACTGTTCCGACGATCACCCTCAACGACGGCAACTCCATCCCCCAGCTCGGCTACGGCGTCTTCCTCGTCGAGCCGGACGAGACCGAGCGCATCGTCTCGGACGCGCTCGAGGCGGGCTACCGGCACATCGACACCGCCGCGGCCTACCAGAACGAGGAAGGGGTCGGCCGCGCCATCGCGAAGTCCGGCATCCCCCGTGACGAGCTCTGGGTGACCACGAAGCTCTGGAACGACGACCAGGGCACGCAGTCCGCGTTCGACGCGATCGACCGCAGCCTCGAGAAGCTGGGCCTGGAGCAGGTGGACCTGTACCTCATCCACTGGCCGAGCCCGCACCGCGGCAAGTACGTGGAGACCTGGCAGGCGCTCGAGCAGATCAAGGCGGCCGGCAAGACCCGGTCGATCGGCGTCTCGAACTTCCAGCCGCACCACCTGCAGGAGCTCTTCGACGCCTCCGAGACGATCCCGGCGATCAACCAGATCGAGCTGCACCCGAAGCTCGCGCAGCAGGAGGCCCGCGCCTTCGCCGCGAAGCACGGCATCGCGATCGAGTCCTGGGGCCCGCTCGGCCAGGGGAAGTACCCGCTCTTCGAGATGCCCGAGGTCACCTCCGCCGCGGAGGCGCACGGCGTCACGCCGGCTCAGGTGATCATCCGCTGGCACATCCAGAACGACCTCATCGTCTTCCCGAAGACCAACAGCCCGGAGCGGGCCCGGCAGAACTTCGACGTCTTCGGCTTCGAGCTCACGGCGGACGAGATGGCCGCCATCGACGCCCTCGACGACGGCACTCGCGTGGGGCCGGACCCCGACACCGCGACCTTCTGACGGCGCTTCCGACTCGCTCACGGGCCCACCCCGACTGGGGTGGGCCCGTCGCGTTGGGCGACGGCGCGACGTGGCCCGTCGCGCTCCGTCCCGAGGGTGACCACGGATCAGCCTTTGGGCGGATGGCAGGGCGCCCGCAGCCGCCTAACGTCGTGGCTGTGAAGGAAGAGGATCTCCCCATGGAGCGGGGCGCGGCCTGGGGCGTCGGGATAGCCGTCGGGGTGTGCGTGGGCGTCGCGGTGGGTGCCGCGGCGGACAACTTCCTGCTCGGCATCCCTCTGGCCGCCGGCATCAGCGTGGCGCTGGCGAGGATCTTCGGGCCCGCGCGGACGCGGGACTGACCCTCACCCGGCCGGAGTCCTGCCCCGGCCAGGGTGACCGCCCGGCCGCAGCCCGCTCCGAGAATTCCGTTGAACGCCCGCCGCACCCGGCACCACAGTGTCCCTGTGCCGTGAGGAAGCCCGCCCCGACCCGCCGCCACGCGCGGCATCCTCGGCGACCCCACACGGAGAGCTCATGTCCTACGGCACCACCCCTCGCCCCATCTACCAGCACCCCCTGGCGTACCTGCTCGGACTGCACGGCGTCGCCCTCATGCGCGCCTTCGCCGGTGAGCACGACCGCGAGTTCGTCCACGACCGCATCGCCGAGATGCGCCGGCTGCTCGACGCGCCGGACCACCTGGGCGACGGCCACGAGGTCCCGCCGCTGCCCGTGACCCGCGGATACGCGCACTGGGCGCCGCGGTACGACGGCCCGAACGGCTTCTGGGGCTTCGAGGAGCCACTGGTCCGGCCGCTGATGGCGAAGGTCCCGCCGGGCGTGGCGGTCGACGCCGCGTGCGGCACGGGCCGGCACACCGAGTGGCTGGTGGAGCGGGGCCACGAGGTGCACGCGTTCGACCTGTCGCCGGACATGCTGGCGATCGCCCGGCAGAAGGTGCCGGGCGCCCGGTTCGAGCAGGCGGACTTCCGCCGGCTGCCGATGCTGGACGCGTCCGCGGACCTCGTGGTCAACACGCTCGCGCTGTGCCACGTCGAGGACCTCGGGCCGGTGTTCGCCGAGGCCGCCCGCATCCTCAGGCCGGGCGGGCACCTCGTGGTCTCCGACACCCGCAGCCTCTACGTCGGCTCACCGCTCTACCCGCTCATCGAGGGCGCGGACGGCGAGATCGGGTACATCCCCGGCTGGAGCCACGAGACCAGCGACTACCTCCGGGCCGCCCTCGACCACGGCCTCAGCCCCACGTACTGCCACGAGCCGCGCAGCCGGTCCGGCGGCGGCGTCGAGCCGGCCGAACCGGCCGAACCGACCGAGCCGCGGGGGCCGGCCGACGCGAGCGACCGGCCGCCCGACGTCTGGGAGCTGATGACCTGGGCCGCAGCCTCGGCCAACGCCGCCTACGCCGGGCGACCGGTCCTCGTCATCTGGGACTTCGAGCGTCAGTAGACCGCCGGGCAGCCGCTACGCTCAACCATCACCACCGGCACCACGGGACGCCGGGGATCGGCTGGTAGTCGCCGCCGTAGGAGACCACGGTGGCCGGGAGCCAGCCCCAGCCGCTGTCCTGGTACTGCTCATCTCCCTGGGTGTAGAGCCAGATGTCGTTGCGGGCGCCGCCGTGCTGCGGGTTCTCTCCCCCGCGCTGCTGGCACACCACGAAGTTGTTCCCCGCGTACAGGTAGCCCGTGTCCGTGCTGCCGAACCCGACCACGCTGCCCTTCCAGGTCGGGCAGATCGAGGTGTCGTAGGTGGACCCCTGGTAGTCGGTGACGTTGGGCCCGTCCCAGCACGACGCCGTCGCCGTGGCCGCCGAGGCGGTCGCACCGACCGTCGGACTCGCCAGCGCCACCATCCCGGTCACCGTCGCCGCCGCCGTCACCGCGGCCGTCGTCACGAACGTCTTCAGCTTCCTGAGCATCGTCGACCTCCAGATCGTTGTGCTTCCGCTGTCACCGCCGAGTCCAGCCGGTGGAGGTTGCAGGCCGGTTGCAGCGCGGTTGCGCCCGGTGGGCGGCCGGGCTGGCGTGGCCCCGACCGGGCGGGCACGATCGGGTGGTGTGCCGCCGACACCGCCCGCCGAGGCCCCGCTGGAGGTGCAGCTGCTCGGACCGATGACCGTCCTGCGCCGCGGCCGGGACGTGACCCCACGGTCGGGCAAGCAGCGGATCGTGCTGGCGGCGCTGGCGCTGGCGGGCGGGCGACCGGTCTCGACGGACCAGCTCGTCGACGACGTCTGGGGCGAGGAGCCGGTCCCGTCCGCACCACGGACGCTGCGGGTCTACGTCGCCCGGCTGCGTGAGCTGCTCGGCGACGGCGTCATCCTCACCGCGCCCGGCGGGTACCGGCTTGACGGCGCCCGGGTCACCCTCGACGTCGAGGGGTTCGACGCCGACACGGCGGCCGCGGCCGAGGCGGAGGGCGAGGGTGACCTCGAGCGTGCCGTCGAGTCGCTGCGCGCCGCCCGCGCCCGGTGGCGCGGCGAGCCCCTGGTCGACGTGCGGTCACCGGCTCTCCGGGAGTCGCACGTGCCACGACTGACCGAGCGGCGGCTTCAGGCGACCGAGCGGCGGTGCGACCTCGAGATCACGCTGGGCCGGCCGGAGACGGCGGTCGCAGACCTGCGGGACGTCGTCGCCGAAGCCGCGTACCGCGAGCACGCGTGGGCGCTGCTCATGCGGGCGCTGTACTCCGCCGGACGGCAGGCGGAGGCCCTCGACGCCTACCGTCAGGCGGCCGGGATCCTCGTCGAGGACCTGGGGACCGATCCCGGGGAAGAGCTGCGCCGGACCCACCAGGCCGTGCTCACCGGCGAGCTGCCCACCGCTCCCCGCGCACCTGAACCACCTCCGCACCCCGCGACGGAGGTGCCGCACCAGCTCCCGGCGCGGCCCGGCGGTTTCGTGGGCCGCGACGGACAGGTCGACCAGCTGCTCGCCTGGCTCGCCGAGCCGGACGGCACGCCCGTCGTCGTGATCTCCGGCCCACCGGGCGTGGGCAAGTCGGCACTCGCGCTGCGGGCGGCCCACGAGGCCACCGACGCATTCCCCGACGGACAGCTCTTCGTGGACCTGCGCGGCTTCTCTGGCGAGCAGCGCCTCACGGCCGCCGACGCGCTGCCGCGGTTCCTGCGCGCCCTGGGCGTGCCGGGCGAGCGGATCCCGGCCGACGTCGACGAGCAGGCGGCGTTGTACCGCTCGCGGCTCGCCGGCCGCCGGGTCCTCGTGGTGGCGGACAACGCGGGGACGGCCGACGTCGTGCGGCCGCTGCTGCCCGGCGAGTCGGGCTGCGCCGTGCTCGTGACCAGCCGCGACCGGTTCGTGGAGCTCGCCGCGAGCGACGCGGCACGTCTGCTGCCGTTGGACCCGCTGGCCCCGCAGGACTCGGCGCGCGCCCTCGCCGCCCAGATCTCGCACGAGCGGGTCTCGCGCGAGCCCGACGCCGCCGCCCGGCTGGCGCAGGCCTGCGGCGGGCTGCCCGTGGCGCTGCGGATCGCCGGAGCGACCCTCGCGGCCCGTCCTCACCTCGGGCTGGAGGACTACCTCGCGGAGCTGCAGGCGGACGAGAACCGGCGGTGGGAGGGTGTGGACCGGGCGCCCGTGGCCGCGGCGTTCGCGAGCTCCTGCGCGACACTGGCTCCTGAGGTTCGGCGGGCCTTCCGGCTGCTGGGCCTCGTCCCGGGACCGGACTTCACCGTCGACGCCGTCGAGGCGCTCACCGGCCGGCAGGACGGGCGTCCGGTCGTCGCGGCGCTGACCAGAGCGAGCCTGGCCGAGGAGCACGCGCCGGGCCGCTTCCACCTGCACGACCTCGTCCGCGCCTACGCCCGGCACCGCGCCGAGCAGGAGGACGAGGACCGGGACGAGGCACGGAGCAGGTTGTTCGACTGGTACGTCACGATGACCGACGCGGCGCTGCTCCCGCACTTCGCCTACCGCTACCGCCTACCGCGCCCCGAGCCGTCGGACGACCTGGTCGAGGCCGTCGGCCCGAGATGGGTGGACGCGGAGCTGCCCAACATCGTGGCCGCTGCGGTCGACTGCCGGGAGCGGGCCGACCTGAAGCATCTCTGGCACCTGGCCGACGCACCCCGCAGCTACCTGGTGAGCACCGGCCACCACAAGGAGTGGGCTCGGCTGCTCGAGCTCGCGGTGCCGGTGGCCGAGGAACGCGGCACCGAGCAGGTGCTCGGCGCCCTCCGGGTGAACGAGGCGCATCTGTGCCACGTCCGCGGCGACCACGACCGTGCCGCCCGGCTCACCGAGGAGGCGCAGGCCCTGTTCGCCGCGGCGGGTGACCTCGGAGGAGAGGCGACGGCGTGGAACAACCTCTGCCACTGGCTCACGAGCCTCGGACGGCCCGCGGAGGCACTCCGGGCGGCCGAGCGGACCCGTGAGCTGCGGTATCGGTTCGCCGGTCCGCCTGCCCTGCTGACCACCGTCGAGACGCTGATCCGCACGAAGGTGCCGCTCGGCGAGCTGCACTCGGCGCTCTTCGACATCGACGAGGCCCGGAACCTCGCCGAGAAGGTGGACGACGGGCTTCGCCGGGCGTACTGCGAGGCCACCGCCTCGCTCGTGCACCGCCGGCTCGGGCGTCTGCGGGAGGCGATCGACGCGAATCGCCGTGCGGCCGCCGCCCTCGCGGCCGCCGGGGACGACCTCGGAGACGCGGACATCCGTGCCGACCTGTCACGGTGCCTCGTCGACGCCGGGGACTACCCGGCCGCCCGGGACGAGGCCGAGCGGTCCCTGGCGCTCGTGCGGGCGCACGACCTGCCGAACGCCGGGATCGAGGCGCGGCTCACGTTGGCGGAGATCGACCTGCGCACCGGCGCGGCCGCCCGCGCCGCCCATGACCTGACGGAGCTCGCCCAGCTCGCGGCCACGCTGGGCCGGCCACGGATCGAGGTGCGGGCACTCACGCTGCAGGCGTCGGCGCACGTGTCCTGCTCCGACGGCGCGGCGGCGCTCGCGGCCGCGGAGCGGGCCCGCTCGCTCGCCACGGACCGTGGGCTGTGGCTCGGGCGGGACTCGGCGCTCACCGCCGTCACGGCAGCGCTGCTGTCCCTCGGCCGCGCCGCCGAGGCGCTGGAGACCGGGTCGGAGGCTCTGGACCGGCACCGCGGCACCGGCTACCGGCTGCGCGAGGCACGCACCGCGTGCCTGCTCGGCGACGCCCACGCGGACCAGGGCGACCGGCGCGCGGCCGAGCAGCACTGGCGGGACGCCTACGAGGTCTACGCCGCGATCGGCACCGCGGAGGTCGACGAGGCCGCGCGGCGTCTCGGCCGGGGCCAGGACCTCTCGCGGTAGGCGACAACCCTCGGGAGGCCGGGCAGACTCCGCCCGGGGTGCTCAGGTCTGGCGGCTCACGTCGGACGCGCCGGGCGCTGCATCTGCGCGGCCAGCCGCTCCGGCGCCTGCAGGCAGAAGGAGTCCACGAGCATCTCGGCGAGCTCGTCCCAGTCGGTGCCCTCGTCCAGGACGATCCCGACGACGTTCGCTCCCCAGTCCGTCTTGAAGTACGGCTCGCCCATCTGCCGGAACGCCTCGACCTCGTCCGGCTCGGCGCGGAAGGTGATCCGGAACAGCCCGTCCTCACCACCGAAGACGTGCGCGACCGTCGCCTGCCGCACCCGCCAGCGCACGCCGACCCACGCGTCCTCCTCCCGGCACTGCGGGAGCCGCTCGAAGACCGCGGCCAGGCGCTCGATCCACTCCAGGGGCACGTCCGGTCGCTCGGGCACGGTCGTAGTGTGCTACGCGGCGCCGACACGCTTGGCGTCACGGCGCGAGCACGGTTTGCTGGTCCCGTGCGAGCGGGGCGCTTCTTCGACCTGGACGACGGCGGACCGCTGCGGCTGGAGCTGCGCAGCATCGATGGGCACGACTTCACGCTGCTGCGACAGTTCGGCTACCGCACGCGTGGGTACGACGAGCCGTTCGTGGTCCCGGCCGATCTGGCGGGCTTCGCCACGGACCTGGCGTCCGTGCCCGGCGTCTTCACGTGGCTCGTGCCCCGCAGCGGCGACTTCCTGCCCGCCGCGATCCTGCACGACGCTCTGGTGGACGGGGCGCACCGCGGGCCCCGGGTGGACCGCGTCGAGGCAGACCGGCTGTTCCGCACGGCCATGGCGGGGCTCGGCACCGGGCGGGTGCGGGCCTGGCTCATGTGGGCGGCCGTCTCGACCGCGACCATGTGGCACACCGGGCGGCTCGCCGTCCGCGTTGCGCTCGTCGGGCTCGTCGGCGTCGTCGTCGCCATCGGGGCGCTCGCCACGCTCGATCTGCTCGACGTGTGGAACCACCTGCCCTGGATGGGCCGGCGGAGCCTGCCCGCCGAGCTGCTCGGCGGCGCCGCGGCGGCCGTGGCGATCCCCACCGTGCTCTCGTTCTCCTGGGGTCGGCTGTGGCGGGCGGGCGCCATCGTCGGCGTCGCGCTCGCCCTGCTGCTGCACGTCACCGTCGCCGTCGCGCTGCTCTTCGGCGTCTACCGCCTGCTGGAGCGTCTGGTCAGCGGCCCTGCCGACCGTTCCGGGCGCCGCGTGCGTGACCGGGTGGACCGCGCCGGGACCTGACCACGGTCCACCGAGGGGTGGAGCCGGAATGTCCTCCTCTCGGGGGATGCCAGGGGTTCGTGCCGTCACTAGCGTGACGGTCATGTCCGAGAAGGCGCCCGTTCCTGCGGGCTCCGAGTGGGGCGTCGGCATCGCGCTCGGCGTCGGGGTGGGCGTCGCCCTGGGCGTCGCCGTGGACAACCTCGCGCTCGGCCTCGTCATCGGCGTCGCGCTGGGGGCCGCGATGGCCGGCTCGTTCGGTGCGGCCTTCCGCTCGGGGCGGGGCCGTGGGGGTCCGGGCAGCACGGACGGCGGCAACTCGGGGCCTGACGAACGCCCGCCGCGCTGACCCGCCGGGGCTCCCCGCCTGACCCGGTCCGTCAGGGCAGGCTTGGTCCCATGACGGGCACAACCTCGACGCGTCCCCGCACGGTCCTTCAGCTCCCGCTGGACCTGGTGCGGGGCTTCCTCATCGGGCTCGCCGAGCTGGTCCCCGGGGTCTCGGGTGGCACCATCGCGCTGGTCACCGGCGTCTACGAGCAGCTCATCGGCTCCGCCTCGCACGTGCTCGCCGCCGTTCGGCGCCTCGTCACCGGGCCGGACCGGCGCGCCGGAGTCGCCACGGAGCTGCGCCGCACGGACTGGCGCCTCGTCGTCCCGGTGCTGCTCGGCATGGCGACGGCGGTCCTCACCGTGGCGGGCACGATGGAGCATCTCGTCACCGAGAACCCGGAGCATGCCCGGGGGCTGTTCCTCGGGCTCGTCGCCGCGAGTCTCGCGGTGCCGATCCGCCTCCTGCCGCCGATCGAGCGACCCGGGGCGGGCGTCGTTCGTGACGTCCTGATCGTTCTCGTGGCCGCGGCCGTCGCCTTCTGGCTGGTGGGCCTGGCCGACGGCGCCGCCGTCGCCAACCCGTCGATGCCGGTGGTGTTCCTCGCGGCGTGCGTGGCGATCTGCGCCCTGGTGCTCCCAGGTGTCTCGGGCTCGTTCTTCCTGCTCGCCGTCGGGCTGTACGCGCCCACGATGCAGGCCGTGGACGAGCGTGACCTCGGCTACGTGGCGGTGTTCGGCGCCGGCGCCGTGGTGGGGATGGCCTCGATCGTGCGCGTGCTGCGCCACCTGCTCACCCACCGGCGCCGGGTCACGCTGCTGGCGATGACCGGGCTCATGCTCGGCTCGTTGCGTGCCCTGTGGCCGTGGCAGTCCGGCTCCGGCAGCGAACCCGGCGACCTCGTCGCGCCCTACGCCCCGGTAGGCGGCCCGGGGCTGCTCGTCCTGGTGGGTGCCGTCGTCGTGATCGCGATGATCGTCCTCGAGGACGCGGTGGCGAGGCGGCACGCGGCGTGAGTCACCGGTCGCGGGACCACCGGGCCATCCACCGGTAGTGGCCTCCCGCGGCGACGGCGAGCACCAGCAGCCCGATGAGCATCCCGGCGGTCCCGCCGGCAAGCTGGCCCCCGCGCACGATCCCGACGGCTCCCCACACGAGCGCCGTGGCGGCCAGGACGACGGCGAGGCGGGGCGCGTACCGCCGCGCGAGCGACGCGGGGAGCCGGGCGGCCACCGGCACGCCTGCCGCGAGCGCGGACGCGGCGTGCACCACGAGCAGGCAGGCAGCGCCGAGGAGGCTCCACGGGGTCCACGGCTCGGTCACGGTGAGCGCCCACAGACCCACGAGGTAGACGACGAGCAGCGTCGGGAGACCGGAGTGCGGGTGCGCCGCGGCGAGCAGCCCCAGCAGCGGGGCGACGACCATCAGCCACGGGTCCCAGGTCACGCCGCCCGCGAGCGCCAGGGCGAGGGCGAACACGACGGTCGCCACGACGACGGCCGCACGGACGATGAGCTGCGCGCGTGTGGCGGCCAGCAGCTCCTCCCACTGCTCCTTCACGTGCGCCCCACCGCCGTCCGGCCGCGGCGGACCAGCCCGCGCAGCACGAGGTCGAGGCTTCCCGGCCCGGCCCACGGCACCACGGGGACGCCCATCTGCTGGATGCGCCGGACCTCCCGTTCACGTTCGAGCATCCGGATGCGCCAGGCGAGCTGGTCGAGCGGGTCCCAGTCCGCCGGCAGCGCGAAGCCCTCGCCCAGCACGTCCACGACCACGACCGTCAGGCCGCCGCGGGCCAGGGCCGCCACCTGCGCCAGGGCCGCCGGCGAGACCAGCGCGGAGACCATGACCACGAGCGCGCCGTCACCGAGCCCGAGCCGGAACCGGCGCGGGAGGTCGGCCGGGCGGGCGCCGGCGCTGACCCGGCTGAGCACGTCCCGCACCCGGCGGCCCTGCCGCATGCCGGTGCCGGGGCGCAGCCGCAGCGGGGTGGTGCCCGAGGCGACCTGGAGGCTGACCCTGTCGCCCTGGCGGACGAAGTGCTCCGCGAGGGCCGCGGCCGCGCGCACGGACCGGTCCAGCGAGCTCGCCGCCCCGGTGAGGCCTTCGGAGCGGCCCACGTCGATGTGTGCGTCGACGAGCAGGGCCAGATGCGTGTCCTGGTCCGCGTAGCTGGTGGTCACGTGCAGCTCGCGGGACCGCAACGAGCGGGCCCAGTGGATCCGCTTGAGCCGGTCGCCCCACTGGAACGGCCGGACGGAGGCGAACTCGGTCCCTTCCCCCGGCCGGAGCGAGCGGTGCTGACCGACCAGACCGCGCGGGTGCGGCGCGGGGGCGGTGAGCTCGAAGGCCGCAGGCGTCGGGAGCACCCGGACCAGGCGCTCGGGCAGTGGCACCGGGCCCCAGCGGAACGCGGCCCACGGTGTGCAGGCGCCGACGAGCAGCGGCCCGACCTGGTGCCGGCCCCACCGCTGCGGGTCCGCACCGGTGGGGATGCGGATCTCGCCGCGCGCGACGTCGTCGGTGTCCAGGAGCCGGGCCTGCGCGCCGTGGCGCGGCCGGCGCGTGATCCACGGTGCCGGCGCGAGGGAGGTGCTGACGAGCTCGGTACCCTCCGTCGTGCTCACGCGCACCACCACCGCCTGCCGGTCGCCCTCGGTGACCACGCCGCGCGCGAGGCGCGCCCGGGCGGTCGGCCGTCCGTGCGGCCTGGTGACCACGGACCACACCGCCACCACCGCCAGCGGGGTGACGAGGACGAGCAGGTCGGGCCGCTGGAGCAGCACGCACAGGACCGCGCCCAGCCCAGCGGCGAGGACCGCTCGGACGTGGGCGTGGGTGACGACCCATCGGTTCTCCGCACGGCCCTCGGCGGTGACCTCCCCGGGGGAGGTGAGGTCCGCCGTCGTCATGGGCGGCCTGCGGCGGCCTCGCGGGCGGCCGGGACGGGCACCTGCCCCAGCACCGAGTCGACGACGGCGGCGCCGGTCACGTCGGACATCCACAGCTCGGGCCTGAGGACGATGCGGTGGTCCAGCACGGCGTGGGCGACCGCCTTGACGTCCTCGGGGACGATGAACGACCGGCCCTGCACGACGGCGTGCGCACGGGCCACCAGGACCAGCGCGAGCGATCCGCGCGGCGACGCGCCGACCTGGACGGCCTGGTGCTGCCGGGTGGCGCCGGCGAGGGCGACGCAGTACGCGGTGATGTCCTCCTCGACCGGGACGGTCTCGACCGCCCGCTGCATGGCGAGCAGCCCGTCGGCGTCCGTGACGGCGTCGAGGTGGATGTCCTCCTGCCGCCGGGCCAGGCGGCGCAGCAGGACGTCCCGCTCCTCCTCCTCGGTCGGGTAGCCGAAGGAGAGTCGCAGCAGGAACCGGTCGAGCTGGGCCTCGGGCAGCGGGTAGGTGCCCTCGTACTCGACGGGGTTGGCGGTCGCGAGCACGTGGAAGGGGCGGGGCAACGGGAAGGTCTGGCCCTCGACGGTGACCTGGTGCTCCTGCATCGCCTCGAGGAGCGCGGACTGGGTCTTCGGCGGGGTGCGGTTGATCTCGTCCGCCAGCAGCAGCCCGGTGAACAGCGGTCCGTCACGGAACTCGAACGTGCCGGAGGCCTGGTTGTAGACGAACGCGCCGGTCAGGTCCGCGGGCAGCAGGTCCGGGGTGAACTGGGCGCGGGCGAAGTCCAGGCCGAGGGTCTGCGCGAAGGACCGTGCGGCGAGGGTCTTGCCGAGTCCGGGCAGGTCCTCCAGGAGCACGTGGCCGCCGGCCAGCAGGGCGGCGAGCAGCAGCGTCAGCGGTTCACGCTTGCCGACGACGGCCTGCTCGACACGGTCCAGGACGGCGTTCGCCCGGCGGGTCGCCTCCTCGACGCTCGTCTCCTGGTGCGGCTCGGGTGTGGTCGTCACAGCTCCTCGATTCGTCGGACGACGTCGGACAGTCGCCGCCTGCCGACCGGCTCGGTGCCGTGGGGCTCGGTGGCGAGGTAGGCGTACAGGCCGGGGTGGACGGCGGCGCGGACGGCCGCCGGATCGGCGGGGTCGACGCCCCGGGCCGCGAGGCGTTCGGCGGTGAGCTCGCGCAGCAGGTCGTGGACCGCGTCCGGACGGTCGTCCCGTTCGACGGTGTCCCGCAGCAGGTGGCGGATGCGTCCGAGCCGGTGGTCGAGACCGGCGCGTGCGGGGGGCGGCGGCACGTCCCGGGCGCCGAACCAGGAGGCGGGCACGAGCTGGTCGAAGGCCTCCGTGAGTGCCCACGCCGTCAGGAAGGTGACCAGGCCGATCAGGACCGAGGTCAGCAGCCCGGCCTGCCAGGGCGCGGGCATGACGCCGACCTGCCAGAGGACGACGAAGAGCACGCCCGTGGCCCCGGCGGCGACGAGCACGCGGCGCGGCCAGGAGGTCATGCGGGTACCTCGCTGGCCCGGCCGAGGATCGCGCCGTGGATGCGCTCGAGTGCAGCGACGGCCCGGGCGCGGTCGGCCTCGGCGACGGGTTGCCGGGAGAACCGTGCGGTCCGGTAGAGGTCGGCGAGCTCGGCGATCGTCGCGGCGTCGACCTGCCAGTGCGCGAGCACCCGGGCCGTGAACTCGTCCGCCGTCTCGGCGGGGTCGCGCGTCAGGCCCGCACCCTCGGCGGCGTCCTCCAGCGCGACCCAGCAGGCCACGATGGCGTTGCGTGGGTCGCCGGCGGCGGCACGCCGCTGCGCGTCGGTTCCGGTGGCCCGCAGCAGGAGGTCGGCGTCGACCTCCTCGTCGTCGGGGAGGGTCGTGTCCACCTGGCGCCGGCGCCACCAACGCCACAGCCGCCAGGCGAGCAGGAGCGCGACGGCGGCGATCAGCAGGCCGGCAGCACCGGCGACGAGGTCCCACCGCACGACGACGTCCGCGCCGGGCCCCTCGACCGTGGGTGGCGGCGCCGTGGCGGTCGCGTCGCCGGTCGGTAGCCCGGTGGGCAGCTCCGGCGGCGTGCGGTCCTCCGCGTCGGCGTACGGGTCGAGGACGGCGACCCGACCGCTGGAGGACCAGACCAGGACGAGGAGCACCAGCGCGGTCAGCACCGCGGCGGCCACGCCTCGTCGTCGCATGGACAAAGCCTACGGAGGGGTGCGGCCGGACCGAGGTGCCCCGCACCCCGGCGGGCAGCCGGGCACCGCTGTGATGTGGCTCACACATCGCCCGATCTATTGACTGGTCCAATGACTCATTGGTTGGGTCATTGCGCATGTCGAGCCCGCTCGCGGCACATGCCCGGATCAGGGGTGATCTGGAGCGCGCCATCCGCGCCGGTCAGTACCCGGCAGGGAGCACGATCCCGACCGAGCGGGTGCTCGCCGAGCAGTACGGCGTCAGCCGCGCGACGGTGCAGCGCGCCGTCACGGACATGGCACGCGCGGGACTCGTCGTCCGACGCCGGAGGGCCGGGACCGTCGTCGCCCCGGGCGGCGCGGGCGCCAATCTGCTGCACTTCACGAACCTGGCCGCCGAGGGGCCGGAGGTCCACGGCGGGCACCGGGTGGTTCGCGCCGAGGTCGTCCCACGCGAAGACATCGCCGAGGAGCTGCCCGGGGTCGCGCCGAACGCCGCGGTCGTGGTGATGGAGCGAATCAAGGAGGACGAGCACGGAACTGCGAGCGCCGTGGAGCGGTCCTACATCCCCTTCGAGGTCGCGCCCCGTGTGCTCCGGGAGGACCTCGGCACGCTGACGACCCTCGCCTACTTCCGCCGCGCCGGGATCGCGGTCGCACGCTCGCGGCTGTACGTCACCCCGACCATCGCCGGCGCCGAGGACGCCGCGAGCCTGGCGATCGAGCCCGGGCGCCCGCTCTTCCACCTCCGGCGCGAGACCTATCTCGCCAACGGCCGCATCGCGGAGGTCCTGAGCTGCGCGCTCTCGCCCGACAGCTTCCGGCTCTTCGTGGAGCAGACGCTCGACCCGACCCCCACCGAGGAGACCACATGAGCCGCAGCACCCCCACCGTCGCCGTCGTCGGTACCGGAGCCGTGGGTGCCATGGCTCTCTGGCATCTCGCCGAGCGCGGCATCCGCGCTACGGGTTTCGACGCCTTCGCACCGGGCCACGACCGGGGCGGGTACGGAGGCCAGTCGCGGATCTTCCGGATGGCCTACCGGGAGGGGGCGGAGTACGTCCCGCTCCTGCAGCGCTCCCTGGAGCTGTGGCGCACCCTCGAGCGCGAGACGGGCACCGCGCTCCTGACCACGACGGGGGGCCTGACGATCGCGCCGACGGGGCATCCCGACCTGGAGATGGTGCGCCGGTGCGCGGCCGAGTTCGACCTGCCGCACGAAGACCTCGGCCCGGCCGACGCCGCCGACCGGTTCCCGCACCTGCCCGTCGAGGACGGCGAGGAGGCCCTCCTCGACCACACCGCGGGCGTGCTCCGCCCCGAGCGCGCGGTCATCGCAGCCGCAGGACGCGCACGGTCGCTCGGCGCGCAGATGCACCGCTACTGCCCGGTGAGCCGCATCGAGCCGAGCGCCGGTGGTGTCCGGCTCACGACACCGCGGGGCCAGGAGACCTTCGACCGCGTGATCCTCGCTCCGGGACCGTGGGCACGGGAGGTGGAGGGGCTCGCGGACCTGCCGCTCGAGATCCACCAGATCACCACGATGTGGTACCAGCCACGCCACCCCGAGCGGTTCCTGCCCGACCGCTCACCGATCGTGATCCGCTCCGGACCGATCGCCTACTCCACCTTCCCCGCGGTCGACGGCGAGACGGTCAAGGTCAGCCTGCACAGCCTGCCCCGACCGCACGTGCCGAGTGCCGATCACGTCAGCCGCAACGCCAGCCCGGAGCTCCTGGCCGGCCTGCACGAGGCGGTGACGCGCTTCCTGCCCGATCTCCACCCGGACCCGATCCGCACGGGCGCCTACGCCGACTGTTTCACCACCGACGGCCATGCGATCGTCGGCGAGCTCCCGTCACTGCCCGGCGTCACCGTCCTGACCGGCTTCTCCGGTCACGGCTTCAAGATGTCCCCCGTCCTCGGCGAGATCGCCGCCGACCTCGCGCTCACCGGCGCCACCGTGCATGACGTCACGCACCTCACCCCCGCCCGATTCCTCCCCTGACCTCGGGAGTTCGCCATGAGCTCGAGCAACATCGTCCCCCTCCTGATCGCCAGCACCCTCGTCCTCGCCGCGGGCGCGGGCGTCGCCATCTACACCGGTCGGCGCACGAATGCGGCGGGCGACTGGCTCGTGGCCGGCCGTTCCCTTCCGCTGTACGTCATCGTGTTCACCCAGTTCGCCACCGCGGTCGGCGGCGGTGTGCTCGTCGCGCACGTCGGTCTCGCGTACAGCTTCGGCTGGGCGTACTTCTTCTACCCCGGGTTCGTGCTGCTCGGGTTCCTCCTGCTCAGCCTGATCGCCACCTGGTTGCGGCGGCAGGAGTTCTCCACGATCCCGGAGATCCTCGGACGTCTCTACGCCAGACACCCGGTCATCACGGTGCTCGCCGCACTGGCGTCGATCGTCGTGCCCTTCGGCTGGCTCGCCACGCAGTTCGTGGCGTTCGCCTCGCTGTTCTCGACGATCACCGGGGTCTCCACGCACTGGCTGACGCTCATCATGTGCGCCGTGACGCTGGTCTTCGTCCTGCCCGGCGGCCTGCGATCCGTCGCCTGGAGCGACTTCCTGCTCGGTGTGGTCATGCTGGTCCTGTCCCTCACCGTCGCCGCGTACGTGCTCAACATGGCGGGAGGATGGAGCGGCATCACCTCCTCCGTGCCGGACGCGGTCACGTCGCTGCCGTCGGGCCTCGGGACCGCCGGCACCACGACCGTGCTGCTCTGGTTGTTCGCGATCATCCCGGGCACCCTCACCAACCAGCTGTACTTCCAGCGCATCTTCTCCATCCGCGACATCGGGCAGGCGCGCAAGAGCCTCGTGATCAGCGGCCTGCTCGTGCTCGTGTCGGGCGTGTACGCGTTCGTCATCGGCCTCTCGGCCCGGGCGCTGAACCCGGAGTTCGTCAGCGGCGACCCCGAGGCCGCCCCCGGCTGGCTGCTGACCCAGCTGCCCACACTCCTGCTGGCTGTCTACGCGGCCTTCCTGGTCGCCACGATCGTCTCGACGACCGGCAGTGCCCTGCAATCGGTGACGACGAACGTGGTGAAGGACCTCTGCGTGAACGTGCTCGGCAGGAGCGAGGGCCCAGGACTGGTGCGCGTCTCACGGGTCGTCTCGGTCGTGGCGGCGATCCTCGCCGCGGCGCTGGCGATCGCCTACCCGACGGCGCTCACGTGGCTGGTCGCCACCTATGCGTACTCCGCATCGATCCTGGCCGCGCCCATCTTCATCGGGTACTGGCTGCACCGGCGCCGTGGCCGGCTCGAGGCCACGACGGCGGTCGCGGGCATGCTCGGCGGGCTCGTCGGGTGCACCGCCGCCCACATCGCGGGCACCACGGTGCCGTACGCCGTGTTCGGCATCGTCTCCAGCGTCATCGTCATGCTCGTGGCGCATCTCCTCAACCCCGGTCGTCGCAGCGAGCCCCAGGGCAGCGGAGTGTCCACCACCACCGCAGGAGGGAACTGATCGTGCACGTCGTCGTCATCGGGGCAGGGGTCGTCGGCACCTCGGTCGCCGCCGAGCTCGCGGAACGCGGCACCCGGGTCACCGTCCTCGAGCGTGACCTGCCGGGAGGAGGCACGTCGGCGACGTCGTACGCGTGGGTCAACGCGAACGGCAAGGAGCCCGAGCCGTACTTCCGGCTCAACCATGCCGGCGTTCGCGCGCACCACGAGCTCGGCGGCAGCGGCACCGAGTGGTTCGCCCCGCGGGGTCATCTCGAGGTCGCGGCGGACGAGGCCCACGAGCACCACCTGGCGCGCCGCGTCGCGAGCCTGCGGGAGCGCGGCTATCCCACCGAGGAGGTCCCGCTGCGTCGGGTGCAGGAGCTCGTGCCGGACCTCGTCCTCCCGGACGATGCGCGTCTGGCGGTCCTCTTCCCCGAGGAGGCGCACGTCTTCCCGCTGCCGTACCTGGGCATGATGCTCGGGCGGGCACGCCGCGCGGGCGCCGAGATCCGGACCGGTGCCGAGGTCACGGCTCTCGAGCCAGCCGGCACGGGTGGCCGGGTCCGCACCGCGGACGGTTCCACGATCGCCGCCGACGCCGTCGTCCTCGCCACCGGCCGGTGGACCGGGGAGGTGGCGCAGTCCGCGGGCACCACGGTCCCGCTGATCGACTACGGGGCGCCCGGGGACATCACCGTCGGCTTCCTGGCCGTGACGAATCCGCTGCCGACCTCCGTCGACCGTCTGCTCACCACGCCCTGGCTCAACGTGCGGCCCGCCGGTGGCGGACGCCTGCTCCTCCAGGCGCTCGACCTCGACAAGGAGGCAGCCCCGGACTCCGTCCCGGCGCCCACCTCACCGCTCGCGCAGGAGTTCCTCCGGCGCCTTCGCACGGCGCTTCTGGGCACCGAGGGCGCACGGATCGAGCAGCTCGTCGTCGGCCGACGCGTCATGCCGGCGGACGGGTTGACGATCGCGGGCACGACCCCCGAGCAGCCCTGGCTGTACGCCGTCGCGACACACAGCGGCGTGACGTTGGCCCCGTTCCTCGGCAAAGCGGTGGCCGGCGAGGTGCTCGGCGAGGAGGAGCCGCGGCTCGCACCGTTCCGGCCGGGCCGGTTCGCGGCCGGGATGACCGGCCCCGGGCCACGCAGCCCTCGTAGGCCGGGCGAGCAGTAGCCGCAGCCGCCGCACCGACCGCCCGTGGACGACGTCACCCGGCGAGCGACTGCAGCAGCCGGCGGGTCTCGTCGTCGGCGGGGAAGAACGACTCGATCGCGATCTCCTCGAGCGTCACGTCTCGCGGTGCACCGAAGACGGAGAGCACGTAGGACAGGCGCAGCTCCCCGTACGGGGTGGCCAGCACCAGCGGAACGACCACACCGTCCGAGTCGGCCGGCCCGGCCGCCTCGCCCGCTCCGTCCGGCGCCGGGTACGACTCGAGCTCCGCGAGCAGCTCGGCGAGACCCTCGGCAGCCGTTCGCTCCAGCTGACGGCGGACGCGGCGGAGCACATGGGCCCGCCACTGTCCGTAGTTCCGCAGCTGGGGGGCGAGCCCGTCCGGGTGCAGGGTCGCCCGGAGTATGTTCAGGCGCGGCTGCCGCAGCCGGTCGGGCACGGCGCCGAGGAACCGGGACATCGACTCGTTCGCGGCGAGCAGCTCCCAGCGCACGTTGACCGCGACCGCCGGATAGGGCTCGTGACCTGCGAGCACGGCGTCGATGGCGGCACGCGCGGCATCGAGATCCTCGAGCGGGCGCTCCTGGTGGACGGGTGCGAACCCGGCGGCGAGGTGGAGGACGTTGCGCTCCCGCAACGGGACCTCGAGCTCGTCGCAGAGTCGTTCGATCATCTGCCGGCTCGGCGCGGACCGGCCGGTCTCGACGAAGCTGAGGTGCCGCGTGGAGACGTCGGCGGCGATCGAGACGTCGAGCTGTGAACGGTGCCGCCGCTCGCGCCACTGCCGCAACAACGTCCCGACCGACTCCTGAGCCACCGTCATGCCCGTCAGCGTGCCCGTGGGCGTGCGGCACGGCAATGACCTCCGACGTCATCGACACGGTGCACGGACCGGGCGGATCGTCGAGGCAGCGCCGAGAGCCGGCGCCCCGCATCGACGAAGGAGCACCCGTCATGAGCACCACCACGACCCCGACCACGGCCCAGGAGTACGTCCGGTTCTGGAATCTCCCGCCGCAGGAGCAGCGCAGCCTCGGCCGCTCGCTCTTCACCCCGGACGTCCTGCGCACCACGCCCGTCGGCGTCGGCACGGGCGTGGAGGACATGGTCGACTTCAGCACGCAGTTCGCGACCCACGTCGGCGACTACGAGTTCCGGAGCCGGGCCGAGCCCGACGCGCACCACGACCGCGTCCGCGTCCCCTGGGAGCTCCTCGCGGGCGGCGGATCGTTCGCCGAGGGCACCGACGTGCTCACCCTGGACGACGCCGGCCGCATCACCACGATCGTCGGCTTCCTGGACCGTGCGCCCGAAGGGTTCGACCACCACGCCCACGAGGAGGGCTGACGACTCCGGGCCTGTGACCGGCCACCGCCCGGCCCGAGCGGCGTCGCCACGGCCCGTCCACGGGCGGGTCGTGGCGACCTGGGTCGTGCGCCGATCACGTAGCACCTACGTTGGATCCATGGCCAACCACCTGGCCGGCGCCACCTCGCCCTACCTGCTCCAGCACGCGGACAACCCCGTGCACTGGCAGGAGTGGGGTGAGGACGCCTTCGCCGAGGCCCGCCGGCGGGACGTGCCGGTCCTGCTCTCGGTCGGGTACGCCGCGTGCCACTGGTGTCACGTGATGGCGCACGAGTCCTTCGAGGACCAGCAGGTGGCGGCCGCCATGAACGAGGGCTTCGTCCCGGTCAAGGTCGACCGCGAGGAACGGCCCGACGTCGACGCCGTCTACATGGCCGCCACGACCGCCATGACCGGTCAGGGCGGGTGGCCGATGACGTGCTTCCTCACGCCCGACGGCGAACCGTTCTTCTGCGGCACCTACTACCCGAAGCCGCACTTCCTGCAGGTCCTCGCCGCGGTCCGGGACGCCTGGCGCGACCGCCGCACCGAGGTGCTCCGCTCGAGCGCGTCGATCACCGGCGCCCTGGCCCGGATGTCCGTCTCCGGCCCGGCCGACGCGCTCGATACGGACGCACTCGCCGATGCCGTCGCCACGCTGGGGCGGGAGTTCGACCCCGTGAACGGCGGCTTCGGGACCGCCCCGAAGTTCCCGCCGTCGATGGTCCTGGAGTTCCTGCTGCGCCATCACGCGCGGACCGGCGACGCGGACGCCCTGCGCATGGCGGAGGAGACCTGCACGGCGATGGCCCGGGGCGGCATGTACGACCAGCTCGCCGGCGGGTTCGCACGGTACTCGGTGGACGCCGAATGGGTGGTGCCGCACTTCGAGAAGATGCTGTACGACAACGCCCAGCTGCTCCGGGCCTACCTGCACCTGCACCGCGCCACCGGCTCCGACCTCGCCGAACGCGTGGCCCGCGAGACCGCGGACTTCCTCCTGGCGGACCTGGGCACCCCCGAGGGCGGCTTCGCCTCCGCGCTCGATGCGGACGCCGAGGTCGACGGGCGCGGCGTGGAGGGCCACACCTACGTGTGGACTCCCGACCAGCTCGCCGACATCCTCGGACCGGACGACGGTGCACGGGCGGCCGAGGTCCTGTCCGTCACCCCGGCGGGCACGTTCGAGCACGGCGCCTCCACGTTGCAGCGGCGCGCGGACCCGGACCCGCGGTGGTGGTCCGACGTGCGGGCACGCCTGCTCGCCGCCCGCGCCGAACGCCCTCAGCCGGCCCGTGACGACAAGGTGGTCACCGCGTGGAACGGCCTGGCGATCAGCGCCCTTGCCGAGGCCGGGGCGCTGCTGGAGGAGCCCCGGTACCTCGACGCCGCCGTCGCCTGCGCGGACCTCCTGCTGAGCACGCACCTGGTCGACGGCCGGCTGCGTCGTGCCTCCCGTGGTGGCGTCGTGGGCTCGGCGGCGGGCGTCGCCGCCGACCACGGCGACCTCGCCGACGGGCTGCTGACGCTGCACCAGGCGACCGGCGACGCCCGGTGGCTGGAGGCCGCCGGCCGACTGCTCGACGTCGCGCTCGAACGCTTCGGAGACGGTGCCGGCGGGTTCTTCGACGTCGCCGACGACGCCGAGCGCCTCGTCACCCGCCCCAAGGACCCGACCGACAACGTCGAACCGTCCGGGCAGTCCGCGCTCGCCGGTGCGCTGCTGACCTACGCGGCACTCACCGGCTCGGCGCGGCACCGAGAGGCGGCCGAGGCCGCGGTCGCCGCGGCGGGCCGGCTCGCCCGGCAGGCGCCGCGCT
The DNA here is from genome assembly GCF_042665525.1 of Georgenia alba. Taxonomy (NCBI): domain Bacteria; kingdom Bacillati; phylum Actinomycetota; class Actinomycetes; order Allobogoriellales; family Allobogoriellaceae; genus Georgenia; species Georgenia alba. The sequence goes on from NZ_JBHTCQ010000001.1 coordinate 214,168, forward strand.
TCGCCGGCTGGACGCTCGCGACGGCCGAGGCGCTGTTCGCCGGCCCGCTCCAGGTCGCCGTCGTCGGCTCGGGCGACAGCGCAGCCGACCTGGTGCGGACCGTCCGCCGTGCGACGTCGCCGGGTCTGGTGCTGACTGCCGGCGAGCCGGACGCGCCGGGCATCCCGCTGCTCGCCCACCGCCCCCTGGTCGAGGGGCACGCGGCCGCTTACGTGTGCCGAGGCTTCGTCTGCGACCGTCCGGTGACCACCACCGGTCAGCTCGAGCAGGCACTCCGAGCGACGGTGGCGCCATGACCCGTGGCACCCGCGAGGTCCTCGAGTCCCACCTCGCGCACCGCGAGGACGGCGACCTTGAGGGCGACCTCACCGAGAACTACCACCCCGACGTCGTGCTGCTGTCCTGGGGCGAGGGCACCGACCGCGGGCACGACGGGGTCCGGCACCGCGCCGAGGTGCTCTCCTCCTACCTCGGCCACGGCGCGTTCCGCTACGAGGAGCTGCTGGTCGAGGGCGAGATCGGCATGCTCCGCTGGAGCGGCGAGGCCGACGAGGTCCGGGTCCGCCACGGCGTCGACAGCTTCGTGGTGCGGGACGGGCGCATCGTCGCGCAGACGATCTACTACGTCGCCGGAGACCGGCCCGGCGGCGACGAGCACGCGTAGCAGACCACGCGCCGGCGCCCAGCAGCCGGTCACCCGCGGCACATTGCCGGGCCAAACCGCGGTCGCGTGCGCCGCCGGACGAGTACCGTCCACGCTTGCAGGGGTCGTCAGGAGGTGACGGCCGTGGATGCGTCGGTGCCGGTCATGCTGGTCGCGACCATCGACCCGGAATCTCGCGGCATCCTCGGCGACGCGCTCCGCAGCCGGTACGGCGCCGAGTACGAGGTCCTGGTCCACGCCGACCATGCCGGCGCGAGCGCCGCCCTGGAGGCACTCCGGGACCAGGGGCGGCCGGTCGCCGTCGTCGTCGCGTGCTACGGCCCGGAGGACCGGGAGGGACTGGCCTTCCTGCGTCGCGCCTACGCCGCCCAGCCCGCAGCCAAGCGGGTCGTCGCGGTCACCTGGGGCGACTTCGCCAGCGCGCCGACCGTGTTCGACGCCGTCGCCCACGGCCACGCCGAGCTCTTCGTGGTCCGACCGGAGGGTCCTCGGGACGAGGAGTTCCACGGCGCGATCACCGACGCCCTCGACGACTGGCACCTGGCGCAGGGGACGGGTTTCGAGGCGGTCCGGGTGATCGGGGAGCAGCGCGACGGACGGACGCACGCCCTGCGCGACACGTTCGGCCGGAACCACATCCCCGTCGGGTTCCACCCCGCCGGCGAGGACGCCGCCCGCCGCATGCTGGAGAGCCTGCACCTGCGCGAGCCCCAGCTCCCGGTGGTGGTGCTGCAGTTCACCTCGCCGCCGACTGTCCTGGAGAACCCGACCAACCTGCAGATCGCGGACGCGTTCGGGCTCACCCGCCCGCAACCCGCCGGCAAGGTCTTCGACGTCGTGATCGTGGGCGCCGGGCCCTCCGGCCTGGCGGCGGCCGTGTACGCCTCCTCCGAGGGCCTCTCCACGCTCGTGGTCGAGCAGCAGGCCGTCGGTGGCCAGGCGGGCACCAGCTCACTGATCCGCAACTACCCGGGCTTCTCCCGCGGCGTCAGCGGCGCCCACCTGGCCTACCGGTCCTTCCACCAGGCGTGGACGTTCGGGACCGAGTTCCTCTTCATGCGGCGGGTCACGGCGCTGGGCACCGACGGCGACCTGCGCACCGTGTCGCTGTCCGACGGCAGCGTGGTGCGCGGCCGGACGGTCATCGTCGCCACCGGTGTCGACTACCGGCGGCTCGGCGTGCCTCAGCTGGAGGAGCTGGTCGGCCGGGGCGTCTTCTACGGCGCGGCGGTCTCCGAGGCGCCGTCGATGGCCGGGCAGTGCGCCTGCGTCGTCGGGGGCGGCAACTCCGCCGGCCAGGCCGCGTTGCACATCGCCAAGTACGCGGACCGCGTGTCGCTGCTCGTGCGCGGACCGTCGCTGGCGGCGAGCATGTCGGCGTACCTCGTCGCCCAGCTCGAGGCGACGTCGAACGTCAGCATCCGCTACTCCACCGAGGTCGTGGACGGGCGCAGCGTCGACGGCTGTCTCCGGTCCGTCGTCGTCGCGCCAACCGGCGGTGCCGACAGCGAGCACACCGAGGAGATCGAGGCCACCGGGCTGTTCGTGCTCATCGGCTCGGCACCGCGGACGTCGTGGCTGCCGGCGGAGGTGCGGCGCGACGATGCCGGATTCCTGCTGACCGGCGGCCCCCGGGACCGCGAAGACGGCGACGACGACGACCCGACCGCCGGGCCGGCCAGGTCGGGCATGTCCCTCGAGACGAGTCTGCCGGGCGTCTTCGCGATCGGCGACGTGCGCGCCGGGTCGATCAAACGGGTCGCGACCGCGGTCGGTGACGGCGCCGCGGTCATCTCCATGGTCCACGGCTACCTCGCCGCGCACGCACACGCCGGACTGGTCGAGCATGGTCACCACGACCGGTGACGCGTCCCTGACCCCGTCGATGCGGCGGCTGCTGTACGTCGCCGCGGTGCTGGTGTTCCTCGCCGGTCTGCAGCTGTTCGTGTTCCCGCTCCGGACGGCGGACTGGTTCGCGTGGACGATCGACCCGCCGATGACCGCCGTGTTCCTCGGGGCGGCGTACTGGTCCAGCGCGGTGCTCGAGGTGGCGGGGGCACGATCGGCCCGCTGGTCCCGTGCCCGCCTGTCCGTCTGGACGGTGTTCGTCTTCACCACGCTCACCCTCGCCGTGACGCTGCTGCACCTCGACCGGTTCCACCTGTCGGCGGAGCATCCGCTCGGCGCGCGAGTCGTGACGTGGTGCTGGCTGGCGATCTACGTCGTCGTGCCGATGGCGATGCTCGTGATCGCCCGGCTCCAGACCCGGCCGCGGCGTGCGCCGCGGACGTCCGAGGCGGCGGCGCGCGCCTTGCCGGTGGGGCTGCGGCTGCTGCTGGTGGCGCTCGCCGTCGTGCTCCTGCTCGCCGGGGTCGCGCTGCTGGCGGTGCCGGCGCGGGCGGCGGAGCTGTGGCCGTGGGCGCTCACCGAGCTCACCGGCAGGGCGGTCGGGGCGTGGCTGGTCGGGCTGGGGTGGGCGGGCGCGCACGCCCTGCTCGGCGGCGACGGCCGCACCGTGCGGCCGCTGGGACTGACGGCGCTCGCCTTCGTCCTGCTGCAGGCGGTCGCGCTGCTGCGGCACGGGGGCGACCTGACGTGGGCCGGACCGGCGTTCGGCTACCTGGTGGTGCTGCTCACGATCGGGTTCGCCGGCCTGTGGATGCTCGCGCTGGACCGGGCCAAACGGCCTCGACCGGCCGGGCGGGAGCCGCAAGACTGACCGGATGGACCTCCTGAGCCTGCTGTCGGCGCCGGTGGCGGTCGTCTCGACCCTGGTCACGGCCCTCCTGCTCGGTCTGGCGGCTCAGCGACTGCTCGGCATCCGCCTGGGCGCGGTGCGCCTGCTGGCCACCGGGTTGTTCGCCGCGACGGCGTTGCCGCTCATCGGGCTCGCCATGACCCGGATCCCCCGCGACGCCGAGGGGCTCGGTCCGGACGGCTGGGTGGAGACGTGGTTCGTGCTCCTCGCTGCGATGTGCACGTTGCTGGCGTCCATGGCGTTCATCGTCGTCGTCGAGGCGTTCGCGCCGCTGGGCTCCATCCCACCCGCCACCGTGTGGGGCCGCGGCCTGCGCGGCCGCTGGATGCGGGCGCGGCGGACCTGGCAGGTCGTCGGCATCGCCGTGCGCCACGGTTTGGGCCCGTACCTGCGGCGACGCTCGGCAGGTGCCCTGGACGCGCCGTCGTCCCGCGCGCAGCTCGGGCGTGCGCTCCGGGAGACGCTGAACGCGTGCGGTGCCACGTTCGTGAAGATGGGCCAGGTCCTCTCCACCCGCGCGGACCAGCTGCCGCCGGAGATCGCCGCGGAGCTCGCCGTGCTGCGGGACGCGGCGGAGCCGGTTCCGTGGCCCGAGATCGAGCAGGTCCTGCTCGACGAGCTCGGCGTCCCGGTCGGCGAGGTGTTCGCCGAGGTCGACCCGGTCCCGTTGGCCGCCGCCTCGATCGGCCAGGTCCACGCGGCGCGCCTGCGCTCTGGCGAGGAGGTCGTCGTGAAGATCCAGCGTCCCGGGATCCGGCCGGTGGTCGAACGGGACCTGGACATCGCGCTGCGCCTCGGCGAGCGCCTGGAGCGGACGACGGCGTGGGGCCGCAGCCTGCGTACGCGCGCCCTGGCGGAGGGCCTGGGGGCCGCGATCCGGGAGGAGCTGGACTACCGGATCGAGGCCGACAACATCCGCACGATCACGGCCGCGCGACCGGCCGGGTCCGTGGTGCGGGCGCCGCGGGCCTACGACGAGCTGTCGACCGAGCGGGTCCTGGTCATGGAACGCCTCCGGGGTCGCCCGATCTCGGACGCGGAGCCGCTGATCGAGCAGCTCGGTCTGGACCGGGAGGAGCTCGCCCACGCCGTCCTGGACGCCCTGCTGCGGCAGGTGCTGGTGGAGGGCGTCTTCCACGCCGATCCGCACGCCGGCAACATCTTCGTCCTCGAGGACGGCGGCATCGGGCTGCTCGACCTCGGCTCGGTGGGCAGGCTGGACTCGCAGCTGCGGGAGGCCCTGGAACGTCTGCTGCTGGGCTTCGACCGCGGCGACCCGCTCGCCGTGACCGACGCGCTGCTCGAGCTGGCGCCGGCGTCGGACCGGATCGACGAGGAGCGGCTCGAGCGGGAGATCGGCCGGGTCATCGCCCGGTACGGCGGCGGCGCCGGTGCGCGGGGCGCCCAGATGTTCGGCCAGCTGTTCGCCGTCGTCTCGCGGTACGGCCTGGAGGTGCCGCCTGAGATCGCCGCGGTCTTCCGCAGCATGGCGACGGCGGAGGGCACGTTGCGGCAGCTCGCGCCGGGGTTCGACCTGGTCGGCCAGGCGAAGGACCTCGCCACGGGGTACCTCTCGGACCGGGTCACGCCCGCCGAGCTGCGGCGCGGCGCGTCCGAGGAATTGGTGGCGCTCCTGCCGATCCTGCGCCGCCTGCCGCGCCGCATCGAACGCATCGCGGGCGCCGCGGAGCACGGGCGTCTCGGCGTCAACGCCCGGATCTTCGCGGACGAGCGCGACCGTGCGTGGATCACCCGGCTGCTGCACGACGTCCTCGTCACCGCACTCGCCGGAGTCATCGGGCTCATGGCCGCCGTCCTGCTGTGGTCCGACGGCGGCCCGGTGGTGCGCGACACCGTCCACCTGCACTCCCTCATCGGGTACAACCTGCTGGTGATCAGCGCGATCCTGGCGCTCCGGGTGCTCGTGCAGGTCTTCCGGCGCCGGCCGGTGCCGGAGTCGCCGTGACCCCCTACCCCACCGCAGTCAGGTCCGCACTGACGCGCACAACACCTGGGCCGTACTCGGCGTCGAGCTCGTCCTGGAGCGTGCCGTCGTCGTGCACGACGTGCAGGTCGAGCACGTTCTCGGGACTCAGGACCGAACTGTCGAGGTAGCCCGGCATGTCGCTCACCGCGTCCTCGATGTCGCGGAGCTCGGCCTCGGTCCGCTCCGCCGTGGAGACGCACAGGGCGCCTCCCCACACCTCGCGCAGGCGCTCCTCGGCGACGGCCGGGGCACCGGTGACCGCGACGTTGAAGACGAGCTGCGTCGGGTCGTTCAGCAGCCTGGCATGCTCCTCCTCGCCCAGGTCCTGCCGCTCGAACGCCGGGTTCGTCGAGACGTCCGTCCACGAGCCCGCGTAGCCCTCCAGGCCGCGCGCGACCCATCCGACCTGCTGGAGGGTCTCCTCGGTGGTCAGGGCCGGGTCCTGTACCTGCCAGCCGCCTGCGGGTTCCGGGCACGGCGTCGAGAAGTCCCGCGAGTGATCCGGATACTCGCCGTCCCACTCGTCCTGCGGGGTCACCTCCCGCACGGTGAGGCTCGAACCGTCGTACGTGCCGACCACGACGAACAAGCCCTGCCGCACCCCGCCGACCTCGGCGAAGTCGCCGTCGTGATCGGCCCAGTCCCAGCCCACCAGGCGCGGCCCGCTGCACCCGGCCGGAACGGACATGGTGATCGGGCCGACACACAGCTCGGCGCCGTCCCCTCCGTCGCTGACGAGCGCCGGGGTGGTCGTGGTGACGAGACCGGTCCCGCCGTCGCGGTCAGGCCGGTCCGTCCCCGCCGTCGCGGCGGCACCGCATCCGGCCAGCGTCAACGCTCCGATCGTGCCGGCCAGAACCGCGACGGTGCGCCTCATGCTCGGACAACGCACACCCCACGAAGGCGGTTCCATCAGGCCAGACCCGAGCGGTCTCGAGGCCACCGGTTGCCGAGCCGCCGGTTCACCCGCACAGTGGCGGGACCGGAGGGAGGGCTATGAACCAGCACGGCCGGAGGACCCGCAAGGCGGAGTCGCCGACGGACATCAAGGGTTCGTCGTGGGGCTACACCGCCCGGAAGGCGGTCAGCGAGTTCCTCGACGACGACTGCACGGACCTCGCCGCGGCGCTCACGTACTACTCGGTCCTGTCGATCTTTCCGGCGCTCATCGCGCTCGTGTCGCTGCTGAGCCTCGTGGGGCAGGGCGGGACCACCGACACGCTCCTGTCGATGGCCCGGGACCTCGTGCCCGCCACGGCGATGGGCACGCTCGAGCCGGTCATCGAGTCCCTGACCACGGCACCCGCGCCCGGAATCGGCCTGGTCATCGGTCTGCTCGTCGCGTTGTGGACCGCCTCCAACTACGTGGCGGCGTTCTCCCGGGCGATGAACCGGATCTACGAGATGCCCGAGGGCCGCCCCTTCTGGAAGCTCCGTCCGGCGATGTACCTGCTGACCCTGGCGATGCTGCTGCTCGTGGCGGTCGCCGCGGTCATCCTCGTGGTCTCCGGCCCGGTCGCCGAGTCGATCGGTGGCCTCATCGGGCTCAGCGGCGTCACCGTGACCATCTGGAACATCGCGAAGTGGCCGGTGCTGCTGCTCGTCGTCATCATCGCCGTCGGGCTGCTCTACTGGGCGACGCCGAACGTCCGGCAACCGTCGTTCCGGTGGGTCTCACCGGGCGCGGTCATCGCCATCGTCGTGGCCCTCGTCGCCTCGGTGGCGCTGGGGTTCTACGTCGGCAACTTCGGCAGCTACGACCAGACCTACGGGTCGCTGGCCGGCGTCATCATCGCGCTGCTGTGGATCTGGGTGATGAACCTCGCGCTGCTGTTCGGAGCGGAGTTCGACGCCGAGCTGGAACGCGCCCGCGAGCTGCAGGCCGGCATCCCCGCCGAGGAGACCATCCAGCTGCCGGCCCGGGACACGAAGGCGAGCGAGAAGAAGGCCGAGAAGGTCGCCGAGGACGTGGCCCGGGGCCGTGCTCTGCGCGAGTCCCGCGGCCAGACCCACGACCCGGACGAGGTCTGACCCGGCTCACAGGTCGTCCGGGTCGACCACCACGATCCGGTCGACCGGCCGCACCGGCTCGCCCCACGCGTTCTCGGACGTGAGCAGCCACAACCGGCCGGCGGCGTCCACCTCGACGGCCCGCAGCCGCCCGTACTCGCCCTGCAGCAGCCGCTGCGGCTCCCCGGCCTCGGCGCCGTCCAGCGGCACCCGCCACAGCGACTCGCCGCGCAGTGCCGCGACGTACACCTCGTCCTCCGTGACCGCGATGCCGCTCGGCGAGGCGACCGCCGGCTCCCAGACGCGCAGCGGGTCGGTGAAGCCGTCGCCCTCGCCCGCCCCGAAGACCCCCTCCACCTGCGGCCAGCCGTAGTTCGCGCCCGGCTCGATGCGGTTGAGCTCGTCCCAGCGGTTCTGGCCGAGCTCGCTGGCGAGCAGCGTGCCCGCGGCCGGGCCGGACGGCACCCACCCGATCCCCTGGACGTTGCGGTGCCCCAGGCTCCACACCGGCGAGCCCGCGGTCGGGTTGCCGGGAGCCGGGTCGCCGTCCCGCTCGATCCGCAGGATCTTGCCGCCGAGCGAGTCCGGGTCCTGGGCGCGGTCGCGCTCGTCGGCGTCTCCCGTGGTGACGTAGAGGTACCCGTCGGGGCCGAACGCGAGCCGGCCGCCGTTGTGGCGCAGCTCGCTGCTCGGGATCCCCTCGAGGACGACGCCGTCGGGCACCAGCGTCTCGCTGTCGAGCCGCATCCGCAGCACCCGGTTGTCCTGGGCGGTCGTCGCGTACACGAAGACGGCCGAGGGATCCTCCGGGTCGATTGCGATCCCCAGCAGGCCCCCTTCGCCGCCGTGCTGCACGCCCGGCACCGTCCCGACGTCGGTGACCCCACCGTCGGGCGCCACCCGTAGCACGCGGGCGGTGTCGCGCTCGGTGACGAGGGCGTCGCCGTCCGGCAGGAACGCCAGGCCCCACGGCGAGGTGAGCTCCTCGGCGAGGACGCCCGGCTCGGCGAGCGTCGGGGACACCGAGGGCTCGGGCGAGGACGTTCGCTCGGGCTCCGAGGCCGGCTCGGCGTCCGGTTCCGTCGACTCGGCGGTGGACGGCGGGCCGGAGGTCGGCGAGGAGGTTTCCTCCGCCGGCCCGTCGGGGCCGCACGCGACCAGCAGGCCGAGCGTCACCGCGGCCGCAGCGTGGAGCACCGGGCGGCGCGTGACCATGCCTCAGGATCTCACCCGGAGCCAGCGGTAGCCGTGGCCCGCCACCGGGAGCCGGTCCCCGTCCGCCGCCAGCTCGCGGCTGACCTCGTCGGCGAGCACCTCCTCACCCGGCAGTGCGGCGGACAGCTCGGCCACGGCCGGTTCCGCGGACAGGTTCGCGAGCAGGACGACGCCCGGACCGCCGTCGGCCCCGTGGTGCAGCGCGAGCACCGACGAGGCGCCCACGTCCAGCGGCCGGCAGGTCCGGCCAGTCGTCTCCGGAAGGCTGCGCCGGGCCTGCACCATCGCCCGGATGCGGTGCAGCAGCGAGGCCGGGTCGCGCTCCTGGTCGGCCACGTTCCGGCGGCGGTAGTCGAAGATGCCGGCGGTGACCAGCGGCGCCGCAAGGCCGTCGACAGACTCGGAGAACCCGGCGTTGCGGCCACCGGTCCACTGCATCGGCGTGCGCACCGCGGTGCGTTCGGGCCGGCTCAGGTCCTCGCCCTGGCCGACCTCGTCGCCGTAGCGCAGCACGGGCACACCGGGCAGGCTCAGCATCACGGCGTGCGCGAGCGCCTCCCACCGGTCGTCGCCGCCGAGCATCGGCGAGAGGCGCCGCCGGATGCCGCGACCGTAGAGCTGCATCTCCGGCTCGGGGGCGAAGGCGGCGAAGACCTCCGCACGCTCGGCGTCCGTGAGCCGTTCCAGGTCCAGCTCGTCGTGGTTGCGGAGCCAGTTCGCGTACCGCGCACCCGGCGGCGGGTCGGGCTGATGCTCCAGCGCGTCGACGATCGGTCCGGCCTCGCCGCGTGCGAGTGCCAGGAAGACATGGTTGTTGATCCAGAAGTTCAGGATGAGGTTGAGCCGGTGGTTGCCCCCGAAGTAGCCGACGTACTCCTCCGGCTGCTCGTCGACCTCACCCATGAGCACGATCTCGGGGTGGCGGGACTCGACGTGGTCGCGGAGCTCGTCGAGCCACCACAGACCGTGGTCGGTCGGGTCCGCGGCGCGGGTGCGCTCGATGATCGAGGGCACGGCGTCGACGCGGAACCCGTCCACGCCGTGGTCCAGCCACAGGTCGGCGACCTCGGCGATCTCCTCCCGGACCACGTCGCGGCTCAGGTCGAGGTCGGGCTCGTGGGAGTAGAAGAGGTGCCGGTAGTACCGGCCGGCGGCCTGGTCCCACGCCCAGACGCTGTCCTCGACGCCGGGGAAGATGGGCTCGACGTCGGTCTCCTCCGGGTGGTCGGCCCACACGTAGTAGTCGCGGTAGGGCGAGCCGGGGTCGCGGCGTGCCTGTCGGAACCAGCGGTGCTGGTCGGACGTGTGCTGGACGACGAGCTCGGTCATCACGTGCAGCCCCAGCTCGTGGGCGCGTGCGACGAGCCGGTCGAGGTCCTCCATCGTCCCGAAGAGCGGGTCGACCGTGCGGTGGTCGCTGACGTCGTAGCCGCCGTCGCGGTAGGGCGTTCCGTAGAACGGCAGGATCCACACGCACGTGGCGCCGAGGTCGCGGACGTGCTCCAGGCGTGCGGTCAGGCCGCGCAGGTCCCCGTGGCCGTCGCCGTCCGAGTCGGCGAAGAGGTTCGGGTCGACCTGGTAGATCACGGCGTCGGCGAACCACGGACGCTCGGCCGTCTGCGTGCGGGAGGTCGAGGTCGAGGTCATGGGCCCAGGCCACCACGGAACGGCGGGCGCGGCATCCCGACGCGTGCGGCCACGGTCACCGGCCCGCTCGACGTGCGGGATGCCCGGATGCGCCGCACAGTTGTGCCGAGGGGCCGTCCTACCGGATGCGGCTGCCGGACCAGGGCGCGGGTGTGGGGGTGGTGGTCGAGTGAGTCGCACCCTTGCGGTCCGCCTCGAGGACGAGGCCGACGTGCTGCTCACCGGCCCCGCGCTACGGGCGCTCGCCGCCACCACCGACATCCTCGACGTGCTCGTCTCCCCGGCCGGGCTGCCGGCCGCGGAGCTGCTCCCCGCGGTCAACGAGAAGCTCACGTTCGACCCTCCGTGGCGCGGTGCCGCCCCACCTCAGGTCGACCGGGTCGCGACCGACCTCCTCATCGGCGCGCTGGCCTGCCGCGGCTATGACCGGTGCGTGATCTTCACGTCCCCTGGCCACAGCCCGCTCCCCCTGGCGCTGCTGGCCCGGATCGCGGGTATCGGCCACCTCGTCGCCACGACGACGGACGAGCCCGGCACCCTCCTCGACGTCCGCCACGAGCGCCCGCCCGAGCTGCACGAGGCCGAGGTCGCCCTCGACCTCGCCTACACCGCCGGCGGGCGCCTCCCCACGGGCGACGACGGCCGCCTCGCGGTGCGCGGACCGCTGCCCGACGTCTCCCGCCGCGTCCCGGACGGTCCCTACGTCGTGCTCCACCCCGGAGCCTCCGCGCCGTCCCGGGCGCTGACCCCGGAGCACGCGGCCGCCGTCGTCGCCGCACTGCAGGAAGGCGGCCGCACCGTCGTCGTCACCGGGCGCGAGCACGAGGCGTCGCTGACCGCGGCCGCCGCGGGCGGCGAGGCGATCGACCTCACCGGGCGCACCAGCTTCGCCCAGCTCGCCGCGGTGCTGGCGCACGCCGAGTGCGTCGTCACCGGCAGCTCGGCGCCGGCACACCTCGCGGCTGCGGTGGACACCCCGGTCGTGTGCCTCGCCTCCCCCGTGGTGCCCGCTGCGCGGTGGGCACCCTTCGGCGTGGAGACCGTGCTCCTCGGTGACTGGCAGGGCCCGGCACCGGAGCATCCGCGCCTGTCCGGCGTCGCGCCGGAGAAGGTCGCCGAGGCGGTCGCCTCACTGGTGGCCGGCCGGGCCGGTGCGTGAGGTGCCCACACACCAGATGCGGGTCGGTGGTACCGGTGCGACCGTTGGGACATGAGCCAGAACTCCGGCAGCACGCCGTCCGAGAAGCCGTACGACCCGTCGCAGGACCCGGACGCCGACCCAGAACAGCTCGAGGCCTCCGAGGCCGAGCAGCAGCCCGATCAGGCCGAGGGCGAGGACACCCCCGCCGAGACCGGGAACGAGCGGTAGCGCCGTGCGCGCCGTGACCTGGCAGGGCCGGGAGAACGTCCGGGTCGAGGACGCCGCCGACCCCGAGATCGTCGAGCCGACGGACGCCGTCGTCCGCATCACCTCGACCGCCATCTGCGGGTCCGACCTGCACCTCTACGGCATCCTCGGCCCGTTCCTCGAACCGGGCGACATCCTCGGGCACGAGCCCATGGGCATCGTCGAGGAGGTCGGCTCCGAGGTCACCCACATCAAGCCCGGCGACCGCGTGGTGATCCCGTTCAACATCGCCTGCGGGTCCTGCTGGATGTGCGAGCAGGGCCTGCAGACCCAGTGCGAGACCACCCAGGTGCGGGACTACCACAAGGGCGCGGCGCTCTTCGGCTACACGAAGCTCTACGGGCAGGTGCCCGGCGGGCAGGCCGAGTACCTCCGGGTCCCGATGGCCCACTACGGGCCGGTCCGCGTCCCGGACGACGGGGAGCCCGACGAGCGATACCTCTACCTCTCCGACGTCGTGCCCACCGCCTGGCAGGCCGTCGAGTATGCGAACGTGCCCCCGGGTGGCTCCGTCGTCGTCCTCGGGCTGGGCCCCATCGGCCAGATCTCCGCCCGGATCGCCCGGCACCGCGGCTCCCGGATCGTCATCGGCGTCGACCTCGTGCCCGAACGACTGGCGATGGCGCGCCGCCACGGCATCGACACCCTCGACCTGCACGACGCCGACGACCTTCCGGGGGCCGTACGGGGCATGACCGGCGGACGGGGCCCGGACTCGGTGATCGACGCCGTCGGCATGGAGGCCCACGGCTCACCCCTGGCACACGGCATCCAGGCAAGCACGAACTGGCTGCCGGACGCCCTGGCCCGGCCACTGTTCACCTCCGCCGGCGTGGACCGGCTGGCCGCGCTGCACATGGCCATCGACCTCGTCCGCCGCGGCGGCACCGTGTCGCTGTCCGGCGTCTACGGCGGCATGGTCGACCCGATGCCGATGATGGAGCTGTTCGACAAGCAGGTGAATCTCCGCATGGGGCAGGCCAACGTCCGCCGCTGGACCGACGACGTCCTGCCGCTCGTGGCCGCCCCGGAGGACCCGCTCGGCGTGCTCGACCTCGCGACGCACCGGATGTCCCTCGAGGACGCCCCGGAGGCGTACCGGATGTTCCAGAAGAAGGACGACGGCGCCGTCAAGGTCGTCCTCGACCCCACCCTTCCCGCCGGGCACACCGCGCGCACGACGGCGGACGCAACGCGAGGAGCACGACCGTGAGGGTCGTCGTGGTCGGGGCCAGCGGCAACATCGGCACCGCGATCCTGCAGGCCCTGACCGACGCGCCGGAGATCGACTCCGTCGTCGGGGTCGCCCGGCGCCTGCCCGTCCGGGCGGCGGCGCCGTACGACGCAGCGGAGTGGGTGAGCCTCGACGTCGGGGCCGAGACCCGGGACGACGCGGCCGAGGAGGCACTCGTCGACGGGCTCGTGCGGGCGTTCGAGGGCGCGGACTGCGTCATCCACCTGGCGTGGCTCCTCCAGCCGAACCACGACCGAGAGCTGTTGCGGAGGACCAACGTGGACGGCACCGCACGGGTGGCGGCCGCGTGCGTGCGGGCCGGCGTGGGTCACCTGGTGTGCGCCTCCTCGTGGGCCGCCTACTCGCCCGTCGCGGACACGGCCGACCTCGCGCCGCGGGACGAGTCGTGGCCGACGGGCGGCGTGCCGTCCTCCCACTACTCCGTGGACAAGGCCGCGCAGGAGCGGGTCCTCGACGAGCTGGAGGCCGAGCACCCGGACCTCGTGGTGGCCCGGATGCGTACCGCGCTGGTCTTCACCGCGAGCGCCGGCGCCTCCATCGGCCGGTACTTCCTCGGCCCGTGGGTCCCGCGCGGGATCCTGCGGCCCGGCCTCCTGCCACTGCTGCCGGTCCCTGACGGCGTGCGTGCCCAGGTGGTCCACGCACAGGACGCCGCCGCGGCGTACCTCGCCGTGGTGCGGCACCGCGCGGGCGGCGGCTTCAACGTCACCACCGACGAGGTGCTGCTGGGCCGGGACCTCGCCCGCATCCTCGACCACGGCCGCACCCTCACCGTGCCCACCCGTGCGGTGCGTCCGCTGCTGCACTACGCGTGGCGGGCACGGGTCTCGGCGGCCGACGCGGGTTGGCTCGACATGGCCACCGCCCTGCCGGTGATGGACGCCGGCCGGATCCGGCGCGAGCTGGGGTGGGAGCCGCGGTTCGACGCCGCCACGGCGGTGCGTGAGCTGCTCGGCGGGATGGTCGAGCGACAGGGCGGCGCGTCCGTGCCGCTGCGGCCGCACGACACGGGGCACGAGGGAGCGCCGGGCCGACGTCCGGGATTGCAGGGCTCCGCCTCGCTCGGCCAGGGCGACGGCCCGGTCGACCGGGAGCTGCTGGGGATCTACCTCGATGACCACCTGACCGGGGCCACCGGTGGGGTGGAACGGATCGGGCGCATGGCGCGCTCCTACGCCGACACCTCGATCGGCCCTGAGCTCACGCTGCTCGCCGCGGAGATCGCCGCCGCGCGTGACCGGCTGCGTACCGTCATCGAGGAGCTGGGGCTGCCCACCAAGCCCCACCGGCAGGCGCTCGCGTGGGCCGCCGAGCGCGCCGGACGGCTGAAGCTGAACGGGCGCCTGCTCGGCGCGTCCCCCCTCACGGTGGTGCTCGAGCTGGAGCTGATGCGCTCCGCCGTCGCCGGGCAGCTCGCGCTGTGGCAGACGATGACGGAGCTCGCCGGGGAGCTGGGGCTGCCCCGCGAGGACCTTGCCGGCATGGCCGAGCGCAGCCGCGGCTTCCAGTCACGTCTCGAGGACCTGCATGCCCGGGTGCGGGGCGGCGCCCTGCGCACCTGACCGGCGACAGTCCTGCGGGCCGACCCGAGCCGACCGACCCGACCGACCCCGTCCGAGCCGACCGAGCCGACCGATCCCCGTCCGTCCCTGCGACCGACCGAAGGAGACCGCATGCCCGAGCCCGCTTCCCCCGCCTCCCCCGCAGAACCCCGCACGGTCGGCGTCGAGGAGGAGATGCTCCTCGTCGAGCGCGAGACCGGACGCGCGATGTCCCTCCAGGGTCAGGTCCTCGCCGAAGTCACGGAGCGCACCGCGCAGGCGGTCGAGGAGGGGGCGCCGGCCGGCGACGCGATCGGCGGTCTGCTCGAGGGGGAGCTCAACGAGGAGCAGATCGAGGTGGACTCCCAGCCGCACGCGGACCTGGAGACGCTCGGCGGCGAGCTGCTGGCGTGGCGCCGCCGCGCCGACCTTGCCGCCCGCCGGCTCGGGGCTCGGGTGGCCGCGATCGGCCTCTCGCCCGTGCCGGTGGACCCGCACACGGTCGACACCGAGCGGTACCGGCGGCTGAGCGAGCAGTACGGCATCACCGCGGACGAGCAGCTCACCTGCGGCTGCCACGTCCACGTGTCCGTGGCCGACAGGGCGGAGGCGGTCGCGGTCATCGACCGGATCCGCCCGTGGCTGCCGGTGCTGCTCGCCCTCAGCGCCAACTCACCGTTCTGGCAGGGGCGGGACAGCTCCTACGCCAGCTACCGCTCGCTCGTGCAGAACCGGTGGCCCTCTGCCGGACCCACCGAGGTCTTCGGGTCGGCCGAGACCTACGACCGGCTCGTGGCGGACATGGTGGGCACCGGCGTCATCCTCGATGCGGGCATGGTCTACTTCGACGCCCGCGCCTCGCACCGGTACCCGACGGTCGAGATCCGGGTGGCGGACGTGTGCCTCGACGTGCGCGACACGATCCTGCTCGCGGCACTGTGCCGGGCGCTGGTGGACCGGGCCGGGGCGGAGGCCGCCGCCGGTTCGGAGATCCCGGACGTCCCGGTCACGATGCTGCGCCTGGCGAGCTGGCAGGCGGCGCGAGCGGGGATGTCGGGCGACCTCGTGGACCCGCTGACGATGCGCCGGGCCGCTGCCTGGGACGTCGTCGAGCGGCTGGTGGACCACGTCCGGCCGGCCCTGCGGGCGAACGGCGACGACGGCCTCGTCCAGGAGGGGCTGGAGCGGATCCGGCTGCACGGGACCGGCGCGCACCGCCAGCGCGCGGTGCACGAACGCACCGGCACGCTGGAGGACGTGGTCGCGGACGCCGTGCGGCTCACCGCGGGCATGGCGGACTGAGCCCGGGCGCCTAGGAAGGCCGCGTGCCCAGCAGGGCGGCCATCGCCGCGCGGTAGTGCGGACACCTGATGAAGTCCTCGTGGTCGCACTCGAGCACGTGGGAGATCATCGTCAGGGCCCGCTCGGCCGCCGCGATCGTGCGGCGCAGCTCCCGCTGCTGGTCCCGGAGGACATCTCGCCGCTCCTGCGGATCGGTCGTGGTGAGCATCGCGGAGATCTGTTCGAGCCCCAGCCCGGCCTCCTTGGCTCGGAGGATCGTGGCGATCCGCTCGTACTCGACCGGACCGTAGCGGCGTTGGCCCGAACGGCGCGCCGGGTCCAGCAGGCCGACCGACTCCCAGTGCCGCAGGACGTGGGTGGCCAGCCCGAACCGGGCCGCCACCTCGCCGATCGAGACGGGCTCCGGACGGCTCGCCGCGGCGGCCTCGGACGGGGCGCTTGACTTCATGTCGACATTAAGGCCGAGCATCGGCAGCATGTCCACATCGATCCTCATGGTCGTTCGCGACGGCGGAGGCACCGCACCGGTCGAGCTGACCGTCGCGTCGAAGCTGCGGAACCACGGCCACCACGTCCGGCTCTTCGGTCCGCCCGAGGTATCCCGCTACGCCGCGGACCGCGGCTTCGACCTGGCCGTGCTCGATTGGCCACCGGGACTCACCGCGACCGGTCTCATGGCGCAGATGGTGGCCGCGGCCCCGTCGTGGGTGGAGCAGATCGGCCCCGCTCTGCCCGGGACCGACCTGGTGGTCGCGGACTGCGCGGCGTTCGGGGTGCTGGTTGCCGCCCGAGCCTGCGGTGTGAGGTCCGTCAGCCTGATGCCGACCGTCTACGTCGCCGATCTGCCGATGTTCGCCTCCAACGGCCCGGCGCTGGCAGCGGTCAACCGGCTGCGGACGTCGGCAGGGCTGCGTGCGGTGGGTTCGCTGACCGACCAGCTGCTCGACGCCGACCGGCTGCTGGTGCTGACCTCGCGGGCGTTCGAGGACCCCGACGTCTCTCCGCCGGACCACGTACGGTACGTCGGCCCGCAGCTGCCGACCGGCCACGACGCCACGCCGGGCTCGGCCGACGGCCTGACGGCCGCGGTCGGCGACGACAGGTGGCCACCCGGTGACGCACCCCTGGTGCTGGTCAGCCTGAGCACCGGGGAGCAGGACCAGCACGGGACCCTCCAGCGGATCGTCGACGCGGTCTCCGCCATGCCGGTCCGCGTCCTGGTCACGACCGGCCCGGTCGAGCCCGGCGAGCTGCGCTGCCCCGCGAACGTCGTCGCGGTCCGTTTCGTGCCGCACGACCAGGTCCTCCCGTACGCCGACCTGGTCCTCACGCACGCCGGTCACGGCACGGTCATGGCCGCCGTCACTGCGGGTGTCCCGCTCATGTGCATCCCGATGGGCCGCGACCAGCCGGCGGTCGCCGCCCGGGTCACCCGGCACGGGCTCGGGGTCTCGGTCGACCCGGACGCCGACGTCGCCGCGCTCCGGCTGGCGGCCGAGCGGGTGCTCGGCGACCCGGCGTTCCGGCACGCGGCCGTCGAGATCTCCGGGGCCCTCGAACCCCCGGACCTCGTGGTGCAGGAGATCGGGGCGCTCCTGGGCGACGGGGCTCAGTGGAAGTACTGACCGCCGTTGACGTCGATGACCGCCCCGGTGACGAACCCGGCGCCGTCGGAGGCGAGCCAGCGGGCCGCGTCCGCGACGTCGGCCGGGTCGCCGGCCCGGCCCAGGGGGATGGCGCCGACGGCGCGCTGCCGGGCCTCCGGCGCGGTGAACGTCTCGTGGAACGGCGTGGCCCCGATGAACCCCGGCGCGAGGGCGTTGACCGTGATCTGCCGCGGACCGAGCTCGGCGGCGAGGCCGCGGGTGAAGCCGAACATCCCCGCCTTCGCGGTGGCGTACGCGAGCGCACCGGGCCCGCCGCCGGTGTGGCCGGCGAGCGAGGCGACGTTGATGATGCGGCCGTGGCTGCCGGTGGGCAGGTGCGGCGCCGCGTGGTGGGTGAAGAGGTACATGGTGTCGAGGTTGACCTCGAGGATGGCGCGCCACGTGGCCAGGTCGAGCGCGTCGAGCGTGGCCCGGCGGACCATGCTCCCGACGTTGTTGACCAGGATGTCGATCCCGCCGCACGTCTCGACCGTCCGGTCGACGGCGTCGCGCACCTCCGGCTCGGACGCCGCCTCGACGCGCAGGGCGAGCGGCTCGGCGCCGGAGACCTCGGCGATCCGTGCCAGCCACGACTCCTCGGGGGTATGGGTGCGGTAGGTGATCGCGACCCGCGCGCCCGCCTCGGCGAGGGCCTCCGCGATCGCGGCCCCGATGCCGACGCCGCCGCCGGTCACCAGGGCCGTCCGTCCGGTCAGTGCTGCGCTGCTCATCCACCCATCATCCACGTCGGCGATGCACGCGCGGCCGGCCGGCTCAGGATGCGGCGAGCACCGCGACCCCGGCCAGGGTCGGGGCCAGCCGGGACCGAACGATCTCGATCCGCAACGCCGTCGCCGGGACGGGCTCGAAGCGCAGGATGCGCTGGTAGCCCACGGCGCCGGTGGCGGCGAGCGGCACCCAGCCTGCGCCGTCGTCCCGGAGGACGCGCACGTCCTCGATCCGCTGCCCGGAGGTGAT
Source organism: Georgenia alba (assembly GCF_042665525.1). Classification (NCBI taxonomy): domain Bacteria; kingdom Bacillati; phylum Actinomycetota; class Actinomycetes; order Allobogoriellales; family Allobogoriellaceae; genus Georgenia; species Georgenia alba. Next base: position 232,579 of record NZ_JBHTCQ010000001.1, read on the forward strand.
CTGCTCCTTGAGCACCAGGCCGTCCAGGACTCGCCGTTCGTCCCACGCGAGCTCGACCCACGGCGTCGGGTCCGCGGGGTCGGGCTGCCAGTAGCCGGTGTCGTTCGCGAGGGTCAGCTGCTCGGCGGCGGTGCCGCGAGGGTTCGAGGAGAACCTCATCCGGACGCCCGGCACCGCCGCGCCGTACAGGTCCGTGATGCGCCGGCCCAGACCCGCGAGCGCCTCCCGGTCCGGCTCGGCGATCACGCCTTCCCGGGTGGGCGGGACGTTGAGCAGCAGCGTCGCGTTGCCGCCGACCGCGCGGAGGTAGATCTCGAACAGCTCGTCGGCGTCCCGGACCCTGCCGTCCTCCTCCGGATGGTGGAACCAGCCGGGCCGGACGGAGGTGTTGACCTCCGCGGGGTACCAGGCGAGGTCGCCGGTGCGGCCGACCAGCACCTCCCGGCTGCCGAGGTCCTGGTCGTCGGAGCGCACGGTGCGTGAGAACGCGCCGTCGTCGACCTGCTGGGAGCGTTCGGCGATGCGTTCGACGTCCTGCAGCGCCCGGGGCACCACGGACCACTCGTCCGGCCGGGTGTGACCCGCCTCGTTGCCGCACCACCGCACGTCCGGGCCGCAGACGCTGATGACCGCCTCGGGCTGCAGCGCGCGGATGGTGCGGTAGTAGCGGTCCCAGTCGTAGACCTGGCGCCGGCCGTCGGGTCCCTCGCCGTTCGCGCCGTCCAGCCAGACGGAGAAAATCTCGCCGTAGCCCGTGAGCAGCTCGACGAGCTGGCCGACGTAGACGTCGTCGTAGGCGACGCCGGAGCCGTAGCTGGGGGCCGCGCGGTCCCACGGCGAGAGGTAGACGCCGAACCGCAGGCCGTGCCGCGCGCACGCCTCCGCGACGTCCCGGACGACGTCGCCGCGCCCGTCCCGCCACGGGCTCGCCGCGACGGTGTGCGTGCTGTGGCGGGAGGGCCACAGGCAGAACCCGTCGTGGTGCTTGGCGGTGAGGATCACCGCGCGCATCCCGGCCGCCCGCAGGCTCGCGGCCCACTGGTCGGCGTCCAGCCCGGCCGGGTCGAACAGGGCGGGGTCCTCCGTCCCGGTCCCCCACTCCCGGCCGGTCATCGTGTTCATGCCGAGGTGCACGAACGCGTACAGCTCGAGCTGCTGCCACGCGTACTGGCGTCTGGACGGGCGGACGTTGGCGAGGTAGTCGACGTCGAGCGGCACACCTCGATCATTCACCGTCGCGGCCGGTCTGCGCGGTAGCCGCGGCCGACCGCCCGGGGCCTGGGCGGATAGGTTGGCGCCATGCGGGCACAGGAGGTGCTGGGATCGCTGCGCAACCGCCACCGGCGGCAGACCACCGGGCTCGTCCTCAGCGGCGGCGGGGCACGGTCGGACTTCCAGATCGGTGCACTGCGCTACCTGTACGACCGGGTCGGCATCACGCCGCAGGTGATCGTCGGGACCTCTGCCGGCTCGATCCTGGCGTCGGTGCTGGCCCAGTCGGAGGACCCGGACGAGCAGCGCAGGTCCCTGGCGACCCTGGAGCGGCTCTGGGGCGAGATGCGCACGAGCTCGGACATGTTCACCCCCTACGAGTGGTTCGACCGCCTGCGCCGCCGCGGACCCGAGTGGATGGCCGTGCTGCAGAAACGGCAGCAGCGGCAGAATCCGCTGGGACGGACGTTCGCACGGGCCGCGACCACCTCGACCGCCCCGCGGGCGCAGGGCACCACCCGCCCGGCCGGTCCACGTCCGGCCGCGGGCCCGTTCGCCCCGGGCGGCCCGCTCGACCCCGCCGTGGTGCGGGACCGGCTGCGCACCATGGCCGCCAACCGTCCGTGGCCGCCCGCCCGGGAGGACCACGGGGAGACCGGCGGCACCGTGGGCGTCGTCGAGTTCCTCGCCGCGCTTCGCGAGGTGGGCCGGGCCAGGCCGGACCTGGAGCTGATCCTGCGCGGGGCCGAGCGGGAGAAGGCGATGTACCGGCCGGGCCCGCTCGTCGAGCGGCTGGTCGAACCCGAGGTGTTCGACGCGGCGCGGGTCGCGTCCTCGGGCGTGACCCTGCGGATCGCCGTCGTGGCCCTGGAGTCCGGCGAGCTGCGGTACGTCACCGAGGACGGCCACCTGGTGGACCGGGCGAACCGGCCGCTGGGCGGTGCCGCGGTGGATCTCGTGGACGCGGTCCGCGCGTCCTGCGCCATTCCGGCCGTCTTCCGGCCGGTCCCGCTCGGCGAGGAGACGTACGTCGACGGCGGCGTGCGCGAGACCCTGCCCGCGGAGATCGCCACCGACCACCTCCGGGTCGACCGCTGCTACGCCGTCGTCGCCTCACCGCCGGGTGTGCCGTACGAGGACGGCTACGCCGAGAAGGACATGCTCTCCGTGGTACTGCGTGCCACGGCGGGGATCATGGCCGACGAGGGCCTGCGGGACGAGGTCGAGAAGGCGCGCCGGGACGGCGCCGTCGTCATCGCGCCCGAGCTGAACCTCCACGACCTGCTCACCGTCGACCCGGGGCTCACGGCGATCTCGATGGACTACGGCTACCTGCGGGCCGCGGAGGCCGTCCGCGGTGCGACGACGGCGCAGGCTCAGCTCACGCGCGACGTGATCCGGCTCCGGCGGCAGATCTGGCAGCTCGAGGAGAGCCTGCTCGCCGAGCTCGCCACGCCGGCCGAGCCGGGCGCGCCGGTCAGTTCGGCGCCGTCCCAGCCCGACCTCAGCGACCTGGCGGTGCTCAAGCGACGGCTGCGCGACCTGGTCGAGCACCTCCCCGCGGACCGGCGTCCACCGGAGGCGGGTCGCTGGTGGCTCACCTTCGAACGGCACGCCTTCGACGTGGCGGTCACGCCCGGCTGGACGTGAGGCCCGGCCACGGGAAAATGCGTTGCCCGGCTCGTGCCGACTCTGGTGAGATCTCTGCCATGGCCACGATCGATGACATGACCCGCACGGTGCCCACCTGCGGTCGTGCCGCCGTGGTCGGCCGGATCCTTCCGCGCACGACTGCCGCCATCTTCTAGGCAGTCCCGGGTCCGCGCCGGCGACGGCGCCGACCCGTCAGCACCCTCACCGGACACGCGCCCACGGGCGCGCCGCCCCACTGCCCGGACGCCCTCTGGCGCGTTGCCGCGGCCCGCCCTGCCCTGACGATCCGCCGCGCCGCGTCGTCCTGCCTGACGTCGCCTCAAGGAGACCGCCATGTGCCCGACCGTCGACACCTACACACCCCGGTACCTGGGAGCCCGGTTCGACGAGGACCTCCCGGTCACCCGCATCCGGACCGGCCACCAAGGACCGGTACCGCACCACCACCACGGACGTCCCGGCCCGCGCGCCGGGACGAGGAAGGAACTCCCATGAACCAGAGCATGATCGACCTGTTCGTGGCCCGCATGCTGACCCAGTCGCTGGACGAGCTGCTCGAGGACGCCCATACCAGGCGACTCCGGAAGCAGAAGCAGCGCCAGAATGGCGTTGACGTGACGTCACTCTGATGCCACACTGACGCCATGGATCTCGGACCGTACCTGTCGTCGCTGCAGCAGGCACTCGCCGCAACCACCCAGACCTCGTCCGCCGAGGTGCAGGAGGCGGCCGACCGGCTGGCACACAGCCTCGAGGCTGCGCTGCGACTCACGCTCATGGAGCTCGCGGCGGACGTGGCCGCAGAGGTCACGGTCCAGCTGGACGGGGACGTCGTGGAGGTCCGCCTCCGGGGTGGGAGCCCCGAGGTGGTCGTCCAGCGACGTCCCCGCCCGGCGGAGGTCCCCCTGCCCCCGCCGCCACCACCACCGCTCCTGCCCGAGGACGAGGGCGGCACCGCCCGCATCTCCCTGCGGCTCCCCGAGGGCCTCAAGGGCCAGGTGGACAAGTCGGCCGCCCGGGAGGGCGTGTCGGTGAACACCTGGTTGGTGCGGACCGTCCAGCACGCGGTCTCGGAGCCGTCCGAATCCGCCGGCACGACCACCGCACCGACCGGCGGCCGCCGGCTGAGCGGCTGGGCCCGCTGACCACCACGACCGCAGCACCCGCGAACCACCACACGAGAGAAGGGACACCGCCGTGAGCGATCTCGACGCCTTTGCGGCACGTGCCATGGGGACGTCGCTCGACGCCCTGCTCATGGACGAGCGCCGTACCTCCCGCGCGCGGCGGTTCCTCCGCCGGCGCACCCACGATCTGACCGAGAGGAGGAGCCGCTGATGGACCAGTGGCTGGAGCTCCACGAGCTCCGCACCCGGGACCTCATCCGCGAGGCCGAGGCCGTGCACCGCCGGCGCACCGCGCGGACGAGCCGGACCACCCCGTTCGCACCCGTCCGCCGGCGTGCCGCGTCCGACACGATCTGATGCGGTACGAGTTCCCCGCCCGCGGACCGGTACGGATCCACGCGACGATCCGCTCGAGCGACCTCGCCGTGACGGCCGCCGACGTCGAGACCATCGAGGTCGACGTCGGCGGCCCGCACGACGACGAGGCCGCGGTCCGGGTCGACCTCACCGGGGACGTCCTGCGCCTCGAGGTGCCGTCCGGGGGCCGCCGCCTCTTCGGCGGCCGCTCCCGCCTGCACCTCGCCGTCCGGGTGCCGGAGCGCTCCGCACTGGAGGTGACCACCGGCTCCGGCGATGTCACGACCACCGGGCCGCTCGCCCAGGTCGCGGGGCGGTCGGGCTCCGGAGATCTGGACGTCGCCCGCACCGACGACCTGGAGATCACGTCCGGGTCGGGTGACATCACCGTGGCATCACTCGGCACCGCTCACGTGACCACCGGCAGCGGTGACCTCGACCTGGGTCCGGCCGCCGGACTCGTTCGGGTCCGGACCGGCTCCGGGGACGTCGTCGCCGCGGAGGCCGACGAGCTCGAGGCCGTCACGGCGTCGGGCGACATCCTCATCAAGGAGCTGCGCGGACGCGCCACCGTCAAGACCGCGTCCGGGGACGTGCACGTGCGCCGCGGGAGCGGGGGCCACCTGGACGCCGTGACCGCCTCGGGCGACGTCGTCGTCCGCGTCGTCGAGGGCACCGCCGCCCTCCTGGACTGCTCGAGCGTCTCGGGAAGCGTCAGCTCCGCCCTCGAGCCCGCCGCCGAGCCCGGGCCGGGCGAGGGGTCGATCACCGTCCGCGCCCGCACCGTCAGCGGCAACGTCACCGTCCTGCGGACGGCCTAGCCGGTCAGTGCGGCGACGAGCCCAGCTCGTTGCGGCCGAACTCCTGCAGGAACCGCGGCCCCTGCACGGCGAGCTCCTGCTCGTACTCTCGGCCCCACCCTGCGTACGGCCGCACCGCGAGCGCGTCGTTGGTGAACCGCGGGTCCGTGGTGACCTCGGTGACGCAGAAGTCGGGGATCACCAGGTCCGTGACGGGGCCGCCCCGCTCGCACTCGGCGACGATGAGCGGGGCGTTCTCGCCGAGGAACTCGTCCACCACCCACCCGTCGGTGCCGAGCCAGACGGAGTAGCGGTGCTTGACCATCCGCTCTCCCCCGAGCCGCACCATCTGCCGGCCCACCGAGACGTCGAGCTCGCGCTCCGCCTCGTAGCGGGTGCCGCTGACCTCGGGTCCCTTGACGGTCAGCGCGCAGAACGTGAAGTCGACGCCCTCGAGCAGCGACTCGACGTCGTCGCCGCGAACCGTGGCCGGCGCGGTGCCCTCCGCCTGCAGCCGGACCCGTAGCGCGTAGCCCTCGGCGGCCAGGTAGTAGCTCTGGACGATGAGCACCGGGTCCGGCTCGCTCAGCACGACGTCGGGCAGCGAGCGGACGAAGAACTTCCGCTCGAACTCGAAGTCTCCGTAGCCGGTGTCGCTCATGGCCCGACCGTACCGCCGTCGTGCCCGCGGCCAGGTCAGGTGGTGGCGAAGTCCTCCGGGAAGCCGTTGAAGCGGTCCGGGTGGAAGCCGCGGCGTCCGTCCTCGCCACGGTCGAGCGCCTCGATCGCGGTCATGTCGTCCTCGGACAGCGTGATCCCCAGCGCTCCGAGGTTCGCCGCGATGCGCGCGGGCGTCACCGACTTCGGGATGACGACGGTCCCGAGCTGCAGGTGCCACCGCAGGACCACCTGGGCCGGCGTGGCGCCGAGCCGGTCGGCGATGCCGGTGATGACCGGGTCGTCGAGGCAGTCGCCCTGGGCGATCGGGCTGTACGCCTCGGTGACGATGCCGCGCTCGGCGTGGTACACCCGCAGCTCCGGCTGCTGGAAGTACGGGTGCAGCTCGATCTGGTTGATCGAGGGCACCACCTCGGTGGCGTCGAAGAGCTGCTCGAAGTGGTGCGGCAGGAAGTTCGAGACGCCGATCGAACGGATCCGTCCGGCGCGGAAGAGCTCCTCGAAGGCGCGCCAGGTGTTGACCGTCTCGCCGCGGGCGGGGCACGGCCAGTGCATGAGGTACAGGTCGAGCACGTCCAGCCCGAGCCGGCCCATGGAGGCGTCGAAGGCGGCGAGCGTGGTCTCGTAGCCCTGGTCCGGGTTGGCGAGCTTCGTGGTCACGAAGATCTCCTCGCGCGCCAGCCCGGAGGCTGCGACCGCGGCGCCGACGCCCTCCTCGTTCCCGTACCGGGTCGCGGTGTCGATGCTGCGGTAACCGGCGCGCAGGGCCTCGGCGACCACGCGCTCGGTCTCCTCCGGCGGCACCTGGAAGACGCCGAAGCCCAGCTGCGGGATCGTCACGTCGTCGTTCAGGGCGATCGCCGGGTTGGGTCCGGCGGGGGACGTCGTGCTCATGGCGTTCCTCTCGTCGCAGTCGATCGCCATCCTGTCCTCCCGCAGGCCTGGCACAACACGGGTGTCTACCAGGCGGGACGGCAGGGAATAGCGATGCACGCCGCGGCGGTTGCCGCCGGCATGACGGTTGAACTGGGTCGATACGGAGTCTGGGCACCGCACCGGGCGCTGACGCCCGAGCTCGCGCAGGAGGTCGAGCGGCTGGGCTACGGCGCCATCTGGCTCGGCGTCTCGCCGGGCGACCTGAGCGTGGTGGACACCCTGCTGGAGGCCACCGAGCGCATCACGGTCGCGACGGGGATCGTCAACATGTGGCAGACGTCGCCGCAGGACGCGGCCGCCGCCTATCACCGCATCGAGCGCGAGCACCCGGGCCGGTTCCTGCTCGGCGTCGGCATCGGGCACCCCGAGGCGACCGCGGAGTACCGCAGCCCGTACGCGACCATGGTCGACTACCTCGATCGTCTCGACGCGGCGCAGGTGCCGCTGGACCGCTGCGTCCTCGCCGCCCTCGGGCCGAGAGCGTTGGCACTCGCGGCCGAGCGGACCGCCGGCGCGCACCCGTACCTGGTGAGCGCCGCGCACACGCGGCAGGCCCGGGAGGTCCTCGGCCCGGACGCCCTGCTGGCGCCCGAGCACAAGATCGTGCTGGACACCGACGCCGCCGCGGCCCGCGCCGCCGCGCGCCCGACCGTGGCGAACCCGTATCTGAAGCTGCGGAACTACCGCGCCAACCTGCTGCGCCTGGGCTACACCGAGGAGGACATGGCCGGCGAGGGCAGCGACCGGCTCATCGACGCCCTGGTCGCGCACGGCGACGCCGAGACGGTCGCGGCCAGCCTGACCGCCCACCTGGACGCCGGCGCAGACCACGTGTGCATCCAGGTGCTGCCGCAGGGCACCGACCCGCGGCCGACGCTACGGGCGCTCGCCGACGCGCTCTCGCTCTGACGCGACGGAGGAGAGCCGACGGAGTTCCAGGACGTCGTCCGACGCCGCCAGATGGTCCGCGCCGACACTGACGAGCCAGTGGCGTCGGAGCAGGTGGAGCGCATGCTACGCAACGCGGTCCGCGCACCCAGCGCCGGGGTCTCGCAGGGGTGGTCGCTCCTCGTGCTCGACACCCCTGAGACGATGGAGCGCCTACTGGGCGGCGACCACGCCAGCCGACAAGGCGGGCCTCGAGGACGCACCCCATGACGAGCGCGCACCCCACCCGCTACGTTTGTCATGCAGCGTGACATTTGGGGGCACCATGAAGTCCATCAGCGCTCGCGACGTCACCCGCGAGTTCTCCCGCATCCGCCACGAGGTCGAGAACGGCGAGTCCTACGAGGTCACCCACCACGGCCGTGTGGTGATGACGCTCAACCCCCCGCGTCGGAAGCGCTGGTCCACGCTCGTCGCCGCGTGGGAGGGCCTCGAGCACGACGCGACGTTCGCCGACGACATCGAGAGCGCGCGCGAGCACCTCGACAGCGAGGTCACCGACCCGCGGCAGGGCTGACACCCGCGCCACGACGGCTGCTGCTCGACACCAACGTCCTGGTCGACCTCGAACGCCGCCTCCTCACGCCGACCGACGTCTCGGGTCCTGACGACGACGTCGCCGTGCCCGCGATCGTGCTGGCCGAGTACCGGACGGGCGTCGAACGCGCGCGCACGCCCGAGCAACGGCGCCGCCGGGAACGGGTCCTCGACGCGCTCCTCCTCGCAGTCACCGTCCTCGACTTCACGGAGACCACCGCGGAGCACTACGCCACACTCGCCGCCCACACGCTCGCCACGGGAAAGAAACGTGGGCAGAACGATCTCCAGATCGCCGCGCACGCCGCCGAGACGCAGCGGCTCGTCGTCACACGCGACTTCAGCGCCAAGTTCGACGACCTTCCCGGCGTCCGACCCGCCTGAACGCAGCAGGCGTCGACAGGCAGGCACGCGCCTGGCGAGCGTCCGTCGACCGCGTCGACCGGACTCCCGGTCGCACCGGGCCAAGCTCAGATCGGCTCGCCGACCGTCAAACGACCGCGATCGACGTGCGCAGGCAGCACCTGAGCCACTGCCGAGACAGGAATCGGACCGTACACGTGCGGGTACAGGGGCGACGACGGATCGCTCGGGTCTCCGGGTTCGTCCCGCACCGGCGTGCCACCAGTCTCGAGCGCCTCCCGGTCGAGCTCCAGGACGACGAAGTCGTCAACGACGTCGGCATAGACGGCGGCGACCACGTCACCCAGTTGCTCGGGATACGAGCAGTGCACAAACCCGACGTCGACGACGGAAGCTCCCCGCGTCGAACGCTCGTAGCGTCCCGTGGCCCGCGCGGCCTCCCAGTCAGCCTTCTCCGCAAGGTGCCACATCGCCATGGGCGAGACGGTAGCGGGCCGGCCAGCCCGGGTCTGGCCCTACCCAGCCCGCCGGACCCGGGCGTCGGCTCAGTCGTTCTCGTAGAGGGCGTTGAGCTGCTCGTTGACCTCGGTCAGCGTCTCCACGTCCCGCTGCCCGATGTAGATGCCGTCCATGACCGGCAACATCGTGGCGTCGACCGTCGAGGCGTGGTCCGCCAGCGGGTACAGCGCCGTGTGGCCGGCGTCGACGAGATCCGTGAACGGCGTGACGTCGATGCCCTGCTCACCGAACGCCTCGATCGCCGCCTCGGTGCCGGCGGGACGCGCCGGGAACACGACGGCGTAAGAGCCGACGATCTCCTGGCAGGTGTCCGACCCGAGGAACGCCACCCACTCGGCTGCGAGCTCCGGGTTGTCGGTCTCGGCGTTGATCGAGTCACCGAGGCCGTTGTACATGGACACCGGGTGCCCGACGGGACCGGAGGGCAGCGGCGCGATGCCCAGGTCGACGCCCTCGAGCGCCGCGAAGGACGTGATCAGCCACGAGCCGTTGGGCACCATCGCGGCCATGCCACTGCCCACCTGCCCGACCACGTCGCTGTTGGTGCCGACGACGTCGTACGGCGGCATGTACCCCTTCTCGGCCAGCCCGAAGTACCAGGCGAGCGTGTCCTGGACCTCCGGCTCGTCGAACTGGTACTCGGTGGCCCACAGGGTCTCGTCGGTGTGGTGCCAGCCGGTGGAGAAGGCGTACTGAGACCACTCGGTCTGGCCGACGTAGCTGCCGCTGCCACCGGTACCGATGCCGTAGGTGGCCACGTTCTCCGGGTCGAAACCCTCCTCGTCACCGCGCACCCCGTTCTCGTCCACGGTCAGGCGAGCGATGACGTCCTCGTAGGTGCCGCCGTCCTGTGGGTTCCAGGTGAGGTTCTGCATGTCCTCGTCGGTCAGGCCCGCCTCTTCGAGCTGGTTGCGGTCGTAGAACAGCGCCACGGTGTCGAAGTCCTTCGGCACCCCGTACCAGCCGCCGTCGGGCCCCTCCCACATCTCGGCCAGGCCCGGGTGGAACTCGTCGTGGTCGATCGACGCCGTCGCCTCGAGCGTGTTGAGGTCGAGCAGCGCCCCGCGGGTGACGTACTCCGGGTACCGCCCCACGTGGTCGGTGAAGACGTCCGGCCCGGCGCCCGCGACCAGCGCCGCGGTGAGCTTGTTCCAGTAGTCGTCGAAGTTGTACTGGCTGATCCGGACCTCGTTGCCGGTCTCCTCCTGGTAGGCGTCCGCGCAGGCCTGGTAGGCAGGGAGCTGGTTGGCGTCCCAGAGCCAGTAGTCGACCACGCCGTCGGTGGCGCCGGAGGCTCCCACGGTCGAGCAGGCGGCCAAGGTGGTGGCGGCGGCCGCGAGCCCGGTCACCGCGGCGATCTTCTTGCGCGCGTCGTTGATGCGTACGGCACTCACGGCTGACCTCACTTGATCCCGGTGAAGGCGATGGACGCGACGATCCGTCGCGCGAAGACGCTGAACAGCAGCAGCATCGGCAGTGCCGCGACGATGGTGGCCGCCATGAGGCCGACCCAGTCCGGACCGGTCTGCGGCGCCTGCGCCCGGAAGGTCCCGAGCGCCACGTTGAGCACCCGGGAGGAGTCGGTGTAGGAGACCATCAGCGGCCACATGTAGTCGTTCCACGCGTTGATGTACGTGAGGATCGAGATGGTGGCGATCGGGCCGGTGTTCATCGGCAGGATGACCGTGAAGAAGGCCCGGGCCTTGCTGACGCCGTCCAGGTAGGCCGCCTCCTCGATCTCCACCGGCACCGTCATGAAGAACTGGCGCAGGAAGAAGATCGCGAACGGCGTCATGAACATCGTCGGCAGCATGATGCCGAGCAGGGTGTCGATGAGCCCGAGCTCCTTGATGAGGAGGAAGTTCGGCAGGAACGTGAAGATCGCCGGCACCATCAGGGAGAGCAGGAAGATCGAGAAGACCAGGTTCCGGCCCCTCCAGTGCAACCGGGAGAAGGCGTAGGCCGCCATCCCGGAGAACAGCACCTGGCAGACCGTGATGCCGGTCGCCACGATCACCGAGTTGCGCAGGTAGAGCCAGAAGTTCAGCTGCGCCCCGGACCCGCCCTGCGCGATGGCCTCCTCGGTGGACTGCAGGCCGAAGACGCGCTCGAACCCGCCCCAGGAGAACCCGACCGGCAGGAAGGACGTGGGGTCGGTGTAGAGCGCGTCGTTGGAGGAGAAGGCCGTCCGCAGCATCCACACGAACGGGAAGAGCGTGATGACCGTGAACAGGATCAGCGCCGCCCATGCGACGACCCGGCCAGGGGTCGGTCGCTTCTTGGGGCGCGGTGCGGCGTCGGGGGTGACCTTGCCGCTCAGGTCCTCGGGCCGGGTCGCCTGCATCATCGCCATGTCGTCACCTCAGATCCGATTGGCCGGCGCGCGTGACCCGGTACTGGATCACGGTGACCACCAGCAGGATGACCAGGAGGGCCACGCTCAGCGCCGAGGCGTAGCCGAAGTTGAACTGCGCGAACGCGTTGTCATAGATGTACAGCTGCAGTACGCGGGTGGCGTCGACGGGCCCGCCGTTCGTGGTCACCGACACGGTGTCGAACACCTGGAACGAGCCGATGATCGACACGATGAGCACCATCCCGAGGATCGGGCGCAGCAGCGGCATCGTGATGGACCGGAACATCCGCCACTCGGACGCACCGTCGATCCGGGCGGCCTCGTACAGGTGGCCGGGGATGGTCTGCAGCCCGGCGAAGAGCAGCAGGGCCGTGTAGCCCATGTGGCGCCACACGTTGATGAGCGCGATCGTGATGATCCCCCACGACTCCGAGGTGAGGAACGGGATCCGGCCCAGGCCCAGCCACTCCAGGATCGTGGTGCCGATGCCGAGCTGGAAGTCCAGGATCCAGAGGAAGAGGATGCCGGCGACGACGTTGGAGATGAGGTACGGCGTCAGCACGACCGACCGCCAGAAGACGGACCGGGTGAGTCGCTGCAGCAGGACCGCGACGCCGAGCGCCACGACGGTCTGGATGCCGATGTTCACCACCACGTACTGCAGCGTGACCTTGATGGCGTTCCAGAACACCGGGTCGGCGAACATGCGCCGGTAGTTCTCCAACCCGACGAAGACCGGGTCGGAGAGGACGTCCCACTCCTGGAAGCTCAGCCAGACGCCCCGCACCAGGGGCACGACGTAGAAGACGATCAGCCCGATGCCGGCGGCGGCCACGAAGAGCAGCGCCGTGCGGGTGTCGTCCCGGGGTTTCTTCCGCGCCCGCTCGGCGGCGGGCGGCCGTGTCGCCGGCATCGTTGCCATCGACCTCTCCTTGTCGGTCAGGCTGTCACGCGGCGCGCACGTGCAGCAGCACCTGGTGCTCGGGGTTGAGGTGGGGGATCTGCAGGCCCGTCGTTCCGAGGGCGCGGCCGGGGAGCGTGACGCCGCTCTCCCACCACGCGACACTGCCGCCGCGGCGGGCTCGCGCATCGCCGTCGGGCAGGAGCGGTGCGACGACGTACCGGCGGTCGGGGTCCAGCCCCGGGAGGCGGACCGGCCCGGGGACCGTCAGCGGCGAGGTGCGCAGCGCGGCGACGGCGAAGATCGCCTCGGCGCCGTCCGTCCCGACGACGCCGTGCACCCAGAGCGCGTCGTCCGGGTGGTCGGCGTGCACGACCGTGCCGGTGTGCAGCAGCTCGCGGTGAGCCTTGTGCAGCTCGATCCAGCCGCGCAGCCGGTCCAGGTCCTCCGGGCTCGCCGTCGTGATGTCCCACTCGATCCCCATGTGCGAGAAGAACGAGGTCGAGGCCCGCAGGTCGAGGCCCGTCGTGCGCCGGGTCTGGTGCGAGACCGGTGAGGCCACGTGCGAGCCGACCATCTCCGGGGGCAGCAGCAGTGATGTGCCCTGCTCGATGAGCTGCCGCTCGAGCGGGTCGGTCATGTCCGAGGCCCAGACCCGCACGCACCGGGCCATCACGCCGAGGTCGATGCGGCCGCCGCCGGAGGAGCACGACTCGATCTCCAGGCCCGGCTGGGCGGCGATGAGCTCGTCCATGAGCCGGTAGGTCGCCAGCGTCTGCTCGTGCACCGCGGGCCGGCCGGTGCCCTGCGTGGCCGGCTCGATGAGGTCGCGGTTGTAGTCCCACTTGATGTAGTCGATGCGGTACTCGCGCAGGATCGCGAGCATCTGGTCCCGCACGTGGGCGTACGCCTCGGGGATGGTGAGGTTGAGGACCTGCTGCCGCCGCTGCTCGACGGGCCAGCGGTCAGGCCGCGCGGCCAGGATCCACTCCGGGTGCGCGCGGGCGAGGTCGGAGTCCGGGTTGACCATCTCCGGCTCGAACCACAGCCCGAACTGCATGCCGAGGCCGTGCACGTGGTCGATGAGCGGGGCGAGGCCGTCCGGCCACGCGTCGGGCGAGACCACCCAGTCACCGAGGCCCGAGGTGTCGTCGCGGCGGGAGCCGAACCAGCCGTCGTCCAGGACGTACCGTTCGACGCCGAGTGACGCGGCCACGTCGGCGAGGCGCTGCAGCCGGGACAGGTCGTGGTCGAAGTAGACGGCCTCCCAGACGTTGAGCTGCACCGGCCGCGGCGACGGCGGATGCTGCGGCCGGGCCCGGAGGTACCCGTGGAACCGGCCCGCCGCCTCGTCGAGGCCCTCGCCGTGCGTGAAGTAGACCCACGGTCCGGTGTACGTCTGGCCACCGTGGAGTGCGACCTCGCCGGCGAGGAGCAGCTCGCCGCCGGCGAGCAGACCGGTCCCGTGGCTGAGCCGCTCGGCGTAGACCCGGGTGTTGCCCGACCAGCCGACGTGCGCGGCGCGCACCTCGCCCTGCCGCCAGGAGAATTCGGCCCGGCCGGCCGCCATGACGAGCGCCGCGTCCAGGGCCCGGCCCTTGCGGTTCTCCCTCAGGTGGGTGCCGTGGGTGAAGGCGGACCGCTGCTGGGCCCGCTCGCGGCCCCACCGTCCGGTGAGGTCGAGCAGCTCGTCCGCCTCCGTCGGCACCGGCAGGTTGACCTCGAGGCCGTGCAGGTCGAAGACGCTGTCGCCGGTGTTGGTGACCGAGGCGCGGAGCCGCACGAGCCCCGAGACGAGCAGCTCGAGGACCAGCTCCAGGTCCAGGGCCGCGTCGGCGTCGGACGCGGCGACGGTGACCTGCTCGGCCACTGCGGGCTCCGCGGGGGTCTCGCGGCGGATGCCGTCGACGGTGAAGAGGGTGGAGAAGTCGTTGCCGCCGCGGTGGCCGGTCAGGCCGGGGGTGCCCATCCATCCCGAGGACTGCTCGGCGAGCAGCGCGAGCGGCACCTCGCCGTCGGTCCCGGCGGCGCGGGGCGGCTGCCGGAGCGCCAGCCGGAGCTGGTCGACGTCCTCGTCGGTGAGCTCGCCGAGGTCCGCACCCCAGTGCAGGACGCGTGGCAGGCGGTCGCCGGCGCAGTCGAGAAGCAGCGACGTCCCGCCACCACGCAGGTGCAGGTGGTCGGTGTCGCGGGTCGGCGTCGCGTCGGGCGTGGATGCCTGGGGCACCAAGTCCTCCTTCGTTGGCGGCGCGCTTAGTGTTGCCGCAACATCATCTAGGCGTCAACTATGGTCTGAGATACGCATGCATCGCGGCAGCAGGGGGCATCATGAGGGATTATTCGTTCGCCACGAAAAGAAAGGCGGGCACGGTGGCCGGACGCTCGTCCCCGTGGATGCCGCTCGAAGGATCGAGCCAGGCGGTCGCGCTGGAGGTGCTGCTGCACGGCCCGCTGTCCCGGTCGGAGCTGGCCCGCCGGGTGAACCTCTCGCACGCGAGCCTCTCGCGGCTCACCAAGCCGCTCCTGTCCTCCGGCCTGCTCGTCGAGGGGGCCGCGGCACCGTCACCGAACGGCCTGGGCCGGCCCAAGCAGCCGCTCGACGTCGTCGAGAACGCCCACCACTTCCTCGGCGTGAAGGTCACCGGGGACCGCGTACACGCCGCTCTGACGACGATGCGAGCACGAGTGGTCTCGCGCTACTCGGAGCCGCTGCCGGACCACGACGTCGCCACCGTCGTCGGACTGGTGCATGATCTCGTGGCCCGAGCACGCCGCGAGGTCGAGGACGTCGCAGGGCTGGGCATCAGCGTCGGCGGGCAGGTCCGTGACGGGTCCGTCGTCACGCACGCGACGTTCCTGCAGTGGCAGGACATCCCCCTGGCCGAGCACCTGGCGAAGGCCACCGGGCTGCCGGTGGTGGTGGAGAACGACGTGACGGCACTGACGGAGGCCGAGCGATGGTTCGGTGCCGGACGGCACACCGACACCTTCACCGTGGTCACCGTCGGCGCCGGCGTCGGGTACGGGCTCGTCGCGCACGGTCGGCTCGTGACGAGCGAGGACGCCGGGATCGGTCTCGTCGGCCACACGATGGTCGCGCCGGGCGGGCCACGCTGCGCGGCCGGGCACAGCGGATGCGCCGGAGCCGTCCTCAGCTCGGACGCGATCTGCGCCGCCGTCGCGACGGCGACAGGGCGATGGGTCGGGATCGAGGAGATACTGCGGCGGGCTGCCGCCGGCGAGGAGGTGCCCGGCCGCGCGGTGCGGGACGCGGCCCGAGCCCTCGGACGGCTGATCGGCACGGCCGCGTCCTTCTCCCTCTCCTCGACGGTCGTGCTCGGCGGCGAGACCGTCGGGCTGGCGCAGATCGCCCGGGACGCCGTCGACGCCGGGATCCGGGACGTGCGCCACGACGAGGCGCACCCGGTCACCCTGGAGATCCGCGGCGTCGGTTTCGAGGAGTGGGCCCGCGCGGCCGCGGTGGTGGCGGTGCAGGCGTTCGTCGCGGGAGAGTGAGCGGGTGGCGGTCCGGCTCGAGCACCTGACGGTCGAGCACGCGACCGAGCCGTGCGGGGTGGACGTCGTGCCCCGGTTCGGCTGGCACGTCCGCACGGACGAGCCGGGGGTGCGGCAGCGGTCCTGGCGCGTCGTGGTCGCCGGTCCGGGCGGCGAGGTGTGGGACAGCGGCGAGGTGCCCGACGACAGGTGCGCGGAGATCGCGTATGCCGGCCCGCCGCTGGAGGGACTGACCCGGTACCGATGGTCCGTCGTCGTGATGACGACGGACGGCGCCGCGAGCGGCGCGAGCGTCTTCGTCACCGGCGTCCTCGACGGCGACTGGCGCGGTGCGGAGTGGGTCGGCGGACCCGGCGGGCGACCGGCGCCGCTGCTGAGGCACGAGTTCGACCTGGACGTCGAGCCCGCCGAGGCGCTCCTCGTCGTGGCCGCGGGCGGCTACGCGCGCGTCGAGGTCGACGGGCGCCCGGCCGGGGCGCAGCACCTGAGCCCCGGGTTCACCGACTACGACGTGACCGTCCAGTACACCGTCGAGGACGTCACCCACCTGCTGGCACGGGGCCGCCACTCGATCGGGGCCGAGCTGGGGCGGGAGTTCTTCGGGATGCTGGGCCGGAACACGTGGGAGTGGGAGCGCGCCGCGTGGCACGACGAGCCGTGCCTGCGACTGCTCCTGCTGGTCCGCGACGCCGCCGGGCGTCGGCACGCCGTCGTCTCCGGCCCGTCGTGGCGCGCCACCGGCGGGCCGACCCGGTGGGACGACCTCTACGCCGGGGAGGACCACGACGCCCGGGCTGCTGCGGACGGCTGGTCGCTCCCGGGTTTCGACGACTCCGGGTGGTCGCCGGCGCGGCAGGTCCGTGGGCCTCGGGGCCGGCTGGTGCACCAGCGCCAGCAGCCGGTGGGCGTGGTCGAGGAGCTCGCGCCGGAACGGGTGCACGCGCTCGGACCCGGCGCCTGGACGCTGTCCTTCCCGCGCGTGGTGGCCGGCTGGGCAGCCGTCGAGGCCGATGAGGTCGCCCCCGGCCGGACGATCGAGCTGCGGTTCGGCGAGAAGCTCCGGGCGGACGGGTCCGTCGACAACGAGGACCACCAGGGTTTCCTCGACGGCCGGTTCCAGACGGACCGGGTGACGGGTGCCGGCGGGCCGCTGCGGTGGGAGCGGCGCTTCGGCTACCACGGCTTCCAGCACGTGGAGGTCCGGGCGGCGGCCCTGCCGCGGGTGACCGCGCGGGTGGCCCGGACCCTGGCGCCGCGCACCGGTGCGTTCGCGTGCGCGGACCCGCTGCTGAACCGGCTGCACGAGAACGCGGTGGCGACCCTCGAGAACAACCTGCACCACCTGCCGACCGACACCCCGATGTACGAGAAGAACGGGTGGACCGGGGACGGGCTGCTCGGCGCCGAGATGATGCTGCTGAACCTCGACGTGCACGAGCTGCTCGCGAAGTGGGCAGGCGACATCGCCGCGTCCCGCCACGGCGAGGGCGCGCCCGCGGTCATCGCGCCGTGCGGCGGGTGGACCCTGGACTGGTCACCCGCGCCGGTGTGGCACGCGGCGCTGCTGCTGGTGCCGTGGGAGGTCTATCGCCAGCGGGGCGACCGGCGGGTGCTGGAGGAGGTGTGGCCGGACGCGCGCGACTACCTCCGGTTCGAGGTGGCGCGGTGGCCCGACGAGGTCGCCGACTCCACGCTGACCGACTACCTCAGCCCCGAGACATCGGTCCGTGGCGGCAACGGGCCGGAGGACACGCGGATCGCCGCGACCGCGATGGTGGCCCGCATGTGCGAGGTGGCCGCCCGGATCGCCCGGGTCCTCGGCGACGACGATGCCGAGTGGGAGGCGGCCGCGTCCCGGTTCCGCTCGGCGTTCGTCACGGAGTTCTACGACGCCGACACGGCCGCCGTCCGCTCGACGGCGGACGAAGGGCTGGGCTACCGGCAGACCCCCGCGGTTCTCGCGCTCGCGTTCGACCTGCTGCCCGCGTCCGAGCGCCGGCGCGTGGCGGACCGGCTGGCGGCGGACGTGCGCGAGCGCGACCACCACCTGAGCACCGGCGCGCTGGGCACCAAGCACCTGCTCCCGGTGCTTACCCGGTTCGGCCATGCCGACGTCGCGTGGACGGTGGCCACCCGCACCACCTTCCCGTCCTGGGGCTTCTGGGTGGCGCAGGGCGCGACGACGATGTGGGAGCACTGGCGGCCGGAGTCACGTTCGCGCAACCACTACTTCATGGGGACGGTCGAGGACTGGCTGTACTCCGGCGTCGTCGGGCTGGAGCCGCTGTCGCCCGGGTGGCGGCGCGCTCGCGTGGCACCGGCCGTCACCGACCATCTGGCGTGGGCGTCCGGTCACGTGACGACGCCACAGGGGCGGCTGGCCGTGCACTGGCGTCACGAGGACGGGTCCCTGCGGATCGACGTCGACGTACCCGTCGGGACCGAGGCCGTCGTCGACCTCCCCGGCCTGACCCGCAGCCTCGCTCCCGGCCGCCACACCCTCTCCCGGCCGTGAGACCTCACGCTCTTGGCGGACCGGCACCTCGTGGCGACCGGCGTCAGTCGGCGCGCGCACCGCGCAACGGCGAGAACGCGATCACCGCGACCGCCGCCACGAAGACCCCGACGGCGATCCACAGGGTCTCCCGATAGCCCACCGCACCGGCCAGCACACCACCGGCCAGCGAGCCGACCACCGCCATGGTGCGGTTCGCCGAGCGCCTCGTCGCATTCACCCGTCCGAGCATGTGTCCCGGGGTGGCGGCCTGCCAGTAACCCATCTCGCTCGGCTCCTCGACGCCGAGCGAGAAGCCGTAGCAGGCCTGCGCGAGCCCGGCCAGCACGACGGCCGACACGCCGGCGTCGGGCACCACGGCGACCAACGACCAGGCCACCGGGGTCAGGACCCGGCCCAGCAGCATCGTGTTGCCCTCGCCGAGGAATCTCCCGACGCGTGTCGCCAGCAGCGCTCCGACGAATCCGCCGACCCCGGCGACCGCGAGCACCGTGCCGTAGGCGAGGCCGGAGAACCCGAGGTCCCGCAGCG
Organism: Georgenia alba; assembly: GCF_042665525.1. Classification (NCBI taxonomy): domain Bacteria; kingdom Bacillati; phylum Actinomycetota; class Actinomycetes; order Allobogoriellales; family Allobogoriellaceae; genus Georgenia; species Georgenia alba. The sequence goes on from NZ_JBHTCQ010000001.1 coordinate 251,528, forward strand.
CGAGGAGCGCGAAGACGGTCACCGCCATGCTGTTGCCGACGAACCACACGTGGGTCGAGACGGCGAGCGGTCCCAGGGTGGGGTGGCGGTACGTGAACCTCAGGCCCGCACCGATCTCGCGAAGCAGGTGCGGCCGGCCGGACCGGTGCGGACGTTCCTCCTCGACGTCGATCGACGCCACGCAGGCCGCCGCGACGAGCGAGGTGACGGCGTCGACCAGGATGGTGAACGGCGCGCCGATCCAGCTCACCAGGCCACCACCGATCGCCGGGCCGGTGGTCGTCGCGACCGTGCCGCTCTGCCCGATCCGCGCGTTCGCGGCCACCAGCGAGCGGCGCGGGACGATCGAGGGCAGGAACGACTGGTTCGCCGCCGCCCCGAACACCGCGTTCACCCCGACGACGAAGAGCACCACCGCGAGCACCCACAGCGTGAGGTGGCCGGTGAGCCAGAGGATCGGCACGGCCAGGAGGAGCGCTCCGCGCAGCGCGTAGGTCGCGGCGAGGACGCCCTTGCGCCGCCACCGGTCCACCAGCGCACCGGCGAGGAGCCCGACCAGGAGGTACGGCAGGAACTGCACCGCGCGGACCACGCCGGCCTGCGACTCGGACGCCTCGAAGACGTTCACCACGAGAACGTCGACGGCGACCACCGTGATGGTCGACCCGAACATGGCCGCGGCGTCGCCGCTCCAGTAGCGGGCGAAGGCGGGGATCCGCAGGACCTCGCCGTCGCTCATGGACCGAGGCTATGGGGTCGTCGGCTTCAGGTCGTCCCGCGGCCGCCGGGTGTGAGGTCGCGGGCCTCGTTCTGCGCGGTGATGGCGATCTCGATGGCCTTGAACGCGTGATCCTGGGTCATCGCGTTCTCGGTGCGCTCCAGGCAGTCGAGCACGAGCTGGCCGAAGTAGGGGTAGCCGACCTTGCCGGCGACCTCGAAGTGCGTCTCCTGCTCGCCGTTGGCCAGGAAGAGGTGTCCGGGACCGTCCTGGGTGCCGATGTTCATGTACTTGCGCTGCTCGATGAACCCTTCGGTGCCGAGGATGAACATGCGGCCGTCGCCCCAGGTCTGCAGCCCGTCCGGGGTGAACCAGTCGCACCGGAAGTACCCGGTGGCGCCGGTGTTGGTCACCAGGTTCGCGTCGCCGAAGTCGTCGAGCTCGGGGTGCTCGGGGTTGGCGTAGTTCGCGATCTGGCTCAAGGAGACCGTGGCGTCGGTGGCGCCGGTGTAGTGCAGGATCTGGTCGACGTTGTGGCTGCCGATGTCGCAGAGGATCCCGCCGTACTTCTCCTTCTGGAAGAACCACTCCGGCCGGCTGGGGGCGTTCAGGCGGTGCGGGCCGAACCCGACCACCTGCACGACCTTCCCGATGGCGCCCTGCTCGATGAGCTGGCCGGCGAACACGGCCGTCTCGACGTGGACGCGCTCGGAGTAGTACACGGCGTACTTGCGGCCGGTCCGGGCCACCGCATCCCGGGCGTCGGCGAGCTGCTCCAGGGTGGTCAGCGGCGCCTTGTCGGTGAAGTAGTCCTTGCCGGCCTCCATCGCCCGGATCCCCAGGGCGCAGCGCTCCGAGGTGACGGCCGCGCCCGCGACGAGCCGGACGTCCGGGTCCTCGAAGACCTCTGCCTCGGACCGTGCGGCACGCACGCCGGGGAACCGCTGGACGAAGGCCTCGACCTTGGCCGGGTCCGGGTCGTGGACCCACCTCAGCGTGGCGCCGGCGCCGATCAGCCCCTGGCACATGCCGTAGATGTGCCCGTGGTCCAGACCGATCGCGGCGAAGACGAACTCGCCCTCGCCCACCACCGGGTCGGGGATCGGCGCCGGTGCGTAGGTGCCGCCGTCCCCCGACGCCGTCGCGGATGCCGCCTGCTCGGTCATGAGTTCCCTTCCGTGGCGCCGGAGACGCTGATGGAGCCTGCCTGGTCGGTGACGGAGGCGGACTTGGCGAAGAACCGCGGCGCCCGCTCGGTGAGCGTGCCCGCCTGGTAGTAGGGAGAGTCGGCGGACAGCGGCAGGTCCACGGCCCGGCGCTCGATGCCGGCCTGGTAGATGGCCGTGATCAGCTCGATGGTGCGGCGTCCGTCGTGGCCGTCGATGGCGGGGCGGCGTCCGGTCTCCAGCGCGGTCAGGACGTCGTCGACCTGTCCCTGGTGCCCGGTGTGCGCGAGCGGCTCGACCCCCTGCGCGAGCGCCGTCAATCGTTCGACGAGCTCGCGGTTGCCGTCCGGTGCCGGGAAGCCGTTGGGCTGCGAGACCTCGGCCACCACGTCGCCGGCCAGACTGATGCTCGCTTCCCTGCCCTGCACGACCATCTGCTGGTTCTCACCGTGGTGGACCGCGGAGCTGGTCATCGTCGCCAAGGCGCGGTCGTAGGACAGGACCGCCACCGAGAGGTCCTCGACCTCGGCGTTCTCGTGCGCGGCGTTGGTCAGCACGGCAGTCACGGACTCCGGGGCGCCCAGCAGCCACAGCAGCAGGTCGATGTGGTGCACCGCATGGTTCAGCGTGCAGCCGCCGCCTTCCTGCTCCCAGGTGCCGCGCCACCACAGGTCGTAGTAGGGCAGCCCGCGCCACCAGGCGGAGTCGACCTGCACGTGCGAGACCGGCCCGGCGAGACCCGAGTCGACGGCGGACTTGAGCCGCGCGACGTCGTCGCGGTAGCGGTTCTGCGCCACGGAGGAGAACAGCTTCCCGGACGCCTCTTCGGCGCGCAGGATCGCGTCGCACCCGGCGAGCGAGGGCGCCATGGGCTTCTCGCACAGCACGTTCACCCCTGCCTCCAGGCAGTCCACGCTGATCTGCTCGTGCGTGCCGGGCGGGGTGCAGATGCTCACCAGGTCGAGGCCGCCGGCGGCGAGCATCTCGCCGTGCGAGGCGTACACCGCCGCGCCGTCGAGGCCGAACTCGCGCCGGACCGCCTCGGCCTTCTCCGGGACGATGTCGCACAGCGCGACCACCTCGCAGCGGTCGGCGAAGGCCTGGTAGGAGCGGACGTGGGACGGGGAGATGTTGCCGGTGCCGACGATGGCGACCCTGATCATGGTCCTCCTGCTCTCTGGTCTTCCCGAGGTCGACCCTATCGACAGCCGCGGCGTTGCCGGCCACCCGCGCGTCGGGCCCTGGTCAGGGCGGGCCCACGCTGCGAAGGTGACCGAGTGGGCGTGAAGCAGCGGTACCTCTGGCTCCTGAAGAACACCCTCAACCGCGCGACGACGCGTGCGGCCCGGTCCGGACGCGGGCCGTTCTGGCTTGTCCGGCACGTCGGGCGGAGGTCCGGGAGGACGTACGAGACGCCGCTCATCCTCGCCCGGGTGCCGGAGGGGTTCGTCGCCGAGCTCACCTACGGCCCGGAGGTGAGCTGGTACCGCAACATCGTGGCGGCCGGCCGGTGCGAGGTGATCCGCGGCGCGAACGTGTACCCGGTCGTCGCCGTCGAGGACTACCCGACGGCGGCCGGACGGGCCGCGTTCCCGCGGCCGGCCCAGGTGATGCTTCGGCTGCTCCGCCGTCACGAGTTCCGGCTGCTGCGCCTGGCAGGATCACCGCATGACCGCACATGACGCCGACGTCATCGTCGTCGGGCACGGGTTGGCCGGGCTCGTCGCCACCGCCGAGCTGGCCGATGCCGGGAAGCGGGTCATCGTCGTCGACCAGGAGGATCTGGCGAACCTCGGCGGGCAGGCATGGTGGTCCTTCGGCGGGCTCTTCCTCGTCGACTCGCCCGAGCAGCGGCGCCTCGGAGTCCGCGACTCGGTGGACCTCGCCTGGCAGGACTGGCAGGGCACGGCGGCCTTCGACCGCGAGCGCGAGGACGCACAGCCGCGCCGCTGGGCGGAGGCGTACGTCGAGTGGGCCGCCGGGGAGAAGCGCGCCTGGCTGCACTCGCTCGGCGTGCGGTTCTTCCCCGTGGTCGGCTGGGCCGAGCGGGGCGGGCACGGCGCCACCGGGCCGGGGAACTCGGTGCCGCGGTTCCACATCGTCTGGGGCACCGGCCCGGGGCTGCTGGAGCCGTTCGTCCGGCGGGTGCGCGCCGCGGTCGAGGACGGACGCGTCCGGCTCGCGATGCGCCACCGCGTCGAACGCCTCACGACGACGGACGGTGCCGTCGACGGCGTCGCCGGCTCGGTCCTCGCGCCCTCGGGGACGGCCCGCGGCGTCGCGTCCGCACGCGACGTCATCGGCGACTTCGCGCTGCGGGCAGGTGCCGTCGTCGTCGCCTCCGGCGGCATCGGCGGAAGCCACGAGCTGGTCCGCCAGTACTGGCCGGAGCGGCTGGGCAACCCGCCGGAGGAGATGCTCACCGGCGTCCCGGCGTACGTGGACGGCTCGATGCTGGGCGTCGCCGAGGCGGCCGGCGCGAGCCTGATCAACCGGGACCGGATGTGGCACTACACCGAGGGCATCGCGAACCACTCCCCCGTGTGGCCGGGCCACGGCATCCGGATCCTGCCGGGACCGTCGTCGCTCTGGCTCGATGCCGCCGGACGGCGCCTCCCCGCCCCGAACTACCCCGGCTTCGACACCCTCGGCACGCTGCGACACCTGCGCACGGAGCGGGTGAGCCACCAGAGTCATTCCTGGTTCGTGCTCACCCGGGCCATCGTGGAGAAGGAGTTCGCGCTGTCCGGCTCGGAGCAGAACCCGGACCTGACCGGGCGGGACGTCCGGCTCCTCGGTGAGCGGCTCAGGGCAGGCGCACCCGGGCCGGTGCAAACGTTCCTGGACCGCGGCGCGGACTTCGTGGTGGCCGACAACCTCGCCGAGCTCGTGGCCGGCATGAACGCCCTCGCCCCCGACGCACCGCTCGACCCGGGCCAGGTGGAGCACGAGGTGGTGGCGCGCGACCGGGAGATGGCGAACCCGTTCTCCAAGGACCCGCAGGTCACGGCTCTGCGTGGGGCCCGCAGCTACCTCGGCGACAAGCTCATCCGCGTCGCACCGCCGCACCGGCTCCTCGACCCGGCCGCCGGGCCGCTCATCGCCGTCCGGCTGCGCGTGCTCACCCGCAAGACGCTCGGCGGCCTCGAGACGGACCTCGCCGGCCGCGTGCTGCGCCCCGACGGCGCGCCGTTGCCCGGGCTCTTCGCCGCCGGGGAGGTCGCCGGGTTCGGCGGCGGCGGCATGCACGGGTATGCCTCGCTGGAGGGCACGTTCCTCGGCGGGTGCCTTTTCTCGGGCCTCCGGGCGGGACGCGGCGCCGCGCGCTGAGGGCCCCACGTGCAGCAGCGCGTTGTCCGCGCCACCTGAGCCGACCCCGAACGTTTCCGGACCTGTCACAGCTCTGACACACACCTCTTCTACAGTGCGCGTCATCGTCCGTGCCCGTTGACCCGAGGGAACCATGCGCCGTCGCCTGCTCTCCGCCCTGCTCGCTGCCGGTCTCACCGCCGCGCTCGCCCCGTCCGCGACGGCGGCCACCGCACCACCGGCAGACCCGGTGGAGCTGACGCTGCTGGCCACCACGGACACGCACGGTCACGTCTACAACTGGGACTACTTCGCCGGCGCGGAGTACGAGGGAGACGAAGCCCTCGGGCTGGCGCGGGTCTCGACCGTGGTGAACGAGGTCCGCGAGCGGGAGGGCGAGGAGTCCGTGGTCGTGGTCGACAACGGCGACGCGATCCAGGGCACGCCACTGACCTACTACTACGGCATGGGCGACGGCGCGCAGGGCGTCCTCGACGGGACGACGACCCACCCGATGGCTCAGGCGTTCAACCTCATCGGATACGACGCCCAGGCGGTCGGGAACCACGAGTACAACTACGGCCTCGAGATGCTCGAGACGTACGAGCAGGACCTGCAGATGCCGCTGCTGGCGGCGAACGTCGTGGACGTCGCCACCGGCGAGCCGTACCACGAGCCCTACACGCTCATCGACCGCGAGATCAACGGCGAGGAGGTCACCGTCGGCGTGCTGGGCCTGGTCACGCCCGGGGTGCGGATCTGGGACCGTCAGCACGTCGAGGGCGTGCTGGAGTTCCAGGACATGGTGACCGCCGCCCGGCAGTGGGTGCCCGAGGTCCAGGAGCAGGCCGACGTCGTCGTGGTCGTCGCGCACACCGGCCAGGGCACCGTCGCCGACTCCGCCTACGACCCGGCTGACCTCAACGAGGACGTCGCCGGGAACATCGCCCGCATGGTGCCTGGCATCGACGTGCTCGTCGCCGGGCACAGCCACCAGGACATGCCGGAGACGGTGGTGGAGAACGTCGAGGGTGAGCAGGTGCTCATCACCCAGCCGAGCTACTGGGCGGGCAGCGTCACCGAGACCACGCTGAGCCTGGTGGCCGACGGAGACGGCGGCTTCGACGTCGACTGGGCACAGGCGCCGCCCGCGGTGGTCAACCACTACGGCAGCGGTTCGGCGGACGACCCGGCCGTGCTGGAGGAGCTCGCGGACGAGCACGACACCACGGTCGAGTACGTCAACACGCCCGTCGCGGAGTCGGTCACGGAGCTGCGTGCGGAGACCTCCCGCTACGAGGACACGCCGATCATCGACTTCATCAACCACGTGCAGCAGACGACGGTCGAGCAGGCACTGGTCGGCACTGAGCACGAGGGCGTCCCGGTCATCTCCCAGGCGTCCCCGTTCTCCCGGACGGCCGTCTTCCCGGAGGGCGACGTCACGATCCGGGACATCGCCGGGCTGTACATCTACGAGAACACCCTCCGTGGCGTGGAGATCACCGGCGCCCAGCTGCGTGACTACCTCGAGTACTCGGCGCGGTACTTCGTCCAGACCGACGTCGGGGCCGAGTTCGATCCCGAGTCCGGCACCAACGCCGTGTACGACGACCGCCCGGAAGGCGTGCCCGACTACAACTACGACGCGATCTCGGGGCTGGAGTACGTCATCGACGTCTCCCGGCCGGTCGGGGAGCGCATCGTCGCGCTGTCCCACCCGGACGGCGGCGAGGTGGCCGACGACGACGTGTTCGTCATGGCGATCAACAACTACCGGCAGTCCGGCGGCGGGGCGTTCCCGCACGTGGCCGACGCCCCGGTGGTCTACGACGAGCTGCTGGAGATCCGCCAGCTCCTGGTCGACTGGGCGTCCGGCCGCGGCGTCATCGACCCGGCGGACTTCTTCGTCGAGAACTGGGCGCTCACGACGGAGCCCCTCGCCGAGGAGCCGACCGACGATCCGACCGAGGAGCCGACCGACGGCGCCACCGAGGAGCCGACCACGGACGATCCGACGGCGGAGCCCACCGGCGGCCCGACGGCGGACCCGACCGACGAAGCCGCCGCGGGACCCACGGACGACGCCACGGACCCGCCGCTCAGCGCCCTGCCCGAGACCGGTACGGGCTCCGTCGGCGGCGCGCTGGGGATCGCCGCCCTCGCGTTGCTCGCCGTCGGCGCGCTGATGCTGGCCGTCAAGCGGCGCGCGGGCCGCTGAGGGTCAGCGTTCCCACGCCGTCGTCCGGTCCCGCAGGTCCGTGACCCCGGCCCTGCCCGACGGCGAGAGGGTGACCACCCGCTCGCCCGGCCGCAGCCGAGGATCGGACCTGTAGCGCGCGGCCAGCTCCGCCACGGCGCCGACGTCGCCCGCGTCGGCCGCCACCAGCAGGGCGGCGAGCTCGTCCGCGAGAGCGTCGAAGGCCTCGGGCTCCATGTCGGCGCCGGGGACACCCGCGGCGACGGCGCGTGCCGTGACCTCACCGCCGGCCCAGATCAGCCGCGGCCCCCACAGGTCCCACAGCAGCAGCTCGTCGCGTTGCCGGTGGGCGAGCTCGAGCATCACGTAGTCGCGTACGAGGTCCTTGCCGATGAGCTCGGTCCCGCTGACGCCGTAGGTGGTCGGGTCGGCGTCTCCCGACCGGATGGCCCGCCACACCTCGGCGGCCGTCTCGAACGGGGCGCCCGGCCCGGTGGGCATGTCGTGGACGTCGAAGTCGAAGTCGGCCGGGTCGAGCTCCGGGTCGGACCGCACCCAGCGGCCGGAATCGGCGTCCCATCGTTCGACGACGACATGGTCGCCATGGAAGGCCGGCTCGAAGTAGCCGGCGAACCCGATCCGGGAGCGGGCGGGGATCGCGTGGGCACGGAGCACCGAGACCGCGAGCAGCGTGTGGTCGCGGCAGCACCCGGCGACCTGCCGCGGCAGGTCGCGCGGCATCTCCAGCGGTCCGGCCTGCCGCTCGGCGGCGGCGTCCAGGACGGCGGAGAGCCAGCGGCGGTCGATGTCGTGCTGCTGCTCGTCGGTCAGCGTGGGTGAGCCGGCCCGGTAGTGCACGACCGCCGAGCAGGCCGCCCGGTGCAGGCTCGCCGGGTCGGGTTCGACCGCGGCGACGGCAGCGCTGTGCGCGCCCGGGTCCGAGTAGGGCGACTGCGTGGCGTATTCGGCGAGGCCGGGTGGGCCGGCAACTGTGCCGGCTACGGTGCCGGCGGGCTTGTCCATGTCTTCATCGCACCGCACGGCGCGGCTCCGCGCAAGCAGTTTGCCGCACGCTGTCGCCGCTCAGCCGGGTTCGCCGCGGCGCTTGCGGCGGATGACCACCACGAGGTCGACCAGCGCGGTCACCGCCAGCAGCGCAGGCAGGACCACCAACGGCCACGGCGCGCCGATGCGCCAGGCCCACACCGCGAGCAGGATCCCCGCGACCAGGCCGACGTCCGCGAGGATCAGGCGGAGGCTGAGCGCGCTGCGTGCCCGCGGCGCGCCACCGATGCCCGACGTCGGGTCGTGGTGGTCCGGCAGCCCGCGGCGGTACCGCTCGCGCTCGTCCGAGCCGTCCATACGGGCACGCTAGTGAGCCGGCCGGGTGGGCGCACGGCGAGGCCGGCGCGCCGTCTCGCCGCTCTCGACGACGCCCGGCGCGGACCGCAGACCGCGTGGAATCGCCGTCGTCGCGGTCTGTGAATCCGTTCACGTCGTGGCCCACATCATGGAAATCCGCGGCTGCGCCTGCGTACTGTGCCGCGACGCTTCCTGCCCGGACCCCGCGAGCGACCCTCCCTCCTCGTGGCCGGGCTCGACCTGGAGGACAGGCCCATGGCCGGTAGCCGCGAGACGCAGGCGCCCCGACGACCGGGCGCCCCTGCGGCGACCCGTCGCGCCCTGCTCGCGAAGGCCGGGGTCCTCCTCTCCCTCGGCTTCATGACCGCCGGCACCGCGCTCATCAGCGCGGACGCCGAGGCGGAGGCGCCACGGGCCGAGGCGGAGGCGCCGCAGCCCGAGACCCGGATCCGGACGGAGCCGAGCGCGCTGGACGTCCTCGACGAGGCGGCGGCCACCGCCCGGACGCCGGAGACCCTCGCCGCCTCACCGCTGTCCAGCCGCCTCGCGGAGGTGCGCGCCGCCTCCCGGGCCAGCGCCCGGCAGGCACTGCCGGAGGAGTCGAGCGCGGGCGCCGACGGCACCGTCGCCGCCATGGTCGACGAGCCCGAGGTGATCATGCCCCTCGCCGCCGGCACGTACCGCAACACCTCCGGCTACGGCTACCGGCAGCACCCCCTCGGAGGCGGCTCCGGCATGCACACCGGCACCGACTACTCCGCGCCGATCGGCACGCCGATCCACGCCATCGCGGACGGCGTCGTCACCCACGCCGGCGAGGGCATCGAGGGCCGCTCCAGCATGCTCGTGATCATCGAGCACGAGATCGACGGCGCGCTCGTGGAGAGCTGGTACGTGCACATGTACCCCGAGGACGTCTACGTCCAGACGGGTCAGGCGGTCGACGCGGGCGACATCATCGCGGGGGTCGGCAACAACGGCTACTCCACGGGACCGCACCTGCACTTCGAGATCCACCAGAACGGCGAGACCGTCGACCCGCTCCCGTGGCTGGAGGCCATGGAGGCCGTGGACGTCGGCGAGCTCTGAGCACGTCCGGACCCTCTCAGGCCGGCTGGTCCAGGATGAGCGCCTCGACCGCGGCCTCGTCGAAGTAGAGGACCGGCTCACCGTCCTGCAGGTGGGTCACCACCTGCGGGGTCACCGTGAGGTTCGCACCCGGGCCGAGCTCGACCAGCGTCGCGGCGCTCCCGCGGACCGCACGCTCGGTGCCGTAGCGCACCAGCGTCTCGGTCCGGTTGGTCACGCCCGGCGTGACGACGACCGGGATGCCGGACAGCACGCCGGTCATCGCGTGGTGGTAGTGCCCGGCGAGCATGACCCGCACGTCCGTGCCGGTCACGGCCTCGACCAGGGCCTCGGGACGGCGCAGCCGGATCGCCTCGTGCAACCGGGTGGCCGGGTGCAGCGGCGGGTGGTGGAGCACGATCACGGTGCCGCGCGGGGCGGGCTCCGCCAGGACCTCACGCAGCCAGGCGAGCGAGGCGGGTGCGAGCTCCCCGCGCCCGGCGCCGGGCACCGAGGTGTCGAGGGTGACCACGCGCAGGCCGTCGTGGATCGAGACGCCGTCCACCGGTGCATCCGTGCGGGGGCCGTGGCGCACCTCCTCGGCGTCACCGTGGATGTCCGAGAAGCTGGCGAGGTGCCCGTCGCCCAGGACCGCACGGAAGGGAGCGCGCCGGTCGTGGTTGCCGACCGCGAAGATCGCCGGTGCGCCGACGCCGTGCGCCCAGGAGCCGATCACCGAACGCGCCAGCTCGTAGGACTCCGGGGTGCCGTCCTCGGACACGTCGCCCGAGACCACGACGACGTCCGGCGGCTCCAGCTCGGAGCAGGCTGCCAGCACCCGCTCGGTCGCGGCGAGGGTGTCGACGCCGTTGTGCCGCCCCTCGGCCAGGAAGTGGGTGTCGGACAGGTGCAGGATGCGGACGACGTCGGCCACCTCGCCGGTCGGTCCCGCCACGGTCTCGGATGTCACACCGTCGTATCTACCAGATGCGTGTGACGCCCCCGTGAACCAGCACTGCCGGAGCCACGCGGTGTGCCCGGCTCAGCCGGCGGACTTCTCCCGCACCTGCCGCTGGATCCGGCCGAGCATCCCGGCCATGCCCCGCAGCCGCAGCGGGCTGACCGCGCGGGAGAGACCCAGCTGCTCGGAGACGTCGGCGGGCACCGTCAGCACGTCCGCCGCGCTCAGCCCGTCCAGCCCTTCGTGGAGGATGCCGGCGAACCCGCGGGTGGTGGGCGCCTCCTCAGGCGCGGAGAAGAACAGGCGGACCTGGGCGTCGTCGCCGCTGCCCTCGACCTCGGCGATCACGAAGATCGGCGACTGGCACTCCGGCACCGGCTCCAGCAGCTCCGGGTGGTCGGCGTACCGCTCGGGCAGCGCCGGCAGGCTCCGGCTGAAGTCGAGCAGCATCTGCAGCCGCTCCGGCTCGGGCACCGCGTTGAAGTCCTCGACGATCGCGGCGAAGCCGTCCGGCAGGGCCGTCGTCGCGTCGGCGGTCATCGGCCGCGGACCTCCCCCGGCTCCTCCCCGACGGCGATCGGCACGCGCACCGCATTGCCCCACTCGGTCCACGAGCCGTCGTAGTTCTTGACGTCCGCGAAGCCCAGCAGGTGCTGCAGCACGAACCAGGTGTGGCTCGAGCGCTCACCGATGCGGCAGTAGGCGATGACCGGCTCGGACGGCCGCAGCCCCTGCTCCCGGAGGTAGATCGCCTCCAGCGCCTCCCGGTCCTTGAACGTGCCGTCCTCGTTCGCGGCCTTCGCCCACGGGACGGAGCGCGCACCGGGGATGTGCCCGCCGCGCAGGCTCGCCTCCTGCGGGTAGTCCGGCATGTGGGTGCGTTCGCCGGTGTACTCCTGCGGCGAGCGGACGTCGACGAGCTGGCCGCCGAGGAAGGCGAGGACCTCGTCCTTGTACGCCCGCACGTGGGTGTCGTCCCGCTCCACCACCGGGTAGTCGGCCCCCGCGGGTGCCGGCACGTCGGTGGTCATCTCCCGGCCCTCGGCCTGCCAGGCGGCCCGGCCGCCGTCGAGGAGCCGCACGTCGGGGTGCCCGAACAAGGTGAAGACCCACATCGCGTAGGCCGCCCACCAGTTGTTCTTGTCGCCGTAGATGACCACGGTGGACTCGCGCGTGATGCCCTTCGCGGACATGAGCCGCGCGAAGCCCTCACCGTCGACGTAGTCGCGGGAGACCGGGTCGTTGAGCTCGGTGTGCCAGTCCACCTTCACCGCACCCGGGATGTGTCCGGTCTCATAGAGCAGCACGTCCTCGTCGGACTCGACGACGGCGAGACCCGGCTCTCCGAGGTGCTCGGCCAGCCACATGGTGCTGACCAGCCGCTCCGGGTGGGCGTATGCGGCGAACTTGGGGTTGTCGTCCTGCGGCAGTGCCATGACGCCTCCGAGGGTCGTGGGTGGTCAGGCGCCGAGCTGGTCGGCCAGGTTCTGGACCTCGTCGGCAAGCGCCTCGAGGGTGTCGCGCGCCGGGCCGTCGACGGCGTCGGTCGCGGCGGAGAGCTGGTCCCGAGCGTCCGCCAGGGCCGTGCGGGCGCGCTGCACCTCCGCGTCCGCGGCGTCGGACGTGGCGGCCTCGCGGGCGGCCGCGATCGCGTCGGTGGCGGTGCCGATGGCGCGTTGGGCGAGCGCCCGCGCCTCGGGGGACTCACCGGAGAGCTGGTCGCGGGCGTCCTCGACGGCGGAGTTCGCCTCGTCGACGGCCTGGCCCAGCTGCTCACCCACGTCTCCGGCTGAGCAGCCGGCGAGCAGCAGGGCGGCGGACGCGGCCGCGACGGCGAACCGGCCGGCGCGGGTCGGGCGGGTGTCGTTCGTACGACGCACGGGAACCTCCTCGGGTCTCGTCATCACCATTGTGGGGCACCGGGCGGAACCGATGCGCGCAGCCGTGCGACGGGTCACATCCTGGGAGGCGGCGCGGCGGGTCCACCGGGGCGCCGCGTTACCGTTGAGGCGATCGGGCCGGAACCTCCACGCCGTACCGTGCGTTCCACCCACAGCCCACGAAGGAGCCCCGATGCAGTGCCCCAACGACCAGACCGCCCTCGTGATGTCCGAGCGCAAGGGGATCGAGGTCGACTACTGCCCCACGTGCCGAGGCGTGTGGCTCGACCGCGGCGAGCTGGACAAGATCATCGACCGCAGCCTCGACGAGTACGGGCCGGCCCAGGCACCGCCGCCGGACCCGGCCGCGCAGCAGCCGCCGCCCGCGGCACCGCGCCGGCCCGCCCCGGAACCGATGGCCCCGCCGTCGGTCTACCCGCCGGAGACCGCCTACCCGCCCCGCCGGCGCTTCGGATTCGGGTCCGCCGACTCCCCCGACGAGTACGGCTACTACGGCGACCCGCGGTACCGCCGTCGGCGCCGCAAGGAGTCGTTCCTGGGCGACCTCTTCGACTTCTGACCTCGCGGGCGTCCCGCAGAGCGGAAACCGCTCTCGTCCCGCTCTACATCGATATACCCTGTGGCGCGTCGCTGTTGTGCCACGAGACCCCTCCCTCGTTCGACGACGAATCGAAGGAGTCCGTGCATGTCCCGCGCCCGCACGATCGGGGTCTTCGCCGCCGCAGCGGTCGCGGTAGGCGGTCTGAGCGCCCCGTCCGCGACCGCCGCGCCGTCGCGCGCTGCCGCCCCGCCGGAGTTCGCCGACGCCTCGGTCCACGACCCGTCCCTGGTGACCTCTGGCGACGAGCTGTGGGTCTTCGGCTCCCACCTCGCCGCGGCACGCACCGAGGACCTCATGCGCTGGGAGCTCATGGCGGACCTGGTCACGCCGGACAACCCGCTGTTCGAGGACGTGACGACCGAGCTCGCCGAGACGTTCGAGTGGGCGGAGGCGGACACGCTGTGGGCGGCGGACGTGGCCCGGCTCGAGGACGGCCGCTACTACATGTACTACAACGCCTGCCGTGGCGACTCGCCCCGCTCGGCGATGGGCGTCGCGGTGGCCGACGACGTGGACGGCCCCTACGAGGACCTCGGGATCATCCTGCGCTCGGGCCACCGGGAGGGTGAGGGTCCGAGCGACGACGGCACCCCGTACGACGCCCGGGTGCATCCCAACGTCGTGGACCCCGACACGTTCTTCGACGCCGACGGGAACCTCTGGATGGTCTACGGCTCCTACTCGGGCGGCGTCTTCATCCTCGAGATGGACGAGGAGACCGGCCTGCCCGAGCCCGGCCAGGGCTACGGCACGCGGCTGACCGGCGGCAACCACGCCCGCATCGAAGGCCCCACCATCCAGTACGACCCCGGCACCGGCTACTACTACCTGTACCTGTCCTTCGGCGGTCTCGCCGTGGACGGCGGCTACAACATGCGCGTCGCGCGGGCGACCCATCCGGCGGGTCCGTACTACGACGCCGAGGGCAACGACATGCGCGAGGTCCGTGCCGACCCCGACGAGCCGATCTTCGACGACGCCTCCATCGAGCCGTTCGGCACCAAGCTCATGGGCAACCACCTCTTCCAGCGCGAGGTGGGCGACCCGGGAACCGGCCCGGGTGTCGGCTACGTCTCGCCGGGCCACAACACGACCTACCGGGACCCGGACACGGGCCGCACGTTCCTCATCTTCCACACCCGGTTCCCGGGTCAGGGAGACCGGCACGAGATCCGTGTGCACGAGACGTACCTCAACGACCGCGGGTGGCCCGTGGTCGCGCCGTACCGGTACGCGGGCGCGGCGCACGAGCGGATCCAGCGTCGCGACCTCGCGGGCGACTACCGCTTCATCAACCACGGGAAGGCGATCTCTGCCGACGTCACCCGCGCGCAGACCGTGACGCTGACGCAGAACGGCGCCGTCAGCGGCGCGGTGGAGGGCCGGTGGCAACGGATGGGCGACAACCGCGCCCGCCTCACCCTCGGGGACCAGACGTACGACGGGGTGTTCTCCCGGGAGTGGAACCCGACCTCCTCGAACTGGGTGGTCACCTTCAGCGTGCTCTCCGAGGCCGGCGTGTCCCTGTGGGGCAGCCAGGTCGAGCCGATGACCGACGACGCGGTGGTCCAGGCCGTCGTCGAGGACCTCACCCTCGGCGACACCGACGCCGTCGTCGCGGACCTCGACCTGCCCACCCGCGGCACCCACGACGCGAGCATCAGCTGGACCTCCAGCGCACCGGATGTCATCAGCCCGAGCGGCGAGGTCACGCGCCCGCCCGCCGGAGCGGACGACGCCGTCGTGATCCTCACCGCCGAGGTCACCAAGGGGACCGTCACGGTGCCGGTCACGTTCACCGTCACCGTGCTCGCCGAGCCCGAGCCCGGCCTGGTGGCGCACTACCCGTTCGACGGCGACCTGGCGGAGGCCGCGGAGCGGCTGAGTCCCGGCACGGTCACCGGTGAGCGGATCGACGGCGACGGGGGCGCCCTCGAGTTCGCGAGCGGCGTCCATGGCGACGCCGTGCTGCTCGACGGCACGAGCGGCGTCCGGCTCCCCGACGGGCTGATCTCCTCCGGCGCGTACTCCGTAGCCCTGTGGGTCAGGCCGGACGCGCTCACGCCATACACGACGACCTTCTTCGGGGCCCGGGACCAGAACTCGTGGGTGAGCCTGCTGCCGGTGGGGCACGACGGCGTCGGCGGGAACACCATGGTGTGGTCGGGCGTCGACCCGTACTACGACGGCGACACCGGACTGCAGCTGCCGTCCGGCGAGTGGTCGCACCTGGCGCTGACGGTCGCCGACGGCGAGGTCCGGGTGTATGTCGACGGCGAGGTGGTGCACGAGGGAACCGGCTTCCCGGACGTCTTCACGACGGCGGAGGGCACCTTCGGCCTCGGGGTGAACTGGTGGGACACGCCGTTCGAGGGCGCCGTGGACGAGCTGCAGGTGCACTCCGGCGCGCTCACGGCCGAGGAGGTCGCCGCGCTGGCGGCCCGGTGACGCTCAGGAGACGGGCGCGTCGCCGGACCGGCGCCGGTCGAGGCAGGAGACGTCACGCTCGGGAGGTGCGCGCAAATCGCCGTGACTGGGGTCCATCAGGCACGTAGCGTCGGCGCCGTGCGTGACTGGATCGAGCACCGACGAGAGGACGGCGAGCGCCTCGGGTGGATCAGGCCCGAGGGCGAGGACTTCGTCGTCATCGACCTGCTCGGCCGCGAGGACCCGACCCCTCGGGACTGGCTCGACGCGGAGGAGACCCTCGAGGAGCGCGGGCTGCGGTGGCTGGCCGAGCCGTGGGAGCTCGAGCTCCCCCCTGACGACGGGCACGACGGCGCCGTCCGTGACGTCCGCATCACCAGCGTGAGCACCGACGCCGTGACCGTCCAGACGGAGGACTACGGCGACATCAACGTCGAGGTCACGATCTACCGGCTGCCGTTCCCGGCCCCCGCCACGCTGCGGCCCCGCACGGCACGGGCCGAGCTCCCCTCCTCGCCGCAGTGGGGCTGACCGGCGGGGCTCAGGCGCCGAGCAGGCGAGCCGGCGTCACGGGCAGGTCCCGGACTCGCCTCCCGGTGGCGTGGTGGACGGCGTTGACCACCGCGGCGGCCACGCCGACGATGCCGATCTCGCCGGCGCCGCGGGACCCCATGGGGGTGGCCCGGTCGTCGACCTCGTCCAGCCAGCGCGCGTCCATGTCCTCGACGTCGGCGTTGACCGGCACGTGGTAGGTGGCGAGATCCTGGGTGACGACGTGCCCGAAGCGCGGGTCGCGCACGCTGTGCTCGTGCAGCGCCATCGACAGGCCCATGGTCATGCCGCCGAGGAACTGGGAGCGGACGGTGCGTGGGTTGACGACGCGACCGATGGAGAACACGCTGCGCATCCGGGGCACGCGGACCTGGCCCGTCTCGGGCTGGACCCACGCCTCGACGAAGTGCGCGCCGAAGGAGTGCGCGGTGTGACCCTCCAACGTGTCCCGGTCCGCCGCCGGGGCGGTGACCTCGGTGCCTGGTGCGGGGTCCGGTCCGTGCTGGTCGCGGAAGGTCCGGGCCGCGGAGACGATCGCCGCACCCCAGGAGCTCGTGCCGGAGGAGCCGCCGGCGACGCTCGCCGGCGGGAGCGCCGAGTCACCGATCTCCATGGCGATCTGCTCGACGGGCACCTCGAGGGCGTCCGCGGAGATGAGCGCGAGGGTGGTCCAGGCGCCGGTCCCGATGTCGGCCGCACCGACCCGGACGGTGTACCGGCCTTCGCCGTCGTAGCGGACCGAGGCCTTGGTGCCCGGCATGAGGTTGTGCGGGTACATCGCGCTCGCGACGCCGGTGCCGACCATCCACTCGCCGTTCCGCCGGGTGCCCGGTGCCGGGTCCCGCCCCTCCCAGCCGAACCAGTCCGCGCCCTCGCGGAGGCACTCCACGAGGCGCCTGGAGGTCCAGGCGTTGCCGGTGTCCGGGTCACGCGGCGGGTCGTTGCGCACCCGTAGCTCGACCGGGTCCACGCCGGTCGCGGCGGCCAGCTCGTCCATGGCCACCTCGAGCGCGAACATGCCGGGGGCCTCGCCCGGCGCCCGCATCCAGAAGGGCACCGGCACGTCGAGCGGCACCACCCGGTGGCTGGTGTGCCGCACGGACGCGCCGTACATCGTGCGTGACGTGCTCGCCGCCTGCTCGAGGTACTCGCCGATCCGGGCGGACGAGGAGACCGAGTCGTGCGCGACAGCGGTCAGCGTGCCGTCGGACCGGGCGGCGAGCCGCACCCGCTGCGCGGTCGCGGGCCGGTGGCCGACGAACACGAACGACTGCTGCCGCGTCACCGGGAACTTCACCGCCCGGCCAGGCAGGACCCGGGCGGCGAGGGCTGCGAGCACGTCGTGCGCGTGCGGGGCGCCCTTCGCGCCGAACCCGCCGCCCACGTAGGGCGCTATGACGCGGATCTGCTCCGGCTCGAGGCCCAGCACCGGGGCGAGGCTCTTGCGGACCACGTGCGTCCCCTGCGTCGAGCTGTGCAGGGTCAGCAGCGGACCGTCCGGGTCCCACACGGCAACGGTGGCGTGCGGCTCCATCGGGTTGTTGTGCTCCTCGGGCGTGGAGTACCGCTGGTCCACCACCACCTCGGCTGCGGCGAGGGCGGCGTCCAGGTCACCGGCGGCGGCGTCGGCGTCCTCCGGGGCGTAACGCTCGGGGTGGTCCGGGCGGAACTCGGCGTCGTGCTCCTTCTCGTCGTACTCGACGCGGACCAGCGACGCGGCCTCGCGGGCGACCTCCGGGCTGGTCGCGATCACGGCGCCGACGATCTGGTTGCGGAAGTCGACCTCGGGCGACTGCAGCACCGTGAGGTCCCGGTTCGTGGTGTCGGCGAGCCTGGGGGCGTTCCACGGGGTGAGGACCGCGAGGACCCCGTCGAGGGCCTCGGCGTCCTGCGTGTGCATGGCGGTGATGGTGCCGCGGGCCACCGTGGCGAGCACCGGGTACAGGTGCGCGGGCCGGTCCGTGGACTGCTCGTACGCGTAGCGCGCGGTGCCCGACACCTTGACCGGGCCGTCGAGCCGGGCGGTGGAGGTGCCGACCGCGCGGGCGGTGAAGGTCTCCGTCACGCGGCCCCCTCGGTCAGCTCGCGAAGCGTCGCGACCAGCGCCCCGCGGGCCATCGGCACCTTGAACTCGTTCCCGGCCACCGGCGTGGCCTGCTCGAGCTCGGCGTCGGCGGCGGCCACGAACGTCTCCTCGGTGGGCGGTGCGCCGAGCAGGATCTGCTCGGCCCGCCGGGCCCGCCACGGCTTGTGGGCGACGCCGCCGAGAGCGACCCGCGCGCCGTCGATCCGGCCGTCGCGAACCACCACCTCGGCGGCGACCGAGACGAGCGCGAACGCGAACGAGCTGCGTTCGCGGACCTTGCGGTACGTGGACCGTGCGCCCATCGGCGGTGCGGGGATGCGGACGGCGGTGATGAGCTGGTCGCGCCGCAGGACGGTGTCCTGCTCGGGGTGGTCCCCGGGCAGGCGGTGCAGGTCGGTGACGGGCACGGTGCTCTCGCCCTCCGGTCCGAGCAGCCGGACGTCCGCGTCGAGGGCGGCGAGCGCCACGGCCATGTCGGAGGGATGCACGGCGATGCAGGCCTCCGAGGCGCCGAGGATCGCGTGCTGCTGGGTGTGACCGCCGACGGCGGAGCAGCCGGTGCCGGGCTCGCGCTTGTTGCACGGGGTGGTGACGTCCTGGAAGTAGACGCACCGGGTGCGCTGGAGCAGGTTGCCGCCGGTGGTGGCGAGGTTGCGCAGCTGGGGGGAGGCGCCCGTCAGGAGCGCGCGGGACAGCATCGGGTAGCGCCGGCGGACGGTCGGGTGTGCGGCGAGGTCGGCGTTGCGGACGTTGGTGCCCACCACGAGCCCGCCGTCGTCCTGCTCCTCGACGGTGTCCAGCGGGAGGCGCGAGACGTCGACGAGCAGGTCCGGCTCGCGTACGCCCAGCTTGAGGTGGTCCACGAGGTTCGTGCCGCCGGCGAGGAAGGTGGCGCCGGGGTTCTGCGCGACGGTGGCGACGGCGGTCGCGGCGTCGGCGGCGTGCACGTGGCGCAGCGGTCTCACGGGCGCCCCTCCGACCCGGCGGCCTGCCGCACGGCCGCGACGATGTTCACGTACGCCCCGCACCGGCACAGGTTTCCGCTGAGGCGCTCGCGGATCTCGGCATCGGTGAGCTCGGGTGCGTCCGTCAGGTCCTCGGTGACGACGCTCGGCGCGCCGGCGCGGATCTCCTCGAGCATCCCGACCGCGGAGCAGATCTGGCCGGGGGTGCAGTACCCGCACTGGAAGGCGTCCGTGTCGACGAAGGCCTGCTGCATCGGGTGCAGGCCGCGCTCCGGGTCGCCCAGGCCGTGCGCGGTGACGATCTCCGCGCCGTCCTGGGCGACAGCGAGGGAGAGGCAGGTGGTGACGCGGCGACCGTCCTGCAGCACGGTGCACGAGCCGCACTGGCCGTGGTCGCAGCCCTTCTTCGGAGCGGTGACGTCGAGGTGGTCACGGAGCGCGTCCAGCAGCGTCGTGCGGTGGTCGACGGTCAGCGTGCGAGGCTCGCCGTCGACCGTCAGGGTGATCTCGGACTCCATGCGGCCCCCGTCCCGGCTCCGCCGGGCCCGGTCCGCCCGGCACGTCGTCTCACACCCTAGGGACGCTCCGCCGTCGCCGCGCGTCGAGAGCCGTGGGCGCTACCGGGCCCGGTTCGCGACCAGCACGGATCCCAGCTCCTCCAGCGCCGGGCCCACCACCGCGTAGTACGCCCAGCGGCCGCGCTTCTCGCGGGTCAGCAGACCGGCGTCCACGAGGATCTTCAGGTGGTGGGAGACGGTCGGCTGGGAGAGGTCGAGCGGCTCGGTGAGGTCGCAGACGCAGGCCTCGGCGCCCTCGTGCGCGGCGATGAGTGAGAGCAGGCGCAGCCGTGCCGGATCCGCGACGGCTTTGAACACCGCGGCCAGCCGGTCGGCCTCCGCGTCGTCGAGCGGCTTGCGGAACAGCGGGATGCAGCACGGTGACGGCGTCGCGGCCTCGCTGCCGTCGAGCACGGCGGCCGGTGTCGGTGTCATGGCACCGAGTATGGCGCATCGATTGACAATCGTCGATCAGTGGGCCACTGTGCTTGTATCGACGTTCATCGATACACCGCTCTTCCAGGAGGCCTCGTGGCACCGCACGACCACCCACTCGACCAGCTCCCCGTCATCGTCATCGGTGCAGGGCCCGTCGGGCTCGCCGCTGCCGCGCACCTGCTGGAACGCGGCCTGGAGCCGCTCGTGCTGGAGGCCGGCGACCGGGTGGGTGCCGCCGTCCGGGAATGGGCGCACATCCGGCTGTTCTCCCCGTGGCAGATCAACCTGGACCCAGCCGCACGGCGGCTGCTCGAGCCGACGGGATGGAGGGCACCCGCGCCCACCCGGCTTCCCACGGGCGGGCAGATCCTCGCCGAGTACCTCGAGCCGCTCGCCGCGACGCCGCAGCTGCGGGACCGGATCGTCACCGACGCCCGGGTGGTCGCGGTCAGCCGCGCGGGCCTGGACAAGACCCACTCCCGGGGACGGGAGGACCGCCCGTTCCTGGTGCGCACCACGGTCGACGGACGGGTGGTGGACCACCACGCCCGCGCGGTCATCGACGCCTCCGGGACCTGGACGCGCCCCAACCCGCTCGGGGTCGCGGGGCTACCTGCGACCGGCGAGGACGACCCGGCACTCGCGCCGCACCTGCTCGGACCGCTGCCGGACGTCCTCGGCTGTGACCGCGCCCGGGTCGCCGGCCGGCACGTGCTCGTCGTGGGCGCCGGGCACAGCGCCACGAACACCCTGCTGAACCTGGTCGACCTCGCGCGGACCGAGCCCGGCACCCGCATCACCTGGGCGATCCGGAGCGCCTCACCGGCCCGGACCTACGGCGGGGGCGACGCCGACGGCCTGCCGGCCCGCGGCGCCCTCGGTTCCCGGCTGCGGCAGGCCGTGGAGAACGGCGACGTCGAGCTGCTCACCTCGGTGACGGTCCACGCCCTCGAGCCGGACGACGGCGGAGGTCTCGCCGTCGTGCTGGACGGTCCCGACGGGCTGCACACCCTGGCCGTCGACACCGTGGCGGGCGCGACCGGCTTCCGACCCGATCTGGGGATGCTCCGCGAGCTCCGCCTCGACCTCGATCCCGGCGTCGAGGCACCGAGCAGGCTGGCGCCCCTCATCGATCCCGAGCACCACTCCTGCGGGACTGTGCCGGCACACGGTGCGGACGTCCTCGCCCATCCCGAGCCCGGCTTCTTCGTGGTCGGGATGAAGTCCTACGGGCGCGCGCCCACCTTCCTGCTGGCCACCGGGTACGAGCAGGTCCGCTCGATCGCGGCGCATCTCGCGGGTGACGCGGACGCGGCCCGGCAGGTGGAGCTCGAGCTGCCGGAGACGGGTGTGTGCTCGACGGCGGCACCCGACCTCGACGCCGACGGGGAGCCCGTCGTCGCCGGTTCCGACGGCGGGTGCTGCGGACCCGCAGCGCCCGAACCGGTGCGTCTCGGCATCCCGACAGGTCTGCAGCACGGCCGCTCGGGCGAACCGCTGTGACCCTTCGGCGCGATCGCGCCGATATCACGACCCACTTCCATCACGGCTGACCCGTGCCGCGCGTCTGCCACTTGTGACTCATTCGTAACATCCGTTACGGTCGACGGGCTTCCCGGGCCCTCCAGGGAAGTGCGCAGTCGGATGTCGCGCCCTGCCACCGACAGCGCTCTTCGAGGGGAGATCGGCAGGGGCGAGGACGCCTGGTGCTCCTCGTCGGCACAAGGAGAAGTCCATGCTCGTCCGACAGTCCGCACGCCCGCGTCACCGCACCGAGTCCGTCCCGGCGTACTTCCGCCTCACCTCGTCCGAGGCGGCCGTGCTGCGGCGCGGCACCCTCGCCGTCGCCACGACCGGCGTCGCGATCACGATCGCGGCGCCCACCGCCTCGGCCGACACGACGCACACCGTCGCCTCGGGCGACACCGTCTCCGAGCTCGCCTCGCAGTACGACGTGAGCACGTCCTCCATCCTCGAGGCGAACGAGCTCGACTCGTCCGCGATCATCTACGTCGGCGATCAGCTGACGATCCCGAGCGGCGAGGAGGACGGCGGCAGCTCCGGCTCCGGCGACTCCGACGCGACTCCGACCGGGTCCGGGGACTCCGGCAGCACCACCACCCACACCGTCGCCTCCGGGGACACCGTCTCGGCGCTCGCCTCCGAGTACGGCACGACGGTCGACGCGATCGTCGAGCGGAACGGCCTCGACTCCTCGGCGCTCATCTTCGTCGGGCAGCAGCTCGCGATCCCGGCCGGTTCCGGCGCTGCGCCCTCCACCGGGGGCTCTGCCCCGTCCGAGGAGCCGGCCGGCGGGGACAGCGTCGACGCCACGCGCGCCTCCGTGCTGGAGATCGCCCGCCAGCACATCGGGACGCCGTACGTCTACGGCGGCGAGTCCCCGGGCGGCTTCGACTGCTCGGGCTTCACGCAGTACGTGTACGCGCAGGTCGGCGTCGAGCTGCCGCGGACCACGGACGACCAGGCCTACGCCGGGACCGAGGTCTCGGAGAGCGAGGCCCTGCCCGGCGACCTCGTCTGGTACCCGGGGCACGTGGGCATCTACACCGGCGACGGCAACTACGTCGCCGCGTGGGACTACGAGAACCCGCTCTCGGAGCGCGAGATCTGGCACTCGGACCCGACGTTCATCCGGGTGCTCTGACCGCGGAGCCGGCGGCGCTCACGCCCTGGTCGGACTCGGCAGGTCCGCGCCGGTCATCTCGGTCGGCAGTGGCTTGGCGTGGACGACCGTCAGCCGGGACACCGCGCGGGTGAGCGCCACGTACAGGTGGCGCAGCCCGGCGCCGGGCACCTCCGCGCCGTCGGCGAAGGCGGCCACGACCTCGGCGGGCTCGACGAGCACGACGTGGTCGAACTCCAGGCCCTTCGCGAGACCCGACGGCACCAGCTCGACACGCTCGTTCGCGGGTACGACGGACCGGACGGCCCCGAGGACGCCCGCGGGGGCGATGACGCCGACGAGCCCCTCCGCCGCGAGCGCCTCCTCGACGGCGTCGGCGGCCGCCGTGACGACGTCGTCGCACCGCACGACGTCCACGGAGCCCTCCGACCGGAGGGACCGTGCGGGGGCCACAGCCACCCCCAGGTGCGGCAGCACGCGGTTCGCCACGTCGATGATCGCGCCGGGGACGCGGTAGCCGATCGTCAAGTCCGTGTGCTCCGCCTCCTCGTGACCGAGGTGGCGCATCTGGCTCCCCCAGTCCTCGGCGGCCCACGGCGTGGTGCCCTGTGCCAGGTCACCGAGGACCGTGAGCGACCCCGCGGCGCTGCGCCGCGCGATCGCGCGGCACTGCATCGGCGAGAGATCCTGCGCCTCATCGACCACGATGTGGCCGTACGTCTTGTCCGGCTCGAGGGACGTCAGGTGCCCCTGCACCTCGTCGAGCAGGAGCACATCGGCGGGTGAGGCCTTGGCCCCCGTCCTGATGCTCCGCAGCAGCTCGGACTCGTCGCCGGAGAGCACCCCGCGGCAGACCTCGCGCCGGAACGCCGCGTCCGTGGCCAGCCTGCGCAGCACCTGGTTGGCGGTCAGCCGCGGCCACGCGGCGTCGAAGAACAGCTTGACCACCGGATGACGCTTCATCGCGGTCACCCACCGGCCGTCCGCGGGCTGCCGGATGCGGGTCTCACGCTGGCGGGCCAGGCGGTCCAGGACGGCCCGCTGCAGTGACTTCCGGCCGTCCTCCCAGGTGCGGGTCCCGGCTCGGGCCCGGTCGACGGCGTGGGTGATGTCCTCGACGTCGAGTGTCCAGCGGATCCCTTCGTAGGGTGCCACGAGCGGCTCGTCGATGTGTCCGAGGTGACTCCAGACAGCCCGCTCGCAGACCTGGACCATGCGCGCGTCATGCTTGATGAGGGCGGCCTCCGGGGCATCTCGGCCGGGCGCGTCGGCGGCGCCCGTGAGGCGGTCGACCGTCACCTGCCAGACGGCCATCTCGCCGAGCGTGGGCAGGACGTCGGCGATGTACCTGAGGAAGTTCTCGTTCGGCCCCACCACGAGCATCCCGCTGCGCTCGAGCCGCTGCGTGTAGGTGTAGAGCAACCACGCGGCGCGATGGAGCCCCACCGCCGTCTTCCCGGTCCCCGGTGCTCCCTGGACGCAGACCGTGGTGTCCAGGTCGCGTCGGATCAGCTCGTCCTGCTCGGGTTGGATCGTGGCCACGATGTCCCGCATCGGTCCGGTGCGCGGCCGTTCGATCTCGGCGGCGAGGAGCTCCGAGCCGCTTTCCTCGCCGGCCGAGAGGTCCTCGTCCTCGAACCCGGTCAGCACCGAGCCCTGGAACCCGAAGCGTCGCCGCCGGGTGACCTCCAGCGGTGCATGCACCGATGCGCGGTAGAACCGCCCGGCCAGTGGCGCGCGCCAGTCCACCACGAGAGGGCGCGACCGGTCGCGCTCGTCGGCGACGTGGATCCGGCCGAGGTGGTAGTCCGATCCGGAGGTGAACCAGAGCCGGCCGAAGAACATCGGCACGTCCCGGTCGGCGAGCTGCTCGAGGCGCTCGACACCGCGTCGTGCCATCGAGTAGCCGAGGTGATGGTCCGGTCCGACGTCGCCCTTGCCGCGGTTCTTCGTTCCCTCGTTGTAGTCGGCCTCGAACATCCCGAGCCGCTGGACGGTCGCCCGGCGCATGTCGCCGAGCACGTCCCGGACGCGGTCGTGGTGACGGCTCTCGGCCTGCAGCTCGAGCTCGGACACGGCAAGGCTCCCGTGGATCGAGTGGCTTAGACGTGCACGGTGCGGGGCCCTGGTCACCCGTTCCTCGCCGGCACCGGCAAGAGCGAGAACCTACCGCGCTGCCGGTCATGTGGCCAGGCCTTTATCCGGAGCGACCGGCGGGCAGCCCGAGTCCGCGCCGCCCGGGCCGCTGTGGCGGCACGCTGGCGGCGAGCAGGACCACGGCGAGGACGGCGAGGCCGGCGAGCACGTAGTACATGGCGGTGTAGCTGCCGAGCACGTCCGCCAGGCCGGCACCGACCCAGGGGGCCAGCGCGCTGGCCGCCAGCATCGGCGCGCCGAGCACCCCCGAGATGCGGCCGTAGGCGCGCGGACCCCACCGGTCCGTGACCGCGGTCGCCTGCAGCAGCGTCGCGATCCCCCGGCCGACGCCGCTGAGCACGGAGACGGTGAGGAACCACGCGGCGTGGCCCGGCACGACGGCGAACGCGAGCGTCGTGACGGCGATGAGACCGAACACGGCGAGGGTGCGGGCACGCACGCCGGTGCCACGCGCGAGGCGGGCGTAGAAGAGACGGCCCACGACCTGTCCGACGCCGCCGATCCCGAGCGTCCACGCCGCGAGCGAGGAGGAGACGCCGCGCTCGCCGAGGAGCGGGACGATATTGATGAGCGCGGCGAACATCGCCAGCGCGCCGCAGGTCATCCCGGTCACGAGGAAGAAGAACGGGCGGCCGCGCACGATCGCGCGGGCGTAGGTCGCGTCGCCACCGTCGGCCGCGTGCTCCCGGCGCCCGTCCGACGGCCACGGACGTCGCAGCAGGACAGCGTGCAGGGGGATCGTGACCACCGCCAGCACGACCGCGAGCACGAGGTAGACCTCCCGCCACGTCATCAGACCGGCAAGCGCCTCCGTCAGCGGCGCGAAGACGGTGCTGGCCAGGCCGGCGACGAGGGTCACCGCGGTCAGCGCGGTGAGGCGCCGCGGCCCGTACCACCGGGTGAGCGCCGCGAACGCCGGCGGGTACAGCACACCGGACATGGCGATGCCGGAGAGCAGCCAGCCGAGCACGAACACCGGCAGGGTCGGCGCGGTCGCGACGAGGACGACCGAGCCGGTGGCCAGCACGGACCCGACCGTCATGAGGGCGTGCGGTCCGCGCCGGTCCAGCAGCCGACCGACCGGCACCCCGAGCAGGGCGCAGACCACCAGGGCCGCGGAGAAGGCCGCCGTGATCGACGCCGTGGTCCAGCCCGTGTCCGCGCTGATCCGCGGCGCCAGCACCGGGAAGGCGTAGTACAGCACGCCCCAGCTGCAGATCTCGGTGACGCACAGCCCCGTCAGGACCGCACCGAGCCGCGGCCGCCCGCCGCTGGGATCGTGGCCGGACGAGGTCCGTGCGCCCGTCACGGCGCGCCGCGCCGGCAGGCGGCATCGATCAGAGCCACCGAGCCAGGCTACCCGCGTGAAGCTTGACGCCTGCCCCATCCACGGCGGATGGTTATCTCAATGACTATTGAGGCATCTGTCCAGAAGCGTGCGGCCCTGCACGCGGCGCTGGCCGGCCCGGGCCGGCTCCGGGTCGTGGACGCCCTCGCCCTCGGCGACGCCTCCCCCGGCGAGCTCGCCGAGGCGCTCGGGATGACCTCGAACCTGCTCGCCCACCATCTCAAGATCCTGCAGCGCAACGGGCTCGTCAGGCGCGGCCGGTCCGAGGGCGACGGTCGCCGGTCCTACCTCCGGCTCGTGCCCGAGGTGCTCGACCTGCTCTCCGGGCCGATCGTCCGTACCGCGCCGCGGGTGCTGTTCGTCTGCACCGGCAACTCCGCCCGCTCCCAGCTCGCCGCGGCACTGTGGCGCACCGCCAGCGCCGTCCCCGCCACCTCCGCCGGTACCCGCCCGGCACCGGCCACCGCACCCGGCGCCGTCGCCGTCGCCGAGCGGCACGGGCTGGACCTGGGCCGCACGCGGCCCCGGCACGTGGCCGACGTGCACGCCCAGGGTGATCTCGTGGTGACCGTGTGCGACCGCGCGCACGAGGAGCTGGACCTGCCCATCGATGTCCACTGGTCCGTGGCCAACCCCGGCCACGACGCCACGGCGGCCGTCTTCGACGCCACCTTCACCGAGATCGAGCAGCGGGTGAACAACCTCGCGCCCCGCGTCACCCTGCCCGCCAACCGCACCTGAGGAGACCGCGTGAGCACCGACCGTCCGAGCGTCATGTTCGTCTGCGTCCACAACGCCGGCCGCTCGCAGATGGCCGCCGGCTACATGACGGCCCTCTCCGAGGGCCGCGTCGAGGTCCGTTCCGCCGGGTCGATGCCGGCCGAGCGGATCAACCCCGTCGCCGTGGAGGCCATGGCGGAGGAGGGGATCGACATCGTCGCCGAGCGGCCCAAGGTGCTGACCGCCGAGGACGTCCGCGCCTCCGACGTCGTCATCACCATGGGCTGCGGCGATGCCTGCCCCTTCTTCCCCGGCGTGCGGTACGAGGACTGGGAGCTCGAGGACCCGGCCGGGAAGGACCTGGACGTCGTCCGCCGCGTCCGTGACGAGATCCGTGGCCGGGTCGAGGCCCTGCTCGCCGAGCTGCTGCCCGCCTGATGCCGGGCACGGAACCCGGCGCCCGCGGCAGCGTGCGGGAGGTCTTCACCGCCTTCCTCGGGCTCGGCCTGACCTCCTTCGGCGGGCCCGTCGCCCACCTCGGCTACTTCCGGTCGGCGTTCGTCGAGCGGCGGCGGTGGCTCACCGAGCGGTCCTACGCCGACCTCGTGGCGCTGTGCCAGTTCCTGCCCGGGCCGGCGTCCAGCCAGGTCGGCATGGCGATCGGCCTGCACCGGGCCGGGATCGGCGGGCTGCTGGCCGCCTGGACCGCCTTCACGCTGCCGTCGGCCGTCCTGCTCGTCGCCTTCGCCCTCGGCGTGCAGGCCCTCGGCGCGGCACCGGACTCGGGCTGGCTGCAGGGCCTCAAGGCGGCCGCCGTCGCGGTCGTCGCACACGCCGTGCTCGGCATGGCGCGGTCACTCGCGCCGGACAGGGAGCGGGCCACCATCGCCGTGGCCGGCATGGCGCTCGCCCTGCTGCTGCCGTCCGCTGTCGGGCAGGTGCTCGTCATCCTCGCCGCGGGAGTCGCAGGCCTGCTCTGGCTGCGGCCGGAGCCCACCGGGCACGACGGCGACCGCCTCGCCGTCCCGGTAGGTCGCCGCACCGCCCTCGCGTGCCTGGGACTCTTCGCGGTGCTGCTCGCCGCCCTGCCCGCGCTGGCGGCCGCCACGAACGACGGCGCGGTCCGCCTGATCGACGGGTTCTACCGGGCCGGCTCGCTGGTCTTCGGCGGCGGGCACGTCGTGCTGCCGCTCCTGCGCGCCGAGACCGTCCCCACCGGGCTGGTCGCGGACCAGACCTTCCTCGCCGGCTACGGGGCGGCCCAGGCGGTGCCCGGCCCGCTGTTCACCTTCGCCGCCTATCTCGGCGCCGTCGCTCAGTCCCCGCCGAACGGGCTCGCCGGCGCCGGCATGGCCCTGGTGGCCGTGTTCCTGCCGTCGGTGCTGCTGATCCTCGGTGCGCTCCCCTTCTGGGAACGGCTCCGCCGGGCCCCGCGCGCGCAGCGCTCGCTCATGGGCGTCAACGCGGGCGTGGTCGGCCTGCTGGCCGCCGCGCTGTACGACCCGGTGTTCACCGAGGGGGTGACCTCCGCCGTCGCGCTGGCGATCGCGGCCGGCGCCTTCGTCGCGCTGTCCGCGTGGAAGGTGCCGGCGTGGGCCGTCGTCGTGGTGGCCGCGCTCGCGGGCTGGGTGGTGCTCTGACGAACGCGTCGCCGGTCAGGCCGCGGCCGCGCCCTCCACGAGCCGCACCAGGTCCGCCACGTTCCGGTCGAGCTCGGCCCGCCACCGGTCCGGGTCGGCGTCGGCCGCCGGCGACCCGCCGTCCGGGAGGACCAGGCGACCGGAGACCAGGTCCGGGTCCGTGGTCCAGAACCCGCCACTGCTCGCGGTCACCGCGAAACCGAGCAGCGCGGTGCTGAGCATGCGCTCGAGGCGTGGCAGGTCACGGGCCGGCACGCCGGCGTCGGTGAGGATCCCGTACATGGTGGTCATGACCGCGATCGCCTCGTCCGCGACGTAGGACCGGCGCAGGGCCATCGGGAAGACGCTCGGGTGCGCGACGGCCGCGTCCAGGAGCCCGTGCGCGACGGTCCGCAGGCGCTCCGGCCACGGCATCCCGTGTTCCGGCAGCGGCACACCGGCCAGCACCCGGCCGACCACCGCATCGAGCAGGGCCTGCCGGTTCGGCACGTGCCGGTAGACGGCCATCGCCGAGGTCCCGATGCGCCTGCCCAGGACGCGCATCGACAGGCCCTCGACGCCCACCTCCTCGCAGATCGCCATCGCGGCGTCGACGATCTCGTCCCGACTCGTCACGTTTACACTGTATGCGTTTACGCCGTAAACTGACCGCGTGCCATCCGCTCCCCCGGCCCGCCGGGCCCCGCTGGTGGTCCTGATCGTGGCGAACGTCGTCTCGACAGTCGGTGGCGCGATGAGCCTGGTCGCGCTGCCGTGGTTCGTCTTCGAGATCACCGGCAACACGACCATGACGGGGCTGGCGGCCACCTGCGAGTTCCTCGCCGTCGCGGCCGCCTCGCTCGTCGCCGGTGCGTTCGTCAGGCGTCTGGGTCCGCGGGCCACCCGGGTCCTGTCGGACGTCTTCGCCGGCGTCGCCGTGCTGGCGGTCCCCGTGCTGCACGCGACGACCGGGATCGACTACCCCGTCCTCCTCGTCCTCGTGGCCGTCAACGGGTTCCTGCGCACGCCCGCCGTCGCGGCCAGCTTCGTGCTCCTCGCCCGCACCGCGGACCTCGCCCGGACCACGACGGACGCCGTCAGCGGTCCCTACCTCGCCTCGCTCCACCTCGCCAACGTCATCGGCGCCCCACTGGCAGGCGCCGTCATCAGCCTGGTGGGCGCGCCCTGGGCCCTCGTCGTCGACGCGGCGACGTTCATCGCCTCGGGGCTGGCCGTCCAGGTCTTCCTCCCGTCGGTCCGTGACGAGAACCGTGACCGTGGCCCGTCCCTGCGGACCGCCACCGCATACCTGCGCGGCGACCGGCTGCTCGTGCACCTGGTGGCGGTCTCGTTCGTCCTGTCGGTCGCCCTGGCGGGGTGGGGCAGCGTCCTGGCGCCCGTGTACGGCCAGCGGGTGCTGGAGAGTCCGGGGCTGCTCGCGGTGATCCTGACCGCCAACGGCATCGGCTCGATCCTCGGGTCGAGCATCGCCGGCCTGGTGGGCCGGCGCGTGCGGCGGAGCATCCTCATGCCCGGCTCCGCGGCACTCGCGTTCGTCCCGGCGTTCGTGCTGCTGGCGCTGCGCGCCCCGGTGCCCGCCGTCGTCGCCGCCATGCTGGTGGCCGGCCTGGGCGCGGGACTGTTCTCGGCCACCTTCGTGACGATCGAGTACGAGCGGATCCCGACGGCCGAGCAGGCGCACGTGTTCGGGATGGTCGGCGGCATCGGCACCGCCGGCGTGGCGATCGGGCCGCTCCTGGCGGGCGTCGCGCTCGAGGTCGTGACCTTCCCGGCGGTGGCCGCCGCGATCGCCGTCGTCGGAGTCCTGGTCGCGGCGCACCTGACCCGGCTCACCGGGCTCAGGGAACCGGGCCTCGACCCCTCCGAGCGTGCGGGCCTCAAGTCTCGGACCGGTGCCCGGCGCCCGGCTCCGTGACCACGCGCCGTCGGCGCGGACGGCCGCCTGTCACCGCACGCCGGCACGCAGGGCGCGCAGCGCCACCGACAGCGGCGCGAGGTCCACGGCGTCCAGCCGCGAGACGCCCTCGACCGCGCCCCGCACCCGGTCGGTGAACGCCGGACGGTCGGCGCCCCAGGCCGCGAGCCGGGCGTCCGCGTCGAGCGCGTCGTCGGTCTCCTCGAGCACCGACGCGGTGAGGTCTGCGAGGACGGCGTACAGGTCGTCACGCAGCGCGGCCCGGGCCAGGGCGTCCCACCGTTCCTCGCGCGGCAGCGCCTCCAGCCGGGTGAGCAGCACGTCGACGCCGAAGTACTCCTCGGCGGCCGCGCGGACGTTCGCCACGGCGTCCAGCGGCTTCCCGCTGCGCTCGGCCAGCGCGACGACGTCGAGGACCACGTAGTGCTCGACCAGCGTGGCCGCATGCAGCGCGAGGTCCTCCGAGACGCCGGCCTCGACGAGCTCGTCGCGGCGGGCCTCGGACCCGGTGCGGGCGTCACCCCGCAGCAGGCTCGGGACCTCTGGGACGAGCGTCGCGACCGCGGGTCCGAGCCGGAGGATCTCCTCGGCCACGTCGATGCCGTCCGGGTGGCGCTGGACCAGCCACCGCACCGCACGGTCAAGCAGGCGGCGGAACTCGAGGTAGAGCTTCGCCTGGGTGTCGGTGCCGACGACGTTGTCGAACGCCTCCACCCGCCGCACGAAGTCCGCGATCCCGAAGATCTCGCGTGCGACGACGAACGCCCGCGCCACCTGGGCCGGCTCCGCGCCGGTCTCCTCCATGGCGCGGTAGACGAAGGTCGTGCCGCCACGGTTGACGACCGAGTTGGCCACCCGGGTGGCGATGATCTCCCGGCGGAGCCGGTGCGTGGTCATCGCGGCGGCGAACCGTTCCTGCAGGACCTCCGGGAAGTAGCCCTGCAGCTCGCTGGTGAACCACGGCTCGTCAGGCAGGTCCGAGGCCAGCAGCTCGTCCTTGAGGGAGAGCTTCGCGTACGCGGCGAGCACGGAGAACTCCGGCGAGGTCAGACCGCCGCCGCTCTCCGCTCGCCGCGCCAGCTCCGCGTCCCCGGGGAGGAACTCCAGGTCGCGGTCCAGGTCACCGCGCTCCTCGAGCCAGTGCATGAGGCGGTTGTGGGCGCCGAGCATCGCGTGCGTGACGGTGCGGGCGTTGCCGAGCAGCACCGACTGCTCGTAGTTCTGGCGCAGCACCCGCTCCGCCACCTCGTCGGTCAGCGAGGCGAGCAGCTCGTCCCGGTCCTGCGCCTCGAGGTCTCCGGAGGCGATGGCCGAGGCGAGCAGGATCTTGAGGTTGACCTCGTGGTCGGAGGAGTCGACGCCGGCGGAGTTGTCGATGGCGTCGGTGTTGAGATGGACACCGTGCCATGCCGCCTCGATGCGGCCGAGCTGGCTCAGGCCGAGGTTGCCGCCCTCCCCCACCACGCGGCACCGCAGGTCCGCGCCGTTCACCCGGACGGCGTCGTTGGCGCGGTCGCCGATCGCCTCGTGCGACTCGGTGGTGGCCTTGACATAGGTCCCGATGCCGCCGTTCCAGAGCAGGTCGACCGGCGCGGTCAGGATCGCCCGGATCAGCTCGGTGGGCGTGAGGCGGGTGACGTCGTCGGGGAGCCCGAGCCGGGCGCGGACCTGGTCGCTGACCGGGATGGCCTTCGCGGTGCGCGGATAGATCCCGCCGCCCTCGGAGATCAGGTCGCGGTCGTAGTCCTCCCACGTGGAGCGGGGCAGCGCGAACATGCGCCGGCGCTCGGCGAAGGAGGTGGCCGGGTCGGGATCGGGGTCCAGGAAGACGTGCCGGTGGTCGAAGGCGGCGACCAGCCGGATGTGCTCGGAGAGCAGCATGCCGTTGCCGAAGACGTCGCCTGACATGTCGCCGACGCCGACGACGGTGAAGTCCTCGGACTGGGTGTCCAGGTCCAGCTCGCGGAAGTGGCGCTTCACGGCCTCCCACGCGCCGCGCGCGGTGATGCCCATCTTCTTGTGGTCGTAGCCGGCCGAGCCGCCGGAGGCGAAGGCGTCGTCGAGCCAGAAGCCGTAGTCGCGCGCCACGGCGTTGGCGACGTCGGAGAACGCGGCGGTCCCCTTGTCCGCGGCGACCACGAGGTACGGGTCGTCGCCGTCGTGGCGCACCACCCGTGCCGGCGGCACGACGGCGCCGGACGTACCGTCCGCACCGACGTCGACCGTGTCGGTGACGTCCAGGAGGGAGGAGATGAAGAGGCGGTAGGCCTGCGTGCCCGCGGCCAGCCAGCCGTCGCGGCCCGCGGGCCCGGTCGGGTCCGGCAGCCGTTTGCCGACGAAGCCGCCCTTGGCGCCGGCCGGCACGATGACCGCGTTCTTGACGGCCTGGGCCTTGACCAGCCCGAGGATCTCGGTGCGGAAGTCCTCGCGGCGGTCGGACCAGCGCAGCCCCCCGCGGGCCACCGGACCGTACCGCAGGTGCACCCCCTCGACCTCGGGCCCGTACACCCAGATCTCCGCCCATGGGCGCGGCTCGGGAAGCATCGCCAGGCGGCGCGGGTCGAGCTTGAGCGCGACGGTCGGGCGGTGCTCGGCGTCCCTGTCCTCGTCGATCGGCCCGGGCGGCAGGAAGTACGAGGTCCGCACGGTGGCCTGGACGACGGCGACGAACGCCCGGATGATGCGGTCCTGGTCCAGCGAGGCGACATCGTCGAGCCCGGCGAGGATCTGCGCGGCGATGGCCTCCTCGGCCGCGGACCGGTCCTGGCCGGTGGCGAACGCGGCATCGGGGTCGAAGCGGGTCTCGAAGAGCTCGACGAGCAGCCGGGCGAGCGACGGGTTGTCCTGCAGCGCGGTCTCGACGTACTCGCGGGAGAACACCGAGCCGGTCTGCCGCAGATAGGCGGCCACGGCGCGGATGATGACGACCTGCCGCCAGGTGAGCCCGGCGAGCAGCACGAGCGCGTTGAAGCCGTCCGCCTCGGCGCGCCCGTCCCAGACGGCATGGAAGGCCGACTCGAGCCGCCCCCGGATCTCGTCGGGATCCCCGGCCCACGCCTCGGCGTGCGGCGCCCGCAGGCCGAAGTCGTACAGGTATACCCGCTCGCCGGCGTCGGCGGAGAGGGTGTGCGGTCGTTCGTCGACCACCTCGAGCCCGAGGCCGGAGAAGATCGGCAGCACCGTGGAGAGCGGCACCTCGCCCCGCCGGTAGAGCTTGAAGCGGCGCTCCTCGGGATCCGGCCGGCGTCCGACGACACGTCCGGGCGTGTACAGGTGCACGCGCACCTGCGAGGTCTGCCGGTCGGGCAGCGCCTCGAGCGCGAGCAGGTCCTCGACGGCCTCGGAGATCGTGAAGTCCTCCTTGTAGCCGGCCGGGAAGCCGAACCGCGTGGCCAGGGCGGCACCGGCGTCACCGAGCGTCTTGCCCGCGGCCTCGGCCAGGTCCTCCTCCCAGGTCCGTGCGGCGGCGACCACGCGCTGCTCGAGCTCGGCGAGGTCGACGTCGGGCACGGCGTGGCCGTGCGGCACCCGGACGACCACGTGGAGCTGGGCCACCGAGGACTCGGTGACCATCTCGTTGGCCTGGACGGACTCGCCGTCGAGCGCCTCGCGCAGCAGGGACTCGATACGGCGCCGCACCTGGGGCGAGTACCGGTCCCGGGCGATGTAGACCAGGCAGGAGGTGAACCGCTGGTAGTCGTCCTTGCGGAGGAACAGCCGTGTCCGCGGCCGGACCTCCAGGTGCACGACGGCGTTCGCGACCTCGGTGACATGCTCGACGTCGGCCTGGAAGAGCTCGCTGCGCGGGAACGCCTTGAGGACGGCGAGCAGGTCCTTCCCCAGATGGCTCTGGGGGCTGTACGAGGTGCGCTGGAAGACCTGGGCGACCTTGGCCGCGACGTAGGGCACCTCGGTGACGGGCGCGGAGTACGCCGTCGGGGTGAACAGGCCGAGGAATCGCCGCTCGCCGCTCACCCGGCCCTCGTCGTCGAAGGTCTTGACGCCGATGTAGTCCATGTGGCGTGACCGGTGCACGGTGGAGACCGAGTTCGCCTTGGTGACGATGAGGAGCCGCGGCTCCGCGGCCTTGCGGGCCACGGCCGGCGGCAGGGCGCTGGTGGAGGCTGCGCCGTCGTCCCGGAGGATGCCGAGGCCCGACCCGGCCACGGACTCCAGGCTCGCCTGGTCCGGCGTGGCGCCGCGCAGCAGGCGGTACTCGCGGTAGCCGAGAAAGACGAAGCGGCCGCCGACGAGCCAGTCCAGCAGCTGGTGCGCCTGGCGGATCTCGTCGGTGTCGACGCCGGAAGGCGGGTCCTGCAGGAGGAGGGCGGAGATGTCGCGGGCGCAGGCCTCCATGGTCGGCCAGTCCTCGACGGCGGCGCGGACGTCGGCCAGCACCCGGCGCAGCGCGGCCAGCAACCGGTCCAGCTCGTCCTGCGGCATGGCGTCAACCTGGACGTGGATCCACGACTCGCGTACGAGGTCACCGCGGGCATGCCCGCCCACGACGCCGGCGGTCGCTGCCCCGCGAACGATCTCGACGAGCTCGCCACTGCCGTCGCGCCGGACCGCGGGCTGGGGGTGGACGAGCAGCCGGACGGTACGGCCCTGCCGGGCGAGCTCCGCGGTCACCGAGTCGACCAGGAACGGCATGTCGTCGGTGACGACCTCCACCACGGTCCGGCCGGTGGACCAGCCGTGGTCCTGCGCGGTCGGGGTGAAGGCGTCGACGACGGCCTCGCCGGGGGCACGCACCTGTGCCGCGCTGCGGTGCGCGAGGGCGGCGCCGAGGAGGTCGGCGGGCTGCTGCGCGAGGAGGTCCTCGGTGAGGACGTCGTGGTAGTAGCCCTCGAGGAGCTCCTCGGCCTGGTCCGGCGGCGGTGCCCCGGGCAGCGACTCGGCCGTCTCGGCCGCCTTCCGGATCACCTCGGTGCGAGCGGCCTCGAGGGTGACGGACATGCTCTCAGGACACCTCCGGCGTGCGAGTGGCACGAGCGTATCTGCCGGGGACGCACTTGACACCCATCCACGTCTGCCCGGCGCGCGGCCGACACGCGGACCGCCGCCCGGTGCGGCAACGATCGCCCACCGCTGTTGGCATGCCTGCAGCGGTGGGCGACCGTTGCCGCGGTGGACCTGTCAGCCGCGACGGCCGAGGAGCCAGCCGATGAGCAGCCCGAGCAGCCCGACGGCGGCCAGCCCGCCGTACCGCTGCAGGAGCACCGGCCCGACGACGTTGCCCAGGTCGATAGCCTCGTCCCGCGGGGCGGGCGGGTGCGCTCTGGATGGCGAGGACGGCGGCCGGGGAGGCGCCGGCGGCGGCTTCGGCGGCTCGGCCGGCGGGGACGGCTGCTGAGTGTCCGCGGCCGGCTTCTGGTTGTCCGCGGCCGGCTGCGCGGCGCCGGCCGCGGCGGGCTTGGCCTCGGACGAGGGCGCATCGCTCACTGCCCCCGCGGCCGCCGCGCCGCCAGCCTCCGCCTCGCTGTCGGACGGTTCGTCACCGCTGAGCTGCTGCTCGATGCAGTCGATGAACTGGCCGAGCAGCTTGTCCGACACGTCCTGCATGACGCCCCGTCCGAACTGCGCCGGCTTGCCGGTGACCTGCAGGTCCGTGGTCACGTCGGCACGAGTGCCGTCGCCCTCGGCGGTGAGGCTCATGGTCACGGTCGCCGACGCCGTGCCGTTGCCGCGCCGGTCCTTGCCCTTGGCCTCGATCTTCGC
The DNA here is from genome assembly GCF_042665525.1 of Georgenia alba. Lineage (NCBI taxonomy): Bacteria > Bacillati > Actinomycetota > Actinomycetes > Allobogoriellales > Allobogoriellaceae > Georgenia > Georgenia alba. The sequence goes on from NZ_JBHTCQ010000001.1 coordinate 287,984, forward strand.
GCGGTGAGCTGCGTCGTCGCGCTCGACGAAGGTGCCGGAGCCGGAGTACAGCATGGCGATCGGGCCGAGCTTGACCTTGACCGTTCCGGAGAACTCGGTGTCGGTGGCCTCCTTGACGGTGGCGCCCGGGAAGCAGCTGCCGACCCGGTTCAGGTCGGTCAGCAGCTCCCAGGTCTGCTCGGGCGGGGCGGGGACGGTGAAGGAGTGCGTCAGCTCCACGCGATCACGCCCCCGCCGCGCTCAGCACGGCCCGCCGGGTGAGCACCCCGGCGAGGTGACGCCGGTAGTCGGCGTCTCCGTTGAGATCCGATGGGGGCGAGGTGCCCTCCCCGGCACGGGCGCAGATGTCGGCGATCGCCTCCGCCGTCGCCGGCTGACCCGCGAGCGCCTGCTCCACGGCGGGCACGCGGAGCGGCGTCGAGCCCATGTTGGTCAGGCCGATCTTGGCCTCGGTGATGGTCCCTCCCTCGGCACGGACGACCGCGGCCACCGCCACGATCGCCCACTGGTGGGAGACGCGCACGAACTTCTCGTACGCCCCGCCCCATCCGGTGTGCTTGGGCACCTCGATGGCGGTGAGGATCTCGCCGTCCTGGACCGCGGTGGTGAACAGGTCGACGAAGAACTCGCTCGCCGGGACCCGCCGCTCGCCGCCCGGCCCGACCACGACCAGGGTGGCGTCGAGCGCGAGGGCGACGGCGCCGGTGTCGCCCGCGGGGTCGGCGTGCGCGAGCGAGCCGCCGATCGTGCCGCGGTGGCGAACCTGCTCGTCCGCGACGTCGGCCAGCGCCTTCGGCAGGACGGCCGCGTGCTCGGCGACGAGCGGGTCCTTCAACAGTTCGTAGTACGGCGTCATCGCGCCGATGCGCAGGTGGTCCCCGGTGTCGGTGACACCGGTCAGCTCGGCGAGCTTCCCGAGGTCGACGAGGATCTCCGGGGCGTTCAGGCGCATCCGGAGCACCGGCAGCAGGGACTGGCCGCCGGCCAGGACCTTGGCCTCGTCGCCGTGCTCGGCGAGCAGGCCCAGGGCCTCCTCGAGCGACGTGGGGGCCGCGTAGTCGAACGGTGCGGGGATCACAGTTGTCCTCCTTGCCCGGTCTGCGGGTCGTCCTGGTTGGGCTCGCCCGGCTCGAAGTGCGGGGCGGCGGCGGCCTCGGTCTGGGCGCGTCCACCGGCGGTGCCCGCCTGGACCGCCTTCCAGACCCGTTCGGGCGTGCACGGCATCTGGATGTCCCGGACGCCGAGGTGCCGCACGGCGTCGACGATCGCGCCGACCACCGCCGGCGTCGAGGCGATGCAGCCCGCCTCGCCCACGCCCTTGGCGCCGAGGCTGTTCGACGTCGCAGGTGAGACGGTGTTGTCGGTGACGAACGAGATGGTGTCCGCCGTCGTCGGGAGGGTGTAGTCGACGAACGAGCCGGCCACGAGCGTGCCGTTCTCGTCGTAGACCGCGTCCTCCCACAGGGCCTGTGCGATGCCCTGGACGATGCCGCCGTGCATCTGGCCCTCGACGATGAGCGGGTTCACGATCGTGCCGACGTCGTCGACGGAGACGTACTTGCGCATCCTCGTCTGCCCGGTCTCGGTGTCCACCTCCATCGCGCACAGGTGCGTGCCGTGCGGGAAGGAGAAGTTGACCGGGTCGAAGGTGGCCTCGGCGTCGAGGCTGGCCTCCATGCCGTCGGGCAGGTTGTGCGCCGCGAACACCGCGGTGGCGAGGTCGGTGAGGCCGATCGCGCTGTCGGTGCCGCGAACGGTGAACTTGCCCCCGGCGAACTCGAGGTCGTCGACGTTGGCCTCGAGCAGGTGCGCGGCCAGCGGCCTGGCCTTCTCGACGACCTTCTCCGCGGCGTTGACCAGCGCCTGACCACCGACCGTGAGGGACCGCGAGCCGTAGGTGTCGAGCCCCTTGGGTGAGACCTGCGTGTCACCGTGCAGCACCTCGACGTCGTCGAAGGGCACGCCGAGCCGGTCCGCGACGATCTGGCTCCAGGCGGTCTCGTGCCCCTGGCCGTGCGCCGAGGAGCCGGTGACGACCTCCACCTTGCCGGTGGGCAGCATGCGCACGGACGCGTGCTCCCAGCCGCCGGCGCCGTAGTTGAGCGAGCCGAGCACCCGGGAGGGGGCGAGCCCGCACATCTCGGTGAACGTGGAGATCCCGATGCCGAGCTGGACCGGGTCGCCGGCCCGGCGACGCTCCTCCTGCTCGCGGCGCAGCTCGTCGTAGCCGAAGAGCTCCTTCGCGCGGGCGGTGGCGGCCTCGTAGTTGCCCGAGTCGTACTCCAGGCCGGCCACCGTGGTGAAGGGGAACTCCTCGTGCTTGATCCAGTTCTTCTCGCGGATCTCCAGGGGGTCCACGCCCACCTCGGCGGCAAGCTCGTCCATGAGCCGCTCGATCGCGTAGGTTGCCTCCGGCCTGCCGGCGCCCCGGTAGGCGTCCGTCCAGGTCTTGTTCGTCAGCACCGTCTGGCAGTTGAACTGGTACGCCGGGAACTTGTAGATCGCGTTGAACATGAACGCGCCGAGCACCGGGACGCCGCCGCCGACCAGCGCGACGTAGGCCCCCAGGTCGGCCAGCAGCTCGACCTTGAGCCCGGTCACGGTGCCGTCGGCGTTCGCGGCGAGGGTCAGCTTCTGCCACTGGTCACGCCCGTGGTGCGCCGCGAGCAGCGACTCCGAGCGTGTCTCGGTGTACTTCACCGGCCGGCCCAGCCGGCGCGCGACGGCGAAGGCGATCATCTCCTCCGGCGTCTGCTGCAGCTTGCCGCCGAACCCGCCGCCCACGTCCGGGGCGATGACCCGGATCTTGGACTCCGGCACGCCGGTGGTGGCCGCGAGGGCGAAGCGGAGGATGTGCGGGATCTGGGTCGCGGACCAGACGGTGATCTGCTCACCGGTGGGGTCCACGACCACCGACCGGGGCTCCATGAAGGCCGGGATGAGCCGCTGCTGGCGGTACTCCCGCTCGATCACGATGCCGTCGGCACGCGCCTTGTCGATCGCCTCGTCGACGTTGCCGCCCGTCCCGGCCTCGGCGCTGTCGAACTTCCAGAAGGCGCTCCGATTGGTGCCGAGGTCCGGGTGCGCGAGCACCACGTCGTCGGCTGCTTCCTTGAGGTCGAGGGCGGCCGGCAGCTCCTCGTAGTCGACGTCGACGAGCTCGGCGGCGTCGCGGGCCTCGGCGGCGGTCCGGGCGGCGACGACGGCGACGACCTCGCCGGCGAACGCGACCCGGTCGCGGGGCATCGGCGGATGCTCCGGGGCGACCTGGTCCTCGGTGATCGCCCAGGCGTTGATGCATGCGCCCTGCGAGTCGGCCAGGTCGGCGCCGGTCAGCACGGCGACCACACCGCTGCTGCGGGTGGCCTCGTCGGTGTCGATGCCGGTGATCTTCGCGTGGGGGAAGGGGCTGCGCACCATCGCGAGGTGCAGCAGGCCGGTGAGCTGGATGTTGTCGGTCCAGCGGGTGCGGCCGGTGATCAGCCGCAGGTCCTCCTTGCGGTACCGGGCCTTCCCGACCTCGGTCTCCGGACCTGCTGTGGGTGCCGGAGCGTCATCCGTGACGGTCATGCCTTTGCTCCCTCGGTCTGCCCGGCCGCCTGCTGCACGGCCTTGACGATGTTGTGGTAGCCGGTGCAGCGGCAGAGGTTGCCCTCCATGCCCACCCGGATGTCCTCCTCGGTGAGGCCGTCGTTGTGGGCGATGAGGTCCTCGGCCTGCATGATCATGCCGGGCGTGCAGAACCCGCACTGCAGGGCGTGACACTCGTGGAACGCCTGCTGGACGGGGGTGAGCTGGCCGTCCTTGGCCAGCCCTTCGATGGTGGTGACCTCGCGCCCGTCGGCCTGTACGGCCAGGACGTTGCAGGACTTCACGCTGCGACCGTCGAGGTGGACCGTGCACGCGCCGCAGTTCGAGGTGTCGCATCCGACGACGGTCCCGGTCTTGCCGAGCGTCTCGCGGAGGTAGTGGACCAGCAGCGTCCTGGGTTCGACGTCGTCGGTGTAGCTCGTGCCGTCGACCGTCACGGTGATCCGGGTCATCGCTCCTCCTGGGGTGGACGTCGCTGTCACCTGTGATCTTTGTGCTCGAGGTCATGGTTCGGCAAGAGGAACTGACAGATCGTAACGAAAAGTTCTGGTCCGGAATCCGGTACTGGCACCCTGGCCCACCCACTGCTGCAACCGTCGCCCGACGCTGCTGGCATGCCTGCAGCACCGGGCGAGCGTTGCAGCGGTGAGCGGCGGCTCAACGCAGGTCGGCCGGCGCGGGCTCGGGGCGGTGGTGATGGATCGGGCCGGACGTCTCCGCCAACCGCTCCCCCGCGCCACCCCAGCGCAGCGCGATGATCTCCGCGGCGATGCTCACCGCCGTCTCCTCCGGCGTGCGGGCTCCCAGGTCGAGACCGATCGGGCTCGACAGCGCAGCCAGTGCCTCCTCTGCGACGCCGGCCTCGCGCAGCCGGTCCAGCCGGTCCTCGTGCGTCCGGCGGGAGCCCATGGCGCCGACGTAGGCGACCGGCGGGCCCTCGAGCGCCAGCTGCAGGACCGGGACGTCGAACTTCGGGTCGTGGGTGAGCACGCAGATGACGGTGCGCTCGTCGATCCGGCCGGCGTCGATCTCCTCGCGGAGGTACTCGTGCGGCCAACGGACCACGACCTCGTCGGCGCCGGGGAACCGTGTCTTGGTGGCGAACACCGGCCGGGCGTCGCACACCGTGACCCGGTAGTCGAGGAACGCGCCCATCCGGGCGACCGCGGCCGCGAAGTCGATCGCGCCGAAGACGAGCATCCGGGGCTTCGGCGCGTGCGAGGAGACGAATACCCGCATGCCTTCGCCGCGGCGCTCGCCGTCGGGGCCGTACTCGAGCGTCGCGGTGCGGCCGGCGGCGAGCAGCCCACGGGCGTCGTCGGCGACGGCGTCGTCCGCCCGGCTGCTGCCGAGCGTGCCCACCACCCCCTCGCCCTCGGCGTCCTCGGGCCGCACCACGAGACGGCGGCCCACGTGCTCGCGGTCGGGATGGGCGACCACGGTGGCGACGGCGACCGGGCGGCCCTCGCGGACGTCGGCGACGATGTCGCCGAGCCCCGGGAAGTCCTCGGGCGAGACCCGCTCGACGAAGACGTCGAGGATGCCGCCGCAGGTCAGCCCGACGGCGAAGGCGTCGTCGTCGGAGATGCCGTACCGCTCGAGGCGCGGGGCGCCGTCCTCCAGCACCTCCTGACCGAGCTCGTACACGGCGCCTTCCACACAGCCCCCGGAGACGGAGCCGACGGCCTGCCCGCCGGGACCCACGAGCATCGCCGCGCCGGGCTGCCGCGGCGCGGAACGGAAGGTGGCCACGACCGTTCCCATGGCCACCGGCTCGCCGCGCTCCCACCAGCCGGCGAGCTCGTCGATCACGTCGCGCATCGCGGACCTCCTCGCATCTGTGGGCGGTGACGGCGCCGTCGCCCGGTCATGGCAACCATCATGCCTCCGCAACGAGCGCCAGGAGGTCCTCGAAGGTGGCCATCGAGTGGCCGGCGACGAAGTCGTCCACGTACGGCAGCGCGACGGCGATGCCCTGCTGGAGTGGCTGGTACCCGGCCTTGCCGCGATGCGGGTTGACCCACACCACGCGATGGGCGAGCGCCCGCAGCCGCCGCATCTGCTCCCCGAGCAGCTCCGGCCCGTGCCGCTCCCAGCCGTCACTGAGCACCACGACCACCGCCCGCCGCGCCATGCCGCGTCGCCCCCATCGATCCAGGAACGCCGCGAGCGTCTCGCCGAGCCGGGTCCCGCCGGACCAGTCGGGCACGGTGGCCCCGGCCGCCAGCAGCGCCCGGTCCGGGTCCCGCAGGCGCAGCGCGCGGGTCACGTGCGTGAGCCGCGTGCCGAGGGTGAAGACCTCCGTGGTGCGCGGCGCGGCCTGGACCATGCGGTGCGCCAGGCGCAGCAGCGCGTCGCTGTAGGCGCTCATCGAGCCGGACACGTCGACGAGCACGACCACCTGGCGCGGGCGCGTGGCCCGCCTCCGGTACCGCACCGGTCCCGGTTCACCCAGCCGGCGCAGCTGTGCCCGGAGTGTGGCCCGGCCGTCGACCTCGCCGGTGTGCGCAGGGGTGCGCCGGCGGGCCGGGCGGGTGGGCGGTCTGGGCCGGAGCGTGCCGAACAGCCGTCGCAGCTCGGCGCGCTCGGCAGGGGCGAGCGCTCCGACGTCGCGGTGGCGCAGCACCTCGGTGGCGGACGCGGCGGCGCGGACGACCTCGCCCGACCCCTCCCCCGCACTCCCGTCGCCGTCGGTCAGGGCGGCCTGGACCGTGCTCGGCCGGGCCACCGACGGCTTCGACACGGCGTGCATGGGCTCGCCGCCGAACCAGCTCGTGAAGACCTGGTCGTACGGCTCGGCGTCGGCGGGTGAGGCGGTCAGGGTCCCGCGGCCGGCCCAGTAGACCCGGGCTCGGTCCTCCAGCCCGACGGCGGAGACCGCCTGCAGGAAGGCGCGCTCACGGTCCGCGGTCACCGGCAGACCGGCGGCGCGCAGGGCACGGGCGAAGCCGACCAGCGACTCCTGCGCGGACCAGGGCACCGGACCTCACCTCGCGAGCATGCGGTCCAGCACCTCACGGACCCGCTCGGTGTCCTCGCGGTACTTCACGGCGGTGCCGAGCGTGCGGGCGGCGAGCTCGGGATCCAGCTCACTGGCCTGCAGGGCGTGGAGGGCGCGTGCCCAGTCGAGGGTCTCGGAGACGCCCGGGGTCTTGACCAGCTCGCCCTCGGTCCGCAGCGCCTGCGTGAGCCGCACGACCTGCTCGGCGAGCGCGGCGTCGACGTCGGGCAGGCGGGACCGGACGATGGCGAGCTCGCGCTCCAGCCCGGGGTGGTCGATCCAGTGGTACAGACAGCGCCGCTTGAGCGCGTCGTGCAGCTCGCGCGTGCGGTTCGAGGTGAGCACCACGAAGGGTGGGTTCTCCGCGGAGAGGGTGCCGACCTCGGGGATGGTGACCTGCCAGGTGGAGAGCACCTCGAGCAGGAAGGCCTCGAACTCGTCGTCGGCACGGTCGATCTCGTCCACGAGCAGCACGCACGGGCTCTCCCGGAGGGCACGCAGCACCGGCCGGGCGAGCAGGAAACGCTCGTCGAACAGCTCGGCCTCCAGGGCGGCGGGGTCGGCGTCGCCGTGGCGGGCGGCCAGCGCCTCGACGGTGCGCAGATGCAGGATCTGCCGTGGGAAGTCCCAGTCGTACAGGGCCTGGGTGGCGTCAATGCCCTCGTAGCACTGGAGCCGGATCAGGGGGGTGCCGGCGAGCTCGGCGAGCGCCTCCGCCAGGGCCGTCTTCCCGGTTCCCGGCTCGCCCTCGAGCAGCAGCGGGCGGCGCAGCCGGTGCGCGAGCCAGGTGACGGTCGACAGTCCGGGCTCGGCCAGGTAGCCCGTGCTGGCGAGGGCCTCGGCGAGCGCGTCGGGGGAGCTGAACGCCTCACCGGATGTCATGACGGCGAGCGTACCCAGCCGCGACCGGGTCCGCGGGACGGAGGTCGCGGCGCGATAGGCGGTCTCGTACGCATGTTCGAGGCTTGGTCTACCATCCTGGCATGGCCATCGAGCAGGTGCCCCTCCGGGACCAGGCGTACAGCCTGAGCCCTGCCCAGTACGGGTCACCGGTGCACCAGCCGGACGAGCCGCTGCCGGTCACCGCCTGGATCCAGACCCGCACCGGTCACTACCAGGTCGACGGCGTCGCCGTGGCCTGGACACCGAAGGCGGCGCGCATCAGGTACGCCGACGACCACGGCCGCGAGGGCTACGCCTGGGTGTGGGCGAACGCGGTCCGGCGGCGGTGACGTGAGCCGCCGAATCGTGCCGAAGCGCCCGCAGGCGCCGAGTCTCGGTCGCTAGTCTCGGGGGGTGGAGGACTTCTGGGATTTCGCCGGCTCCTTCTGGTGGCTGGTCTTCCCGCTCGGCGCCATCGTCGGGGGCTGGATCAAGGGCGTGCAGGCATGGGACGAGCGGCGCCGACGGGACAAGATCGAGCTCTACAAGCTCAAGAACGCCGAACGCCTCGCGGCGCAGCAGGCCGAGGAGGCGCGCACCAGCGAGATCGAGCGGACCCTCGCCGACCACGAGGAGACCAACCGCCGCTGGCTGGACTACGAGCTCGACGTCGGCAAGCTCATCGACTTCCCGATCATGACGGACATGCGCGAGCAGGTCACCGTCGACTTCCATCGCGCCAAGCGTGAGGCGGACGCGCTGCGGCCGGAGGATCCGGAGGAGCTGCGGGATGCGAAGTTTCTCGCGCGATACCGGGAGGCGGTCCGGGAGTTCCAGCTGGCGTTCGACATCGCCGAGCGGGAGGCAAAGCGACGCCGCACGTCGGACTTCAGCGCCTCGGAGCGGCAGACCTTGGAGCGGGCTCGGCGGTTGCTCGCGATGGCGGAGGACGACGGCGCCGCCCATGCGGAGCGGCAGACCGCGTACCGTCGTGCGCTGCGTGAGCTCGAGGGGCTCGTCGTGCTTCCGGAGGCGGCGACCGACGCGCTCGAGCAGCGGATCGCCGGAGCGCTGGAGCGCAAGCCCGACTCCTCCGTGGGGTAGCTGGGCAGTCGTTCCGGCGTTGTCGAGAGGATCGCTCAGGTTCAACCTGAGTGATCCCCTCCGCTATCGCCCCCAGACCGGGCGGGTGCACACGACGTCCACCTCAGGTCTCGCCCGCGACCTCGGCGAGCGCCTCGCCCAGCGCGTGCCAGGTCTGCCGCACGATGCCCGGGTTGGTGTCCCAGTAGTACGGCAGCGCGATGAGCGTCTGCGCCAGCACCCAGCCGCGACCACGCAGCCGGGCGGACTCGTCGGAACCGAGCTCGGCGAGGAAGCGGTCCCGACCGGCCCCGGCGAAGAGGTTCCACGCGGGCTGGAGGTCGCACGCCGGGTCGCCCACGTTCAGCGCGCCCCAGTCGATGACGGCATCCAGCACGCCGTCGACCACGAGGAGGTTCCCGGCGAGCAGGTCGCCGTGCAGCCACACGCCCGGCCCGTGGTACGGGTCGGCGTCGAGCGAGAGCTGCCAGGCCCGCAGCGCCAGCCGGGCGTCGATCCGGTCGCCGAGCTCGGCAATGGCGCGCCGGACGCCGTCGTCCAGCTCGGCGAGGGGCGCCCCACGGGCGCGAGCGGGCCGGGGGTGCGCGTCCGCGGTGTCGACGGCGCGGAGCGCCGTCACGAACCCGGCCAGATCGACGGCGGCACACTCCCCCAGCGGCCACGTCGCCTGCTGGCCCGGGAGCCAGTCACAGACCGACCACGGGTACGGGTAGCCGGCACCGGGCCGGCCGATCGCCAGTTGCGTCGGGAGTCGCAGCGGCAGCTCCCGTGCGAGCCGCGGCAGCCAGACCCGCTCACGCTCGGCCTGCGCGGCCGCCCACTCCCGACGGGGCAGCCGCACGGCGAGCTCGGTGCCCACACGGTAGATGTCGTGGTCGGTGCCGTAGTGGTTCACCTGCTCGACCGACAGCCCGGACCACTGCGGGAACTGCTCGGCGAGCAGGGTGCGGACCAGGTCCGGGCCGGTCGCGGCGTCGTCGGTCTGCGTCACGAGGAGCGATCGTCGCAGGTCTCCGCGCCGCCGTCGCCGGCATTCCGCGGGACTGAGCCACCGGTCAGACAGGCGCCGGCCTCGCGGTCGCCCGCTCGGGTAGGCGCGGCAGCCGGGCCCGCAGGAACGCGATCGCCAGCGCCAGCGCGGCGAGAGCCGCGAGCAGCCCGACGGCGGTGCTCTGGGTGACGCCGAGGACGACGAACCCGACGAGCGAGGACGCCGAGCAGACCAGCGCGTACGGCAGCTGGGTGTTGACGTGCTCGATCACCTGGATGCCCGACCCGATCGAGGACAGGATCGTGGTGTCGGACAGCGGGGAGGTGTGGTCGCCGAAGATCGCACCCGCCAGCACCGCCCCGAACGCCGGGATGAGCATCGACAGGTCGACGTTCGCCACGATCTCCGCCGCGATCGGCAGGATCAGCCCGAAAGTCCCGAAGGTGCTGCCCATCGAGAACGCCACGAAGGACGCGAGCAGGAACAGGATCGCCGGCAGCAGGGAGAACGCGAGGTCGCCGGTGATGAAGCCCGCGACGTACTCGCCGATCCCGAGCTCGGAGATGATCTCCGCCGTCACCCACGCCAGGAAGACCACCACCACGGCCATCCACATGGACCCTGCGCCGACGAGCGCCGCGCGTCCCACGTCCCGCGCCGGCGTGCGGCGCGCGAGGAGCATCGCGCCGGCCACGATGCACGAGACCAGACCGCTCCAGAAGAGCGCCAGGATGACGTCGGTGTTGGCGAGCACCTGCATGACGGTGATCGGGCCGTCGGTCCCGGCGATCCCGATCCACGCCGCGAACACGATCGTCAGCACCACCAGGATGGCTACCGGGACCAGCAGGTCACGGGGGCGGCCGTCGTCACGCTGCTCGAGCTTGCGGCTCGCCTCGCCGGGCACCTTGCCGCGGCTGGCGTCCCACAGCTCACCGGTCTCGACGGCGCGGGTCTCGTGGCGGCGCATCGGGCCGAGGTTCAGGCCGAGGGCGGCGACCGCGACGGCGAAGAGCAGTGCCGTGATCGCGTAGAAGTTCGTCGGCACGCTCTGCAGGTAGGCCTCGTACCCGGTGAGCTCGGTGATGTCGTTGTCCGCGAAGATCCCCGACATCGTTGCCGCGATGAACGCCGCCCAGCCCGAGATCGGCACCAGGATGATGACCGGCGCGGCGGTGGAGTCGATGAGGTAGGACAGCTTGGCGCGGGAGACCCGGTGCCGGTCCGTCACCGATCGGCTGATGTTGCCACCGACGAGAGCCGAGAAGGCGTCGTCGAAGAACAGCACCACGCCGACGACCACCGGGACGAGCGTGGCTCTCGCGCGCGTGCGCACGTGGCGGCTCATCCACTCCGCGAACGCCCCCGTCCCGCCGGCCAGGTAGATGAACGCCGTGAGCACGCCGAGGAGGAACACGAAGACCGAGATGTACATCTCCTCGGCGATCGCCCCCTCGGCGATGACGAGGCCGCTCACGACCTCGCCGATCAGCCGGCCGGCGCCGAGGACGTCCCACCCGGCCGCCATGAGGGACCCGAGCACGATGCCGACGGCGAGTGCGGGGATGATCCGCTTGGTGGTGATGGCCAGGCCGATCGTCACCAGCGGAGGGAGCAGGGAGAGGATCGACGGTTCCATCGGGCTCAGCCCTCCACGAGGGTGGTGGACAGCCGGCCCAGGCCGCCGACCTCGCACTCCACGAGATCGCCCGGCCTGAGCCAGATCCTCTCGGCGGTGCCGAGGATGACGCCCTCCGGCGTGCCGGTGTAGATGAGGTCGCCCGGCTGCAACGTCATGGCCTGGGAAAGGTCAGAGACCAGGGTCGCGACGTCGAACACCATGTCGGAGGTGTTGGCGTCCTGCCGGATGGCGCCGTTGACCCAGGTCCGTAGCTCGAGCTGCTGCGGATCGGGCACCTCGTCCGCGGTGACCAGGTAGGGGCCGAGCGGCGCGAAGCCGTCGAGGATCTTGCCGTACATCCACTGGCTGGTCCGGGTCTGCAGCTCGCGCGCCGAGAGGTCGTTGCCGGTCGCGTAGCCGAAGACGTGGTCCAGCGCCTCCGACGGCGAGACCTCTCTGGCCGGGCGACCGATGACGGCGACCAGCTCGACCTCGTAGTCCACCTGCGTCGTCGCCGCCGGGATGGCGACGGCCTGCCCGTGGCCCGCGAGGCTGTTGCGGTACTTGGCGAAGTAGATCGGGTTCTCCGGTACCGGCAGACCGGCCTCGGCGGAGTGCTTCCGGTAGTTCGCGCCGACGCAGACGATCTTCTCCGGGTCCGGCACGGCCGGCGCGAGCCTCAGCCCGTCGACCGAGGTCGCCGGCGGGCCGGTCTCGAGGAGGGCGCGCACGGCGTCGAGGGCGTCCGGGCCACCCGCCGCGAGCGCCGTCGCGGAGACGGGGAGACCGTCGGCACCGCCGGCCGCGGTCAGGTCGACGATCCCTCCGTCCGTCTCGACCCCGAGGTGTGTGGTGCCGTCGCCGGCGTGGAAGGACAGGAATCTCATGGCTCACCCGCTCTGTCGTCATTGATCAGTGCCAGCCGTCAACGACGTATTATGCACAATGCATCGGATGTGCGACATGGGTACCGGCCTGGTCGGACGCGGCATGATGCAGTCGTGCGTGGTGGCCGGGCTGAGGGAGGGGGCGGCGTGTCCGAGCTGAGACTGGACGTCCTGTCCGAGAGCAGCCGGATGCCCCGCACCGCCCAGCAGCTCACGTACGAGGCCTTGCGGAACGCGATCCTGCGCGGGGACCTGCCGCCCGGGACCCGGCTGACCCAGAGCGAGGTGGCCGCCCGCCTGTCGGTGAGCACCACTCCGGTGCGCGAGGCGCTCCGGAGGCTGGCGAGCGAGGACCTGGTCCGCATCGACGCCCACCGTGGCGCGATCGTGCGCGCGGTGGACAAGGCGGAGCTGCGCGAGATCTACGAGATCCGGCTGCTGCTCGAGCCACTCGCGATGCGGAAGGCGACGCCCAACATCACCGAGGAGGCGCTCGACCGCGCGGAGGCGTACTGGGAGCGCATGAACACGGTGAGCGACCCCGGGCAGTGGGCACAGGACAACCGGGCGTTCCACGCGATCTTCGCGGAGGCGGCAGTCTCCCCGAAGCTGGTCCAGATCCTCGGCACCCTGCGGGACACCTCGGCCACCTACATCCGGTGGCTGGTGGTGGCGGACCCGGACCTGCCGGCGCGCGCAAACCGCGAGCACCGCGACCTCCTGGACGCGGTCCGTGCGCGGGACGCCGAACGGGCGGCCCAGGTGGAGGAGGCGCACCTGCGGAACACGTTCGAGGCCATGATCAACGACTTTCCGGGCCCCGGGCAGAGCCACTGACCGCCACGGGCTTGCCCCGGCGGCGGCGCCGGTGTTGAATCGGCCGGACCTTTGCGTGAATCGATTCATGGTCGGCAGGGCGCCGGCCGGAGGACCACAGTGACCACGACGACGAACGGCCGCCTCTCGGGGTACAAGGCCACCATCGCAGTGGCGATGTCCAACTACATCGAGGCCGGCTCCATCATCGCGCTGGCGACGAGCCTCTCCCTCTGGCAGGAGTACTTCGGCCTCACCGACCTCGCCGTCGGGCTGGTCGCGGCGCTCAGCGCGAACGCGTTCGGCGCGGCGATCGGCGCGATGATCGGCGGCCCGCTCGGCGACCGCTACGGCCGGAAGTTCATCTACACCTACGACCTGGTGCTCTACATGGTCGGCACCGCGCTGGTGATCTTCGCGGCCGCGCACTGGATGCTCCTGCTCGGCGTGGTCCTCACCGGCATCGCCGTCGGCGCGGGCGTGCCCGTGGCGTGGACCTACATCGCCGAGGAGGCCCCTGCAGGTCGGCGCGCCTCGCACGTGGGCACGGCGCAGCTCGCCTGGTCGCTCGGCCCGGCGCTCGTCTTCGCGCTGGCGACGGCGCTGGTCCCGCTGGGGCTGCTGGGCAGCCGGCTGGTCTTCGCGCACCTGTTCGTCATCGCCTTCATCACCTGGTGGGTCCGCCGGGGCCTGGCCGAGTCCGAGATCTGGAAGAACGCGAAGGCCAAGCAGGAGGCGCAGCGGCAGACCGGGCTACGCCGCCGCGGCCTCAAGGAGCTGCTCTCGCACCCCGCCAACGTCCGAGCCCTGTTGTTCCTGTTCGGCGTGTACGCCCTGTGGAACACGGTCGCGGGCCAGATGGGCATCTTCATGCCGCGCGTGTACGCGACCGCCGGCGTGGAGAGCGCCGTCGAGCAGAACCTGCTGCAGGTGCTGCTGTGGACCCTGACCGTCGCGGCGACCTACCTGGGGTTCATGCGATACGGGGACCGCATCGACCGACGGGCGCTGTACGCGGTCGGTGCCGCCCTCGGCATCGTCGCGTGGGTGCTGCTGGTGTTCGTCGACGCGACCACGCCGCTGCTCATCCTCTTCGCGAGCCTGTGGGGCATCTCGGCGGGTATCGGCGCCCAGGCCTTCTACGCGCTGTGGACCGCCGAGCTCTTCGCGACGCCCTACCGGGCCAGCGCCCAGGGCGTGCTGTTCTTCGCGGCGCGCATCGCCGTCGGACTGCTCAGCTACTGGTTCCCGACGCTGCTGGCGACGCACGGCGTGCCGTTCGTGGGCACGATCATGCTGGCGATGCTCGGCGTGGCCCTGCTGGTCGGCACGATCTGGGCGCCGAACACCCGGGGCAAGACCCTGCAGGAGATCGAGCTCGAACGGTACGGCAAGGTCATCGACGAGCCCGCCGGGTCCGGCACGCGCTGACTCCGGCCCTCGGTCACACCTCGCGCACGAGTGCGACGCTGCGGTGGGTGGCCGTGTACCCGAGCCGCTCGTAGAGGCCGAGGGCGCCGGTGGGGCTCTCGGAGTCCACGTCCAGCACGCCGCCCTCCAGGCCGGCGGCGGTGATCGCGCGCAGCTGAGCGGTCAGCACGGCGGGGGCGAGCCGCCTGCCGCGGTGCTCACGCACCACGCCGACCAGCGCCACGTACCCGTGCGTGAAGCCCTTGGCGGCGAAGGTCCCCTCGTCGACCGTGGTGAGGGCGAATGCCGCGACGCGCGGACCGTCGTCGGTGTCCTCGACGACGACGCGGGACAGGTCACCGCGGAACGTCCCGCTGCCGACGAACTTCGCCCACTTCTCCGGCACGGTGGGCTGGCTGCCCCAGTGGTCCCGGAAGGAGTCGTTCCGGGCGAGGCGGGTCGCCTCGGACAGCTCCGCCGTGAACGGCTCGATGCGCAGGCCGTCGGGCAGGGCGATCTCCGGCAGCGGCGGGGCCGACTCCGGGCGCCAGTCCATCTCGGTGAAGTACCGCGCGGGGGCGAGACCGAAGCGCGCAAAGAGCGCGACGACGTCGTCCTGGTGGTCCTCGGCGTAGGTCACGATCCAGCCGGGAAGGTCCACGTCCGCACGGGCGAGGTGCTGCAGGGCGCGGTCGTGCTGCCAGGCGGCAAGCTGCCGGCCGAGACCGCGACCGCGCCACCCGGGGTGGACGGCGCCGAAGACGTACGCCTGGAGCCGCGTGTCCGCACCCGGGCCGAGGGTGGCGGTGCCCACCGCGACCACCTCGCCGGACGGTGCGACGGCGATCATCGTGTCCCGAGTGGGGTCGATGTAGGAGACCTCGAAGTCCGCGGCCACGTCCTCCCGCGGCATCACCCACCACGGATGGTCGACGGCGCCCGCCGCGAGGAACAGGGCGTGGATGCGATCGATATCGTCCGCTGTCGCCGGCCGCCACGTGACCTCGGGATGCTGCGGGGTGTGCGGGGTCTCGGGCGCGTCGACGCGTTGGCTGAGGAGCGGCATGGGAGGAAGCCTGGCACGTCGGAGGTGTCCGGGCAGCGGATTTCCGCGACAGCAGGTTCGACGCCACTATCCTCCCGGTGTGCTCACCGCGGCAGACATCGTGCGGTTCGACGACGCACCACCACCTCCCGGCGCGAGCGCCTTCGTGGCCGGGGCGCCGGAGGCGGAGAGCATCGCGATCGTGCCCGCGGATCCGGGCTGGGCGGAGGACTTCGAGCACCTGGCCCGGTTGATCCGCGAGGCACTCGGCGAGCGGGCCCTCGGCATCGAGCACGTCGGCTCGACCTCGGTGCCCGGCCTACCGGCGAAGCCGATCGTGGACATCGACCTGACGGTCGCCGACTCCGCCGACGAGGCGGCCTGGCTGCCACCGCTCGAGGCCGCCGGGTTCGTCCTGACGATCCGCGAGCCGTGGTGGTACGAGCACCGCTGCCTGCGCTTCGGCGCCCCCAGGTGCAACCTGCACGTCTTCTCGCCGGACTGCCCCGAGGCGGCCCGGCACAAGATCTTCCGCGACTGGCTCCGCGCGAACGCCGAGGACCGCGCGCTGTACCGCGACGCCAAGGTCGCCGCGGCCGAGGCCGCGAACGCCGAGGGCGAGCACGTCATGCAGTACAACGCCCGCAAGCAGCAGGTGATCCGCGACATCTACACCCGCGCCTTCGCGGCGGCCGGGCTCGTGTGACCGATCGACAGGTCCGAGCACCAGGGCGACGGCGCCCCGGGTCGGTGGTGTGGGTGCCGGTGGCGGAGCGCTGCGCTCCCGCCGACGACGCGCGGACGGCGTTCAGTCCAGCGGCAGGTGCATCACGTGCAGCCCGACCAGCCCGTGCGTCTGCGAGTCGAACGCCTCGGGCACGGTGCCGATGATGCGGAAGCCGAGGGACTGCCACAGCTGCACGGCGGCGGTGTTGGTCTCGACGACGGCGTTGAACTGGATCGCCCGATAGCCGTGTTCCCGGTGCCACGCGATGACGTACTCCCCCAGCTCTCGGCCCACGCCACGCCCGCGTGCCGCCGACGAGACCATGAACGACGCCGTGCCGACGTGGCTCCCACGCCCCGGCCGGTTCGGTCCCATGAGGGCGCTGCCGAGGATCTGTCCCCCGGACTCGTAGACCACGGTCTGCCCGGGCGACTTCGCCGTCCAGAGCTGCTCGGCCTCTGCCGAGCTGAGGTCGGCCGGGTAGGCGTAGGTCTCGCCGTCGCGGACGATCTCCTCGAAGAACGACCAGACCTGCTGCCAGTCCTGGCCTGTCATCCGCCTGATGATGCCAGCGCTCGTCACGCTTCAGACCTTACGAGAGGAATGGCCTGCGGCCTCCCCCGGTTGGCGAGAGTATGGCCGACGCACCGTTCGATCCCCGTGCCCTGCTCGCCGAAGCTCGCCTCGGCATCCTCGCCACCATCAAGTCCGACGGGCTCCCGCAGCTCTCGCCGGTCACGCCGTCGTGGGACCGCGACACCGAGACCGTCTACGTCTCGATCACCGAGGGCCGCGCCAAGACCGCGAACCTGCGGCGCGACCCGCGAGCGGCGCTGGAGGTCACCAGTGCCGACGGCTGGTCCTGGGCCACGGCCGAGGGCACGGTGACGCTGACCGGCCCGGGCACGGACCCGCACGGCCCGGAGGTCGAGGCACTGGTCGACTACTACCGCAGGGCCGCCGGCGAGCATCCGGACTGGGACGAGTACCGGTCCGTGATGGTCTCCGACCGCCGGGTGCTCATGGCCTTGCACGTGCAGCACGTGTACGGGGCGCGGATCCGCTGAGCGACCCGTCAGGCGAGGACCTCCACCCGGTTGCCGAAGGCGTCTCGGCAGTGGAACCGCTGGTAGCCCTCGAACGTGTGCCGCTCCGCCCAGCTGACCTCGAAGCCGAGGTCATCCAGACGCGCACCGAGCGCCTCGAGCTCGTCCACGGAGCCGAGGACGACGGCGGGATGAGCCTTCTTCGCGGGCACGAATGGATCGTCGACGCCGAGATGGATCTCGGCCGCGACCCGATCGCCGTCGTAGGAGCGGAACCAGCAGCCGCCGCGCCCGGCCAGCGCGGCCGGCTTGTCGACCTCCGTCATCCCAAGGCCGTCACGGTAGAAGCGCCGCGCCTCGTCCTCGCCGCCGGCGGGCATGGAGACCTGGACGTGATGCAGTCGCACGGTGACGCCTCCTGACGCGGGGACATGTCTCGACGTCAAGATAGCTCGTCGGCGCCGGGTCCCGGCGTGGCCGGCGCACCCGGGCCGCCTCTGCTGTCAGCAGAACTCCTGTCCCGCGACGGGACGGCTGTGGTGAGGTTGCGTCATGGGCGAGCTCACGCGGATCGGTGACATCCGGCGTCGCACGGCCGCGGCCGCGCGGGAGCCGCTGTGGCGGAACCTCCTCGGCGAGCAGCTGCGGGAGCGGCGCCTCGACCAGGGCCGGACGCTGACTGAGACCGCGGACGCCGCCGGGATGTCGCCTCAGTACCTCTCGGAGATCGAGCGCGGCCGCAAGGAGCCGTCGAGCGAGATGATCGCCGCGATCGCCCGGGCCCTCGGGACGAGCCTGCTCGACCTCACCTGGCAGGTGGCCGACGAGCTGCGCCGCTCGCAGGTCGTCGCCCTCCGAACGGCGCAGGCGCCCGCCGCCCCGCAGCGGGCCACCCGGGCCGAGGGTACGGTCCGGCTCGCGCTGGCCGCCTGACCACTCTCGCGCCGGGCCACGAGCGTCCGGTCCGCGCGGCGGAGCGGTGTCGGCCGCCCTTCACTCCGACGACGACGGCCGTCATCCGTTTCGACGCGTGCCGTCGAGAGCCCCTTGGTGGATCGCACCACCACGCACGAGAAGTGGGTGTGGGCGCCGCCAGAGTTCGAGCACGTGCGGCTCGACGATCTCCATGTGACAGCCGGCGCCACCGGTCACCCTCAGACCGGTCGAACGCCGCACGTGTGGAGGCGATCGCTCAGGAACAGCCTGAGAGATCTCCTCCGCTCTGCACGTTAGGTCCGCTCAGCACACCAGGTTCAGTACATCCAGCGCAGCCCCGCGTCCGCCATGGCCACGGAGCCGTAAGAGCCGTCAGCCGGCCACGCCCACCACCGCCGGGCGAGCGTCCGGCGATCTAGCACCACCTGTACGGCGTGGCACGTGCGGCCCGGTTTGTCGTGGCGGCCACGAGATCCGCGCTGTTACGGTCCGCAGCGTGGCGACTCCCGCTCCTACCTAGGTCCTCGGACCTCAGTCCGGATCCAGGAGCCCCTCGGTCAGAGCCGAGGCACGCGCTCCGCCGATCGGCCGTGTCCGAGTTTCTCGTTCACGGCCCGTCAGCAGGCCGTGCCACCGACCTTGACCTTGGAGAGTCATGCCTGCGATCGCTGCGACTGGACTCAGCAAGTCCTACCGCTTTCACCGTTCTCGCGCCGGCCTCGGCGGCGCCCTGATCGACCTCGTCCACCGCCAGCACGGCGACCGGCTGGCGGTCAACGACCTCGACCTCACCATCGATGACGGTGAGTTCGTCGGTCTGCTCGGCCGCAACGGTGCCGGCAAGACCACGACCTTGAAGATGTTCTCGGGGCTGCTGCGCCCCACAGGCGGGGACCTGAGGGTTCTCGGGTACGAGCCGAGCAAGAGGCGGTTCGCGTTCCTGCGCGAGATCGCGATCGTGCTGGGCAGCAAGTCGATGCTCTGGTGGGACGTCTCCACGCGCGCGAGCCTCGACCTGCACAAGGCGATCTACGACCTGTCCCCGTCGGAGTTCACCGACAGTGTCGACCAGCTCGTCGACCTTCTCGAGCTGTCCGACGTGATCGACGTGCCGGTACGTCAGCTGTCCCTCGGACAGCGGATGAAGTGCGAGCTCGCGGTCGCCCTGGTGCATCGTCCGCGGCTCTTGTTCCTGGACGAGCCGACGATCGGGCTGGACGTGGTGTCGAAGGCCGCCGTCCGCCAGTTCCTGCGCACCGTCAACACCGAGCTCGCGACGGACTCCGGGACCGGCGTCACCGTCGTGCTGACCAGTCACGACATGGACGACGTCGCTGAGCTCTGCCGACGGCTGATCCTGATCGACCACGGGCGCGTGCAGTTCGACGGCACACCTGCGGAGCTGATCAGGCAGACGAGGCCGCACAAGCGGATCACCCTGAGCTACGCCGGCGAGCTGGGTCAGGTCGAGATGGACGTCGACCGGTCCGAGACCACACGAGTGCTCGCCGAGGCCACGGCACGCGGAGAGCTCCTCGACGTCGAGGTGCGCGACGCCGATCTGGACGACGTGATGCGGGCGGTGATGCAAGCGTGAGGCACGTTCGCACCTTCGGCACGCTGGTGTCGTTGAACCTCTCCGTGTCCCTGACGTATCGCGGCGAGGTGTTCCTGTGGCAGGTCGGCAACATGCTGATCCCGTTGATCTCGCTGTTCGTCTGGCAGGCGGCGATCGTCTCGGGAGCCCAGCTGCCGACGTCTGCCCGGTATCTGACGGCGTACTTCGTGCTGGTCTCGGTGGCGGAGATGCTGACGGCGTCCTGGACGGCGTTCTACCTGGCGGAGGAGATCCGCGACGGAGGGCTCAACCGCTATCTGTGCCGGCCGACGTCGACACACCTCAACGCGCTCGCCAACAACGTCGGCGAGAAGGTCATCAAGCTGGTGCTCCTCGTGCCGCTCGTCGCCGTGCTCGCCTTCGCGCTCGGTGACGCGTTCGAGATGCCGACCGGTCTCGGACGGTGGCTGCTGGCGTTCGCGTCGTTGATCATCGCCGCACTCATGCGATGGCTGCTCGACGTCACGGTCGGCTCGCTCGCGTTCTGGTTCGCCGACGTGAACGGGTTCCTGCGGGCGAAGGAGGTGATCGTCCCGGTCCTGTCCGGAGTCGTGGTACCGCTCGCGCTGCTGCCCGACGTCTTGCGTGACGTCAGCCTGGTGCAGCCCTTTCGCTACCTGGTGTCGTTCCCGCTCGAAGTGCTGCTCGGTGACGTACCGGGCGGACTGGCCGCCGGCTTCGGGCTGCAGGTCGGCTGGATGCTCGTGTTCGCGGTCGCTGCTGTGCTGGTCTGGCGGCTGGGGCTGCGCACCTACTCCGGGACCGGTGCCTGATGCGTGCGTTACGACACGGATTCAACGTAGCTCGGGCCGTGCTGACGATGGCGCTGATCCGCGAGGCGCAGTTCCGGGCTCAGGTCTGGACCACCGTCGTCGTCGGCCTCCTGGAGATGGTCGCCCAGGTGGTCCCGGTCCTGGTGATCTTCGACCACACGGACAGCGTGAACGGCTGGGACGTCGGGCTCGTCATGGCTGTTGCGGGCGTCTCGGAAGTGATGGCATCCCTGCTGGCGACGTTCGTGTCGCCGAACCAGGCCCGCATGACGTCGTACATCCGGGAGGGCGACCTCGATCTCATCCTCATCCGACCGGTTGCCACGCAGGCGTTCGCGTCCTTGCGATGGGTCCAGCCGGCGGAGCTGTGGGGTGCTGCCTCGGGGCTCGCCCTGGCAGCTGTCGGACTGACGGTCTCCGATCTGGCCATCCGGCCGGAGCTGCTCACCCTGGCGGTTCTCGGCTTCGTGCTCGGCTTCGTCGCGGTCTCCCTGGTGTGGCTGAATCTCGGCTATCTCGCGTTCTGGTTCACGTCGGTCGACGCGCTGGGCGAGCTCCTCGGGGCCCTGCTCACCGCCGGCAAGTACCCGCTTGCCTTCTTTCCGCGGACCGTCCGGATTCTCCTGCTCTCGGTGATCCCGCTGGGGCTGGCGACGACGGTCCCGGTCGAGCTGCTCACCGGCGACATCGAGCTCCGGCTGCTGGGCTACGGTGCGGGCCTGGTCGTCGTCCTCGCCGTCATCACGCGGCTGCACTGGCTCGCCGGCATCCGGCGGTACAGCAGCGCGAGCTCGTGACGCACGCTGTGCGACCTGTGGCGTCACCCGGGCGCACCTCGTTCACGGCAGCGCGCCCCACTCACGCGGCCGGGAAGAGACAGAACTCGTTGCCCTCCGGGTCGGCGAGCACGGTCCAGCCGTCCTGCTCGTCGACGACGCTCGCCCCGAGCCTCGTCAGCCGAGCAAGCTCGGCGTGCCGGTCCCTGGCAGTCACATCGAGGTGCACCCGGTTCTTCACCGACTTGGGCTCCGGCACGCGCTGGAACCACACCCGGGGGAGTCCACCGTCGATCCGCTCCACCAGGACCGTAGGGTCGTCGGCGACGTCGTGGATACCCAGGCCCGCGAGCCGCTCGAGCTCCGCGTCGTCGTAGGGCGCGACCTGGTAGTCGTCGAGTGCATCGGCCCAGAACCGGGCGAGGGCACTCGGCCGGTGGCAGTCGACGACGACGTCTCTCAGCTGTGCCATGTGTCGATGGTGCCGTAAGAGCCGTCAGCCGGCGGCGCCCACCGCCGCCGGCCTCCCGGCGAGCGTCCGGCGGTCGAGCACCTCGTCCACCAGCCCGTACTCCAGCGCGGCCTGGGCCGTGAACACCCGGTCGCGGTCCGTGTCGCGGCGCAGCGTCTCCACCGACTGGCCGGTGTGCCGCGCGAGGACTGTCTCGATCTCGGACCGGATCCGCACCAGTTCGTCCGCGTGCAGGATGAGGTCCGGGATGGTGCCACGCCCGCCCTGCACGGCCGGCTGGTGCAGGACGATGCGCGTGTGCGGCAGCACGGCGCGCTGTCCGGGAGCACCCCCCGCGAGGAGCACCGCGCCGGCCGCGAAGGCCTGCCCGACGCACGTCGTCGCCACGGGCGCGTTGATGTACTGCATGGTGTCGTAGATCGCGAGCATCGCGGACGGGTCGCCGCCCTCGCAGTTGATGTAGAGGCTGATCGGGCTCTCCGGTGAGGCCGACTCCAGGTGCAGCAGCTGCGCGATGACGGTGTTGGCCACGCCGGAGTCGATGCCCGTGCCGAGGTAGATGATCCGCTCGGCGAGCAGCTGGGAGTAGACGTCCATGATCCGCTCGCCGCGCGGGTGCTGGGCGATGACGTTCGGGATGGTGTAGCTGCTCATGAGGTGGCCCCCAGACCGATCGGGTGCCGGCGCTTGGGCGCCATCACGTCGTCGAACCCGCCGACGAGCCGGTCGATGAAGCCGTACTCGAGCGCCTCCTCGGCCGTGTACCACCG
This sequence comes from Georgenia alba, assembly GCF_042665525.1. Taxonomy (NCBI): domain Bacteria; kingdom Bacillati; phylum Actinomycetota; class Actinomycetes; order Allobogoriellales; family Allobogoriellaceae; genus Georgenia; species Georgenia alba. Next base: position 310,450 of record NZ_JBHTCQ010000001.1, read on the forward strand.
GTCGTGCCGCGAGTCCTCGAAGACCCGCTCCAGCGGCTGACCGGTGTCCTCCGCGATGAGGCCGAGCACCGTGTCGCGGGTGTGCCGCAGGTCCTCCGCCTGCACCTCGACCTCGACCGCGGAACCGCCGATCCCGGCGGAACCCTGGTGCATGAGGATGCGTGAGTGCGGCAGCGCGACCCTCTTGCCTCTCGTCCCGGCGGACAGCAGGAACTGCCCCGCGCTGCAGGCGAGCCCGAGCGCCAGGGTCGCGACGTCGTTCGGGACGAGTCGCATGACGTCGCGGATCGCCAGCATGGCGGGGACCGAACCACCCGGTGAGTGGATCCACAGGGCGATGTCGGTCTTGGCGTCGTCGGAGGCGAGGGTGAGCAGCTGGGTCATCAGCTGCGCACCGTTGTCGTCGTCGAGGGTGCCGTCGAGGACGAGCACCCGCCGGACCAGGAGCTCCTCGCGCATCCGGTCGGTGAACTGGGGTCTGGGCTCTTCTGCCATGCCTCGAGCCTGCGCCACGACGGCGGCGCACGGCGCCCGTTGCTGCCGACGGCAGATCTGCTCCGAGCAGCGACACGGGCCGTGCCCCCCGGCGACCCGCACCCCTTGCGGCACGTCGCTCGGGTGACGCCGTCAGCGTGAGGAGTCCGGCCGGCCGTCCCGCGGCATGAGGACGACGGCGAGCAGCAACACGACGGCGGTCGCGACCGAGCACCAGAACACCAGGTGGATGGCGTGGGCGAGGCCGGGTCCCGACGGCGTCCCGTCCGCGCCGACCGTGGTGTTGGCGTTGACCACCGCGCCGAACACGGCGACGCCCACCGCCGAACCGAGCGACCGCGCGAACATGTTGGTCCCGGTCACGGCACCTCGGGTGGACCAGTCGGCGCTGTTCTGGGCCGCGATGAGCGTCGGCACCGCGGTCAGACCCATGCCGGCGCCGATGAGGAACGTGATCGGCGCGATGTGCCAGACGTGGCTGCCCTCGCCGAGGATCAGGGCCAGCGCCGAGCCGCCGAGGACCAGCGACCCGCCGAGCAGCCCCGTCGAGCGGAACCCGACGCGCAGGTAGACCCGCCCGGAGAGCGAGGCGGTGAGCGGCCAGCCGATCGTCATGGCCGCGAGCGCGAACCCGGCGACGAGCGGCGAGGCGCCGAGCACCCCCTGCGCGTAGATCGGCACGTACGTGGTGAGGCCGAGCACGATGACGCCGACCATGAGCGAGACGACCGTCGTGGTGCTCACGACCCGGCGGCGCAGGATCCGCAGGTCGAAGATCGGGTGCGGAACCCGCCGGCCCCACATCGCGAAGGCGGCCAGCAGCACGACGGCGCCGCCGAAGACACCCAGCGTCGTCGCCGACGCCCAGCCCCAGGTCCCGCCCTCGAGCAGTCCACCGACCATGAGCGTGCTGCCGGCGGTGAGCAGCACGGCACCCACGTAGTCGATCGGCTCACGCTCGCCCTCACGCGGCTTCTCGCGGAAGTGGCGCACCAGCATGAAGACGGCCACGGCACCGAGCGGGAGGTTGACCCAGAAGATCCACCGCCAGCTGAGGAACTGCGAGAACGCGCCGCCGAGCGTCGGCCCGACGACGGCGGAGATCGCCCAGACGCTCGCGAGGTAACCCTGGGTCTTGGCTCGTTCGGCGAGGGTGTAGATGTCGCTGACGATCGTCATCGACATCGGCAGCATCGCTCCGGCCCCGAGGCCCTGGATCACCCGGGCGCCGATGAGCGCCGGCATCGACCAGGCGACCGCGCACAGCACCGAGCCGAGCAGGAAGATCGTGACGCCGGCCAGCATCATGCGCTTGCGGCCGAGGACGTCGGCGAGGCGTCCGTAGACCGGCACGGTCACGGCCTGCGCAAGGGTGTAGACCGAGAACAGCCACGGCACCTGCTCGAACGCGTCCAGCTCGTGCGCGATGGTGGTCGAGGCGGTGGCGAGGATGGTCGCGTCGAGCGCCACGAGCGAGGTGCACAGCATGAGGGCGCCGAGGATCGGGCCCCGCTCGGAGCGCAGCCCCACGTCCTGGCGGCTGACCGGCGTCGCGGGCCGTTGCTCCGGCCCCGTCATCCGGGGCGTCTCATACGTGCGTCGGGTCGAACAGCGCGCTGACCGACTCCCCGGTGTGGATGCGGCGGACCGCCTCGGCGAAGGCCCCGGCCACGCTGATGACGGTCAGCTTGTCGTGCACCTGCGCCTCCGCCGACGGGATCGTGTTCGTGGTGACGATCTCCGCGACGGAGGAGTCCGCGGCGATCCGCTGGAGCGAGTCGCCGCCGAAGATGCCGTGGGTGCATGCGATGCGGACGGTGCGGGCCCGCTGCTCACGCAGCAGCTCGAGGAGGGCGATGATCGTGGTGCCGCCGGCGATCTCGTCGTCGAGCACGATGATGTCGCGGTCGGTGACGTCGCCGATCAGCGAGGTGATCTCCACCCGGTCGCCGTCGAGACGCTCCTTCGCGGCGGCGGCCACCGGCACCCCGAGCATCTTGGCGAAGGCGCTGGCCGGCTTGGCGTTGCCGAGGTCCGGGGAGACGACGGTGGTCCGGTACAGGTCGCCGGGCTCGAAGTGACCGGCCAGCTCGCGTAGCGCGTTGAGCTGGTCGGTGGGCACCCGGAAGAACGCGTGGACCTGCGGCGCGTGCAACGTCATGGTGAGCACGCGGTTCACCCCGGCCGTCTCCAGCAGGTCGGCGACCAGGCGGCCGCCGACGGAGATCCGCGGCGCGTCCTTCTTGTCCGACCTCGCGTACGCGAAGTGGGGCATCACCGCGGTGATCCGCTGCGCCGAGGCGCCCTTCGCGGCGTCGATCATCAGCAGGAGCTCCATCAGGTTCTCCTGCGTGGGCGTGATGATCGGCTGCACCAGGTAGACGTCTCGCTCGCGGCAGTTCTCCAGGAGCTGCACCTGGAGGCAGTCGTTGGCGAACCGCTGCAGGTTGACGGGGCTCAGCGGGACGCCGAGGTCGTCGCACATCTCCTGCGCGAAGCGTTGCCCGCTCGTCCCGGCGAAGACCCGCACATCGGCCACGCAGCGAAGTCTATTTCAGGAACGTGGCGAGTTCGGCGACGCCCGGTCGTCATGGGGGTACCGGGCCACCGCCGTGGTGGCCAGACTGAACCCGACGAAGGAGACGAACCCATGCGTTACGCACTGCTGCTGCACAACGTCGAGCCCGGCCCCGGCGAGATCCCTGAGGAGGGGCTGGAGGAGATGGAGCGGCTCTTCCAGGAGTACGCCGACGCCCTCGACAGGGCCGGCGTGCTGATCGCCGCGGAGGTCCTGCAGTTCTCGCCGGCGACCACCACCGTCACGCGCCGCACCGGCGAGGTGCAGATCCAGGACGGCCCGTTCGCCGAGACGAAGGAGGCGCTCGCCGGCATCTTCGTGATCGACGTCGCCGACGGCGATGCCGCCATCGCCTGGGCGGAGAAGTGCCCGGGCGCCACCTACGGATCCGTCGAGGTCCGGCCGGCCGCGACGTCCTACGTCGACGGCGCATGGACCGCACCGAGCCCCGTCGAGCGGGCGTGACGGAGCCCGCGTTCGCCGCGGCGGCCGTGGCCGCCAGGGACGGCTACGGCCGCCTCCTGGCGCTGCTCGCGGCCGCCGACGGCGACCTGGCCGCCGCCGAGGACGCCCTCGGCGACGCCCTGGAACGGGCACTGCTCACCTGGCCCGAGCGCGGCGTCCCGGCGAACCCCGAGGCCTGGCTGCTGACCGTTGCCCGCAACCGGCAGCGCGACCGGTGGAAGTCCGCCGAGGCGCGCCACACCGAGGCGCTCGACGTCGCCGGTCTGGAGCGCACCCGGGCCGTGGCGGTCCTGGACGACGTCGACCCCGACGCCGTGCCGGACAAGCGCCTCGAGCTGATGCTCGTCTGCGCGCACCCCGCCATCAGTCGTGCGGTCCGCACCCCGCTCATGCTCAACACGGTCCTCGGCTTCACCGCGGCGCAGATCGCGGGTGCGTTCAGCGTGCCGACCGCGACCATGGCCACCCGGCTCGTGCGGGCCAAGCGCCGGATCAAGGAGGTCCGGCTGCCGTTCCGGATCCCGGACCGCTCGCACCTGCCCGACCGGATGACCGCCCTGCTCGAGGCGGTCTACGGCGCCTACGCCATCGAGTGGTCGACCGCCTCGTCCGACCCGCGGCCGCTGCCGCCCGAGGCGCTGCAGCTCGCCGAGATCCTCGCCGCGCTCGTGCCGGAGGATCCGGAGGTCCGTGGTCTCGCAGCGCTGGTCCTGCTCTCCGCGGCACGCGCTCCCGCCCGCCGGGACGACGGCGGAGGTTTCGTCCCGCTGGATCGGCAGGACCCGCGGCGCTGGGACGCGACACTCATCGAGCGCGCGCACGCCCACCTGCGGGCCGCGCACGCGCGCGGCTCGGTCGGCCGGTTCCAGCTCGAGGCCGCCATCCAGGCGGTGCACTGCGCCCGGCGGCCCGGGGACCGGACCGACTGGGCGGCCCTGAAGCCGCTGCACGAGGGCCTGCACCGGCTGGCGCCGAGTCAGGGCAGCGCCGTGGCGCTGGCGGCGGTGGTCGGTGAGACCGACGGCCCGGCCGCCGGCCTGGCGCTCCTGGACGAAGCCGCCGAGGAGACGCGGCGCTTCCAGCCGGCCTGGGCGACCCGCGCGCACCTGCTCGCCCGGCTCGGCCGGCGCGAGGACGCCGTCGCCGCCTACGAGAAGGCGATCACCCTCACCCACGACGTCGCCGAGAGGGACTTCCTCCTCGCCCGCCGCTCCGCCGTGGCCGAGTCGCCTGCTGCCCGGCGCAAGCCGTGAGGCTCGTGCGGAGCCTCATCTGCGTCATGAAAGCTCCGACAGTGATCGCTCGCCTCGTGGCGGGTAAGGGTCCTTCTTTGCCGACCGATTTCATCCGCAGTCATGTGCGCTGTTCGAAGGTCGCGCCACGCCCGCCGCTGAAAGAATCCGCGATGTGAAACACGACCCACGCGGTGCGCTGCGTCCTCGGTCTGACCGTGAAGGCCGAGTAGCCATGCTGCGTCTGAGTCGTCGCCTCCCTGGTCCTCGTGCCCTGGTCTTGGTCTGTCTGCTCGTGTTCTCGCTCGCCTCCTGCAGTGACTCGGAGGAGGGGCCAGGAGGGCCGACCACCAGCGCGGACGACGGTGTGCCAACCGTCATCGACAAGGAAAGCTCCGAAGGTGCCGTTCTCTTCGCCTTGGCGGACGAAGCCGCTGGGGGAGCCGACTCTGCACTCTCCGGGGAGTTGGTGGTTGGGGAGGATGACTGCCTCGGAGTCCAGTCACCCGAATACGGAGGCTTCGTCTCGGTGGTCTTCCCGTGGCAGTCCGACTGGCACAGTGGCGATAGCGATGCCGTGACACTCGGGCCGGACTCGCAATTTGCCGTCGGTGACGTCGTGAGCCTGGGCGGCGGCCTCGAGTCACGCCTGCTCGACCCGATTCGTGAGAGATGCCCAGCTGCAACCGAGGTGTTTCTAGCCGATCGCCTCAGCGAGCGAACCTCGTCCTGAGACAGGGGATTCGGGCGACGAGCGAGGCTCAGTGTGCCGATCGGCGCCACGCGGCCCCGGCGCTGATGGCATAAGGCCCGAATTCGCCGGCCGGTGCGAGTCCGCAACCCTCCATCCGGAGCATCTGGCTAGCGGGCGGTTAGGTGATGTGCCACCGACGCCGATCCAGGTTTCTCGGGCGACACGATGGACCTTGACGTATACCGATATGGGTATACATTGCTTCCATGGCACGCGCAGCGACGACGACGGACGCGTTCAACGCGGTCGCCGAGCCGCGCCGTCGCGAGATCCTCGACGCGCTCATCGATCGCGAACGACCGGTCGGCGATCTCGTCGAGCTGCTCGACCTGAGCCAGCCGCAGGTCTCCAAGCACCTGCGGGTCCTGCGCGAGGTAGGACTGGTGGACGTCCGCGACGACGGCCGGCACCGGCTGTACCGGACGAACGGCAAGCCGCTGCGCGAGATCCACCGCTGGGTCAGCCGGTACGAGCGCCTCTGGACCGAGCGGTTCGAGGCGATCGACGACATTCTCGACGAGCTCAAGGAGAACGATTGACATGCGCACGACGACCACGGGCACCGCCGTCATCACGACACCCAGCGACACCGAGATCCTCATCACGCGCGAGTTCAACGCGCCGCGCCACCTGGTCTACCGCGTCTTCACCGAGCCCGAGTACGTCTGGCGCTGGTGGGCCGGCGGCCAGGGCACCGTCACCAGCGTCGAGATGGACTTCCGCGTCGGCGGCAGGTGGCGGTACGTGCTCGAGGCCGGTGCGGGCTTCGAAGTCGCCTTCCACGGCGTCTACCGCGAGATCGTCCCCGACGAGAGATTCGTGTGCACCGAGGTCTTCGAGGGCGATTCCGAGCCGGACGAGAGCAACGCGTCGGTGACCACCTACACGTTCACCGAGTCCGGCGGCCGCACCACGCTCCAGCTCCTCGACCAGCTCCCCGACAAGGCCTCCCGCGACGCGGTCCTCGAGTCCGGCATGGAGGCCGGTGCGCAGGGCCAGTACGACACGATCGAGCAGATCGCCGTCGAGCTGGCGGAAGCGCCCCGGTGATCCGGGCCGCCCGGGAATCCGGGCGGCAATTCGGAGGTGCCGGACCCCGGCCCGGTGAGACGCTGGAGCGGTGGCCGCACTACCCGAGCGGAGCGATCGGCCGGCCGTCGTCCAGGGCGGCCGAGATCCTGCTCAGCGCGCCCCGGAAGGTCTCCACATCCTCGCTCGAGCCGAGCGCGCGCCGCAGCCTGCGGTCGAAGCCCATCGCCTTGTCCCGCAGCTCACCGAAGAGGGCGAGACCGTCCGGGGTGATCTCGATCTCCTGCACCCGCCGGTTCTGCGGGGAACGGTGCCGTGCGACGAGGCCACGCTCCTCCATGACCCGCAGGTGGTGGGTCAGTGTCGCCTCGCGGATGCCCACAGCCGCCGCGAGCTCACGCTGCGTCGCGTACGGACCCTCCTGGATGGCCAGCAGGATGTGCCAGATCTGGCGGCTTCCGCCGTGCGCGAGGAGCAGCTCGTCGAACTCGCGCGTCACCTGCTGCATGGTCTGCCACAGCGCCACGGCGACGGGCTTGGGACCTCGGTGCCTCATGGGCTCCGAGCGTACGACAATCGTTCGACCATAAAACCTTCGACATCGAAGCCTTAGGTGTCTATCGTTCCCGGTGTCTCGCCACGACAGCGGAGGTGCAGCGCGATGACGACCCTCGATCACCTGGACACCCTCCTCGGTGAGCGGTTGCTCCGCCCGGGGACCGACAGCTTCACGACGGCGACGCGGCTCGAGTTCGCCGGCCTGGACGACGATCGGCGGGTTCCCTCCGCCGTCGCGCAGGTCACCGGGCCGGACGACGTCGCCGCCGCACTGCGAGCGGCGCGGGAGTCCGGCGCGCCGGTCGCGGTCCGCACCGGCGGCCACAGCTACGCCCGACATCCCGCCCTCGCGGGCGCCGTGGTGATCGACACCCGACGCATGGACGGGGTGGAGATCGACGCCGAACGCCGGCTCGGGTGGGCGCAGGGCGGCGTGCTGGCCCGCGCCTACACCGACGCCGCCTTCGCGCACGGGCTCGCGACCGGCTTCGGCGACACCCCCACCGTCGGCGTCGCCGGGCTCACCCTCGGCGGCGGAATCGGCTTCCTCAGCCGCCGCGACGGCCTGACGATCGACAACCTCCTCTCGGCCGAGGTGGTGCTCGCGGACGGCTCCGTGGTGACCGCGGACGCCGACCAGCATCCCGACCTCTTCTGGGCCCTACGGGGCGGTGGCGGGAACTTCGGCGTCGTCACCAAGCTCGGGCTGCGGCTGACCCCGACCACCATGGTGACGGGCGGGATGTTGGTCTTCGACCCCACGCCCGCCCTCGTGGCGGGCCTGCTCACCGCGCTCCTGGCGGCGCCCGACGAGCTCTCCGCCATGGTCAACGTCATGCGGACCCCGCCGATGCCGTTCCTGCCGGCCGAGATGCACGGGCGGCCCGGCCTGCTGGTGCTGCCATGCTGGTCCGGACCGGCGGAGGACGCGGAGCGCGCGTTCGCGCCGATCCGCGCCCTCGGCGAGCCGGTGGTCGACACCGTCGGCGAGCAGCCCTACCCGGCCCTGCTCGAGGGGCCACCGGGAAGCGACCAGCCCGTCTTCCCGGATGTGCGCACAGGGTTCGTCGACGCCGTCGACGAGGAGTGGGCGGCAGCCGCCATCGACGTGGTGGCCACGGCACCCACCCCGATGGCCGTGGTGAACCTGCGCGTCATGGGCGGTGCGATCGCCCGGGTATCGACCGACGCGACGGCCTTCGCGCACCGCGACCGCGGCATCATGGCATCGGTCGGCGCAATGTTCTTCGACCCCACCCTCGCCCCGGCCGCACAGGAATGGACGGCGAGCGCCGCGCGCAGGCTGACGACCGGTACGGCCGGGTACGTGAACTTCATGACCGGCGCCGCGGCGTCGGACGTGGAGGCCGCCTACCCGGGCGAGACGCTGGAGCGCCTGCGCGAGGTCAAGCGGACCTACGACCCGGAGAACGTCTTCCGCGCCGTGCACAACGTCCACCCCGCCTGACCGCACCGGTGAGCGGGAGGACCTGGCGACCAGATCCTCCCGCACCATCGGGTCGGGGACCCGCGGGTCACTCCCCGCCGACCCTGGTCATGGTGGACGGGTAGCCACCCCCACCCGGGTAGACCCACTCGCCGTCGACGACGTCGCCGTCCGCGTCGAAGGTCCCCTTGAAGTGGGCGGGATGCCCCTTCTCCAGGGCCCAGATCCACAGCGTGTCCCCGTCGATCTCGTAGACGTAGTCGAGGGTGTTGCCCTGCGAGTCGTAGAACCGCGAGTGCACGTGCTCGCTGGGGGCCTCGCCGAAGGGGCGCAGGTTCCCGATCACCTCGAAGCCGGTGATGGGCTGGCCGAACTGCTCGAGCTCGACGCGCTGGATCAGAAAGTAGCCACCCTCCATCCATTCGTACGTGACGGAGCCAGGGGCGCCGCCGGTGACCTCCCAAGTCCCGACGAGCCGGTCGAGCGCCCGCAGGGCCTCGCTCGGCTCGGGGGCGGCAGGGTAGGCCTCCTCCACCTCGGGTGCGACGTCGGTGGGCTCCTGCTGGTTCTGGGTCTGCTCGCTCATCGATCTGTCCTCTCTGTGTGGGTGGGCCGATCGGCCGCACACAGAGATCTCGAAGCCGTCCGACCGATCTCGACATGACGGCACAAGGAAAGGTCCGAGGAATTCTCGCGGGGCTCCCGACGGCAGATGTCGAGAACTGCCGCGCGGCTCCGAGGTAGCGGCACCACCTACCGAGGAGGAGATCATGTCCAGCACCACCATGAACCGCATCGGCACCGCGGCCCTCACCGCGGCGCCCCGTACCGACCGCCGGCTCCTCGCCGGCGCCATCGCCGGCCCGTTCTTCGCCGTCTCCACCGTGACGCAGATGGTGGCCCGGGAGGGTTTCGACCTGACCCGCCACCCAGTGAGCCAGCTCGCCACGGGCTCGCTCGGATGGGTCCAGATAGCCACCTTCGCGCTCACCGGGTTGGCCTTCCTGGCCCTGGCAACCGGCATGCGCCGCAGGCTCACCGGGTTCGGGCGCCGCGTCATCACCTTCGGCGTAGGCGTTCTCGGCGTCGGCTACGTCGTGGCCGGGGTCTTCCCTGTGGACCCGCAGAACGGCTTCCCCGCAGGCGCTCCAGAAGGCTCGGTCGCAGACGTCTCGTGGCACGCCGCCATCCACCTGACCGCCGCCGTCGTGGCGTACCTCGGCCTGGCCGTCGCGTGCATCGCCGCGGCGGTCCGTGCCGTCCGGAGCCGTGCGTTCGTTGCCGCAGCACTCCATGGCCTGGTCGCCGTGGCGCTGCTGCTTCCCACCGCACCGCAGTTCGCCTACGTCCAGCTGGCATTGACCAGCCTCGTAGCCTTCTCGTGGATCACGGCGAATGCCCTTGTGCTGCGCCGTCGCACCGCGTGACCGGTTCCGGCGGCACGAAGGAGAAGACGATGAAGTACTTGCTGCTCAGCTATACGCCGGCCAGTGACTGGGACGCAGAGACGGCCGATGAGCCCACACCCGACGCCCTCGAGGCCTTCGCGGCCTACCAGAAGTTCCAGGAGGAGCTCGAGGCGTCCGGGGAGTTCGTGACCAGCGAGGGACTCGGCCATCCTGCGGTGAGCGTCACGGTGCGGAAGTCGGAGGGCGGCGTGGTCGCCACCGACGGGCCGTACGCGGAGCTCAAGGAGGTCCTCGCGAGCTTTGCCGTCATCGACGTCGCGAGCCAGGACCGCGCCGTCGAGATCGTCAGCCGGATGGTGGAGGTGCTCGGCGAGCCGATGGAGATCCGCCCGATCATGGGCGAGAACTTCGCCGGCTGAACCCCGAGCACCGCACCGGTGGACGTCCACCTCGAGGACCTGCTGCGTCGCGAGGCGCCGCAGGTCCTCGGGGCGCTCGTGCGCCGGTTCGGCCGGTTCGACGTGGCCGAGGACGCCGTGCAGGAAGCGCTTCTTGCGGCCAGCCGGCAGTGGCCGGAGGACGGCGTGCCGGACAACCCCAGGACCTGGCTGATCCGCGTCGGCTACCGGAGGATGGTGGACCTGCTGCGCTCGGAGCAGGCGCGGCACCGCCGCGAGATCGAGGTCGGCGTCGCCGAGGTCCTCCGGCCGGCCACGCCGGCAGCCCAGTCCGACGACAGCCTCACGCTGCTGATGCTGTGCTGCCACCCCGCGCTCAGCGAGGTCTCGCGCGTCGCGCTCACCCTCCGTGCCGTCGGAGGTCTCACGACTGCGGAGATCGCCCACGCCTACGGCGTCACCGAGACGACCATGGGCACCCGGATCTCGCGGGCCAAGCAGACCCTGCAGCGCGCGGGTGCCCGCTTCACGCCGCCGGACGACGACGAGCGCACCGAACGGCTGTCCGCGGTCCGCGCGGTGCTGTACCTCATCTACAACGAGGGCTACACCGCGAGCGCCGGCGAGACCCTCGGCCGGCTCGACCTCGCCGACGAGGCCATCAGACTGACCCGGCTCCTGCACCGTTCGTCCCCGGACCCGGAGTCCACCGGACTGCTCGCCCTCGCGCTGCTGACCGATTCGCGGCGGGACGCCCGGACGGGTGCCGACCAGCAGCTGGTCCCGCTGTCCGAGCAGGACCGCTCAGTTTGGGACCGGGGTCGGATCGCCGAGGGGACGGCGCTGATCGACAGCGTCTGGGGCCGGTCCGAACCGGGTCCGTACCAGGTCCAGGCGGCCATCGCGTCGGTGCACGCGCAGGCCAGGACGCCCGAGGAGACCGACTGGGCCCAGATCGCGGCCCTCTACCTGGTCCTGGAGCAGCAGACTCCCACCGGGCTTGTCCGGCTGGGCCGTGTGGTCGCCGTCGCGCACGCGTACGGCGCCGTCGACGCACTGCCCGTCCTCGACGAGCTGGACCAACGGCACCGCCTGACCAAGGACCCGTTGACGAAGCAGCGCACGCACGCGGTGCGGGCTCACCTCCTGGAGATGGTGGGCGACACCCGCGGCGCCGCGCAGAGCTATCGCACCGCCGCCGACCTGACCGGGAACGCGGTGGAGCGGGCCTACCTGATGCGGCGGGCCTCCCGGCTGTGACCGGGCGGCGAGATCCAAGCCGGCCGACGCACCGCCCGAGCTGCGGGCCGCGCCACCCCGTGCCACAGTCGGGAGCATGGCACGTTCGCCGAAGAAGACCGGCCTCGCTGTCGGGGCTGTGCTCGCACAGCTCGTCGCCGGTCCATTGACCCTCCGGGACATCTCCCGCCGTCGTGACCGGCAGATCCGAGGCCCACGCCTGCTGTGGCAGATCTGGGCGGGCACCAACCTCCTCGGCGTTGCCGCGTACTGGACGGTGGGCCGCAAGGACTGACCGGACGCTCAGAAGGTGCCGGGCGTCCGACCGAGCATCGCCGTGCTGGTCCGCGTCAGGTGCGCCTGGTCCGCGAACCCGGACTCGGCGCCCGCGCGGGCGATCGGAGACCGCGGCAGCAGCGCGATCGCTTCGCGTAGCCGGTGCCACCGCATGATCGCGCCGAACGTGGTGCCTGCGTGCTCGCGGAGCATGCGGCGGACGTGCTGCGGGCTCACGCCGAGCCGTGCCGCGAGGTCCCCGATCGTCGTCGTGCTGGTCATCCGGCGAAGGGCGGCACCGACCGGATGCTGGTCGGGGCCGAGGACGTCGGCCAGGCCGGCGGGGATCCGGGCCGCCCGGTGGTGGCCACCCGCCTCGGCGTCGAGCTCCTCGAGCAGCCATTCGCCTCGTCGCCGACCCAGGTCGAGCACGCGGTCGGTCCGCTCGAGTGCGGCCTGCCCCGGGTCCACGAAGAGGGCGCTGTAGGCCCCGTGGGCGGTGGCGGAGTTCGGCAGGCCTGGCGGTACCAGGAGCGACCAGCCCGCATGGATGCCACTCGGTGACGCGACCTCAACCGGCGCGTCACGACCGACGACGACCTTCACCGCCGGCATGCGATGTACCCGCACCCGGTGCGAAGCGTGCTCGGTGAAGACGGTGCGGCCGCCAGGCGCACGGCGGAGGTCCGGGCGCTCATCCTGTTCAAGACGCGGGGCCGGGCCGTGGCGCACCGTGCTCACATGCATGAGATCGCCTCCGTCGTCCTGGCCATCTTCCTCCTCGTCGCCGGCGTGGTCCACGGTGTCGCGCCGGCGCGGGTGCAGTCGCTGGTCCCGGAGTGGTGGCCGGCCAAGCGCGCCACGGTCTATCTCTCGGGCCTGGCCGAGCTGGTCCTCGGTGTCGGGCTGCTCGTCGCCTCCACGCGCGCCACGGCCGGACTGCTCGCGGCCGTCCTGTTCGTCGCCTACGCCGGCGTGCACGCGGATGACGCCCGGCACGCGCGCACCGCGACCACCCGGTTCGGCTCACCGCTCGGCGTCACGGGACGGGTGTTGGCGAACCTGGGGTACGCGGCGTGGGCGGGCTACGTCGCCGTGGGCGGCTGACCGGTCGCATCGATGAGGCCAGCCAGGCCGCGATCCGGTCCTCCGCGGGCAGGAGGTCTCCGCCGTAGGTGACCGCCCGTAGCAGCAGCCCGTCGAGGGCGGACAGAATCATCTCCGCGTTCCCGGGGTCGGCACCCACCGCCGCCATGCGCTCCCGCAGCTCCGCGGTGAGCAGCCGGTGCCCGGCGAGGGTCGTGTCCGGCACGACCAGCTGGAGGTGGTAGCGCGCCCGGACCACCTCGGCGGTCCAGGGCTCGACGGCGGCGCGCACGAAACGCGCCAGGGTGCCGGCGAGCGCCTGGACGTCGGCCGGCTCCCCACCGGCCCATGACCGTTCCCAGAGCTCGCGGTCGAGCTCCAGCATGCGCTCGACGATGCCGGCAAGGAGCTGGGCGCGACGGCCGAAGAGGTTCGCCGTGCTGCCGGCCGGCAGGCCCGCCTCGCGGTCCGTCGCCCGGTGGGTCAGGCCGCGGGGACCCTCGCGCCCGAGCACCCGGACGGCGGCGTCGAGGACGGTCTGGCGGCGGGACGTCATTCCGCCAGACTGGCAGACAACATCTGTTGTACGCTGGCGACATGACGGAGATCCACGTGGTCGGCGCCGGCGTCGCGGGGCTCACGGTGGCCGGGATGCTGCCCCGCACCTGGGACGTCCACCTGCACGAGGCCGCCTGGCAGGGCCGCGCCGTGCCGACGGTCTTCGGGATGTGGCCCGCAGCCATGCGGGTGGTCGAGCGGCTCGGCCTGGCTGAGGCCGTCCACGCGCGGGCCACACACCTCGAGGATGCTCGCGTCCATGACCGCACCGGCCGCGTCCTCGCCGCGGTCGGTGGTCAGGACGTGTGGCTGATCTCCCGGCCGGACCTCATCGACCTGCTCCGCCGACGGCTGCCCGAGCACGTCACCGTGCACCACGGGCGCGTCGAGGGCCCGGACCAGCTCGGCGGCGACCTCGTCGTCGGCGCCGACGGTGTGCACAGCGTGGTCCGGCGCGAGTGGTGGGGCCGCGCGGCGGCACCACGCACCCTCGGCGTGACGGCGGTCCGCGGGGTGATCGACGAGCCGACGACCCACACGTCGCTCGGCGAGTACTGGGGTTCGGGCGTCATGTTCGGCATGACGCCGCGCGCGACCGGTGGCACCAACTGGTTCGCGACCGTCCCGCGCCGGCGCTTCTCGGGTGCGGCCGAGGCGCTGGAGCACCTCCGCCGTCGTCTCGCCTCCTTCGCGGACGTGCCGCAGCAGGTGCTCGCGGCCGCGATCCCGGAGCAGACCCTCGTGAACGACCTGTGGGCCTCACGATGGCCGGGTCGCCTCCTCCGTGACCGAACTGTGCTCGTCGGCGACGCGGCGCACGCCATGTCCCCGAGCCTCGGGCGCGGCGCGTGCGAGTCGCTCCTCGATGCCTACGTGCTGGGCGAGGCGTTGCGGACCCTTCCGCGCCGTGCCGCGCTCCGGCGCTACGAACGGAGCCGGCTGCTCCCGCCGCAGGCGGTCCGCGTCGCCTCGACCGCGGCCCTGCGCGTCGCGACGGCACGCCGCGAACGGGTGCGCAACGCGCTCGTCTCCGCACTGCCGACACCACGACCGCCAGGAGCCGCAGACCTGGTTGGATGACCGCATGGCCTCTTGGCAGACCGGCGCGAGTCGCGTCGTCTACGAGAACCCGTGGCTGACCGTCCGGGAGGACGAGGTGATCCGCCCCGACGGCTCGCCGGGCCGCTACGGCGTCGTGCGGCTGAACAACCCGGCGGTCTTCGTCGTGCCGGTGACTGACGCCGGCGAGGTGCTCCTGATCCGTCAGCACCGCTACCCGATCGGGCGCGAGTCGCTGGAGGTCCCGGCCGGCGGCACGGACGGCGAGGAGCCGATCGTCGCCGCGCGCCGAGAGCTGGTGGAGGAGACGGGGCACGTCGCCGAGGTGTGGCAGGAGCTCGGGCCGACCTACTCGCTCAACGGCGTGAGCGACGCCCCGGGCACCATCTTCCTCGCGCGCGGCCTCTCGCCCGATCCGTCAGGCCGGCACGCGACCACGACGGCGGAGGAGGGCATCACCGAGGTACGCGCGGTCCCGTGGGCCGAGGTGATCGACCTCGTCCGCAGCGGTGAGATCCACGACGGCGAGACCATGGCGGCCCTGCTGCACGCCGCCATCGCCCTCGGCCGGCTGGCCTGACACCCGGATCTCTGGACCGGTCGGGTCCGCGCGGCGAGGATGACTCGTGATGACGCACGACCACGGGCCACCCGGAGCACCCGACCACCGCACGCCGCTGGCGATCGCCTTCGGCGTCAGCGTGGTGGTCGTGCTCGCCCAGGCGGTCGGGGCGTGGATCACTGGCAGCCTGGCGCTGCTGGTGGACACGGCGCACGTGCTGACGGACTCCGCGGGACTGCTCATGGCGCTCGTCGCCGCGTCGCTGACCCGCCGGCCACCGACCACGCGCCGCACGTGGGGCTACCGCCGCGCCGAGGTCCTCGCCGCGCTCGCCCAGTCGACGCTCCTGCTCGTCGTCGGCGCGTACGTCCTTCTCGAGGCCGTGCGCCGGCTGTGGGAGCCACCCGAGGTGCCGTCCAGCCTCATGGTGGTCTTCGGCGTCGTGGGGCTCGCCGGCAACGTCGTGGCGATGGCCGTCCTCGCACGACGGCGGGACGCGAACCTCAACCTCCGGGCCGCCTTCCTCGAGGTGCTCAACGATGCACTCGGCTCCGTCGCCGTGGTCATCGCCGCCGTCGTCATCGCGACGACGGGGTGGCAGCGCGCCGACGCGGTCGCCGCCCTGGTCATCGGGGCGCTGATCCTGCCGCGAGCCATTCGCCTGCTGCGTCAGGCCACGTCCGTGCTGCTCGAGACGGCTCCGCCAGGACTGAACCTCGACGACGTACGCGCCCACCTGCTCGAGGTGCCGCACGTGCGGGACGTGCACGACCTGCACGCCTCACTGATCGCCACGGGTCTACCGGTCATCACGGCCCACGTGGTCGTCGACGACGACTGCTTCCGCGACGGGCACGCCGCCCGGATCCTCGACGAGCTCCAGGAGTGCGTCGCCACGCACTTCGAGGTCGCCGTCGAGCACTCGACGTTCCAGATCGAGCCGGTCAGGCACCAACGCCACGAGCACCCCACCCATGCCTGAGCCGGATGCCGTGTCGAAGACCGCGTGGCTCGTTCGACGAGGGAGCGAGAGGTCGCGGGACACGGCCTGAGGACGACAACGACTGGGAGACAGGGATGCGCAACCTCATCGTCAGCGAGTTCATCACCCTCGACGGCATCATCGAGAACCCCGAGTGGACCTACACCGAGGTCAAGCCGCTGCCGGAGATGTTCTCCCTCAAGGAGCGCGAGCAGCAGGAGGCCGGCTGCCTGCTCCTGGGGCGGGTCTCCTACGACGAGTTCGCGCCGGTGTGGCCGTCGATGGAGGAGTTCGCGGAGTACAACGCCATGCCCAAGTACGTCGTCTCCTCGAGCCTGGAGGACCCGGAGTGGCACAACACCTCGGTGCTGCGCTCGCTCGAGGAGGTCCGGGAGCTCAAGGAGTCTGACGACGACGGCACGATCCTCGTGCACGCCTCGGCAACCCTCGCGCAGGGCCTGCTCGCCGCGGGCCTCGTCGACCGGTACCACCTGCTGGTGTTCCCGATCCTGCTGGGCGGCGGCAAGCGCCTCTTCGCCGCCGAGGACGGCGCCCCGGCGAAACTCGCCCTCGCCGAGCACGAGACCTACGCCAACGGCGTCCAGATGCAGGTCTGGGACGTGGTGCGCTGAGGAGGACCCGGCGTCCTCAGGCCGATCGCGGCTGGTACGTCAGGCAGTCGGCCTGGTCCTTGCCGGCACCGACGCGCACGGACGGCGCGGTGCACTCGAGGTTCTCGTTGTGCACGCAGTCCTGGCGCTGGCAGGCGCCGACGTGCGAGACGACCTTGTCGAGTCCGCCCTTGACGTTGAGCGGGATGAAGGTCTCGCAGGTGGCGTCCTCGGAACCACCGATGGTCACGGCGGCGGCGTGGCACTCGGAGTGGTCGTTGTAGGAGCAGCCGACCACCGAGCACTCGGTGACGGCAGGAAGGTCGGCGAGCGTGGTCATCATGCCCTCCCGTTCCTCGTTCTTCGGGCGGTGGTTCCGCCCGAGGATTCGATCGTAGAACCATTGAACTCATTTCGCCAGGCATTCTTATGGATTTGTGGGCGGCGATTCTCACGCATTACGTGAGGCACTTGTTTTCGAAATGATGGAGTGTCGAATTTCGGCTCACGGCACCTGGGGCCGCCGCGCCGTCGTGCAGATAGCAGCCGAATGTCGGCTGAACGTTCGCGCGCGTCGGCACGTCGGATCACCGAGATGCGGATCCTCTTCGATCGGCTCCCGTTCGAGCAGGCGAGCGAGGCAGAATGATGGCCGTGACCACCGACGGCGACCGGTCCCGTCGCTCCCGCGGCATCCGAGCGTTGGACGCGCTCTCCGAGCGCTTTCGCGCGCTGCCCGGAGTCGACGGCGCCACGATGTTCGGCAGCCCGGCACTGAAGGTCCACGGCAAGGTGTTCGGCTTCGTCGGCACCGAGGGCGAGCTCATCGTCAAGGTGCCCGCGGACAGGGCGACGGCGCTGGTGGACCAAGGTGTCGCGGAACGCACTCGCATCGGCCGGAACGCCGCCCGCGAGTGGGTCGGGATCTCGCTCGAACACGCAGAGCTGTGGTCCGGCCTGCTCGAGGAATCTCGCCGCTACGTCGCCGACGGGAGCGACCCGGGGTAAGGGATCAGGTCAGCTCCTTGGCGAAGAACAGCTCCGCGTAGGGGTTGTCGTTGTACCGCTCGATCCGGCGGTACCCGGCCCGCTCGTACATGGCGATCGCCTCGGCGAGCGTGGCGTTGGTGTCGAGCACCACGTGCGCGTAGCCCTGTCCGGCGGCCAGGCCCTCGAGGTGACGGAGCATCCGCGACCCGAGGCCGGCGCCGCGCCACTCCGGGTCCACCCACATCCGCTTGATCTCCGCCGTCGCGGTGCCTGCCTGCGGGGCGGGCCGTATGCCGCCGTAAGCGACCGGTTCGCCGTCGCTCGTGGCGACGACGTAGGTGGCGTCGGGCTCGGGGGCCGTCTCTGGATCGAAGCCGGTGGGGAAGCGCGCGGCCAGCTCGTCGTAGTAGCGCGACGTGGCGCGGCGAGCGATCGTGTCCGTGGCGGCCACCTCGCGCAGGTGCACGGTCGCGGCGCGGACCAGGAGGTCCGCGGTGGCGAGCGCCTCGTCGAGGCGCTGCTGCTGCCGCGGGGTGAGCACCTCGAGGATCCGCGCCGCCCGCTCCTCGGACCGCAGGTCCAGCTCGGCCCAGGCCGTGCGACCGGCGTCGGTGAGATGGACGACTCGACGACGACGGTCGGCCGGGTCGGGCGTCACCCGGACCAGCCCCTCGCGCTCCAGGCGACGCAGCATCCGGGAGACGTGGCCGGAGTCGAGGTCGAGCCGCTCGCGCAGCTCGGCCACCGTGGCGCCCGCCGAGGCCGACCCGATCTCGAACAGCAGCCGCGAGACGCCGAGCGGCCGGCCGGTGCCCAGGAAGGAGTCCTCCAGGACGCCGATGCGCTGGGTGTAGGTGCGGTTGAAGTGCCGCAGGACCGCGGAGCTCGCCATATCTCTGACCTTAGTCAGGTATTGCTCTCGCCGCCAGGCCCGCCAATGCCGCCAGGCCCGTCAACACTGCGCGCAACACTGTGCACAAGCCCGTGCGGCTGTGGTCTGGTGGTGGCATGACGGGATGGCAGCAGGAGCGCGAGCAGGTCGTGGACCGCGCCCTGACGTGGACGTCGACCGTCCCGCAGCTCGACGGTCTGGTGCAGGTCGGCTCGGGAGTCACGGGCTTCCGGGACGAGTGGTCGGACGTCGACTTGGTCGCCGTCGCGCGCCCAGGCACGCACGATGCGGTCCTCGCGCAGGCCCGCAGCTTCCTCGGCGCGCTCGACGCGCTGGCGGTCACCGCGTGGTGGCACCGGCCGGGCGTCGTCGTGCTCTGCGCGCTCCTGCCCTCCGGCCTCGAGGTCGACCTCGGCGTCTGGACCCGGGATGTGCTGTTCGCGTCCGGGCCGCGGTGGCGCGTGCTCGCCGCCCCGACGCCGGCCGCGCGCGCCCGGCTGGAGCACGCCTTGACGCACAACCCCGCCCTGCCGCGCCCGCACGAGGCGACGGCGGAGGGAACGGACCCGACGTGGCAGTACGTGCTCGCCGAGGCCGTCCGGGCCCGTCGTGGCGGCCGAGCCGTCGACGTCGCGGCCGTCGAGGCGACGCTGGCCGATTCGCCCTACCCGCCGCAGGTGCAAGACCTCCTCCTCCGGCTCGCCCGGGAGGTGGGGGCGCCCACTGGCTAGTCGACGGCAGCGCGTCAGGACGTCAGACCGTCCGCTTGCGGCCAGGCATCGGTCGCCGGCCGGTGAGGACGAGCAGGACGTCCTTCGCCGGCATCGTGACCTCGTCCGGGCCGTCGCCGACCCTCACCTCAGCGTCGGTCGCGATCAGGCGCGTACCGCGCAGATCGACACCGAAGTAGTCGAAGTCGCGTCCGCCGGAGCCGTCGAGCACGAGGGCGATCCGCTCGGGCGGGACGGGCGGCAGGCAGAGCGGCTCGGTGATGTCCAGGCCGTGGATGACGTCATGGCTGAGCGCTCCGGCCTGTCCGCCGCCCGGAGGTTGCCAGGGGTGACGGATGTTCTCCCGGAGCACCTCGAGTAACTGGGCGTCGGTGAGCTTCGCGGTGTCCGCCTTCGCGGCTCGGTCCGCATACCTGTGGAACCTGAACCAGGACCGGAGGAGCCCGGCGAAGAACGCCGGACCGGAGATCCGGTAGGCCATCGTGATGTGGGCGACGACCTCGCGGACCCGCCATCCCTCGCACAACGACGGGGTCGCCCATTGCTCAGGGGTCAGTCCGGCCAGCAGGCCGACGAGGCGCTCGCGCTCGGCGAAGGTGGCGGCCTGCAGTGTCGCGGTGTCGGTGGTCATGTGCGGTCCTCCCGTACTCGTGTGCGCGTGCTTGTCACTCCTGGTACGAGCACAGGTACGGAAACTCATCGGCGGGCCTCGCAAGACCCGGGGGTCGGCTCAGGGTCTGGCGGGAAGCCCGAACTCGGCAAACCGGTCGGCCGTGCCGAGGAAGGTGACCGTGTGCGCCACCAGACCGTCGCGCAGCTCGAGAAGGACGAGCGCGAAGGGGCCCAGGACGCCGTCGTCGTCCGGCCGGTACTGGCCCAGGCCCGGGGAGCCGTTGATCGCCGTCGGGAGAAGTCGGTCATGTGCGCACGCATCGCTGGCGTCGAGGGCCGCCGCGATCTGCTTCCGGCCGTCGAGCCGGAAGGCGAACGGCGGCATGGAGCTGATCGCATCCTCGCGGAGCAGCGCGGTCAGGCCGGCGATGTCGTGGGCCTCGAACGCCTCGACGTACCGGCGCAGGAGCTCC
Organism: Georgenia alba; assembly: GCF_042665525.1. Taxonomy (NCBI): domain Bacteria; kingdom Bacillati; phylum Actinomycetota; class Actinomycetes; order Allobogoriellales; family Allobogoriellaceae; genus Georgenia; species Georgenia alba. The sequence continues at coordinate 330,886 of NZ_JBHTCQ010000001.1, forward strand.
TGCTGGCTCGCGTCCTTCGGGTCGACGACGTCGGCCGGGTCCGGTCGCACGGCTTCGAGCGTCGTCCTGGCCCGCTGCAGCGCGCTGGTCACGGCGGGGACGCTCGTGCCGAGGATCTCGGCGGTCTCCGCGGCACTGAACGCGAGGACGTCCCGGAGCACCAGGACGGCCCGCTGGCGTGGCGGGAGATGCTGCAGGGCGGCCACGAAGGCGAGCCGTACCGTCTCACGCCGGAGGACGACGTCACCCGGATCGGCCGCACCGAGCAGCCGGGAGTCGGGCATCGGCTCGACGAACCTCTCCGGCGGCAGTGGCGGCCCGATGTCGCCGCCGGACGTGGGTGGTGCGTCGACGAGCAGTGCTCGCCGGCGGGCCCCACGCAGCATGTCCAGGCAGATGTTCGTGGCGATGGCGTGCACCCAGGTGCTGAGCCGGCCACGCGCGGGGTCGTACCTGTCGAGGCTGCGATGGGCCCGCAGCAGCGTCTCCTGCACGGCGTCGTCGGTGTCGGCGGCGGCGCCGAGCATCCGGTAGCAGTAGCCCGTGAGCCGGCCCCGGAGTGCCTCGAGGTCCTCGACGGGTACGGCGGCGGACACGTTCACGGCAGCCACAGTCACAGAGCATCGGCTCGACGACAAGGCTCTGGGCGTGAGGTCGGTCTGTTGCCGGCCCACCAGAACGTCGCACCGGCGACCGGCCCGACGCCCCCTGCGAGTCGGGCCGGCGCGCCAGTGCGACGTGCCGGTGCGTGGAGGTCTCCCTCCACCCGAGAAGACGGGATCGGGGAATGGTGATGACGCTCGTCTGTGTGACTTGCATCACATAGAGTCGGAGCCGGCTCACATCCGACCCGCTCCGCCTCACATGACGGCACCTCACGACGTCTCGTGAGGAGAGTTCATCGGACGGACCGCACCCTGACGGAGGACGTGGATGAGAGGACTCACTGCCCGCGGCACGGTCCGGCGCCCACGGGCGACTGTGCCCTGGCATCTCTGGGTCGTCGCCGTGCTCGTGCTCGGCCTCCACGTGGGCGGCATCTGGGACTACGTCAGCCTGCTCGGTCCCGATCGTGCCTACGTCGAGGCACAGGGTTGGGGTGAGGCCGGAGTGCAGTACTTCACCGACTATCCGGTCACGCTGCGCCTGCTGTGGACCGTGGTCCTCCTCGCCGGGACGGCGGCGCCGATCCTCATGCTCGCGCGGTCACGGAGGGCCGCCCCGTTCGCTCTGCTTGCCGCCGTCGTGCAGGTTGTGCTGATGGCCATCACGCTCGGGTTCCTGGGCCGGTGGGAAGCCCTCGGTCCGGGGACAGCGGCCTGGGATGCCGGCGTCGCGGCCGTGAACCTGGCGGTGTGGGCGTACTGCCGGACCTTGACCGAGAGAGCTGTTCTGACCTGAGCGATGGATCCTGTCGCGCGCAGGGCTGAACGGGCGCCCGTCGGCGCCGTCGCGCTGTCCGACATCAGGTCAATGGAGCAACGGTGTCGCACCGGCGGCCGGCCCGGCGCCCCCTGCGAGTCGGGCCAGCGCGCCAGTGCGACGTGCCGGTGCGTGGAGGTCTCCCTCCACCCGAGAAGACGGGAACAGCGCATCGTGATGATGCGCGTTTGTGTGACCTGCGTCACACAGCGTCAGGAGGCCTGGATGGACATCCGGACGGTGACGACGTCGCCCTCGTCGATACCCTCGGCGCGACGTACCGCGACCTTGACGGGCAGCAGGTAGCGCCCGTCCTTGGGCATCAGGGCGGTCGTGAACTCGGTCCCGCCGATGGCGGCGCGGACGGCGATGCATCCCCAGCCGTAGCTCACCTCGCCGGAGATGTCCTGGATCTCCGCGCTCTCGGCCTCGGGCAGACGGACGAACAGGTGGGGCGCCGGCCCCCGCCAGTAGATGATCTCGCCGTCGAAGGTCAGGTCCCCCGGCGAGCTCATCCTCAGTTGCTCCCGCCGGTCCCGCCGACGCAGCCGAGGGCCTCCCCGGTGCGACCGAGCAGACCCCCGTCATCATCACCGAGCCCGGCCAGCGGTGACCGGACGACGGTGTCGGTGACGCACTCGACGGTCTCCTGCAGGGGGCCGCTGCGGGCTGGGCGCTCCGGCTGGTCCGATGGTGGCTGGGAAGGCGTGGGAGCCGGTGAAGGCGTCGTCGGAGCCGGTGAAGGCGTGGGCTCGGGTGACGGCTCAGGCTCAGGCGCGGGCTCAGGCTCAGGCGCGGGCTCAGGCTCAGGCTCAGGCGCGGGCTCAGGCGCGGGCTCAGGCTCCGGCGCGGGCTCAGGCTCAGGCTCAGGCGCGGGCTCAGGCGCGGGCTCAGGCTCCGGCGCGGGCTCAGGCTCAGGCGCGGGCTCAGGCTCAGGCGCCGGCTCAGGCTCAGGGGGAACCGAGTCGCTCGGCTCGTCGTTGGGCTCGTTGCTGGGCTCGTTGCTGGGCTCGGCATCCGTCGACGGCGCTGGCCCGGTGCCGGGGTCTGCGGACGGAGCGGGGTCGGATGCGGCCGCGGACGGCGAGGGACCCGCGTCGGCGGGAGGCGGCTCGTGCGGCTGGGTGGCGGCGACGGCCACGACGGTGACCGCCACGGCGGCGACCGCACCGACCACGGTGGCCATCACGCCCGTGTTCCCGCTCGACGCGGAGCCGGAGGAGCCCGCCTGCCCGCCGGCCGCTGTCGAGCCCGCCGCGGCGCCGCCGGCCGCGGCGACCGCACCGCCCTTGATCACGAGGGCACCCTTCGACGCACCGCTCGCGAAGAACAGCCAGTCCGGCAGCGTCCGCATCCGGATGGCTTCGAAGGCGATCAGCGCAGCCGCGCTCGCGCACGGGACGCAGACCTTGAGGTGACGGTCCACGTTGCGGCTCTGCCGGTGCGGCAGACGTTCGCGGACCCGTCTCACGAGCAGTGACCGGTGCTGGCTGCACTCGCGGTTCTTCGTGGTCGGCAGGAGCTTCTGCAGGTACGCCGACCGCAGCCCCTCGCGGGCCCGGCGGGCCAGCTGGGCACAGGCGTTCGGCGACATGTCGAGCCGTTCCGCGACGTCGTCGACCGGCAGGTCCTCGACGGCGGTGAGCACGAGGACCTCCTGCCACCGCTCCGGCAGGCTCTTCAGCGCGGACGCGGCCACCTCGCCGTCGAGCAGCTCGTCGGTGCGGTCCGGGACCGTGAGCTCGGGGTGTTCCTCGGGCACGGCGTCCACGGGCATCGGCGCACCGCGACGATAGAACTCGTGCCGCACGTTGCGCAGCGTGGCGAAGAGATACCCGCGGACGTTCGACGTCGGGCCGTTGCCGCGCCGCACGGCAGCGAGCGTGCGCGCGAACACCTCACCCACCCAGTCCTCGGCCTGGCCCGGGTCGGGCGTGAGCCCGCGCGCGTACGCGAGCAGCTCCACGGCGTGCGCGCGGTAGATCTCGCCGAACGCATCGAGGTTCTCGTCGAGCGCAGGCTGGTCCACCGTGGTGTCAGCCACGTACCTCTCCCGACGCTCGGCACGGCCGCTCGGCACGACCCTGTCAGCCGGCGAGATCCGCTCGCCAGCGGTCATAGCCTGCCTTGCACGGGGCAGGATGTCGAGGTTGCGTCTGCCACGACCGGTGCGCTGGCGCGGATCTCAGTCCGTCGGACGCACCGCGAGCTCGAGCCAGGCGGCGAGCCGCGCAACCTCGCGCTCGACGTCGCTGCGCAACGTCGCGGACCATCGACCGTCCTCGTGGAGTGCGTGCACGCGCAGCGCCCCGGCGTCGAAGTCGGCGGCTGCATCGAGCTTCCCGACGAGGCGATCGCCGTGGAGCACCGGCATGGCCCAGTAGCCCCATCGGCGCTTCGCGGCCGGCTTGTACATCTCGAGCTGGTAGTCGAACGCGAAGAGCTCGGTCATCCGTTTGCGGTCGAACACAAGGCGGTCGAGCGGGGAGAGCAGGGCTGCCCGGTCCTCGCCGTCGCCCTCGAGGTAGCTCGGATCGACCCGCCACGTCCCGCGCAGGCCGTCGACCACCGCCGGCTCACCGGCCTCGCCGACGTGGTTGGGTTCCACGGGCGTCGCAGTGGTCCGCGGACGCGCGATACCGAGCGCGGCGAGGCGGCGGCGATCCCGTTCGCGGCGCGCCTCCTCAAGCGGCACGGTCGGTCCGTCGGGATAGACGCGCTCCGCGAGATCCCACAGCGGGACGCGGCCCTCACGCCCCGCGACGGCGACCTCTCCGCGCGCGACCATGAGGTCGAGCAGCATCCGCACGCTCCGGTCGTTGTTCCAGCCGCTGGAGCGCCACGGAACGAGAGTGGTGTCCGGCAGCGCCGCGGCCGGGAGCGGACCCCGTTCGTCGAGCACGGCCAGGACGTCCCGGCGGCAGTCGTCGTTGGCGTCCACCCAGCGCCGTTGTGCCTCGGGCCACCCGGTGCTCGCTCCGGGCCAGGCCGCCATCTCGGCGCGGTACAGCGCGATGTCCGCCGCCGGCCGGAGCATGCCCTGCAGCTCGACGACGTCGCCGCGATCGACCGCGTCCCCGAGATCACCGGGCTCGTAAGCGTCGCCGAGCCGGGTCCACAGCACGAGCTCGGCGTTCGGTGCGACCACGGTCGTGGGGTCGTTCTGCAGCAGGCTGAGGTGCCGGACCACGTCCATCAGGCCGGTAGGCCGCGGGTCCGTGAGGAGCTGGGCGCGGACGGCGATCCGTCGTGCCTGGTCCCGGGTGAGCCGGTGGCCGCCGTCCATGGCTCCGCTTCAGAGGATCTTGCCGATGGGCTCGCGCTTCTCCGCCTGGAAGCGGTCCTCGGCGCGGCCGTGCGCCCAGTAGGCGGAGAGCGAGACGTGTTCCCGAGCCAGACCGCGCTCGCCGAATAGGTAGTCGCGCAGCGCCTTCATGACCTCGCGCTCCCCGTGCGCGAAGACGTGGACGCGGCCCGGACGCCATGGCACGGCTCGCACGCCGTCCTCGAGGAGCCGCGTGGTGCCCGGCTCGGCGCCCGCGCGGTGGAGCCAGCGCACCTCCACCCCGGGCGGGGCTGCCAGCGCGATCTCGTCCTCGGGGCCGTCGACCTCGGCGACGACAGTGCCGACGGCGCGGGAGTCCAGCGCCTCCAAGGCGGCGGCGATGGCGGGCAGTGCCGCGTCGTCACCGGCCAGCAGGTGCCAGTCGGCCGTCGGGTCCGGGGCGTAGCCACCGCCGGGGCCGGACATGACGAGGGTGTCACCCGGGCGGGCCCGTTCGGCCCACGGGGCGGCGAGGCCGCCGTCGCCGTGGGTGACGAAGTCGATGGCGAGCTCCTCGGTATCGAGGTCGACCCAGCGCAACGTGTACGTACGCCGGCTCGGCATCCGTTCGGGCGGTAGCTGCTCGCGCAGCGCGGCCATGTCGTACGGCGGGGTGAGTCCCAGCTCGGGATCGGCGAACAGGAGCTTGACGTAGCGGTCCGTGCACGCGTTGTGCTCGTAGCTGGCGAACCCCGGGCCGCCGGCGACCACGCGGATCAGGTGCGGGGCGAGGCGCTCGACACGCTGCACCTCCAGCACGATCTGCGGCTTGGGCGGACGGTGGGGAGGCGACACGAAGACTCCTGCGACAGGTGACGACTTAGGTTCACCTTACTTGCCGACGCCGGAGCGTGCAGCGCCCCTCCTCTGCCCGGCTCACTCCACCGGCATCGGCTCCGGCTCGGTCCGTACCGGCTCGCCCAGCTTCACCAGGACCACGCCGAGGACCACGAGCACCCCGCCGGCGAGCTGCACCGGTCCGGGCAGCTGGCTCAGCAGCAGGAGGGCGAAGACGACCGCGAAGAGCACCTCGTTCAACGCCACGAAGGAGGCCAGCCGCGAGCCCAGCCGCCGCGCGGCCGCGATGCCCGTGACGTAGGCGAGGCCCGCCGTGACCACCGCCAGGAGCAGCAGCGGCAGCCACCACGGCACGGTGCCGAGGGCGAAGCTCACGGGGACCGTCGTCGCACGGAGGGGCAGCACGCCCACCAGGCCGGCCACCAGCAGCGCGAGGCCCCCGACGAGCGTCCCGCCGGCCGCCAGCACGATCGGCGGGAGCTGGGAGCGCTCGTCCGCCGAGATGACGAAGTACGCGGCGCAGCCGACCATCGCGCCCAGCGCCCAGGCGACCCCGACCAGGCTGATCTGCGCACCGGAGACCACGTCGAGGACCAGTACCAGGCCCGCGAGCGCCGCGACGGCGCCCGCCACTGTGCGCCGGCCCGGCCGCTGCGCGTGGCGCAGCCACAGCCACCCGACCACGGCGACCGGGGCCAGGAACTCGATGAGGATGGCCGGTGCGACCGACATGTGCGTGATCGCGTAGAAGTAGCACAGCTGCGGCACGGCCATGGCCAGCGAGCCGTACACCGCGATCCGGCCGGCCTCGGCGCGGACGAGGCCCCAGCGACCCCGCAGCGCGATCGCCGCGGGCACGACCAGCACGAGGAACGCCCCGAGGATCCGTACCGTGACCGCCGCGCTCGGGGACCAGCCGGACTCGATCACGCCGCCGGCGATCGGGCCGGAGAGCCCGAACGAGGCGGCAGAGGCGATCGCGAAGGCGAGTCCCGCCGTCGTCCGGGATCTCGAGGCCGACGCAGTGTCATGGGCAACAGTCGTCATGACCCATGACGCTAGAGCGGCCGGTGTAACGTGTCAACATGCTTTTCGCCCATGACACGGAGGTGTCGCTGCGGGCGGCGGTCGCCCTGGTGAACTCGGCGTCGGAGCCGGAGACGATGCGGACGACGGCGGACCTCGACGCGTTCTTCGCGGAGCACGGCTACACCGGCCGGCACACCGGCGGCGCGGACGAGCTGGCGGAGGTCCGCCGGCTGCGGCCCCGGCTGCGCACGCTGCTGACGAGCGACCGCGACACCGCGGCCGAGCTGGTGAACGACCTGCTGCGGGACGCCGGCGCCCTCCCGCGGCTGGTTCGCCACGGGGACGTCGACTGGCACGTGCACGCGGTGGACGACGACGCCCCGCTGGCCGAGCGCATCGCGGTGGAGACGGCCATGGCGATGATCGACGTCATCCGCTCCGACGAGATGTCGCGACTGGACGTGTGCTCGGACGAGACCTGCGACGGGGTCGTCCTCGACCTCTCCCGGAACCGCTCCAAGCGGTTCTGCTCCCCCGCCTGCGGCAACCGCAACGCGGTGGCGGCCTACCGGGCGCGCCGCCGGTGACGTCCTGCCCGGGCCTGGCCGGCCTTCGTCAGGATTGCGGTACCGGCACCCCGACGTCGTCGAGGAACGCCTCGACCGCGGCATCCCACGCCGCGGGCTGCTCGAGGTTCGGGTAGTGCGCGGCGCCGTCGACCCGGACGACGCCGCGACCGTCGGCGACGCTGCGCACGGCGCGCTCACACATGCGCTGGTGGTCGATCGAGTCCAGGGCGCCGACGACGCCGAGCACCGGAACCTGGATCTCGGGCAGCCGCTGCCAGGAGCCGGCCACGTGGTCGGGCGGGACGAGCCCGGGGCCGACGTGCGTGGCGACGAAGTCCTCGAGCATCTTCCGGAGCCGCTGCACAACGGTGGGGTCGACGTCCTCGAGCGTCCGGCCCGGTCCGACGCCGAGCTCCAGCATGGTCTCGACCCAGGCGGCCGCGTCCGTCCGGCGGATCGCGTCCTCGGCCCGCGCAAGCAGGGCGAGAGCCCATGGCTCGGAGAACTCCGGCTCGTTCGTGCCGGCGCCGCTGAGCACCAGTGCCCGCACGAGGTCGGGGTGCTCGAGCGCGGTGTCGACCGCAGCGCCCGCGCCCATGCTGACGCCGACGAGGACCGCCGGGCCGGCGTCCAGGTGCCGGACGAGTGCCGCGACGTCGTCGCAGTGCCGGAACGGGGCGCGGGCGGTTGCGGACCGGCCGTGGGTCCGCGCGTCCGGAGCCACGGCGAGGGTCCTCCGGCCGAGGCCCTCGACCTCCCGGTCCCACATGCGGTGGTCGAGGTGACCGCCGTGCAGCAGCAGGACCGGGGGCCGCCCGGAGCCGCGGCTGCTGTACGCGAGGTGGCCGTCGGCGAGGTCGAGCCGGTTCATCCCGCCGCCGTCCGCCCGCGCGCGGCGAGCCGTCCCGGGGTGGGGTCCACCCGGGCGCGGAGCTCCTCGGTCAGGTGGGACAGCACGCGCACGCACGCGTCGACGTCGCCGGGCGTCAGACCCGACGCGATGCGGTCGAGCACCTGGAGCTCGTCCTCGTGGACGCGTTCGTAGGCACGCCGCCCGGCCTCGGTGAGCACGACGAGGTGCGAGCGACGGTGCTCGGGGTTCGGCCGGGTCTCGACGTGGCCGAGGCGCTTGGCGTCGTCGACCAGCCGCTGCACCCCCTGACGGGTGACCCACAGCCAGCGCGCGATCTGCGGCACGGTCTGCGGTCCGACGTCGTGCAGGCGCTCGAGCACAGCCCGCATCGGCATCGTCAGCTCGCTGCCCGCCAGAGCCTCGGTGACCACCTGGGCGGAGTACTGGTGCACGGGGCGGATGTATCGGACCGCGTCGTACAGACGCTCGCCGGATGACGTGCGAGGCATGACAGCAAACTTGTCAGTACGACAAGTAAATTGTCAACCTGTCTGGGCCGTCACGACACGGGAGCCGCTCGCCGCGTCGTGCAGCGTGACGCCGGATCGGCGCAGCACGCCCCAGAGCCCGACGCCGATCACGGCGTAGGTCGCCACGGCCGTCGCGACCAGGCGCGGGTCGGGCCGCTCGAACCCGCCGAACGTGGCGCCGATCGCCACGACGTGCCCGAGCTGCCAAGGGACGGCGATCTTGAGCGCGTTGCGGCCCAGCGCCCGGCTCACGGGCAGCGGTCCGCCGCCCGCACCTTCGACGCCGAGGCCGAGGCGTCGCTTGCCCCAGGTGGCCCCGCCGGACTCGGCGCGCGTCGCGACGGCGGTCGCGATCACGACGGGGACGGCGCTGGCCGACATCACGAACGCGCGCGACTCACCCAGCCCGGCGCGGTTGGCGAGGAGACCGAGCGGAACGGTCGCGGCGGCGATGCCGAGGTAGCCGGTCATGTCCAGCGCGTAGGCGGCGATCCGGCGCCCAGCGAGGCGGTTCATGACGGGAGTCTCCCAGGCGGCGCCCGCACCGGCGGGCGGATTCGCTCAGGCGGTCAGACCCGCACACCCTCCCCGGTGACGGTCGCGCCGTCGGGAACGGTGGCGGGCTCGCCCTGGTCGGGCAGGGCGGCCTCGCCCTCGACGGCGACCCCGGAGCCGAACGTCCAGTCCCCGTCCACCGTCAGCGAGGTGGCGCCGGCCAGCGACGGCGGTCCCGCGGGGAACCGGGCGTCGAACGCGGAGATCGCCTTGTAGGCGCCCGAGAGCCGCACCAGCGGCGCGGGGACGGTGGCCCGCAGGCGGTAGTCGTCGGTGAGCTCGTAGACGTCGGAGCGCAGCACGAGCAGATCGTTCGTCGTCTTCACCGGGAGGAAGCGCTCCCGCTCCACCTCGATCACCTGGGCCCCCTCGAACACGGCGACGGCGGCGCCCATCGCGGACTCGATCTGCACCACCTTCGGCGAGAAGGAGTCGGTGGGGTCGACGGTCTTCTCGTTGCGGATGAGCGGGAGCTCCAGCACGCCACCGGTCCGGTCCAGCTCGGCGTCGAGCGCCTCGAGGTCGAACCACAGGTTGTTCGTGTGGAAGTACCGGTGCCGCGCCGGGTCGAGCGAGACCTCCATGTCGTCCGGATGGGTCTGTGCCGTCTCGCGCTGGATGATGCGGCCGTCGCTCTTGCGGACCACCAGCTGGCCGCCCTTGACGTCCGCCGGGGTCTTCAGGCACATCTCCGCGGCGTACGGGGCGCCGGTGGAGGCGAACCAGGCCGCGATCGTCGCGTCCGGCCCGGCGCCGAGGTTGTCCGCGTTGGAGACGCTGGCGTAGCGGAAACCCGCCGCCAGCAACGCCTTGACGACGCCGGAGGCGTGCAGGGCGGGGTAGAGGTCGCCGTGGCCGGGTGGGCACCACTCGAGGTCCGGGTCGTCCGGCCACTCGACGGGCTCGAGGGTGTCCGCCCGGAGCTTCGGCTCACGGTTCTGCAGGAAGTCCAGCGGGACGCCGTCGACGGCGAGGTCGCCGTAGGGGGCGAGCGCCTCCCGGGTGTCGTCCTGCGTGCGGAACGAGTTCATCAGCACGAGCGGGAGCCGGGCACCGGTGGCGGCGCGCGCGGCGCGGATCTGGCCGACGATGACGTCGAGGAAGGCGAGCTGCTCGCCGTCGCGCTCCCCCGTGCCGGTTCGCACCGGCAGCAGCGACTTCGCGCGGTCCATGCCCATGGACGTCCCGAGGCCCCCGTTGAGCTTGATGATCGCGGTGCGGCTGAGGGCATCGGCGGCCTCGGCCGCCGAGACGTCCAGGTCGGCGTGCCGGGGCAGCTCGGGCAGCGGGTCGACGTCCTCCTCGCGGATGAGGCCGGTGGCCCCGGACTCGAGGATCCCGTAGAAGCGGCTGAAGGTCTCGATCGCGGCCGTCGCCACGCCTGCGGCGGTCATCTTCTCGCGTGCCAGCTCGAGTCCGCGCTCGCTCATCGTGTCGTGCACCTTTCCTCGTGGGCCGTCCGCCAGAAACCTACCGGGAGTGGGACCCGATCCGGCGTCCGCACCGGGTGGCGCAGCAGCAGCAGAACCTGACCGCGCGAACGGGCGTCCTCCCGCAGGTCGTGCAGCAGTGCCTCGGCGGTCGTCCGGTCGAGCCCGGCCTCGGGCTCGTCGAGGACGAGGACGTCCGGGTCCCGCAGCAGGGCACGGGCCAGTACCAACCGGCGCCGTTCCCCTCCGGAGAGGGCGTGACCACCCGAGTCGAACCAGGTGTCGAGCCCGTCCAGGAGGCCGCGGAACCAGTCGCCGAGGTACGCCCGTTCCAGCGCCGCGACCAGGTCGGCGTCGCTCGCCTCCGGCCGGGCCAGGCGGAGGTTCTCCCGCAGCGTGGTGGCAAAGATGTGGTCGGCGTCGCCGGCGAGCGCCACGCGGCGCCGCAGCCCGTCCGGGCCCAGCAGCTCGGCGGGAACCCCGTCGATCCCGAACGTGCCACCGTGGTGCGGCACCAACCCGGCGAGGGTGGCGGCCAGGGTGGACTTGCCCGCACCCGACGGCCAGCCGATCTCGGCCACCTGCCCGGGCCCGACACGCAGGTCCACGCCGGTACGCACGGTCCGGCCCTCCCAGCCGACGGCGAGCCGCTGCACGTCCAGTCCGGCGGGCGTCAGGGTTGCCGACGCGGGCGCGAGGGGGCGGGCGTCCGCGTGCCAGGCAGGCCGAGAGGGCTCGTCACGCTCCGCCAGGTCGGCGAGCCGACCCCGGGCGGCACGGCCGGCCGCGGCGGCACGGAGGGCTGGTGCGAGCCCGGCCAGCGTCTCCGTGAGCGCGAGGCTGCCCAGGACGAGGACGCCCACCGTCTCGGGGGGCGCCGTGGCGTGCGCCAGGGCGGCCACCACGGCGCCGCCGACGACGAGCATGGTCCCGGCCACTCCCCCGCCACCCTCGAGGAGACCGTCCAGCCGGCTCGCGCGTCCCTCGAGCCGGCTCGCGACGCCCGCCCGCGCCGTCGTCGCCCGCAGCATCGACTCTCCCTGAGCGGTGGCGAGCTCCTCGGGGCTCTCCACCGCGGCCACGACCGCGTCGCGCAGGTCGGTGCGGGCGACGTCGCGCGCCTCGGCGAGCCGACGGTCTCGCCGGACGACTGCCCGGGTGAGCCCCGCCGTCGTGAGCAGCGCCGCGGCGAGCGGGACGAGGGCAGGCGCATGCCACCACGCGAGGGCAAGGGCGACGATCGCCAGCGTGCCGAACGCGGCGGCGGCCGGGACGGCGCCGCGGACCTGTCCGTCGAGACGGGCGTCGACGTCCTCGACCACCCTGGTGAGCAGCGCGCCCCGACGGGCAGTGAGGCGCCCGGGGACCTGCGGCACGAGGTCGGCGACCACCCGGGCCCGCCAGTCGGCGAGCCGGGCGAGTCCGCCGTCGTGCCCGGCGAGGCGTTCGAGGTAGCGCCACAGCGGCCGAGCCACGGCGAACGCGCGCACGCACACCACCGCGATGGAGAGGGTGAGGATCGGCGGCTGGCCGGCGGCCCGGACGATCATCCAGGACGCCGCGACCGTCAGGCCGACGCCCGAGATGCCGGCGAGCGTCCCGGCCACGGCGGCGAGCCCCAGGCGGGCGCGCGGGGTGAGGCGCGACCACCGGCGGTGCAGCCCGGCCAGCAGGCCGTCGGGCGCCTCCGGTGGCGCGCCAGCAGCTGGCACCGCCGGGGCGTGCGCCGCGGCCGGGCGGAGGTCGGGACGGGCCTGCTCGACCGCGACCGTGCGGTCCGCGGCGGTGACGAGGCCCGGTCGGTGGGTGGCGACGACCACGGCCGCGCCGGCGTCGGCCAGGTCGCGCAGTATCGTGACGACCGCCCGCTCGGCCGGTTGGTCCAGGTGCGCCGTCGGCTCGTCCAGGAGCAGCACGGGTGGAGTCCCGGGAGCGGCGAGCGCGGCGCGACTCTGGAGCACGGCGCGGGCAACGGCGATCCGCTGACGCTGCCCCGTGGAGACGCCCGCCGCCCCGTCGCCGAGCGGGGTGTCCAGGCCCGCCGGCAGGACGACCCCGAGGTCGTCCAGCACGCGCAGGGCCCGCTCGTCGGGGACGGCGGCACCGGCGGTGAACGCCTCCCGCACGGTGCGCGCAAGTGGCAGAGCCGGACGCTGGGGCACGAGCTCGCATCGCGGGGCGCGGACGGTGCCGCGCGTGATCCTCTCGGCACCGGCGATGACACGCAGCAGGGTGGACTTGCCCGCCCCGGACGGCCCGACGACCACGACCAGCTCGCCGGCGGCGACGGACAGGTCCGGCAGGCGCAGCTCGCCGTGCCGACCCGGGTGGTGAACGGCGGCGTCCCGCAGGACGACGCCCGGGCCGGCGGCTGCGCCGCCGTCGGCGTCGTCGGCGTCGTCGGCAGGCGTGGGTCGATCCGGCGCGCTCACGTCCAGCTCGTCCAGGCGGTCCATGACGGCGGTGGCCTGGGCGGACTCGTGGAACTGGGCGCCCGCCTCGCGCAGCGGCCGGTACGCCTCCGGGGCGAGCAGGATCACGGCGAGGGCGGGCCACAGGTCCATCTCGCCGCCGGCGAGCCTCACCCCGGCGCCGACGGCCACCAGCCCGACGGACACGGTCGCGACGAGGTCGAGGGCGGTGGAGGAGAGGAACGCGACGGACAGCACCCGCGTCGTCGCCCGCGCGTACCGGCGGCTGGCGGAGCGGACCTCCTCGACCTGCCGGTCCGCACGCCCGACGAGCTTGAGGGTGACGAGGCCGCGGACCACGTCCAGGAATTGTCCGGCGAGGGCGCCGCCCAGGTGGTACTGCTCCGCGGCTCGACGTCCGGTGGCCCACCCGACCAGGGCCGCGAAGAGCGGGACGAGGGGCAGCGTGAGCAGGACCGTCACGGCCGACGCCGGGTCGATCCGGAGCAGGAGCAGCACCACGGCGGCCGGCAGAACCGCGGCGACCACGAGCGCGGGCAGGTAGCGCGCGAACCACGGCCGCAGCGGCTCCAGACCGGTGGACAGCAGGGTCGCCGGGTCCGTCGCACGCGCCGGTGCGGCATGGCCCCGGCGCGCCACGGCAGCCAGACCGCGGCGGCGGGCTGCCTCCACGACCGCGGTGCTGACCCGGTGGGCGGCGAGGGGCGTCGCCGCCTGCGCAGCCGCGCGGACCAGCAGCGCGCCGCCGAGCGCCACGAGCGGCCCGAGCCAGGCCTCGCCGTCGACGAGCGCGACGACGAGGTCCGTGGCCGCGAGCGCCACCCCGACGGTGGCGCACGCCTGCAGGACCGCGAGGGTCACGAGCCCGGTCAGCGGCCGCCGGGCCGGGCGGGCCGCACGCAGCAGGCGCGGGTCGAGGGGACCGCGCGGGCTGCTGGACACGTCGTCGCTCACGTCGGGACCGGTTCGCTGCTGACGCGACGGCGGAACACCCAGTACGCGAGAGCCTGGTACGCGAGCACCCCGGGCAGGATCAGCAGGGCCGCGACCGAGATCGTCCGCAGCGCGGTGTCGCTGGCGGCGGCTCCCGCCACGGTGAGGGACCACTCGTCGGCGAGGGTGCTCGGCAGCACCACGGGGTAGCGACCGGCGAAGCCCGCGCCGGCGGCGACGGCGACCGCGGTGACCGCGAGCGCGAAGGCCCACCCCTCTCGGCGCACGCCGGCGGCCAGGGCGACCAGGCCGACGAGCACGGCGACCGGGACGGCAGGCCTCGCGCCGGCGGCCGCGACCACGGCCGCGAGCGCGGCAGCCGTGGCGGCGGCCGGCACCGCCCACGCCCGGGCCCGCTCGCGCACCGGACCGGTGGTTCGTAGCCCGAGGTACGTGGCGCCGAGGACGGTGGCGGCGAGCAGTCCGGCGAGCGCGCCGAGAAGCGTGTGCGGCTCCCCGAGCACCGCCAGGCTGCGAGCGAGCCCGGTCCCGGCGACGTCCCCGCCGTCGTCGAGCGCGATCCCACCGGTGAGCGCGCCGAGCAGGCCGCCGACCGTCGCGGCCGTGACGGCCGAGCTGACCGCGAGCGCGACGTCGCAGCGGACCCGCCAGGCGGCCGCGTCCTTCTTGCCGCGGAACTCCAGGGCCACGCCCCGCACCGCGAGGGCCAGGAGCAGCAGCACCATGGGCAGGTAGAGGCCGGCGAGCATGGCGGCGTACCAGTCCGGGAAAGCGGCGAAGGTCACCCCGATCGCGGCCACGAGCCAGACCTCGTTGCCGTCCCAGACCGGCGCGATGGTGCGTAGTGCGGCGCCGCGCTCGCCCGCGTCCCGCCCGAGCAGCGGGGCGAGCATGCCGACGCCGAAGTCGAAGCCCTCGAGGACGACGAACAGCACCCAGCACAGCACGACGAGGGCGAACCACAGCAGCGGCAGGTCCACGAGATCTCCTGATCCGGGTGTCGAGGTCAGTAGGCGGGTGCGGCGGCGGGCGTGGGCGTCCGGGTTCCGCCGTCACCGGCCACAGAGGGACGGGACGTGAGGTCCTGACGCGCGAGGTGCAGCACGAGCCGCAGCCAGACGACGGCGAGGATCCCGTACAGGGCACCGAACCCCAGGAGCGAGGCGACGACCTCGGCCTCGGTCAGGCCGGGCGAGACGCCGTCCTCGGTCCGGAACAGGCCGAAGGCGAGCCAGGGCTGGCGCGCGGTCTCGGTGAAGAGCCACCCGAAGGTGCCCGCGGCGATCGGCAGCGTGGGCAGGACCGGCAGGGACCTCAGCAGCAGGCGACCGCCGGCGGCGGCGATCCGACCGGTCAGGTGCGGGCCGCCGTCGCCCCCGGGGACGCGGCCGCGGCGGCTCAGCCACAGCAGTGCCGCGGCCGCGACCGTCGCGAGGACGCCGGTGCCGATCATGAGGCGGAACGTCCAGTAGGCGACCGGGATCCACGGCACGTAGCTGCCGGCGCCGTAGACCTGCTCGTACTCGGCCTGCAGGTCGGTGATGCCGTGCACCGTGCCGTTCGGGTCGCCCGTGGCCAGGATCGAGAGCAGGTAGGGCACGTCGAGGGAGAAGAACGGCTCGCCGCCGTCGAGCGGCCCGACGGCGAAGAGGGAGAAGGGGGCGCCGGTCTCGGTGACGTAGAGCGCCTCGGCGGCGGCCATCTTCATGGGCTGGACGTCCGTCATGACCTTGCCGAGGACGTCGCCGCTGACCGCCGCCGCCGCGCCTCCGGCGAGCGTGACCCAGGCGCCGGCACGAGCGAGGGTCCGCCAGGCGGGTCCGTCCGCACCGGCCGGCCGGCGCCACGCGCGCCAGGCACCGACGGCCATGACGAGCGCACCGCCCGCCATGAAGGCGCCGGCGATGGTGTGCGGGAACGCGACGAGGGTGACGGGGTTGGTCAGCAGCTCGAGGAAGCTCGACAGCTCGGCCCGGCCGGTCTGCGGGTCCATCCGGTAGGCCACCGGGTTCTGCATGAAGGAGTTGGCGGCGAGGATCACGTACGCGGAGATGAGCGTGCCGATGGCGACGACCCAGATGGTGGCCAGGTGCGCCAGGCGCGGCAGCCGGTCCCAGCCGAAGTACCACAGGCCCAGGAAGGTCGCCTCGAGGAAGAAGGCGAGCATGCCCTCGATGGCCAGGGTCGGGCCGAACACGTCGCCGTAGAAGCGGGAGAAGGCGCTCCAGGACAACCCGAACTGGAACTCCTGCACGAGTCCGGTGACGACCCCGACGGCGAAGGTCGCCATGAGCAGCTTCCCGGTGAAGAGCGTGAGGCTGCGCAGGTGCTCGCGGCCGGTGCGCAGCCAGGCGGTCTGCAGGCCCGCGGTGATGGCCGCCAGCGAGATCGACAGCGGCACGAAGAAGTAGTGGTAGATCGTGACGACGGCGAACTGGAGCCGGGAGAGATCCAGCGTGTCCATGCGTCCTCCACGCGTTGACTACGACGGACTGTAGTACGTAGTCCGTCGTACGCACACCTCCGTACGACGCTGCCCGTAGATCCCGCTAGACTGCCGGCATGGCGATGGGCAACCTCGAGAGCGAGGTCATGGCGTACCTGTGGGACGCCGAGGCCCCGTGCACCGTCCGTGAGGTGCACGAGGCACTGACCGCCGACCGCCGCCTGGCATACACGACGGTCATGACCGTGATGGACCGACTCGCGAAGAAGGGCGTCGTGGTCCAGGAGCGCGAGGGCCGGGCCTACCGGTACTCCCCCGCCCGGTCCCGCGAGCAGGCGGTCGCCGACCTCATGCTCGACGCGCTCGGCGCCACCCCCGACCCGACCACCCGCGCGGCCGCGTTGCAGCACTTCGTCGGCCAGGTGGGGACCTCGGAGGTGGACGCGCTCCGGGCGGCGCTCGCCGACCCCGACCGGGCCCGCTGAGGCCCGGGCGCCTCGACGTGACGGCGCTCGCGCTGACGGCCCTCGCCGTCCTCCTCTCCCTCGCGGCCCCGGTCCTGCTGACTCGCGCGCGATGGCTCGAGCGGGTGCCGCAGGCGGCCGTCGTGGTCTGGCAGTCCGTCGCGCTGGCCGCCGTGCTCGCCGCGGTCGGCGCCGCCCTGGCCGCCCCCGAGGAGGTGCTCCGCGCGTTGCACGGCGGGCGCCTCGTGCCCGGCCCGGCACTCGTCGTCGGGGCCGCGACCGCGCTGCTGCTCGCCGGCATCATCGTGGTCCGCCTGGCGGTGGCCGCCGTGCGCCTCGCGCTGGACACCCGCCGGCGACGCCGGCGTCACCTGGAGATGCTCGACCTGCTCGAGGGCGTCGCGCGGGAGCGCTCGCGCCTGCACGTCCTCGCCGCGCGTCTCCCCCTCGCGTACTGCATCCCCGGCCGGCCCGGTCGCGTGGTGCTCACGGACGCCACCCTCGACCTGCTGGCACCGGAGGAGGTCGAGGCGGTCGTCGCGCACGAGCTGGCGCACCTGCGGGCCCGCCACGACCTGGTGATCGAGGCGTTCACCGCCCTGCACGCCGCGTTCCCGCGGCTCGTGCGGAGCCGGCTCGCGCTGGACTCGGTGAACCGGCTGCTGGAGATGCTCGCCGACGACGCGGCCCGCCGCACGGTCGATCCCGAGGCGCTGCGCTCCGCGCTGGCCAAGCTCGCCGGGACGGCGGACCCGAAGGCGGAGATCGAGGCCCGCCTGTCCCGGCTGGGCGGTCCGGACGGGCCGGCGGCGCGGCACCGCACCGCGCTCACCGCCGCCGCCTACGGGCTGGCCGGTGCCGTGCTGGCCGTGCCCACGGTCGCGATCGTCGGGCCGTGGCTGCGGACGGCGTTCGGCGCCCTGCCGCTGTGAGCCCCCGTTGGCCGGTCAGCCCTTCGCCGGCCCGACCCAGACCTGCTGGGCGTTGACGAACTCGCGGATGCCGTGCGGGCCGAGCTCGCGACCGTACCCGGACCGCTTGATCCCGCCGCTCGGCAGCCGTGGGTCGGTCTTGACGATGCCGTTGACGGCGACCTGTCCGGCGGCGATGTGGCGCGCCATGGCCTCGCCCCGTTCGGCCGTGCTCCACACGCTCGCGGCGAGGCCGTACGGGGTGTCGTTCGCCAGGGCGAGCGCGTGGTCCGCGTCCTCGGCGGCCATGACCACCGCGACCGGGCCGAAGGTCTCCTCGGTGCAGGCGGCCATGCCCGGCGTCACCCCGGTGAGCAGGGTGACGGGGTAGAAGTACCCCGCGCCGTCGGGAAGCTCACCGCCGAGGACGCACGTGGCGCCGGCAGCGACGCTCTCGGTGACCTGCCGGTGCAGGTTGTCCCGCAGCTCGGACCGGGCGATCGGCCCCACCTGGGTGGTCTCCTGCCGCGGGTCGCCGACCACGTACGCCGCCAGCCGTTCGGTGAGCAGCTCGACGAAGCGGTCGTGGACGGACCGCTCGACGATGACGCGCTTCGCGGCGATGCACGACTGTCCGGCGTTGATGATCCGGGACAGCGCGACGACGTCGGCCGCCTTCTCCAGGTCGGCGTCGGCGAGCACGAGGCACGGGTCGGACCCGCCGAGCTCCAGGACGGCCGGCTTGATCTCGCTCGCCGCGATCGAGGCGACGACGGACCCGGCACGGCCGGAGCCGGTGAAGGAGACCGCCTGGATCCGCGGGTCGCGGATCGCCCGCTCCACGTCGGGGGTCTGCGCCTGCAGCGCCTGGAAGATGCCGGCCGGGGCGCCGACGGCGTCGAACGCGCCCGCGATGGCCTCGGCACAGCCCGGCACGTGCGGGTCGTGCTTCATGACGCAGGTGTTGCCCGCCATGAGTGCCGGCGCGCCGAACCGGAACGCCAGCCAGAACGGCGCGTTCCAGGGCAGCACGCCGAGGATCGGCCCGAGCGGGAGGTACTGGACGTAGCTGGAGGTCGCGTCCGAGGCGATGACCTCGTCCGCCAGGTAGGTCTCGCCGTGCTCGGCGTAGTGCTCGGCCGCCCAGGCGGCCTTGCCGACCTCCCCGCGGGCCTCGGTGATGGGCTTGCCCATCTCCTCGGTCATGAGGGGCGCGAGCTCCTCGACGTGCTCGCGCATGTGGGCGGCGACGGCGCGCAGCACCTCGGCGCGCTCGGCGAAGGAGGTGGTCCGCCACCCCTCGTACGCGGCCTGCGCGCGATCGATGGTCGCGGTGATCTCCTGCGGTGTCGCGGCGGGGACCTCACGGGCGACGGCGCCGGTGGTCGGGTCGACGGAGGTGAGGACGTCCGTGGTGATGCTCATCGTGTGCTCCTCCTCAACGCAGCTCGGCGGCGTCGGCGTGCTCGGTGGTGCCCGGCGCCATGGCACGGGGCTCGGTCGCCGGCGGGAGCTCGGCCACCGCGGCGAGCGCTGCCCCTCCGCCGTCGTGGACGACGAAGTCCTCGTCCAGGGTGAAGAACGACTCGCAGCCGTCCTCGGTGATCCGGATGGTGTCGGAGATCCCGACCGTCTTGTTCCCGTCCACGCCCCACATCCAGGGGATCACGTGGAAGGTCATGCCCGGCTCGAGCACGGTGAAGTCGCCCGGGTTGAGGGAGAGGATGTAGCCCTCGTCCCACGACGGCGGGAACGCGATGCCGATCGAGTAGCCGGAGCGGGTGACGAGCCGCGCGCCCACGTCGTTGTCGGAGATGGTGCGCCGCACGATGGAGTCGGCGTCGGAGACCGTCATCCCCGGTCCCATGAGGCCCTTGAGCTCCTCGAGCGCCAGCTTCATCTTCTCCTGCGCCCGGTACATCGAGTCGGTCAGCCCGCCGGTGACGGCGGTGCGCATCATGGCCGTGTGGTAGCGGCGGTAGCAGCCGCCGACCTCGAGGAACACATGCTCGCCGGGCTCGATGACCCGACCCTCCCAGGTGGCGTGCCCGATCATCGAGCGAGGCCCGGAGGCGACGTAGGGCATCACGGCGGGGAACTCCCCGCCGACGCGGAACATGGCGGACGCGATGGCCGCGGCGACCTCGTTCTCGGTGACCCCGGGCACGGCGGCCTCGAGCCCGGCGGCCATGCCCGCCTCGGTCGCGCGGGCCGCCTTGCGCATGACCTCGATCTCGACGTCGGACTTGCGGGCACGCCCGGCCTCGACGATGCCGAAGCAGTCCATGAGGACGCCCGCGTCGAAGGAGGTGTGGATGCGGTCCTGCTGGTAGGCCGGGAAGAAGTAGCTGTTGCGCTCGTAGCCCACCCGCTTCTCGCCGAGGCCCGCCTGGTTGAGGGCCAGCACGAGCTCCTGGATGGCGTCGCCGGTGTCCGGGTAGGGCCGGGTGTGCTCCACCCAGGTCCGCTCGACGACGTTGGACTCCTCCATGGCCCGCATGATCATGAAGGGCTCGCCGTCGAGGGGGACCACGAGTGCCTGGAAGAACGAGAACCCGGTGGTCTGGTAGTCCGTCAGGTACATGAGGTTCTCGGGGTCGGTGATGACCACCGCGTCCAGCCGCCGCGCGGCCATCCGCTCGCGCAGCTCGGTCAGGCGCCGCTCGTACTCTGCGGGCGGGAAGGTCATGTCGTCGCGCACGAGCATCAGGCCACCTCCAGCGCCGTGCCGATCGCACGGTCGAGCAGGTCGAGCCCGAGGGTGAGGTCCTCCTCCGGGATGGTCAGCGGCGGGATCAGCTTGATGACCTGACCGTCGGTCCCGCAGGGGCCGAGCAGCAGGCCGGCCTCGAACGCCGCCTGCTGCACGCGCTTGGCGAACGCGCCGTCGCCGGTGTCCAGCCCTTGCATCATGCCGCGGCCGCGGACCTCCCAGCGCTGGCCGGGGTGAGCGTCGGCGATCCGCCGGAGCCGGTCGCGCATCACCTCGCCCTTGGCCCTGACCTCACTCATCAGGGTGTCGTCGGTGAAGTAGTCCAGGGCCACGGCACCGGCGACGAAGGACAGGCCCTGACCGCGGAAGGTTCCGGTGTGGGCGCCGGGCGACCAGTGGTCGTCCACCGACGGCTTGTTGAGGTTCATGGCGATCGGCGTACCGAACCCGCCGAGGCCCTTGGCGAGGGTGATGACGTCCGGGTCGAGGCCCATGCCGTCGAAGGAGAAGTACGAGCCGGTGCGCCCGCAGCCGGCCTGGATGTCGTCGATGATGAACAGGGCGCCGACCTCGCGGGCGAGCGCCTGGACCTCGTGCAGCCACTCGGCGGACGCCACGTTGACCCCGCCCTCGGCCTGGACCGCCTCGACCAGGAACGCGGCCGGCGGGGTGAGCCCGCTGGAGGCGTCGCGCAGCGCCGCGCCGTAGTCGGTGAGCGCCGTGTCGCCGCCGGGGGCGGTCTCGAACGGCAGGCGCACGACGTCGGTCAGCGGCACGCCCGCCCACTTCCGGAAGGCGTGGTTCGCGGTGGCGGCGAGGGAGCCGAGGGTCATGCCGTGGAAGCCGTGGCTGAAGGCGACGACCTCGCGGCGACCGGTGGCCAGCCGCGCCAGCTTGAGCGCGGCCTCGACGGCGTTCGTCCCGGTCGGACCCATGAACTGCATGCGGTGGTCCATGCCGCGCGGGGCGAGGACGACGTCGCGGAACTTCGTGATGAAGTCACGCTTCGTCGTCGTGTAGGTGTCGAGGCTGTGGGCCACGCCGTCGGCCTGGAGGAACGCGATCATCGCGTCCTTCATCCGAGGGTTGTTGTGCCCGAAGTTCAGCACGCCGGCCCCGGCGAAGAAGTCGATGTAGGACGTCCCGTCCTCCGCCACCTGTCGCGCGTTGGACGCGGAGGCGAACACGGTCGGGTATGCGCGGCAGTATCCGCGGACGGCGGACTCGGACTGCTCGAACACGGTCGTGTCCATGACGGGCACCTCTTTCCTGATCATCGGTGTTGCGGGTGGGATGGGTCGTCCGGTCGGAGGGATGAAAACGGCCCTCCGACAGCACGGTCGGAAGGCGCGTCGTGGGTAGCGGGAAGGGTCGTCAAACCGCCCCCTCGCGTGACGGGAGCGCGACGGCGTCGAGCTGGTGCGTCATGGACGGAACGTACCCCCAAGAACTGGGTTCTGAACACCACTTGGGCCGAACGAAATCACCCGGAAACACACAGCCCCTAGCATCCCGGTATGGAGGACGTCCCCGCGGTGATGAAGGCCGTTCAGCTCGTCGGTCACGGCGGGCTGGACCAGCTCGTCCACCGAGAGGTCCCGACGCCGTCGCCGGCCCCCGGCGAGGTGCTGATCGACGTCCACGCGTGCGGGATGAACAACACCGACGTGTGGGTGCGCGAGGGCGCCTACGGCACCGAGACGGACCCGGGCTCGGTCTCCAGCTGGCGGCGCGGCCGCTCCACGCTGACGTTCCCCAGGATCCAGGGTGCCGACACGGTGGGCCGGGTGGTCGCCGTCGGCGACGGCGTCCCGGCGGAGCGCGTCGGTCAACGGGTGATGGTCGACTTCAGCATCTACAACCGGCCAGAGGGCGACGACAGCCTCGCCGACATCGACTACATCGGCCACGGCCGCGACGGCGGCTACGCCGAGTACGTGACGGTTCCGGCCGAGAACGCCTACGAGGTCACCGCGGACATCACCGACGCCGAGCTGGCGACGTTCTGCTGCGCCTACCTGACCGCGGAGCAGATGCTCGACCGGGCCCGGCTGGCGGCGGGCGAGCGCGTCCTGGTCACCGGCGCCTCCGGCGGTGTCGGGTCGGCGGTCCTGCAGCTCGCCCGCGTGCGCGGGGCGGTGCCGTACGCCGTCTCCAGCGCCGGGAAGGAGGAGGCGCTGCGGGAGATCGGCGCCGAGGACGTGATCCTGCGCGGCGGAGACGACCTGGTGGCCGAGGTGGAACGGGTCGTTGACGGCCCGGTCGACGTCGTCGCCGACCTGGTCGCCGGTCCGATGTTCAACGACCTGCTACGGATCCTGCGGCCCGAGGGGCGCTATACGACGGCCGGGGCGATCGGCGGCCCGGTGGTCCAGCTCGACCTGCGCACGGTGTATCTCAAGCAGCTCCAGCTGCACGGCTCCTCCCAGGGGACGCGGACCGCCTTCCGCCGCCTGGTGCGCTACATCGAGAACGGCGAGATCCAGCCTTTGCTGGACCGCACCTTCCGGCTCTCCGACTTCCACGAGGCGCAGCGCACGTTCCTGTCCAAGACCTTCGTCGGCAAGCTGGTCGTGGTTCCCGACCGGCACTGGGATGCCGTGGGAGCACCCCATGAGCGACCGTGAGCGCACGCTCGAGCTGATCGACACCCAGTCCGGAGGTGACGTCAGCCGCATCGTCACCTCCGGGGTCGAGCCGCTGCCCGGAGCCACCGTGCTCGACAAGGCGCGCTATCTCCAGCGCGAGGGCGACGGCCTGCGGCGGCTGCTGCTGTCCGAGCCCTACGGCGACCCGGCGATGTCGGTCGACCTGATCGTCGAGCCCAGCCACCCAGAGGCGCAGGCCGGCTACATCATCATGGAGGCGATGGGCTACCCGCTGTACTCCGGGTCCAACACGATCTGCACGGCGACGGCTCTGCTGCAGAGCGGAGTCATCCCGATGCGCGAGGGCCTGCAGCAGGTGGTGCTCGAGTCCCCCGCGGGCCTGGCCCACATCACCGCGCAGGTGACCGACGGGCGGGTGCGGCTGGTGACGACCCAGGGCGAGCCGGCCTATGTGGCCGACGAGGGGCTGCGGGTGGAGGTCCCGCACTACGGCGAGGTCCGGTTCGACCTGGTCTGGAGCGGTGCGTACTACGCGATGATCGACGCCGCCCGGCACGGTTTCCGGGTCACGTCCACGGAGCAGATCGCGCTGACCGCCTTCGGCGACGCCTTCGTCCGTGCCGCCCGGCCGGAGCTGCGGCAGGACCACCCGGAGCTCGGCGACGTCGGCCCGCTGCCCTTCGCGCACTTCATGGGCCCGGTGACCCGCATGGGGCCGGGACGGTACACCTCGCCGTCGGCCACCTACGTCCACCCGGGCGTGCTGTGCCGCAGCCCCACCGGGACCGGCACCTCGGCTCGACTGGCGCTGATGGCCCGCCGGGGCCAGATCCGTGAGGGCGACTCGCTCGAGACGGTCTCGCCGCGGGGCAGCCGCTTCGTCGGCACGGTGCTCGCCACCACGCGGGTCGGGGACTACCCGGCGCTGCACTCGACGATCACCGGCTCGGCCAGATTGATGGCACACTCGCGCGTCACGGTCGACCTGGACGACCCCCTGGTCGAGGCGACCGATCTCGAGCACGTGCTCTCACCCCGGCGGGGTGACGTCACCGCGATGGTCAGGCCGTAGGACCGCGCTTGGTCGCCCGGCTCGTGACGGAGTCGAGGTTCATCGACAGGTCGAGCACGATCGGCATGGCGGCGGTCAGCAACGGCAGCGGGGGACGCTGGAAGAGCTGCAGCACGAAGCACGCCGGGACCTTGGCATGCCCCAGTCCCATCGGGGACCGCACGCCGTACAGCTGGCCGACCTTGACCAGGCGACCGACCACGTTGTCTGCGGGGTCGCGGACGTCGAAGCCGAGCATCTGGGTGGTGGCCGCGACGAAGGAGCCGTAGTCGTGCCCGGCCGCCTCGATCGAGAACCTCACCCGGCCGAGGATGTTCCGCTGACGCATCGTGCCCATCGTCCGGCCATGGGCATCGGCCACGGTGACCTCGCTCTTGAGGACCTTCTTGTGGCTCACGGCGAACACCGGTGTGCCCGCGGCGTCCCGCACGGAGACGACCTCCGTCTGCATGTGGTCGAACAGCTCGGACCAGCTCGCCTCGTCCGGGTCCGGCGAGCCGCCCACGTGCTCCGCCGCCCGGGCGAGAACGACGCCCTGCGAGCTGAGGTAGACGTACGCGTACCCCGCGCCCTCCGCCGTCGGGACCTGCATGAAGATCAGTACCGGCTCGCCGGTCAGCGTGCCGTCCCCCTGCGCGGGCGGGATGCCGGCTGTACCTAGCAGTTCCGCCGCTTGCTGCGGCGACAGGCTTCCCTCCATGCCGCCACACCGTAGCGACGCGGGTGCAGGCGGGGAACCGCCCGGCCGCGCCGTACGCACCGTCGGCCGTCGTTTTGACACGCGTCTGCGCCGCCATGACGGTGGGTCGGGTGTCTCGACGACAAGACGGAAGGACCTGACGGTGGCGGGCGCATCCTCGACGAGCACGGACCTGCGGCGGGACGACTCCCTGCTCGTGCGGGTCCTGAACGGCATCGCCGTGGCGGGCAACAAGCTGCCGCACCCGTTCTGGCTGTTCCTCATCATCGGTGGCCTCGTGCTGCTGCTCAGCTGGGTGTTCGCCGGCGCCTCGGCGGTCTCGCCCGCGGACGACGAGGAGATCGTCGTGCAGAGCCTGCTGACGGAGCAGGGACTGCGCGACATCATCGTCGAGGCGGTCCCGAACTTCGTCGCCTTCCCCCCGCTCGGCATCATCATCGCGGTCATGCTGGGGGTCTCGGTTGCCGAGCGCGCCGGCCTGATCTCCGCGGCGATCCGGACGGTGGTCACCCGGGTCAGGCCCCGGTGGCTGACGTTCACGCTCGCGCTGACCGGCGTGACCGGCTCGGTCGCCTCCGACGCGATCTACGTGGTGCTCATCCCGCTCGGCGCCATGGTCTTCAAGGCGGTCGGGCGCAGCCCGATCCTCGGCGCGATCGTGGCGTTCGGGTCCGCGTCCGCCGGGTACAACGCGTCGCTGGTGGTCATCCCGACCGACACCCTGCTGGCCGGCCTGACGACCAGCGCGGCGCGGCTCGTCGAGCCCGGGTACGTCGTCAGCCCGATCGCCAACTACTTCTTCTCCGCCGCCTCCGCCGTGGTGCTCGCGGCCATCGTCACGCTGGTGACGGAGACCGTGCTGGTGCGCACGACCCGCAACCTCACCGAGGACGAGGAGTCCGCCTCGCGGGACGGAGACGGCGAGGAGGAGGTCCTGCGGGTCGAGACCCACGAGCGGCAGGGACTGAAGCGCGCAGCGGCGACCCTGGTGATCGCGCTCGCCCTGCTCGCCGTCGCGCTCGCCGTCCCGGCCTCACCGTTCCGCGGTCCCGACGGCGGAGTTCTCACCTCGCCCCTGGTCGAGGGCGTCGCCGTCGTCATCGCGCTCCTGTTCGTCCTCGTCGGCGTGGTCTACGGCCGGACCGTCGGCACGATCACCGGTCCGCGGGACATCCCACGGTTCATGGCCGACGGCGTCCGCGAGCTCGCACCGATCGTGGTGCTCTTCTTCGCGGCGGCCCAGTTCGTGGCGTACTTCGAATGGTCGAACCTCGGTCCGCTCCTGGCCGTGCGCGGTGCGGAGGTGCTGGAGAGCGCCCAGCTGCCGACGATCGTCCTCGCCGGTGGCGTCGTGCTCCTCGTGTGCCTCATGAACCTGTTCATCACCAGCGGTTCGGCGCAGTGGACGCTGATGGCACCGGTGCTCGTGCCCATGCTGATGCTGGTGGGCATGTCCCCCGAGGTCACCCAGATGCTGTTCCGCATGGGTGACTCGCCGACGAACATCATCAGCCCGATGAGCCCCTACTTCGCCCTGGCGCTCGGCTACCTGCAGAAGTACCGCTCCTCGGCCGGCATCGGGACGCTGCTGTCGCTCACCCTGCCGCTCTCGATCGCCATCCTCGTCGGCTGGTTCCTCTTCTTCCTGCTCTGGTACGCGGTCGGCCTGCCGCTCGGACCGGGCGTGCCGGTCCGGTGACCGAGCGGCGGAGTCCTGGCCGCTACCCCATCGGCAGCACGGTGGCGCCGATCAGCGTGAAGACCAGCGCGACCACGGACGCGATGAGCTCGGGCAGCGTGTAGACCTTCAGACCGCCGGTCACCGAGAAGCCCGGGATCCGTGCGGTGACCCAGAACCCGCTGTCGTTCAGGTGGCCCAGGCTCAGCGCACCGGCCAGGCAGGCCATCGCCACCCACACCGGGTGCACACCGATCGCCGGGGCGAGCGAGGCCATGATCGTCATCGTGGTGATGGACGCGACGGTCCCCGACCCGACGGCGACGCGGAACGCCATCCCGACCAGGTAGCACGCGAGCAGGGCGACGAAGGCGTTGCCGCCGAACGCCGAGACCACGTCCGCGATGAGGTCACCGATGCCGGCCGCCTCGATGACGGCGCCGAACGCCCCGCCGGCGCCGGTGACGAGCAGGACGATGCCGGCGCTCTGCACGGCCGTCCCCGCCGAGGTGTTCATCTCGTCGCGGGTCATGCCGCGCGCGGCGACGAGGTAGGCGACGAGCGCGCCGATGAGCAGCGCCACGGTCTTGTCGGTCAGCAGCACGGCCCAACCCGGCAGCTCACCGGCGAGCGCCGTCCACGCCGTCCCGGTCAGGATGATCACGACAGGTACCGCGAGCGGCAGCAACGCCAGGAGGAAGCCGGGCTCACGTCGCACGCCGGCGTGCTCGACCATCGCCGGCTCGCCCTCGACGTCGACCGCGGGCCGCCAGACCCGCGGCAGGATCGCCGAGTAGAGCGCCACGCCGCCGAGGACCGCGACCAGGCCGCCGAGACCGCCGACGAGCAGCATGATGCCGACGTCGAAGCCGAGGATCTCCCCCGCGGCCAGCGGGTTCGGGGTGGGCGGCACCATCGTGTGCGCGGTGCCGGCCCCCAGCGCGACCGAGCCGACGGCGAGCGGCAGCGGCTTGCGTGCCTCCCGGGCGATGGCGATCGCCAGCGGGACGAGGATGACGAACGTGACGTCGTAGAAGACCGGGATGGACAGCAGGAACGCCGCGCCGGCCAGGCCGAACATCGCGAACCGCTCCGACGTCGCGCCCACCAGCGTGCGGGCGATCACCCGCGCGCCACCGGAGTCGGACATGAGCTGGCCGAGGATGATGCCGAAGCCGACCGACAGGCCGATCCCCGCCATGAGGTCGCCGAAGCCGCCGGTGACGACGCCGGCGAGCTCGCCGAACGAGATCCGTGCCAGGACGCCGAGCAGCAGGGTGCCGATGACGAGGGAGATCGCGGGGTGCAGCTTGACCTTGAGGATCAGCAGCACGATGACCGCGATGCTCACGGCCAGCCAGAGCAGGTCGATCATGTGCGCTCCTCAGTGCGTGAAGGGACGGGACCGCTCGACGTCCGGGTTGAGCTCGACGCCGAAGCCGGGGGTGTCCGGGACTCGGAGGCGCCCGTTCTCGGGCACCGGCTCGCCGAGGAGCAGCGGGGCGAACATCGGCACGATCTTCTCGGCGGTCTCGTGCATCATGAGGAACTCGGCGAACGGGCTGTTCGTGCGCGTCACGACGAAGTGGTACGAGTACACGGACGAGCCGTGCGGCACGACCATCGTGCCGTGCGCGTCCGCCATCGCGGAGATCTTGATGAGCTCGGTGATCCCGCCGCACCAGTTGACGTCGGGCTGGATGATGTCCACGCCGGTCTCCAGCAGCTGCCGGAAGCCCCAGCGGGTGGCCTCGTGCTCGCCCGTGGTGACCAGCATCCCCGGCGGGACCTGACGCTTGAGCTGCGCGTACCCCCAGTAGTCGTCCGGGATGAGCGCCTCCTCGAGCCAGCGCAGCCCGTGCTCGGCCGCGCGGTGGGCGAGCCGGGTGGCGTAGTCGACGTCGAGGGACATCCAGCAGTCCCACATGAGCCAGAAGTCCTCCCCGACCCGGCCGCGCATGTCGGCGAGCGCGTCGAGGTTTCTCCGCATGCCCTCCTCGCCCTCCGCCGGGCCGTGGTGCAGCGGCATCTTCCCGCCGATGAAACCCAGCTCCTTGGCGACGTCCGGCCGCGCACCGGTGGCGTAGAACTGCAGCTCGTCCCGGACGGGCCCGCCGAGCAGGGCGTGGACCGGCTCGCCGCGGAGCCGGCCGAGCAGGTCGTACAGGGCGAGGTCGACACCGCTGATGGCGTTGAGGACCACGCCGCGCCGGCCGTAGTAGAGCGTGGAGCGGTACATCTGGTCCCAGATGCGCTCGAGGTCGGTGACGGGCCGCCCCTCGAGGAAGCGCGCGAGGTGCTTCTCGACGATCCAGGCGCCGATCTCGCCGGCCGTCGTGACGGCGAAGCCGACCGTGCCGTCGTCGGCCTCGATCTCGACCACGAGGGTGCCGAGGACGTTGATGCCGAAGCTCTGCCGCGACTGGCGGTACTCCGGGTAGACCGACATCGGCGTCGCGATGTGGTCGTCGATCCAGTGGTAGCCGGACTGGTCGTGGTAGTCCGCGCCCTTGCCGCGGACGGTGTAGGCGCGGACCTGCGCGATGGTGCGCGGCATCTCAGCCCTCCTGGTCGAGCCGGACGAGGACCTTGCCAGGGGTGTCGTCGCCGGCGGCGAGGTCGGTGAAGGCCTGCGGCCCCTGGGCGAGCGGGACCTGGCGCGAGATGAGCGCGGCGGCCTGGGCGGGCGCCGTCCCGATCCACGCGGCAGCGTCGGCGAAGTCCTGCGCTGAGTACGTGAACGAACCGACGAGTGCGCGTTCCTTGGTGCTGACCTCGAACGCGTCGAGGCCGAGCCGTGGCGCCCCCATCCCGACCAGGCACACGGTCCCGCCGATCGCCGTCGCGGTCAGCGCCAGGCGGAGCGTCGGCTCGATCCCGACGGCGTCGATCGCCCGGTCCGCCGGGCCGTCCAGCGCCTCGGCCACGACGTCCGCGACGTCCTCGCGCGCGGCGTCGACGACGGTGACCCCGAGCTGCTCGACGAGCGCGCGGCGGGAGGCGACGACCTCGGTGACGACGATGCGGCTGACGCCGAGCATCTGCAGTGCGAGGACCACGGACTGGCCGATGGGTCCGGCGCCGGTGACGAGGACGGCGTCGGTCGCGCGGACCCCGGCGCACCGCACGGCGTGGACGGCGACGGCGAGCGGCTCCACCAGCGCGCCGAGCTCGAGCGGCATGTCGGCGGGGAGCGGGACGACGTTGCGAGCGGGGACGGCGAGCAGCTGCGCGAAGGAGGCGACGACGTGCGTGGCCACCCCGATGACCGTCTTGTTGGGGCTGAGCTGCTCACGGCCCGCGTAGGCCTCGAGGTCGGACTCCGGGACGACGACGGGGTTGAAGGTGACGGGGTCACCCAGAGCGAGGCCGTCGACGCCCTCGCCCAGAGCGGCGACCGTGCCGACCGACTCGTGCCCCATGACCTGCCCCGGGATCCGGCGTCCGTTCTCCCCGGTGAACCCGTGGAGGTCGGATCCGCAGATCCCGGTGGCCGCGACGCGGATGAGGACCTCGCCCGGACCGGGCTGGGGATCCGGGAGCTCGACGACTTCCATCCGTCCGAACTCGGCGAGCTGTAGCGCCTTCATGTCGGGTGTTTCTCCTTCGAATGCTCGAGCGCCGACGCGCGGTTCACATACATGAACAGCGGTTCCTGGACGTGAAATCGCCGGAGTATGGCAGGCGCGGTCTGTGGGTTCAACCGCGGCCGACGGCCCCGGACCTCAGGGCGAGAGCGAGCCCGCCAGCCCCATCTGGCGGCGGATGCGGTCCGCGCTGTCCCGCAGCATCGGGTACATCGAGTGCGGCCACCGCTCATCCGTCCGCGAGGTCGGCATGGTGATGCTCATCGCGGCCGAGACGCCGGTCTCCGCCTCGGTGGTCACCGGGACCGCCACGCACCGGCAGCCCTCGATGAACTCCTCGTCGTCGACCGCGAACCCGAGCTCCCGGGCGCGGGCGACGACGCCGCCCAGCTCGTCGACGTCGGTGACGGTGTTCGCGGTCAGGCGCGGCAGCGCGACCGACGCGAGCCGGCGCCGGGCCTCGGCCGGGTCGAGCGTGCCGAGAAGCGCCTTGCCGATGCCGGTCGCGTGCGCGTGCAGCCGCATCCCCACCGAGGACGCCATCCGCATGGGCTTGGGCGAGAGCCGGATCGCGATGTAGACGTTCTCGATGCCCTCCAGCCGGGCCAGCTGCACCGTCTCACCGACCCGCGCGGACAGGTCGTCCATGACCTGCTGCGACGCCTCGAGCAGCTTCCGGTGGCCGTCGTAGGCGTGGCCGACCTGCCAGGCGTGCAGCCCCAGCCGGTAGCGACGGGTCTCGGGCGAGTGCTCGAGCCACCCGGAGTCGACGAGCGTGGCGAGCAGCCCGTGGGCGCTGGACTTCGGGATGCCCGAGTCGACGACGTCCTGGAACGTCACGCTGCCGCGCTCGGCGACCAGGTCCACCAGGTCCAGGGCCCGGCCGGCGGACTTGACCTTCGAGTCCCCACGCCGCCCTGCCACTTTCAACCTATAGCGCACCGGGGGTCTTGCGGCAAGGCCCCGGCGGTGGCGCAGAATCGCCGTCCCGAGCCGCCCCCACCCGGAGATGACGCGATGAGCCACGCCACGACGAGTGCGTTCGACCTCCCCGAGAACCTCACCGCGAAGGCAGACCGGGCGTTGATCGCCGCGGACGAACGGCACTTCGCAGCCATCGCCGCGAGCCTGGAGCGGTCCGTCGCCGACCTGTCCGACCGGCTCGACGCCGTCCGCAGGACACCCGCCGGTGGAGGCCAGGCGGCGCTGGAACGCGACCAGGAGGTCCACCGGCTCACTGCGCGGCTGCGCCTCCTGCGCCGCTACAGCCTGGACCTGTGCCTGGGACGCATGGTCGGCACCGACGACCCCGAGCCCGTCTACGTCGGGCGCGTGGGCCTGACGGACACCGACGGACGGCGCCTGTTGGTGGACTGGCGCTCCCCCGCCGCAGAGCCGTTCTTCGGCGCCACGCACGCGAACCCGATGGGTCTGGCCAGCCGCCGCCGGTACCGGTGGTCGGGCGGGCGCATCACCGACTACTGGGACGAGATCTTCGCTCTCGGGGACACGGCCGGGCTCGAGCGGCACCCGGCCCTCGACGACCAGTCCGCCTTCATCGCCGGCCTCGGCGCCAGCCGGTCCCCGCGGATGCGGGACGTGCTCGGCACCATCCAGGCCGACCAGGACGCCATCATCCGGACCGGGTCCCGCGGCGCCCTCGTGGTCGACGGCGGACCGGGCACCGGGAAGACGGTCGTCGCCCTGCACCGGGCCGCCTACCTGCTCTACACCGATCCCCTGCTCGATCGGCACCGCGGCGGCGTCCTGGTCGTCGGACCGCACCAGCCCTACCTCGACTACGTCTCCGACGTGCTCCCGAGCCTGGGTGAGGACGGTGTGCAGACCTGCACGCTGCGCGACCTCGTGCCCGAGGGAGCCATGGCGGGACCGGAGCAGGATCCGGAGGTCGCGCGCCTGAAGGCTTCCGCGGAGCTGGTGGGTGCCGTCGAGCCGGCCGTCCGGTTGTACGAGGAGCCTCCGGACGAGGACATGGTCGTCGAGACCCCCTGGTCCGACATCCCCCTCAGCGCCGCCGAGTGGGCCCAGGCCTTTCAAGCCGTCGATCCCGGCACGCCGCACAACGAGGCCCGCGAGCAGATCTGGGACGAGCTCCTCGACATCCTGGTCGACAAGCACGACGAGGAGGTCTCCCCCGACGCCCTGCGCCGCTCGCTCCGCCGGAACACCGAGCTGCGCCGGACCCTCGAGCGGTCCTGGCCGTCGCTGGAGGCGAGCGACCTGGTCGGGGACCTGTGGTCCGTGCCGGCCTACCTACGCATGTGCGCGCCGTGGCTCACCCCCGCCGAGGTCCGGACCCTGCAGCGGACGAACCCGCAGGCGTGGACGGTCGCCGACCTGCCACTGCTGGACGCCGCGCGGCAGCGCCTCGGCGATCCCCAGCTCACACGGAGACGACAGCGCCACGAGGCCGCCCGCGCCGCCGAGCAGGAGGAGCGAGCTCGCGTGGTGGAGGACCTGATCGCCTCCGACGACTCCGACATGCTGGTCATGTCCATGCTGCGAGGCGAGGACCTGCAGGAGGCGCTGACAGAAGGTGCCGGGCCGACCCGCGACCCGGACCGGCTGGCCGGCCCGTTCGCGCACGTCGTCGTGGACGAGGCGCAGGAGCTCACCGACGCCGAGTGGCAGATGCTCCTCGCGCGGTGCCCCTCGCGGAGCTTCACGATCGTGGGTGACCGCACCCAGGCCCGGCACGGGTTCACCGAGACGTGGGAGGAACGGCTCGGACGGATCGGGATCGACGCCGTCACGCGGGCGTCCCTGACCGTCAACTACCGCACCCCGGAAGAGGTGATGGCGGCGGCGGAACCGGTCATCCGGACGGTGCTCCCGGACGCCAACGTGCCCACCTCGATCCGGAGCACCGGCGTCCCCGTCACGCACGGGACGACGGCGGAGCTGGACGCCATCCTCGAGGAGTGGCTCGCCGCGCACGCCGAAGGGACCGCGTGCGTCATCGGTGACCCGACCTTCGAACCGACGTCCCGCGTCCGGTCACTGAGCCCTGAGCTTGTGAAGGGGCTGGAGTTCGACCTCGTCGTGCTTGTCGGCGCGGACGAGCATCACGCAGAGGATCAGGACGGCGTCGAGCCGGTCGTGGACCGCTACGTCGCCATGACCCGGGCGACGCAGCGGCTGGTCATCCTCAGCAAGGCCTGAGGTGTGCGTCAGTTACATTCACTGCGGTGGGTACACCGTCGAGGGGGCGAAGGACGGGGACCGTGACATCGGAGCTGTGGGTCGGGCTGCTCGGCGAGCTGCACGTACGGCGCGGCTCGGAACCGGTGCCGATCGGCCGGAAGAAGCTACGCGTGCTGCTCGCGACGCTCGCCCTGGACGCCGGGCGGACCGTCTCCTACGACCGGCTCGTGGACACGCTCTGGGGCCAGAACTCGCCGTCGTCCGCGAGGTCCGCGATCCACGTGTACGCGAACCGCCTGCGCAGCCTTCTCGACGACGACGGACCCACCTTCCAGCTCATCCTCACCCAGCCGAACGGCTACCGCCTGGCGATAGACCGGTCTCAGGTCGACGTCACGCGGTTCAGCGACGCGGTGCTGCGCTCCCGCGCGGCTGGGGCCACCGGCGACCTCGAGCGCGAGTCCGAGCTGCTCGCGACCGCGCTGTCGCTCTGGCAGGGCGCGGCGCTCGCCGACGTCCCGTCCGAGTCCTTGCAGAACACGGTGGTCCCCCGTCTGCACGAGGAGCACCTCCAGGCTCTGGAGCGCCGCCTGGAGGTCGACATACAGCTCGGCCGGCACGCCGAGCTGCTGGGCGAGCTCGCCGAGCTGACCCACCAGCATCCGGAACGGGAGCAGCTTCGCGCGTTGCACATGCGGGCGTTGCAGCGGGCGGGCCGTCGTGCGGAGGCGCTCGAGGTCTACCAGGACCTGTGGAGCCACTTGCGGGACGAGCTCGGGATCGAGCCGGGGCCCGCGATCCGGCGGCTGCACGCCGACATCCTCGCCGGGACGGTCGACGACGCGGCGACCGTCCGGCCGACGAGCGACCGGCTAACCGTGCCGTCCGAGCTGCCGCCGGACACACGCCATCTCGTCGGCCGCGAGCCGCACGTCGCGACCCTCGTCCGACGCCTGACCGACGGCGAGGCGCCGCTGACGATCGTCTCCGGACCGCCGGGGGCGGGCAAGACGGCCCTCGCCGTGCACGCCGCTCATCGGGCCGCGCACGCGTTCCCGGACGGCCAGTTGTACGTCAACCTCGGTGGCTACTCCGCAGGCGGGCCGCTGGCTCCCGAGGTCGTGCTCGGACGGTTCCTGCGGGCCCTGGGCGTGGCGACGAGCCAGATCCCCGTGGAGGTCGCCGACCAGGTCGCCCTGTACCGCACCCTCCTGGCCGGGCGACGGGTCCTGGTCGTGCTCGACAACGCCGCCGACCCGGAGCAGGTCCGGCCGTTGCTGCCGGGCCAGTCGCAGTGCGCGGCGCTCGTGACGAGCCGGGATGCGTTGCGGGGCCTCGTCGCGCTCGACGGCGGTGACGAGATCAGGCTCGCGACACTGGGCCGCGAGGAGTCGTACGAGGTCCTGGCCGGGATGATCGGAGCCGACCGGCTCGCCGCCGAGCCGGACGCGGCCGCGGCGCTCGTGGAGACCTGCGCGGGACTGCCGCTCGCCCTGCGGATCGCCGCGGCCAACGTCCAGGCGAACACCAGTGCCAGCCTGGCCGACCACGTCGACGCCATGCGTCAGCACGGCCGGCTGGCGCGGCTGCGCGTGCCGGGCGACACGCACGCCGCGGTACGCACCACGTTCGACCTGTCGTACGAGCGGCTGGAGACGCCGCACGCCCGACTGTTCCGCCTGCTCGGTCTGGTGCCGGGCCCCGACTTCACGGCAACCGCGGCCGCCGCCCTGTCCGGCCGGAGCGTCGCCGAGACCGAGCAGCAGCTGGACCACCTGCAGGCGGCGAGCCTGGTGGGCCGCTGCGGCGCCGGCCGCTTCCACCTGCACGACCTCATCAGGGAGTACGCGGCATCACGGACCGACGGCGACGGCGAAGCCCTCGCCGCCGAGACCGGGCTGTGGGACCACTACCTCCGTACGGCGCGGGACGCGGCCGACGTCCTCTACCCGGACGTGCGACGCCTCCCGCTCCCAGACCCTCCGTCGAGCACGGAAGGGCGGTTCGACGAGGCCGCAGCCCTGGCCTGGCTCGACGCCGAGATGCCGAACCTGGTCGCGGCAGTCCAGCGCGCGCAGGAGCGGGGCCGCACCAGGTACGCATGGCTCCTGGCCGACGCCCTGGGTGGCTACTTCTGGGAGCGCGGTCACGCCGCGGAAGGGCTGCGTGCCTGCACCACGGCGCTCGCCGCAGCCCGCGCGGAGGGTGATCGGGGCGCCGAGGCGCGGATGCTCAACGTGATGGGCCTGATCCACTTCTCGTTGAGCCGGTTCGAGGATGCCGGTTCCTGTCACCGTCGCGCCCTCGAGCTCAGCCGCTCCGGCGGTGACAAGGCCGAGCAGCTCTCGAGCCTGTTCCACCTGGGGCGAGTCATCGGCCAGCTCGGACCTGCCGAGCGCAGCGTGCAGTGCCACGCGGAGGCGCTGGAGCTGGCCCGCGAGCTCGGGGAACTCGACGCGCAGGTGCTGAACACCAACTACATCGGCGTGGCACAGCTGTCGGCCGGGCGCGCGGACCTCGCGCTGGAGCATCACCGACGTGCCCTGGCGCTGAACCAGGGCAACGACTCCATCCGTGCTCGCGTGCTCGGTGCGATCGGGAACGCCTTGCTGTACCGGGGTGAGCTCGGTGCGGCGATCGAGCACTACGAGCAGTGCCTGGAGCTGGCGCGCCGGCTCGGCAACCGAGGACTCGAGGCCAACGGTCTCGTGTGCCTCGCCGAGACCCATTGCGAGGCCGGCGACTACGAGGCGGCCGTCGCGATCGCTTCGGCGGCGCTACGACTCGGCAAGGATCTGGGCGAGCCGCGCCACGAGGTCGGCGCGTCGGAGATCCTCACGACGGCGCGCTTCCGGAACGGACAGACCACCGGGGTCGTGCGGGACTACCGGGACGCTCTGGCACGCGCCCATGACATCGGCTTCCGGTTCGGTGAGGTCTCGATCAGGACCGCCCTGGCCGCAGCCCACCGTCAGCTCGGCGATCCGGCGGCCGCTCTTGCGGAGGCCGAGCACGCGTTGCAGACCATGGACGAGTTCGGCATAGGAGGGATCGAGGCCCGAACGCTCGTCGAGGCAGGGCGTGCACAGCTGGCGCTCGGTGACGTGCGGCGGGCGATGTCGCAGCTCGACCGCGCGCTGGCGCTCGCCCGTCGCTCCGGGCTGAAGCTCGAGGAAGGTCGTGCCCACGAAGTGCTCGGACTCCTTGCCGGTTCCGCCGGAGATCGGCCGGCAGCCGAGCAGCACTGGGAGACCGCGCTCGCAATCTTCACGACGGCGCGAGCGCCAGACGCGTCGAGGGTGCGGAAGCACCTTGCGAACGGTGCGCAGCGCCCGTCCGCGACCCGGTAAGCGAACGGTTAGGCACCAGTCAGGCGCGGCGGGTGCGATGGACAGGTTGGACTCAGCCCGCACCCTGATCAGAAGAGGCGACATGAGGAAGTACCCCGGATCTCTCGTCCGCGACCGATCGGCGTCCCGCCGGAGCGCGGCGCGCCGCGGACTGGCAGCGATCGTGGTGGCCGTGCTGGCGATGATCGGACTCGCCGCACCCACCATGGCGGCGACCGACCCGCCCGCTGACCCGACCGTGACGATCGAGCCCAACCAGCTCGCCCCCGGCGACCCCTTCGTCCTGTCCGGAGAGGGCTACACCCCCGACTCCACCATCCAGGGCCAGACCCTCGCCGAGGACGGCACCGTCCTGAACGAGTTCACCGCCGACGCCGACCAGAACGGTGCCTTCTCCCAAGACCTCGAGGTCCCCGCCGACCTCGAACCCGGCACCTACGGCGTCCGCATGACCGACACCACCGGCGCCACCGCCGAGACCACCGCCACCGTCATCGACACCACCGTCGACCCGAC
>NZ_JBHTCQ010000001.1:368091-501157 GCF_042665525.1 Georgenia alba
GACCCCTTCGTCCTGTCCGGAGACGGCTACACCCCCGACTCCACCATCCAGGGCCAGACCCTCGCCGAGGACGGCACCGTCCTGAACGAGTTCACCGCCGACGCCGACGACAACGGCGCCTTCTCCCAAGACCTCGAGGTCCCCGCCGACCTCGAACCCGGCACCTACGGCGTCCGCATGACCGACACCACCGGCGCCACCGCCGAGACCACCGCCACCGTCATCGACACCACCGTCGACCCGACCGTGACCATCGAGCCGAACCAGCTCGCCCCCGGCGACCCCTTCGTCCTGTCCGGAGACGGCTACACCCCCGACTCCACCATCCAGGGCCAGACCCTCGCCGAGGACGGCACCGTCCTGAACGAGTTCACCGCCGACGCCGACCAGAACGGCGCCTTCTCCCAGGACCTCGAGGTCCCCGCCGACCTCGAACCCGGCACCTACGGCGTCCGCATGACCGACACCACCGGCGCCACCGCCGAGACCACCGCCACCGTCATCGAGACGGGTGGGGACGACGGCGGGCAGAACCCGGGCGAGGGCAACGAGGGCGGCTCGGGTGACGACGGCACTGGCGAGGACGGCACCGGCGAGAGCGGTTCGCTCCCCGAGACGGGCACCGAGACCGCCGTGCTCGGGGCCGTGGCGCTGGCACTCATCGTCGCCGGCGGACTCATGGTCCGCGCGCACCGGCGCAGCCGCATCGAGCAGGCCTGATCCCGGCACCCTCCGCCGGCAGGCCTGTGCGGGCCAGCCCCGCACGACGACGCAGGGCCGCTCTCGTGGAACCACGAGGGCGGCCCTGCCTCATGCTCGGCTACTGCGTGAGACCGGCGAGGATCCGCGCCAGCTCCGCCGGAGCGGTGAGCATCGGCCAGTGCCCCGAGTCGATGTCGGCGTAGGTGAGCTGCTTGGCCCCGGACAGTTCCGGGATGTGGCCCGCCTCGAGCCACTCCTGGGCCTGGGCCGGCGTGTACTCGGGGCACACCATGACCACCGGGACGTCGTAGCGGCGCTCGTCCGTCAGGCTGACGGTGCCGCGCGCGACGCCCTCCGGCACCGGGATCGCCCGCTCCGCGAACGCCTCCCGCGCCGCGGTGTCCAGGTCTGCGATGTCGGAGTCGTCGAACGGCTCCCAGCCCGGGAACGGCATCAGGCCGTCGGCGATCGGGAAGAAGTCGGCGTACCGCTCGCCGTCCGGTGTCGGCATCCCACCCACGAGCGCGACCGCGGCGACCTTCTCCGGTCGTGCGTCGGCCGCCAACCAGGCCAGTGACGACGCGGCCGAGTGCCCGACGACGAGCGGCTTGCCCTCGGCTGCGTCGACCGCGGCGACGACGGTCGCCACCTGGTCCGCAAGGGTCGCCGTCGTGTCGCCGTCACCCTGTCCCGGCAGGGTGATCGGTACGGCACGGTGACCGTGTTCCTCGAGGTGCCGTGCGACGTCGTCCCACACCGTCGCGTCCAGCCAGAGCCCGCCGATCAGCAGAATGTCCATGGTTCATGCTCCTTCGTCTTGATGTTCGTCTGCACCTGCTCACGCACGGTAGGGCTCATTCAGGACGATCGGCTGCCGGTTCGCGTCGTCACGGTGTGACGATCGCACCTGACGTGCGGCCCGTACGATCGATGGGTGGCTCCCCTGCGACGCCGTCGCCTCTCGCTGTTCGCGCTGACGCTGCTCGTCGGGCTCGGCCTCTCCTCCTGGGTGACGCGCACCCCCGCGGTACGGGACGCGCTCGAGGCCTCCACCGCGCAGATGGGGCTGATCCTCTTCGGTCTGTCCATCGGTTCGATGACCGGCGTGATCTCCGCCGGTTCCCTGGTACGTCGATGGGGCGCCCGGCCGGTGGTGGTCGCCGGGACGGTCGCGATCCTCGCAGGGACCGCGCTCGTCGGGGCGTCGGCGGCGTGGACCACCGCGCTGGGCGTGTTCGCGGGGCTCGTCGCCTTCGGGCTCGGCGGTGGCCTCGGTGAGATCGGCCTGAACATCGAGGGCGCCGCGCTCGAACGCGAGACCGGCCGGCCGGTTCTGCCGATGCTGCACGGCAGCTTCAGCCTGGGCACCGTGGTCGGCGCGCTGGTCGGCATCTGGCTGACCCGCATCCAGTTCCCGCCGTCCTGGCACCTGCTGATCGGGGCGCTGGTCATGACCGGTCTGGCCGCGTGGGCGCTGCCCGGGCTCCCGGCGGAGACCGGCCGCACCGGACTCGCCGAAGGCTCGAGGCGCCGCATGCGGGCACCGGGCCCGTCAGTCTGGCGTGACCGGAGGCTCATCCTCATCGGCGCAGTGGTGCTCGCCATGGCGTTCGCGGAGGGCGCCGCCAACGACTGGTTGCCGTTGCTCATGGTCGACGGCCACGGCGTCTCCGCGACCACTGGCTCCCTGGTCTATGCCGGCTTCGCCGCCGCCATGACGATCGGGCGATTCGCCGGTGGCCCCGTCTTGCTGAGGTTCGGCCGAGCCGGTGTCCTGCGGACGAGCGCGGTGCTCGCGATCGTGGGCGTCGCCACGGTGATCTTCTCCCCGAACGCCGTCGTCGCGGGTGTGGCCGTGGCGTTGTGGGGTCTGGGTGCGGCGCTGGGTTTCCCGGTCGCGATCTCGGCCGCGGGTGATGATCCCGAGCGTGCCTCGGAGCGCGTCAGCGCGGTCGCCACCAGCGGCTACCTCGCGTTCCTCGTCGGGCCGCCCCTCCTCGGCTTCATCGGCGAGGAGGTCGGCCTGCGCGAAGCGATGCTCGTCGTGGTCGTCCTCCTCGTCGTCGCAGCGTTCGCCGCCGGAGCCGCCCGGCCCCGGCACGACGTCGGAGCACTCCTGGCGTCCGAACCGTCCGAACCGTCCCAGCCGTCCGATCGCCCGCGGTGAGATCGTGGGATCGGACCTGAGCCCGACCGCACGGGCGCTGCGGACCCTCGAGCTGCTCCAGGAACGGCCCGGGATCACCGCCGACCGGCTGGCCGAACGGCTCGGCGTCACCGAGCGTGCGGCCCGCCGCTACGTCGCGATCCTTCGCGAGGCGGACGTGCCCGTGACCTCGACCCGCGGACGGTACGGGGGCTACCGGCTGGGCCGGGGCGTCCGGCTTCCACCGCTGGTCTTCAGCCCGACCGAGGCGCTCGGACTCGTCATGGCCGTGCTGGACGGCAGCCATGCCGCATCCGATGACGGCGAACCGGTCGGGGCCGCGCTCGGCAAGCTGATCCGCGCCCTCCCGGACGGCATCGGCCGCCCGGCCGCCACCATGCGGCGGCACGCGTCCGCCGCCCCCGACCGGCGTTCCGCAAGGCCGGACCCGGAGACCACGAGCGTGCTCGTCACGTCCGTCGCGGCCGCGCGCCGCGTGCAGGTCGGGTACCGAGGTGCGTCCGGGAAGCCGTGGGAGGAGACGGTGGACCCGTGGGCCGTCGTCGTGCGGCACGGCCTGTGGTACCTGCTGTGCTACTCCCACCGGGCCGGGGCGGTTCGGACCTACCGGGTCGACCGGGTCCGGTCGGTCACGCTCACCGACGAGTCGTTCGACCCACCGGAGGACTTCGATCCGGTGGCGCGGCTCGAGCAGCACCTCGGCACCGGGTGGCCGTACGAGACGCGGGTCGTCTTCGAGGCGCCGCTCGCCGACGTCGCCCGGTACGTCACCCCGGCGATGGGTGCGCTCGAGCCGCTCGACGGCGGAGCGCGCTGCGTGCTCGTCGGCACCACCAACAACCCGGCCATGTACGCCGGCGAGTGGCTCGCCGGATTCCCGTTCACGTTCCACGTCGACGGCGGACCCGAGCTACGGGACGCCGTCGCCGAGCTCGCGGAGCGGTTGGCTGCGGCGGTGTCGCGAATAATCACCGCCCCTAGCGGTTGTAAGGCGGCATCACGCCCTTGAGCGGTTCGCTGATCTCCTGGCAGGCGGCGAGCACGTCCTGGGGAAGCGGGCCCTTCAGCAACGACTCGAGGTTGGCGGCGAGATGCTCGGTGCGGCCACCACCCACCAGCACCGCACCGGCTCCGGGCTGGCTGACGAGCCACCGCAACGCCAGCTCCGGCATGGAGAGCCCGGCGTCCGCGGCCACCGTGGCAAGCTCGGAGACCGCTGCGAGGAGCTCGGGCGTCCAATAGCGCTTCTTGTACATCTCGGCGAGGCTGGAGGCCGAGAAGCGGCTGGGCGTACTGCCGTCGCGGGGCACCTGGGCGAGAAGACCGCCTGCCAGCGGGTTGTAGCACAGCGTGAGCAGCCCGTACGTCTCCGCGAACTCGACCCACTCGTCCTCGACCCGGCGGGCCAGGAGGTTGTAGACGTTCTGACTGACGACGGGAGCGGGACCGCCGAGCTCGTTGGCGGTCCGGATGATCTCGAGGGTCTGCCAGGAGGAATAGTTGGAGACCCCGAGTGCCCGGATCTTGCCCGCTTCATGGAGACCGGCGATCGTCTCGACGGTCTCGGCGACCGGCGTGCTGCGGTCCGGCTGATGCAGGTAGAACAGGTCGATGCGCTCCACGCCGAGGCGCCGCAGCGACCCCTCGACGCTGGCGGTGAGGCCGGCTCTGGACAGTGGCGCGTGGTCGCCCGCGTCCGGGTGCGGCATGCCCGCCTTCGTCGCCAGCACGATCTCCTCACGGTGCCGCTGCACGAACGGAGCGATCAGGGACTCGGTCGTACCGCGGCCGTAGCCGTTCGCGCAGTCGATCCCGGTGATGCCCGCTTCGATAGCCGCCTCGAACATCGCTTCGGACGCGGCGGCGTCCACGGTGTCGCCCATGGACATCGTGCCCAGCACGATCCGCGTGAGCGGCGTCGCGACGCCGGCGAGGGTCACGGACGGGATCTTGGCCCGAGTCGTACTCATCGCAACCCCCGGGCGTGGTCCGCGGCAACGGTGGCGTCGATGTCGGCGAGCGCCTGCTCACCGAGGTGGTTGAACGGGGCGCGGCACGGGCCCACCGGTTCGCCGGCAGCGTTGGTGGCGGCTTTGACGACGGTGTTGGGGTTGCCGTGGCGAAAGAGGTCGCGCACGGCGCGGATGCTGGCCTGCGCGGACCGCGCAGCATCCAGGTCCCCCGCCCGCCACTGCTCGTAGATCTCCACCATGGTGTGCGGGTAGATGTTCGCGATGGCGGTGATGCCGCCGGCTCCGCCGGCCTGCAAGGTCGACAGGATCAACGAGTCGGTGCCCGAGAGGACGGCGAATGCGTC
Source organism: Georgenia alba (assembly GCF_042665525.1). Taxonomy (NCBI): domain Bacteria; kingdom Bacillati; phylum Actinomycetota; class Actinomycetes; order Allobogoriellales; family Allobogoriellaceae; genus Georgenia; species Georgenia alba. The sequence continues at coordinate 373,278 of NZ_JBHTCQ010000001.1, forward strand.
ACGGTCGGTGACGTCGAGGTACTGCAGGATGGTGTCGAAGTTCCCCGAGGAGTCCTTGATGCCGACGATGTTCTCGATCGTGGCGAGCCTGGCCACGGTCGACGGGTTCAGGTTCGCGTTCGTTCGTGCGGGGATGTTGTAGAGCAGGATCGGCACGTCGACGCTGTCCGCGACCGCGGCGAAGTGCCGGTAGAGCTCCTCCTGTGACGCGGCGGCGAAGTACGGCGTGATCACGGACAGCACGTCCGCGCCAGCGGTGACGAGCCGACGCGCGAGGGTGATGGTGTCCCGCGTGCCGACAGTCCCCGCGCCCGCGTAGACGGGGACGCGTCCGTCCGCCGCCTCCCGGACGGCTTCGAGGACGGCCACCCGCTCGTCCGCGGTCAGCTGGAAGAACTCTCCGTTCGTCCCCAGGCAGAAGACCCCGTGAGCGCCGGCGTCGATCGCGCGCCCGGTGTGGCGCTTCATCTGCTCGAGGTTCAGCGACTCGTCGTCGTGGAACGGCGTTACCAGTGCGGGAATGATGCCTCGGATCGGAGTGCTCTCCATGGGTCCCTTTCGGTTCTCGAGCTCGTGGGCGACGAAGGCCCGGGAAGGTGCTACTCAGCCACGACGGTGGCGATGCCGCGGCGGTGGAAAGGCTCGAGCTGCTCCGCGGTCGCTCCCGCGTCCGTGACGAGAGTCCACTCCCCCGGCAGGTGCACCCAGGCGTTGAACGGCGTCGCGCCGAGCTTGGCCGCGTGGGCCAGGACGAAGACCCGGGCGCCGGCACGGGCCATCAGCTCCTTGAGCCTCGTCTGGGCGGGCGCGGCCTCGCAGATGCCGCGCTCCGCCGTCACCGCGTCGGCGCCGAGGAAGGCGCGATCGAACGACCAGCGGTCGAGCGCCGCCTCGGTGAGCGGGCCGACGAAGCTCTGGGAGACCTCGCGGTACTCGCCGCCCAGCAGGATGCGGTCCACCCGGGGATCGAGCTCGAAGAACGGCGTCAGGCCGCTGGTCACCACGGTGAGGGGGGACACGCCATGGAGGTGCGCCGCGACCCGCGCGGTCGTCGTCCCGGCGTCCAGGAGGACGGTCTGTCCCGGTTCGACCTGTCCGGCAGCCCATCGGCCGATCGCGTCCTTGGCATCGTGGCTCTCGGCCGCCCGCTCCTGGAGGCTCGCCTCGTGGTGCGGTGAACGGACGGCGATCACGCCGCCGTAGGTTCGAGCGAGCTGGTTCGACTTGTCGAGCGTGGCCAGGTCCCGCCGGATCGTCGACTGGGTGACTCCGAACACCTCGGCGAGGTGTTCGACGCTGGCCAGTCCGTTGGCCCGGGCCATCCGTACGATCTCCTCGCGCCGTTGGGGTGCCCTCATGCGGCTCTCCTCCGAGGCGGTATCTCTGGTGGGCTCTCTCGGCAGCGTAACGCGCGAAACGCGCAACTCGATGCGCGGGAGCTGAGGGCACCGGCCGTCACACCGGGAAGAGCACGAGGGCGCCCGCGCATAGGACCACGATCCGAACGAGGTACATGGGGATGGTGAACTTCCAGAACTCCGTCAGCTTGTACTTGCCCATCCCGAAGATCATCGCGGGCATGCCGTCGATGGGCATGTAGTGCCCGTTCCAACCGGCTACGGCAACAGCACATGCGGCGGCCACGGGGTTGAGTCCGAGGCTCATGAACGTGGCGATGGCGATCGGGGCGAAGATCGCCACCGAGCCCAGGTTGGAGCCCGTGAAGGCGGCAGCGGTGCTGGTGAGCAGGGCGAACACCAAAATGAGCACGAACGGTGAGACGGACGTGCCCACCAGGTCTGCCACGGAGTTGCCGACCAGCGGGGTGAGGCCGGAGTTGGCGAGGGCATCGGCCACGCCGATCACGCCGGCCATCATGAGGATGACGGGCGCGAACAGATTCTCGCGGAACTCCTTGAAGTCGACCATGCGGATGAAGAGCAGGAGGAATGCCCCCAGTCCAGGAACGACATAAGCCAGTTCGCCCAGCACGTTCAGCAGCATCATGGCGACGACGCTCACGACGAACACGCCGCCGGTGATGTACTCCTTCCAGGTGGGCAGCTCCGCCTCATCGGCCTCGCGCACCGCGACCATCGTGCTCGTCCCGCTCGTCGAGGGAGCGTCCGACCTGGGCTCGTCGGCATCAGGCGGGTTCACGGGCCGGGTGCCACCTGCGGACGCCCCTGACCCACCAGCCGGTCCCGCTGACTCGACCGCCGAATCAGCCCCCGACTCGGCCCCCGACTCGGCGATGGGGTGGTCCGGCAGGAGTCGGTACGCCACGAGCGACCAGGCCAGGAAGCCGGCGCTGACGACCAGGTTGACCAGGGCGAAGGTGACCATCGAGACACCTTGCGTGTAGCCGGCGGTCTCGAGCGCCGTGACCATGACGCCGTAGATCAGCGCCACGTTGACGGGAGCGAGCGGATGGTTGGTCGCGAACCCCAGCGGCATCATGAGCTTCGATGTCGGGAGCTTCTTGGTGTAGGGGATGGTGGACACCAGGGCGATGATCAGCACGTAGTAGCCCGTCGCGCCGGTGCCCGCGAGGCTGGCCCCGAGCATGACGACCACGATCAGCAGGGCGTAGCTCTTGTAGCCGCCCTTCTCCACGAGCTCGCCCATGGCTTTCCTCACCCGGCTGATGAGTCGTGTCTTCTGCATGGCCGCGAGCGGGACCATGAAGAACGCGATCATGAGGACGTTCGCGTTGACGAAGCCCGCGAAAGCCTCGGGAACGGTCGCAACGCCGACCACCACAAGGAGCAGGCAGGCCAGCAGCGGCGGCGCTCCGAACGGAAGCGCGTCCGTCATGATCAGGACGATCATGACGACCAGCACCCCGAGCGCCAGAACCATCTCCAACGTCATCTGAAGGTCACACACCTTTCACGTCGTGCTGCTGACATCTGCGTCGATGCAGCTTCAGCGGAGGGCTCGATCGCCCGCGGTGCTACAGGTCTTCGCCCCGATCGGGACCGGCGGAGATGGGCCGTTCGGCCCTGATGCGCGCCATCGTGTCGGCGTCCAGGTGCACGTGCTTGATCGTCTTGCGATGCCACGTGTAGGCCACGTGGACGCCACCGTCGGGCTCGTGGATGATCGAGGGGTACGACAGCTCGCGGTTGAGCCCGTCGCGACTGTTGTTCGACATGCAGTAGCCGTCGCCGTTCTCGATGTCGTATGAGATCGGCCAGGTGCGCCCGTCGTTCTCCGAGAGCGACAGTGTCATCGGTGCGCGCGGGGAACCCCAGAAGGCGGTGCGTGTCCCGCCGTCGATCGTCGGTTCGGCGAGCACCGGGCCGCCGGTGTCCTTGACGCCTTCGTCGTCGATCTCGTCGTACAGGGAAACCCTCCGGGCGGTCGCGTCGGCCTGGCTGGCATAGTTCATGACCATCGCCATCCGGGCGTCGCCGAGCGCGCGGGCCTGGATGGAGGAGTTGTTGTTCGGCAGCGCCGTCGGCCGGCACGGCGTCCAGGTCAGTCCACCGTCGGTGGACTCCGACTCGTAGACGTGGTCGGCCCACCGCGAGCGGAAGCAGGCCCACAGCGTGCCGTCAGAACGCGGAACGATGTTCATGTGGACGCAACCTTCCGAGCTGGGGACCGGGCTCTCTGTCCACGTCTCGCCCTTGTCGTCGGAGTACCAGACCGACGCGGTGTCGTGGTTGCCGACCCACTTCTCGCCGGGCACGGCTACGCAGTTGAAGGTCGGCAGCAGGATGCGGCCGGTGCTCAGCGCCAACGGCACCTGGCGGACGAACACGCCGGTCGGGGCGTCGGCGCCGAGGAGTGCGGTCGGCTCCTCCCACGTTCGGCCGCCGTCGTGCGAGACGCGGCGGCGCACCTCCGCGGTGTCCTGGTTGCCGGCGATCTGGGCGGTATAGAGCAGCCAGACGTCGCCCTCGGGAGTGACGAAGAGGATGGGGTTCTGCTCGGAACGGCCCGAGTCGAAGCTGAGCTGGACCGGTTCGAGCCAGCGGTCCGCACCGGCGGGAAGCCGGGACAGGTGCACGGAGATGTCGGAGACACCCTCCTGGGTCCCGCCGAACCAGACGCAGGCAAGGTCGCCGTCGGGCAGGTAGGCGAGGTTGGCGGCGTGACACTGCGCGGTGGGCGTGGGGAGGAATGCCTCGGTCCCGCCTTCGGCGCGGGGTCGAAGCAAGCCGTCGAACGTCGTCAAGATTGCTCCCAGCTTCGTTGCAAGGGTGTCCAGGTGTGGCGCAACCCTGGCAGATGCTGCGCGCTTCGCGCAAGTCTCTGCGCACAACATGCATTAGGCTGGACGCCCAGACGAACCCGACAATCGAAGGAGGGGCACGGGAGAACGATGGAGGTGCGGGTGGACGGGCAGCTCTCCGGCGCGGCCTCGAGGACTCCCGTCGTGCTCGCCGACGATCTTTCGGGGGCCGCGGAGGTGGCTGGGGTCGCGCTGCGCACGGGCTGGACCGCCGCGCAGGTGCGACTCGGCTCCGAGATCCACGCACCTGGTGGCGGGACCTTGACCGTCGCTGATCTCGATTCGCGTTACCTCGGCGCGGCCTCCGCACGGGCACGCGTGGAGACCGCGGTGCGCGGGCTACCCGGGCGCGGCGCCCGAGTGGCGAAGAAGATCGACTCGTTGCTCCGCGGCAATCTCGAGGCCGAACTCGCGCCATTCCTCCGGCACGGAACCACGGTCGTGCTCTGTCCGGCACTTCCCGGGCTCGGTCGCACCGTTGTGAACGGCGAGCTCCTGCTCGACGGTGTCGCGCTGCACGAGACCCCGGCCTGGTCCGCCGAGCGCCGTCGAGCGCCGCGTAGCGTGCGGGAAGCTCTCGGTGCACTCCCGTCCCGCGGCGCACCTCTTACGGATGTGCGTTCTGGCGCGCTGCCGACTCTCCTGCGATCGGGCGACCCCTGCGTGGCCGTCTGCGATGCCGTCGATGACGCGGACCTCAGGCTCATCGCTGACGCGGCACACCAGCACGACGTGGTGCTCGCAGGTTCCGCCGACCTGATCGGCCATCTGCTGTCTCGGTCTCGGCCGGCATTCGCACCGGCGACCCCCGTCGCGGTGCAACCTCGTCCCGAACCCGCGCATCGTGTGCTCGGCGTCGTCGGTACCGCCGCTCCGATCGCGGATCGGCAGCTCGCTCACACAGCCGCGACGCCCGGTGTCCTCATCAGGCGCCTGGACCTGAAGGATCTCGTCGCGGGCGACCGGCAATTCCTGGCCCGCACGTCCTGCGACCTGGCGGCGGCGCTGGTCGAACGCAGCGTCTGCATAGCGGTCGACGCCGGGTTCCGTCCCGGGAGGACCGAGCAGCGCCGCGTCAAGGAGTCGCTCGCCCAGATCGTCGCGGATGCAGTCGCGCACGACGTCCGCATCGCCCTCTTCCTCACCGGTGGCGAGACCGCGCGTGCGGTCCTCGACCGGCTGTCGGTGACCACCCTGCCGGTTTACGACGAGGTCCACCACGGCGCCGTGATCGCCGGCACGAGCGCCGGGCGGCTCGTGGCGATCCGCCCGGGCAGCTTCGGGAACGAAGCATCCATCACCCAGGTCTTCCGAGCGCTCGGGCCAGAGCGCACGATCACGAGAGGAACCGGATGACGACGAAGAGCGAGACCGAGGTGGGAGCGGAGACCCGGCCCATCATCGCGGTGACGATGGGTGATGCGGCAGGCGTGGGCCCCGAGGTGACGGTCGGCGCGCTCGCCGACCCCGCGGTCCTTCGCCTGTGCCGGCCGCTCGCGGTCGGCGACCGCGCCCGCCTCGAAGAGGCGGCCCGGATACTCGGGCTCGCAGTCGACATCGTCGCCGTGGAAGGTGTCTCCGACGCGACCTTCGAGGCCGGCCGCATCAATGTCATCGACCTCGGCCTGATCCCGCCGGACCTGCCCTGGGGCGAGCTGTCCGCGCTGGCGGGCGACGCCGCGTACCAGTACATCAAGGTCGCGTCCGAGCTCTCGATCGCCGGTGCGGTGCAGGGCATCTGCACCGCACCTTTGAACAAGGAGGCGCTCCACCTGGGTGGTCACGAGTTCCCCGGCCACACCGAACTTCTCGCACACCTCACCGGAACGCCCGAGGTCTCGATGATGCTCAGCTCACCGCAGCTCAAGGTCATCCACGTCACGACGCACATCGGACTCATCGACGCCATCGCCAAGATCGACCCGGGCCTTGTCGAACGGACCGTACGCCGCGGGAACGAGGCGCTCGTCCGGGCGGGAATCCCCGCACCGCGCATCGGGGTCTGCGCCATCAACCCGCACGCCGGCGAGCACGGCCTGTTCGGGCACGGCGAGGAGGAGGAGAAGATCGTGCCGGCGATCGAAGTCCTCCAGGCCGACGGCCTGGACGTCACCGGCCCGCTTCCCGCGGACACGGCGTTCTTCCTCGCCGGTCGCGGCGACTACGACCTCATCGTTGCCATGTACCACGACCAGGGGCACGGTCCCATCAAGGTCCTCGGTATCGAGGACGGCGTGAACATCACGGTCGGGCTGCCCGTGATCCGCACCTCCGTGGACCACGGCACGGCCTTCGACATCGCGGGCACCGGCAAGGTGCGGACGGGGAGCATGTCCGAAGCCGTTCGGCAGGCGGCCGCACTCGCGTCCGTCAAAGTTTGAGCATGTCCGAAACGCTCCACACAGTGGCGTTACCTACCGGATCCCGGCGCAGGTGTGGCAGGAGCGGGCACGATGGGGTCGTTCGGCACGAACTCGATCGTGAAGGCCTGGCCGAGAGTTGATTCGAGAATCTCTCGCGCCCGCTGCTGGACCTGGGGGTCGACGGACACCTCCGGTCCCCAGATCCGGATCACGTCGTTCTGACCGGTGATACCGAACCCCAGCGTCTCGATCCCCGCATCCTCGAGCGCCATGACGTACTGGAGGAGGGCCCGCTGTGCTTCCTCGTTCGATCGGGGCATATGGGTGACCTCGACGGAGATCCCGTCGGCCTCGGCCCGCTGAACGATGGCGCGCGCTTCCTCGCCCAGCGGGCCGCGCCAGAACACCTCCAGGTCATGTCGACCGTCGGAACCTCGTCCGCCATCCATGAATCCGGGCTGTTCAGCCATTTCGAGGAAGTAGTCCGCCGCATTCCACCGGCTTCCAGACTCGTCCGGCGTCAGGCCTCCACCGGCGGCCACGGCGGCCGCGGACAAGCCGACCCCGGCGATCGCTCCGCAGACGACCAGTGAGCCGGAACGCACGAGTCGGCGGCGTCGGGCACCCCCCTCGGCGGTCCGAATCAGCGCGACCCGAATAGCGTCGGAGCGCCCGGGGGAGAACTCTGTCGGGGTCATCGGTCCGTCTCCAACTCTGGCGCCTCCTGTGCCGCGATGCGTTGGCGAAGCCTGGATCGCAGCCGAGTCAGGCGCGTCTTGGCGGCGGCTTCGGTGAGCCCTAGCGTGCCGGCGGCCTCGGCGATGGTCATTCCCTCGAGGGTCAGGCCGAGCAGCTCGCGGTCGAGCGGGTTCGTCTCGGTCGCCAGAGCCTGCCGCACCTGCACGAGGTCGCTCGTAGCGTCGATGGCGCGGTCGGCAGGTGCGGTCGGCTCGGGTGGCGGCAGACGGTCCAGGAAGGCTCGAAAGCGTCGCCTCGACCGTGCCGCGTTCCGGTGCACGTTCCTCGCCGTCGCCAGCAGCCACGGAAGCAGCGACCCGTCGTCGTTGAAGCGCACCGTGCGGCGCCGGCGCCAGAGCTCCCGGAACACGACAGCAGTGAGGTCTTCCGCATCCGCGCGGTCAGTCCCGACGGTGATGAGATAGCGATGGACGTGGTCGCGGTGCCGGTCCCAGACGATGCCGAAGTCGGCGGAAGCTCCGGCGCACACCCGCGCCCAGACCGCCTCGTCGTCGCCGTCGCCCATACCTGCAAGTGTCCGCACACCACGCGGGGTAACAAGCTGGCGCGGACTCCCCGTCACGTGATCGGGTGATGACGCCGAAGCGGGTAGCGCGCCACGCCGGGGCAGCGATCCGGGTGTCATCTCTTCGAGGGTGAGGGCGGGGGCCTCGTCCGACCGCGACGTGGCCGCCGTGAGGTCGTCCCGCAGGGGCCACACAGGTGTGGCGCTCGACTCGTCGGGCCCCACCGAGCGTCACAGCAGGTAGGGTGGCCGTACTGGCCCGGGTGGTCTTGCCCCGGTCCTCGCGCAGCACTCCGATGCTGCGCCCTCGACATCGAGGCATGCTTCATCGATCCCGTCGCCGACGGGGCGGCACGGCGAGACGCCGACCGAGAGATCTTCTGTGACTTCTGCTGCTTCATCCAGCCGCTCTTCCCCTTCCTTCGCCGACCTCGGCGTTCCCTCCGACCTGCGCGCCGCCCTGACGGCGGCCGGCATCACCGACCCGACGCCGATCCAGGCCGCGACCTTGCCGGACTCCCTGGCCGGTCGTGACGTCCTCGGCCGCGGCCGGACCGGCTCCGGAAAGACCCTGGCCTTCGGCATTCCCCTCATCGAGCGCCTGCGCCGCTCCGGCCGCCGGGCTCAGGCCCGCCGGCCCCGCGGCCTGGTGCTCGCCCCGACCCGTGAGCTCGCGGCCCAGATCGAGGCCGCACTAAAGCCGCTCGCCGACGCCGCCGGCCTGCGGACCTGCACCGTCTTCGGTGGCGTGGGCCAGCAGCCGCAGGTCGACGCGCTGCGCCGCGGCGTGGACCTGCTCATCGCCTGCCCGGGCCGGCTCGAGGACCTCATCGGTCAGGGCCACTGCTCGCTGGCCGACGTCGAGGTGACGGTGCTGGACGAGGCCGACCACATGGCCGACCTCGGGTTCCTGCCCGCCGTGCGCCGGTTGCTCGACGCCACCCCTCGCGGCGGCCAGCGCATGCTGTTCTCCGCCACCCTCGACGGCGCGATCGACGTCCTGGTCAAGCGGTTCCTGTCCCGGCCACGGGTCCACCAGGCGGACTCCGCCCAGTCCCCGGTGGTGGCGATGGACCACCACGTGCTCACGATCTCCCGCGACCTGCGGCTGCCGGTGCTGATCGACCTGACCAGCGCCCCCGGCCGCACGGTGGTGTTCACCCGGACCAAGCACGGCGCCAAGGCCCTCGCCCGAAAGCTCAACGGCAACGGTGTGCCGGCCGTCGAGCTGCACGGCAACCTGAGCCAGGGCGCGCGGACCCGGAACCTCGACGCGTTCCACAGCGGCGCCGCGACCACGCTGGTGGCCACCGACATCGCCGCCCGCGGCATCCACGTCGACGACATCTCGCTCGTCGTCCACGCCGACCCGCCCGCCGAGCACAAGGCGTACCTGCACCGCTCGGGCCGCACGGCCCGCGCCGGCGCGGCCGGCACGGTGGTCACCCTCGCCACCCCGGACCAGTCCCGGGAGGTGCGCAGCCTGACCCGGGCGGCCGGCATCAAGCCGACCACCACCGCCGTGGACACCGCCGAGCACCCCGTGCTGCACCGGCTCGCCCCGGGTGAGCGGTCGCGGCCCGGTGGCTGGGTGGCCCCGACGGCTCACCAGCCGAGCCAGTCCGGCCAGGCCGGTCCGGCGTCCGGTACGTCCCGCCCGTCGGGACGCCGCCGGGGCCGGCCCCGTCGTCGCGGCCGTGCGCCGGCGGCGCGCGTCCGGCACGCCTGATCGGCCTCGGGGGATACGGGGCTAAGCCGGCACCGCCGGTGTTCACCGACTGTTCCATTCGCAGTACGCCAGTCTCGTAATTCGTCGTCACCTTCGGGCGATTCACTTCCGGTGTTCCCGCACCCCCGGAAGGAACTCCCATGCGACGACCCGCCCTCCTCGCCGCCGGCACCCTCGGCCTGATCAGCGTTCTCGCCGTCAGCGCGTGCCAACCCGCCACGTCCGACGCCGCCGACCAGCCCGATGCCGACGCCCCGATCACCTTCGCCACCACACCCCTCGGCGACGACCCGACCGCCGCCAACCCGATCGACGCCTTCGCCGAGGTCCTCTCCGAGGAGACCGGCCGCGAGGTCGAGATCCGCGATGTTCCCGACTACCTGAGCGTGGTCGAGGCGATCCGCTCGGACCACGTGGACATCGGCATCATGAGCGGCTTTCCCTCGGCGCTGGCCGTGAACACCGGCGAGGTCGACGCGCTGGCCGCCTGGCCGGGCAACGACGATCCGGTCTCTACCTGCCTGGTACTCGCGGACTCCCCCGTCCAGAGCCTGGAGGACCTCCGCGGCGGGACGATCGCGTTCGCGGACCAGGCCTCCAGCTCCGGCTACTTCATGCCGGTGCACATGCTCCACGAGGCCGGCCTGGAGCAGGGCACGGACTACGAGCCCCTGTTCGCCGGTGGCCACGACGGCAGCTTCGTGGCGCTCGAGCAGGGCCAGGTCGACGCCGCGTGCACCTCGACGCTCTTCCCGAGCATGACCGGGACGGACATGTTCCCGTTCGAGGAGGGCGAGACCCGCTCGGTCGGTGAGAGCGAGCCGATGGCGATCCAGATGTCGATCCTGTCCCGCCAGTCGCTCGACGAGGAGACCAGGACGCTGATCCAGGACGCGCTGCCGCAGGTCTTCTCCGAGGAGAACGCCGAGGAGCTCGGTGTCCTCGCCGAGGGAACGCTGGGTGTGGAGCTCATGCTCGACCCCGAGCCGGCCGTGTACCAGCCGTTCGTCGACATCGCGGCGATCGCTGACGTCGACCTCTCGGACCTGGGCTGATGACGAGCGCGAGGCGGAGCGCAGGGGCGAGGAACGAGCCCCTGCCGCAGCCGGAGCGCGAGGAATCAGCCCCTCGAACCCAGCTGATGACGAGCGCGCGCACAGCCTCCGCTCGCTCGGCCACGACGGCGGACGGCTCGCCGGTGGTCCTGGTCCGGGATCTGAAGGTCGCCTACGGCGACACCCCCGTGCTCGACGGCGTCGACCTGGACCTGGCAGCCGGCGAGACCGTCGCGCTGCTCGGCGCCTCGGGGTCCGGCAAGTCCACCCTCATGAAGGCCCTCACCGGCTTCGCCCCGATCACCGGCGGCACGGCGCACGTGGCCGGGCACGACGTCCCGAACCTCGCCCGCGGCGAGCTGCGGCACCTGCGCGCCGACGTCGGGCAGGTCTTCCAGCAGTTCAACCTGGTCCCGCGGCTGAGCGTGCTCACCAACGTGCTCACCGGCGCGCTGCACGCGGCGGGGCCCATCAACCTGGTGGGTGGGTTCCGCAGCGAGCACCGCCGCCTCGCCATGCACTACCTGGACCGAGTCGGGATCGCGCACAAGGCCACCGACCAGGCCCGCACCCTCAGCGGCGGGCAGCAGCAGCGGGTAGCGATCGCCCGGGCCCTCATGCAGCAGCCGCGCGTGATCCTCGCGGACGAGCCGGTCGCCTCGCTCGACCCGCGGCTGGCCGACGAGGTCCTCGAGCTGCTGCGCGGCATCGCGCGGGACGACGGCATCCCGGTGCTGGTGAGCCTGCACGTGCTGCCGCTCGCCCTGACGCACAGCGACCGCATCGTCGGACTCCGGAACGGCCAGGTGCTCGTCACCGGCCGCACGACGGCGCTGCGACGAGAGGACCTGTCGGTGCTGTACGACGACGCGGAGGAGGCCGGCGATGACAGCGACGACTGACCGCCCACCCACCCGCCGGCCCGCGGCGGAGCAGAAGCCCCACCTCGACCCGCGTGAGCGCGACCGGCTCGAGCGAGCCTTCTCCGTGCCGCGGGCCCGGTTCCTGCTCGGCATCCCCGTGGCGGTGGTGGTGCTCCTGTGGTCCTTCCAGGGGGCGGAGTTCAACTTCGCCAAGCTGGGTGAGGGCTCGACGAACATGGTGGAGTTCCTCGGCAGGCTCTTCCCGCCGAACTTCGCGAAGCTCGGCACCATCGTCGCCCTGCTGATCGAGACGCTGCAGATGGCGATCGTCGGGACCGTGCTCGGCGCGGTCCTCTCCCTGGTCGTCGCCTTCGGCGCCGCGTCGAACATCGCGCCGCGGTGGCTGTACTACCCGTCGCGGTGGGTCATGAACGTCATCCGTTCGGTGCCGGACCTGGTCTTCGCCCTCATGTTCGTCTCCGCCGTGGGGCTCGGGCCGTTCGCCGGCATCCTCGCCATGACGCTCGGCTCGATCGGGTCGATCGGCAAGGTGTACGCCGAGGCGATGGAGGCTGTGGATCGCGGGACCGTCGTCGCCATCGAGGCGGTCGGCGCCTCGAAGCGCCAGGTCATCCACTACGGCGTGCTCCCGCAGGCGGCGCCGCTGCTCGTCTCCTACACCCTGCTCCTCTTCGAGGGGAACGTCCGCGGCGCGACCATCCTCGGCCTCGTGGGAGCCGGCGGCATCGGCCTCGAGCTGACCACCGCCATGCGCATGTACGACTACGGACACCTGAGCGCGATCATCATCTGCATCGTCGTGCTCGTGACGCTCATCGACCAGGGCAGCGCGCTCATCCGTCGGAGGATCACATGACCACGACCACCACCGTCCAGCTGTCCGCACCGGTCAACCTGCGCGACCTCGGCGGCATCCCGATCGCCGGCGGGGTCCTGCGGGAGGGGTTCGCGATCCGGGTGGACGACCTCTCGACCGTCACGGAGGAGGTGGCTGCCACCCTCGTGGCGGGCGGCCTGCGCAGCGTGATCGACCTGCGCTCCCGCGAGGAGGTCGCCCTCACCGGGCGCGGCCCGCTCGCCCAGCACCCCGTGGCCTACCACCACATCCCGCTCATGGTGAGCCTCGACGTCGCCCTGACCGAGGACGACGGCCTGGGCACCGACCACACCACGTTCGGCGAGGGCTACGCGCGGCTCGTCGAGCGCGCCGCGCCGCAGCTGGTCACGGCGCTGGCCGTCATCGCGCTCTCCCCCGGTGCGACCGCGTTCCACTGTGCGGCGGGCAAGGACCGGACGGGCGTGCTGGCCGCGTCGCTGCTCCTGGCGCTGGGGGCGAGCGACGAGGATGTGGTCGCGGACTACGCGCTGACGGGCCGCAACATCGACGCCATCATGACCCGGCTCCGGCCGACCATGGGCGTGCTGATGGCGCGCGCCGGCCTCGACCTCGACGCGATGGCCGCCGCCGCGACCGGCGCCGACTTCTCCGACGAGGCGATGCGCACGATGATCACGAGCCTGCGCATCCGCCACGGCGATCCGCTGGCTCCGCTGCGGGCCGCTGGCCTGGGTGACGAGCTCACGGCGATGTTGCGGGGGAGGGCGCTCGCATGATCGCCGCGGCCCCGGACCACGAGGACCGTGCTGGAAGGGGCCCGGGACGGCCGCGGGTCGAAGGGCTCGACGACCGGATCCTCGCGGCGACGCTCGAGCTCCTCGACGCCGGGGAGCAGGTGACCGTCACACGGATCGTCCAGCTCAGCCGGGTGAGTCGTGCCGCGCTCTACCGGCGCTGGCCCTCGGTCACGGACCTGGTCGCGGCCGCACTCGACCAGGGCCGGACGTCCATGGTCGTCCCGACGGACGGGAACCTGCGCGAGGCGGTGCTCACCTCCTTCCTCGGCGGCGCCGACACCGTGCGCACCACCTACCGCGAGGAACGGATCCGGCAGCGGCTGCGCCTCGCCCTGTCCGACCGCGCACTCCAGCAGGCCTACTGGTCCTCGCACGTCTCACGCCGACGGGTGCCCGTCGAGAACGCGCTGCGGGTCGGCATCGAGCGGGGCGAGCTCCGCGACGACGTCGACATCGCGGCCTGCTTCGACCTCATGGCCGGCGTCTTCTACTACCAGCTGGTCGTGCGCGGTGCCGGCCTCGACGAGCCCGGCACGGTGGCTCGCTGCCGCGCGGCCCTCGACGTCGTCTGGCGAGGCATGGCCGTGCGATAGCTCAGCCCTGCTTCGCGGCTCCTCCGTCGATCGTGGGCAGCACCGGGATCGCGATGCGGATGCCCTCCTTGTCGAAGCGGTCCTTCAGGTGGGCCCGGACGGCCCGCTCGACCGCGAACTGCGCCCCCGGCTTCGTCTTGATCATGACCCGCATCGTCACCGCACCGTTCCCGATGCCGACGACGCCGGCGAGGACCGGCTTCTCCAGCAGGTCCGTCCCGTGCTCCGACTCGGTGGCGAACTCCTCGAGGCTGTTCTCCATGACCTCGGTGGCCTGCGGGACGTTGACCGAGTAGTCGAGCGGGATCTCGATCAGGGCGCGCGACCAGTCCTGGCTCATGTTGCACACGCGCAGGATCTCGCCGTTGCGCACGTACCAGAGGTTGCCGTTGAGGTCGCGGATCTTGGTGATCCGCATCGTCATCGCCTCGACGGTGCCGATCGCGTCACCGACGTCGACGGAGTCGCCGACGCCGAACTGGTCCTCGCTCATGAGGAAGAGTCCGGAGAGGAAGTCCTGCACGAGGCTCTGCGCACCGAACCCGATGGCCAGGCCCAGCACGCCCGCGCTTGCCAGCACGGGGCCGAGGTTGATCCCGAACTCGCTGAGGACCATCAGGAACGCCACGCCGAAGATGACGAACGAGGCGATGCTGCGCAGCACGGACCCGATCGTCTGCGCGCGCTGCTCCTGCCGCTTCTGGCGCGCGGCCTCGTCCCCCGAGGCCCTCATGACCAGGCGGCTGGCATTGAACCTCGCCCGGTCGAGCTTCCGGTGGGAGCGGACGATGTTGTCGACCATCCGCACGATGACCCGGCCGAGGACGCCGCGGGCCAGCAGCGCCACCAGGATGATGACGACGACGTTGATGAGTGCGGAGAACATGTCGCCGGTTCGCGAGGTGAACCACTCGACGACGGGTCCGGCCTGCGTGAAGATGCCCGACACAGATGATCCTTCCGTTGTCTCTGCGTGCCAGCGTCTCAACCCCGGAGCCCGCCGTGCCAACCATGAGCGGCATGTCGTTCGTCACGCCGACCGGCACGGTGCACCGACGTACGGCGGCGGCCCGCGACATCACCGGTCACGGGCCGCCGCCGACGTGAGTCAGCCCACCCGGACGAAGACCGAGTTCTCGTCGTAGATGGGGCGCTCGGACAGCGGCTCGCCCGGGGCGTACGCCGCGATGTAGTTGCCGTCACCCGAGTAGATGCCGACGTGGCCGGGCGACCACACGAGGTCACCGGGCTGGGCCTCGCTCTCGGAGACCTGGGTGCCCGCGTAGAGCTGGTCGTCCGTGGTGCGCGGCAGCTCGATGCCGACCTGCGAGTAGACGTACTGCGTGAAGCCGGAGCAGTCGAAGCCGCCCGGCGTGCTGCCGCCGTAGACGTACGGCGTGCCGATGTACTGGCGGGCGATGTCGACGACCTCGCCGGTGGAGCTCTCGACGGTCCCGGTCTCCTCGACCGGCTCGCTGGTGCTCTCCGCGGAGGAGCCCGTCGACCCGCTGAGGGTCGCGCCGCCGGAGCCGTCCGGGATCGTCAGCTCGTCCCCGACGTAGATGGTCGCCGAGGAGTCCAGGCCGTTCGCCTCGACGATCGCGTCGACGCTCGAGCCGTGCTCCGAGGCGATCTCGGACACGGTGTCCCCGGACTCGACCGTGTGGGTCGTGGTGGCCGAGGCGGTCGGCGCCCCGAGCGTGATGGCCAGGCCGGCGGTGGCTGCCGCCACCGTCCCCCGGCGCGCGAGGGTGCCGCCGGGCAGCGTGGACAGGAAGGTCTTCGGTCGGCCCGCCGCCCGGTGGCGTGCGTGCGTGGTGCGAAGGGTCATGTGTTCTCTCCTGGCTGCCTGCGAGGTGGCGCGTCCCCGCCCCTGCCACGTGCTCCGTCGGGATCCGCGGGCGGCGGCAGGGTTCGGCAACCACCCGCGCACTTCCCTGGAGGGATCGGGAAGCCCGTCGACGGTAACCATCACGTCGACTGGATGTCACATTTCGATAACAACGCAACGGTCGGGCGGTCGGCGTTGTGTGTCACAAGGCCCGATGCGCGCTCGTCATGGTGGTGAGACCCTGTGCAAGGAGGACCCCATGACCGTGCGCACCGACGTCGTCGTCATCGGTGGCGGCTATGCCGGCGTGCTGGCGGCCAACCGGCTGACCCAGCGCGACGACGTGACCGTCACCCTCATCAACCCCAGACCCCGCTTCGTCGAACGGATCCGGCTGCACCAGCTCGTCGGTGGGACCGACGACGCCGTGGTCGAGTACCGCGACGTGCTCGCCGACGCCGTCCGGCTGGTGGTGGGCACCGTCACGCTGGTCGACACCGCCGACCGGACCGTGAGGCTCTCGGACGGGACCAGCCTCGGGTACGACTACCTGATCTACGCGGTGGGCAGCGGCCAGGCCGACCGTCGCGTGCCCGGAGCCGCCGAGCACACCTACCCGATCGCGACCCTCGAGGACGCCCAGCGGCTGGACCGCGCCCTGTCCGCCACACCGGCGACTGCGCAGGTGACGGTGGTCGGCGGCGGCCCGCTGGGGATCGAGACGGCCGCCGAGCTGGCCGAGGCAGGCCGACGGGTCACGCTCGTGTGCGGCGGACCGCTCGGGCCGTACCTGCACCCCCGCGGAAGACGGTCGGTCGCGCGGGACCTCGCGCGGCTCGGCGTCACGGTGCTCGACGGCGCGGGCAGCCGCGTGACGTCGGTGACCGGCCGCTCGGTGATCCTCCAGGACGGCCGCGAGCTGGGCGGCGACGTCATCGTCTGGGCGGCCGGGTTCACCGTGCCGGACCTCGCCGCGCGCAGCGGCCTCAGCACCGACGCCATGGGTCGTCTGCTCACGGACGAGACGCTCACCAGCGTGGACGACGTGCGGGTCGTCGCGGCGGGTGACGCCGCGGCGCCGTCGGACGTGCCCTACCGGATGAGCTGCCAGGCGGCCGTCCAGCTCGGTCCCGTCGCGGCCGACACGGTGCTGAGCCGGATCGCCGGTGAGCAGCCCGCGCCGCTCGCCGTCGCGAACGCAGCCCAGTGCATCAGCGTGGGCCGCCGTGCCGGCATCTACCAGTTCGGGCACCGGGACGACACGGCGACCCGGTTCCACATCGGCGGGCGTGCCGGCGCCTGGGTCAAGGAGCTCGTCTGCTCCGGCATCCTCAAGATGGTCGCCCGCGAGGCCCGCAGGCCCGGCTCGCTCACGTTCACCTCGTTCGCCACGGACAAGAGCAGGCGGCGCCGGGTCGAGGCGGCGGACGCCGGAGACGCCCGGGCGACCGAGCACGCCGCGTAGAAGTCCGATCAGCCGGACCCCGGACGGCGCCCCTCGTCGTCGACGCTCGTGCCCTCGGCCCTTGCCGTCGAGGCCGCGTCGTCGTGGCGTGCCGGCGGACCACCGGGCATGCGCAGCGCGAGCACGGATCCGAGCACCATGATGAGCGCGCCGACGCCGAAGGCCATCGGGTAGGAGCCGGACTCCGCGATCCAGCCGGCGACCAGCGGCCCCGCGATCGCACCGAGGTCGGTGATCATCGAGAACACCGCGACGGGTGTCCCGGACCGTCCGCCGGCCGCGTCACCGACCGCTGCGGCCGGTGCGGTGGACAGGAACGCCGCACCGGCTCCGTACACGGAAAGGGCGGCGGTCAGCACCCAGATGTCGGTGGCGAACGAGGCGCCGACCACGGCGCCCGCGCTGACCAGTCCGGCGACGACCAGTGCCGGGCGGCGGCCGACGACGTCGACGAACCTGCCCGCAGGGCCGAGCATCAACGCCTGGACCACCGAGGACACGGTGAACGCGACCGCCGTCCAGGACGGCTCCCGGTGGAGCACCTCGACCACCATGATCGGGATGAGCGAGGACCGGACACCGAAGGAGGTCCACCCCTGGCCCAGGCCGGCGATCGCCGCCGCCTGGAACCGGGCGTCTCGGACCACCACCCGGAACGGCCGGACGTCGCCGGTCGCGGCCGTCCCCCTCCGATCCGACGACCGCAGCAGCAGCGCGCCGATCGCACCTGCGACGAGCAGCACCGCGGCGTAGAAGTAGAACGGCGCCGTCAGCGAGATCGCGGCCAGCACGCCACCCACCGCCGGACCGGCCATGCCCCCGAGCAGGAACCCGCCCATGTACAGGCTCGAGGCGCGGCCGCGCGTCTCGGGCGGGACGGAGTTGAGCAGCAGGGTCATGCCCGAGACGGTGAACATCGCTGACCCGATGCCGCCGAGTCCGCGGAAGACCAGGAACTGCCCGTAGGTCGTCGCGAGCGCGCAGGCGGCGCTCGACGCCGCGACGATGAGAACGCCGGCCACCAGGACGGGCCGCTCCCCGACCCGGTTGACGAACGGCCCGACCCCCGGCGCCGTGACGAGCCGGGCGAAGGCGAAGGCCGAGACCACCGCCGAGGCGGCGAAGGTGTCGACGCCGAAGCTCTTCGCGAACACCGGCAGCACCGGCAGCATCACGCCGAACCCGACGGCGACGGTGAAGGAGATCGCCGCGAGGACGAAGACGCTGCGGGGAAGGATGGTGCGGTCACGCCCGAACCGTCGGAACGGTGCCGCCAAGCTCACGCACTCATCTTGCCACCGGCGCGGCGGAGGTCACCCGGCGGCGAGCGCGCTCCCGACCAGGACGCTGCGCATCATCCGCTCCGCCGCGTCCGTCACCAGCTCCGGGCCGCGTGCGATCGCGTCCTCCAGGGCCATCGGCGAGGACAGGATCGAGGCGATGGCGTCGATCCCGATGTCGTAGACCTCCGAGGCCTGCTTGCCCAGCGTGCCCGCGATGCCCAGCACCGGCTTGCCCTGCAGCTTGGCACGCCGGGCGACCTCGGCCGGGATCTTGCCGCGGGCGGTCTGGAAGTCGAACGCTCCCTCGCCGGTGATGACGAGGTCCGCGCGGGCGATGCGCTCGTCGAGGCCCACATGGTCGAGCATGACCTCGAAGCGTTGGCGGAGTCTCGCGCCGAGCCCACCGGCGAGCCCGGCCCCCAGTCCGCCGGACGCGCCCGTGCCCGGTCCGGCGAAGAGGTCGGCGTCCTCGGGAGCCTGGCCGTCGCGGGTCAGCACACCCGCCCAGGCGTGCAGGGCCTTGTCGAGCGTCTCGACCTGCTCGGGCGTGGCACCCTTCTGCGGCCCGAACACGCGCGCGACACCGCGCTCCCCGGTCAGCACGTTGTGGATGTTGCAGGCGACGTCGATCTCGACCTTCGCGAGGCGCGGGTCGAGCCCGGACAGGTCGAGGCTCGCGACGTCGACGAGCGCCTCGCCGCCACGGGGGAGCTCGTTGCCGTCGTGGTCGCGGATCTCGGCACCCAGTGCCTGCAACGCGCCGGCACCGCCGTCGGAGGTCCCGGAGTCACCGCAGCCGATGAGAATGCGACGCGGCTCGTGGTCCAGGGCCGCGCGGATCAGCTCGCCGACGCCGTACGTCGTCGTCGCGGCGGGGTTGCGGTGGTCACGCGGCACCAGCCGGAGCCCGGCGACGGCCGCCATCTCGACGACGACGGTGCCCTCCGCGTCGCCACCGAGCACGCCGATGTGGCTGTCGACGGGTTCGCCGATGGGCCCGACCGCCCGCACCGGGACCAGGCGGCCCCCGGTCGCGGTGGCCAGCGTGCTCGCGGAGCCCTCGCCGCCGTCGACGAGCGGTGCCTCGTCGACGGACGCGGCGGGAAGCACCCGTCGCACGCCGGCGGCGATGCAGGCGGCGACCTCCTCGGCAGCCAGGCTCTCCTTGAACCCACTCGGTGCGATCAGGACGTGGCGGGGTACTGACATCGGCATGGGTCGTTCCTCTCGTCGGGCGTGGGTCGCGAGCGGGGTCAGGGAGACAGGGGCAGGCCGAGGTGGGGCCAGACCAGCAGGGAGAACGCCAGCACGGTGACGATGTGCACGGGCGCGAGGAAGGCGGAGAGCCGGATCAGGTCGCGCGGCTCGTAGGTCGGGGTCTCCTCGATCTTCGAGAACATCGCCACCGGCTTCGCCGAGGACGTCAGGGTGTGGCAGAAGCCGGCGGCGGCGGTCGAGGCGAAGGCGACCGCCGCGGCCGAGAGCCCTGCCGCCGGGGCGAGGGCCACCACGATGGGCACCAGCACCGAGGACCGTGCCGAACGGGACTGCACGAGCAGGTGCATGAGGGTGGACAGGACGATCACGACCACCAGGTACAGCAGCGAGTTACCGCCGGAGCTGAACGGTCCGAGCAGGCTGCTCGCGACCCAGTCGGCGGCGCCGGAGGACACGAGGGCCGAACCGAGGGCGAGGGTCGCGGCGAGGAAGAGGAGCAACGACCACGGCGCGCTCTTGAGCACGGTGGAGAGCTGGACCGACCCGAACTGGGGCGAGGTGGCCACCAGTGAGCCGACCAGCGCCACGATGGCGGGGTCCACGCCGTGGAGGGACTGGGTGCACCACAGCAGCACCACGGCGCCCAGCAGGAGCGCCGCCCGGGACTGGGCGACCGAAAGGGGGCCGCTCACCGGCTGCTCTCCGCCCTCGAAGTCGCTGACCTCGAGCCCGATCGTGCCGCCTCGCTCCTCGCGGGTCGTGAAGAGCATCAGCACGAGCTCGGCAGCGACGTGCGAGGAGACGACCGCCAGCGGGAGACCGAGCAGGAGCCACTCGGCGAAGCTGATGCCGTCGCCGGTCGCGGTCTGCAGCACCTGGCTGGTGACCAGGTGTGCCCCGGCGCCCAGCAGGGAGCCGACCGCGGAGAGCAGGATGACGGTTGGGAAGAGCAGCGCGACGGCGCGCACGAGCCGTGGCCGGTCGCGCAGGGCCGTGGCCAGTGCGATGAACACCGGGACGGCGAGCGCCGCACGCCCCGACGTGGAGGGCACCGCGAAGGTCGTCACGACGAGACTGGCCGTCAGCAGGTGGAAGAGCTGCCGGGGTGAGCGGGCGGCGACGATCACGAACACGGCGGCGCGCGTCGCCAGGCCGGTCTGCGTGACGCCGGCCGCGATGACGAACGCGCCCAGCAGCAGCCAGACGGTGTCGTCACCCAGCGTGGCGAAGAAGTCCTCCGCCGGCAGGGACCCGGTCAGGACCAGCGCGACGGCGGCCCCGAGGGAGACGTAGGTGTCGTCGAGATCGGTGAAGATCCACGCCCAGACCGCCGCGACGAAGATGCCGACAGTCACCTGGCCTTCGGGGCTGAGCGGCTCGGGACTGCGTTCACTGATGAGCTGCACGAGGAAGCCCAGGGCGACGGCCCCCAGGATCACCAGCACGATGCGGCGGGTCGTCGGTCCGCGGAGCAGGGCCGGGATCGTCACGACGGCCGGCGCCGACTCCCGCGCCACCGCGCTGGGTGGTGTGGTCGAGTACGTCGGGCGCTCGCCCGGGGGTCGCTCGCCCGGGGGCCGGGTCTCGGTCATACCCTCACCTCGCCGGTGCCCTCGAGGGCCCCGGTGTCAGCCTCCGGGCCGGCCAGCGGCACGTTGAGCCCCACGCTGCACCGGCCGGGCTCCGACGTGTCCACCCACGCCGTGCCCTGGTGCGCATCGGCTACGGCACGGACCACGGCCAACCCGAAGCCCGGCACCGCCGTGCGGCGGTTCTCGTCGGGTTCGGAGTCGTCCGGCTGGTCCAACGACCTGCCGGTGTCGCTGAACCGGTTGAAGATGCGCTCCGCCTGCTCCGGGTCCAGGCCCGGACCGTCGTCCGTCACCCAGATGGCAAGCTCGCCGTCGCGGGTCCGGGCGCCGAACCGCAGCGCCGTACGATTCCGGGTCGCCTGGAGGGCGTTCCGGGCGAGCCGGACCACCGCCTCCTCGAGGAGATCGGGATCGACGGTGCCGGTCCCCTCCGCGCGAGACTCGACCGCCCATTCCGTCCCGGTCTCCTCCTCGATGCGGCCGGCCAGCCGCGTGGTCAGCTCACCCAGGTCGACCGGTCGACGTTCCGCGTAGCCCGGCCTGCCGGCGTCGGCCAGGGTCGTCAGGTCTCGCAGCACCGTCCGCATGCGGGCGATCTCGGCATCACGGTCGGGCGACGACGGCGTCTGGCGCTCGAGCCGTTCCAGCGACGCGTACATGTGCCCCGCCGCCACCCGGGCGAACCGGCGTTTCGCCGTGAAGCTGCTGCTGATCCGGTCGAGCATCGCGTTGAACGTGGTCGCCAGCGCGGCGACGTCGTCCCGTCCGGAGGTGTCGATCCGGCGGTCCAGGTCGTGCTGGGTGATCTCGGCGGCGGCACGGCGCACGGCTCGCACGGGTCCCAGGATCTGGCCGGCGACGGCCCACGCCACGAGGGCGGTCAGCAGCAGACCTCCGATGCAGACGCCGGCGACGACCTGGACCTCTCGGTCCACCTGGTTCAGGCCTTCCTCGGTGGTCACGGCGACCACGAACCAGGCGCGCTGGCCGGAGGGATCCTCGATGGCGACGGCTCCCCATCTGAACGGGCTTCCGTCGAGCTCGGACGTCCCGGAACGGGCCCCGGACTGGACCATGTCGCCCACGTGTCCCGGAGCGGCGGTCAGGCCCACCGGGTCCGGTGCCGTGTGGGTGATGAGGGGGGCTCCCGCCCGGTAGGGCACGTAGCCGAGCATCACCTGGTCGTCCTCGGGGAACTGCTGCTGCAGGTGTGCTGCGATGAGCTGGACCGGACCGCTCGTCGAGAGGTCGTACTCCTCGGCGAACGTCATGAACTGGTCGATCTCCTGCGTGACGTCCTCGTTGGCGCGCCGCTCGACCGCGGCGACGCTGGTGTTGCGGATGGTGATGACCACCGCGACGAGGCCGATCGCCACCGTGAGGAGGATCCAGGCGACGATGCGGAGCCGCGCCGGTAGGTGACT
This sequence comes from Georgenia alba, assembly GCF_042665525.1. Lineage (NCBI taxonomy): Bacteria > Bacillati > Actinomycetota > Actinomycetes > Allobogoriellales > Allobogoriellaceae > Georgenia > Georgenia alba. The sequence continues at coordinate 395,857 of NZ_JBHTCQ010000001.1, forward strand.
CCCGACCGGCGTGCGCTGTTTTGCCGGCGAGGTGAGGACGGCCGTCACGTCAGTCGTCCTGGTCGTCCTCGTCGTCGTCGACTTCGACGTCGTCATCGTCGTCGTCGTCGTCGTCGACCTGACCGTCGGTCACGGGGGCGCGGGGCTCGACCCGGACCGGGTCCGACTGCTGGCCGCCACCCTGCCGGCCGTCATCCTGCTGGTCGTCGCCCTGCTGGTCGTCGCGCTGCTGGTCGTCGCCCTGCTGGTCGTCGCCCTGCTGGTCGTCGCCCTGCTGGTCGTCCTGCTGCGGCGACCGCTGGTCGGCGTCGCCGGGCCCTGGGTCGGGCTCCACGCGGGAGCCTCCAGGTGCCGGGTCGCTCGCCTCGCCGTCGGCCTGCCCGACGGCGATCACCTCCGCCTCGATCGTGGGCGCCCCCGGCCGGGCCGCAAGGGCCTGGCTCGCCACGCCGAGCGCGAGCGGCACGCCCAGCACAAGCACCAGCACGAGCACGCGGCTGACGATCTTCATCGTGGTCCTCCCCAGATCCCGGTCCCGCTAGGGGGCACACCCTAGGCGCAATCGATGAAAATCAGATGAAGGACTTCCGTTAGTCCTAGTCAGCGCGGTTGCAGGCGCACGGCGGCGCGGAACGTGAGTGCCCCGGCGACGATCGTCACAGCCATTCCGAGGAACGCGCCCGGGTAGCCGAGAAGACCGGTGACCCATCCGATCACGACGGCGCCCAGGCCGATCCCGCCGTCGTAGGCGGCGTTCCACACGGTGCTGGCGACAGCTGTTCGGGTAGCGCCCAGCCGGTCGACGGCGGTGACGAAGGAAGCATTCTGGCAGGCGCCGAAGCCCGCACCGAGGACGGCTGCGCCCACGATGAGGACACCGGTGCTCTCGTACCTCAGGGCAAGGCCGATCGTGCCCATCCCAGCGCCGGCCATCACCACGGTCGGGAGCAGGAGGCGGTCCGAGCGGAGGCGGTCCCCCAGGAAGCCGGCTGCCAACCTGCCCACCAGGAGAGCGACCGAGGCCCCCAGCAGAGCCAAGGACGCAGCACCCGCTCCGGGGCTTGCCACCGGAAGGAACGTGCTCGCGGCACCGAACGCCGCGGCTGTCGTCAGGAACAGCCCGATCGGTGTGAGTGCGCTTCCCGCGTCGCGAAGTGCCGCCACCGTGAAGGTCCCGCGGAGGGCGGCCGGCAGGGCGGCGGCCAGCACACCGGCGAGCAGGGCCGAGCATGCCGAGACCCAGAAGACAACGGCGAAGCCCCAGCCCTCGGCGGCCCACACACCGCCGGCGAGCGCGGCGAGGTTCGGCAGTGCCGCGGCCGCGCCGTACAACGACGCCGACGAGGAGAGCCTCCCTTCCCCGGCGAGGCTCGCGACGAGGGTGGCACCGGCCATCACGACCAGCGCGAAGCCGATGCCTCGCGGCACCGTGACCCCGAGGACCCAGCCGACGTCCGGCGAGAGGAGGTACAGCGGGGCCGGCGCGCCGAGCAGGATCGTGCCGGCGATCATCATCGACCGCAGGCTGAGGAGACGGAACAGCCACGGTGCGCTCACCTGGGTGAGGACGGTGGCCGTCATCATCACGGCCGTCGTCAGGCCCACGAAGAGGCTGCCGGCGCCGCCAGCCGAGACCCACATCGGCACGACGCCCAGGAGTGCCGCGTAGTTGACGAAGGCCAGGAACGTCACCGCCAGCAGAACCCTCAGCGCCCCGAGGTCTCGGCGAGCAGGCGATACCACGCTCTGCTGGTGGCGCTGCTGCGTCCGGCACGAGCGGCTCACGCTCCCACTCTCCGGCCCGACGGCGTATCGTGTCCAACGATGATTCTGGATGTGATCGATCGCGAAACACAATAGGGCTGGTCGGTCGATGGAGACTCGACTGCTTCGGAGCTTCCTTGCCGTGGCACGGCTGGCCAGCTTCACCGAGGCTGCCGACGAGCTCGGGTACACCCAGTCGACGGTCACGAGCCACGTCCAGAAGCTCGAGCACCAGCTGGGGACGCGCCTCCTGGACCGCCTCCCCACCGGTGCGCGGCTCACCGACGCCGGCACGCGGCTGATCGGACCGGCCGAGGACCTGCTCGTCGCCGAGGAACGTCTACGTGCCACCGTCGCAGACGGCGCGCGCCCCGCCGGCACGGTGCTCGTCATGGCGCCCGAGTCGTTGTGCACGTACCGGCTGCCCGGCGTCGTCACGGCCGTGCACGATGCGGAGCCCGCGGTCCAAGTGTGGATCACCCCGGGCGGCATGGCGGCGTGCCTGGACGCCGTCCGCCGCGGCACGGCCGACGTCGGCCTCTGTATGGAACCTCGGCTAACGCCGGGTGAGCTCACCGCCGAGCGACTCGGTGCGGAACCGTTGGCCCTCCTGGACCGGCCCGGGTCCGCCCTGGACTCCGACGCGACCACCTGGGCCGATCTGGCACGAAGTGACGCGCTCCTGATCGAGGAAGGCTGCGGCTACAGCGACGACGTCGCACGGCGCCTCGCCACGACCGGCGAGACTCCCGGGAGACGGTCCCGCTTCGGGAGCGTCGAGGCCATCAAGCGCTGCGTCGCAGCCGGCCTGGGGTGGGCCGCGCTCCCGGTGATGGCGGCCGACGACGAGATCCGCGCGGGAGTGCTGCGGGCGCTGAAAGGCCCGGCGCTGCCGGCCTGCGACGTGCACGTCGTCACCCACCCGCGGCGCCATCGCAGCCCTGCCGTCGAGGTCGTGCTCAAGGCGCTGCAGGCCACATGGTCAAGCAGCGCTCGGAGCTGACGGAGACTGACCTGTCGCCAGCCTGCCGGCCGTACGAAACGTACGGTGCAACACGATGAGCGACGACGCCAGCTCCGAAGTGACGCAACACCGGTCGCAGAGGATCCACTCCGCCTCGGCCACGGAGATCTCCTCGTGACGTCCGAATCCAAACCAGCACGGCGCACGATCCGGTCCGGTTAGAGTTCCGCCGATCACCACGGACGACGGCAGGGACAACGTTGACGACTACAGGTACGCCAGCCCTTCACACGCGCCGCCGTCCGCGTCTCGGGGCGTCCCTGCGCCGCGTCCTCACGGGGCTCCTTGCTGCCGGTGCCATCAGCGTCCCCGCCCTCCTCGCACCGAGCGCCGCGGCGGACGTGGGGCTGGCCGAGACCTCCCACAACCGCTTCGTGGTCGAACCAGGCGACACCGCCGTGAGCGCGACGGTCACGACGACGGTCCGGAATCTCCTCACCGACGGCCGCTACTACTACTCCTACGGCATCGTCGTCCCGACGACGGCCTCGGGCGTGCGCGCGGTCAGCAACGGGCAGGAGCTCACGGTCACCCGATCTGCGTCGGACTCCGCCGACTTCGAGTACGCGACGGTGGATTTCGCCCCGTTGCATCACGGCAACAGCCGCACCATCGAATGGAGCTACACGATCGAGGGCTCCCCGGTGCGGTCCGCTGACATCACCCGCGTCGGTGACGGCTACGCGACCTTTCCCGTCTCCGGGTTCGGCGACGCGGGCCAGGTGACGATCGAGGTCCTCGTGCCGCTCTCGATGCGGCTCGCCTACACCGACGCCGACATCACGTTCACGCAGTCCCGGAGCGGCCAGACCGCGACCTACACGGCTGACCTGGACACGGTCGGGGACGGCATCTCCGCATTCGTCTCCGCCCGTGACCCGCAGAGGGCGGACGCCCGGACTGTCGAGGTGGATGACATCTCCCTGTCCCTGCTCTCGTTCCCGGGTGACGACGCCTGGGCCACCTTCGTCGAGGAGCACATCACTGCGGGTCTGCCGGTCCAGGAGGAGATCATCGGCACGCCGTGGCCCGGTGGTCTCCAGACGATCCGTGAGGACGTCTCCCCCACCGTGCTCGGCTACGCCTGGTTCGATCCCCGGGCGGAGGAGATCGTCGTGCCGGAGACCCTGGACGCCTCGACGCTCTTCCACGAGCTCGGACACGCGTGGTTCAACGGCGAATCGTTCTACGAACGCTGGCTCTACGAAGGGCTGACCGAGAGCGTCGCGCACCGCGTGCTGGAGGCGACCGGGACGGACGGCACACCCCGGCCCCGGCCTGACCGCAACGATGCGGCAGCACTGCCACTGAACTCATGGAACGAGCGTGACGAGCAGTCTCCCGGGTACGACCCTGCGCAGGAGGACTACGCGTACGCCGCCTCGGCCGCGGCCGTGGACGACCTGCTCGCTGACCTCGCCGCGAAGACAGTCGCCACGGTGCTCTCGGCTGCAGTGGCCGGTGAGAGCGGATACGAGCGACCGGGGTCCGACGGCGCCGTGCTCACGGACTGGCGCCGGTTCCTCGATCTCGTCGAGATCCGGGGCGGCAACGAGGAGGCCGCCTCGGTCATGCGGACCTGGGTGGCCGACCCCGAGGACGCAGCCCTCCTCGACGAGCGCGCCGAGGCCAGAGACGTCTACGTCCAGGTCGACCAGGCCGACGCCGGATGGCAACCACCGGCGGGAATCCGAGGAGCGATGACGGCATGGCGATTCGATGACGCCACCTCGGCGCTCAGCGAGCTCGGCTCGGCACCCGCGGCGGCAGCGTCGGTGCAGGAGGCGGCGGCACGAGCCGAGGTCCCGGTACCCGAGGCGGTGCGGGACATCTACGAGGACGCCGAGGAGCCGGGCGAGTACGCGGCCGCCGAGGCGACACTTGCACGAGCGGCCGAGACGATCGAGCTGGTCGGAGAGGTGACCGCCGCAGCGCGCGTCGACCGCGATCCGGTCACCGAGCTGGGTGAGGCCCTTCTCGGCGTTCCCCGGGTGGCCGCGTCCGCCCGTCATGATCTCGCCGCGGGTGACCTCGACGGAGCTGCCGTGCAGTCCGACACGGCGCAGGACCGGGCGGGGTACGCGCTGGTGGCCGGCTCCGCCGTCGTCGTCGCGTTGCTGGTCTGCCTGGCTGTCGTCGTGGCGAACGGCTACCGCCTCGCACGCGCCCGTCGAGTCACCCGACACCCGGGGCGCCGCTAGGTCGCGCTCGCGTCTCAGGGAAGGGTGGCGACCAGACGCTCCAACGAGGCACGGGCCGGCGGGCCCCAGGTGGCCTTGCCGCCGCGACGACCGTGCACACCGGCGTCCCCGATCACGAGACCGGCGAGGGCCCTGCCGAGAGCGCAGCCGCGAGCGCGGCGCACGGTCGCCGCGTCCGCTCCTGGGCCGTAGGCGTCGTGGAAGCGGTCGAGCTCGCCGTCAGGAAGCAGGATCCAGGCGGCCGCGAGGTCCCAGGCAGGGTCGCCGGCGCAGAGGTCCCGAAGTCGATCACGCCGCAGAGCGTGCCGTCCTCCGTCAGGACGTTGGCCGGGTGCAGGTCGCCGTGGATCCACACCGGCGGGCCCGTCCACGCCGGTGCGGCGACGGCGTCCGCCCAGATCGCACGCACGGCGTCGGGCTCGGGGACCAGTCCTAGCGCGGTGGCCTCGGCGAGCTGTGCGGCGAAGCCCTCGTCGACGTCGGTCAGGGGGCCGCCGCGTCCGCGACCCCACGGTGCGTCGTCGGGGGGCGGTGCAGCGCGGTCAGGAACGCGGCCAGCGCGTCCGCGGCCTCCGGACGCGTGGCGGGCGCGAGGTCTCCCGGCGTGCCCGGCACCCACGTGGTGACGATCCAGGGGCGCGGGAACTGCGGCGACGGTTCCCCGAGGCGCTGCGGGAGGGGCACCGGCAACGGCAGGTGCGGGGCGAGGGACGGCACCCAGGTGTGCTCCTTGCGGATCAGCACGTCCGCGGACTCCGTGGCCCACGGCAGCCGGACGGCGAGGTCATCACCGAGACGCCACAGCTGGTTGTCCCAGCCGCGTGCGCCGAGGCTCAGGGGGCGACCCGCCAGGTCGGAGTGCTGGTCGCGCAGCAGGTCACGCACCAGGTCCGCGGTGATCTCAACCTGCTCGGTGGCGGTCACGCGGCCAATCTAGCGGCCGGCTCACATGGTGAGGGCGAGCCCCAGCACCGAGGCCACGAGGCTCCCGGCGAGCATGCCGCCGGCGTGGACGAGCGCCGACCACGGCCTCCCCTCGCGGATCAGCCGCACGCCCTCGACGCTGGCCGTGCTGAAGGTCGAGTAGCCGCCCAGGAGGCCCACGCCGAGGATTGCCACGAGCGGCGAGCCGGGCGTGTGGCCGACGAGCCATCCGGTCACCAGGCCCAGCAGGAAGCACGAGCTGACGTTGACGACGAGCGTGCCGAGGGGGACGGACAGCCGGCTGTGCCGCGCGACGAGGGTGTCCACCAGGAAGCGGGCGGCCGCGCCGAACCCGCCCGCGAGCGCGGTGAGCACGGTGATCATCGGGCGCCCCCCGCTGCGTGGCGGCGGCGTCGACGGGTGACGAGCTGTACCGTCGCGAGGCCGAGCCCGGCTGCCGCCAGGCCGAGGAGCACGCTCCCGACAGCGTACCCGGCGGCGCTCGCGACCTGACCGTCGCGGGCCAGCTGGTCGATCTCGAGGACGAAGGCGCTGTACGTGGTGAACCCGCCGAGGAGGCCGGTCCCGCACCCCAGCCGGAGGGCTCGGCGCCATCCGGTGTCCAGGCCCGCATGCAGCATGAGCTCGAGGAACAGCCCCAGGGCGAACGACCCGGCCACGTTGATGATCAGGGTCGTCCACGCGATCTCGCCCGGTCCGGCAGCGAAGGCCGATTCGAGCTGGGCGCGCGCGGTGGTGCCGATCGCGCCGCCTGCGGCGACGAATCCGCACATGCCCGCGAGCCGGGCCCACACGGATGCCCGAGCGTCTCCGGCCCGCCCCGCCCTCAGTGCCCCCATGGCGCCGCGATCTCCTTCCAGTCCACGAGGCTGAGCGGCACGGTCAGGACCGGGCGGCGCTGGGCCATGGTGGACTCCTCACGCGGGCACGACGCGCCTGCCCGCCGGTCTCGACAGGACAGGAACCATCAGCCGTGACGGCGGTTCGGATGCGCGGGCATCCAGGCGGGATCCATCGCCGGTGCTCCACTCTAGCGGGGAGCCGCCGGGCGAGCGGTGCGCCGGTGAGCACACGTCCACCACCGGACGAGACGGACGGGCGCCTCCCGTGTGCTCGCGGTGCCGCGCCGTGTGGCACCGTTGCGAGACGACATGTGCACATACCTCACCCCCGCTCCATGCCCTCGATGCTTCGCCGGGCGTCGATGAAGCGCTCCTCGCTGGGCGTGCTCGTCGTCGTCGTGGCGGTGATCTGGCAAGGCGTGGGCACCGCCGTCGTCGGGACGTCGGTGGATCCGACCGCCTCGCTGTACGTGACGTTCACGGCATTCGGCTCGGCGGCGTTGATCTCGGTCGCTGCGCGGTTTCTGGTGCGCGGTCCCGGGACCGCGGCCCGTCCCCCGCGGATGTCTCGGGGCGACTTCTGGATGCTCAACCTCGTCACGGCAGGCGCGTTCGGGACGTTCTACATCGCCGCCACGCTCGTCCCACCCACCGCGGCCAGCGTGACGGAGTTCAGCATCGCGCCGCTCGTCGTCGCGCTCGCCTCGAGGATGCGCCGGCGGCTGGTCCAGCCGGGTGTGGTGCTGCTCATCGCGGCCACGATGGTCGTCCTCATCCTGACCGGGACCGCCAGGACGCCTGCGGCGATCGTCTCGGGTCTCGGGCTAGCCACCGTCGCCGGTGCCTGCGCCGCCGGCGTCCTGCTCACATCGAGCCATCTGACCCGGCACGGCTTCCGCGCGCGACACATCGCGGCGAACCGGTTCCACCTCGTCTGGCTGGTCACGGGCGCGATGGCCCTGCCGGCCGTGCTTCGTGGGAATCTCCAGGAGCCCGGGCACCTGGCACTCGTCGGGGTCCTGTGCATCGGGCTGCCCATCCTCCTGCTGCAGTGGGGCATCACGCTGTGCCCACCGCTGCCGGCAGCTCTCCTCCTGACCATGGTGCCCGCCGTCGTCTGGTTCACCGAGTCGGCGATGACCGGCCGGTGGAGCTCGTGGCTCGCACTCACGATGGCCGCGCTCGTGCTCGCTGCCATCACCGGCACGGTCAGCACTTCCGTCAGCAAGGGCATCCGCCGCGGGCGCCGCAGGCAGCCGGCGCACTGACTACCGTGTCGCCATGCCCGACAGGTGGCTGTCCGACACCCGCTCCTCCTACGACGCCGACGCGCCCGGATACGCCGAGAAGGTCAGCGGGCTGCTGGACGGCAGACCGTACTTGCGCGCGAGCCTGACGTTGTTCGCCGAGCTGGTGCGAGCGGCCGGCGGCGGACCGGTCGCCGACGTCGGCTGCGGGCCCGGGTACGTCACCCGGTACCTCAACGACGCCGGGGTGGACGCCTTCGGCATCGACCTCTCACCCGAGATGGTCACGCTCGCGCGAGAGAGCTACCCCGGGCTGCGGTTCGAGATCGGGACGATGACAGACCTCGACCTCGAGGACGGCTCCGTGGTCGGGGTGCTCGCCTTCTGGTCGGTGATCCACGTGCCCGACGACGCGGTCCCCGGCGTCTTCGAGGAGTTCCGCCGGGTGCTGCGCCCCGGCGGTCCGCTGCTGGTCGGCTTCCACGTCGGCGACGAGATCCAGCACACCTCGGAGGGTTACACGGGCCGCCCGATCAACGTCGACAGCTACCACCGTCCGCCGGGCCGGATCGCGGGGTGGCTCCGTGACGCGGGGTTCATGATCGAGGCCGAACTCGTCCTCCAGCCGGACGAGGAGGTCCCGGGAGCCGTCGTCTTCGCGCGCGGCCCGGGCTGACCGGCTACGCCGGCCAGATCCAGAGGTGGGCGACGGTGAGGAAGACGGCACCGACCGCGAACTGGATGAGGATCAGCGGCCAGATGAACCGGAACCAGGTCCCGTACCCGATCCGCGCCATCGCCAACGCCGCCAGCAGAAGACCGGAGGTGGGCGCGAAGATGTTGGTGATGCCGTCGCCGAACTGGAAGGCGAGCACCGCGGTCTGCTGGCTGACGCCGACCAGGTCGGCCAGCGGGCTCATCAGCGGCATGCTCAGTGCGGCCTGACCGGAGCCTGAGGTGATGATGAAGTTCAGCAGGCCCTGGACACCCAGCATGCCGAGGGCGGCACCCGCACTGCTGAGGCCGGAGACTGCGGAGGTGATGCCGTACAGGATGGTGTCGATGACAGCGGCGTCGGTCAGCACGACCACGGTGGCGTACGCGAACCCGATGCACAGCGCGCCGACCACGAGGTCCCGGCAGCCGTCGGCGAAGGCCTCGAAGCTGCCGCGGATGCCCATGCGGGTGACGAGGCCCATGATCAGCGCCATCGCGAGGAACAGCGCGGAGATCTCGGTCATGAACCAGCCCAGCTGGGTCACGCCCCAGATGAGGACGGCCATGGTGAGGAGCAGGACGCCGAGCACCACCTTCTGCCGGACGTCGAGCGGTTCGTGCACGGTCTCGCCGTCGACCTCCTCGCGCCGCGCCGCGTCCTGCTCGCGGGTGAGGCTGCGAGAGGGGTCGCGGCGGACCCGCAGCGCGTACCAGTAGACGTAGGCGATGCCCACAACCAGGTACACCACGAACATGCCGATCCGCGGCCCCATCCCGGAGAAGAGCGGCACCTGGGCGATGCTCTGGGCGACCCCGATGGTGAACGGGTTGGTGATGGCTGCGGTGAACCCGCAGGACAGGCCGACGAGCACCATCGCGGCGCCGGTGATCGAGTCGAACCCCAGCTTCAGGGCGACCGGGGTCAGCAGCAGCACGAACGGCAGGCCTTCCTCGAACATGCCGAAGGTGGCGGCTGCGAGCGCGAACGCGGTCATGACCACGGGAATCAGGAGCAGCCGGGAGCGCTGCATCCGCATGGCCAGGCCGGTGATCCCGTTCTCGACGGCGCGGGTGCGGGACAGGACGCCGAAGGCGCCGCCGACGACGAACACGAAGAAGATGATCTCGGCGGCCTCGACCATGCCGCGGTGGACTGCGCTGAAGAGGTCGAGCACCCCCGCGGGCTCGGCGGCGACCTCCTGGTAGGTGCCCTCCACGACGACCTCTCGGCCGTCCATCTCGGTCCGGTCGTACTCGCCCGGCGAGAGCAGCCACGTGCTGAGCACCGCGACGGCGAGGACGCCGAAGAGGATCACGAACGGGTGGATGCCGCGGCGGGGCGCCGCCTCGCCGGTCAGGGGTGCACGGAGGGTCGACGACATGGCCGACGACGGTACGACGCCGCCCGCACCGTGCCGGCGACGGCCTCAGATTGTGAGACAGGTCACGCTCTTGGGTCGCGGACAGGTGCGGGTGCGCGTGCGGGTGCGCTCAACGGAGGTTCTCCGACAGCGCGACGATGATTCCCGCAGGACCGCGGACGTAGCACAGCCGGTGGACGTCCTCGTACTGCACGACCTCGCCGATGAGCTCGGCGCCGCGGTCCTGCAGGCCCGCGAGGGTGGTGTCCAGGTCGTCGACGACGAACATGATGCTCCGCAGGCCCAGCGTGTTCCCGAGCGCGTTCAGCGGCTCAGGGCTGATCACCTGCGGGTGGTGGAACGTCGTCAGCTCGAGCCTCCCGACGCCGTCCGGGGTCCGCATCATCGCGATGTCGATCATGACGCCCTCGAGCGCGTTGATGCGGTCGGCCCACGGGCCCTCGATGGGTGCCTCTCCCTCGAGCTCCAGGCCGAGCTCGGTGAAGAACGCCTTCGCGGCCTCGAGGTCCTCGACGACGATGCTCACGTGGTGCAGCTGCTGAACCGCCATGGGAGCTCCTGATCCTCGTCGCAGCCGGGCTGGCTGCTGGTGCACCGGGGACGGCGCACGCACCGCATTCTCGACACTGCGCGCCGCCGCGACGACCCGTTCGCAACGGACTAGGGAAGAATGCGGGGTCGAGCCAGAGCCAGGCGCGAGAACGGTCAGGGGGAACCGTGGGACGACGGACGGCGCGGTGCATGGCACTGGCGCTGAGCACCGTCCTGCTCGCCGGGTGCTGGGGCGAGGACATCGTCGTCGGAACCACGGACGAGGGTGTCGAGAAGCGCGGCGAGGCCGAGGTGCGTAGCGACCTCGAGCCGCTCACGGACCGGTTCCCGGCCCTGGGGTCGCCCGTCGGGGCCGAGTGGATGTCGGGGACGCTGGGCGGCGGCCGTGCGCCGGGACCGTCGACCTACTGGATCGACGGCGTCGTCCACCTCGAGGACGACGTCGCCGACGACCTGCGCACGCTGGCGACCGAGCAGGCGACCGCGGCGCCGACCGTCGCGGACGACCTGCGCGACCGGCTCCCCGACGGTCCGCTGCTGCGCGGCGACGCGCTGGACGAGACCATCTCCGCCGGCGGGTTCGCCGTCGAGGCGTATCTCGATGAGGACGAGCCGCTGCTGGTGATCGTCGCCGTCGGGGAGTGAGCCGGCGCTGCTCACCGGTGCACGACCCTTTCGCAGCGCGTGCGCGCACGGGAGGGTAGGAGCATGGACAACCCCACCTGGAACGACCTCCTGCGGGACCAGCTCACCTGGCACTGGGACCACCAGGTGCGTGAGCGTCTCGACGGACTGACCGACGCGGAGTACTTCTGGGAGCCGACGCCGGGGTGCTGGAACGTCCGCCCGCGTGGCGAATCCACCGCGCCGGTCAAGGCGGGGTCCGGCGCGATGACCATCGACTTCGCGTTCCCCGAGCCGTACCCGCCGCCGTTGACCACCATCGCCTGGCGGCTCGGGCACGTGATCGTCGGTGTCCTCGCCATGCGGAACGCCTCCCACTTCGGCCGGGAGCCCACCGACTACAACTCCTTCGAGTACGCACCGACGGCGGACGCCGCCCTCGCCCAGCTCGATGCGGAGTACGCCACCTGGCTCTCCGGCGTCGAGGCCCTCGGCGACGAGGGACTGTTCCGGCCGTGCGGTGAGGCCGAGGGACCGTTCGCCGCGGACCCGATGGCCAGGCTGGTCCTCCACATCCACCGGGAGCTCATCCACCACCTGTCCGAGGTGAGCCTGCTCCGCGACCTGTACCGGCACACCCAGGGTTGACTCGGTACGTGACGACCTGCCGTCAGGCCTGGTAGTGCCCCCAGCTGACGATCTCCGCGAGCGGCTTGCGCCCGCTCGACGGTGCCGCCTGAGACCTGGTGGTGTCGGTGTACCCGAGCCCGACCGCCGACCACGGGTGACGGTCCCCCGGGATGCCCAGGAGGTCACGGACCCGCTGGCGCGCCTCAGTCGAGCTGAACCACGCGGTGCCGCTCCCGATCCCCAGCTCGGCGGCCGCGAGCATGATCCGCTCCGAGATCCGACCCTCGTCGTAGGCCTGCGAACGGCCGTCGTGGTCGAGCGTGATGACGATGGACGCGGCGACGCCGTCGAGGAAGCCGGTGAAGGCTCCGTAGCCGGCGAGCTCAGCGTTGACGGCACGGTCCTCGACCACCACGAGGTGCCAGGGCTGGGTGTTCTTCGAGCTGCCGGTCCAGCGCGCTACCTCGAGGATCTCGTGCAGGTCCTCGCGCGGGATGGCGCGATCGTGGAATCGTCGTGACTGGCGCAAGGTGCGCAGGGCGGTGAGGAAGGACTGGGACGACGGCGATGGCTGGTCAGTCATCTCTTCATCCTGCAGCACGATGCGCGCCGACACAGGCCCCAACGATCGACGTCGCCAAGATGTCCGTCGCACACCGTTTCACGTTCCGGCGAGACCACCCTGCTGACGGTGTGACCTCTGGTCCACGACCTCCTGGATCCCAACCCCGGTTGAGGTCCTACGGTGGTGTTCGATCTTCGGAAGTCGACGCCCGCGCAAAGGAGACAGGCAGTGATCGTCACCGTCGCCAAGGTCACCGACCCCGCCCAGTTCCTGGCGGTCTTCGAGACCATCGGTGCCGCGAAACGGCGGGAGCACGGCTGCCGCGCCGCCCGCGTCTACGTCGATCCCGACGACTCGCACCGGATGTGGTCCGTCTTCGACTGGGATGCCGAGGACTACGACGCGTTCCTCGCGGATCCGGAGATCCCGGAGATCGCGCGACGGCTCGCGCTCCAGGCCCCACCCGCACACGCTGTCGCCGCGACGGAGCTCGATGCCTGACTGCACTCCTGAGAGACCAGACCGCTCAGCCCTGCTACGGCGATCGCCGACATCTCACCCCACCCGGCTCCCACGGCTCCGCCACCTCCGGATGCAGGACCGGCGCCACTACCGACCCCGTGTCAAGGAGATCCAGTCCACATTGCCCTGACAGGTCGCGGTTGCTGGTCATGCACCGCGACGGCCCGTGCTGGACGTGTCGTCGAGGATGAGGTCTGCTGCGCGCCAGGCCAGTGCCGAGACCGGGCCGGTGAGGTTGCCGGAGATCATGGCCGGGAAGACGGACGCGTCAACGACCCGCAGGTCCTTCACGCCGCGGACGCGCAGGTCTGGGTCGACCACGTCGTCGTCGTTCGGTCCCATCGCGGCGGTCCCGACGGAGTGGTATCCGCAGCCGCCGTCGGTCAGTCCGTGGTCGAGGATCTCCTGGTCGGTCCGCACGTCCGGCCCCGGCGTCGTCTCATGATCGACCCATCTCGCGAGCGGGTCGGTGGCGAACAGCCGGCGGACACGTCGGAAGGCATCGACGGAGGTCACCTGATCGTGCTCGGTGGCGAGGTACGCCGGATCGATGTCGAGCGGCGCGTCCGGGTCGTCGGACGTGATGTGGACGGTGCCCTCGCTGTCCGGGCGCAAGGGGTAGACGATGGCGAGGAGTCCCGGCTCCCGCTCGAGCTGGACGCCCTCGGCGGAATTCATCGGCAGGCTCATCGAATACGGCGCGACCAGCAGCTGTGCGTCGGGGCGGTGAAGGCTCGTCCGGGTCTTGAAGAATCCGACGACGTCGAACGACGGCGCGGCCATCGGCCCGCCGCCGGTTGCTCGGTACTCCGCCAGCGCTTGCTGCTGGCCTTCCGGGGTGCTGAGCAGGCGGTTGCGCCCGGCATCCGCGGTGAGTCGGAACTGCAGGCTGAACACGCGGTGCTCGCGCAGCCGGGCGCCGACGTGCGGGCTGTCGACCACCGCGGTGACTCCGGCGGTGCGCAGCGACTCGCGGTTGCCGATGCCGGACAGCTGCAGGAGCTTCGGGGTGGCGAGCGCGCCCGCGGAGAGGATCACCTCCCGCGCCGCGCGGTACTCGACCGTTCGTCCGTCCCGACGTCCCTCGACACCGACCGCCCGTCCGCCGTCGAGGACGATCCGGTCGGCGTGCGTGCGCAGCGCGGTCCTCAGGTTCGGCCGGTCCAGGACCGGGTGGAGGAAAGCGGTCGCCGCACTGCTGCGCCGGCCGTCGTGGATGGTCGCCGTCGTGTAGCCGATGCGTTCCTCGTCCGTCTCGTTGAGATCTTGTGTGTGCTGCCAGCCGAGCTCGCCGCCGGCCTGGATCACGTCATCGAGCAACGGCTCGGTGCCGGCGACGGTGGTGAGACGGAGCGGGCCGTCCGCGCCACGCGTATGGGAGGCTCCGAGCGGGTGGTCCTCGATCCTCCTGAGGACGGGCAGCATGTCGTCCCATCCCCACCCCGGGTTACCGCGGGCGCTCAGGGCGTCGTAGTCACCCTGATTGCCTCGGTTGTACACCATGCCGTTGACGGCGGTGGATCCACCGAGCGTCTTGCCCCCGGACCCAGTACTCGCGCCGGTGGTCCGGTCCGAACGGACGGGTCGGATAGTGCCATGCCGTGCCAGGGTCCCCTATCAGCTGTCCGAACCCCTGCGGCATGGCGATCAGCGGATTTCTATCGTCGTCCCCCGCCTCGACCAGCATGACTGTGACATCAGGATCTGCGGAGAGACGATGAGCAAGCACGCACCCGGCTGCACCGGCTCCAACGATGACGTAGTCGTACGTCGTCACGCGACTTCCCCCTCGGTCGTCGGTCCCGGCGGGACCTCGTGCCAGGTTCGCGTACGCTTTACGCGTTTGGCAAGCCCGTTTCCATGCACGGCCGTCGGAAGGAGTGCAAGCGTGGCCCGACCCGGCCGCAAGCCGTCACTGACCCCCGAGGAGGTCGTCGGCACCGCCGTCGCGATGGCCGACACCGAAGGCCTGGAGGGCGTCTCGATGCCCCGGCTAGCCGCACGACTGGGCAAGGCGACGATGTCGCTGTACCGGTACGTGTCCAGCAAGGAGGAGCTGGTAGCCCTGATGCTCGACCGGGCGATCGGCGCTCCCGACGTCGCCCCCTACCGTGACCTGGACTGGCGTGCGTCGCTGTGGCGGTGGGCGACGGACGCACGGCAGGTCTACCTCGCACATCCGTGGACGCTGCCGCTAGTGACGAGGCGCCGGACGATGGGGCCCAACGAGACGGCCTGGCTGGAGCTGGCCGTGGCGTCGCTCGCCGAGTGCGACCTGACCCCCGCCGAGACCATCGACACCGTGCTGCTGGTCAATGGCTACGTCCGCGGCGCCACCGAACCTCTGGTCGATGACAGCCCCGCGACCGACGACAGCGTGCGGCCGTACCAGGGGGTCGGGGCCGAGGAGGCCTACCCCTCCCTGGCAAGTCTCGGCGCCATCGGCCCCGATCCGGACGAACGGCGCCGGCAGGGCACCGCTGGGTTCGAGTTCGGACTGGCGCGAATCCTGGACGGCGTCGAGGTCTACCTCTCCGGCCGGTCGCGAGGGTGAAGCCTGGGCGGAAGCCGCATCCCCCAGGGTGAAGGTGCGCGCCGCGGCCCTTCGACGGCGGAGGCACGGCTGAGGTTCGGAGTCGCGGCGTGCCCAGGGCGGGGCTCGAGTGGCCCGAGCGTGCCCGAACCCGGTTCCGGCGTTGCTCCTTCCTGATCGATCGCGGGAATTCACATGACACGGCCAGCCTTATACGTAAGGCTTACGCATACGCCCACCCGGTCCGGCCGAAGGAGGACCTGTGAGTATCGACGAGCGACCGTCCGCACCGACCGAACACCTCCAGGACGAGGCTCCCTCCACCCGCGTGGTGCAGTGGGTCATCGGCCTGATGTTGGCTGCCACCTTCGTCATGGTGCTCAACGAGACCATCATGAGCGTCGCCATCCCGCGGCTCATGGTCGACCTCGGCATCAGCGCGAGCACGGCACAGTGGCTCACCACGGCGTTTATGCTCACCATGGCCGTCGTGATCCCGACCACCGGGTTCCTCCTGCGACGATTCTCCACCCGGTCGGTCTTCATCGCAGCGATGTCACTGTTCACCGGCGGCACCTTGCTCGCCTCCCTCGCCCCCGGATTCGGCGTCCTCCTCGCGGGCCGTGTGCTGCAGGCATCCGGCACCGCGGTGATGGCGCCGCTGCTCCTCACCACGGTCCTCACCTTCGTCCCTGCCCACCGCCGCGGCAGCGTGATGGGCCTCATCACCATCGTGATGTCGGTCGCCCCGGCGATCGGCCCGACGCTCTCCGGAGCCATCCTGGAGCACCTCGCGTGGCGCTGGATGTTCCTGTTCATGCTGCCGATCGCCGCGCTGGCCCTCGTCGTCGGGATCGCGCTGGTCCGCAACGTCACCACGCCAGCCAAGGCACCGTTCGACCTGCCCTCCGTGGTGCTGTCGGCCGTAGCGTTCGCCGGGCTGATCTATGGGCTCAACGCAATCGGTGAAGCGGCGTCGCACGAGACCTCGGTCCCGCCCTGGCTCCCGATCGGCGCCGGCGCGATGGCGCTGTTCCTCTTCGTACGGCGACAGCTGGCGCTCCAGGAGACCGAGTCCGCGCTGCTGGACCTGCGACCGTTCCGCACCCCGGCCTTCACCATCGGTATCAGCATCCTGCTGGTCGCGATGTGCGCGATGTTCGGAACCATCGTTCTGCTCCCGCTGTTCCTGCAGAACGTGTGGGGCCTGAGCACACTCGAGACCGGCCTGGTGATGCTCCCCGGCGGTCTGGTCATGGGGTCGGCAGCACCGCTGATTGGTGCGCTCTCCGACCGCGTGGGGCCGCGGCCGCTGGCTGCACCCGGCGCGGTCGCGGCCACCGTGGCACTTCTACTGCTCACCACCCTCGATACCACGCCGGCTGGTGGCGAGTGGCTCCTGTACACCGACCGCGAGTGGAAGGTCGTGGGCATCTACACCCTGCTGACCGTGGGCCTCAGCTGCATGATCACGCCGTTGATGACCTCGGCCCTGGGCTCGGTGCCGGTCCACCTGTACTCGCACGCCAGCGCGATCCAGAACACCCTTCAACAGGTGGCCGGCGCTGCGGGCACGGCCCTCTTCGTCACCGTGATGACCCGCACCATGACGGCCGAGATCAGCAGCGGGCAGGACCAGGCTCTGGCCCTGTCCACCGGGATCCAGGGCGCCTTCTGGTGGGGCACGGGCTTCGCCGTGCTTGCGACGGCACTCTCGCTGTTCGTACGCCGCCGAGAGGAATCGGACCAGGGATGACGACACCTGTACGACGTCCGAACGCCCCTACTCGCCAGTACACAGACACCAACAAGGAGGCTCCCCATGCCATCGCTCAGCCGCTTCCGAGACGACGTCCCGAACGAGACGATCACCGGCTACCGCCCCACGGCGGAGGAACAAGACTCCCTCGCCGCATGGTGGGAGACCTACGACGGCCTCGCCGAGCGGTCCGCAGTCGCCAGGATGGCCGAGCTCGCGACCTTCCCGGTGAACGTCGTCTCCGACGACGCCGAGCATCGACCCCACTGCGGACAGTGGGACCGTGACCACTACGTCAGCACCATGTCACGAGTCATGGGCGCCCCGGACGGAGCGGCCGCGAGCGACCCCGACGCCGCCGGCCCGACTCCGGAAGGAACGTTCGAGTCGATCCGCACTCCTCTCTTCCTGGGCCCCTCGATCGTGGTCGTGTTCTCCCGCTCGACCATGACCGCCGGAGGCGAGACCTACCACCTCGACTACGCCGACGTTCTCGTCCGGGAGAACGACGGTTGGCGCTTCCAGACCATGATCCAGCCGGGCTGGGGAGAGGCCATGCGCTCAGAGCAGTGAGCCGGCGCAGCTCGCGCTCACTGAGCACGCCTGGTGCACACCGAACCCATGAGGAGGATTCATGTCACAGCGCACCGAGGATCTCGACGAGCTCGCCGCTCAGCGCGGCTGGGTCTACACGGACGGGGAACAAGACTTGGCCGACCGATACGCCGGCTCGCCGTTCGGACAAGGCTGGGGTCCGAAGATCGGAGAGTCTGTGGTCGGCGAGTTCCGCGGTCGCCCGTTCGTGACCTACGAGTACGCCTACCACACAACCTCCTCGTTCGGCACAGGGTCAAGCACGTCGACGCATCGCCTGACCGTCACCGCGATGACGGCTCCCGGGGCCGGGGCGGAGCTCCAGATCGCGCGCCGAGGCATCAAGCAGAGGGTCTTAAGCCTTTTCGGGAAACGCGATCTCCCCGTCGGCGACGCGTCGTTCGATCGTGCTTTCGTCGTCCGTACGGGCGCCTCCACCGGAGCCGAGGAGTTCGCAAGGACGGTCCTCGATCCCGGTGTCCGCTCCTGGCCGGCCGAGAGCTACCGCCGTCCGCTCCGGTTCACCGGGAACGAGATTCTCGCCTGGCAGTCGGGCAAGCCGAAGGCGGCCGACGTCGTCGCGACGCTCGACCACCTCGCTGGACTCGTCGAGAGAATCCCCGGGCACGCCTGGCGATCACCTGGTTAGGTAGCCAACGTCACGTGCTGCTCGACGGTTTCGTCGTCACGGTGCAGCGCGTTGTGGACGGCGGCGCGGCCGAGCTCTTCGTGCCGCACGTGGATCGTGGTCAGCCCGGGGTAACAGCTGCGGCTTCGACGCCCCCGGGGGGCGCGGACATCCCGCGCCTCGACGACATGGCGCTAGCGGCACTCAACGTGCTCGACCAGGCCTCCGACGACGGGTTCTTCACGATGATCGAGGCGGCCACAATCGACAGTTGCGCGTTAGACGTCCCGGCACTCGCGAAGGACGCGAGCACCTCAGCAGCCTGCCGTCGCAGGTTTCGGGGCCGGTGTTCGGTGGGAGGTGCCGACGGTGGTCGCGGTGGTGATCGACGCGGCGAGGTCACGGGCACGCCGGTGAGCGTCAGCCATGGATGCCTCATGCTTCGGGAGCAGATCGGCCAGTGCCGGATTGTGCGTGACCATGACGAGTTCGGGGATCACCGTGTGGACCTCGAGTCCGAGTAGCTCTTCTCGCCCGAGAACCGCTTCGGTGGTGGGCACGACGTAGACCAGGCCATGGTTGGGCGTGCCGGGCCCGTAGCCGCCGCCTCGAGCGGAGATCAGCACCGCGGGGCGTCCGGCAGCTGGGGAGGGGCGGACGGTGCGCCCGAAGACGATGATCTGGTCGAGCCATGCCTTGAAGGCGGACGGCATCGAGAGGTTGTACATCGGCACCGTGAACAAGTAGGCGTTGGCGGCGAGGAACTCCTCGATGAGCTCGTGCTGGAGCGCGGCCGCGGCGGCCTGCTCCTCGGTGTGGTCCGCGGGATCGGTCTCGCGGGCGGTCACACCTGCGACGCTGAGGTGCGGGACCGGCGCGGCGGCCAGGTCTCGGTGGACGACGTCCCCGTCCCAGCCTTCGAGGAAGGTCCGGGCGACGTGCCGAGACACCGAGGCCTCGCCGAGCGAGGAGGAGTCGACGTGAAGCAGGTACGACATGCGGGGTCCTTATCTGGATGGGAGCAGCCATACTGAGAGTGCGGTTGCACACCGATTGGGAGGTAGCGGGATGGCAGAACGACGGATCAGTGGTCCGTGTCAGTCGTGGCCGGAGGACAGCGCCTTCATCCGGGAGGTGCTCGATCGCATCGGTGACAAGTGGACGGTGCTGGTCATCAGCACCCTGAGCGCGGGCCCGCTGCGTTACTCCGACCTGCAGGCGAGCATCCCGGGGATCTCGCAGCGGATGCTGACCCAGACGCTGAAGCTCCTCGAGCGCGACGGGCTGGTCACCCGGACCGCATACGCGGAGGTTCCTCCGCGGGTGGAGTACGACCTGACCGATCTCGGCCGCTCGCTCCTGGACGCGGTTACAGCGATGGCGGCGTGGGCAGCCACCCACCACGAGGAGGTCGCCGGCAACCGAGCCTCCAGCGAGGCCACTGGGGTGGGCCGCGCGAAGGCCTCGGTCAGCACACCGGCTCGCTGACCGACCGGCGGTCCGGGCCCCGCCAGCCGGTCAGGTGCCGCTCTCGCCAGCCGGCCCGCTGGCCGTGTCGTCGACCTCCTCAGCGGTGTCGACGACGCATTCCCCGGTGTCGGGATCGCACCACCCGCTGGCGGGTGTGGCCACGAACCGAAGGAGGTGCTCGGGGTCGCTCACGACGCGCGCTCGCTCGACGCGGGCCCGGCGACCTGCTCCAGCAGCTGGCTGTAGACGGTGACCTTCTGGGCACCCGGCGCACCGACACGTCGGTCGAACACCATGAACGGCACGCCGGTCGAGCCCAGCTCCACGGCCTCCTCCCGATCGGCACGGACGCGGTCGGCGTACTCATCGGCGGCGAGAATCTCGCGGACCCGCTGACCGTCCAGCCCGACCGACTCGGCCACACCGACGAGGGCCTCGGGATCGAACGGGTTGAGAACACCTCCGAAGAAGCCGTCCTGGACCGCCGAGAAGAACGCGTATCCACGCCCCTGGTCACCTGCGTACTGCACCACCCGGTGCAGGTCGAAGGTGTTGGCGTTCCAGCGGTCGATCGTGTACGTCAACCCCTCCTTGTTGGCAATGGCCCGCATCTGACCCTCGGCCCGCCGGAGGTCATCAGACGTGCTGCCGGGGTGGCTACGCACGAAGCTGATCTCGTTCTTCTCCAGCTCCTGCGGCGCCGTCGGGTCCAGCTGGAAGGAGCGCATCACGATCTCGAATCGATCCGCGTCCGATCGTTGCGAGATCGCCGCCTCGAGCCGGTGTTTCCCGACGTAGCACCACGGGCAGCCCAGATCGGCCCAGACCTCGACGACGACCCGCGATTGGTCGATCTGCCTTTCCTGTTCAACCATGTCTGCCTCACCTCACCAATAGTGCGTAACACCATCATGAGTGTGTAGAGGGAGGCGTACAAAAGGCACCTTGACGTGCGTCAGCCTCGCGGACAGCCGACTACACCACCCAGCTCCGGGGAGCCGTCAGGCCTTGATCTCACGGAGGCCCGGGACGCCGACCAAGAGGAGCACGGCGTCCCATAGACGTGCCCGTTCCTTCTTCGCCGGGAGCGCGTCGAGGACGGGTCCGAAGAAGGCTCGCTGCGTGCCATCAGTGCCCGTGATGGCCAGGATCGGCGTACCGATCTCGGCGTCGATACGGTCGACGCCGTCGTGATGGGAGGCACGCAGCTCGGCGTCGTAGTCCGTGGACGTGCCCGCCGCGGCAAGTTCGACCGGCAGAGCCGCGCGACGCAGCGCCTCGCCGATGTCATTGATCCATTGCCGCTCGGTGCCGTCGGGGTCGGTCCACAGCGCGTCATAGAAGGAGCCGAGCGCGTGGTGGCCGTGCTCGGTCTGGACGGCGACGGCGACGCGGGCGGGAATCCAGAGGTAGCCGTCGGGGTCGTCCTCGGGGTCGTCGTCACGGTGCTCGTTGAGCACCGACAGGCTCATCACCCTCCACCGCACGTCAAGCGGTATCTCGTCGGCGATCTGGGCGATCCATCGCGCGGTGTGGCGCGTGAGCGGGCAGGCAGGGTCGAGCCAGAAGTCCACAGACCATGCGATACCGACACCCTCGGGAGCCGCGACCACTGCGCCGCTCATGTCGGGTCGATCGTCTTGGCGGTGATGCCCTGTTCCAAGGTGCGGGTCACGGTGGCGGCGACGTCGAACTTGGCCAGCGCGCCTTGGGCGACCTGCTCGAACGCGGTGTAGGCCACGCCCCACAGGACCTGTTGCATCCATTCGGCCGTGAGCTGGTCATCGAAGACACCCTCGGCCTGTCCGCGACGGATGAGGTCGATCACTGGGTCGTGGGGCGTCGGCAGCTCGGGCTCGGCTGTCGGCACGACGTCGCGCATCAGCGACTGGTCCCCGAAGACGAACATGATCGCCTCACTGACCGACGCAAGGGCCGCGACCACGCGGCGCATCGCCTCCAGCGGGTGGCCGCTGTCGGGTTGGGCTTCGGCGATCGCGGCGCCGATGACTTCCAGGGCGTGCTCGACGGCAGCATGGACCAGCCGATCGCGCTCGGGGAAGTAGCGATGCAGCGTCGTGCGACCAACCTCTGCTGCCTCGGCGACGTCGGGCAGGGTCGCGCCCCGCTCCCTCGCCCAGGTGTGCACCGCAGCAGCGACGATGGCGCGTTCGGTCCGGTTCCTCGCACTCACGCCCCTGACGGTACCAGCAGCACTCATTTAGGATTTCCTGACGTCGAAAATGGATGTTCACCGTTCCGCTCTTGGTCGCTCGTTTTCGAGGGGCTTGACCTTCGAGTCCAGTTGAAGGCTTACCGTCGGGGACATGAGGATCTCCGAGCTCTCTGCGCGTACCGGCGTGCCGCCCTCGACGCTGCGTTTCTACGAGTCCGAGGGGCTCCTGCCGGCGGAGCGTGCCGAGAACGGGTATCGCGTCTACGGCGAGGACGCCGTCGACAGGCTCGCGTTCATCGCCCAGGCAAAGCACCTCGACCTCCCGTTGCCCGCGGTGCGCGAGCTCGTGACGGCCTGGGAGTCCGAGCCATGCCACAGCGTGCGCGCGAAGTACCGGCCGATGCTCATCGAGCACGCCGCTCGGGTCGACGAGCGGATCGTCTCGCTCCAAGCGCTGCGCTCGACCCTGGCGACGGCCGTCCAGAGGCTGGATACCCTGCCCGACCGCGACGAGCCGTGCGACGCCGCGTGCACGTTCCTCGATCGCGCCGAGCCGGCCCTTCCGGTCGTGTCCGAGCCTCGAACTGCGATCGCGTGCTCGCTCGACGGCGACGACTACGGCGCCCGGGTCGCCGACTGGCACGAATTGCTGGCGGGCGCTCCGCGTGCCGACGTCGACGGCGGAGTTCGCGTGCGGCTGCCGACCAGCTCGCTGGCGCGTGCCACCGAGCTCGCGCAAGCTGAGCAAAGCTGCTGCGCGTTCTACACGTTCCGGATCGACCTGCACGGCCCGACCTTCGACCTGACGATCACCGCGCCTCCTGAGGCGCGCACGATGCTCGAGGACTTGCTCCCAGCCCAGGAGGCCGCCCGATGAACCTTGCCCGCTCGATCCTGCTGTTCGGCGCCGCCGCCCTCTTCGAGATCGGCGGCGCGTGGCTGATCTGGCAAGGCATCCGCGAGCACAAGGGCTGGGTCTGGATCGGTGCCGGCGTCATCGCTCTCGGCCTGTACGGCCTGTTCGCCACGCTCCAGCCGGACGCGAACTTCGGGCGGGTCCTCGCGGCGTACGGCGGCGTCTTCGTCGCCGGCTCCCTCGCCTGGGGCATGGTCGTAGACGGCTTCGAGCCCGACCGATGGGACGTGACCGGCGCCCTCATCTGCCTCGCGGGGGTCGCCGTCATCATGTACACCCCGCGACCTACCTGATCCGTTCTCCGTCTGCTTCGCCGGCCGTCAGCCGGCTGGCTTTGCGAGTGCTTCGCGGTACTGGGCGGTCAGGCGGGCGGGCCAGTCGGTGTGGGTGACGATGGCGTCGTCGGCGTGGGTCAGTTGGTCGATGCCTCCGACCTGGACGAGGCTCCGGAGCTGCGGATCGGTGATGGTCGCGCGCAGGGCGTCGATGTAGTCGGCTGCGTTGATGACGTCGTAGGGACGCACCGCGTCATTGATGCCGACGTCGAACGGGCCACGGCGCGGCGTGACGGCCGGGCCGAGGCCGATGTCGTTGTGGCGGTGTCCGAGCCAGGTCAAGACCTCGCCGATGGCGCGTGTCGCGACCGCTCCGTCGGAGGCGAGTGCCGTGGTCAGGGACGGAGTGAGAGGTCCCGCCGCGTCGAGTTGGTTGAAGGCTGCTCCGAACCACTTGTCGTAGGGCCAGTAGCGGCGCTCCTGGAGGAACGCGAGTTCCATCGCGAGCCGGCACAGCCGTGCGGTCAGGAGGCGCTCGCCGAGCGTGTCCTCCGTCTCGATGCAGCGAGCGCGGAGGGGCTCGGTGTTGCCGATCAGGTGCCAGGAGCTGAGCATCATCCAGGCCCAGACCTCGGCGGGGTACCACCGCACCGACTTCCGGACTCGGCTGAGCTCGCCGGTGTCGTCACGGAACACCCGTCCGGCCGTGACGTTCAGGAGGCGCTGCTGCGGCAGGCCGAGCCAATCCGCATGGTCCATCCCGACCCGTGGGTCGAGACCCAGCGTGGCAACGATCCAGTCGTCGAACGTGGTGACCTCGACATGATGAGCTTCGGTGCCGGACGCGAGCGCGAACCACCTGGTGGCGAAACCGTGGAAGAGCGACGGGAGGCCGTCGTCGACCCTTGCCCGCACGGCGTCGACGTGCTGTTCGGAGACGAATATCTGTGCCCGCGGACCCCACTCGTGGTCCATGGAGCGGGCGGTGTCGAAGCCGAGCACCTCGGAACCCTCACCGAGGAGGCACGCAGCGTGCGGCACGTCGACCAGCGGTGCAACGGCCTTCGCGTAGAAGGCTTCAGCCAGGTCAAGCCCGGGCACGAATCGGCGGACCATGCTCCGGGACGCTACACAGCGAGCGGGCAAGCCACGCGATACGCCAGCACACTCGTCGGCGTCAGTCGTGCACGAGGGCGATCGTGTCATTCGCCCCGAGGTCCGGCATCGTGCCGTTTCGGGCAAACTCGCGTTCCGAGTCGCGCCCCGTCGCCGTGGAATTGAACGGACGGCTCCTGCGGCGACGGATGAGCATCGCTACGGGCCGCTGACCTGCGGTTGTACCGGGTCTTCGCGCTCCCGAACTTTGAGTCCCGGTTCACTCTTCGTAGACCAAGCCGTAGCGGGTGGACAGCATGAGGGGGCACTGATATGCATGAGTTATGCATGTCGATCGGGCGCGAGTTGGGAACCTGTTGGGCGCCGTCTCTCTGGCGGTCTCGGACTTGACGCTTACGGGAGCCGCGCGCACAGCAGGCGTCAGTTCGACTGCGGCGTCCGCACTGGTCACGTTGTCGGTGCGACCGGGATTGAGTGTCACCGACCTCGGACGGCGTGTGGGACTGAGCCAGCCGGCGGCGGCGCGCATGGTCGAAGGTCTTGAGTCGGCCGGTCTGGCGGAGCGTCGTCGGGGGCGACGACGTGGCGTCGCTGTTCATCTGACGAGTGCGGGTCTCGAGGTCGCCGGCCGAGTGCTCGGCACTCGAGAGGAGTCCCTTGGGGAGCTTGTCGACGCCCTGGATCCCTCTCAACAGGGTCAACTCTCCGAACTGTTGACGGTCCTGCTGGGTGGGCTGTACGGCCGGATCGGCAACGCGCAGTACATATGCCGGCTCTGTGACCGCGACTCGTGTCAGAGCGATGCTACGTGCCCGATCGGCGATGCTGAGGAGGCCGATGGAGGTGACACGTCCACCGCCAACCGTGGCAGGCTGATAGCAGGACTGGTCCGTGAGTCCGGCGTACGTCGCGATCGTCAGCCTCCTTCCCATAGCCACGAGTGATGGCACCCCCGGGCGGTGCGACCCGAGCGGCTGATCGGCGCGAACGCTTGGCGATGCTCGCGATTGCGACCGGGCTTGCTCTGATCCCGGCCGTAGCTTCCGGCTTCTCGAGGTTTGCGTACGCCCTCGTACTTCCAGCGATGCGGTCGGCCCTGGGCTGGTCCTATACGACCGCGGGAGCCGTCAACACGGCCAGCGCCATCGGGTTCCTTCTCGGCTCGCTGGGCGCCGCCGCAGTGACCATCCGCTGGGGCGAGCGCCGCGTACTCGTGACCAGCTTGGTCTTGACCGCGGCCATCGTCCTCGCCTCTGGGGTCACTGGTGCTATCGCTGTCGTGGTCCTTATGCGCTTGCTGGCAGGTGTCACGGCGGCCGTTGCCTTTGTCGTCGGGAGTGTCTTGGCTGCGCGGTTGGCGCGAGCCGCGCCACCACGTACGGGCGCAGTGGTGCTGGGCATCTACTTCGGCGGCGGCGGCGGGTTAGGAGTGGTCATTCCGGGGCTCGTCGTGCCTGCGGCTATCCAAGGGACGAACTGGCAGACAGCGTGGCTCGCGCTCGGACTCATGTCGGTCGTGGGTGCGGCCGTTGCCGTTTGGTCTGCCCGCCTAGTCCCTGGGCCCGTCAGCGACGCACCGGACTCGCGCGCTGGGCTCCTCCGCTGGCCGATACGCACGCTGTGGCCATTGCTGTGGGGCTACGGGTTGTTCGGCGCCGGCTACATCCCCTACATGACCTTCATTGTCGCCCACCTCGAAGAGGAAGGGGCGAACGATCTCCAGGTGTCCGCCTTCTGGGCAGTGCTCGGCCTCGCCGCGGTCGCTGGCTCCTGGCTATGGAGCCCCGTCCTCGGCCGGAACGAAGGCGGACAAGCCCCGGTATGGACCTTGGTCGCCGTCTTGGTCGGATCGGTGTTGCCGCTGATATCTGGTTCACTTCTCCTTTCGTTCGTCTCGGCGACCATCTTCGGCGGGTCATTCCTCGCAACGCCCTCCGCAGTCACCAACTACGCTCGCAATGCCCTGCCACAACATTGGTGGAGCAGCACGATGGCCGCGCTCACCGCCACCTTCGCGCTCGGGCAGTGCCTCGGACCCTTGCTCGCCGGCGCATTCTCAAATGGGCGCAACGGCGTTGGCACCGGCCTGCTCATTGGCGCCGGGCTGCTCGTAGCCAGCATCGCCCTCACCCTGCGTCAGCCGCGACGGGGCGATGCCTCATGAGCAGCGCGCGGACGAGCTGCAATGCACCTGACTTGGGTCACGTGTCCTTGTTCGGCGTGACCGTGTCGCGTTGACCTGCGAGCCAACTTGAAGCGCGGAGTACCCCTCGAGGCATCCATCATGTGGACACCTACATAAAGTACAAGGGCTCAGTTCTGAAAGTTCGCTGCAAATCGACAACACCTGTCGACTTGCAACGGAGATTGCACGGACACGCCGGTCTACTTTGCGCGATCTCGGGCGCGGCGGCCGGTTTGTGCAATCTGCGTCCACAGGGCCGGCACGGCCGGCCACTCGGTCGCATGGTGCGGTATCTCGGAGACGCTCAGTCGATTCGGTCACCTTCCACGGCCGGGTGAATGCGGTAGTGACACGCTGGTCTCGCGTACGGCGTTCGGCAACCCGGCAGCTGGATGCGAGAACCAGACGATCGCATCGAGGATTCGCACTAGCGGTCGATCGATCCCTTCACGGCGCTGGAGGAAGCGATTCATGCCGCCGACCTCGGCGCGTATTTGTCGGACGCCACGGCGTACGTTGACGCGCTCATCGCGCACTCGACGGACCAGCCCGAAGTCGAGGTGTTCCAGTTCGAAATGATCGTCGAGGCCACGCGTCGGCACGAACTGCGTGAGCCGATCCGCGCGCTCTACCGGCGATACACCGTTGCGCTCGGCACGGATTCCAATCGCGATCCGGCACTCTCTCGAGCGCTGTTCGCGTCCCTCGATGGCCTCATGCTGCAGTTCTTCAGCCATGCGATCACGGCGGACGAGCTCCGCGACGCAGTGCGGGCCCTCGCCGCCGCTGTCCGGAGCTGAGCCCCGCAGACGACGCGGCGCCGCCAGCGGTCGCGACGCATAACAGCGCGTGGTCGCGGCAGCATCCCTGGACACGGTCGGTCAGCGCGCCCCTCCGCGAGCGGGACGGGGTGCCGGGACTGGTCGGCATCCAGCGTGTGCGCCACTGCCGAGACCCCGTCGAGCTCGGTCGGCAGCGCGGCGAGCAGGCTGGAAGGCGGTGAACTCCTGCCTGCCGCCGGCAGTGGCCGCTCACATCACCGAAGGCAACGCGCTGCTGTGGGCAACTGCCGCCATCGACCGGGCGAGGAGTAGGTCATGTCACATGCCGGGTTCGTCTGTGACATCTTCGCTGCAAATCAACAACCGGGCCGTCAGCGCGCCATATCGACGAACCGCGAGTAGTGACCCTGGAATGCCACGACGATCGTGTCGGTCGGGCCGTTGCGGTGCTTGGCGACGATGATGTCCGCCTCACCGGCGCGCGGGGACTCACGCTCGTAGGCATCCTCGCGGTGCAGCAGCATGACGACGTCAGCGTCCTGCTCCAAGCTGTTGTGGACCGCGACGCCGTTGGCGATGAAGTTGTGGCTGCCAGCGACCGTGGCGTCGAAGACCTTCTCTTCGCCGTCGGGCTCGATCGCAACGACGCGGTCCCAGAGGAGGTCGTTGACCGCCATCATCTCGAGATCGTCATCCTTCAGTGCAGTGGCTATCCGTGCCAGGCGTGCCCGTGAAGGCTCAGTCTTGAAGAGAGTGTTCCCGCAGTACCGGGTGCCGATCGATGCCTGGAACGCGCGGTGCGTGATCTTCTGCTCCTCGAGGATGCGCCGCACATCTGTCCAGACGGCCAGCGGCACCGTGTCGACGTTGGTGTTCGCCTTGATGTCCTTGATTCGCGCCAGGAGGAGGTCAGCCTTCTTTCCGCGGGCACCGTGCACGCCGATCCGCTCGAGGAAGATGCGCTGTTCCTCCAGGCCCGAGACGTCCACCGAGTATCCGGGTCGGTAGCCGGTCTTCGTCGAACTCCGGATACGGGCGTCGATCCCGAACCGGAGCAAGAGGTTCGCCACGCCGTCGGCGAAGCGTCGGGACGTCGTCGCGTAGTACACGCGGCCGGCACGACCATTCGGGTGAAGAACGATCGAACCGTCCGTCGACCAAAGGTGCCGCAAGAAGAGCGCGATCTGCCGCTTCGGGAGGGCGAAGACCTCGTCGGGTACGAACTTCTCGTGGCTGCGTGCACCGAAGAGTCCCATGCCGTCGAGCCACAGAGCGATCGGGTTTCGCTTGCCGTGAGTCAGCCGATAGGGAGCAGGCAGCCGGAGCGTCGTGCACCGTGCCGCGGCATACTCGTCCCTGACAGGCGTAATTCCGAAAGCCTCAGCCGCATCGGTCACGGCGGCGAGGTTGTCTTCGTCGATCGACGCGT
This sequence comes from Georgenia alba, assembly GCF_042665525.1. Taxonomy (NCBI): domain Bacteria; kingdom Bacillati; phylum Actinomycetota; class Actinomycetes; order Allobogoriellales; family Allobogoriellaceae; genus Georgenia; species Georgenia alba. Next base: position 424,735 of record NZ_JBHTCQ010000001.1, read on the forward strand.
ATCGGATGGGCTGCCGCTTGACGAACGACCCATCTCCCAGCAGGTGCGCGAGCATGATGACCTTCCGGTCGTCCCACTGCGCCTCCTCGGATGGCGCCGGAACGTGCCGCGGGACTCCGATCCGAGAACCCGGCTCGAGCTCGTCCAGCGGCGTCCAGCCGTCATAGGTCAGGAACGGGTGGTTCCCGGTCGCGCGGATCTCCCGGCCCGAGGCGAGCCTCATCCGGAAGACCGGCTTCACTCCAGTGGAGAACACCGACGTGATGTGACGGCGCACGTACTTCAGGCGCTCGTCGAGTGCCCAGACCGGCACGTCGTTCTCGCCGGACAGGAAGAGCTCGCCCATCGTGACCTCGGCGCCGGTGTCGGCACGCATGACCCTGGTCTCCGCGGTCAGGCAGCCCGACTCGCGAAGGTCACTCATCATGGGCCGCTTGTCGGTGCGTGTCTCCGGACCGCGGTTGAGCTGAGCGACGGCGATGACCGGGACCTCGATCTCCTTCGCGAGGAGCTTCAGCGCACGAGAGAACTCCGAGACCTCCTGCTGCCGCGACTCGACCTTCTTGCCCGAGCTCATCAGCTGCAGGTAGTCGACCACCACGAGCTTCAGGTCGTGCCGCTGCTTGAGGCGCCGGCACTTCGCCCGGATCTCCATCAGCGACATGTTCGGGCTGTCATCGATGAACAGCGGGGCGTCTGAGACCTTGGACATGGCCGTGGCCATGCGGGTCCAGTCCTCCTCGCGCATGGTGCCCTTGCGCATGTTCTGCAGCGGCACCTGCGCCTCGGCGGACAGCAACCGCATGGTGATCTCGGTGCGGCCCATCTCCAGGGAGAAGATCACCGACGCGAGCCCGTGCTTGATCGACGCCGAGCGGCAGATGTCCAGGGCGATGGTCGAGTTATGGGTCGGCACCATCGACCGGGTCGCCAGATAGAGGTGGCTCGGGTGGTCGACCTGGACACAGCGAACCGGGACGCTCGCGACCTTTTTGACGCTGGTGATGGCGCGAGTTGCTCGCCACGCCGCAACGCTCGTCCGCAGCTTCTTGTGGAGAAGCTGCTTCCGCTGAAGCGTGAAGACGTCCTCGTCGGCATCGAAGGTGAGTCGGACCGGTACCGGTGACTCCCGTTCCGCCGGTACGTGCTGCGAGGACCAGACGGACGCGTAGCCCAGCCCGTGCACGAGCTCGGCCACATCGGTTCCGAGCCGCGCCGGCAGCGTGATCTCGACCTCGCCGTCCTCACGGACGTCTCCCTGGACGTCGAGGAATCCAGCAAGCAGCTCTCGCCGCTGAGACACACCCGCGCGCAGGTACTCGTTCGCAATGCCGTGCCGGTCGAGGCCGGCCTCGCGCACCCGAGTACCGAGCGTCGACAGCGGTCCGCTGGCGGCTTCCACGCGCATCTCGACCTCGGGCTCCACGGCGCTCGCCGGTCGGCCGTCGCGAGCGAGCCAGACTCCCAGCGCGTACGGTGCGACCGGGAGGTCGGCGTCGGGCAGGTCCAGCGGCATGGTGTTGCGGACGCGGTGCCGGCCGTCGGCGCCGCCGGTCGAGGACGTCGCGATTGTCTCGGTCGTCCGTACCCCAGGAGTCTCGCCGTCGCCGAGCTCCGTCAGCCACTGGTGCTCCGCGTCCGCCACGACGGTGGTGCCGTCGTCGAACGTCAGCTCGTAGCACGGCCGCTCGGTCATCACCTCGGTCGCCGCCACGACCTTCGTGGGCGTCCCGTCCGCGGAGATGAGCTCGTCGCCGACCTGGACCTCACCCATGGTGGTCCACCCGGAGGGGGTCGGCAGCGGGGTGTCGAGGGCGAGCGCCTTCCCCATGGCCGGCCTGGCCGCGACGATGATCATCTGCCCCGGGTGCAGGCCGTTGGTCAGCGAGTCGAGGTCCGCGAACCCGGTCGGCACGCCGACCATGGCCTCGCCCCGGTCGGCGGCGGCCTCGATCTCCTCCATCGTCGGGTTGATGGTCTCCCGCAGCGGGACGTAGTCCTCGCTGGTGCGCCGCTCGGTGACGGCATAGACCTCGGCCTGCGCGTTGTCCACGAGGTCGTCGACGTCGCCGCCCTCGGTGGAGTAGCCGAGCTGGACGATCCGCGTGCCCGCCTCGACCAGCCGGCGCAACACCGCCTGCTCGCGCACGATCCGGGCGTAGTAGCCGGCGTTGGCCGCCGTCGGCACCGACGAGATGAGCGTGTGCAGGTAGGGAGCGCCGCCGATCCGGCCGATCTCGCCGCGCTTGGACAGCTCTGCCGACACCGTCACGGCGTCGGCGGGCTCGCCGCGGCCGTACAGGTCGATGATCGCCTCGTAGATGATCTCGTGCGACGGCCGGTAGAAGTCGTTGCCCCGAAGCTCTTCGACGACGTCGGCGATGGCGTCCTTCGAGAGCAGCATGCCGCCGAGGACCGACTGCTCGGCGGCGACGTCCTGCGGAGGCGTCCGGTCGAACGCGTCCCGGCCGTCGACAGCCGTGCGCTCCTCGGCGATCGTCAAGCGATCCTCACCCCCCTCGGGTCGTGTTCACCCTGGTCTATCGGTCACCACCCACATCGCTGGTGGCCGGTGCTCATCGTGCGACCTCGCGAGACTAGGCCGCGCCGCGCTCAGGATCGAACTGGGGATGTGCATGCAACCTGCCTATCCTGTGGATGTCCTGTGGACCCTTCCCACGGGGATGTGCACAGTCCGGGGATAACTCTGTGGGTAACAGCCGTGCGATTCCTTGGTACGGCCAGCATCGGCGTCTCCACAGCTGTGCACACACTGTGGATCGAAGAAGGAACGCTGATCGGTGGACGACACGCCCGAACCTCGAGCGAACCCTGAACCAGAGGTCCACCGACTGCGGGGCCGTGCGCTGGATCGGCAGATCCTCTCCCTCGCCGTCCCGGCGCTCGGAGCGCTCGTCGCCGAGCCCGTCTTCGTCCTCGTCGACTCCGCCATGGTCGGCCACCTCGGGACCGCCCAGCTCGCCGGCCTCTCGCTGGCCTCGACGATCCTCACCACCGCCGTCGGGATCTTCATCTTCCTGGCGTACGCGACCACCGCGGCCACCGCACGCCGGGTCGGCGCCGGGGACCGCTCCGGAGCCATCACCGCCGGCGTCGACGGCATGTGGCTGGCGCTGCTCCTCGGCGTCGCCACCGCCGTGGCGCTCATGGTCACGGCACCGCTCCTGGTCTCCGGCGCGCCGCCCGACGTCGTCCCCCACGCCGTCGACTACCTCCGCTACTCCGCGCCCGGCCTGGTGGGCATGCTCCTCGTCCTCGCCGCCACCGGCACGCTTCGCGGGTTGCTCGACACCCGCACGCCGTTCGTCGTGGCGGTCAGCGGCGCGCTGGCCAACATCGGCTTCAACGCGCTGTTCATCTACGGCGTCGGGATGGGGGTCGCCGGATCAGGCCTGGGCACCGCGGTGACCCAGACCGGCATGGCACTGTGGCTCATCGCGGTCCTGCTCCGGCGGGCACGCGGGCTCGACATCGCCCTGCGTCCACGCCGCTCCGGCATCTGGGCCTCGGCCCGCGCCGGCGTGCCGCTGCTGATCCGCACCCTGACGCTGCGCGTGGCGATCCTGGTCACGATCGCGGTGGCCACTTCCCTCGGCGCCGTCACCCTGGCGGCCCACCAGGTGGTCACGGCGATGTTCGGCCTCGCCGCCTTCGCGCTCGACGCCCTCGCGATCGCTGCCCAGGCGCTGGTCGGCCAGTCACTCGGCGCCGGCGACCCGCACCACGTCCGCGCGCTGCTGCGGCGCTGCCTGCAGTGGGGCGTCATCGGTGGTGCGCTCCTCGGCGTGGTCATCGCTGCCGGTGGCTGGTGGCTGGCACCGCTGTTCACCGGCGACGACGACGTCCGGCTCGCCGCCGCCGTCGGCCTCGCCGTGCTCGGCGTGACCCTGCCCGTCGGCGGCTGGGTCTTCGTGCTCGACGGTGTCCTCATCGGCGCCGGCGACGGCCGCTTCCTCGCCTGGGCGGGCCTGATCAACCTCGTCGCCTACCTGCCGATGGCGGGCCTCGTCCTGGCGTTCGCTCCCGACGGCGCCGCGGGCCTGGCGTGGCTCTGGGTCGCCTTCGGTGGCGGGTTCATGCTCGCCCGGGCCGTCACCAACGGCGTCCGCGCCCGCGGCACCCGCTGGATGGTGCTGGGCGCCGAACGCACGTGAGACCGTGCGCGCTGCTCACGCCTCCAGGCTCACGCCCTCGCGCACCTCGACGCGGTTGCCGTCGGCGTCGAAGTAGGCCTCCGGGCGCGGCGGGAGCCGCAGGCGGGTGCTCGACCCGGGCTCGACGCGCGTGGTGCTGACGACCGTCAGCCGGTCGCGCCGAACGTCACCTGGCCCCGCGAACCCGGTGACCAGGTGGCGCCCCGCCGACGGCGTGCACTCGACGACGTCGAACTCGATGGTGCCGTCCGCGTCGATCGCGAGCTCCTCCGGCCGGTACATCGCCGACCGCACGTCCGCGCCTGCGGGCAGTGGTGCGATCGGGACGCCGCCGAACGTCAGCGACCCGCTCTCCGGACGACCGGGGAGGAGCACCGCCGGGGGCGACCCCAGGAACGCGGCGACGAACTCCGTCGCCGGACGCTCGAGGAGCTCCTGCGGTGTTCCGAACTGCTCCAGCCGGCCGTCCTTCATGACCGCGATGTGGGTGGCGAGCGCGAGCGCCTCGACCTGGTCGTGCGTCACGTACACGCTGGTCGCACCCGACTCCCGGTGCAGCCGGCCCAGCTCGGCGCGGGTCTCCACCCGCAGGCGCGCGTCGAGGTTCGACAGCGGCTCGTCGAAGAGCACCACGTCGGGCCCGGGCGCGATGGTCCGCGCGATGGCGACGCGCTGCTGCTGACCGCCGGACATCTCCGCGGGCGTCCGGTCCGCCAGCTCCTCGATCTCCAGCGAACGCAGGACCTCGGCCACCCGGTCCTCGCGCGCCGAGCGGCTCCAGCCGTTCACCTGGAGGGGCCACGCGACGTTCTGGCGCGCCGTCATGTGCGGCCACAGCGCGTAGCTCTGGAACACCATCCCCAGGCCTCGGCGCGCGGCAGGGACGGTGACGCCCCGGTCGCCGTCGACCACCACCCGCTCGTCGAAGCGGATCGTCCCGCTCGTGGCGTCCTCGAGCCCGGCGAGCATGCGCAGCGTGGTGGTCTTCCCGCATCCGCTCGGGCCCAGCAGCACGGTGAACGCGCCGCTCGGGATGTCGATCGTCACGTCGTCGACGGCGACCTGCGGGCCGAAACGCTTGGTGAGGCTGTCGAGGTGGATGCGGGTCATGCTTGCTTCTTTCGGTCGGCGCGGCTGCCCAGTCTCTGGGCGGCCAGCGTCGCGACCACGGAGATGGCCGCGATGACGAGGGTGATGGCGTTGGCCTGCTGCCGGAACCCTTCCGAGGCGTACTGGAAGGTCATCATCGACAGCAACGGATTGGCGGGAGTGACGAGCAGGACGACCACCGACAGGTCGCGCACCATGGTGACGAACACCAGCAGGCCACCGTTGAGCAGGCCTCGCGAGACCAGCGGCGCGGTGATCCGGCCGAAGCGGCGCGGGGCCGAGGCGCCGGTCATCAGCGCGGCGTCGTCGAGCTCACGGGACACCTGGCCCATGGCCGACGTCGCCGTCTGGAAGGCGAACGGCAGGCTGGCCGCGATCCCGGCGAGCACGAGGATCCAGAACGTGCCGTACAGCGACGGGAACGGGCCGACGGGGGTCCCGAACTGGGCGATGAAGGCCGCACCGAGCGCGACGCCGGGGATGAGGAAGGGGACGTAGCTCAGGTTGCCGATAACCCCGTTCGCCACCCGAGCGCGGGGCATGTGCCGGACCACGTACGCCGCGAGCACGGCGAGGACGACGGCGCCGAGCGCGACGGCCAGACCGAGCCTGATCGTTCCCCAGAAGGCACCCAGCACCTCGGGGTTCCGCAGCACTCCGCGCATCCCGTGCGAGACGGCTGGATCGGACCGGCCGATCCAGTAGTGCCAGGTCAGGCCACCGTCGAAGGTGTTCGTCCGGCGCTGGACCGTGCTGATCGCCAGGATCACCCCGGGCAGGATCGCTGTCGCACCGACCAGCACCCACGCCGCGGCGGTCAGCGGCACGCGCCAGGGGCCGGTGCGTGTGGTGCGCGCGCGGGTCGCCTTGCCGGTGATGGTCGAGAAGGACCGGCCCTTCGTGAGTCGGTTGCCGAAGTACAGCACGGCCCCCGCGACCACGACGAGGATGATGGAGAGCACGTAGCCCCGGGCGGTGTCTCCGGTGGAGATCGCGCCGTACAGCCGGGTGCTGAGGGTCTGGAACCGGACCGGCAGCCCGAGCAGCGCGGGCACGGCGAAGTTGCTCACCCCCTCGGCGAAGGCGAGGAGGAACCCGGACAGGACGGCCGGTGTCACGGCGGGGATGACGATCCGGCTCGCGATGCGCGAGCGAGACGCGCCCGTCAGCTCGGCCGCCGCCACCAGGTCGCCCCCGACGTTGTGGAGCGCCGCCGCCACGACGACGAAGCTGAGCGAGTAGTAGTGCGCGGTGAGCGTCAGCACGCTCGGCACCGCGCCCCACGCGAGCCAGTCAGGGACCGGCACCCCGAGGGAGAACAGCAGCCCGGTCTCGCCGCCGATGCGATCGTTGCGGAACACCGACTCCCACGCGAGCGCGATCGCGAAGCTCGGAAGGGCGAACGGGATGGCCGCGAGCGCGCCGATCGTGCGTCGACCGGGGATGTCGCTCATGACGACGACCCAGGCCAGGAACGCGCCGCACAGGGTCGACAGGAGACCGGTCCCCAGGCCGACCACGACAGACGCGGTCAGCGGTTCCCAGAGCAGCGCCCGGGCGACGGTCCCCGTCAGGACGTCCGACCAGGCGCCGTCCGCGTCGTCGCCGAGCGTGGCGACGAAGAGTCCCCACAGCGGCAAGGCGACCAGCGCGAGCAGGACGGCGATGACGACGGCGGACAGCCACGCGATCGGGCGGCGGGCCGTCGTCGCCGTCCGGGCCCGGACGGTCACTGAATCGTGAGCAGGAAGTCAGCCACGTCACCGCGGTGCTCGGCCGAGGCCTCCGGGTCGATCTGCCACGCGCCCAGCTCCTCGAGGCTGACGGCGTCCTCGAGGGCGGCCACGTCCGTGCGGGTGGGGTAGTCGCCCGCCACGTAGAACGGCTCGTACGCGACGCCGCCCGTCTCGCTGTCGTCGCCCATCATGTAGTCGATGAGCAGGCGCGCGGCCGCGGGGTTCTCGGCGTTCGCCGTCACGCCCAGCATCGCCGGGAACACGATGCCCGGCGACGGCGCGGCGCCCGCGGCGACCTGCAGCGCCCAGCCTTCCTCCTCGTTGTCCCGGCGGTCCGAGTACGAGGTGAAGCCCACGGGCGGGTCCTCCTGCCCGGTCGCCCCGACTGCCGCGTTCACCGTGTCCGTGTCGTCGACCAGGACGACGTCGTTCGCGTACAGGTCCGCCAGGAACTGCATGCCGGCGTCGGCCACGCCGTCGGCGAGCGTGATCTCCTCGCCGAAGTGCTCCTCGTACGCGGCCGCCATCTCCTCCGCCTGCAGAGACATCTCGGTCGCGAGGTCGAGATAGTCGCCGCGCACGTTCGGGTCGACCATGACGACCTTGCCCGCCCACTCCTCCTCGGTGAGCTCCCACAGGTTCTCCACCGGAGACCCGTCCGGATAGGCCTCCTCGTTGTACATGAGGACCTTGGTGGACAACCGGTTGGCGACCAGCGGCGCCTCGTACTCGTCGGGTAGCGCCTCGGCGACCCGTTCGGGCACGTACGGCGTGAGGACGCCATCCTCCATCAGCTCGGTCACGACCACGGGTGCGTCCGACACGTAGGCGACGTCCGCGGTCGCGGCACCGGCCTGGTGCTCGCTCGCCAGCCGCTGGATCAGCTCGCTGGAGGAGATGTCGCTCGGGACGACGTCGATCCCGGGGTACTCGGCCTCGAAGCTCTCCTCGATCTGAGCGATGCGACTCGTGAAGGAGTACACGACGACCTGGCCCTCCTCGCCGGCCATCTCGGCCAGCTCCTCACGGCTGAGGGTGTCCCAGTCGACGTCGTCGGCCGGCGCGGCCTCACTGGTGCATGAGGCGAGGGCCAGGGCGGCGGTCAGGGGCAGGACCGTGGCAGCGGCAAGTCGGCGAGACACAGGGGACTCCTTCGTCGGTTCGGTGGAGGGGTACCGGAGAGGTCGAGAACGAGCGGGCACAGGTTGACGTCGCGTCTCCGCGGAGACGCGACGAGACCCGTGGGAGCACCCGACGACGGTAGGCACAGTCCGTGCACGCACCGGCGCCAACCGGGAGAAGTTCACGTGTCGTTCGTCGAATGTTCCGCCCTCGGTACGGCCTGAGACCACGCCCTTGCGGGACGAGGAGCTTGGACAAGCGAAACGGCCCGGTCCCATGCGGGACCGGGCCGTTCGAGGGTGCGTCAGTGCGTCACTTGGACGGCACCACGTGCACGTCCACCGTGGCGCGGACGTCCTCGTGCAGCCGCACGTGGACCTTGTGGTCACCGAGCGACTTGATCGGGGCCGGGACCTCGACCTTGCGGCGGTCCAGCTCCGGGCCACCGGCGGCCTTGACCGCGGCAGCGATGTCGGACGACGTCACGGCACCGAACAGGCGGCCGGAGTCGCCGGCGCGGACGCTGACGGTCACCGGGGCGGCCTGCAGGCGGTCACGGACGTCCTGGGCCTCCTCGAGCGTCGCGATCTCGCGGCTGCGGCGTGCGGCGCGGATCGTGTCGACCTGCTTCTGGCCGCCCTTGGTCCAGCGCGTGGCCAGGCCGCGGGGGACGAGGTAGTTACGGGCGTACCCGTCCTTGACCTCGACCACGTCGCCGGCGCTGCCGAGGCCGGTGACCTCGTGCGTCAGGATCAGCTTTGCCATCGTGTGCCTCCCTGCCTCAGCGAGCCGAGCTCGAGTACGGCAGCAGAGCCATCTCGCGGGCGTTCTTGACGGCCTTCGCGATGAGGCGCTGCTCCTGGACGGAGACGCCGGTGACGCGGCGCGCACGGATCTTGCCGCGGTCGGAGATGAACTTCCGAAGCAGCGCGGTGTCCTTGTAGTCGACGTTGTCGATCTTCGCCGACTTCAGCGGGTTCGCCTTCTTCTTGGGCTTGCGAAGAACGGGCTTCGCCATGTTGTTGCTCCTTGAGGTGCGTGGCGGTCCTGCCGCCGTGAAACGTCTTGTCTAGAACGGGGGCTCGTCGTTGAACGCGCTCGAGCCACCCGTGGCCCAGGGGTCGTCGGCCTGACCGCCGCCGGGGGCGTTGTAGCCGCCGGACTGCTGGCCGCCTCCCTGGTTCCCGCCGCCGTAGCCACCACCCTGGTTGCCGCCGCCGAAACCGCCGCCACCGCCGCGCTGGGACTTGGTGACCTTGGCCGTGGCGTAGCGCATGGACGGACCGACCTCGTCGACCTGCATCTCGACGACCGTGCGGCGCTCACCCTCGCGGGTCTCGAAGGACCGCTGGACGAGCCGGCCCTGCACGATCACGCGGGTGCCCTTGGTCAGCGACTCGGCGACGTTCTCCGCGGCCTCGCGCCAGACCGAGCAGCGCAGGAACAGGGTCTCCCCGTCCTTCCACTCGTTGGCCTGACGGTCGAAGGTCCGCGGCGTCGACGCCACGGTGAAGCTGGCCACGGCAGCACCCGACGGGGTGAAACGCAGCTCCGGGTCCGCCGTCAGGTTCCCGACGACGGTGATGACGGTCTCGCCTGCCATGCGTGTGCTCCTTCGGTGGTTGCTCTGGCTAGCGGTGCGTTGTGCTCAGCGAGCGTCCGGGCGGATGAGCTTGGTGCGCAGGACGGCCTCGTTCAGGCCGAGCTGACGGTCGAGCTCCTGGGCGACCTCCGGCGTGGTGGTCATGTCGATCACCGCGTAGATGCCCTCGGACCGCTTGTTGATGTCGTAGGCAAGACGACGCTTGCCCCAGATGTCGACGTTCTCGACCGTGCCGTTGGTCTTCACCACGGACAGCAGCTTGTCGAGCGACGGGGCGACCGTACGCTCGTCGACCTCCGGGTCGAGGATGATCATCAGTTCGTACTGACGCATGCTTGTACCCCACCTCCTCTGGACTGAACGGTCACGGTCTCTCCGTGACAGGAGGGTTAGCGTGCTGACCCCTCGCGCTGGGCGAGGGACCAGCGAACAAGCCTACCGTAGGGGTGACCGCCCACAGCGAGCGAGCCTCGTCACACCCTGCTGTGGATTCGGCGGCATCGTGACGGCCGAGCTGCTCGCGCTACCCGTCGCCGTCGAGGATGCCGCCGAGCCCACCCCTGCGGTTTCCACGGTCGCCCTGGTTCTCTCCGGTGCCGTCGTCGGTCGGCGTCTCGGTGGGCTCCTCTTCCGTGGGCTCCTCTTCCGTGGGCTCCTCTTCCGTGGGCTCCTCCGTCGTCGGCTCCTCCGTGGGCTCCTCGGTCGTCGGCTCCTCCGTGGTGGGCTCCTCCGTCGTCGGCTCCTCCGACGTCAGCTCCTCCGTGGGCTCCTCGGTCGGCTCGATGGGCTCCTCGGGCACCGGCGGCGGGGTCCACAGCGGCTCGGTCGGCTCGGGCAGGTCCTGGATCTCCATGCCCTCGGTCGCCACGGCCATGTAGTCGCGCCACACCTGCGTGGGGAACGTCGAGCCCGCGACCGTGGAGACGCCACCGAACCCGGACAGCACCTCCTCGGAGCCGTCGTCTCCCACCTGGAACATCGACACCGTGGTCGACAGCTGCGGCACGAAGCCGGAGAACCACGCCGAGCGGTACGCATTCGACGAGCCCGTCTTGCCCGCGGCGGGGCGGCCGATCTCGCTGGCGGTGATGCCCGTGCCGCGCTCGACCACCTGGCTCATCGCATAGGTGGTGTCGGCCATGACGTCCTGGTCGAAGACCCGCTCACCCTCGGTGTTGGCGGTGTAGACGGTGTTCTCCTCCGCGTCCCGCGCCTCCGCGACGATGTGGGTGTCGTGACGGACACCCTGCGACGCGATGGTGGCGTACGCCGTCGCGAGGTCCACGGGCCGCGGCGAGGACGGGCCGAGCACGTTGGACGGCGAGGCGATCAGGCCGGCGGTGTCCTCCGGCAGGCCCGCACGTACCGCTGCGTCCATGGTGTTCTCCGGGCCCACGTCCACGTTCATCTGCGCGTAGACGGTGTTGACGGAGTTGACGGTCGCCTCGGTCAGGTCGATGTATCCGCGGTCGATCGGGCTGTCGAAGTTCTCGACCGCGAAGTCGTAGCCCTCGATCTCCATCGGGGAGTAGCTGGGGTAGACGTCGTCGAGCGTCATGCCGTTCTCGAGCGCCGCGATGAGCGCGAACGGCTTGAACGTCGAACCCGCCTGGGCCCGCGACTGGGTCGCGTCGTTCTGCGACTGCTCCACGAAGTCCGGTCCGCCGTACATCGCGACGACGCCGCCGTTGCGCGGGTCGATCGAGACGAGCGCGACGCGGTTGTTGTCCGGGCGGTCCTCCGGCAGGTTGTCCACGGCGTCAACGGCCGCCTGCTGGCTGCGCTGGTCGATCGTGGTCACGATGTCCAGGCCCCGGGTGTCGATCTCCTCCTCGGTCATGCCGGCGTCGTTCACCAGCTCGGAGCGGACCATCTGCAGCAGGTACCCGTTCGGCCCGCCGTAGATGTTCTCCCGGTTCGGCTCCACGGTCTCGGGGAACTCGGCCTCCTGCCGCTCCTGCTCCGTGATCCGGCCGTCCGCGAGCATGAGGTCCAGCACGCGGTTCCAGCGGTGCTCCGCCGCCTCACGGTCCACCGCGGGGTCCCAGTTCGACGGCGAGGGGATGATCCCGGCCAGCAGCGCCGACTCGGAGAGCGTGAGCTCCGAGGCGGGCTTGCCGAAGAACTCCTGCGCAGCCACCTCGATGCCGTAGGCACCCCGGCCGAAGTAGATCGTGTTGACGTAGTTGCCGAGGATCTCTTCCTTGGTCTGGGACTGGTCGATCTTCAGCGCGAGGATCGTCTCGCGGAACTTGCCGAGATAGCTCGTGGTCGTCTCGCCCACGTAGTACCGCTCCACGTACTGCTGGGTGAGGGTGGAGCCTCCCTGCGTCGGCAGCCCGCGGACGTTGTTCCACAAGGCCCGGACGATGCCCCTGATGTCGATGCCGTTGTTCTCGTAGAACGTCCGGTCCTCGGAGGAGACGATCGCCTCGGATACGTGCTCGGGCAGCGAGTCGTACTGGACGACCTGCCGGTCCACCTCGGAGAAGCTGCCCATCTCCGTCTCACCGTCGGCGTAGTACACGGTGGTGGACTCGGCGAGCGCGAAGTCGTCGGGCTCGGGGACGTCGATCGCCGCGTAGGCGACGGCGAAGACGGCCGCGCCCGCGGCGATGCAGGCGAGGAAGGCGCCCAGCACGAAGCGCCACGACGGCAGCCACCGCATGATCGGGCCCTTGCCGCGCCGCGGATAGTTGAACCGCCGGTTCCCGCCGCGCGAGGACGTCGCGCGGGACCGGCGTGTCGTCGTCGGGCGGGACGCAGACCTGCGGCGGGTCGACGACGCCGCCGCCCGGCGGGGGCGCGGGCGGCCCGAACGTGATGGGTTGCGTGCCACGTGTATCAGCCTTTCGGTGCCGGACACCCGTGCCTAACGAGCATGCGGCCTCCTCGGTGCCCGGCGGTGCACCACCGGATCGCCCGGCGCGGCATGTCGCCGCCCGCCAGGGCGCAGCGCCACCAGTATGCGTGAGCGAGTGGCCCCTCGTCGCGGCACGTGCCACACCTCACGCGTGCGTCAGGTCACCGGTCGACGTCGTTCCCGCCGCCCAGGTCGGTGCAGTCGAGGATCTCGGCACCGTTCTCGCGCAGATAGTGCTTGGCGCCGACGTCGCCACTCAGCCGGCTCCGCAGCGGCGCCCAGTGGCGCCGCCCGATCAGGACGGGATGGCCCGGCGTCCCGTCGTACGCGGCCTGGCGGAGGTCGTCCGGCTCACGGTGCTCGCCGAGGACCCGGCGGGCGGCCTCGACCCGCAGGTCCGGGAGATCGACGAGCGTGACGAGCGCGGCGACGGCGTGCGTCGCGGCCTCGGCGGCCTCCAGCGCGGCGCGGAGGGAGGCGGCCATCCCGGTGCTCCAGTCCGGCACCACGACCGTCGTGGCGCCCGGCGGCACCAGCTTGGCCGCCTCGTCCGCGGCGGCACCGAGGGCTACCAGCACGGGGTCGGCGCCGGCCGCCCGGACCAGGGCGACGGCGCGGTGCAGCCAGGGGACGCCGTCGCCGTCGCGGACGAGCACCTTGGGACGTCCCATGCGACGACCGGCGCCGGCCGCGAGCACGATGCCGACGACGTCGGACGGCGAGTCGGGAGCCACCTCACCCTTTATAGCGGCAGGCGGGGCCAGTACAGTCCCCGCCATGGCTAACCCGGCGCCGGGCTGGTACCCGGACAATGCCGACCCGCGATTCCTCCGGTGGTGGGACGGGAACGCCTGGACGCCACACACGCAGCCGCGGCCACAACCCCAGCCGCAGCCTCAGGCACAGCAACCGCAGGCGGTCCAGCACCAGCAGCCCGTGCAGCCTCAGCACGGGCACACCCCGCACGTGCACCCCACCCAGCAGCACGGCCAGCAGGCGCACGCCCAGCAGGCACAGCAGGCGCACGCCCAGCAGGCACAGCAGGCGCACCCCCAGCACGCGTACGCCCAGCAGCATGGGTACGGACCCCCGGAGCACGCCCATCCCCAGGGTGGAGGCCATCACGCGCAGCAGGCCGGTGGCGGGCAGGTCCGGCCGGGCCCGCTGTTCACCGCGCCGGAGATCCTCATCGCCCAGCAGACGTCGGTCTTCGGGATCTCCGCCAACGCGGGCGCCTACCGCATCTTCGACACCGCCGGCACCCAGATCGGCGTCTTCAAAGAGCCGGACAGCACCACCTCTCGTCTCTTCGACAAGGTGAACCCCTTGGCGGACTTCACGGCCAAGAGCTTCGAGCTGACCGACGCGCAGGGGCAGGTCCTGCTCAAGGTCGACAACCCGCAAGGGTTCAAGGACACGCTCAAGCCCAAGTTCCACGTGTCCGCGGCCACGGGACCCGTCGGGCTCATCGAGCAGCAGAAGGTCTTCGCCGGGCGAGGCTTCGTCTTCACGGTGAACGGTCAGCCCTACGGCCATTTCGAGGAGGCCGGCCGGGAGGGCTTCTCGCTGCGGTTCATCTGCCGGGACGTGCACGGCAACCAGATCGCCGAGTTCATCAAGCGCAGTGCGGGAAGGCAGTCGTTCAAGGAGATCGCCACGCAGGACGACAGCTACGTCCTGCTGCGCCCCCAGCCGATCCCGGAGCCGCTCGGCAGCCTGGTGCTGATCTCGGCGTGCGCGATGGACTCGGTGTTCTTCGAACGGCCGTAGTCGGCCGTCACGCCGTGCGCCGCGCTCATGGCCGTCGCCGGCGAGCCCGCCGGGACCGTCGGATAGCCTGCAGCGGTGCGTCGCACACCCCACCTTCCCGCTGACCGATGAGCGTCCTGTCCGACCTGCGCACGGTCGCCGTCAACGACGGTTTCAGGCGACTCTTCGCGGTCCGGCTGGTCTCCCAGTGCGGGGACGGCGCGTTCCAGATCGGGCTGGCGGCGCTGTTCTTCTTCAACCCGCAGAACATGGCGACCGCCGGGTCGGTGGCCGCCGCGTTCGCCGTCCTGCTGCTGCCCTTCACCGTGGTGGGACCGTTCGCCGGCCCGCTGCTCGACCGGTGGCGCCGCAGGCAGGTCCTCCTCATCGGCAACGCGGTGCGGGTGGTGCTTGCCGTCGTCCTCGCCGTCCTCATGATGACCGTGGGTGTGAGCGTGGCCGTGTACGCGCTCGCGCTCGTCACGCTCGGCATCAACCGGTTCCTGCTCGCCGCGCTCTCGGCCGCGCTCCCGCGCGTGGTGCCGCGGCAGCATCTCCTCGTCGCGAACTCGATCACGCCCACGCTCGGGGCGGTCAGTGCCGCCGTCGGCGCCGTCATCGGGTTCGTCGTCGGCCTGCTCACCACCGGCGCGCTGAAGAACGGCATCGTCCTGGTGCTCGCCGCGGCGCTGTTCGGCGCGGCCTCGGCCCTGGCGCTGCGCCTGGGCCGGGACCAGCTCGGCCCCCGCGAGCCGGACGCCGAGATCCGCCTCTGGGCGGAGGTCCGCGCCACGGCCGCGGACATGCTCGACGGCGCCCGGTACCTCCTCGACCGACGCACCCCGGGGATGGCGCTGGGCGTCATGGCGGCGCACAGGTTCCTGTACGGGATGAACTTCCTCGCCCTGCTGCTGATCTCCCGGAACCTGCTCGCCGACCCGGCCGACGCCCAGGCCGGGCTGGCGATGTTCGCCACCCTGACCGGGGTGTCCTTCGCGGGCAACGGGCTGGCGATCGTGCTGACCCCGATCGCGCACGAACGGATGCGCCCCTCGACGTGGGTGGTCGGGTGCCTCGGTCTCGCCGCCGTCAGCCAGGCACTCCTGGCGACGACGCCGGCCATGGGTGTCATCGTGGTCAGCGCGGTCCTCATGGGGCTCGGTGTCCAGGGCGCCAAGATCGCCGTCGACACCATCGTCCAGCGGGACACGGACGACACCTACCGGGGCCGCGCCTTCGCGCTGTACGACGTCCTGTACAACGCGGCGTTCGTGGGCGCTGCGGCGCTGGCCGCCGCTGCCCTGCCCGACACCGGCTGGTCGCGGGGGGTCTTCCTCGGGCTCACGGCCGTGTACGTGGTCGCGGCACTCGCCTACCGGGTGGGGACCGTCCGCGTGCACGACCGGCCCCACCCGGTCCTCACCCACGAGTGACCCCCGCAACCCCGCCGAGTCGGGCGGGTGGGGCTAGGAGTGGGGGCGGGCCTGCCACCAGGCCAGCAGCGCCTCCCGGGCAGCGTCCGCACCGAGGGGCCCGCGCTCCATGCGCAGGTCGAGCAGGAACCGGTAGGCCTCGCCCACCGTCGGGCCGGCCGGGACGTCGAGGATCTCCATGATCTGCCGGCCGTCGAGGTCCGGACGGATCTTCGCCAGCTCCTCCTCCTCGCGCAGCCGGGCGATCCGCTCCTCGAGGTCGTCGTAGGCGGCGGACAGCCGCGCGGCCTTCCGCCGGTTCCGCGTGGTGCAGTCGGCTCGGGTGAGCCGGTGCAGCCGCTCCAGCAGCGGCCCGGCGTCCGTCACGTAGCGGCGGACCGCGGAGTCCGTCCAGGCACCGTCGCCGTAGCCGTGGAACCGCAGGTGCAGCTCCACGAGGCGGCTGACGTCCTTGATCGTCTGCTTGTCGAACCGCAGCGCGCGCATCCGCTTGGTGGTGAGCTTGGCGCCGACGAGCTCGTGGTGGTGGAAGCTCACCCCGCCGCCGGGCTCGAACCGGCGGGTCGCCGGCTTGCCGACGTCGTGCATGACCGCCGCCAGCCGCAGCACCGGGTCCGGTCCGGGCACGGGCCCCTCAGGCCCGGTCTCGAGCGCGATCGCCTGGTCGAGCACGGTGAGAGTGTGCTCGTAGACGTCCTTGTGCCGCTTGTGCTCGTCCACCGTCTGCCGCAGGTGGGACAGCTCGGGCAGCACCACGTCGGCCACGCCGGTGTCGACCATGAGCTCCAGGCCGCGGCGCGGGTCTGCGGAGACCAGCAGCCGTTCCAGCTCGCTGCGGACGCGCTCGGCGGAGACGATGCCGAGCCGGGGCGCCAGCTCCGTCATCGCCGCGGTGACGTCCTCGGCGACGGCGAACCCGAGCTGGGCGGCGAACCGCGCGGCCCGCATGATGCGCAGCGGGTCGTCGTCGAAGGACCGCGTCGCGGTGACCGGCGTGCGCAGCACCCCGTCGGCGAGGGCCCCCAGGCCGTCGTGCGGGTCCACGAACGTCAGGTCGGGCAGCCGCACGGCCATCGCGTTGACGGTGAAGTCACGGCGCGAGAGGTCACCCTCGAGCGTGTCGCCGTACTCGACCGCCGGCTTGCGCGAGCCGACCTCGTACGCCTCGCTCCGGTACGTGGTGACCTCCACGACGAGATCGTCCCGGCGGGCGCCGATGGTGCCGAACTCCTTGCCGATGTCCCACCACGTGTCCGTCCAGGACCGCAGGAGCCGGACGGTCTCGTCCGGGTGGGCCGAGGTGGTGAAGTCCAGATCGTGCGACACCTCACCGAGGAACGCGTCCCGCACCGGCCCGCCGACGAGCGCGAGCTCGTGACCGGCGTCCGCGAAGACCTCCCCGAGCTCGCGGATCGGCGCCGGGAGCCCGGCGATCGAGGCGAGCGCTCGCCGCTGCAGCTCGGGACGGCGATCGGGAACGGTCGGGCTGTGCACCGACCTAGGTTGCCATGGCGGGCCCGCCCCCGACAGTCGCCGCACCCGCGGCCTCCGCCACATCCCGCAGGCGTGGCAATTACAGTGGCCACATGCCTGCCGCCTTCCCCGTGCCGCGCCCTCAGGTGCCGCGGCCGCCGCGGAGCCGGCCGACGAACGTGCGGACCTCCACGCTCCCCGTGGTCGACGAGACCTCTGCGGGCGGCCTGGTCGTCGACGTGATGGAGGGGCGCGCGTTCGCCGCCGTCATCGCCCGGCGCAACCGTGCCGGGCGACTCGAGTGGTGCCTGCCGAAGGGCCATCTCGAGGGCACGGAGACGCCCGAGGAGGCGGCCGTGCGCGAGATCGCCGAGGAGACGGGGATCACCGGCCAGATCCTGCGTCATCTCGCCACGATCGACTACTGGTTCGCTGGGACGGACCGGCGCGTGCACAAGGTGGTCCACCACTTCCTCCTCGAGGCCACCGGTGGGCTCCTCACCGTCGAGAACGACCCTGACCAGGAGGCGGAGGACGTCGCCTGGGTCGCCCTGTCGGAGGTGGCGAGTCGCCTCGCCTACCCCAACGAGCGCCGCGTGGTCGCCACGGCGCGGGA
This sequence comes from Georgenia alba, assembly GCF_042665525.1. Lineage (NCBI taxonomy): Bacteria > Bacillati > Actinomycetota > Actinomycetes > Allobogoriellales > Allobogoriellaceae > Georgenia > Georgenia alba. Next base: position 442,615 of record NZ_JBHTCQ010000001.1, read on the forward strand.
CGTGCTGGCCGGTAAGGCATGACGTCGAGGCGGGCGGCACGGCGCCCGGTCGCCGCCCTCGCGGCTGCCCTGGCGACGGCCGCGGCGTGGGCCGCGGTGCCGCCGTCGGCCGGTGCGCCGGAGGACCCCGAGGGCAGGCTCGAGGTCGACATCGACGACCTCGCGCCCGCGGTCCTCACCCCGGGTGACGGCCTCACCGTCTCCGGGACGATCGTCAACGACTCCGAGCAGGACGTCACGGCGCCGGAGCTGGAGCTCCGCATGCAGCGGTACGCCCCGATCTCCCGCACGTCGCTGCGCCAGTGGATGGACCCGAGCACCAGCTCCGTCACCATGCAGCTCGCCGTCGAGAACCTCGGGCCGATCCAGGCCGGCTCGTCCGCGTCGTTCACCGTCGAGGTCGCGCCCGAGGAGCTCGGGCTGTCCTCCTCGTCCTCCTCCTGGGGGCCCCACGGCGTCGAGCTCTCCGTCTCCGACACCGGCGGGACGACGCTCTACGGCGTGGACCGCAGCATGGCGCTGTGGTACCCGGACGTCCCGGTCGAGCGCACCCCGGTCCACGTCCTCGTCCCCGTCACGGCGGGCGCACGAGAACGTGCGGAGGCCGAGGACGACGGTGGCGGCGTCGACGCGGTGGCGGAAGCGGCAGAACCGCGGATCGGTGGGCTGCTGGACGCCGTCGACCAGCCGGGCGTGACGCTGGCGGTCGATCCTGAGCTCCTGCCCGCCGAGATCGAGACGACGGACCCCGACGAGGCGACCGAGGAGCCCACCACCGACGAGGCGACCGAGGAGGAGAGCACGACGGCGGAGGAGACGACCGACGAGGAGACGTCGCCCGAGCCGACCGACGACGCCACCGAGACGCCGACGGACGAGGAGACCGGGGAGCCGGAGGAGCCGACCGCCGCCGAGACGATCCTGGATTCACTGCTGCAGCACGCCGACGGCACCGGCCGCAGCGTCGCCGTGCTGCCCCGGGCGGACGCCGACATCGCGGCCCTCGCGCACAGTCGTGCCGGGCCCCGCCTTGCCTCCACCACCACGGAGGCGCTCACGACGGCGCGTGCGGCCGGTTTCGACGAGAGCGTCCTTGCCTGGCCCGCCACACAGAACCCCGACCGGCAGACCTTCGACGCGGCGGCCGCGGCCGGCATGGGCACGGCCGTCCTGCCGGTCTCGGCGGTCTCGCCGCTCGACGAGCTGACCTACACACCCACCGGCCGGGCGGACCTGGCCGCCGGCGGCGGCAGGATCCCGGCGATCCTCGTCGACGACGACGCCAGCTCCGTCCTGTCCGGCACGATGCCCCCCGCCCCGGGCTCCACGCACGGCCCGGTCGAGCTCAACGGGGTCGACTCGCGGCAGCTGCTGCTCGCGGACACCGCGGTGATCTCGCGCGAACGTCCGAGCGACCCGCGCGCCGTGAACATCGCGGCCCCGCGCGCGTACGGGGGGGACGTGGACGAGCTCGCCGAGTCCCTCGAGGCCCTGCTGGCGGCGCCGTGGGTGGCACCGGCGACGCTCGAGCAGATCCGTTCCCTCGACGTGCCCGACCTCGACCGGAACGCGCTGCCCGAGCGGGCGGTCCGTGACCGGGAGCTGACCCGGCGTGGGCTGGACCGGATGAACGCCGCCCTGTCCCGGGCGGAGACGTTCGCCGGCGCCACCGAGGAGCCGGAGCTGATGCTCGACCCGCTCGACGTGCGCGCCTCCTCGCTGCTCTCCGCCGCCTGGCGACGCGACCCGCAGGGCCGGGAGGGCGTCCTGGACGGCCTCGAGGCGGACGTCGCCGCCCTGGACGAACGCCTCGGCGCGCTGGAGTCCTCGTCGGTACTGGTCATCAACTCCTCCGTGGTCCTGCCGGTGCACGTACGCAACGACCTGCCATCGGACGCGACCGTGCAGGTGTCCCTCGAGTCCTCGGACGACCTGCTGCAGGCCAACGGTCCGGTCACCGTGACCGTGCCGTCCGAGTCGCAGGCCGCCGCCGAGGTGCCGGTCACCGCCGTCGGCAGCGGTGACGTCACCGTGCGTGTCCAGCTCCTCACGCCCGACGGTCAGCCGATCGGCACGCCGAGCGAGCTCGAGATGCGGGTGCGTGCCGACTGGGAGTCCGTGGGAACGGCCGTCGTGGCCGGCGTGCTCGGCGTCGTCCTCGTCTTCGGCCTGGTCCGCACGGTGCGCGGCGGACGCCGGATGGAGCCGGCCGCGCCGGACGAGGTGGGAGCGTGAGCACCGAGCCCGAGCAGGGTCCGCGCGGCGGGGTCGCCGGCTCCTCGGCGCTGATGTTCGCCGGGACGCTGGTCTCGCGCATCCTCGGCATGGTCAAGGCGCCGCTGCTGCTCGGCGCCGCGATCGGCATCAACTTCGGCGCCGCCAACGCGTTCGCGGTGGCCAACAAGCTGCCGAACCTCATCTACATGCTGCTCGCGGGCGGCGTCCTCAACGCCATCCTCGTGCCGCAGATCGTCCGGGCGATCAAGGACCATCCCGACGGCGGACGCACGTACGTCAACCGGCTCCTGACGGTCGGCATGGCCGGGCTGGCACTGGTCACGGTGCTGCTCACGCTCGCGTCTCCGCTGCTGATCTCGCTGTACGCCGCCAGCCTCTCGCCGCAGTGGTACGACCTGGCCGTCACGTTCGGGTACTGGTGCATCCCGCAGCTCTTCTTCTACGGCACGTACACGCTCTTCGGGCAGGTTCTCAACGCCCGCAACGTCTTCGGCCCGTACATGTGGGCGCCCGCGCTGAACAACCTCGTGGCCATCGGCGGGCTGGTGGCCTACCTGCTGGTCTTCGGCGGGACGGCCGCCGTGGACGTGGACGACGCGGGAGTCTGGGGGATCAGCCGCACCGCGTTGCTGGCCGGGACGGCGACGCTCGGCATCGTCGCGCAGGCGGTGGTGCTGCTCGTCCCGCTGTACCGCAGCGGGTTCCGGTACCGCCCGCAGTGGGGGCTGCGCGGCTCGGGCCTGGGCAGCGCGAGCCGGATGGCGATGTGGGTCTTCGCGGCCCTGGCGGCGAACCAGGCGGCCTACGTCGTCGTCTCCAACGCCGCGGCCTACGCATTCCGCGCCGGCGACGGCGCCGCGGACGTGGCCGGCAACGCGGCGTACGACACCGCGTTCCTCGTCTACACCCTGCCCACGTCCCTGGTCACGGTCTCCCTCGTCACCGCGCTGTTCACCCGCATGTCGGCCAATGCCGCCGCGCAGAAGCTCGCCGCCGTCCGGTCCGACCTGTCGAAAGGCCTGCGGACCGTCTCGGCGTTCACGGTCCTGGCGGCTGTCCTGCTCATGGTGACCGCACTACCGGTGATCCGGGTGGTCGCGGCGACCGTCGGCTACGCCGAGGTGCAGTCGATCGCCCGGGTGACCGTCGCGATGGCGCCGGGCCTCGTCGCGGTCGGCATCTTCACGATGTGTCAGCGGGTCTTCTACGCGTTCGAGGACGCCCGCGGCCTGTTCCGGCTGCAGATCCCGATGGTGGTGCTGCTCGCCACGGGCGCCGCCGCCTCGATGCTGCTGCCGGCCCGGTGGACCGTGGTCGGCATCGGCGTGGCGATGACGCTCTCGAGCTGCGTCGGAGCCCTGGTGACGTACCTGGGCCTGCGCCTTCACCTGCGGACGATCGACGGCGGGCGCGTGCTCCGGACGCATCTGCGGCTCCTGCTCGCCGCGGTGCCGACCGGGCTGCTGGGATGGGGCCTGCTGCGCCTCGCCGGCACGGACCACGAGCTGACCGTGCTGGGCGCACTTTGGCGGATCCTCCTGGTCTCGGTCGTCTCGGGCGCGATCTACGTGCTGGTGCTGCGGGTGCTGCGCGTCGAGGAGCTGAACGTCCTGGGGGAGTCCGTCGGCCGGCTGCTGCTGCTCGCCGGCCGTCGCGTCCCCAGCCCTGTCGGCCCCTTCCTGGTCCGCCTCGGCACGGCCCTTGCGCCGGGGACGGCGGCCCGTCGCCCGGACGACCCCGGTCCGCCGCCGCCCCCGCCGGACGGGGGCGGACCCCCCGCCGGGGCAGGCCCAGGCCCGGACACCGCGGGCCCGGCGCCGGCTCCGCCCGCGCCGGACGGCTCGAGCGAACCGGCGACGCGCGAGACGCCGGCCAGGATGGACGCGGCATCGGGCGCTCCGCTGCGTACACTCGGCAGCGACGCTGCAGGTGAGACAGGGACGGGGGGCACAGGACTGAACCAGCGCACGGACGGCGCCGGAGAGCACGCTCTCCTCGGCGAGCGTTATGAGCTCGGCCCGGCGCTGGAGACCACCGTCGGTGGCGTCGAGCACCGCCGCGCCCGCGACCGCACCCTCGAGGCCGACGTCGAGGTCCTTGTCCTGCCCCCGACCGGGTCGAAGGTGGCCGAGGTCCTCGACGCGGCTCGCCGCGCGGCGCTCGTGGACGACCACAGGCTGCTGCGCGTCCTCGACGTCGGCAGCGACGAGAGGGCGGCGTACGTCGTCACCGGGCGTGTGACCGGGCCGGACCTCGCCGCGCTCAGCGCACCGGCAGGACTGCCGCCCGAGCAGGCCCGCGCCGTGATCGGCGAGGCCGCCGCCGCGCTCGAGGCCGCCCGCCGGCACGGCGTACGCCATCTCGCGCTCCGGCCGGAGAGCGTCCACGTCACCCCCGACGGCGAGGTCCTCGTCACGGGCCTGGGCACCGATGCGGTGCTGCTCGGCACGGCCGAGCAGCCGGACGACTCACCCCTCACGACGGCCCGGCGGGACGCGACCGACCTCGTCCACCTGCTCTACCTGGCCCTCACCGGGACGTCACCCGAGGAGGGGTCGCCGTCTCCCCGTGAGGTCCGGTCCGAGGTCCCAGGAGACCTCGACGACGTGTGCGCCCGGACGCTGCGGGAGGACGGTCCTCGGAGCACCGGGGAGCTCCTGCGGCTCCTCGCACCGTGGCCCACGGTCGACTCCGCCCTGGCCAGGGCTGGCGCCGCCCCACCCCCACCCGCCGCACCGCCGGTGTCCGCGCAGCCGGACGACGGTGACGCGGCGGCTCCCACCGCCGAGACCGCCGCGGCCGGGACGGCGACCGCCGGTGTCGTCGCTGCAGGCGCCGCAGGCGCTGCGGCCGCTGCGGGGTCGGGCGCCGTGGAGGCGGCCACGAGCCGGCTGACCCGCCCGGGCAAGCGTCCGGCATGGGCGCCGCTGCGGCCCGCCGGACCGTCCACGGCCGAGCCTGCCGTCCAGGAGGAGGCGCCCCCGCCACCACCGGGCTCGGACGCACCACCCCCGCCCGAGGAACCGGACGAACGGGACACCGACGAGGCCGCTGCGGACAGCGCTCCGGCGGCGGACGACGTGCCCGCGGCGCCCGCACCCGACGAGCCGATCGCCACCCTCGACGTACCGGCCGTGACGGCCCCCGCCGCATCCGAGTCCGCCGACGAGCCACCCGCGCCGGAGCCACCCGCGCCGGAGCCACCCGCGCCCGAGCCACCCGCGCCCGAGCCACCCGCGCCCGAGCCGCCTCGGTCGATGTCGTGGAAGCCCCATCCGCCGGCACAAGCGGCACCGGCTCCCCAGTTCGGTGACATCCTCTCCGCCTCATCCGCACCCACGCCGGGCACGGAGCCTGAGCACGGGCCCAGCCATACCCGTGGCGCCGGCGTCGCGGCCGCCGCGGGCGCCTTCGGAAGCCTGGCTCGGTCGGCGGCCTCCGCCATCGGTTCCGGTGCCCGGCGCGCGGCCGAGGGCACCCGCGAGTCGGTGGGCTCCGCCGTCGCGAGCGGACGCCAGCGGGCCGCCACCACCGCCGAGTCGCTGCGTGCCCGGAAGGGCACGACCACCACCGTCACCGAGGAGATCGCTCGCCAGCGGGCCGAGGACGGGATCTCCGAGATCGACGGGCCCGAGGTGCCCTTCGCAGACCGGCGGATGGACCCGACACCTGTGGTCCTGGTCGGCCTGATCGCGCTCGTCCTCATCCTCGTGCTGCTGTCCGTCCGGACGCTCTTCGCGCCACCGGACCCGGTGTCCCTCCCCACGTACCACCCCGCCGCGACCGCCACGGAGGAGCCGACGACCCCGCCGGAGGAAGAGCAGACCACCGAGGAGCCCGCCGAGGAGGAGACCACCGCGCAGGTCACACCCGTCATCGCCGAGCTGGCACCCCTCGACCCCGAGGGCGACGGACTCGAGAACCCCGAGCTCACTCCGCGTGCGATGGACGACGACCCCGAGTCGTTCTGGCGGTCCCGCTCCTACGTCGATCCGTCATACGGCATGAAGTCCGGCATCGGGCTGCTGGTCACGCTCGAGGAGACCGCGACGGTGAGCCGCGTCGAGATGGACCTCATGGGCGAGGGCGGGATGGTCGAGATCCGCGCCACATCCGGTGAGGAACCGACCGACGGCGAACCGCTCGTCGCCGGCGAGATGGGCCCGGACACCGTCTTCGAGTTCGACGACCCCGTGGAGACCGACTCGCTGGTGCTCTGGTTCCCTCAGCTGCCGGTCGCCGAGTCGGACGGACTCAACCGCATCGAGCTCGCCGAGCTGCGGGTCGGCTGACTTTCCGCGTCGCGGAGGCCACACGGCACGAAGGAACAACGCCCACATACCATCGGTTGCACCGACGGACCACCGAGAACGTGAGGACATGATGGCTGAAGAGCAGACCGCGCCCGAGGTCAGGGACGTCGTGATCATCGGATCGGGCCCCGCCGGTTACACCGCCGGGGTCTACGCCGCCCGTGCCAACCTGCGCCCGGTGATCTTCGCCGGGTCGATCACCGCCGGCGGTGCCCTGATGAACACCACGGACGTGGAGAACTTCCCCGGCTTCCCGGACGGGATCATGGGTCCGGAGCTGATGGAGAAGATGCAGGCCCAGGCCGAGCGCTTCGGCGCCGAGGTTCGCTACGAGGACGTCGTCTCCGTCGAGCTGTCCGGCGAGATCAAGACCGTCACCACCGACGACGACGAGACCGTCGCCGCCCGCGCCGTCATCCTCGCCAACGGCTCCGCCTACCGGGAGCTCGGCCTGCCCGAGGAGAAGACGCTGAACGGCAAGGGCATCTCCTGGTGCGCCACCTGTGACGGCTTCTTCTTCCGCGAGCAGCACGTCCTCGTCGTCGGCGGCGGCGACAGTGCCATGGAGGAGGCGCTGTTCCTGACCCGCTTCGCCGAGAAGGTCACCGTGGTGCACCGGCGGGACGAGCTGCGCGCCTCCAAGATCATGGCCGAGCGCGCGCTGGCCCACGAGAAGATCTCCTTCGAGTGGAACAGCGAGGTCGTCGCCATCCATGGCGAGGAGCGGGTCTCCGGCGCCACCCTCCGCGACACCGTCACGGGCGAGGAGCGCCCGATCGAGGCCACCGGCGTGTTCGTCGCCATCGGGCACGACCCGCGCACCGAGATCCTGGCGGGGCAGGTGGACCTGGACCCCGAGGGCTACATCGTCGTGAAGCACCCGACCACCGAGACCAACCTGCCCGGCGTCTTCGCCTGCGGCGACGCGGTCGACCACATCTACCGCCAGGCGATCACCGCCGCGGGCACCGGCTGCTCGGCCGCCCTGGACGCGGAGCGTTACCTCGCCGACCTGGACGAGGCCGGCACCCCGGCGCCGGACGCCGCGCAGACCACCCCCGAGCAGGAGGCCAAGGCGCTCGTCTGAGCGCCGGCCGCGACAGGAGGACATCCCGTGAGCTCCGTCAACGACGTCACCGACGCCACCTTCGAGGACGAGGTCCTGAAGTCCGACAAGCCCGTCGTGGTCGACTTCTGGGCCGACTGGTGCGGACCGTGCAAGCAGATGGCGCCGATCATCGACGAGATCGCCGCCGAGCACGGCGAGCAGATCACCTTCGTCAAGATGGACACCGACGCCAACCACGCCACCCCGGCGAAGTACGGGATCATCTCCATCCCGACGTTCAACGTCTACGTCGGCGGCGAGCTGGCGAAGACCATCGTCGGTGCCAAGCCGAAGAAGGCGTTCACCGACGAGCTCTCCGAGTACCTCACCTGATCGATCCTCCGCGCTGAGGCGTCACACCCCTCGGTGCGGGCGTCACTGCTCGGCGGGACCTCGAGAGCTCGGTTCCTCACGCGCCGGGACGGTACGACGAGCGGCGTTCCTCCGGTGGCAGACTGCACGGGACGCCGGGCACGCCGGCGTCTGGCGACCGAGAGGCGAAGGATCATGGACGCACCGGGTGTGCAGGCAGGGCACGGCGAGCACGGCGGACGGAACGCCGCTGCTGCCGCCGCCGCCGGCACCCGGCTCGACCCCTGGTTCGCGGCCTACGCGGAGCGGGCGCACGGGATGCGCGCCTCCGAGGTGCGATCGTTGTTCGCCGTCGCGAACCGGCCCGAGGTGGTCTCGCTCGCGGGCGGGATGCCCAACATCGAAGGCCTGCCGTTGGACTTCCTGGCCGAGATGACCGCCAAGCTGCTGAGGGAGCGGGGTACCCGCGCGCTGCAGTACGGCGGCGGCCAGGGCGAGGAGGAGCTCCGGGAGCAGATCGTCGAGGTCATGCGCTACGACCACGTCCACGCGCACCCGGACGACGTCGTCGTCACCACCGGTTCGCAGCAGGCGCTGGACCTCGTCACCGAGATCTTCGTGGACCCCGGTGACGTCGTCGTCGCGGAGGCGCCGAGCTACGTCGGTGCGCTGGGCGTCTTCCGGGCCTACCAGGCCGACGTCGTCCACGTCGCGATGGACGAGGCCGGGCTGGTTCCCGAGGAGCTCGACCGTTGTCTTGCTGAGCTGAAGCGGCAGGGGCGGCGGGTGAAGCTTCTCTACACCGTGCCGAACTTCCACAACCCTGCCGGCGTGACGCTGACGATGGAACGACGCCCGCAGATCGTGGAGATCTGCCGGCGCCACCATGTCCTCGTCCTCGAGGACAACCCGTACGGCCTGCTCGGCTTCGACGCCGACCCCATGCCCTCGCTGAAGAGCATCGACGACGACGGCGTCGTGTACCTCGGCTCGTTCTCGAAGACCTTCGCGCCCGGATACCGCGTCGGCTGGGCCCTCGCGCCGCACGCGGTCCGCGAGAAGCTCGTCCTGGCGAGCGAGTCGGCGATCCTGTCCCCGACCATGATGGGCCAGCTGTCGATCGCGGCGTACCTGTCCGGCTACGACTGGTACGGACAGGTGAAGAGCTACCGAGAGATGTACCGCGAACGCCGCGACGCCATGCTCTCCGCCCTCGCCGAGTTCCTTCCGGAGGCCTCCTGGACGGTGCCCGACGGCGGCTTCTACACCTGGGTCAAGCTGCCGGACGGGCTGGACGCGCAGGCGATGCTCCCGCGCGCCGTCACCAACCTCGTCGCCTACGTCTCCGGGACGGCGTTCTACGCGGACGGCCAGGGCCACGACCACGTCCGGCTGTCGTTCTGCTACCCGACGCCGGAACGCATCCGCGAGGGCGTCCGCCGCCTCGCGGACGTGGTCCGGGCCGAGGCCGAGCTCGTCCGGATGTTCGGCACCGCGCCGCAACCATCACGGCCCGGCGAGACCGTGGAGTTCCCGTCACCCGACCAGGTCTGAGAAGAGGTCCCATGAGCGCGCAGCCACCAGCCGAGCCGCTGGCAGCCGAGTCCGGCGAGCCGCGGGTCGCCATCCTCGCGGGCGGCCTGTCCCACGAGCGCGAGGTTTCCGTGCGCTCGGGGCGTCGGGTGGCCGGCGTCCTGCGCGACGAAGGGCTCGAGGTCGAGGTGCTCGACGTCGATGCCGCCCTGCTCCCGCGTCTCGCCGAGATGCGGCCCGACGTCGTGTGGCCGCTCGTCCACGGGTCCACCGGGGAGGACGGGTCCCTGCAGAACCTGCTCGAGCTCGTCGGAGTGCCGTTCGTCGGCAGCCGGGCGACAGCGTGCCGGCTCGCGTCCAACAAGCCGGTCGCGAAGGCGTTGCTGCACCAGGCGGGCCTCCCGACGCCTGCCCACGCGGCGCTTCCCCAGTCGATGTTCCGGGAGGTGGGCGCCCGGACGGTCCTCGACGTCGTCGCCCGCGACCTCGGCCTGCCCCTCGCGGTCAAGCCGGCGGCGGGAGGCTCGGCACTCGGGGTGACGGTGGTCGAGGAGGTCGATCGGCTACCCGACGCCATGGTCGGCTGTTTCGCCTACGGGGACGTCGCCCTCCTCGAGCGCGCGGTCTCCGGCGTCGAGGTCGCCGTCTCGGTGATCGACGTCGAGGGCGAGCCACGCGCCCTACCGGCCGTCGAGATCGTGACCGACGGACCGTACGACTACGACGCGCGCTACAACCCGGGACGGAGCGAGTACTTCGTCCCGGCACGCCTCGACGCGGCCCAGACGGCGACCGTCCACGAGCTCGCCGTAGCCGTGCACCGCACGCTCGGGCTGCGACACCTCTCCCGGACCGACATCATCCTCGACGCCGACGGCGTCGCCTGGTTCCTCGACGTCAACGTCGCCCCGGGGATGACCGAGACGTCGCTGTTCCCGCAGGCGGCGCACGCCGACGAGCGCACGCTGGCGGACATCTACCTCGCCATCGTGCGCGCAGCGTCCCGGGGGTGACGTTCCGCGATCGTCAGCTCGAGGCGGGCACGTGATCCTCGCCCGGCGCGAGGACGTCGAGGATCCGGTTGAGGTCGTCGACTGAAGCGAACTCGATCGCGATCTTGCCTTTACGCTGACCGAGGTTGACCTTGACCCGGGTGTCCAGCCGGTCCGAGAGCCGCGTCGCCAGCCTGTTCAGGTCCTCGGTGTGCGCGTTCGTTCGAGGCCGGCGCCGCATCTCCGGATTCACGGGCTCGTCCCCGAGCGCCACGATCTCCTCGGTGGCGCGCACGCTGAGGCCCTCGGCGACGATCTTCTGCGCCAGGCGCTCCATGGCGCCGCCGTCGGACAGCCCCAGCAAAGCCCGGGCATGACCGGCCGAGAGGACCCCAGCGGCGACCCGACGCTGAACCAAGGGGGGCAGCTTCATCAGGCGAAGGGTGTTCGAGATCTGCGGGCGGGACCGCGCGATCCTCGTGGCGAGCTCGTCGTGCGTGCAGCCGAAGTCCTCCAGCAGCTGGTTGTACGCGGCGGCCTCCTCCAGCGGGTTCAGGTCCGACCTGTGGAGGTTCTCGAGCAGGGCGTCACGCAGCAGGTCCCCGTCGCTCGTGTCGCGAACGATCGCGGGGACCGTGTCGTTGCCGGCCATCCTGGATGCGCGCCAGCGGCGCTCGCCCATGATCAGCTCGTACTCCGCACCGTCCTCGGTGGCGTCGGGTAGACGGCGCACCACCACGGGCTGCAGCACACCGACCTCGCGGATCGAGGCGGCAAGCTCGTCGAGCTCTTCCTCGTCGAACACCTCACGGGGCTGCCGCGTGTTCGGCGTGATCTGGTCGACCGGAAGCTCGGCGAAGGTTGCGCCGGGCACTGGCACGAGTTCCTCGTCCGTCCCGGACGCGTCCTGGTCGCGGGACGAGTCCCGCCTCGTCGGCGCACCCGCCTCCCGCTCCGCGCGCGCAGCCTTCTTGGATGCCGCCGACCGACCGGACGTGCTCTCCTCGGCATCCCCCGGCGTGTCGTCGGTGGTCTGGCTCGACATCACCTCGACCTTGGGCATCTCTGCACGCTTCCTGGAGGTGCCCTTGCCGTTGGCGGACCGGTTCTTGGTCCGCCGCTTGCCAGGCTCCATGAGCGACCGGGTAGAGGACTTCTTTCCGTCGTCGCCGTCGGGCGCAGACTCCTCGCCCGACGGCGCCGATCCCGGGAAGAAGATGTCCGTCGGCCGGCTGAGCGTCGCCACCGTTGCCCCCGATTCGGCCGGCTCTGCCGTCTCGGCTGGAGCGGACGGGATCAGGGCTCCGATCCCACGGCCGAGGCCTCGACGCTTCTCACTCATGAGTTCTCCTTCTCGGCGGTTGCCGACTCAACGGGCGTGGCGGCTCGAGCCGCGATCTCCTTGGCTGCCTCCAGGTAGGCCAGCGCGCCGGTCGAGCCGGCGTCGTACGTGAGCACGGTCTGGCCGTAGCTCGGCGCCTCTGAGATCCGCACGGAGCGCGGAATCGTGGCGTCGAGCGTCTGCGCGGGGAAGTGCTGGCGCACCTCCGCGGCAACCTCGCGAGCGAGGTTCGTGCGCTTGTCGAACATTGTCAACAATATTGTTGACACGTGGAGCTCTGGATTCAGGTGTCCCCGAATGAGCTCGATGTTCTTCAGCAGCTGACTCAGCCCTTCTAGGGCGTAGTACTCGCACTGGATCGGAATGATGACTTCACGTGCCGCCACGAACGCGTTGATGGTCAGCAGGCCAAGACTTGGTGGGCAGTCGACGATGATGTAGTCGAAGCGCGGCTCATCGTTCTCGTCCCGCCAGTCCATGTGATCACGCAGCGCGTTACGTAGCCGGTTCTCGCGCGCCACCATCGAGACCAGCTCGATCTCGGCACCTGACAGATCGATGGTCGCCGGGGCTCCGTACAGTCCAGGGATCTCCTCGCACGGCTGGATCACATCCGACAGGGGCACGTCGTCGATCACCACGTCGTAGATCGATGGCGTGCCTGCGTGGTGCTCGAGTCCGAGTGCCGTCGACGCATTGCCCTGCGGGTCGTTGTCGATCACGAGGACGTTCAGGCCACCCGTTGCCAACGCGGCAGCGATGTTCACCGCGGTGGTCGTCTTGCCCACGCCGCCCTTCTGGTTCGCGATCGTGAAGATCCGGGTCTCCGATGGCTTCTCGAATGTCGCCCCGTGTAGCTGGATCCGCTTACGCGCATCCTCCGCCAGCTGCGCCGCGAGAGGAGTGGTGTCATCCGCCTCGGGGACGGACCGCAGCAGTGCCGCTCGCCGCCGGTCGTCGGGGCCGACAGCGCTCTGACCTGCGCCGATGCTCCCGCCCGTGACGGAATTCTCGTGGGAAGACACGTGGTCCCCTTCATTCGATGACCTGGTCTCGGGCAATCGTAAGCGAGGAGACCCACCTCGCCGCGGAGGTGTCCAGCGAGTCGTCTGCACCCTGTGCGCGTGACGCCGGCGCCGTGTTTCACGTGGAACTAGGGGACGGTCATCACAACGGTATCCGCGGTGCATACCCGCCGGTTTCACGTGAGCCTTGGGCAGGTCCTCGGCAGTGTTCGCGGCCAGACATGTGCCCGTTTCACGTGGAACGCCCAGTTTCACGTGGAACGCTCAGTGCCGCGACCGCGACCGAGTTGCGCCACCGCAGCCGACACACCATTCGTCGGCGCCCCGAAGAGGGCCGATCGCGCGGTGTAGCTGTGCAGCAGTCACGCCGGGCCACGACCAGGCGGACCCACCACCGCGCCGTCCCGGTCCGACCGCATCTGCCCCCGTTCCGATGGTGCCAGCGACCGCCCGTGCCCCGGCTTTGGGATCGTCACCACTCGTCCTGCTCGCGCCGGGCCGCGTTCCACGTGGAACCAGGCGCCGCAGAGGCGGCCTTGGCGCGTTCGGTAGCGGACGGCCCAGAGTTGCCCGTCGGTCAGGCACGGAAAGGCCTGCACCACGCAGTCACCGACGAGAACTCTTTGCCGTGTCCACATCCAACGCCTGTCGCCCCACGAGGAGCGCGTCGGCCCCTTGTCGAGGGGAGGTGGGAGCGCTCACGTCGATCGCTGCTCCGACCACACGAATGCACATACCCGACCCAGTGCCCGCACCGATGGTGGTCTCTACTCCGGATACATGTTTCACGTGGAACCGCGCACTAGCCCTGTCCCAATCATCCGCGCGGCACACACCAGTGTCTGGCGCACGCCGTTCTTGTCGTACGGCAAGCGGCGCAACACTGGCGTCCGGGCCCACCGGGTGCTTCCGCCGCGACGCGCACGGGCTGAACGGCGGCACCGCGGCATAGCTGTGGCCACCAGGCGCCGCATCGTGGCCCTTCTCCCAGTCGCAATACCTCTGGCCTTAACGTCACGAACACCCACGACCACCGGGGTGCTCTGTGCACAGCCGAGGCCCCCCATCCATCGCCGCCATCGCGCTTAGCCGGCCGCTTGGTGCGCAGTCGCGGCATCGTCGCGCCACGCCAGTCGCGTTGCGCAAGGAATGGACTTCTCCTAGGACCGGCCGCCCCAGGGAACGGATGTCTCGAGGGCTATCGCCGTCGACAACAGATCACGTTCGTATCGCGATCACTGTCCCCAGCGGCTCTCACAGGGCGGCTCCCGCTGGGCTCGCAGGCGTTCCTGAATCACCTTCGTGACGCAACAGCGTGCCCTCAGCCGCTGCACGTGGTTCCACGTGAAACCGGACCGATTGCGCTCAGCTGGACGACGCCACCGGACCAGAACTCCACGGGGGACCGCTTCCGTCACGCCGACCAGTGAGTTCCTGACCCCGTCTCACCCGGCTTCATATGGGCCCGCGATCCTTGCTCGCTGGTCCGTTGGGCGCCACCTTTGTGACTTGGCCCGCCGCTACGGCTCAGGGCATCGCCACTGCCTCTTCTTCGGTCGCCAGTCCGCACGGACGCAGTCGATCAGCCGCCTGCGCCGGTACTCGCAGGTTCCACGTGGAACGGCCCTCTCGCCGCAACGAGCGTGTGCCTTCCGCGAGCACCGCCCCGACGGGTCCACTGCGGCACGGTCCTCCGGGTCCTCTGCGCCTGCCTACGTCGCCGACCATGGCCAGTCCATCCGTGGCGTCGGCATGAACCAGGAGAGCGGGCGATACGGGCCGTGCTTCGACGCACTAGACAGGAACAGGTCCGCTAAACGGAACTCGCTGCCGACGATTCACGTGATACACCCTCCCAGACGGTCGGAACGAAAGGGTGCGGATCATTCGAGTTGCGAAGCCGCATCCAGCGGGCATCGAGACTTCGTCGCAGTCGCGCGCGGCGCCGGTGTCATGTTCCGGCGGTTCAGGATCTGGCCTCGCGACGTTGTTGCGACGCTACGTACGTCACCGACGGTCACGTCGCACGTCGACTCCTCACCGCTGCCCTCCAAGCACATCGCCAGCCGGCCCACGTCATGGCCGCTGAGCTCATTCCGATCCGTATAGCTCCGTCTCTCTCGAGCGTGAGACTGTCCCGGTCACTGCCGCGGGATCAGGCGTACACACCCGTGGCGGTACGACGATCCTGTTCCGTAGGTCGTCGGAACCCTCTGGCCGAGCTGTGTCGGGCATCGAGCTTCCGTGCCGGAGTTGTGAGCTTGCACTGTCCTCGCATCCCCGCATAGGGCGCCCGTGTTTCACGTGGAACGGAGACGCTCCGATTCGCACGCCGAGGTGGGAAACGGTGCACCAACGTGGTGCACCCCCGTAACGGGTCGACGCGCGCGACGTGGAACGTGTGACAACCGAGGAGACGAGAAGGCCCTCGTCCCCAAAATATCCCTGAAACGGGCGTCCGGGCCGATACCGGCTCATGAGGCGCCGCTGAGCGGTGGCGACGCCACAGCCTCGCACACCCGATGCAATTAGGACGAGTACCGTCTGGAATACGCTTTCCCGTGCGTCAGCCGCGCTTCTCGACCACGACAACCGTGGTCGGCTCGCCGCCGGCCAAGGGCGCGACACTCTCCACGCGAACGTCAACGCCCCCGAGCTTTCGGAGCACGTACTTGGCCGCGTCGACCTCCGCGGCCGCGCGCTGGCCCTTGAGCGCGACAAGGCGCCCACCGCCACGGACGAGCGGCAGCGTCCACCTGGCGAGCTTGTCCATCGCAGCGACTGCACGTGCCGTCACCGCGTCGAAGGCGATCTTCTTGTGGAGCTCCTCCGCCCTCGCCTGGTGGATCGTGACGTTGTCCAGGCCGAGCTCGTCCACCACGTCGGTCAGCCACGCCACTCGACGCTCCATGGGCTCGACCAGATGCATCTCGACGTCCGGCCGCATGGCCGCCAGCACCACACCCGGGAAGCCGGCCCCAGATCCGACGTCGGCGACCTCGCTGTCCGGATGGATGAACGGCGCAACCGCCGCAGAGTTGACGAGGTGACGGGTCCACAGCCGCGGGAGCTCACGCGGACCGATCAGTCCCCGAAGCTCACCCTCTTCGACCAGCAGCCGCGCGAAGTGCTCCACCGGCGCCCAGCCGAGACCGAAGAGGGCCCGGACCTCCTCGGTCGGGACCTCGACGGGGTCCGACGTCATCAGGCCGGGTAGATGACGACGTGCCGCTCGGGCTCCGCGCCCTCGGAGTCGCTCACGAGTCCTGCTGCGGCGACGACGTCGTGAACCACCTTGCGCTCGAAGGGGTTCATCGCAAGCAGGTCGCGCCGCTCACCGGAGGACCGCACCTCGGCGATGGCCTCCTCGGCGATTCGCGTCAGCTCGGCCTTGCGGCCGCGACGGAACCCCGCGATGTCCAGCATCAGGCGGCTCCGCACCCCGGTCTTCGCCTGCACGGCCAGGCGCGTCAGCTCCTGGACCGCGTCGAGGACCTCGCCGTCGTCCCCGACGAGGCGCTTCAGCCAACGGGAGCCGTCCTCCTCGGAGACGATCTCCACCGCAGCCCGGCCGTGGTCGACGTCGATGTCGATGTCGCCGTCGAGGTCGGCGATGTCCAACAGCTCCTCGAGGTAGTCGGCGGCGATCTCGCCTTCCTCCTCGAGCCGCTTGATGTCCGCCGGCTCCGTGCTGTCGGCGACGGCCTGGGTCTCCTCGCTCACGTCAGTCGTTCCTCTTCTCTCGATGCCGTCGTGCGGCTGGGTCGGTGCCGAGCCGGTGTCAGCCACGGCCGCGGTTCTTCGCCTGTGCCTTGCGCCTCGCCGCGGCCGCGCGCCGCTGGGCCGCCCGCTCGTCGTACCGCTTCTGCGCGCGCTCCGCGGGCGTGAGGCCGTCCTTGCCGATAGGCCCCTCGTCGGGCGACGAACCGGCGTTCTGGCCGTCCTCCGCCTGCCCGTTGGTCGCCGGGCCGGCCGGCTTCGGTTCTCCCGCCTTCTTCGCCCGGTCCTTGCGCTTGGGCTGGACCCGCTGCCCCGCGGGCTTGGCCGGCGTGGTCTCCTCGGGCTTGACCTCTTCCTCCTCGGGAGGCAGCCCCTTCTTCGCCCGCTTCTTCGCGATGCGCTCCTGTCGGGCCTTGTAGGCCTCCGAGCCCGGGGCGGGCTGCTTACGAATGGTGTAGAACTGCTGACCCATCGACCACAGGTTCGAGACGCACCAGTAGATCAGCACACCGATCGGGAAGTAGACGCCCGAGAAGGCGAAGATCAACGGGAACAGGTACATCAGCATCCGCTGCTGACGTGCCATCGGGTTGTCCAGCGCCGACGCCGGCATGTTCTTCATCGTCAGCTGGCGCTGGGTGAGGAACGACGTCGCCGACATGACGACGATGAGGACCGCGGTGACGATCTTGACGCTCATCAGGTCGGAGCCGAGGAACGTCTCGGAGATCGGAGCACCGAACAGGGTCGAGCTCTCCGCCTGCTGGGCGATCTCCTGCGTGATGGGGCCGATCGAATCCCGTTCACCGTTCCCGTACTCACCGCGCGAGAGCGGGACCAACGAGCTCAGGACGCGGAACAGAGCGAAGAAGATCGGCATCTGCAGCAGGATCGGCAGGCACGACGCGAACGGGTTGGTCCCGTGCTCGCGGTAGAGCGCCATCATCTCCTGCTGCATCTTCTGACGAGACGCCGGGTCCGTCTTGCCCTTGTACTTCTTCTGCAGCTTCTGCAGGTCGGGCTGGATCAGCTGCATGCCGCGAGCAGCCTTGATCTGCTTGAAAAACAGCGGGATGAGGAGGATCCGGATGACCACGGTCAGGCCGACGATGGACAGCACCCACGCAAGGCCCGACCCCTCAGAGAAGCCGAGGAACACCAGACCGTCGTGGACTCCCACCATGATCCACGCCACGACCCACTTCAGCGGGTAGAGGATTGTGTCGAACCAGTCCATGCGGTGTGTGCTCCTAGCTGTCCTGCGGCGCGCGTCCGCGCGCCCCACGCGTATCTACCTCGAGCGTACGTGCTCGCTCCGTGTGGCCCGAACCGGCCTGAACAGTCAGGCCGTCGTCACCGTCCCCGTCTTCCTGCCATCCGGTGGACCACCGGCCCCGCGGCGGGACGTGGTCGACGCCGCCTCGGCTCCAGGGATTGCATCGCAGCAGCCGCCACGCCGCGAGTGCGGTGCCCTTGATGAACCCGTGCCGGCGCAACGATCTCACGGCGTACGTCGAGCACGAGGGGTAGTACCGGCAGGTTGGCGGCAACCACGGCGAGACGATCGTCTGGTACGCCCGGACCACGAGGACCAAGAGCCAGGCGAGCGGGTTGCGGGTCGGCCTGCCCTCCGCGGCGCCGTGCCCGGCACTCATCGTCGGGCTCCGCTCGCGGGCCGGTTCCGTCGTCGTGCCGTTGCGAGCGCTGCGTCCAGGTCCTTGGCGAGCTCCGCGCTCGTGGCTCCGGCCGCAGGGGGCAGGGCGCGCACCACGGCACGTTGGCCGGGGTCGAGCTCGCCGACACGGTCTGCCATCAGAGCTCGCAGGCGCCGCTTCACCGTGTTGCGGGTCACCGCGCCACCGACCGCCCTGGGCACGACAAAACCGACGAGGACCGGATCCTGATCTGGATCGCGGTCGCCCGTCGGCGTGGCTGTCGAGGTTCTCCGCGTCAGATGCACGACGAGTCGCCGTGCCCCTCCCCGTGCCCCCCGGCGGACGGCGTCGGTGAAGTCCACCGAGCGGCGCATCCGGTTCCGGGCCGGCAGCACCGGGACGTCAGGCGGAGAGCTTCGCGCGTCCCTTGCGACGGCGCGCGGACAGGATCGCGCGGCCGGCGCGGGTGCGCATGCGGAGGCGGAACCCGTGCACCTTGGCCCGGCGCCGGTTGTTCGGCTGGAAAGTGCGCTTGCTCACGGCAGTACTCCAAAACGCTAGGTCTTCGTCAGGCCCCGCGCGTCTCGGGGCACGATGCACAAGGTCCTGCTCTGGTCCACGGGACGGCTCGCGACCACCCGGTCGCGGACACCAGTCCGTCGAGACGGCCTCATCACGATACGTGAGGCCCGGTACCCGGTCAATCGTCCCCACCTGTGCACACCTGTGGACCCAGCCACATTCAGAGGGCCCCACACGCGCGGTGCAACCACCCGGCAGGATCCGCACGATGACGCCACGATGAACGCTCGACAACGTACCCACACTTGTGGACAACGATGTGGACGAGGCACTGTCGTGGGAGACTTCGATCTTCAGCCGCTCGTCGGTCACGCCGCACGACACTCAGCCGCCCGGGGGGAAACGCCGTTGCCGGAGAACCAACCGATCACTGAAAGCTGGTCCCGGGCCGTCGATCTCCTCACGTCCCGCGGCGAGATCGGCCGTGCGCAGCTGGCCTTCGTCGGCCTCACACGACCCCTCGGTGTCATCGACGGCACCATCCTGCTCGCCGTACCGAGCGATTTCGCCAAGGACTTCCTCGAGACCCGTGCCCGGGTACCCATCACCGAGGCGCTTGCAGAGGTGGTCGGCGAGCCGGTCCGGTTCGCGGTGACCGTGGACCCCACGCTCGAGGACACGGCACCGGCACCGAGCACCGCCAGCCCCGCCGAGTCCGACCACCCCAGCGCCCCCACGGCCCGTACCCCTGCCCCACCGCACGAGGACCGGCCCTTCCCCCAGCGCACCTCCGCCGACCGCGGCAGCTCGGTCGAGGATCCCGGGCCCGACTCTGCCCGGCTGAACCCGAAGTACACGTTCGAGACCTTCGTCACCGGCTCGTCCAACCGGTTCGCCCACGCCGCCGCGACCGCCGTCGCCGAGGCACCCGCCAAGGCGTACAACCCGCTGTTCATCTACGGCGGGTCCGGGCTGGGCAAGACCCACCTGCTGCACGCGATCGGGCACTATGCCCGGAACCTGTACCCGGGCATCCGCGTGCGGTACGTGAACTCCGAGGAGTTCACCAACGACTTCATCAACTCCATCCGGGACGACAAGGCCGAGGTCTTCCAGCGCCGCTACCGCAACGTCGACGTCCTGCTCGTCGACGACATCCAGTTCCTGGGCGGCAAGGAGCAGACCGTCGAGGAGTTCTTCCACACGTTCAACTCCCTGCACAACGACAACAAGCAGGTAGTCATCACCTCCGACCTGCCGCCCAAGCAGCTCGAGGGCTTCGAGGACCGGCTGCGCTCCCGGTTCGAGTGGGGGCTGCTCACCGACGTCCAGCCGCCCGACCTCGAGACCCGCATCGCGATCCTCCGCAAGAAGGCGGTCAACGAGAACCTCCAGGCCTCACCCGAGGTGCTCGAGTACATCGCGTCCCGGATCTCCACCAACATCCGCGAGCTCGAGGGCGCCCTGATCCGCGTCACCGCATTCGCGAACCTCAACCGTCAGCCGGTCGAGCTGTCCCTCGCCGAGATGGTCCTCAAGGACCTCATCACGGACCCCGAGGGCGAGGACATCACCCCGTCGCTGATCATGAGCCAGACGGCGAACTACTTCTCGATCACCATCGAGGCGCTCTGCTCCGCGGACCGCTCCCGGGTTCTGGTCAACGCCCGTCAGATCGCCATGTACCTCTGCCGAGAGCTCACCGACCTGTCGCTGCCCAAGATCGGTCAGCTCTTCGGCGGCCGCGACCACACCACCGTCATGCACGCGAACCGCAAGATCCGCGAGCAGATGGCCGAGAAGCGCTCGACCTTCAACCAGGTCACCGAGCTGACGAACCGGATCAAGCAGAAGGCTCGCAGCGCCTAGCACGGCTCTGCCCAGCGCCGCGCCGGAGGTCGTCTGCTCCCCGGTCCGCCGGATGCCCGATCCCCGAGACGGGGCTTGCCAGGTCCGCGCCCCGCGAGGTACGCGATACACAGTTGTGCACAAGACTGTGGATAGCGGTGGACAACCTGCCCGCCGGCAGTGGACGAATGACATTCCCGTCGTGGACGCGACCCGGGGACAGCGGCTCGATCCACTGCCACACACGGGAGCACACAGCCGTGACCACGACGGCGCCCACATCCCCGGTGTCCCCTTGACCTGCGGCGACGCCGCTTCTCCACACTCTCCACAAGTGCGATGACGCTGACGACCTTTGTCATTCGAGAGGGGTGTGGAGAACCACCAGTGCTGACCCGACCCTGGTTCCCGATGCCGAATGACGCGATCCGAGGAGACACCGAGCGGACGCTGAGGAGACACTGACACCTCTGTCATTCGAGTCCGCCACGGATCTACCGACACGTCGGTTCCCTCACATAGGGTTGGCCTGCCATGCACCCTGCGTGCCGGCGTCGAACCAGGTCATCGAGAGAAGGTCATCCATCGTGAAGTTTCGGGTCGAACGTGACGTCCTGGCCGAGGCTGTCACCTGGACGGCACGCTCCCTCCCGACGCGGCCGCCGGTGCCCGTGCTCGCCGGCGTCCGTCTCGAGGCGGGCTCCGAGGGAACGTTGACGCTCTCGAGCTTCGACTACGAGATCTCGGCACGCTCGGAGACCGCGGCCGAGGTCGAGGACGCGGGCGAGGTGCTCGTGTCGGGACGCCTGCTCGCCGACATCTGCAAGGCGCTCCCGGCCAAGCCGGTCGACGTCCAGCTCGACGGGTCCAAGGTGGTCCTCACCTGCGGCGCGTCCAGGTTCACCCTGCTGACGATGCCCGTCGACGACTACCCCGCGCTGCCCGGTATGCCCGACGTCACCGGCACGGTGGACGCCGATGTGCTCGCCGAGGCCGTCGGTCAGGTGACGATCGCCGCCAGCAGGGACGAGACGCTGCCGCTGCTGACCGGTGTGCGGGTGGAGATCGAGGGCGAGAAGATCACGCTCCTGGCGACCGACCGGTACCGCCTGGCCATGCGCGAGCTGACCTGGAGCCCGTCCTCGCCGTCGGTCTCGACGGCGGCGCTCGTGCGTGCCCGCACGCTCTCCGACGTCGCGAAGTCGATGACGAGCGCCGGCTCGGTCGACGTCGCCCTGGCGGGTGACGGCGCCACGGGACCCTCCGCGCTCGTGGGATTCAAGGCCGGCGGCCGGAGGACGACGTCGCTGCTGGTCGAGGGGGACTACCCGCCCGTGCGCCGTCTCTTCCCGGACTCGACGACGTCGTACGCCGTCGTGAGCACCCAGCAGCTCATCGAGGCGGCGCGACGCGTCAGCCTGGTGGCGGAGCGCAACACCCCCGTGCGGTTGTCCTTCAGCGAGGGCCAGGTGGTCCTCGAGGCCGGTCAGGGCGACGACGCCCAGGCGTCCGAGGCGCTGGAGGCCTCGTTCACCGGCGAAGCGATCACCACCGCGTTCAACCCGTTCTACCTGCTCGACGGCCTCGCCGCGCTGACCACGCCCTTCGTGCGGATGTCGTTCACCCACCCGTCCAAGCCCGCCGTGATGACCGGTCAGGACGAGCTCGACGGCGAGGACTCGACGGCGTTCCGGTACCTGCTCATGCCGATCCGGTTCGCCGCCTGATCGGCGTCGGCCCGCACGTCCATCAGCAGCCGAAGCGAGGAGGGATCACAATGCACATCGGCATGGTCGGACTCGGCCGAATGGGCGGCAACATGGTCGAACGGCTGCGTGCCGCGGGCATCGAGGTCACCGGCTTCGACATGAACCCCGAGACCAGCGAGGTGGCGAGCCTCGCCGACCTGGTGGCGGCGCTGCCGCAACCGCGTCGGGTGGTGTGGGTGATGGTGCCGGCCGGTGAGCCCACCGCCGCGGTGCTGCGCGATCTCGCCGACCTGCTCGACGAGGACGACGTCGTGGTCGAGGGTGGCAACTCCCACTTCCAGGAGGACAAGGCCAACGCCGCGACATTGTCCGCGCAGGGGGTGCGGTACGTCGACGTGGGCGTCTCCGGGGGCGTCTGGGGCCGGGACAACGGCTACGGGCTGATGGCCGGAGGCGAGAAGGACGACATCGACCTGCTGATGCCGGTCTTCGACGCGCTGCGTCCCGAGGGACCGCGCGAGGAGGGGTTCGTGCACGCGGGTCCGGTGGGTGCCGGGCACTACGCCAAGATGGTGCACAACGGGATCGAGTACGGCCTCATGCAGGCGTACGCCGAGGGCTACCAGCTGCTGGAGTCCCGCGAGGATCTGATCCCCGACGTCGGCGCGGTGTTCACCGCCTGGCGGCGCGGCACCGTGGTGCGGTCCTGGCTCCTGGATCTCATGGTGCGAGCCGTGCAGGAAGACCCCGGGCTGGACGACATCACCGGCTGGGTCGAGGACTCCGGCGAAGGGCGCTGGACCATCATGGAGGCGATCGACGAGGCCGTGCCGGTCCCGGTCATCTCGGCGGCGCTGTTCGCGCGGTTCTCCTCACGCCTGCCGAACTCCTCCGCGATGCGAGCCGTCGCCGCGCTGCGGAAGCAGTTCGGCGGACACTCGGTCAAGGCGGCTGACCCGGGCGCGGCACCGACGGCCACCGGCACACCCGATCCAGCAGTCGACCCGGAGTAGCAAGGACCGTCGCAGAAGGGCAGGTGGAGACGCCGATGTACGTCTCCGACCTCGCCCTTGACGACTTCCGGTCCTACCACGAGCTCGTCCTCGGACTGGACCGTGGCGTCACCGCGTTCGTCGGACCGAACGGCCAGGGCAAGACCAACATCGTCGAGGCGATCGCCTACCTGTCGACCTTCTCCAGCCACCGGGTGGCCGCCGACGCCGCCCTCGTGCGTCAGGGCACGCCCGGTGCCGTGGTCCGGGCGAAGGTGGTCCACGGTGATCGGCCCACCGTGGTCGAGCTGGAGATCGTGGCCGGCAAGGCGAACCGTGCCCGCCTCAACCGGGCGCCGGTGAAGACGCGCGACGTCCTCGGCGTGATCCGCACGGTCGTGTTCGCGCCGGAGGATCTGGAACTCGTCAAGGGTGACCCGGCACAGCGGCGACGGTTCCTCGACGATCTCGTGGTGCTTCTCACCCCCCGCCTGGCGGCACTGCGCAGCGAGTACGACAAGGTGCTGCGGCAGCGCGTCGCGCTGCTGAAGTCGGCGGCCGCGGCACGACGGCGTGGTGCCGACCTGGACCTGTCGACCCTCGACGTGTGGGACGCCTCCCTGGCACAGGCGGGAGCACAGCTGGTGTCCGCACGCACGCGCGTGATCCAGCAGCTGCGTCCCTACGTCGCCGATGCCTACGAGCAGGTCAGCGCGGGGCAAGGTGGTGCGCGGATCGACTACCGGGCCAGCATCGACGCGGTCGACGAGGCTCCCGATCCCGGGCCCGAGCTCCTCGGGGGTACCGGCGAGGCGGCCGACGCGGCGCGCACGGCGGTCGCCGACCGGGAGACCGCGCTGCTGGACACGCCGGCTGTCCGGGACCGGCTGCTGGCGGCCATGGGACGGCTGCGGGACCGTGAGATCGACCGGGGCGTCGCGCTCGTCGGTCCGCACCGGGACGACGTGGCCCTGACGCTCGGGACGCTGCCGGCGCGCGGGTACGCGAGTCATGGCGAGTCCTGGTCCTACGCGCTCGCGCTGCGGCTGGGCTCGTACGAGCTGTTGCGCGACGACGAGGCGTCGCCGTGGGGCACGGACGGCGAGCCGGTGCTCATCCTCGACGACGTGTTCGCCGAGCTCGACAGCCGCCGCCGGGATCGGCTGGCGGAGATGGTGGCGGACGCGCAGCAGGTGCTGATCACCGCGGCCGTGGCGGAGGATGTCCCCAGCAGGCTCGCCGGAACACGGTTCGAGGTGCGTGAGGGGCAGGTGACCCGTGCCTGAGGACGACGCGCGTGAGCGCCCGGAGCGACCGGAGCGCGACGAGCGCGACGCCGTCGCGCGGCTCGCACTGGAGCGGGCACGCGAGGCGGCCCGTGACAAGGGGTTCCGGCGCAGCGCACCCCGCCGGCGGCGCAGGGCCGACGGCGCGGCCGTCGAACGCGGGGAGACGGCCGACCAGGCAGCTCCCGACGGCGTCCGGACCTGGCGCCCCGGCCCCGGCATCGGCTACGGCATCAGTGGCCCCGGGCCTTCGCGCAGGGACCCGCAACCGTTGAGCGGCCTGGCGGAGCGGCTGCTCGCCGAGCGCGGCTGGAGCGTGCCGCTGAGCGTGGGTGGGGTGGTAGGACGTTGGCGCGAGATCGTCGGCGACCAGGTCGCCGACCATTGCGAGGTCGAGGCCTTCGACGAGGGCGCGCTGGTCCTGCGCACCTCGTCGACCGCCTGGGCCACGCAGGTTCGTCTCCTGCTGCCCCAGCTCGAGAAGCGCCTGGCCGAAGAGGTCGGCGAGGGCGTCGTCACCGGGATCACGGTGCTCGGTCCGGGCGGTCCGAGCTGGAAGCACGGCCGCCGATCCGTGCGCGGCCGAGGTCCGCGCGACACCTACGGCTGAGGCGTCCTCCGCAGGGTTCGTGAAGCGCGACACGGCCCTGTGGAAATTCCTGTGGATATTCGTGGTTCGTGGCTCTATCGCTGTAGAATGGACCGACACGCCCACAGGACGCCGACGCGCGTCCGAAGGGTTCATGCGGTGGCCCCCACCCCCGTCCCGTGCGCGGGTGGTGGTGTGGCGCGCTGCCCGCGAGACGAGGAGAGCCTACGACGTGGCTGACCACCGTGCCGACGCTGCCGAGACCGACGAGACCATGGCCGAGACCGCGGCAGAGGCGGCACCCTCGGTAGCCAGCCCGGGGACGGTGCCCTCGAGCTACGGCGCCGAGAACATTACCGTTCTCGAGGGCCTCGAGGCGGTTCGCAAGCGTCCCGGCATGTACATCGGCTCCACCGGTGAGCGCGGTCTTCACCACCTCGTCTACGAGGTCGTGGACAACGCCGTGGACGAGGCGCTCGCCGGGTACTGCGACACCATCGCGGTCACGATCCTGCCCGACGGTGGCCTGCGGGTCGTGGACAACGGCCGCGGCATTCCGGTCGGCGTGGTCGAGAGCGAGGGCAAGCCGGCGGTCGAGGTCGTCCTCACCGTCCTCCACGCCGGCGGGAAGTTCGGCGGCGGGGGCTACGCGGTGTCCGGCGGCCTGCACGGCGTCGGAGTGTCTGTCGTCAACGCGCTGTCCCACCGCCTCGAGGTCGAGGTCAAGACCGACGGCTTCACCTGGCGGATGGATTTCGTCGACGGTATCCCGACCGGTCCCCTCGTCAAGGGGGAGCCGACCGACGAGACCGGGACCACGGTCACCTTCTGGGCCAACGGCGACATCTTCGAGACGACCGAGTACAACTTCGAGACTCTGCGCGGCCGGTTCCAGCAGTACGCCTTCCTCAACAAGGGCCTGCAGATCGCGCTCGTGGACGAGCGGGCCGGCGTGACCGACGTCGGCGACGAGATCACCGGGGACGAGAGCGGCACGGCCGACGACCCTCGTGCCGACCACCGCGAGGTCTCCTACCGGTACGACCGGGGCCTGCAGGACTACGTCGAGCACCTCAACTCGACCAAGAAGGTCGACGTCATCCACCCCGAGATCATCAGCCTCGAGGCCGAGGACCAGGACAGGCAGATCTCGGTCGAGATCGCGATGCAGTGGACCTCCGGATTCTCCGAGTCGGTCCACACCTACGCGAACACCATCAACACCACCGAGGGCGGTACGCACGAGGAGGGCTTCCGGGCGGCGCTGACCTCGCTGATGAACAAGTACGCCCGTGACAAGGGTCTGCTGAAGGAGAAGGACGACAACCTCGTCGGCGAGGACATCCGCGAGGGACTGACCGCCGTCATCTCCGTCAAGCTGGGCGAGCCGCAGTTCGAGGGCCAGACGAAGACCAAGCTCGGCAACACCGAGGCACGCACCTTCGTGCAGAGCCAGCTCTACACCCACCTCGGCGACTGGCTGGATGCGCACCCGAACGAGGCGCGAGACGTCTTCCGGAAGTCCCAGCAGGCGGCCGCGGCCCGGCTCGCCGCCCGGAAGGCGCGCGAGGCCACCCGCCGCAAGGGCCTGCTCGAGTCGGCGTCGATGCCGGGGAAGCTCAAGGACTGCTCCAGCCGCGACGCGACGATCTCGGAGATCTTCCTCGTCGAGGGTGACTCGGCCGGCGGCTCCGCCGTCCAGGGCCGGGACCCCGAGCGCCAGGCGATCCTGCCGCTGCGCGGCAAGATCCTCAACGTCGAGAAGGCGCGGCTGGACAAGGCGCTCGGCAACCAGGAGATCCAGGCGCTGATCACCGCGTTCGGGACCGGCATCGCCGAGGACTTCGACATCGCCAAGCTGCGGTACTACAAGATCGTGCTCATGGCCGACGCCGACGTCGACGGCCAGCACATCTCCACGCTGCTGCTCACCCTGCTCTTCCGCTACATGCGACCGCTGGTCGAGGGTGGCCACGTCTACCTCGCGCAGCCGCCGCTGTACCGGCTGAAGTGGACCAACGCCGAGCACCAGTACGTGTACTCCGACCGCGAGCGGGACGCCTTCCTCGCCGAGGGCGCCAAGGCCGGCAGGAAGCTGCCGAAGGAGGGCGGCGTGCAGCGGTACAAGGGCCTGGGCGAGATGAACGACCAGGAGCTGTGGGAGACCACCATGAACCCGGAGACCCGCACGCTCCGCCAGGTGACCATCGAGGACGCCGCGGCCGCCGACGAGATGTTCTCCATCCTCATGGGCGAGGACGTGGAGTCCCGCCGCACGTTCATCCAGCGCAACGCCCACGACGTGAGGTTCCTCGACATATGAGGAGCGAGCGCCAGCGAGCACCGCAGGTATGTCGACGTCAGGCACGACATATGAGGAGCGAGCGCCAGCGAGCACCGCAGGTATGTCGACACGCCGTACGTCGTCCGCGACAGACATCGAGAGCTGAGAGAAACCAGTGACGCAGCCACCCGAGGACACCACTCCGGAGAACCCGAGCGAGCCGATCGCTGTGCGGGACCGGGTCGAGCAGGTCGACCTCCAGGTCGAGATGCAACGGTCCTACCTGGACTACGCGATGTCCGTCATCGTCGCGCGCGCCCTTCCCGACGTGCGGGACGGCCTCAAGCCGGTCCATCGCCGCGTCCTGTACGCGATGTACGACGGCGGCTACCGGCCCGAGGCGAGCTTCTCCAAGTGCTCCCGTGTCGTCGGCGATGTCATGGGGCACTACCACCCGCACGGCGACGGGGCGATCTACGACGCCCTCGCCCGCCTGGTCCAGCCGTGGAGCATGCGGCACCCGCTGGTGTCCGGCCAGGGGAACTTCGGTTCGCCGGGCAACCTCGGTCCCGCCGCCCCGCGGTACACCGAGTGCAAGATGGCGCCGCTGGCCATGGAGATGGTCCGGGACATCGACAAGGAGACCGTCGACTTCCAGGACAACTACGACGGCCACACCCAGGAGCCGGCGGTCCTGCCGGCCCGTTTCCCGAACCTCCTGGTCAACGGGTCGGAAGGCATCGCCGTCGGCATGGCGACCCGAATCCCGCCGCACAACCTCCGCGAGGTCGCCGAGGGAGTGAAGTGGTTCCTCGAGCACCCCGAGGCCTCCAAGGAGGAGCTGCTCGGCGAGCTCATGCTGCGGATCAAGGGGCCGGACTTCCCGACGGGCGCCACGGTGCTCGGCACGCGGGGCATCGAGGAGATGTACCGCACGGGCCGGGGGTCGATCACCCAGCGTGCGGTGGTCGAGGTCGAGGAGATCGAGGGCCGGCAGTGCCTGGTCGTCTCCGAGCTCCCGTACCAGGTGAATCCGGACCGCCTGGCCGAGAAGATCGTCGACGGCGTCCGCGACGGCCGGCTGGCCGGGGTCGCCGACATCCGGGACGAGTCCTCCGGCCGCAACGGCCAGCGTCTGGTCATCGTGCTCAAGCGGGACGCGGTCGCCAAGGTCGTGCTGAACAACCTGTACAAGCACACCCAGCTCCAGGACAACTTCCCGGCCAACATGCTCGCGCTGGTTGACGGCGTGCCGCGCACCCTCAGCCTCGACGGGTTCGTCCGGCACTGGGTCCACCACCAGCTGGAGGTCATCGCTCGCCGCACCGAGTACCTGCTCCGCAAGGCCGAGGAGCGGATGCACATCCTGCGCGGCTACCTCAAGGCGCTCGACGCCCTCGACGAGGTCATCGCGCTCATCCGCCGGTCACCCACCGTCGACGAGGCGCGCACCGGGCTCATCGAGCTGCTCGACATCGACGAGATCCAGGCCGACGCGATCCTTGCCATGCAGCTTCGCCGCCTGGCGGCCCTGGAGCGGCAGAAGATCGTCGACGAGCACGAGGCCCTGGCCGCCGAGATCGAGGACTACAAGGACATCATCGCCACCCCGGCGCGCCAGCGCGCCATCGTGGGCGAGGAGCTCGCCGCCATCGTGGAGAAGTACGGCGACGAGCGGCGCACCCACATCCTGCCGTTCGACGGTGAGATGAGCATCGAGGACCTCATCCCCGAGGAGGACGTGGTCGTCACGATCACCCGAGGTGGCTACGCCAAGCGGACCCGCGTGGACAACTACCGGTCCCAGCGGCGCGGTGGCAAGGGGGTGCGCGGTGCGCAGCTGCGTGAGGACGACGTCGTGGACCACTTCGGCGTCACGACCACGCACCACTGGCTGCTGTTCTTCACCAACCTCGGCCGCGTCTACCGGGCCAAGGCGTACGAGCTGCCCGAGGGCGGGCGCGACGCCAAGGGGCAGCACGTCGCGAACCTGCTCGCCTTCCAGCCAGGGGAGACCATCGCCGAGGTCGTCCCGCTGCGCGACTACGACCAGGCCGAGTACCTCGTCCTGGCCACTCAGCGCGGTCTGGTGAAGAAGACCCGGCTACGGGAGTACGACTCCAACCGCACCGGAGGGGTCATCGGCATCAACCTGCGCGAGGACGCCGAGGGCAACCCCGACCGGGTGATCGCCGCGCGCCTGATCAACTCCGACGACGACCTGCTGCTCGTTTCCCGCAAGGGCCAGTCGTTGCGGTTCACCGCCACGGACGAGGCGCTGCGGCCGATGGGTCGCGCAACCTCCGGCGTCACCGGCATGAAGTTCCGCGACGGTGACGAGCTCCTGGGCATGGACGTGGTCCGGGACGACTCGCAGGTGTTCGTGGTCACCGAGGGCGGGTTCGCCAAGCGCACCACGGTCTCCGAGTACCGCGTCCAGGGCCGCGGTGGCCTGGGCATCAAGGTTGCGAACCTCGTCCAGGAACGCGGCGACCTCGTCGGCACCCTCATCGTGGGCGACGACGACGAGGTCCTCGTCATCATGGGCAGCGGCAAGGTGGTGCGATCCTCGGTCAGCGAGGTGAACCTCACCGGCCGGAACACCCAGGGCGTCACCTTCGCCCGACCCGACAAGGGTGACCGCATCATCGCCGTGGCCCGGAACGTCGAACGGCAGGTCGACGCCGAGGTCGGCGTCCCCGCCTCGCCCGACGACCCGACGGCGAACACCGCCGCGTCAGGAACCTCGCCGGACGCGGCCGACGGGGTAGCGTCGGTGACCGACACCGGCAGCGCAGACGCCGAGGAGACGGAGAACATCGATGAGTAGCACGACTCCTGACGGCGCGAGCGCGCCGCCGCCCCCTCCCGGCGACGACTCGCGCACGCAGACCCTCCGCCAGGGGCTGGAGGACCGGATCGGCGGCCCGGCACAGCCCCCGCGGGACACCGCCGTGCACGAGGCCGCCCCGGCAGGACCCGGCGAGGCCGCCGGACCCACGCCGGTCGTGGGCCCACGACGCGTCCGACTGTCGGTCTCCCGCATCGACCCCTGGTCCGTCATGAAGCTGTCGTTCCTGCTCTCGGTGGCGATCGGCATCATGATCGTCGTCGCGGCCGCGCTGGCGTGGTTCGTCCTGGACAGGATGCACGTCTTCGCCTCCGTCGAGGAGCTATTGATCTCCATCGGCTCCCCGGAGTTCCTCGAGCTGCTGGACTACGTGGCCTTCGACCGGGTGATGTCCTTCGCCACGATCGTGGCGGTGTTCGACGTGCTGCTGCTGACCGCGATGGGCACCATCATGGCGTTCCTGTACAACATCACGGCCGCGCTCGTCGGTGGACTGCACCTCACCCTGACCGACGACTGAGGGGCGCAGCACGCCGCAGATGCCGGCGGCTCGTGAGACTCGTCACCCGCGGGCCATTCACGTTTGGGACGCCGTCTCCGGGTGGGATAGTCTTGCTCGGCGCCCAGCGCACACACCCGGAGGAACCCGCAGTTCCACCGGCTGTCCGGGCCTATAGCTCAGTCGGTTAGAGCGCTTCCCTGATAAGGAAGAGGTCGCTGGTTCGAGTCCAGCTAGGCCCACCCCGTCACGCTCCTTCGGACCGGGAGACGAGGAGACGCTGTGAAGAAGGCACTGCTGCTGGCAACCGCCGCCGTCGCCGGCTACCTCGCGTGGCTCAAGGTCCGCCAGGACCGCGAGGAGCGCGATCTGTGGGCGGAGGTCACCGACAGCTTCGGCGAGGAGCCGCGGCGCTGATCGCGTAACATCCGTTCCGCCGTGCCGAGTCGCGGCGCATCGGGGGCCATGGCGCAATTGGTAGCGCACCTGCTTTGCAAGCAGGGGGTTACGGGTTCGAGTCCCGTTGGCTCCACCAGCTCAGGGCCCATCACTCAGGGCCAGCGCAGGAACCTGCGCCATCGCACGCGCGCGGCGTCCTCACCGGCCCGCTCGTAGACCACGCGCACCTGACCCGCGCGCGAGGTGTGCCACCACTCGACGGCGTCGGGGACGAGGGCCATCGCCCGCCAGTCTGGGTCCACGTAGTCCGGATCCGCGGTCACCTTCTCCAGTGCCGCGGTGAAGGCCGCCGCGTGGACGTCCCGGTCCGGAAGCTCCTCGCCCTGGTGGCCGGTGACGCAGCTGGCCCGCGAGTACGGGTTTCGCGCCAGGAAGTCCGCTGCCGACGCCTCGTCGCCGAGGTCGATCACCGGGCCGTACGCGCGGAGCTGGTCCCCGACGGCCGGCCACAGGAACACGACCGCCGCTCGTGGGTTGGCGGCCAGCTGGGCGGCCTTGAAGGAGTCACGGCGGGTGGCGAAGGCGAGCCGGTCGCCCGTGGCGTCCTTGAGGATCAGCGCACGTGCGCTGACCAACCCGGCGGGGTCGGCGGTGGCGAGCGTCATCGCGTGCGGTGCCGGGACACCGGCGTCGACGGCGTGCCGGATACTGTCCACGACCAGGGTGATCGGATCCTCGGGCAGCCGGTCCAGGTCGACGTCGGGAAGGTCCTCGCCGGCCACGGGCAGGGCGCGCAACCACTGGGCGATCGTCACGCGCTAACCGTAGCGAGGACACTGGAGCGGTGAACGATCCCACGGTCCACCGACCCGTCTTCGCACGCATGTATCCGCGGCTGAGCCGTGCCCTGGACCGGGCGGGCGGTCACGAGCTGCGGCACCGGCTGCTGGAGGGACTGTCCGGGACGGTCCTCGAGGTGGGCGCCGGCGACGGCGGAAACCTCCCCCACTACCCGCCGGCCGTCACTGCCGTCGTGCGCGCGCTCGAGCCCGAACCGCGGCTGCGCCGCAGCCTGCGCGAGGCGGGCGCCCGAGCCGCGGTGGCGGTCGACGTCGTGGACGGTGTCGCCGAACGCCTGCCCATCGACGACGGGGCGGTGGACGCCGTCGTCTGCTCGCTCGTCCTGTGCTCGGTACGGGACCAGGTCGCGGCGCTGACCGAGGCCCGCCGGGTGGTACGGGCCGGCGGCCAGCTACGCTTCTTCGAGCACGTCCGGGGCACCGACCCGCGGACCGTCCGGTGGCAGGACCTCGCCGACCGCACAGTCTGGCCGCACATCGCCGGCGGTTGCCATACGGGCCGGGACACCGTCGGCGCCATCGAGGCTGCGGGCTTCACGGTGACCCGGATGGAGCGATTCCGGTTCCCGGACCCTGGATTCCCGCGCCTCCCGCACGTGCTCGGCACCGCCGTGCCCAGCTAGTGCCGCACGACAGACCGGCACGACGAAGGGCCCGGCAGGTGCCGGGCCCTTCGTGGTGACGTGGTCAGCTGGAGGTCGTGCTCCCGCCGGTCTCCGGCGTGGCGCCCGGAGCACGCTTGTTGGCCTCGTCCTTGGCCTCGTCGGCCTTCTCGGAGACGGTGGAGGCAGCACTGCTCGTGGCGTCGGCCGCCTTCGCCGTCGCGTCCGCGGCGCCCTCGGCGACCTTCTCCTTGACCTCGCCGGCCTTCGCCTTCGCGGTCTCGGTGACCTTGCCGGCCACCTCGGTGGTCTTCTCCTTCGCCGCGGTGGCGGCGGCGGTGAGCTTCTCCGTGGCGGAGGGCTTCGCGGCGGGAGCGGGCGCCGTCGAGTCGTTCCAGTACTCCTCGGCCCACGGGTCGTCCACCGGCTGGCTGCGGCGCCACAGCAGGTACCCGGCGCCGGCCGCGACCGTGCCGACCACGACCCACCCGAACGCCTTCGCGACGCCGTGCCCCTTCTTGGGCGGCTTGCTCAGCGCGCTCTTGGCAGCGGCACCGGCCTTCTCGGCCTTGGCGCTCAGACCGTCGGTGCCAGCGGCTGCCTTGGCGGCGTCCTGCATCGCCTTCTGGACACGGGGCAGGTAGTCGTCGACGATCCGCTCATACGCGTCGTCGACCGCCGGGCGGACCCGCTCGGTGGCCTCCTCGATCCGCGGCGCGGTGACGGAGACCGTCTTCTTCCATGCCTTGTCGACCCGGGGAGCGGCCCAGTCGTACGCGGCCTCGACGCGTGGAGCGGCCCAGTCGTAGGCCGCCTCGACGCGGGGACCCGCCCATTCCTTGCCCTGCTCGGCGAGCCCGGCCGCCTGCTTCGCGGCGACAGCTGCCTGTTCCTGCGCGATCGCCCCGAGCTCGGCCGCCTGCTTGCGCACCTTCTCCGACTCGATGATCTTGCGCTTGCGCGACATCTGCTCTCCCTGGTCGTCTCGAAGACATTCCGGCAGCCACTGGTGGTGGTGCCGCCAGACGCTACACGCACCCATCTTGCACGGTTTGGCGCCCAGATACATGTGCGACGGCCAACTCGGTGCGTCGACGGACCCTCCCGAGGGCGGGCCCGGAGCAGCACCCGGCACGGGTGACGCACCGTCCCGCGCCTCGTGCGAGGATCGTGGACATGGAAGCCACGCTGCACACGACCGCCGGCGACATCACCGTCGAGCTGTACCCGAACCACGCACCGAAGACGGTGGCGAACTTCACCGAGCTCGCCACCGGGAGCCGGACCTGGACCGACCCGGAGACGGGTGAGCAGACCGACCGTCCGCTCTATGACGGGGTCATCTTCCACCGGGTCATCCCGAACTTCATGATCCAGGGTGGCGACCCGCTCGGGAACGGCACCGGCGGCCCCGGCTACGAGTTCGACGACGAGATCCACCCCGAGCTGAACTTCACCGAGCCGTACGTGCTGGCCATGGCGAACGCCGGCAAGCGCGGTGGTCACGGCACCAACGGCTCGCAGTTCTTCATCACGACCGGCCCGACCACCTGGCTGCAGGGCAAGCACACGATCTTCGGCAAGGTGACGGACGCTGCGTCGCGGGCCGTCGTCGACACGATCGGTACGACGCCGACCGACCGCAACGACCGGCCGCTCGACGAGGTGTCGATCACCTCGGTCACGGTCACCCCGTGACGCAACCGTCCGCTCGACCATGACCTACCAATACGGGCAGGGGCCCGTCCCTCAGGCCCCGACCTGTCCCCGTCATCCCGACCGCATCTCCTACGTGCGGTGCCAGCGGTGCCAACGCCCGGTGTGCCCGGAGTGCCAGCGGCCGGCCGCGGTGGGGGTGCAGTGCGTCGACTGCGTCCAGCAGGCCCAGGCGTGGACCCGA
Organism: Georgenia alba; assembly: GCF_042665525.1. Classification (NCBI taxonomy): domain Bacteria; kingdom Bacillati; phylum Actinomycetota; class Actinomycetes; order Allobogoriellales; family Allobogoriellaceae; genus Georgenia; species Georgenia alba. Next base: position 477,194 of record NZ_JBHTCQ010000001.1, read on the forward strand.
CCCACCCGGACGATGCTCGGGGGCCGGCACCGGCCTGGCCGGCCGGTGATCACGATCTCCATCATCGCCGTGTGCGTGCTGGTGTACCTCGCCCAGCGGGTGCCCGGCCTGGCGATCACGCAGAGCTTCGCGTTCATGCCCGCGCTCGGCGAGGTGGAACCGTGGCGGTTCCTCACGGCGGCCTTCCTGCACGGCGGGACGCTGCACCTCGCGCTCAACATGTACGCGCTGTGGATCGTCGGCAGCACGCTCGAGCCGGCTCTCGGCAGGTGGCGCTTCGTGGCCCTCTACGTGCTGTCCGCTCTCGGTGGCTCCACGGCGGTGCTGCTGCTCGCCAGCCCCGACGGGCTGGGATGGGGTCAGCATGTGGTCGGTGCGTCCGGTGCCGTGTTCGGCCTGTTCGCCGCCGTCTTCATCGTGCTGCGCCGGTTCGGTCGGGACGCGACCCAGATCCTCGTGCTGCTCGGGCTGAACTTCGCGATCGGGTTCCTCGTGTCGGGGATCTCCTGGCAGTCGCACCTCGGCGGCGTCGTCGTGGGCGGACTCCTCGCGCTCACGTACGCCTACGCACCCCGCGAGCGGCGCACCGCCCTCGCCGTCGCGGCGACAGTCGTCATGGCCACCTTGCTCGTCGTGCTCGTGGTCACCCGCTACATGGCGGTGTGAGCACAGGCTCGCTGGTCACAGCCATGTAACTTTCCACGGGTGTGTACACACCTGTGGAAAGGACGCGGTGACGTTCCTCCACAGCTGTGGAGAACGATGTGGAGAACTACAGCGTTGTGATTCGGTCCGGTGATCGCTGCCCACACAGCGTTGCCGCAGGTCAGCGCCTCACGCTAGGCAAGCTCGGGCCGCGTGGCGACGTCACCGCCACCCTGGTGAGAGCGCCTGCCCGGCGCTGTGCACGGTGTGGAGAGCGCACGGGAGGGTGAGCGGGTCTCGAGCGAGCGACGGGAGCGGCCTGCGTGGGCTCAGCGCCACCGCAACGTCATGAAGAACCCGCACAGCATGACCCCGAAGCCGATCGCGAGGTTCCAGTTGCCGAGGCCGGGGACAGGCAGCTCGCCCTTCATCAGGTAGGTCATCACCACGCAGACGAGGCCGATGATCATGAGGGTGACCATGGTCGGTGCCCACCAGCGGGGACTCGTGCCGGGTGCGGACGTCGCGGTGCGGTTGCGCCGGGAGGACTTCTTGGACGTCCTCTCCCGCGCTGCCTTCGTCGCCGACGGGCGCGCCTTCGGAGCGTCGTCCGGGTCCTTCTTGCGCTTCTTGGACTCGGGCATCCAGCCTCTCCTCGTAGGTGTCGTCTGCCGGCGCGCACGTTGACCTGGTCGGCGGCGGGCAGGTGACCTAGCGTAGTCTCGCACGCCCGGTGCCCAGGCCGCGGGCACGAGTACCGGAGGAGACACGTGAGCCCGACGACGTCCCGATCGGCGGGGACACGCACCGGCCGACGACGTGTCTCGCTCGGGACCGGGGTGGTCGGCCTGCTCGCCGGGCTGCTGTTCGCGACGAACGCATCGCTGTTCGCCGGTGAGGGGGCGCGCCAGCCGCAGGACCTCGAGGACCTTGCTCGCGCCGAGACGGAACGACTCGTCGAGCTGGAGGCGGAGAACGCAGCACTACGGGAGCAGGTCTCCGACTACGCGGACGCGGGCGGCGGCACCGTCCACGGCCCCACGGGCGACGTCTCCGCGGCGGCTGTCGGCCTGGAGGCGGTGCGTGGTCCCGGTCTCGAGGTACAGCTGTGGGACGCGCCCCCGCTGCCCGAGGACGCTCCCGAGCAGTTCGCGGCCGACGCCCTCGTGGTCCACCAGCAGGACCTCGAGGCGGTGATGAACGCGCTGTGGGCCGGCGGGGCCGAGGCGATGACGGTCCAGGGCCACCGGGTGGTCTCCACCACCGGGGTGCGGTGCGTCGGCAACGTGCTTCACATCGCCGGGCGGACCTACTCACCGCCGTACGAGATCCGCGCCGTCGGTGCCGTGGACCCCCTGTTGAGGAGCCTCGACGCGGCACCAGGAGTCCAGGTCTATCTCCAGTACGTCGAGGCCGCCGGCCTGGGATGGTCGGTGACCGAGCACTCGGACCTGCAGCTGCCGGCCTACTCCGGCCCGCTGGCGCTGCAGCACGCGAAGGTGCTGCGGACCACCGGCTGAGGCACACCCGCCCGCCGCGAGGATGGGAGAATGGCCGGACCGTCCGCCCCCGGAGGGGCCAGGGGACGGAGGACTCAGCTAAACGGGAGCACCTGATGACCCGGATCCTCGTGGTCGACAACTACGACAGCTTCGTCTACACGATCGTCGGATACCTCGAGCAGCTCGGCGCGACGACCACGGTCGTGCGCAACGACGCGATCCCGACGGGGCTCGACGACGTGGAGGGAGTACTGATCTCGCCCGGTCCGGGCACCCCGGCAGGCGCTGGCGGCTCGATGACGCTGATCGAGGCGTGCGCCGAGCACGGGGTCCCGATGCTCGGCGTCTGCCTCGGTCACCAAGCGCTCGGCGAGGTGTTCGGCGGCGTCGTTACCCACGCCCCGGAGCTCATGCACGGCAAGACCTCCGAGGTGGTCCACCACGGCGACGGGGTCTTCGCCGGGCTGGCGTCCCCGTTCACCGCGACGCGGTACCACTCGCTCGCCGTCGTACGGGACACCGTTCCCGACGAGCTCGAGATCACGGCCGAGACGGCTGCCGGCACCGTGATGGGCCTGCAGCACCGGACGCTGCCGCTGCACGGCGTGCAGTTCCACCCGGAGGCCGTGCTCACCCAGGGCGGTCATCGCTTGCTGGCCAACTGGCTAGCGGTGACCGGTGACGAGGCCGCCGTCGAGCGGGCCGAAGGCCTCGCGCCGCTCGTGCGCCGCTGACCGACCGCCGGTCAACCCTGGCCGTTCCCGTTCCCGTTGCCGTTCTCGTTCCCGGTCCCGTTACCGCCGTTGCCGCCGCCGTTCCCCGTGCCCGGCTCGTCGGTCGGGGTCTCGGTGTCGTCGGTGGGGGTCTCGGTCTCGGTCGGGGTCTCGGTGGGCTCCTCGGTCTCCGGCGGCGCCACGGCGATCGTCAGCGTGACCGTCTCGCCGCGCGTCACGATGCCGGCGGGGTGCGACTGGTCGACGACGGTGCCCGGTTCGGCGTCCGTCGTCTCGAGCTCCTCGGTCCCGTAGTTCAGGTCCAGGCTCTCCAGCTCGGCGATCGCGTCCTCCTCGGTGTACCCGGTGAGGTCAGGCAGCTGCACGTAGGCGCCGACGATGACGAGGTCGATCTCGCTCTCCGGCGCGACCGAGGCGCCGGCCTCCGGCGAGGACTCCATGACGGTGCCCGGCTCGAGGTCGGGTGCCTCCCCGAGCTCGACGTTGCCGACGCTCAGGCCGGCACTCTCGATCTCGGTGCGCGCATCCTCCTGGCTCAGCCCGACGACGTCCGGGACTGCGACGTCCTCCGGGCCCGAGGAGAAGACGAGCTGGACGGTGCTGCCCTCGCGTGCCGACTCACCGACCGCCGGGTTGGAGGACAGGAAGAGCCCCTCCTCGACCTCGTCGGACGGCTGCGGATCCTGGATCGCGGCCTGCAGACCGACAGCCTCCAGCTCCTGGCGCGCGTCGACCTGGTCCATCCCCTCCATGTTCGGGACCTGGACCGTCGCCGGCGGCGGAGGCTCCTCCTCCTGGTTCAGCAGGAACCAGGCCAGACCGGCTGCGGCAGCGACACCGAGCAGGGCGAGCAGCCAGATCCACCAGCGGGACTTCTTCTCCTCCTCCGACTGCTTCTCCGACTCCGTCGGGACGCCCGAGGGCGGTGTCGCCGTCATGGTCCGGGTGGCCGGCGACGCGGTGGCAGTGCCGGGTGCCGCGGCCGCAGCCGCCCACACCGCCGTGGCCGGGGCCTCCACACGGCCGCCGCGGACGGCGGCCAGCAGGTCGCTGCGCATGTGGGCGGCATCGGCGTACCGGTCGTTACGGTCCTTCGCGAGGGACTTCATGACCACCCGGTCCAGCACCTCGGGGATGTCCGGGGTGACGGACGAGGGTGTCTTCGGCGTCTCTCGCACGTGCTGGTAGGCGACCGCGACCGCCGAGTCGCCGGTGAACGGCGGCTGACCGGTCAGCAGCTCGTACAGCAGGCAGCCGGTCGAGTACAGGTCGGAGCGGGCGTCGACCACCTCCCCGCGGGCCTGCTCGGGAGAGAGGTACTGGGCGGTGCCGACCACGGCGTGTGTCTGGGTCATCGTGGCGGCGGAGTCGGCCATCGCCCTGGCGATGCCGAAGTCCATGACCTTCACCTGGCCGGTCGGGCTGAGCATGATGTTCCCGGGCTTGATGTCCCGGTGCACGATGCCCTCGCGGTGGGAGTACTCCAGCGCCGAGAGCACCCCGACGACGATCTCGACCGCCTCGTCGATCGGCACCGGGTCACCGCCCGCCAGCAGGTTGCGCACCGTGTGGCCCTCGACGTACTCCATGACGATGTAGGGCACCGCGACGGTGTTGCCGTGCGGATCGGCGACGTCCTCCTCCCCGGTGTCGTAGACGGCCACGATGGACGGGTGGTTCAGCGCCGCCGAGGACTGTGCCTCACGGCGGAACCGTGCTTGGAAGGTCGCGTCGCGCGCCAGGTCGGAGCGCAGCACCTTCACCGCGACGGTGCGGGAGAGGCGGGTGTCGTAGCCGATATGCACCTCGGCCATGCCGCCGCGCCCGATGAGCTCACCGACCTCGTAGCGCCCCCCGAGCACGCGGGGAATCTCGTCAGCCACTACTTGTCCTTACGGTGATGTGAACAGAACGCTCCGACGTCGGTTGCGCGGCGTCCGTGCGGTCGGCGCCGCCCAGGTTACCGATCCCGACGGCGATGAGGGCCAGGAGCACCAGCAGCACGGTGACCACCGTCACCATGGCGGCCAGCCAGACCCGGTCCTCGGAGATCTCGCGCCAGGTCGGCAGTCGCCGGCCGGTCCCGTCCCGGCCGGTCGCGACCCGAGCGGGCGTGGTGGACCTTGCGCGCCGAGCCGGCGTAGGCCTCGACCTGCGCGATCGCGTCGTCGTGGACGGCGGTACGGACCCGAGGGCGTGCCGGGCGGATCCTCGGCGGGCGTGTTCCGGCGGCAGCGACAGGTGGTGGACCACGTCGTGCGCCGCGCGGGGCGGGGTGACCTCTCGAGGTGTCGCCCCGGCCGTCATGAGTGCCGCCTCGAGCTCCGCGGCACACTCGCGTGCCGAGGCCGGCCGGTCCGAGGGGTCCTTGGCGAGCATGCGCCGCACGACGCCGACGACGGCGGGAGGCACCGACGCCGGCAACGGGGGAACGGGGGTGTTGATGTGCGCGAAGGCGACATCGACCTGCGTGGATCCGGTGAACGGCCGCTCCCCGACGAGGCACTCGTGGGCGAGCACCCCCAGCGCGTAGATGTCACCCGCGGCGGTGGCCGGCTTGCCGGTGGCCTGCTCCGGCGGCAGGTACTGGGCGGTACCCATCACCATGCCCGTCGAGGTCATCGGCGGCTGGTTCGCGGCCAGCGAGATCCCGAAGTCGGTGAGCTTGACCGACCCGTCCGGGGTGATCATGACGTTCGCGGGCTTGACATCGCGGTGGACGACGCCGGCGGTGTGCGCCGCGTGCAGCCCGTGGCAGGCCTGCACCAGGATCGGCACCAGCTCGGCGGCCGACAGCCGGCCCTGGCGGGCGAGTCGCGCGGCAAGCGTCTCTCCGGAGACCAGCTCCATGACGAGGTAGCCCGAGCCGTCGCCCTCCCCGTGGTCGAAGAGCATCGCGAGGTTCGGGTGCTGCAGGCCGGCCGTGTTGCGGGCCTCGGTCCGCAGCCGGGCAAGGAACTGGTCGTCCCCGACCAGCTCCGGGCGGAGCACCTTGACCGCGACCGTCCGGCCGAGTCGTCGGTCCAGCGCGCGCCAGACCTCACCCATGCCGCCGACGGCGATCCGGTCCGTCAGCTCGTACCGCGCCCCCAGGACCAGGCCGGCCCGAGGTCGCGGCGCCAGTGGCGCGGCGCTGGCCGTGCTGTGCACACTCATCCTGACCCCCCTGACAGGACCGCTTCCATGACATCACGGGCGATCGGTCCCGCCGTCGAGCCGCCGTCGCCACCATTCTCGACCAGGACGGCGACGGCGACCTCAGGATCGTCCGCGTCCGCGAAGCCGATGAACCACGAGTGCGGCTCGACACCCTCGGCGTTCTCGGCGGTACCCGTCTTGCCGGCCACGTCGACACCCGGGATCTGGGCCGGTGTGCCGGTCCCCGACTCGACCACCTCGAGCATCATCTCGGTGAGCGCGTCCGCGGTGCCGGGCGAGACCGACTCCCGCAGCGTGCGCGGCTGCGTGGTGGAGACCTCCTCGAGGTCCGGGGTGAGCTGCCGGTCCACCAGGTAGGGCTGCATCTGGACGCCGTCGTTCGCCACCGCCGCGGCGACCATCGCCATCTGCATCGGCGTCACCCGGACGCTCGCCTCGCCGATGCCGCTCATCGCGAGCTCCGGCGCCGTGAGCTCCTCCGGGAACCTCGAGGGCGTGACCGGCTGCGGGACGTCGAGCGGCTCACCGAAGCCGAAGGCCTCCGCCTGCTCGCGCAAGGGCTCCGCCCCCATGTCCATCGCGAGCTGGCCGAAGGTCGTGTTGCACGACTGCCGGAACGCCTGGACGAGCGTGACCTCGCCGGACCCGTCGCCGCACGGGAGCCGGCTGGGGTTGTACACGACATGGTCGGTCTGGGGCAGGTCGAGCGTGGTCGGGCCGGGCACGGTGCTGCCCGGGTCGAGGCCCTCCGCCTCCATCGCCGCAGCAGCCGTGATCACCTTGAACGACGACCCCGGGGCGTACTGGTCACCTGCGATCGCGCGGTTGACCATCGGGTAGCCCGCGTCGTCGGCGTTGTAGGCCTCGAACGCCGCGTCGGCCTCCTCCCGGACGTGGCTGGCGAGCCCGTTCGGGTCGAAGCTCGGCGTCGAGACGAGCGCGCGGATCGCCCCGGTGCCCGGATCGAGCGCGACGACGGCGCCCTCGCGGCCGCCGAGCGCCTCGGTGGCCACGCGCTGGGCGTCGGGGTCGATGGTGAGCTCCACCGCGCCGCCCTGTGGCTGCTGGCCGGTGACCAGCGTCTGGATGCGTTGCAGCAGGAGCGAGTCGGAGGTGCCGTTGAGGACGTCGTTCTCGGCGAGCTCGATGCCCGTGATGCGGTTGTGCGCCGTCGAGAAGTAGCCGGTGACGTGCGCGTACAGCTCGCCCTCGGGGTAGACCCGCTGGTACCCGTAGTTGTCGTCGACGGGCGTGGAGGACGCGACGGCCTCGCCCTGGACGATGATCGGGCCGCGGTCCCGCCCGTACTCGCGGTAGATCGTGCGGACGTTGCGACTGTGCGCGTTCAGCGTCCCGGCCTGGAAGTACTGGATCGAGGTCGCCGCGATCATGAGCGCGAGAAACATCACGACGACGACGGTGGCGAGGCGTCGGATGGGCGGGTTCACAGCCGGACCACCTCCGTCTCGTTGTCGTTGCCCGACGGCCGAGGAGGCGCCGGGACGTCGTCACCACCGCCGCCCTCGCCACCGTCCGTGACCGGAGGCGCGGGCCGGCGCGCGGAGTCGGAGATCCGCAGGAGCAACGCGACGATGATCCAGTTCGCGACCAGCGAGGAGCCACCGAGCGCGAGGAACGGTGCCGTGAGGCCGGTGACGGGGATGACGCGGGTGATGCCCCCGACCACGACGAACACCTGGAACGCGAAGACGAACGCCATGCCGGAGGCGAAGAGCTTGCCGAACCCGTCCCGCACCCCGATCGCGGCCCGCATGCCCCGCTCGGCCAGGATCAGGTAGAGGATCAGGACGGCGAGCAGCCCGACGAGGCCGAGCTCCTCGCCGATGACGGCGATGATGAAGTCGGAGTTCGCGTACGGCACGGTCGTCGGGTAGCCCTGTCCCCACCCGGTGCCGGTCAGACCCCCCGAGGCGAGGCCGAACAGGCCGCTCACCAGCTGGCCCGAACCACCCGGGTCGCGGTCCAGGACGGCCGGGTCGAACGGGGTCAGCCAGGCGTCGAGGCGGGCCTGGACGTGCCCGAAGAACTGCGAGGCGAGCACGGCCCCACCGGCGAACAGCGACAGACCGATCAGCACCCAGCTCAGCCGCTCCGTGGCGACGTACAGCATGGCGACGAAGAGGCCGAAGAACAGCAGTGACGTCCCGAGGTCCCGCTCGCCGACCAGGATGACGATCGAGGCCGCCCACGCGAGCAGGATCGGCCCCAGGTCCCGGATCCGGGGCAGCTGGAGCCCGAGCACCTTGGGGCCGGCGAGCGCCAGGGTGTCCCGCTCGTTGACGAGGTAGCCCGCGAAGAAGACACCCAGGACGATCTTCGCGAGCTCACCCGGCTGGAAGGACATCGGCCCGATGAAGACCCAGATGCGCGCGCCGTTGATGGTCGCGCCGAGGAAGGGCACGAGCGGCAGCGCGATGAGTGCGAGGCCGGCCAGCATCGCCGTGTAGGTGTAGCGCCGCAGGATCCGGTGGTCCTTGAGCAGCCACAGGGTGGCCATGGCGGCGGCCACGCCGACAACGGTCCACATCAGCTGCCGGTCGGCGTCGCCGGCCTCACCGGCCTCGCCGGCGGCCAGGTCGATCCGGTAGATCATGGTCAGCCCGATGCCGTTGAGAGCCACGGCGATCGGCAGGATCACGGGGTCGGCGTAGGTGGCCTTCCAGCGGACCAGCACGTGAGCGACGACGGCGAGCGCGGCGAGGCCGCCGGCGCGCGTCGCGAGGTTGGCGGGGAGCTCGCCGGTGAGGACGAGCGACACCTGGACGTAGGCGCCGATCGCGATGGCCAGCGCGATGACGAGGAGGCCCAGCTCCGCCGCCCGGCCGGTGCGCGGACGTTCCTGGCTGACGACGGCCATCAGCTCGGCTCCGTCGTCTCGCTGGTCCGGCGACTGGTCGGCCCGGTGGTGGGCTCCTCCGGCGTCCGGTCGCCGTCCGGGTCCTCGGTGCCGGGCTCCGTCGTGCTCGGGGTCGGCGTCGGTTCAGGTTCTGGCTCGACGACGGACTGTCGGAGGGTGTCCACGACATCCTCCGCCGCGGCGAGCGAGGGCCGGGTGATCGCGCTCTGCAGCCGATCCTGAGCCACCGGGGTGAGGTCGTCGATCCGCAGGTCGGTCCGTTCGTGGAGACTGGCGAGGCGGATGGGCCCGAGCTCCTGCGGAATGCCGCGGTAGATGGCGACGTATCCGCCGTTCGGCGCGACGAAGAACTGCGTCTGCGTCCATGACCAGCCGCCGTAGGTGATGCCCGCCAACGCGCCGAGGACGAGGATCGTCGCGACCAGGCGCCCGATCCACCGGCGGGCGCGCGAGGGCTCGTGCGGGACGTCGTCCTCCTCGGCAGCGGTGGCGGGCGAGGCGGTGAGCGCCGCCGCGCGTGCCGCGGCGCTGTCCCCGCCGCGGGTGGCGCGTGCCCGGTCCGTGGCGGCCGCGCCGACGACCTGCGGCGTCGTGTCGCCGGCGGGTGTGTCCTCGTCCACGACGTCGGCCACCACGCAGGTGACGTTGTCCGGTGCACCGGCCCGCAGCGAGAGCTCGATGAGCGCCTCGGCGCACGCCGCGGGGTCCTCGACGGTGGTGAGCGTCTCCTCGATCGTCTCGTGCGAGACGAAGCCGAACAGCCCGTCCGACGTGAGCAGCCAGCGGTCGCCGGGCACGGCCTCGCGCAGAGACTCGTCGAGCTCGACGTCGCCCTCGTTGTCCCCCAGCGCACGCAGGATGACGTTGCGCTGCGGGTGGCGCTCCGCCTGCTCGAGCGTGAGCCGGCCGGTGGAGACGAGGTACTGCACGAACGTGTGGTCCTCGGTGACCTGGGTCAGCGCACCGTCACGCAGCAGGTAGGCACGCGAGTCCCCGATGTGCACCATGGCGAGCTTGTTGCCCGACCGCAGGATGGCGATGCAGGTGGTGCCGAGGCCGGCCAGCTCGGGGTCCGCCTCGGAGCGGGCCATGAGCTCGGAATGGGCGTCGGCCACCGCGTGGCGCAGGAGGTCCAGCAGGTCGTCGGCGCCGTGCGCGTCGTCGAGCTCCGCGAGATGGGCGACCGCCACCGACGACGCGATGTCGCCGCCCGCTGGTCCGCCCATGCCGTCGGCGAGGACGAGCAGGTGCGGCCCGGCGTAGCCCGAGTCCTGGTTGATCGAACGGACCAGGCCGACGTCGGATCGCGCGGCGAAGCGCAACTGGACGGTCATGGGCCGGTCACCGCCGCAGCTCCATGAGCGTCTGCCCGACGCGCACCGGCACGCCGGGAGACACCTGGACCGGCGCGGAGATGCGCTCGCCACCCACGACGGTGCCGTTGGTGGAGCCGAGGTCCTCGACCCACCAGCCCTCGTCCTGCGGGAAGAACCGCGCGTGGCGGTTCGAGGAGTAGTCGTCGTCCAGCACGAGCGTGCAGCTGGGGGAGCGTCCGACGAGCACCGCCGAGGGGCCGAGCGGGATCGTGGTGCCCGCGAGGGGGCCCTGCGTGACCACCAGCCTGGTCGGGCTGCCGCGGGAGGGGCGGCTGGGCTGCTGCGGGGCCCGGTTACGGCCACGTCCCCGGCCGCGGGCGGTGACCCGAGTGCCGAAGAGGTCCTTGCGCAGCACGTTGAGCGCGGCCAGCACGAAGAGCCACAGCAGCGCCAGGAACCCGATCCGCAGCAGGGTGACGACGAGCTCGCTCAACGGCTCACTCGCTTCCCGCCTCGTCGTCGCCGGTCCAGAACATGATCCGGGTCCGTCCGACGGTGATGGTGTTGCCGTCGACGAGGGTGGCCGCGTCGATACGGTGTCCCTCGACGAAGGTGCCGTTGGTCGAACCGAGATCCGTGGCGATGACGCCGGCGGGAGTCACCTTGATCTCGAGATGCTTGCGGGAGACGCCGGTGTCGTCCACGACGACGTCGGCCTCGCTGCCGCGGCCGACGACGGTGACCGGCCCGGTGAGGAGGTAGCGCTCGCCGTCGATGTCGATGATCGGGTGCCGGGCGGAGGGGCTCGCTGCCGTGGCCGGCGCGACGGCGCCGCGACGGGTGGCGGAGCGCACGGTGAACTGGCCCGTGGAGAGTGATTCGTCCTCCACGAACCTCACCTCGACCGGTCCCACGAACGAGTAGCGCTGGGACGAGGCGTGGTCGGTGGCGGCCCCGACCATCTCGTCCGCCAGCGTGTCTGCGCCGAAGTCGTTCACGTGCTGGAGGTCAGTAGGCGAGAGCTCGACGATGTACTCGTTCGGTGCGACGGTCCGCCCGCGAGAAACCGCGGCCGCGCGGTCGTCCATCTCGCGGCGGATGTCCGAGGCGATCTCGACGGGCTTGACCTCGCTCCGGAAGGCCTTGGCGAACGCCGCGCTGACGAGGCGCTCAACCCGCTTCTCGAAGCGGTCGAGAACACCCATCTGCATGCACTCCTTCCCGGGCCGAGAGCCCGGATCGTGTCCGGCACCGCCGGCTCGTCTGGCGTGGCCGCCGGCCCGTCAGGTCTTCCGGGCCGCACCCGGAACCGTCCCGACGTACCACGCCCGGCACGACGATCGTAACGAGACGAGCCGTGTCCAGCCGGTTAGGCGCCCTGGCCAGCGCGGCGGGAACTGCCGCATGGCCCCAGATGAGCGGCGCGGAGGTGTCCGGGATCACGCGACCAGGGGCCGAGCCGGCATCGAGCGGGCGTCCGGACGCGTGCTACCGTTTTCCCTGCTGTTTCGGCAGCTTGCGCGAGTGGCGGAATAGGCAGACGCGCACGGTTCAGGTCCGTGTGTCCGAGAGGACGTGGGGGTTCAACTCCCCCCTCGCGCACCACACAGGAACCGGCTCCGACCAGGCAGAACACAGCCTGGAGGGGCCGGTTTCCTCGTTATGGGGCGAGCCATGGGCCACGAGGATCACCTGGGGCTCTGTTCAGCGGTCTGTGCCGTGTGGTCCCGTCGCCCGCCGAAGACGGCGTGGTCGAGCGACAGCCGCCCGGCTCCGAGCACGCCGAGCAGCAGCGCGCCGCAGCCGAGCGCGGCGACCAGCTCCCAGCCGCCCTCGGTCACCAGCGGTTCGAGGCGGCGGTGCGCGACGAGGAACGCGCCCGTCATCATCACCACCACCAGAGCCGCGGCGACCGGCGTCAGCAGACCGAGCAGCAGCAGTGCCCCGCCACCGAGCTCGGCGACGATCGCGAACGCGGCCGCGGCCTGCGGGAGCGGCACGCCCATCTGCTCGAAGCCGGCCGCGGTTCCGCCGTACCCGTTCTCGAAGGCCTTCTGCCAGCCGTGCCGGACCAGGATCGCCCCGAGCAGCAGCCGTGCGATCAGCAGTGCGGTGTCGCGCGCTGGCGCGGGAACCCGGTTCCCGAGAGTCATGCAGTCTCCTTGGTGGTCGCGTGCTCACCGGCCACGCCCACCGTACGACGATCCGTATCACCGCCGACGTCGAGCTCGATCCTCGGCCGCACCGGTGGCTGATCCATCCGGTGAGGAGCCGAATGGCGTCGCGACCGACTGACGGGCAGTCCCTGGTCTCCGCGCTGCTCGCGTGGACACTGTCCGGATCAGGAAGTCGTCGAGCACGGGAGCAGTCATGGGTCACGGCGGTGGGCGAGGGGGAGCGGGGACCAGGCGCGTGGTCGTGCTCGGGAGCACTGGCGGCAACCTCCGCAGCCATGGCGGTGACGACCCGGAGCGCATGATCGACGACGTCCGCCGCCAGCTGGACGCCGCCGGCTTCGAGCTCAGCGGGGTCCAGCTCGTCTCCGCGGAGACGTCGATGGACGACATCGCCGACACCGCCTCCGCCCAGCTCTGGACCCTGGTCGACGGTCGGCCGGCAGTCACCTCCCGTGGCCCGCTGTCGCAGGTGAACGCCGACGCACGTGCTGCCGACCGGCGTCTCGCGGCGCGGGTTCGTGACGGTGAGATCGACGGGCTCATCCTCATGAGCGCGGACCCCACCGACACCAACGCCGAGACCGTCGCGGCCGCCATCGAGCGGAACCTCCCGGCCGCAGGTACCGGCGGGACCTCGATCGCGCAGGCGCAGCAGCTGGGCCTCGACCTCGTCGCCTCGTCCGGCACCACCGGGACGACGTCGACCACGCGCGCAGTGTCGTACGTGTCCGGACTGGCCAACCACTGGAAGGTGAAGTACCGGCCGGTCCTGGGTGGCTCCTCGGGCGAGGACGGCCACGACGGCGGCACACGGGAGGCGGCGTGGCGGCGGATCAGCATCCGAGGGATCATGGTCGGCTCCATCCCTGCCTTCATCGCGCTCGCGCTCCTGCTCGCGGTCAGCAAGATCCCCGGCCTGGGCGCGGTGAGCGACGTCTTTGACGCCCTTCTCGCGGGACTGCCGATCGTCGTCGCTGCCGTGGCCGCCCGGAAGATCTCGGGCCTCGGCGACGTCGGGCTGGTCGCCGGCGCCGTCGCGGGCGTCCTGGCGAAGGACGGCGGCCTCCTCGGCGGCCTCGTGGCCGGCATGATCGCCGGCCTGCTGGCGTCGTTCCTGATCCGGTGGACCCTGGGGCACCGGTTCCCCGCTACGACCGCGAACATCGTGACCGGTGCGCTCGCCGGCCTGGTCCCGGGACTGCTCGTGTACTACGTGCTGGCGCCGTTCACCAGCTGGCTCGGCGAGGCGGTCAAGAACGGGATCGAGACGGCCCGCGACCTCAGCCCGGTCGCTGCGGGCGCGCTGGCCGGCGCGGTGATCTGGTTCGCCATCATCGGTGGCGTCTACCACTCGGTGATCCTGCCCCTGGTGATGCTGGAGATGGGACAGAAGGGCCACAGCTTCTTCGGCGCGATCGACATGGTGGGCCTGGTGATGGTCAGCCTCGGCATCACCCTCGCCAATGTCGTCCGGCCCCGCACGAGCGGCGAGCGGTCACTCGCGGCGTCCGGGGGCGCCGTGAACTTCTTCTTCGGGACGTTCGTGGAGGCGTCGTACCCCTTCATGTTCGGTGACCGGCGGGTCTTCGCCACCGCGGTCGGTGCCGCCACGGTCGGAGGGGCCGTCGTCGGCGCCTTCGGCGTGGAGGCGACCGCCTACCTGCCCGCCTTCGTCGCGCCGTTCGTCTCGACCACGGCGCCGGGAATGGTCCTTTCGATGGTGACGGCGGCGGGCCTGGCCTTCGTCGCGACCGTCCTCATCAACATGCGCGCGCTGCGAACGAGCGAGAGCGTGCCCACCGCTGATCGGGTCGCCTGAGGACGGCCACGGGCCAGGGAGGGGCCACCGCAGGCGCCGAGGGCCCCGCCCGTCAACCGCGAGTGGGCCCGTGGCGCTCGCGCCTAGCTAGTGAGGTGCCGATGAGCCCGTGCCTCTTGGCAGCAAAGAGCAGCACCGGCCATTTGGCGCCAAGCTTGACCGGCAACCTCTCATTGAGGACCTGCTCCGACGCGGTGTGCAATTCCTCAAGCAAGACCGCAGACGGGTAGCGGCCGAGCGCGTAATCCGTAAGGACGTCCTCGCCTACCCGAAGCCTCGCCACAAGCGAGGCCGACGCCTGTCCTGGCGCCACCTCGTAAACGGGGTAGTAGAGCCTGGTGCTGGCCCACCGAAACGAAACGGCCTCTGTCCGGGAGACGTCCCCGGGTCAGAGGCCGATTTGTCGTTCGTGCGACGCTCTTGTGGCGCAGGCGGCTGTCCATCGTCTCCACCGTGCGGTGCTGGTGGCGTGGCCCGGCGCTCCGATGGTCTCAGCCATCGACGTCGTCAGCGATGGCAGGATATCGACGTCCATTGGCTTTCAGCCATACTGCCAGCGCCGTCCCGGCGAGGAATCGTGGGCCCCATGCTCGATGCACCTCGCTTGACGGTATGGCGCTCGACCGTGGAGGTCGACGGCCATCCGGCCAGCTACCTGACCGCGGGACGATCCGGAGCGCCGCCCGTGCTGATGCTGCACGGCACGTACTGGAGCCGGGTCTGGCTCCCCGTCCTCGATCACCTCGCGGGTGCGGGGCTGCGCCCCATCGCGGTCGACCTACCCGGGTCGGGACGCTCAGGTGGCGAGCTGGTGGCGGATGCGGCCACCGTTCCCGCCCTCGCCGACTGGGCGACGCGATTCGTCAGCGCGCTCGGCCTGTCCGGGCCCATCGCCCTGGCGGGTCACGACATCGGCGGTGCCATCGCTCAGCACCTCTTGGCCCACGACCGGTTGCACGTCCCCCGATTCGCCCTGGTCAACTCGGTTCTCTACGACTCCTGGCCCGCGCCGCACGTGGCCCAGTTTCGTGACGGCGGCGCCGACGAGGCCGTCCTGATCGGCCGGCGGCAGGCGCTCGAGAGGGTGCTGGCCGGCGTCGCCACCGAGTCGCTGATCGCCGAGTACGCGGAGCCATGGACCGACGAGCGGGTCCGTCGTTCCTGGATGGCCTTGGCTGGTGCTGCCGACAGCCGCTACACGCTCGAACTGGTCCCCGCGTTGCAGAGATCCGTCACTCCGAAGCTGTTGATCTGGGGAGAGGACGATCTCCACGAGAAGGTGGAGTACGCCGAGCGCTTCGCCGCGGAGGTCCCCAACACCGCGCTCCTGCGCATCTCGCATGCGGACCACATACCCACGGAGAACAACCCCGACGAGGTTGGCCGGGCGCTCGCCGCCTTCTTCGCCGGGCCGCCCCGTTCGCCGAGTCCGGACCTATGAGCCAGGCGTGTTGTCGGGTCGGACACGCGGTCCGTGCGTCGCCGCGGTCTCTCCGCGTCAGCTCTCGTGCAGCGCTTGGGCGAACATGACGGCCCCACGGCGCTCGCGCCTCGGAATCGGCTGCACCCCCGGGTGGCGCCACGCCTAGCCTGAGCAGCGTGCGTCGCATCGTCCTGCTGCTCCTCGCCACCGTCCTGGCGATCGGCAACTTCGCGGCGTTGATGTCGGTCGTCCCGCTCTGGGTCGCCAGCGGCGGGGCCAGCAACGCCTGGGTCGGAGCGACGACGGGAGTGATGCTCGGCGGCACCGTGGCGGCGCAGCTGTGCATGGTGTGGATCCTGCGCGTCTGGAGCCTCCAGCGGGTGTTCGCCGTCGGCACCCTGGTGCTGGGAGTCGCGACGCCCGCGTACCTGCTGACCTCCGCCGTCGGCCCGGTCATGGCGATCTCGGCACTCCGCGGCGCCGGGTTCGCACTCGTCGTCGTGGCCGGGGTGGCGCTGGCTGCTGAGCTCGCGCCGCCGGGACGGGTCGGCACCGCGACGGGCATGTACGGTGCCGCCGCCGGCCTGCCGAACGTGGTCGTGCTGCCCGCCGGGGTCTGGCTGTCGCAGACCTGGGGGTTCAGCCCGGTGTTCCTGGGCGCCGCCCTGCTGGCGCTGCTGGGCGTGCCGCTCGCCATGCTGCTTCCGGCGACCGACCATGCCGGACGATCCCGGCCTTCGGTGCGCGGGATGAGCCGGGGCTCCGTCGTCGCACTGGTGACGTTCTTCGTCACCACGGCGAGCCTCGGGACGGTGCTGACCTTCCTGCCGCTCTCCGCCACGGAGGCTGACCGCGCCTCCGCGGCCCTCCTCGTGCTCTCGGTCGCCATGGTGCTGGCGAGGATCGTGGCCGGATCGGTCGCCGACCGGTACGGCCCCGGACGCCTGGTGGTCCCGGCCGCGATGTGCTGCGCCGTCGGCTTCGTCGTCCTCGCGCTGGACCCAGCTCTGGACGGCTGGTTGGTGCTCGCCGGGGCGGCCGTGCTCGGAGCCGGCTTCGGCCTGGCGCAGAACGACTCCTTCCTCGTGGTGCTCCGCAGCCTCGGTGCGCGGCGCAGCGGGTCGGCGAGCACCGTGTGGAACATCGCGTACGACGGCGGCATGGGGCTCGGACCGGTGGTGGTGGGCGCGGGGCTCGCCCTCACCGGCTACGCCGGTGCGTTCGCGGCGCTCACCGCCCTCCTGACGCTCGCGGCGGTCGTGGCGCTCCTCGTCGGTGGGCGCTCGATGGGCACCGACGACATCTCCCCGGCGAGCTAGTCGAGTCAGCCGCTGCCCGTGGCGGTGATCGAGTCGAGCAGGGCGTCGCGGGCCTCGTGCGACCAGGAGACGTCTCGCGCGTGCGCCTCCTGGGTCGCCAGGCTGATGGCAACACCGGTGTTGGTCGCGAGGATGAGCCGCGCCGCGGCGTTGCGGTCCATGGCGAGCAGGCCGGCGTCGGCGCAGCGGGCGAGCAGGCCGAGCAGAAGCCGCTGCATCATTTCCCGCACGGCACCCGGCGCCCGGACGCCCGGCATGAACATGGATCGATACACGTTGGCGTTACCCAGGGCGAACGCGACGTGGTCGTCCCAGTGGTCCCGGATGTCCTGGGCCGGGTCCGGGCTCGTGGCCGGGGCCGGCCGGGAGGCCAGGTAGCTCGCGAACGCGTGCTCGACGATCGCGCTGATCAGGTCGGGCATGTCCGCAAAGTGCCGGTTGACCGTCGCGGGCGAGACCTGAGCCGCCTCGCACAGCGCGCGCACGGACAGCGTCCCGTCCGGGGAGGAGGTCAGCAGCGCGGTGCCCGCTTCGAGGATCCGACTCCTTTCATCCATCGTCATGACGCTAACACCGCAGGTCAGCGCTATGACCAGGCGATCCGGCCGGGGCTGCCGGATCGCGCGTCACGAAGAAAGGTCTGCGGATTCCCGCAGAGTTGCGCCGGCGCTCAGCCCAGTCGGTCGTGGTGCGGCGGCTCGCCGATCGATCGTTCCCCGATCCGGAGCAGCGCGGCCGCCAGGCCGGCTCTCGACCTGGTGCCCGTCTTGCGGAACAGCTTCGTGATCGTGGCCTCGACGGACCGCACGGAGAGGTACAGCTCCGCCGCGATGTCGCGATTGCGCATGCCGCGCACGATGCGCGCGGCCACCTCGGACTCCCGGGGGGTCAGCCGGAGGCCCGGGGCCAAGCCCTCCTCCACGGCGGCCGAGTCCGGCTCGGCATGGGGCGTCCTCGTGCCGGAGTGGCGGCTGACCACGCGCTTGAGAGCGGGAAGAGCCCACCGCGGGAAGCGGGACGTGGCCAGGAGCTCGTTCCAGTCGATCTGGTGCTCGCTCTGCTCGGTGCGCAGGAGTGCCATGCCCAGGCGCGTCGCTGCGTGCACGTGGCTGGACCTCTCTGCGCGGGAGGCGAGCACGGTCTGGAGGTAGCGGCGAGCGTCCGCGGCGCGGCCCTGATCCACGCACAGCGCGACGTGGAGCGCCGGACCGACCAGTTCGAAGTCGACGTCACCGAGGGTCGCGAGGGCGTTCGCGTCGGGACGACGGTCTGCCGCAGCGGCGGCCAGGAGGCCGCGTGCCTCCTCCTGGCGCTGGTCCGTCGCGAGCAGCCACGCGGCACGGTTGATCCAGAGACGGTGTGTCAGGAGGTGCGGTCTGTCGAGGATGGCCTTCTCGACGATCTGCGCCTCGCGCACGGTGAGCGCGGGCGCCCCCGGCATGCTTGCGCAACGCAGGGCAACCGAGGCCCGCAGAGACGTCAAGAACCTCTCCAGCGGTTGCAGGTCGTCGAGTTCTTGCAACGCGGCCCGCGCGCGGCCCAGCTCGCCCTCGCCGCTCTCGAGATAGGCGCTCAGGGTCAGCAAGACGGCACGGTGGAGCGACGGCATGGGGCGGCTCAGCTCCGCTCGAAGGTGGTGCTGCGCCGCCTGGGGCTCCTCCCGGAAGGCAATCTCGGTCTGCAGATCCAGACCAAGGTCGTCCGGCCTCGAGTCCGCCATCCATCGACGCAGGTAGCGCCTCAGATCGGCGACGTTCGCGTCCGCCGACAGGCGGGCGCGCATGTACTGCCAAGCCGGTCCCCGGAGCAACGGCGCAGGCAGGACCGACTCCGTGAGCTCCGCGATCCGCCGCGCCGTATCGACCTGTCCGACGTTGAGCGCCAGCAACGTGGCCATCCGCGCTATAGGCGCGGTCGCGACCGGCTCTGCGGCAGCGTGCCTCTGCACCTCGTCGTGGACCGTGCCGAGCTCGAGGCGATGGCCGAGCAGGAAGCGTGAGGCGACCAGGATCTGCGCTACGTGGAGGCGCTCACGCGACATCGGCAGCCGGGGCAGGTCGTCGGCGGCCTGCTCGGCCGCGTCCTCGAGGTAGCCGTCCAGCAACGTCACACGGACGCGCGTCGCCGCGAATCGCGCATAGTTCTCAGAGGTTGTGTGCTCCGCCATCGCGCTGACGAAGGCGTGCGCCCGGCAGGAGTCGCCCCTCCGGACGGCGGCCAGCGCCTGGTCGCCCAGGGGCCCAGCATGGGCCGGGTCTCGTTCGGATGTCAGAGCCGACATCAGCAACCGGTCATCCTCGCCGAGGACGTCGCTCGCCGCATCGAGCACCCGTTGACAGGCCGCCCGCCGAGTGTCGCGAGCGCCATGTGCGAGTGCGTCGGCCAGCACGCCGTCTGCGACGTGAACACGTGCGCCGTCGGACTCGAACAGTCCCGTGGCAAGAAGTTGGTCACCCGCCTGATCGGAGTCAGCGGCGAGAGCAGTGAACGTGGGCATGTCGACAGCACCGACCTGGGCGATCGTCGTCAGGAGCTCACGGGTCGGCGCGGGGACGGTCGCGAGCGTGCGGGCCGCGTGTCGCTGCGCCGCGGGATTCGGTGGACGGTGAACCAGCCGTCGGCTGCCCCCCAGCGCTGCATTTGACGCGTGCTCTGTCAGACCGGCGAGGATGCTCACGTGCCCACCGCTGCGTTGGTGCAGCTGGCGGACGACTCGATGGGGCGGGCGGACGCCCGTCCGGGCTTCCACCCAGGGCCCGATGACCTCTTCGCGAAGCGGATCGAGGTCGATCCGCTCGTACGACTCCAGCGCAGGAACCGGCCACGTCGAGGTGCATACCACCCCACCCGGAAGGTGCGCGGTTCGCGCGATGGCGTGGCGCAGCCCGGGCAGCAGGTCCTCGTGGAGCGCATCGACGTCGTCGACGAGGATCCACAGGGGATCCCGGCGCTGCCCGCCCGCGGCGAGCAGGCGGTCGACGAGCCGCACGAACGCGGCGGTCGGTTCCTCGGCCCACCCCGTGCCGCGCGCGGGGTGCGTGATGCCACCTGCGCCACCGGCAGCGCCCGGCACGACGTCCTCGACCTGGGTGGCAGCCGAGGAGATCAGCATCTGCTGGTCCTCGAGCGCGCCCCACATGACGTTGAGACGGATCGTGCGGGCGCCCGGCGTCCCGGCCACGCGGTCGAGCATCATCGACTTGCCCGAGCCGGCCTCACCCCGGATCACGACGCACTCCGCACCACGAGTGATCGCCTGGTCCAGCAGGCGAGCCGCCCGTGGCTGCAGTGCTTCGATCGACAGCACGCAACAGCCCCCATCGCTACCCAGTTGGTACTTCTCGCGCCAGCCTCCGGGCCGGAGGGGGGCTGTCCGGCTGGCACACGATCGACAGGCCACGATGCTAGCGGGGATCGGCGGAGATCCACAGGTCCATGTCCTGCTCGCGAGACGGATGCGGATAACCGCAGCCGCCTGCGGTCCTCCGCAGAACGTGACCCCGACCACGTCGCGGGTCTAGCCCATGGGCTCTCAGCACCATAACCTGCTGGACATCGAGGCACATCCGCGTATCTCCGGCGGGCCTCCGAATTCAGAGCTGTGCTGCCTGAGCGTGGTTCCAGGTACGCGACGTAGTGATGTCAAAATGTGCCCCATCTGTGAATTTCTGCGTGCATTGACGCCCGCACCCAAGAATACCGGCACGGTGAACTGGCAAGGCTGATGTCAGTTGTGCCGGAGTGCTCTAGCGCCCGTCTGACCTGCACGTACGCGCGCAAGTAGCGCACAGGCCGGTGCTGCACAAGGCCGTTTACGCAATCGTGACGAAGCATCTCGCCGGTTGCCGGGAGGCGTCCTCGGAACCTGCTTGACCAAGAATCCGTCGATCTGCTGTAGTTCGAATGCTCAACTGGGTGGCGTGGAAGATTTTCGCGCGCAAAGTGGGAGGCGATGTGAGGCGATTGTTGAGAAGTGAGAGCGGCCCGCCCGACGGGCGCCGCAGGCGGTGGCTACGGGGGGTGGCGGCGGGCACTGCGACCACTCTCGCGGTGGCCGGCTACGGTGCCCCGGCGTTCGCCGTCGACAACTATCCGGAGGAGCCTTCCGAGGCCGAGGCCAGCGTCGTCGACTCGAGCGTCCTCGGAACCGACCTCGCGGGAGGCGGGCGGTCCGATGCGGGATCGGCGTCGAACCCGGGTCCCAACAACGAGGCGCTGAACGTCGACCTGCTCGGTTCGGAGCTGATCCAGCTCGGAGACATCGAGCTGCCGATCGACCAGTTCATCGACTTCGGGCAGGTGGGCGCCCTCCAGTCGGAGTCCGAGGCCTCGGGCCCGCTGGACGCCCGCGCCATCTCGGGCCTGGCGAGCGGTGATGGATCGGTCACGCTCGACGGCGCGGACGCGGACTTCGGCGCCGCCGAGGTCGACCTGCTGACGCTCTTCAACGAGCTCGGCGTCGACGGCGGTACCGACCTGCTCGTGGACGAGGCCACTCTGCTTCTCGGCGCCGGTGGCGCCGAGGTCGTCGCGGAGAGCGGCGAGTTCATCGACCAGGACGGTGTCGGTGGCGCGGGGCAGTACCGGGTGGCCGAGGCCAGCCTCCTGCTTCACTCGCCCGCCATCGAGGAAGCCGCCGGCATGATGTACGACGCCGCGGGCCAGGTCGACGCGACGATGGAAGACACCGTCAACGACATGCTCGACCTGTCGGACATCGTCAATGCGCTGCCCGCCGGCGTCACGGTCGACGCGACCGTCGAGTCGAACATGCAGGAAGAGATCTTCCAGGCTCTGGTCGCCGAGCCCATCACCACCAACAACGAGGTGCTGACGGTTGACTTCTCGACCGGCACGGCGACGCTCCATCTCGACCAGATCGTCTCGGGTGACCTGCGCCCGGGTCAGCCCAGCGGGATCAACAACCAGAACCCGAACACCGAGCTGATCGACGACGAGCTCTACCCGATGATCGCCGAGACGGTGCACGACCTGATGGAAGAGGCGACGAACATCGCCGTCGGCGCCATCGAAGGTGCGCTGGGCAGCGTGACCGTCAACTTGACCGCGGCGATGGACAGCCCGGCCGGCTCCGCCACGGCAACCTGGGACCTCAACCTCATGGGGGACCTGGACAACGTCGAGTGCGAATCGTCCGGTCTCGGCGGCGGCGCGCTCTGCACCACGCTGACCACGGCCATCAACGCGCTCGGCCCGGTGCTCTCCGGCGTCGTGCAGCCGATCCGTGACTTCGTCCTGAGTGACGCGGGCCAAGAGATCTTCGACGTTCTCATCAACGACATCAAGACCGGCGCCATCACGGTGCCGATCCGTCAGGCGCTCGAGCCGTTCATCGAGCTCCTGGCCCAGGTGGTGTCGCTCCAGCTCAACCGGCAGGTCACCGAGGTGTGCACGCTGCCGGACGGTACGGAGACGACCGGGAGTCTCGAGGTCTCGGCGATCAGTCTCGGCCTCGTGCAGGCTGCCGACGCCGGACGTCTGAACCTTGGCAACGCCGGCGCGCGGATCGATGCGTGCGGCCTTGCCGGCGGCGAGCTCGGCCTGACTCTCGACCCGACCGAGGTCGAGCCCGGTCAGTCGACCACGGCCACGGGCGAGGGCTTCACCGCCGACAGCACCGCTACAGTCCAGCTGATCGGCCCCGACGGCGAACCCGTCGGCGACCCGATCACCGTCGACACCGACGCAGACGGCGAGTTCACTACCGACGTCCCGGTGCCGGCGGACGCTCCTCCTGGTGACTACCTCGTCGAGGCCACGGACGACACGACCGGTGACGTCATCGAGGCGGACCTCGTCGTGATCGAGCAGAGCGGGTTGGACCTGAACCTTGGTCTGGACCCGCCGACCGTTCCGGCCGGCGAGCCCACAACGGTCACCGGCGAGGGCTACACGCCGGACTCGACGGCGACCGTGCAGCTGGTCGACCCTGCGGGTAACCCCGTGGGTGACCCGGTGCCGGCAGAGACGGACGCCGACGGTTCCTTCACCGTCGACCTTCCCGTGCCCGTGGAGGCCGAGCCGGGCGACTACACGGTCGTCGGCACGGACGACACGACCGGTGAGTCCACCGATGCCGCACTGGCGGTGTACTCCCCGACCCTCGAGGCCGACAGCCCCGTGGCGGGGGACCAGTGCGTCGCCATCACCTCCGGCGGGTGGCTGCCGGAGTCCGAGGTGACGCTCCAGCTGACCGACGGTGACGGCAACGCGGTCGGCGAGCCGGTCGTCGTCACGACCGACGGTGAGGGCAGTGTCCCCGCCGACACGTGCCTCGAGGTGCCCGAGGGCACCGAGCCGGGCGACTACACGGTCGTCGGCACGGACGACGGCGGAGCCGAGGTCACGGCCCCGGTTGCCGTCTACGTCCCGACGCTCGAGGCTACCTCGCCGGTTCCGGCCGGTGGTGAGACCGAGGTGACGTCGGGTGGTTGGTTGCCGGAGTCCGAGGTGGCTCTGCAGCTGGCCGATGCCGCTGGTGACCCGGTGGGTGAGCCGGTGACGGTGACGACGGACGGTGAGGGCAATGTCCCGGCCGGTACGACGATCCCGATTCCCGAGGATGCCGCTCCCGGTGAGTACACGGTGGTCGGCACCGACCCTGACGGCGCGACCGCAGAGGGCACGCTCGAGGTGTACGGTCCGACGCTCGATGCGACGTCGCCGGTCATCGCGGGCCAGTGCAGCGTCATCACGTCGGGTGGTTGGTTGCCGGAGTCCGAGGTGGCTCTGCAGCTGACCGATGCCGCGGGCGACCCGGTGGGTGAGCCGGTGACGGTGACGACGGACGGTGAGGGCAACGTGCCGGCCGACACGTGCCTCGAGGTGCCCGAGGGCACCGAGCCGGGTGACTACACAGTCGTCGGCACGGACGACGGCGGGTCCGAGGTCTCGGCGCCCGTCGAGGTCGTCGCAGCACCGACCGAACCGACCATCGTCGCCTCGACGCCGGTTCCGGCCGGTGGTGAGAC
>NZ_JBHTCQ010000001.1:501250-1434229 GCF_042665525.1 Georgenia alba
GTGAGACCGAGGTGACCTCGGGTGGTTGGTTGCCGGAGTCCGAGGTGGCTCTGCAGCTGACCGATGCCGCGGGCGACCCGGTGGGCCAGCCGGTGACGGTGACGACGGACGGTGAGGGCAACGTGCCCGCGGGCACGGTCCTGCCGGTCCCGGAGGACGCTGCTCCCGGTGAGTACACCGTCGTCGGCACCGACCCGGATGGCGCTTCCGCGGAAGCTCCCGTCGAGGTCTACGCCCCGGCCGTCGAGGCCACATCGCCGGTTCCGGCCGGTGGTGAGACCGAGGTGACCTCGGGTGGTTGGTTGCCGGAGTCCGAGGTGGCTCTGCAGCTGACCGATGCCGCGGGCGACCCGGTGGGCCAGCCGGTGACGGTGACGACGGACGGTGAGGGCAACGTGCCCGCGGGTACGGTCCTGCCGGTTCCGGCGGATGCCGAGCCCGGTGAGTACACCGTGGTCGGTACTGACCCGGACGGCGCTTCCGCTGAAGCGCCGATCGAGGTCTACTGGCCGACCATGGAGGCCGAGACTCCGGTCGCCCCGGGTGACTGCTCGGTGATCACCTCTGGCGGGTGGCTGCCCAACAGCGAGGTCACGCTCCAGCTGGTTGACGCCGAGGGCAACCCGGTGGGTGACCCGGTGGTCGTCACGACCGATGGCGAGGGCAACGTGCCCGCAGACACCTGTGTCGAGATCCCTGAGGGGACCGAGCCCGGTGACTACGAGATCATCGGCGAGGACGACAACGGAGGACAGGTCTCGACTCCCGTGGAGATCACCGAACCCGACGCGATCACGCCGTCCGTCTCGGTCGACCCGGCTGAGGTCGAGCCGGGTGGGTCGACCACGGTGACCGGTGAGGGTTACACGCCGGACTCGACCGTGACCGTTCAGCTGGTCGACGGTGCTGGGGACCCGGTGGGTGACCCGGTGCCGGCGGAGACGGACGCGGCTGGTGCCTTCACGGTGGATCTGCCGGTTCCGGAGGATGCCGAGCCCGGTGAGTACACGGTGGTCGGTACCGACGACACGACCGGTGAGGCTGCGGAGGCGCCGCTGGCGGTGACCGACGGCTCCGGTGGGGGTGACGGTCTGTCCGTCTCGGTCGACCCGGCTGAGGTCGAGCCGGGTGGGTCGACCACGGTGACCGGTGAGGGCTACGCGCCCAACGCACCGGTGACGGTGGAGCTCGTCGGCCCCGAGGGCAACGTCGTCGCGACGCTGCCGGCGGAGACGGACGCGGCTGGTGCCTTCACGGTGGATCTGCCGGTTCCGGAGGATGCCGAGCCCGGTGAGTACACGGTGGTCGGTACCGACGACACGACCGGTGAGGCTGCGGAGGCGCCGCTGGCGGTGACCGACGGCTCCGGTGGCGGGATCGACCCGACCATCTCGGTCGAGCCCGCCGACGTGTTCCCCGGTCAGGAGGCCACGGTCAGCGGCGAGGGGTACACCCCGAACGCGACCGTGACCCTCCAGCTCGTCGACGCCGAGGGAACCGTGGTCTCGGAGGAGCAGGTCGAGACCGACGAGAACGGCTCGTTCACCCTCGAGGGCACGGTTCCGGAGGAGTTCCTCCCCGGTGACTACACCGTGATCGGCACTGACGACACCACGGGCGAGGCCGCCGAGGCCCCGGTCACCGTGCTGGACGCCTCCGCGGGTCCGGTCGTCAGCGCAACGTCTCCGGTCCCGGCCGGAGGTAGCACCGAGGTGGCATCGGGTGGTTGGGCACCGCAGTACGCGGTGACCCTCCAGCTGGTCGACGGCGAGGGCAACCCCGTCGGCGACCAGGTCGAGGTGATGACCGACGGTGACGGCATCATCCCGGCCGGCACCACCCTCGCCATCCCGGCCGACGTCGCAGCCGGCGAGTACACCGTGGTCGCCACGGGCGCCGACGGCGACGAGGCCTCGACCACCATCGAGGTCTACGCACCGCACATCTCCGCCACCACTCCGGTTCCCACCGGTGGCGAGACCGAGGTGACCTCCGGCGGCTGGCTGCCGGAGACCCGGGTGACGGTGCGGTTCGGCAACCCGATCGGTGAGCCGGTCCTGGTCATGACGGACGCGAACGGTGAGTTCGTCGTGACCCTGCCGGTGCCGGACGAGGCCGTCGTCGGAGAGACGTACGACCTCAGTGCCGTCGACGCCAACGGCGCCGAGGCGGCGACCCCCGTCCAGGTGGTCGCGGCCGACGGCGGTGACGGCGACGGCGACGGTACGGGCCCGTCGATCATCGTCGAACCCGACGAGGTCGACGAGGGCGGATCCATCGAGGTGATCGGTGAGGACTTCCCGCCGAACACCGACGTCATCGTCGAGGTCGGCGATGACAGTGGTCCGCTCTGCCCGCCGATCGAGGTGACCACGGACGACGAGGGCTCGTTCACGACGACCCTGGAGCTCTGCCCGGCCGTCGGGCCCGGTGACTACCTGGTGGTCGCCAGCCCGGCAGACGGCAGCCCGGGGGCGACGGCCGACCTGACCGTCCTTGGTGCCGGAGACGGTGGTGGTGACGGAAGCGGTGACGGTGACGACACCGGTGGCGGGAGCCTTCCCGACACGGGTGCCGACGTCGCGTCGCTGACGTTGCTCGCGATGACCATGCTGGTCGGAGGCGCAATCCTGCTGCGCACCCGTCGGCGGGCTCGCAGCCACAGCAGCGGACGATGACCTGACGCTGTGCCCTGGTTGTCCCCAGGCCGGGGCACAGCGCAGGCATCACCGCACCAGGGGGTCAGCATGACCTCCGACCGATACGGCAGGGCCGCCCGGCTTCGGCTGGGCGGCCCTGCTGCGCCACGATGAGACCCTGACGAGCCACGGAAGAACGATGCCCAGGATCGCCATCCGCAGACGGATTGCCACGGCGGCGGTGCTCTGCGCACTCGTCGCGGTCCCGGCGTGCACCGAGCAGCCGGTCGAGGAGGTGGGCGGCGCCGGCCCGAGCCAGGAGCCGCGGCACGAGTGCCCCGACGGTGAACCGCTCGCCGAGACGCTGTCCAACGACGCCGCCTGGCAGATGTGCTGGCAGGTTGAGCCGCAGCGGGGACTCGTGCTCACCGATATCCGCTACACCCCACCGGGACGCGAACCCGTCCGTATCGCCGTCTCGCTCTCCCTTGCCCAGCTGGAGGTGCCCTACGACAGCGGTGAGCGGCTCACCGAGGACCTCACCGACGCGGGCTTCGGCGGCACCGCCATGCAGACGCTCGGCGAGACCGAGTGCGTGGGGGAGCGGATCGCCACCGCGGTACCGAACATCGGTGACGGCACCCACGGCAGCAGCCCCACGCGAGAGGTCCTGTGCTCCGAGGTGCGGGACGCGGGTCTCGCGTACCGGCTGCAGGACGACGGCGAGGTGACGGCCGCGCGCCGCACCGACCTGACCCTGACGACGATCTCCAAGGTCGGCTGGTACGAGTACCTCAACACCTACACCTTCGGCGCGGACGGCTCGATCCGCCCCTCCCTGGGCGCGACGGGCGACCTGTCACCCGTCGACTACACCGACCATGACCACGGCTCCGCTGTCGGGCCGGGAGACACCGACCACGCGGCCAGCCACTCCCACAACGCCGTCTGGCGCGTCCACTGGGCGCTCGGCGGACGCGGCGGCCTCGCCGTCGAGCAGTACGACGCGGACCCGACTGGACGGGCCGGGCCGGAATCACCGATCCTCGCGGGGCGGCTCACCCCGCTCACCGAACCGAGCACCGCACGATGGACCGACCGACGCTGGTGGCGTGTGCTTGCCCCGGACCGGCGCAACGCCGACAACCACCCGATCTCGTACCAGATCGACCTCGGTGGCACGGACGGGTTCACGTTCGTCCGGGACCAGGAGCGCCACGGCGCCGAGACCGGCTACGACATCGCGTTCACCAACGCCGACGAGTGCGAGGTCTTCGCGGTCGCCAATCGCGGGGCCTGCGGGGACGGCGTCCTGGACTACGTCGCCGACGGTGCCGACGAGCCGTTGGATGACGTCGTGTCCTGGGTCGCGGTCGGGTACCACCACGTGCCCCGCGACGAGGACCAGTCGCCGATGGAGATGCACTGGCAGGGCTTCACCATGACGCCGCGGGGCCTCCTGGCGCAGCGGCCGGACGTCCCGGCCGGCCGCGAGGACCTCAACGGCCGTCCGCAGGACGCGGAGTACTGACGGCCCGGCTCACCCGACCACCGGCTCACACCGTGAGCTCGACCGGCCGACCCGCCCGCGCCGAGGCGTAGGCCGCCTCGACGACCCGTGTGGTCCGCACTCCCACCCGGCCGTCGGGCTGCGGCGCCCGCCCGGACCGCAGCGCGTCCACGAACTCGGCAACGAGATTGCCGTCGAGGTCCGTGCCGTAGGGCAGCCACACCGGGGACGTCCGCGGCTGCGAGTAGCCGTCCACCCGCTGCACGAACGCGTCCATGTCGGCGACGCCGTCCGAGCCGACCACCTGCAGCGTGAGGCCGCCCCACGTGGGGTAGTCGTCCGGCTTCGACCAGCTGCAGTCGACCGTCACGACGATCCCGCCCTCGTACTCGAGCGAGACGAGACCGCCGGTCTCCGCACCGGCCCGTCCGGCGTGCAGTATGCGGTTCGACTGGGCGTAGACGCTGCGCACCGGTGTGCCGTCCAGCAGCGCGTCCATGAGGTCCGCGACGTGGACGGTGTGGTCGGTCATCGCACCGCCGCCGGCCAGTGCGGGATCGGCGAACCAGGCACGCCCGGAGGGCAGCTTCCCGTTGTTGGTACCGGTGATCGCGCACACCGTGCCGAGGCTCCCGGCGTCGACCGCATCCCGCAGCGCGGCGAACGCAGGGGAGAAGCGGACCGGGAACGCCACCATGAGGTGCACGCCGGCGGCCTCGCACGCCGTCACCATCGCCTCGGCGTCGCTCACCGACGTCGCGAGCGGCTTCTCGCACAGCACGTGCACGCCGGCGGCGGCCACGCGTTCGACGTCCGCCCGGTGCCTGGCGTTCTCGGAGCACACCACCACGCCGTCCGGTCCCCACGCCAGCAGGTCCTCGAGCGTCTCCACATGGTCCGCGCCGAGGGCCGAGGCGAACGCGGCGCCCCCGCTCTCGCCGGGGCGCTCGCCGTGCGTCGGATCGGCGGTGAGCACCTCCACCCCAGGTGTGCGCAGGAGGTTGCCGATGTAGGCCCCGGCGTGCGGGTGGGCGAAGGAGAGCACGCCGATGCGCAGCGGGCGGGCGGTGGGGTCTGCGGTGGTCACGAGGCGCGCTCCAGGGTCGGTTCCAGGTCGACCACGTCCCCGGTCCGCAGGGACGTGCTTGCGGCCTCCGCCAGGCGGACCGCCTCGAGGCCGTCGCGGGCGTTCACCCGCGCGCGCCCCTCGCGGCGGACCGCGGCGAGGAGCTCCCGCAGCTCGGTGAGGTACGGGCTCTCGGTGAACGTCGCGCCCGGCAGCAGTCCGCGGCCCTCGCCCGCGGCGCCGTTGTCGAGCCGCAGCGGGGCGTGCTCGGCCGAGTCGTGGCGGACGAACCCGTCGGTGCCGGCGATCTCGAAGGTGGTCCGGAACGTGCTGCCGGGCGCAGCCCAGGTCCCGGTGACGTAGCTCAGTGCCCCGGAGACGTGAGTCAGCACCACCTGCGCGCTCACCACCCCCAGCCGGTCCGCCGCGTCCGGCGTGACCGACTCACGGGCGAAGACCCGCGCGACCTCGCCGGCCGTCCACCGGGCGAAGTCGAGGTCGTGGATCATCTGGTCCATGACGATGCCGCCGGAGAGGTGCGGGTCGGCGAACCACGGCTTGACCGGGCGCGAGCCCAGGCGGGTGAACCGCTGTACGGCCACCTCGCCAACCCCGCCGCCGGCGACGTGCTGCTGCATCGCCGCGTACTCGGGGAAGAACCGCACCACGTGCGCCGGGTAGAGCGCCACCCCGGCCGCCTCCGCCCGCTCGACGAGCTCGGTGACCTCCGCCGTCGTGAGCGCGAGCGGTTTCTCGCACACGACGTCGAGCCCGTGGGCCACGGCCGCGGTGACGATCTCGCCGTGCGTGTAGGTGGGCGTGACGACGTCAACGAGGTCTGCGCCGTCGAACGCCTCCTCCCTGGTGGCGGCCACGGTGCCGCCGCCGTGGGCCGCGACCAGCTCTTCCGCCCCCTCGTGCGAGTAGACGCGCACGTCGGCACCGAGCGTGAGCCACGCGTCGATGTGGGGGTTGGCGATGCCGCCCGCGCCGATCATGGCGACGCGGAGCGTGTTGTCGGTACTCACACCGTGGCTCTCTTCCTTCGATCTGTGGCGGCCTGGCTCAGCCCTTGGTCCCCGAGAGCGCGATGCCCTGGACGAAGTGGCGCTGCAGCAACAGGTAGACGACCAGCATGGGCAGGCTCGCGAGCAGTGACCCGGCCATGAGGACCGGGTAGTTCGTGAGGAACTGACCCTGGAGCGTGGTCAGTCCCGCGCTGATCGGCATGACGGCCGGGTCGGTGTTGACCACCAGCGGCCACAGCAGGTCGTTCCACGCCTGCATGAGCGTGATCACCGCGAGGGCGGCGAGCGCCGGGCGGACGAGGGGAAGCATGATGCTCCAGTAGATCCGCAGCCGTCCGGCACCGTCCAGCAGCGCGGCCTCCTCGAGCTCGCGCGGGATCGTCAGGAAGAACTGACGCAGCAGGAACGTGCCGAACGCGGAGAACAGCCCGGGCAGCACGAGCGCGGTCAGCGAGTTCAGCAGCCCCAGGCTCACCATGATCTCGTACTGCGGCAGGATGAGGAGCTGGCTCGGGACCATGAGGACCGACAGGAACAGGGCGAACAGCAGGTTCCGACCGGGGAACTCCAGCCGCGCGAAGGCGTAGGCCGCCAGCGAGCACATGACGAGCTGGCCCAGCGTGCGGACCAGCGCGACGATCGCGGTGTTGCCGAGCTGCTCGGCGAACGGCAGCACCTCGAAGACCTCGGCGAACGCCTCGGGCCGCCACTGCGCGGGCAGCAGGCTCACCGGCACGGCGATGGCCTCGGCCTGGGTCTTGAAGGCGGTCAGCACCTGCCACAGGAACGGGAAGACCATGACGACCACCCCGGCCGCCAGCACGGCGTGGGTGGCGACGGTCCCTGCCCGGGTGCCCCGGGCGGAGCCGCGACGCTGGTCACGCATACTGCACCCACCTCCGCTGGAGCCGGAACTGCACGGCGGTGAGGGCCGCGATGAGGAGCATCAGCAGGAAGGCCAGCGCGGTCGCCGTGCCCTTGTCGTTGTTCACGAACGCCGTCTCGTAGAACAGCGTCACGATCGACTGGGTGGCGTTGTGCGCGGGGTTCGCGCCGCTGGACTGCGTCATGACGTAGATGAGGTCGAAGATCTGCAGCGTCGCGATGACGTTGATGACCGTGCAGAAGAAGATGCTCGGGCTGAGCAGCGGCAGGGTGATGTGGAAGAAGCGGCGGAAGGGGCCGGCGCCGTCGATCTCCGCAGCCTCGGAGTACTCGGTCGGGATCGCCTTGATGCCGGCGATGAAGATGACCAGGTAGTAGCCCACCTGGGACCACACCTGGACGATGCCGATCGCGACGAGGGCCGTCGCCGGGTTGGCGACCCAGTAGGTGCCCGGGATGCCCACCATCTCGAGGAAGGAGTTGATGAGCCCGTACTCGCCGTTGTACAGCCACTTCCACACCATGCCGCTCGCGACGGGCAAGGTGATGAACGGGATGAAGTACAGGGCCCGGTAGACCGCCACGCCACGCAGGCCGGGCTTGTTGAGCAATGCGGCGATGACGATCGCGACGGGGATGACGAGCAGCCCGATCGCCATGTAGGCGATCGTGTTCAGCAGCGCCCGCCAGAACAGGTCCGAGGAGAACACCGCGGCGTAGTTCGTCAGCCCGCTGAAGGTGTTGCCGCCGAACGGGCCCCAGTGGGTGAAGCTGAGGAGGAAGGTCGAGATCGCCGGGTAGAGGTACAGCGCGAGCAGGCCCAGGGCGACCGGTGCCACGAAGAGGTACCCGACGACGGCGGACCTGCGGCGGCCGGACCTGCGGCGCCGGATCGGGGGAGCGGCGGGTGCAGTGGTGCCTGCGGTGCCCGTGGTCGCGCTCATGCGGTCGGCTCCGACTCCAGGACACGGTCCATCTCGACCGCGAGGGTCCGGGAGGCCGTGGCGATGTCACGCTCCGGGTCGCCGATCCAGGCGGGAGCGAGGTAGGTGTACTGCATCCGCTCCCACGCGTTGGTCTCCATGGAGGTGGGGTAGGCGGTGCAGTCGGGGATCTGGTCGATGAAGGCCTGCAGGTTGAACTCGGGTTTGGACGCCAGATAGTCCCCCTCGGTGCCCATGAAGCTCGGCAGGATCGACCCGCTCGCGCCCTGGATCTCGCCCACCTCGCGGCCGGCCATGAACTTCACGAACTCGTAGGCCGCGTCCGGGAACGGGGTGCGGGCGTTGACCACGTTGGCGAGGCCGTGGATGACGTTGCCGCGCCGGTTCCCCGACGGAAGGACCGCGATGCCGGTGCGCTCGCGGACCGCCGGGTCCTCGTAGGCCGGGACGGCGTCGTTCGGGAGCCCGTAGTACATGGCGACCTGACCGCCGAGGAACAGCGACCGTCCGTCGGTGTCCGAGGTCGCCATGGCGCTCGGCGCGAGATCGGCGTTGACCATGTCGGTCCAGAACTCCAGACCGCCGATCGTCTCCTCTGTCGCGAAGCCGGACCGTCCTTCGTCGACCACCCAGCCGCCGTTCTGGAAGATCGCGGGGTACATGTTGCGCTGCCGGTCCAGCGCCGAGCTGATGCCGTACTGGCCGCGCGAGCGGTCGCGGAACTCCTCGGCGGCATCCCGGACGGTCTGCCAGGTCCAGGTCTCGTCGGGGTGGCCGATGCCTGCCCGGTCGAAGATCTCGGTGTTGTAGTACAGGGAGATGCAGTCGTAGTCCTTCGGGATGCCGTACTGCTCGCCGTCGTAGCCGTAGAGCTCCACCAGGTTCGCCGGGTGGTCGGCGGCCAGGTCGACGCCGTCGGTGGCGAGGCGCTCGCCGAGCGGCAGCAACGTGCCGTAGTGGGCGAACCGCTGGATGTTCGGCGCGTTCATCCAGAAGACGTCCGGGGCGCCGCCGCCGGTGATCGACGTCTGCAGCCTGGTCCAGTAGGTGACGAACGGGGTGAGCTGCAGCCGGATCTCCACGTCCGGGTGCTCGGTCCGGAATGCGGAGACGATCTCCTGCATGGCGGGTAGCTGCAGCTGGTCCCAGATGCCGTAGGAGATGCGTGCGACGCCCGCGGGACGGTCCTCGTCGGCCGAGGAGCACGCGGCGGTCCCGCCGAGCGAGGCCAGGGTGCCGGCGGAGAGGAAGGTGCGGCGTCTCATGCGATCCCTTCGGTCGCCGTCGTCGGACCGGCGGCGGCTCTCGCGGCCGGCGCGGTCCGCGTGGTGGTCAGCAGGGGCCGCAGCCTGGGCGCCGAGCGCGCGGCGAGCAGCAGAGCCCGACGCACACCGCCGAGGGTGACGGCCGCGTCGGCGAGCTCGCCGAGCGCCAGCGGGGGCGCGACGTCGTCCGTCGGGACGTGCCGCCGGACGGCGTCGAGCAGCGCCTCGCCGGCACGGGAGACGCCGCCGCCGAGGACGACGACGTCGGGATCGATGACGTGGACGAGCGTCTCGACGTCGAGCGCAAGGTGGCGCGCGAAGGCCTCCACCCGGCGGCGCGCGGACCGGTCGCCGGCCGCGGCGGTCGCGAAGACCTCCGGGATCCGCGGGTCGAGCTGGGAGGCGCCGTCGCCGAGCAGGACGGTAGGGGTGTCGAAGAAGAGGGCCGGGATGCTGCCGATCTCGCCCGCGCCGCCGGTGCGTCCGGCATGCACCTTCCCGTCGATGAGCAGGCCCGCGGACGTACGACGTCCGACGTGGAGGTACACGACGTCCTGCGCCATCCGGGCGGCACCCGCCCAGTGCTCGCCGACGGCGGCCAGGTTCGCGTCGTTGACCACGTCCACCGGCTTGCCGGTCCACTGCTCGAGTGCGCGACCGACGTGGAAGCCGGACCAGTCCGGCACCACGGTCGAGCGCCGGATCCGGCCGGTGCCGTCGACGATGCCGGGGACGCCGACGCACAGGGCAGCGAGGTCCTCGACGTCGGCGGCGGCGCGGGCGGCGGCCTGCCCGATCACGCGCTGCACCCGGGCCAGGCGCTCCTCACCCGGGCACCCGGGCGGCAGGTCCGCCTCATGTGACGCCCGGACCGTGCCGGCGGCGTCGGCGACGACCGCCCGTGCCGTGTGGACACCCACGTCGACGCCGGCGACCAGCAGCACGCCGGCGTCGACCGTGAACGTCCGCGCCGGGCGACCGGTCCGTCCGGGGTTGGTCCCGGGACGCGACCGCACCCAGCCGTCCGCGACCAGCTCGCCGAGGATCGCGGTCAGGGTCGGGCGGGACAGCCCGGTCGCCTCCCGTAGTTGGGCCTGTGTCGGTGCGCCGTCGAACCCGATCGCGCGCAGCACCCGGTCCGTGTTCGCGGCGCGCTCGGACGAGCCGCGCACAACGGTGGTCTCGGGCACGCCGTCTCCTCGGCGAGTTCTGTCAATGGCCTTGACGGAAGTCGGACGCGACATTAGCGGCCCCTCGGCCGGGCTGTCCAGAGCCGGCCGATGCCCGGTGCCGGCGGGCGCCGGGCCGATCAGCGACCGTCTGCGACGAGCGGCGGGATGCGCCGCAGACCGAGCACGCAGCAGCCGGTGAGCACGAGCAGCGCGCCGGCGAAGCCGGCCACCCCGGCCCAGCCGGCCGCCGACCACGCGAGCCCGCCGGCGCCACCGAGCACGGCCGCGCCCGCGTAGAAGGCCACGAGGTACAAAGACGCCGCCTGGGACGTGGAGACGCCGCCGGCGTGCGCCCGGGCGGGGACCCATCCGCTCGCCGTGCCGTGCAGCGCGAAGAAGCCGCCGGTGAGCAGCGCCGCCCCGGCGACCACGACCGGCAGGGAGCCGGGCAGCGTCACCAGCAGCCCGACCACCGTGACGAGGAAACCCAGCGGGGCGACGGCGCGGCGGCCCCGCTGGTCCGCCAGACGGCCGGCCACGGTCGAGCCCAGCGTGCCGAGCGGGTAGACGAGGAACACCAGGCTCGCGGCGCCGAGGCCGAGCCCGAACGGCGGCGACGTCAGTCGGAAGGCGAGCCCGTTGAAGACCGCGACGAAGGCGCCCGCGCCGCACAGCCCGATCCCGTAGAGCATGAGGAGCGCCCGGTCCGTCAGCGCTCGCCGGGTCATCGTCAGCAGTGTGGCCCAGCCGATGCCCCGGGTCGGGACGAAGCCGCGCGAGGGAGGCAGCACCAGCCGGACCGCGACCGCGCAGACCAGCGCGACCAGGGCGGCGACCCCGAGCGCCCACCGCCAGCCGGCCGCGTCGGCCACGGCCCCGCTGAGCAGCCGGCCCACCATGCCGCCGAGCGCCGTGCCGCCGATGTACAGCCCGGCGGCGCGCGCCTGGGTCGTGGGGTGCAGCTCCTCCCGCAGGTAGGCGGTCGCCACCGCCGGGAAACCGGCGAGCGTGACGCCCTCCACGAGCCGCAGTCCGAGGAAGATCGGCCACGTCGGGGCCACCGCGCTCGCGGCAGCGAGCACGGCGGAGACCAGCAACGAGAGGTGGATGAGCGGTGTCCGCCCGACGAACTCCGAGACCGGGCCGACCACGAGGAGGGCGAGGCCCAGGCCGGCCATCGTGGCCGACAGCGCGAGCGTGGCCTGACCGGCCGCGATCCCGAAAGCCTGCTGCAGCGCGGGGTACACCGACTGCGCGCTGTACAGAAGCGCGAACGTGGCGACGCCCGCCAGGAAGAGGGCTCCCGTGACGCGGTAGTAACCCGAGCTGCGCTCTCGATAGCCGTCCGCGGTCACTCCCGCAGGCTGCTCCTCGTCGCGCCGGAGGTCCAACCGACACGTCGGACGGGGCACCCGTCGGCAGTCTGCGGCGCATTTTCGCGCCGTTTCACCCCGGATAGGCCGTTCGCTGGGTATCGTCGAGGTGAACTGTCCAGATTGTGAGAACTGCTGAAGAGGCCAAAGGAGCCCATCCGATGACGCAGCCAGCGGCATTGGCACCCGTCACCAACCCGACGACACCGCGTCGGGGGCCCGGACGACCACGTCACGCCGAGACCGAGCCGCGCGCCTACCGCGCGGCACTCGAGCTGTTCGGTCGGCGAGGCTGGGCCGGGCTGACGCTCGACGGCGTGGCCACCCACGCCGGGATCGGCAAGTCGTCGATCTACCTGCGTTGGCGCGGCAAGGAGGACCTGCTCCTCGACGCCGTCCGCGACCTGCAGTCCCGCCTCCCCGTGCCGGACACCACGGGCATGGGGGTGCGCGACTACCTCCTCACGCACGCCCTGGCCCGGGCGGAGCTCTTCCGCAGCGACTTCGGCCAGGCGCTGGCCAACCTCTATGCCGCCGCGGCGAGCGACCCCGAGGACTTCGCCGAGCTCTGCTCCGTCGACGTCGCCCGCGGCATGCGTACGCACGCGTGGCGCGTCGAGCAGGCCGTTGCGGACGGTGAGCTCGGGCCGCAGACCCGGGTGGAGCCGCTGCTCGAGGCGATCGAGGGAGCGATCTTCGTCCACGCGGTCTGCTCCCGCGCGGGACGCTCGGACCACGAGGGCGGCGTCGAGGACTTCGTGGCCACCGTCGTGGACGTCCAGCTGCGCGGGAGCCAGGGCTGACCGGTCCCACCCGTCCCACGTGACGGCGTCCGGCGAGCAGGTGACGCGGCGGCGATAGTGTCGAGTCGTGCGAGCGGCTTTCGGCGCGACCTACGACGTCCCGGACGGTTACCTCAACACCCCGAGCGTGGGCGTGCCGCCCCGGCAGGTGGCCGAGGCGGTGCACGACGCGGTGGCCCGGTGGCGCCGGGGCGCGGACACCCCTGCCGACTTCGACGGCGCCGTGCTGGCGGCCCGGTCCGGCTTCGCGCGGCTCATCGGCGTCCCCGAGGACCGCGTCGCCATCGGGGCGAGCGCGTCACAGGTCGTCGCGATGGTCGCCGCCGGCCTCCCGGCCGGCGCGCGCGTCCTGACCGCGACGGGTGAGTTCACGTCGGTGACGTTCCCGTTCGCCGCCCGACCCGGCGTCGTGGTGGAGGAGGTGCCGCTCGCAGAGCTGCCGCACCGCGTCGCCGGTCACGATCTGGTGGCGGTCAGCGTCGTGCAGTCGGCGGACGGGGCCGTCGCCGACCTCGCCGGCCTGCGTGCGGCGTGCGAGTCCGCCGGAGTCCCGGTCCTGCTGGACGCCACCCAGGCGGCCGGCTGGCTGCCGCTGCGGCTCGACTGGGCGGACTGGGTGGTCTGCGCGGCGTACAAGTGGCTGCTGGCCCCGCGCGGCGTCGCGTGGATCGCCGTGCATCCGCGGGCGCACGAGCGCACGGTCCCGGTCGCGGCGAACTGGTACGCGGGCGAGGACCCCTGGGACACCACGTACGGCCTGCCGCTCCGGCTCGCCGGGGACGCCCGGGCGTTCGACCTGTCGCCGGCCTGGATGTCGTTCGTCGGGGCGGCAGCCTCGATGACCTACCTCGCCGAGCTCGACCTCGACGCGGTGCACGCCCACTGCACGGGTCTGGCGGACAGCCTGCTCGAGCAGCTCAGCCTGCCGCCCGCCGGCTCCGCCATCGTCGCGCTGCCGGCCGAGGGTGCCGCAGACCGTCTGGCCCGCGCGGGCGTGGCGGCGAGCGTGCGTGCCGGCCGGGCCCGCGTCGGGTTCCACCTGTACAACACGTCCGAGGACGTGGACCGGGTGGTCGGGGCGCTCGCCTGACCGACCACCGCCCGGACGGGAGCGCACGGGCGAGGTGGGGTCATCAGGCAGACGGACGTGTCTCGTCGGTGTCCCCGGCATGCCGTCCGTGACCGGGAGAACGCTCGCCCGCCGTGAAGTCGTCAGCGTCGGGGTCGAGGGCCGAGGCGTCGCGTCGGTACCCGTCCGCCTCGTCCCGGACCTGCTCCGCCTCGGCGGCGCGGTGCTGCGCCTCGTGCTCGAGCCGGTCGGCCTCCGCACGGGCGCGCTGTGCCTCGGCGTCGATCGCGGCGGCCTCCGCGCCGCGCTCGCGAGCTGCGATGTCCCTGTCGTGCTCGGCCTCGCGGAGCTCCGCAGCCTGCTGGCGGCGCTCGGCAGCGCGCTCCTGCTCGCGACGTGCGCGGGTCTTCCTCGTGACGGCTAGGACGACGCCGATGACGATCACGACGACGACGACGGCGATGACGATCCAGATCCAGGTGTCCATCCGTACCTCCTCGGTCGGCTGCCCCCCGCTGAGACCATGGAACTCCAGGTCGGACCGACCGGCCACCTGAGACCGCTCAGCGACCGCCGTCGAGCAGGGTGAGGATCACGCGGGCCGAACGCTCCGCCGCCTCCCCCAGCCCGAGGTGGAAGCTCTCGACCTGCTCGCCGTACTCCTCGACCGGCCCGCACAGGTCCGAGATGCCGCGCACCGAGAGGAACGGCAGGCCGTAGGAGAACGCGACCTGCGCGAGCGCCGTGGACTCCATGTCCGTGCTCAGCGCGTCCGGGAAGCTCTCTCGCACGTGGGTGACGTTGACCGCGGTGACGAAGGAGTCGCCGGAGACCATCTGCCCGACGCGCAGCGTGCCGGCAGGCGGCGAGAGCGTCCGCGCTGCGGCGAGCAGGTCCGGGTCGGCGTCGTAGGCGACCGGCATGCCGGGGACCTGGCCGCGCACGTAGTCGAAGGCGGTCGCGTCGGCCCCGGTGTAGGTGTAGGTGTCCCCGGCGACGACGTCCCCCACGCGCACGGACGTCCCGAGCCCGCCTGCGGAGCCGGTGGACAGGACCGCCCGGGGGCGGCACTCGCTGAGCGCGGCGACCAGCGCCGCGGCCGCGTTGACCAGGCCGATGCCACTGCGGACCAGCAGGATCGACGCGCCACCGATCTGCACGAGCTGTCCGCGGGCCCGGCCGCGCTGCCGGACCGGCCCGGCGTCCGTGGCGGCCTGCGAGTACGGGCGGACCTCCTCGTCCATCGCCCCGATGACGACGGCGTCCACCTCGGGGCCCCGGCCCGGGGGCCGGGCGGTCCCGGGCGGGTCCGCGGTCGGTCCGTGCACGCCGCCGGTGGATCCGGTGCTCACGCGGTCACCGTCGCCCACTCCTGGCGCCGGGCGAGCATGGTACGTGCGGCCTGCTGGGCGCCGGAGAGCGTGTGGCTGGCGGCCCAGCCGCACTGCGTCTCGTTGGCGGCGGGCACCTCGTCGGCGTCCGCGACGTCCTGCAGCGTGGTGGCGACGAGGTCGAGCACCTGCTCGTAGGGGTGCTCACCGGCGAGCAGCAGGTAGAAGCCGGTCTGGCACCCCATGGGCGAGAAGTCGACGACGTCGTCGGAGTGGTTGCGCACGTGCTCGGCGAAGGTGTGCTCGAGCGAGTGCACGACCGGCATCTCGAGGTGCTCGACGTTCGGCTGGCAGAACCGTACGTCGTACTTCGTCAGCACGTCGCCGCCCGGCAACCGCTTGGTGTCCGCGACGCGCACGTACGGAGCCGCGACGGTCCGGTGGTCCAGGTTGAAGCTCTCGACGTTCATCGGCATGGCGATGCTCCTTCCGGTGCCTGTCCGGACACCATCATGGGGCCTGGACCGGGCGGCTGCTCGCCACCGGGTGGTCGGGGCGGGCACCGGCGCCCAGGACGCCACGCACCTCCGCGACGTCGACCTCCGCGAGATCCGACGGCGACCACGTCGGCGTGCGGTCCTTGTCCACGAGCACGGCGCGGACGCCCTCGGCGAAGTCCGGCCGACCGATGAGCCAGGAGGCGGCCCGGGTCTCGCGTTCGAGGCAGTCGGCGAGGGGCGAGGACCGGGCGGCAGCGAGCAGCTCGAGCACGGTCACGAGCGAGGTGGGGCACGCCGCACGGAGCGTCGCTGCGGTCTCGGCGGCCCAGCGCGCCGCCGGAGAGTCCGTGCCGGCCCGGGCGTCGAGGCGGGCGAGGATCTCCTCCGCACCTTCCCCGGCGAAGTCCCCCTCGACGGCGTCACGGATCGCGCCGGTGAGCGTCGCACCTTCCGCGGGGCGCCGGGCCCGGCGGTCCAGGGCGGTCAGGCCGTCCCGGATCAGTGCCTCGACGAGGTCGCCCGCCTCCTCGGTGGGGACGTAGTGGGTGGCGAGGCCGAGCGCCAGGGCGTCGGCGGCGCCGACACGGGCCCCGGTGAGGGCGAGGTAGCGGCCGACGGCGCCGGCCGGGTCGCCGTCGAGGCGGCTGAAGGCGTACGTCATCCCGACGTCCGTGGCGAACCCGAGCGCCGTCTCCGGCATGGCGAGCAGCGATCGGTCGGTGACCACGCGGACGTCGCCGTGCACGCTGACGCCGAGCCCGCCGCCCATCGTGACGCCGTCGAGCACGGCGACGTACGGCTTCGGGTACTCCGCCACGAGACGGTTGAGGGCGTACTCGTCGACGAAGTAGCGCTCGGCGGCGTCGTGCCGGCCGTCGAGCACGGCGTCCCGGGCGCTGCGCACGTCCCCGCCCGCGCAGAACGCCCGTCCGGCCCCGGTGACGACGACGGTGCCGACCGCCTCGTCGGTCCGCCACGACGTGAGGACCTCGTGCAGGCGTCGAACCATGTCGTGGTCCAGCGCGTTGAGCGCCTCCTGCCGGTCGAGCTCGATCCGGCCGACGCCGCCGTCGACCCAGGTACGCACGGTCATGGCGTCACGATCTCACGCCGCTCAGCCTCGGCTGACCAGGCCCTCCTCGACGAGCCAGTCCATCGCGACGTCCGCCGGTTCCTGGCCCTCGACGTCGATCCGGCCGTTGAGCTCGATGAGCTGCTCGGTGTCCAGCCGTGGCGAGATCTGTGCGAAGACCTCCTCGATCTCGGGGTTCTCCTCGAGGACCTCGGTCCGCACGATCGGCGCGACGTCGTACGGCGGGAAGAACTGCCGGTCGTCCTCGATGACGGTGAGGTCGAGGGACTGGATGCGTCCGTCCGTCGTGAAGATCTCGCCGAAGTTGCACTCACCGTTGGCCGTGGCCTGGTAGATCGCGCCGGTGTCCAGCACGGAGATGTTCTCGGACGGGATGCCCTGCGGGTCGTCCAGCGGGATCCCGTAGTGCTCGAGCATCGGCTCGAGACCGTCCGACCGGCTGCGGAACTCGCTCTCGACGCACAGCGTGCGCTCCTCGACGGGTACCTCGGCGAGCTCGGACAGACTGTCGATGCCGATCTCCTCCGCCGCCTGCGGCCCCATCGCGAACCCGTAGGTGTTGTTCATCGGTGCGGGCTCGAGCCAGGTGATCCCGTTCTCCAGGTCCGCGTCGTGGACCGCCTGGAACTGCTCGTCGAAGTCGGCGATCTTGGGCTGGCCCATGTAGGAGGTCCAGGCGCTGCCGGTGTACTCCCACTGGACGTCGGTGTTGCCCGAGAGCATCGCCTCGCGTGCCGCGGCCGAGCCGGGGATGTTCGTGGCGTCGGTGACGTGGTACCCGGCGGCCCGGAGGGCGAGCACGGCGATCTTGCCGAGCAGGAGCTGCTCGGTGAAGTTCTTGGCGCCGACCGTGATGGTGACGTCTCCGGCGCCCTCGATCTCCTCGATCCCGGCCGGCGCCACAGGCGGCGCGTAGCCGGACGCGGGCTCCAGGCCGCAGGCGGCCAGCGGCACGACGGTGGCCAGTGCGGCCAGGCTGGTGAGGGAGCGGGTACGGCGTTTCATCACACACCTCGGGGTCGGGCGACGTGCTCGACGACCCGGCCGAGCCAGTCGATGAGCAGGGCGAGCAGGGCGATGAGGAGTGCGCCGGAGACGAGCAGGCGGGGCAGGAAGAGGTTGACGCCCGTGGTGATGAAGATGCCCAGGCCACCGGCGTTGATGAAGACGGCCAGGGCCGCGGTGCCGACCAGGAGCACGAGCGCGGTGCGGAGACCGGCGAGGATGACGGGCACGGCGATCGGCAGCTCGACGCGCCACAGGACCGCGAGGGCGGACATGCCCATGCCGCGCCCGGCCTCGATGAGACGCGGGTCAACACCGGACAGGCCGACCATGGTGTTCCGGAGCACCGGGAGCGCGGCGTACGCGACCAGCGCGATCACCGCGGTCCACCTGCCGAACCCGAGCGTGGGCACCATGGCCAGCAGCACGAAGAGCCCGATCGCGGGTGCCGCCTGACCGATGTTGGCGACGGCCACGACCGGTCCGGCGAGCCCCTTGAGCCGCCCGCGGGTCAGCAGGATGCCGAGCGGCACGAAGATGACGATGACGATGCCGGCGGAGACGAAGGTCAGCCACAGGTGCTCGACGAACGCCGTGCCCAGGGCGCGCCAGGAGAGCGTCGGTGCCTCGCCGAACGACAGCTCGGCCGTCAGCCGCCAGACCAGCCAGCCGGCCGCCACGGCGAGGACGGCGACGGGCTGGACGATCAGGCTCCGCCAGGGCTTGGTCCCCTCGGTGGTGTCGAGGTCCGCCTGTGCGGTGCGGGTCTGGCTCACGACGCGCCCCCGGCGGAGGGCGCGGGGTTGTCCTCGGCCCGCGGCCCGCTCGACGGCGTCATGAAGGACATCACGGCATCGACCGTCAGGTAGCCGGCGTAGGTGTCCCGCCGGCCGGTGACGATGACCCCGTTCTGCGAGGCGGTGAGCATGGTGTCCAGCGCCTCGTTGAGCGTGGCGCGGCGGGCGAGCGTGGGCAGGTCCTCGTCGACCTGGCCGCCGATGGTGTCCTCGCGCTCGAGCTCCTCCAGCCGGTGCCAGCGCAACGGACGGTCCCGCGCGTCCAGGACCACGACGTAGTCGTCGCCGGCCGCACGTGCGCGGGCGACCGCGTCCGCCGCGGGCGTGCCGACCGTCGCCGTCGTGCCGGTCCTGAGCTCGACGTCGCTGACCCGGGTGAGGTCGAGGGTCTTCAGGGCGGCCCCCTTGCCCACGAAGTCGACGACGAAGTCGTCCGCCGGGTTGGTGAGGATGACCTCCGGGGTGTCGAGCTGCACGATGCGCGCGCCGACGTCGAGGATCGCGATCCGGTCGCCGAGCTTGACCGCCTCGTCGAAGTCGTGGGTGACCATGACGATGGTCTTGCCGAGCTCCTCCTGGATGTTGAGCAGCTCGTCCTGGAGGCGCTGGCGCGTGATCGGGTCGACCGCGCCGAAGGGCTCGTCCATGAGCAGCACGGGCGGGTCGGCGGCGAGGGCGCGCGCGACGCCGACGCGCTGCTGCTGACCGCCGGAGAGCTCCCGCGGGTACCGGTTCCGGTACGTCTCGGGGTCGAGGCCGACGAGGTCGAGGAGCTCCTCGACCCGGGCCTCGATGCGCGCCTTGTCCCAGCCGAGCATCCCCGGGACGATGCCGACGTTCGCGGCGACGGTCATGTGCGGGAAGAGTCCACCGGCCTGGATGACGTAGCCGATGCCACGGCGCAGCTCGTCGGCGTTCTTCCGGGTGACGTCCTCGCCGTCGAGGACGATCGAGCCCGAGGTGGGCTCGATGAGCCGGTTGATCATCTTCAGGGTGGTCGTCTTGCCGCACCCGGACGGACCGACGAGGACCAGGATCTCGCCGGCCTGGATGTCGATGTCGACGCTGTCCACCGCCGGCCGTTGCTGGCCGGGGTAGCGCTTGGTGACCTGCTGGAGCTGGATCGAGGCACCGGTGGCGCTCGACGCGGGTCCCGGTGCGACGCTCTCGGTGGTGGTGGGCTCAGGCACGGATCCCCCTGGAGATGGTGAGGCGGGCGACCAGCACGAGCAGCAGGTCGACCACGAGGGCGAGCAGGACGACGGCGATGGTGCCGATGAGGGCGAGGTAGGTGGCGTTGGCGCCACCCAGTCGCGACAGGCCGGAGAAGATGAGCCCGCCGAGCCCCGGGCCGAGGACGTAGGCGGCGACGGCGGCGATGCCCATGACCATCTGGGCCGAGACCCGGATGCCGGCCAGGATGACGGGCCAGGCAAGCGGCAGCTCGACCCGGGCGAGCGTGGCGAGCCGGCTCATGCCGATGCCGCGGGCGGACTCGACCATGCCGCGGTCGACGCCCGAGAGCCCGACGACGGCGTTCCGGAGAATCGGCAGCACGGCGTAGAAGGTGATCGCGACGACGGCCGGGACGACACCGAACCCGAGGGCCGCGAGCAGGAGGCCGAGGAGGGCGAAGGACGGGATCGTCAGGCCGATCGCCGAGGCGGAGTTCGCCATGGAGGTCAGCCGGGGGCTGCGGTACACGAGCACGGCGATCATGAGAGCGATGGCCGTGGCGAGCACCACGCACTGGAGCACGAGGCTGACGTGCTGGTACGAGAGGAAGAGGATCTCGTCCCGTCGTTCGACGACGTAGGCCCACATGTGGCTCTGATCCCCTCCGGTGGCGGTCGCTGGTCGGCGCCGCACACCTGGTGGCTGCCGCAGGTGTGCGCCAGTGGTGCGG
This sequence comes from Georgenia alba, assembly GCF_042665525.1. Taxonomy (NCBI): domain Bacteria; kingdom Bacillati; phylum Actinomycetota; class Actinomycetes; order Allobogoriellales; family Allobogoriellaceae; genus Georgenia; species Georgenia alba. The sequence goes on from NZ_JBHTCQ010000001.1 coordinate 521,637, forward strand.
CAGCCGTTGACCGTACAGGTATCCCCATGACCGTGCAGGTGCCAAGACATGGCGCCGGGCCACATCAGGCAAAGCGCGCGCCAAGTTCAGTGGTGAGGCCGGTGCGAACGTCGTCTCACATCGCAGACGAACTGTCCATACTCCGCGGGCTCGCCTTGCGGACCGCGCTGCAGTGTGCCTGCCTGGCGTCGCAGATCCGCGACCCGCCGGATCCGCGACACGCCGACCTGCCGCGACACGCCAGAACTTCCGGTCGAATCTCCGCCGACTGCCGCGGGTGGGTCTCCTGCGATGCCCACAGCGTGTGGATCGATCGCCTCCGGTGATGTCCACAGGTCCACGGCCGCCCGCGCCCGCGCCGCCGGAGAGCGCCACCGGCGGTGCGGGCACGGTCCATGTCAGTGGTCCGCGGAAGACTGGTCCAAGACCGGCTGGTCACCGCCGTCGAGGGGCGCTGCGAGCTCTGTCCACAAGGCGTCCCCAGGGGCGGCCCGGCCGGTCCACAACAGGGATTCAGGCCGAGCCGGCGGTTCGAGGCGCAACACGCCGAGACCCAGCATCTTGGGGTTCCACCACCCAGGGACCCCCAGGTGTAGTGTTGAGGGACCGCGGAGAGGCATACTCCCGGACAAATCACACGGATGTTGTTACACGAGGGTCAGACGTGGTTCTGACCAGTGACGACGCACAAGACAAGGAGTTCGGCCCGGATGAGCATCACCGTCTACAGCAAGCCGTCCTGCGTCCAGTGCGACGCCACCTACCGGGCGCTGAACAAGCAGGGACTCGAGTACGAGGTCGTCGACATCACGGCCGACGCCGAGGCGCTCGAGAGCGTCAAGGCACTCGGTTACCAGCAGGCGCCGGTGGTCTTCGCGGACGGTGACCACTGGTCGGGCTTCCGCCCGGACAAGATCAAGGCGCTCGCGGCGCAGAAGGCCGCGGTCAGCGCCTGAGGTCGACGGACGGGACACGCAGTCTTCGGCCGGACCACCGCGGCCCGGTGGTCCGGCCGAACACCAACCGTCACCGCTCACGGAGCGGACGGCGGGCAGGGGGAACAGGCATCGCTGAAGGAGGGCAGTGATGGGCACGATCGTCTACTTCTCCTCCGCCACGAACAACACGCACCGGTTCGTGGAGAAGCTCGGCATGTCCGCGCACCGCATCCCGCTACGGCCGCGCGACCCCTTCCTGCGCGTGGACGAGGAGTACGTCCTCATCCTCCCTACCTACGGGGGCGGTGACGGGAAGGGCGCGGTGCCCAAGCAGGTCATCCGGTTCCTCAACGACGAGCACAACCGGTCCTTGATCCGTGGGGTCGTCGCCGCCGGGAACATGAACTTCGGTACGGGCTACGGCCTGGCGGGCGACATCGTCGCCGCCAAGTGCGGGGTGCCGTACCTCTACAGATTCGAACTCATGGGAACGACCGAGGACGTGGAACGCGTCCGCGAGGGATTGGGGCAGTTTTGGCAGCAACGCTCACTGATACCGGCGTAAGTGTGGCCGGCGCGCCTCAGCTCGACTACCACGCGCTGAACGCGATGCTCAACCTGTACGACGCGGACGGCAAGATCCAGTTCGAGGCGGACAGGGAGGCGGCGCGCCAGTACTTCCTCCAGCACGTCAACCAGAACACGGTGTTCTTCCACACGCTCAAGGAGAAGCTCGACTACCTGGTCGAGGAGGGCTACTACGAGGGCGAGGTCCTCGCGCGGTACTCCCACCAGTTCCTCACCGAGCTGTGGGACCTGGCGTGGTCGAAGAAGTTCCGGTTCGAGACGTTCCTCGGCGCGTTCAAGTACTACACCTCGTACACGCTGAAGACCTTCGACGGGAAGCGGTACCTCGAGCGCTTCGAGGACCGCGTCGTGATGGTGGCCCTGACGCTGGCCGACGGCGACGAGACGCTCGCGCGCAGCATGGTCGAGGAGATCCTGTCCGGCCGGTTCCAGCCGGCCACCCCGACCTTCCTCAACGCCGGCAAGGCTCAGCGCGGCGAGCTCGTCTCCTGCTTCCTCCTGCGGGTGGAGGACAACATGGAGTCGATCGCCCGTGGCATCAACTCCGCGCTGCAGCTCTCGAAGCGGGGTGGCGGCGTGGCGCTGTCCCTGACGAACATCCGTGAGTCCGGCGCCCCGATCAAGAAGATCGAGAACCAGTCCTCCGGCGTCATCCCGGTGATGAAGCTCCTGGAGGACTCCTTCTCCTACGCGAACCAGCTCGGGGCGCGGCAGGGCGCCGGCGCGGTGTACCTCAACGCGCACCACCCGGACATCATGCGGTTCCTCGACACCAAGCGGGAGAACGCCGACGAGAAGATCCGGATCAAGACGCTCTCCCTCGGCGTCGTCATCCCGGACATCACGTTCGAGCTCGCGAAGAAGAACGAGGACATGTACCTGTTCTCGCCGTACGACGTCGAGCGCGTCTACGGCAAGCCGTTCTCCGAGGTCAACGTCTCCGAGTGCTACCACGAGATGGTGGACGACGCCCGGATCAAGAAGACCAAGCTCAACGCGCGCGGCTTCTTCCAGACCCTCGCCGAGCTGCAGTTCGAGTCGGGCTACCCGTACATCGTCTTCGAGGACACGGTGAACCGGGCCAACCCGGTCAAGGGCAAGATCACCATGTCGAACCTGTGCTCGGAGATCCTGCAGGTCTCGACGCCCTCGACGTACGAGGACGACCTGTCCTACGCCGAGGTCGGCAAGGACATCTCGTGCAACCTGGGTTCGCTGAACATCGCCAAGACGATGGACTCCCCGGACTTCGGCAAGAGCGTCGGCACGGCCATCCGTGCTCTCACGGCGGTCTCGGACCAGACCCACATCTGGTCGGTGCCGTCGGTGGAGAAGGGCAACAACGACTCCCACGCGATCGGGCTGGGGCAGATGAACCTGCACGGCTACCTGGCGCGGGAGCGGATCCACTACGGGTCCGACGAGGGCCTGGACTTCACCAACATGTACTTCTACACGGTGGCGTTCCACGCCATCACGGAGTCCAACAAGCTCGCCATCGAGAAGGGTCGGGCGTTCGCCGGCTTCGAGGATTCGAAGTACGCCACCGGCGAGTACTTCACGAAGTACATCGAGGGCACCTGGGAGCCGCGGACCGAGCGGGTGCGGCAGATCTTCGCCGACGCGGGCGTTCACATCCCGACGCAGGACGACTGGCGGGAGCTGGCGGAGTCGGTCAAGCGGCACGGGATCTACAACCAGAACCTCCAGGCGGTCCCGCCCACCGGCTCGATCTCCTACATCAACAACTCGACCTCCTCGATCCACCCGATCGTGTCCAAGATCGAGATCCGCAAGGAAGGCAAGATCGGGCGCGTCTACTACCCGGCGCCGTACATGACGAACGACAACCTGGAGTACTACCAGGACGCGTACGAGATCGGCCCGGAGAAGATCATCGACACCTACGCCGAGGCCACGCAGCACGTGGACCAGGGCCTGTCGCTGACTCTCTTCTTCAAGGACACCGCGACCACCCGGGACGTCAACCGGGCGCAGATCTACGCGTGGCGCAAGGGCATCAAGACGCTGTACTACATCCGGGTGCGCCAGATGGCGCTCGAGGGGACCGAGGTGGAGGGCTGCGTCAGCTGCATGTTGTGACCCGTCGGCGGGCCGGGTGTCCCCGGCCCGCCGCAGGGCGTTCACGACGGCGGTAGCGTCCGTCGTCGCCGGTGGCTAACCCACCAACCGCACGAACCGACCCGGCTGAGAGCCGGACAGACGTACAGGAGAGGCACCGAGAGTGTCGGAGAAGCTCAAGCTGGTCAGCAGCGTCCAGGCGATCAACTGGAACCGTGTCCAGGACGAGAAGGACGTCGAGGTCTGGGACCGTCTGACGGGGAACTTCTGGCTTCCGGAGAAGGTGCCGCTCTCCAACGACATCCAGTCGTGGGCCACGCTGAACGACGACGAGAAGCTCATGACCACCCGGGTGTTCACCGGTCTGACGCTGCTGGACACCATCCAGGGCACGGTCGGTGCGGTCTCGCTGATCCCGGACGCCGTGACCCCGCACGAGGAGGCCGTCTACACGAACATCGCGTTCATGGAGTCGGTGCACGCGAAGTCCTACTCCTCGATCTTCTCGACGCTGATCTCCACCAAGGAGATCGACTCCGCCTTCCGCTGGTCCGAGGAGAACGAGAACCTCCAGCGCAAGGCGCAGATCGTCATGGACTACTACCGCGGGGACGACCCGGAGAAGCGGAAGGTCGCCTCCACGATGCTGGAGTCGTTCCTCTTCTACTCGGGCTTCTACGCGCCGATGTACTGGTCCAGCCACGCCAAGCTGACGAACACGGCCGACCTCATCCGGCTGATCATTCGCGACGAGGCCGTCCACGGGTACTACATCGGCTACAAGTTCCAGAAGGCGCTGGAGAAGGCGGACGCCGCGCGCCGGCAGGAGCTCAAGGACTACACGTTCGAGCTCCTCTTCGAGCTGTACGAGAACGAGGAGCAGTACACCGAGGACCTCTACGACCCGCTCGGTCTCACCGAGGACGTCAAGGCGTTCCTGCGCTACAACGCCAACAAGGCACTGAACAACCTCGGGTACGAGGCGCTCTTCCCGTCGGACCAGACCCAGGTCAACCCGGCCATCCTGTCCTCGCTCAGCCCGAACGCCGACGAGAACCACGACTTCTTCTCGGGCTCCGGCTCCAGCTACGTGATGGGCAAGGCGGTCAACACCGAGGACGAGGACTGGGACTTCTGACGAGCCCGAGGCACGCAGAGCGAGCGCGTAGCGCACGGCTTTGGGACAGGGCAGGATCGCCCCGCCGCCCGCGTGACACTCAGCGGTCGCGGGTCCGCGGGAAGCGCCACACCACGAGCCCGACGGCGACGGCGATGATGCCGGCGCACCACGCCAGTGCCGCGCCGGTCGAGGTCTCGCCGCCGACCAGGAGCCCCCGGATCGACTCGATCACCGGGTTCACCGGCTGGTAGGTCGCCATCGGCTGCAGCCACTCCGGCATGGTCTCGATCGGGGCGAAGGCGCTGGAGAGATAGGGCAGGAAGAGCAGGCCGAACCCGTAGGCGTTGGCGCTCTCCGGGCTGCCGGCCACGAGGCCCACGAAGGCGAAGAGGGCGGTGATCGCCACGATCCACAGGGTCACCAGGCCGAGCGCACCGAGCCACTCCAGGACCGTGGCGTCCGGCCGGAAGCCGACCGCCAGGGCGACACCCAGGACCACAACGGTGGCGACGAGGTTGCGGATGACGCTGGAGACCGTATGCCCCACCAGGACGGTCGACGCGACGATGGGCATGGTGCGGAAGCGCCGCATCGCGCCGCGCGTGATGTCGTGGTTCACCGAGACCGCGACCGAGGCCGCGCCGAAACCGGCCGTGGTGAGGATGATCCCGGGAACGACGTAGTCGATGTACCCGTCGCCGGCGATGGCTCCGCCGAAGACGTAGGTGAACAGCAGCATGAGCATGATCGGCAGCACGATGGCCATCAGCAGGCCCTCGCCGTCACGCAGGCTGTGACGGATCGAACGTCCGATGAAGACCCCGCTGGATCGGAGCGGTCCGACGCCGATCGGGACGGCCGTGCGCGGCGATGGCGGGGCGGGTGAAGCGGTGAGCGTGCTCATGCGACGGCCTCCTTGGCTGGCGTGCTGCTGGTGAGGGTGACGAACGCGTCGTCGAGGGTGGGGGAGCGGAGCTCGACGTGCAGGTCGCGCTCGGCCGGGTCCAGGCCGGCGAGGGCGCGCTCGACGGACGTGACCGTGCCGTCGGTGTCGATGCTGCGGATCTCGGCGCCGTCGTCGTCGAGGACGACGAGGCGCTGTCCGCCGACGCGCGCCGTCAGCTGGGCGGCGGTTCCGTCGGCGATGACCCGGCCGTGGTCGAGCACCGCGATGCGGTCCGCGAGAGCCTCGGCCTCGTCGAGCGTCTGGGTCGTGAGGAAGATCGTGGTCCCGCTCGCGGCCAGGGTGCGCACGTCCTCCCACACCCGGCCACGGCTGACCGGGTCCAGACCCGTCGTGGGCTCGTCGAGGAAGAGGACGTTCGGCCGCCGCAGCATGGAGGCCGCCAGGTCGAGGCGGCGGCGCATACCGCCGGAGTAGGTGGCGACCGTGCGCCCACCCGCCTCGGTGAGGCCGAACTGCGCGAGCAGGCGGTCGGCGCGGTCCGGGGCGTCACCGCCGAGCCCGAGCAGGCGCCCGAGCATCACGAGGTTCTCCCGACCGGTGAGCAGGCCGTCGAGCGTCGTCTCCTGGCCGGTGACGGCGAAGTGCCGGCGCGCCCCGGCGGGGTCCCGCGCGACGTCGACGCCGCAGACCTGTGCGGTCCCGCCGTCCGGCCGGACCAAGGTGGTGAGGATCGAGACCACCGTCGTCTTGCCCGCCCCGTTCGGTCCCAGCAGGGCGAACACCCCGGCCGTGACGTCGAGGTCGAGGCCGTCGAGCACCGGTTGGTCGTAGGCCTTCCGCAGGCCCGAGATGTGAATGGTGCCGTCCATCGGCCTTCCCTCCGTAGTGTTTGCGTCGCACACAGTATGTAGTACATACAGTATGCGGTCAACACAGTTTGGCAGGCATACTGTGGTGCACGGTTCCTTGACGCCGGTCCGGAGGTGACGCGTGGCAGATGACGACGACGAGGTCTCGCGCGTGGTGGCGCTCGCGTGGGGCGTTGCCGCAGCACCGCAGCGCGGGCCGAAGCGGGAGCTGAGCCACGAGCGCATCGTCGAGGCTGCGATCGAGATCGCCGACACCGAAGGGCTGCAGGCGGTGACCATGCAGCGGGTCGCCCAGGCGTTCGGCTTCACGACGATGGCGCTGTACCGCTACGTGGCGACGAAGAGCGAGCTGTACACGCTCATGCTGGACGCCGCCGTGGGCGACGAGGTCGTCCCCGTCGACGCCGAGGACTGGCGGACAGGCCTCGAGCAGCTGTGCCGGTGGCTCCTCGGCATCTACGAGGCGCACCCGTGGTTGCTCGAGATGCGCCTGTCCCTCGAATCGCTGCTGCTACCGGGGCAGGTGCGCGTGGCGGACGCCGGGCTGCGCGCGATGGAGACGCTCCCGGCCACACCCGAGGAGCGCCTGGGCCTGCTGCAGCTGCTCTCGACCTTCGTGCGAGGACACGCGCGGATCATCCATGACGTCGAGCACGGGCCACCGGTGTCGGCGGCGACGGCGGGTCTGCTGCGCGAGGTGGTCACGCCGGCACGGTTTCCTGGACTGGCTCCCGTGGTGCAGTCGGGCGTCTACCACGGTGCGGACGAGCCGGACACACCGGACGACGTGGGGCTCGGTGACCCCGAGGGGTTCCGGCTCGGGCTGACGATCCTGCTCGACGGGATCGAGTCCGCCTTCGGCGGCAGGGACGCGCCACCGTCGTCCGAGTCCGTGCGCGCGCTGAGCCCGCAGGAGCAGCTGGAACGCGCGCAGAGCGAGCTCGAGCGAACGGTCGCGCTCCGGAAGGCGACCCAACGCCGCGCCAACGAGCTCGTCAAGGCGGAGAGCCGGGCTCGTACCGCCCGGGACCGGGCGAAGGAGGCGGCCAAGGCCGCCGCCAAGGCCGCGGCGGCCTCGGGCACGAAAGAACCTTGACTCGACCGGCCCGGACCCCGGGGGTCGGAGGAGGCCAGAGGCAGGAGCTCTCTTACGTCGGCTTCCTCCTCGACAAGTCCGACCTTGCGCGGCTGCGTGCCGCCCTGGTGTCGGCCCGGGGATAGCCCGTGCGGTACCGCGTCGGTGGCGTCCGGGTCGGCGGTCCCCCAAGGTGGTGGGAAACGAGCGATCAAGGCACATCTGTCTTCACGCGGTCAGGACGAGGGTTTCGGCGACCACAAGCCGTCCGCGTCCGTGACCGGCTCGGCGCCGTCGATGAGCTCGTCGATGTCGGTGACGAGTGCGGCACGCGGGGTGTCGCCGGCGAGCGCCGCCCGGATCGGATCCGGCTCGATGGGCGAGGCTGAGGCCACCAGGATGGCGATTCCCGAACCGAACGCCGTGCAGCACCGAGCCTCGGACAATCATCGCCACGTGCTCGAAGGTCTCCCGCAAGGTGGCGAGCTCGCGCCGCGTGAAGAGGAGGTCGGGCCCCGCGACGGAGTTGACGACCAGCCGACCGCCGGGGTTCAGGATCTCCCGCGCGCGGCGGAAGCACTCGAGCGAGGTGAAGGCCGGGGGGATGCGTCCGCCTGCGAACACGTCGACGACCACGCCGTCGAGGCCGGTCTCGTTCGTGCGGTCCAGCCAGCAACGGCCGTCGCCGACCGTGACCGTCACGCCGGCCGGGACGCCGAACCGGTTCCGCGCCAGATCGACAAGCGCGGGCTCGAGCTCCACGACGATCTGCCGGGAGGCGGGCCACCGGTCGGCCACTGCGCGCGGGAGCGCAAGCAGCGCACCACCGATATGTGCGCACGACCCCGTCGTGCCGACGTCGAGCGCGGCGAGCATCCAACGCGCCGCCGGGAGGGGCGGGCGAGCACCTGGCGACCCGACCTGGGACTGCCGGATGCGGTCCACCCACAACGACCACCCGTCGGCGAGTTCGATGAGCTCGGCGACGGTGCCGTCGGACAGGGTGACCTCATCGCGAGCCCGCTTGCGGGGCGCGGGCGGGATTGACATGCGGTGATCGTGCCAGACAGCATCCCGGCACCATCGGTACTCTCGATGCGCAGAAGACCAGGTTGCGCAGGGCGGCAGGAGGCATCGCGGTGACGATCTGGGAGGTCGACGACCGCGACGACACGGTCGAAGGGCTGGACGAGGACGGCAAGCCGGACCCCGCCTACGCCGCTGCGCTCGGCCTGGTCCCTGCACCGCTGGGGCGACGGGCGATCGGGTTCGCCATCGACGTCGTCGTGTATCTCATGCTCCAGGTGCCGTACTGGTTGCTGACGGTCCCCCTCCTGCTCATGTTCTTCCAGGGCCGGATCAGCTGGTACGGGGTCACGGAGCACCCGAACCTGGTGTGGGCGATCGTCGGTATCTCGGTGTCGTTCGGTCTGAGCCTGGCGTACTGCGTCGTGCAGATCGCCTTGCATGGCCGCGCCGGTCGGACGCTGGGCAAGGGCGTCATGGGGTTGCGGTCAGTGAACGTCAAGACCCTCGAGCGCCCGGGCATCGGTCGGGTTCTGCTGCGTGCCATCGTGCTGTGGGGGTCAGGACTCTTGATCGTCGGCCCTCTGGTGTTCCTTCTCTCCCCCCTCTTCGACGAGCAGAAGCGGGGCAGGGGCTGGCACGACATGGTGGGGCGCCTCTGGTTCGTCGACGCACGGAAAGGGCTCAACCCTTACGACAAGAAGCGCATGCGGGTCGCCCGCAAGACCGTCACCGCAGACCCGGTACCGCAGGCGAAGCAGCTTCCGTCGCTGGCCACCCGGCCAAGCGGCGACCCCGAGCCGTACCGACCGGGCACGCGGGTGAGCGCGGGGGTGCTCGGCGTGGCACGACCGTACGACGGCGGTCAGCGCCCGGTGGTGGGCCTCGGCACCCACGAGATGCGCGCGGAGCCCGAGGTCCAGAGCGCGGCGACACCGGGCACCCCCGTCCTCGGCGGTTACCGGCCGTCGGGGAAGCAGGAGGAGGCGCCGGCGTTCCCGTCGGCTTCCGCTCGGCCACGCCCGGTGGCTGGGCCGGACTCCGGCATCGTGACCGAGGCTCCGCATACACCGTGGCCGGCGGAGGAGCAGCCGGCACGACCGCCGTTCCCCCAGCAGTCCGCGCCAACCCAGCAGGGCCCGCCACCGGGCAGATCGATCCCAGCAGGGCCGGCGCCGGCCAGGCCGAGCTCGCCACCGGCGCAGGCACAACCGGTGCCCGAGTCGCGGCCGGCCTACGCACTACGCACGGACGCCGGGGAGACCCACGCCATCACCGGGCCGACGGTGCTGGGCCGGAACCCGGTGGCGACCGAGCGCGTCCGGGGCGCGCGGCTCGTCCCCGTACCCGATGACACGCGCTCGGTCTCCAAGACGCACTTCGCCGTACGTCCCGTGGCCCAGGGCGTGGAGGTCCTCGATCATCGCTCGACGAACGGAACCTTCGTGGTCCACGACGGTGCCGAACGCAGGCTGACGCCGTGGGAGCCGGCCATGGCGCTCGCCGGCGACACGATACGGTTCGGTGATCGCACTGCGGTGGTGGTGCGCGCATGAGGAACGTCGCTGGCACCGTCGACCGCATGAACCGGGGGCGTGAGGCGTGAAGGTCAAGCTGACGTTGCTTCGAGACGGCGTCCCACCGGCGGACATCGTGGTCCGCGCCGACTCCACGGCCACGGCGGCGGACGTCGCGCGGTACATCGCCGCCGGCGACCCGGCCAGGACGGTCAAGGCGCGGCCCGAGGATGTGCTCACCCTCGCGGTCGCGCCGCCGACCGCGGAACGTCTCGAGCCACTCCCACCGGATGTCCCGATCGGCGAGGCGCCGATCGGCTCAGGGTTCGCGGCGGCGGTGCACAACCTGGGACCGCAGAGCGCAGAACCGGCAGCTGTCGGCTCGCGTGACGTCGTCGGCGTGCTCCGCGCGGTCGAGGGCCCGCTGCGCGGCCAGGAGTTCCCACTCACCAAGGGACATGCGTCCATCGGGCGGGACCCGCGCAACGACATCGTGCTCGCGGATCCCATGGTGTCCAAGCGGCATGCGCGGATCGAGGTGTCCGGCCCCGTCGAACTGGTCGACCTCAACTCGGCCAACGGCGTGCTGGTCGACGGCGTTCCCGTCCAGCGCGTGCGCCTGATGCCCGGCGAGCCCCTGGTCATCGGAGGCACAACCCTGGTCATGTACCTCGCTCCCACACAGGAGGAAACGACCCAGGCAGAGCCGGTGCTTGAACGTGGCGGCGGGCTGCTGTTCAACCGGAGTCCGCGGGTCGAGGTGCGCTACCCGGGAACCAGGTTCCCCGCACCACGGATGCCCACCGAGAAACTCGGAAACCTCTTCCCGTGGACCGTGCTGCTCGCACCGATCTTCATGGGCGTCGTGCTGTACCTCATGACCGAGCGGCCGCGCGTGCTGCTGATGGTCATCATGACGCCGTTGATGATGCTCGGGAACTTCGTCAACCAGTCGCGCCAGGCGTCCAACAAGCAAAACCACGCGGCCGTGCTGTTCGAGCGGCAGTACGAGGAGCTGGAGGAGAAGTTCTACCGCGGCAAGCCCGAGGAGGAGCGGGCCCGGAACGAGGAGGTTCCACCGGTCGCCGAGGTGTTCGAGCACGCGATGCGCCTCGGGCCCATGCTGTGGACCCGACGTCCCGAGCACTGGAACTTCCTCGCCGTCCGATTCGGCACCTGCCGAGACGAATCTCGGAACTCCATCCTGGAACAGGACCAGCCCGATGGCCTGCCCGAGTACATCGATCGCATGGAGCGACTCGCAGAACGCTACAAATTCGTCGACGACGTGCCCGTTCTCGAGTCGCTGCCTGCCGTCGGCTCCGTCGGCGTCGCCGGGCCGACCGGCCCCGCCTCCGACGCGATCCGAGGTCTGGCCGTGCAGGTGTTCGGCCTCCACGCACCGAACGAGGTGGTGGCCGTCGCGTTCGCGGACGGCGAATGGGTCCCCGAGCTCGAGTGGATCAAGTGGCTTCCGCACACCTCCAGCGAGACGAGCCCATTCCGGGATCTACCTCTGGCGGACTCTGAGCCGACCGCCAACGCACTGCTCGCGAACCTCGAGGAGTACGTACTCAGTCGGACAGACAAGCCCGAGCGCAGGGGACCCTTCGATGAAGAGTGGAACCCGATGCTGTACGGATCGGACGTCAACCGAGCCAGTGAGGGATTGAGCATCAAGGGGCCCATCTCTGTCATCGTGCTCGTGACGTCCAACGCCCCGGTGGACCGGGCTCGGCTCACCCAAGTCCTCGAGCGTGGCGCGGACATCGGGGTGCACGCGCTCTTCGTCTCGCCGACGATCGAGTCCCTGCCGGCGGTGTGCCGGAGCTTTCTCGACGTCACCCCGGGACTCGAGGACGCGAACGCCGGCCTCGTCCGGAACGGCGAACTGATCGAGCACGTCAAGGTCGAGGGCGTCTCGGGCGCCTACATGGACAGCTTCGCCAAACGGCTCGCACCGGTCGTCGACGCCAGCACGGTGGTGCACGACGCGTCCGACATCCCGAGCGCGGTGGGCTTCGTGTCCCTCGTCGGGTACGAGGTGGCGGACGACCCGGACGCCGTTGTCGAGCGCTGGCGGCAGAACAACACGATCATCGACCGGTCGGACGCCCCGCGGCCTCGCCGCAAGAGCGCGGGAAACTTGCGCGCGATCGTCGGGCAAGGTGTCTCTGACGCCATGACGCTGGACCTGCGGTCGCAGGGACCGCACGCGCTCGTCGGCGGCACGACCGGCGCGGGCAAGTCCGAGTTCCTCCAGGCGTGGGTGCTCGGCATCGCCTCGGCGCACAGCCCGGACCGCGTGACCTTCCTGTTCGTCGACTACAAGGGCGGGTCTGCCTTCGCCGACTGCGTGGACCTCCCGCACTGCGTCGGCCTCGTGACCGACCTCAGCCCGCACCTCGTGCGCCGCGCCCTCACCAGCCTCCGGGCCGAGCTCCACCACCGGGAGCACCTGCTCAACCGGAAGAAGGCCAAGGACCTCCTGGAGCTGGAGCGGCGGCAGGACCCGGAGACGCCGCCAGCCCTGATCCTCGTCATCGATGAGTTCGCAGCGTTGGCGACCGAGGTTCCGGAGTTCGTCGACGGCGTGGTCGACATCGGTCAGCGCGGCCGCTCGCTCGGGATCCACCTCATCATGGCGACGCAGCGTCCGGCCGGTGTCATCAAGGACAACCTGCGTGCCAACACGAACCTCCGGGTCGCGCTGCGGATGGCCGACACGCAGGACTCGGAGGACGTCGTGGGGGAGCCGGTCGCGGCGACGTTCCCGCCGACGCTGCCCGGCCGCGCGGTCGCGAAGACCGGCCCCGGCCGGCTGGTGCACTTCCAGTCCGCGTACGCGGGCGGCTGGACGAGACGCGACGAGGTCGACGAGGTCGATGTCAAGGTTGCCGAGCTCCGGTTCGGTTCGACGACGGAATGGGAGCCGGAACGGGCACCGGAGTCCGACACGGTGGACGATCTCGGACCGAACGACCAGAAGCGCATCGTCGACACGCTCGTCCGTGCGGCTGACGTAGCCGACCTCCCCGTGCCGCGCCGCCCGTGGCTCGACGAGCTCGGTGACGTCATCGAGCTGCGCGACCTCCCTGGCGAGGGAGACACCCGCATCGTGCTCGGCATGGCCGACCTGCCCGAACGGCAGCGGCAGGACCCGGTCCACTATGCGCCGGACCGGGACGGCTCGCTGGCCGTCTTCGGGATGTCCGGGTCCGGGAAGTCGAGCGTGCTCAAGACCATCGCCACCGCGGCGGGCATGCAGCCCGAGATCGGGACGGCGGTCGTGTACGGCCTGGACTTCGCCTCCGGTGCCCTCGGCGTGCTCGAGCGGCTGCCGCACGTCGGATCGATCGTCGACAGCGACGACCCGGAACGCATCCAGCGGCTCCTGCTCACGATCCGGCGCGAGCTCGACCGGCGGTCCACGCTCTTCGCGAAGGCGAGCGCCGCCAGCCTCACGGAGTACCGAAAGCTCGCCGACCCGACGATGCCGCGGATCCTCCTGCTCGTCGACAACTTCGTCGACTTCCGCAAGGAGTGGGAGTACACGTCGGTCCGGATGCCGTACTACCGCGGCGGCTTCATGCGTGTGCTCGGCGAGGGGCGTCCCCTGGGTGTCCACGCGGTGATCACGGCGGACCGAGGTGGCTCGGTCCCACCCGCCGTGCTGTCGAACATCTCCCGCCGGCTGGTGCTCCGGCTGTCCGACCCGAACCAGTACGTCGTCGTCGGCGCGCCGAAGGACGTGCTCGACGAGGAATCGGCGCCGGGGCGCGCGCTCGTCGACAAGAACGAGGTGCAGATCGCGATCCTCGGCGGCACCACCAACGTCGCCGACCAGTCGAAGGCGCTGAGGACACTCGCGTCCGAGTTGCGGGCGGTCGGGGTGCCCGAGGCGCCCGAGATCGGTTCCCTGCCGACCCGTCTCGACGTCACGGAACTCCCGGACCGTGTCGATGACCTGCCTGTCATCGGGATGGCGGACGAGACGCTCGCCCCGCGCGGCTTCGACCCGGTAGGCTCGTTCGTCGTCACCGGGCCCGCCCAGAGCGGCAAGACGAACACCCTGCGAGTCCTCGTGACGGCGCTCGAACGATTCGACCCGGGCGTCCGGCTGTTCCACTTCGGGAGTCGGCGCTCCGAGCTGAACGACTACCGCGACTGGATCCGCAGCGCGGTGCGGCCGGACGACGAGAAGGCGCTCGCTGAGGAGCTCACCGAGCTCGTCAAGGACGAAGCGGCGACCGCCCGCATCCTGATCGTGATCGAGGACATGACGCACCTGGTGGACGGCCCGGCGGACCGGCCGATGCGTGCGTTGCTGCAGGCTGTCAACGACAGCGAGCACATGCTCGTAGGTGAGGCCGACGTCACCCGTGCAGGCGGGAACGTCGGTGTCCTCGGGGAGTGGAAGTCGCTCCGGCAGGGCATCGCGCTGAAGCCGGACACCTACGACGGCGACAGCATCTTCAAGGCGTCGTTCGGGCGGGTGAAGCGATCCGACTTTCCGATCGGGAGAGGATTCTTCGTCCAGGGCGGTCGGGTCATGCTCACCCAGACGCCGCTCGTCACCAGGGACGGTCGGCCGGCACGCCCCGCTCCTGTTCCCGGCAACGGTGCGCGCGCCGACGAGTCGGCCCCGGCCGCGCCCGTTGGGTAGTACTACCCATTGCAGCACGCTGAAGGCGGCTCCTAGATTGATGCGCGGCAGGACCAGAACGAGCCCGAAACCTGAGAAGCAGGGAGGCAGGAACGCATGTCTGACTTCAACATGAACTACGAGGAGATGCGGGACACCGCGACCAAGTTCCACAACGGGAAGGACGCGATCGACACCGTTCTCGACGAGCTCCGGCAGAACTCCTCCGACCTCACGGCGGAGGGCTTCACCACCCAGGTCGCCTCGGACCAGTTCGACGGCAACGTCGAGGACCTCATCAGCCAGCTCAAGGACGCGGGCGACGCGCTGGACGCCATCGCGGACCAGCTCGACCTCATGGTCCAGAGCACCGAGGAGTACGACGAGGTCCTGGCCGGCGGCTGAACCACCGTCCTTGGACCACATCTCGTGGGGTCGACCGCATGGTCGGCCCCACCGGTCTGTCCCGGCATGGTGTGCGCCGGCGTCGGTGACCTTGCCGGACGGCTCGGGGTGGAAGCCCTAGAATCGCCCGGGGCTTGCCACGAACGAGGAACGAGGGGGTCAGCGTGCCGCGAGGGTGGCGACGTCGCGCAGCGCTCGCCGTCGCGGGCGCGGTCACGCTGGCCGCGTGCGGGGCGAGCCCTATGCCCACGTCGGTGGTCCCCGATTCGCTGGTCACGGTCGGCTGGGCCGAGAACCTCACCGGCACCAATGCCGCGGCGAGAACCGGCGCCGCGCCGGGTAACCTCGACGTCGCGGCGCTGACCCGCAGCAGGTTCGCCACGGAGGTCGAGGGCGCCGTCGTTCCCGACGAGTCGTTCGGGACGGTGACGATCCGGGACCAGGAGCCGTTCACGGTGCGTTACGACCTTGCCGAGCCGAGGTGGTCGGACGGCATCCCGCTCGACACCGCCGACCTCCTGCTCGCGTGGGCGGCAGGTTCGAACTTCCACGCACCGGAGAACTTCAACCCCGTCGACGCGATCACCGAAGACGGTTCGCTGGATGTGCCGCAGGACGTGGCGTGGTTCGACTCGGTGCAGCGGGGCATCGTGCAGAGCGACCAGGTCCCGTCCTACGACGAGTTCGGTCGGTGGATCGAGGTCCGGTTCGCCGGTCCGGTCGTGGACTGGCAGACGGCACTCGACGTCGCGGTCCCAGCGCACGTCGTCGGGGCGCGCGCGCTGGACATCACTGACCCCATGGAGGCCAAGCAGGCCGTCATCAGGGCGATCGTCGAGGGCGACGCGGAGGATCTCGCGGCGATCGCCGACGTGTGGAACACCGGCTTCGACCTCACCGGCGATGACGCGCCTCCCGCCGGTGCCCTGCTCTCGTCCGGGCCGTTCCGGATCGAGGAGATCGACTCCAGCCGGCCGGACGCGCAACGGGTGCGTCTGATGGCCAACAACGAGTACGCCGGCCAGCCCACCCCGTTCCTGGAACGGGTCGAGCTCATCGAGGTCGGCACAAACCAGCTGGACGACGTGGGCGACCTGTACAACGTCACCCAGATCGCGCCGACGCCGGACAACCGGGAGGCTGTGCGGGACCTGGAGCGCCTCGACTTCCCTGTGACGTCCACCCACGACGGCACGATGTGGACGTTCATGCTCCGCACTGATCGCGGACCGTTCAGGTCCCGTGAGGCTCGTCTCGCCTTTCTCCGGGCCGTTCCCGCGGGCGAGATGCTCGAAGCGGGTGCCGGCGAGTGGCGAGACAGCTACGAGGCGGCGAATACGCTGCTCTTTCCTCCGGGTGCTGAAGGTGAGGAGATCGCCATGGAGGACTCGGGCTTCGTGGAGCTCATCGACGGCGCAGAGGGCGAGCCCGCACAATGGCGCGCCGGCGCCGGCGTCCCCGACGGTGCGGACGTGTGCGTGCTGTCCGAAGTAGGCGACCCTTTCGCCGAAGGCGCCCTGGACGCGATGCGGGACGGTATGGCGGAGGCCGGGTGGGACGTGTACGGCTGCGGCGGCGGCGACATCGCGGCGGCCTCTCAGATCAGCGACGAGTGGAACGCCGTCTTCACCCGGGTGCCGGTGCCCACCAGCCCAGCAGAGCTCGCGGTCCAATGGGGCTCCAGCGGGCTCGCCAACCACACCGGCCTAGCCGACGAGCGACGCGACCAGCTCATCCAGGCGTACGGACGAGCGACGGACCCATATGCCGTGCGGGACGCGCGGATCGCGATCGAGACCTCTCTCGTCAACGACGCCGTCGCCTATCCGATCGCGATGAACCCGGTGGTGACCGTCGCGGACCGTGACGTGACCGGGGTGGCGCCGGTGCCGGGCCGGGTCGCCGGCCTGGCGGCGTCCGCCGTCACGTGGCAGGTGGCGACCGACTGAGAGCCGGATACCCTGCCGACCGGAGGAGGGTGGGTGACATGACAGAGAACGAGGACAACCCGCACGCGGACCGGGAGAAGCGCCTGGAGGAGGCCATGAAGGGCGCCGAGCTCGCCGGGATGGATGTGACACCGGAGACCTTGCGTGACGGGCTCGACTACATCGACGGGCTCATCGACGAGGATGAGCTCGCCGAACGCGTCAAGGAGCGCTACGGCATCAGGGACGTGCCGGCGAAGTACTTCCCGGCCACGCCGCGCGACGACGAGGAGTGATCGATGTGGTCGAGCTCAAGGGCATCGGCCGCTGACGCTCCGTGTCAGCCCACCGTCCTCGCGGATGCCGACGACGGCTCGGGTGCGACGGCGAGCCCCACCCGCAGTGGTGAGTTCTCCCCATGGTGCGGCCTACGGGACGTGTTCTAGCGTCTGTGCTCGGTAACGGACCTTGGGGGACAGATGGGCATCAACATCCCGGGCGAGCTCTCGTTCGTGCTCGATCTCCTCGGCTACGAGTGGCCGGACATCGACGAAGATGAGTTGCAGAACGCCGCGGTGCTTCTGCGTGAGTACCGTGACGACCTCGAGCAGACCTTGCTCGACCTGGACACGCGCATCGACTCCGACTTGAATGACGCGTTCGTCTCCCAGGCCGGTCTGGCGATGATCCAGGCGTGGCAGGACAACCGCACGCAAAACACCGAGCAGGTGCTGGAGGTCCTGCCGGGTGCCGCGGACGGCGTCGATGCCCTGTCCTACGCGGTGCTGGGCATGAAGACGAAAGTGATCGTCGAGCTGACGATCACCGCGGCGCAGATCGCGGCAGCTGTGGCCGCGGCGGTCTTCACCGGTGGCATGAGCATGGCGGCGCAGGCCGCCATCATCGCGGTTCGGAAGAAGGCCCTGGACATCGCGACCGAGCTCGCCGTCGAGGTCATCGCGGCGGAGATGCTCGTGCGCGTCATGACCCCGCTGCAGGACGACGTCGAGACCTGGATCCAGGCCGTGCTGACAGCCCCGGTCGTCACTCCGGCCGGCAGCCCCGGCCAGCTCATGGAGGTCGACTACACGATCATGACCAACCTGGCCGACCTCATCGAGCAGACGGCTGACGAGCAGGAGGCCCTGGGCGAGGACTACGCCGCCCGCTTGCTCGCTCTGCCGATCTTCACCGCATAGGAGCCACCGATGCCACACCCGTTCAGAGAGCTGGTCCAGGAGATGCTGGACATCACGCCCGATGCTATGCGGAGAATCAGCAGGGGAAACGGCGATCGCGGCCGCGACACCGCGCAGCGCACCCGCGACAACACGAACGACATCCAGGACCACGACGGCAACGTCCACAACGACGTCAACAGCAACAACGGCCCGGTCAGGGAGTACGAGGTTGGCAGGTACGAGGACCTCAAGCGCCGGGAGCAAACAGGCGACGGCCTGGAGCACGACCACATTCCGTCGAAGCAGGCGCTCAAGCTGGCGGCGCAACGGAAGGCCGCCCGCGAGGGCAAGACCTTGTCCGAGGCCGACCTGCGGCGGATCGAGAACCGTGGAATCTCCATCGAGATCATGCGGGACCTGCACGTCGCGGGCCGTACCTGGGGCAGCAAGAACAAGGCTCTGGCCGACGTTGACTCCCAGGACCTCGGCGCGGCGATGTGGAGGGACCTCCAGGCCCACTGGGATAACCTGGTCGACAAGGAGGACGTGGACCTCAACGGGGTGCTGGACCAGTTCGCCGAGCTGGTGAGGCGCAACAAGGAAGCGGGGATCGACATTGGCGACGTCTGAGTGGACCGGCGAGATCGGGACCTACCTGGCGGCTATGGGGGGCCGTGAGGGTGATGCCGCGGTCGACCGGGCCATCGCGCTCGCCGGCGGCGCGCTCTCGGCCAACGAGTACAACATCGACGTACCGACGAAGTACGTCGCCTCTGAGGGCGGGACGGAGTTCATGTTCGAAGACGGGGTGCTCCACTCTGTCCTCCTCCACGGACCCGGATCGCAGGACGGCGCCTACCCGCGCCCGTCTGCTCTCATCGACGGCCTGAGCCTCGACTCCGGTCGGGAGCAGCTGGAGTTCGTGCTCGGCGAGCCGCACCGCTCGACACCCGGATACGTCAAGTACAAGGTCGGCGACTGCTTCGTGAACTTCACCTTCGCGGATGACGTCGTCAAGGACGTCCAGGTGCAGCGGACGGACGTGGGTGCCGACGCTCCCGTCGCGCCCGCTCCAGCGCCGGAGGCGGAGATCAGCGGCGAGCTCGCCACCATCATGGCCGCGCTGGGGACGGAGTACGGCTCCCGCGAGATGGGTGCCGTCGTCCTGCTGACCGGGCCGAACGCACGCGAGCACGCCATGGAGGACGGCAAGGCCGGGCGGTATGTCACCTTCGGCGACAGCGGTGTGGACCTCCTGTACCGAAACGACCGCCTCGTCGGCGCCACGGTATATGTCTCAGGGGAGGAGCGGGACCTCTACCCCCGCCCCGAGAAGCTCATCGACGGTCTCCGCCTCCCTGCGCGCCGCATGAAGGTCAACATGGTTCTCGGCAGCCCGACAGACAGGTCGTCCGACATCGACCTGTACAGCGTGGGGGAGATCGACGTCATGTTCGACTACGCCGACAAGTACGTCCGCACCATCTCGGTCGCGATGCCGGGCGCACAGGCGGAGTAGGCGCCGGCGCCGTCAGCTCAGGGCGGTCGCGGCGTGGTGCATCCAGCCCTCCACAGCGGTGCGCGCCTTGCGGGGGAGCGATCCCGGGCTGGGAGCCGGGCCGGGTGTTGCGAGGGCCGCCGCCCACGGGACGCGGATCAGGGGGAGACCGAGCAGCACGGTCGTCGACCGGGGTGACGTGCGCCGGTAGACCTGGTTGAGGACCAGGCTGACCCGTTCCATGAGTCGCGGGTCGCCGAGCGCGGAGGCCGCGTCGACGAACGCGCGTGCGTCGGCGACGCCGAGGTCGGTGGCCGGGGCGACGACGACGAGATGGCACTCGCCGGAGGCCAGGACCTCGGCAGCCGCGTTCGGCGTGTGCACGCCGGCGTCCCAGATCGCGGCGCGAGGGTTCACGGCGTGCACCTCGTCCCCGCCGGCGCGCTCGACCAGACCGCCGCGGTCGGTGCCGAGGAGCGTGGGGGCTCCCACCGGCGAGCCGCGCAGCCCGGCGAAGGCCGTTGCCGCCAAGGTGGTGGAACCCGCGCCGGACGAGGTGCTGAGGACGGCGAGCGTCATCATGCGATCTCCACCTCCGGCGTCGTGGCGACCTGCACGATGTGCGGGTTCTCGCCGCGGCGGAGGAATCGGCCCCGGCCCGGCGGGAAGCGTTCGGGGTAGATCCGCGGGGCGATCATCCCCTCGCTCCGCTCACCCGACATGAGCAGGAGGGAGCCGCCGGTCTCCCGCGTGGTCTGCATGAACGGGACGTAGAAGCCGCGGCTGGCTCCTGCGACGGGCCGGGAGACCACGACGTGCAGCTTGAGGTCGCGGGCCGCGACCAGGTGCGGCAGCAGCGCGTGGAACGGGTCGGCGCCTCCGGCGGAGACGAGGTCGAAGTCGTCGATCAGCACGACGATCCGCGGACTCTTGGCCTGCTCCTCCTTCGACCGCTCGGCCCGTTGCTGCAGCTCCTGGGCGATGGAGTTCGCCAGCCCGGCCGCCTGCCCGGCGTTCCGGGCGTGCGCGGCGAGGTACTTGTCCTCGACGACGCCGGGCACGTGCCCACGGATGTCGACGACGGCGATGGCGAGCTCCTCCTCGGTGAAGCGCTCCTGCAGCCCGACGGCGATCGTCCGCAGCAGGGTGGACTTCCCGCACTTCGCGTCGCCGAGAACCACGAGGTGCTGGTCCTCGCCGCTGAAGTCCCACCATGCGGTGTCCATCGTGTCCTGGCGGATCCCGAACGGGACGACGTCGGGCTCGTCGAACGCGTCTGGCAGCTCGTCGCGGGTGAAGTGGTGCGGGAGCAGCCGGATCGGTGCCGCCGACGGACCGTTCCACGCCTCGGCCGTGCGCTTGGCGAGATCCTCGAGCTCGTCGCCGACCTCGTCGTCCGGGACAAGGTCGAGGACCGGGAGGGCGACGTGCCCGAGGTGCTTGTTGTCCAGCAGCGCCCGGCCGGGGGTGTCGGCGGAGAGGTTGCCGGAGAGCTTGCGGTCGATCTGGGAGTCGCCGGGATCGTTCATCCGCAGCTCGACCCGGGTGCCGAACAGCGACTGGTGCGCGATGCGGAGGTCGCCCCACCGGTTCATCGCCATGACGAGGTGCAGGCCGAAGCTCGAGGCACGGAGCATGATGTCGACGAAAGCGTCCTCGAGCTCCTCGAAGTCCTGCCGCAGGGCCCCGTACCCGTCGACGAGCAGCACCACGTCCGGTGCGTTGAGCTCCGGCACCTTGCCGGCGGCATGCATGGTGCGCAGCTCGGTCATGGAGTCGACCGCGTACTTCTTGAAGATCCGCTCACGCAGCGCGAGCATCCCGGCGAGCTCCTCCAGGAGGCGCAGGAGCCGGTCGCGGCTCGAGCGTGCCGCCACGCCGCCCACGTGCGGGAAAGGCTCGATGCGCTGCAGCCCGCCACCGGTCAGGTCCATGCCGTAGATGGCGACGTGCTGCGGGGTGTACGTGAGTGCAAGGGACGCCGCTACGGTGCGCAGCAACGTGCTGCGGCCGGTCTGCGGTGCGCCGACGATCGCGACATGGCCGCCCGCGCGCGTCAGGTCCAGCACCCACGGCGCCTGGGACTGCTTGGCCGGGTCGTCCTCGAGCCCGAGGACGATCTTCAGGCCCTCCGTGTTGCGCTCCTCGAGCAGGCCGCCGAGCGCCACCCGCTCCGGCAGCGGGGGGAGCCAGACCGGACGCACGGCGATCTCGTCGTCGCGCAGCCGCTCGACCGCCTCGTCAACGAAGGTCCGTTCGGTCTCCGGGCGTGCCAGCTGAGGGGCGGAGGACTCCTGGCCCGACGCTCCCGCGGCGGAGTCGCGGCTG
This sequence comes from Georgenia alba, assembly GCF_042665525.1. Classification (NCBI taxonomy): domain Bacteria; kingdom Bacillati; phylum Actinomycetota; class Actinomycetes; order Allobogoriellales; family Allobogoriellaceae; genus Georgenia; species Georgenia alba. Next base: position 543,744 of record NZ_JBHTCQ010000001.1, read on the forward strand.
ATGCCGTTGAACACGGGCAGTGCGAGCGGGCGTGGTGTGCTGTCGACCTGCTGGGGCCGGCGCTGCCGGTTGACGGGCCCGGAGACGTACCCGGCACGGAACCGCGAGTAGACGCTGGTGTCGACCTTGAGGTAGCCGTAGCCGGGGAGCGCCGGCAGGTGGTAGGCGTCCGGGGTGCTCAGCACGGTCTGCGACTCCGCCTCGCTGAACGTCCGCAGGCCGAGGCGGTACGAGAGGTAGGTGTCCAGGCCGCGGAGCTTGCCGCTCTCGATGCGTTGGCTGGAGAGCAGCAGATGCACCCCGATCGACCGGCCGATCCGGCCGATCTGGAGGAACAGGTCGATGAACTCCGGCTCGGCGGTCAGCAGCTCGCCGAACTCGTCGATGACCACGAACAGATGGGGCATCGGCGGCAGGTCCGGCCGCTCCTCGCGCAGCGCGCGGTAGTGCGTGATCGACGGGGAGGAGTCCGCGGACTTCAGCAGCTGCTGGCGCCGGACGACCTCACCCTGGATGGAGGCCCGCGCGCGGGTTGTCAGCTGGGGGTCGTCGGCGAGGTTGTCGATGAGACCGGCGAGGTGCGGCAACGGCGCGAACGGCGCGAACGCGGCGCCACCCTTGTAGTCGACGAGGATCATGCTGAGGTCCTCGGGACCGTGGGACATCGCCAGCGAGAGGATCAGCGTCCGAAGCATCTCGGACTTTCCGGACCCGGTGGCGCCGATGCAGATGCCGTGCGGCCCCATGCCGAGCTGGGCGGACTCCTTGAGGTCGAGGAAGACCGGGCTGCCACGGTCGTCGGAACCGAACGGCACCCGGAGGAACTCGGCGGGCGATCGGGGCCGCCAGAGCTCATCCGGATCGATGGTGGCAGGGTCCTCGACACCGAGGAGCTCGGTGAGGTCGAGGACCGGGGTGCCCTCCTCGTCCTCGCGGGCTCCGGTGGTCAGGGACAGCCGCATGGCGGACATGGCGCGCGCGGTCGCGGCGAAGAGCGTTGCCGACGCCTGGTCCGCCTCGAGCTCGACGTCCACGGCCTCGGGCGTGCCGGCCTGGGTGGTGACAACCCCGTCGCCGACGTTCAGCCGGACGTCGACGTTGTCGGGCTCGTCCATGCGGTCGGCGAGGACGTGGATCACGGTGATGCCGAGCTCGGCCAGCGTGGCGGACACCGGCAGCGTCGAGGCGCGGCGGCCGTGGTCGTCGACCAGGATCACCAGTCGCGCAGGGTCCGACCGGCGGGCCCCGGAGCGCCGGGTGCTGGTGGCGTGCTGGCTACGTGCGGCGAGCTCCTCGCCCAGCACCCGGGCGAGGCTCTCCATGTCCGGCGCCACCCGGCGGGCGGGGACGGGGCCGTCGAAGAGCTCCGGATCCTGGGCGTGCGGCAGCAGGTCGACGCCCTGCCAGTCAGCCGCTTGGTCGGGGCTGAACGTGGCCGCGATGACGACGTCGTCGGGTGAGTGGTGCGTGGCGAGCTGGAGCAGCATCGAGCGAGCCGCCGCCACCGCCTCATCGCGCGCGCCGACGACGGCCACGACGTGCGCTCCCCGTAGCTCGACCGGTACCGGCATGGCGGGCACGGACGAGTAGGCGGACGTCACGATGCTGACCTCGTGCAGAAGGCTCGGGTCATGCGGCTTCAGCGGGGACTCCGGTGGCGGGACCGACAGGGCGAACCACGGCACCGAGCCACGACCGAACCGGACGCGGAGGTAGTCACTGTCCTTCTTACGTCGCTCCCAGAGGCGGCTCGGGTCCCGCACCAGCGACATGAGGGCGGCGGGTTCCGGGTCGAGCGTCGCTGCGGCGTTCCGTGCCGTCGCCGCCCGCTCACGCAGGTCCCGGCGAGCCGTCTCGAGATAGTCCAGGTAGAGCTCGCGCTGCATCCGGGCCTGTCGCGCGGCGCGGCCTCGCTGGGACAGGGCCATGCCGAGGCCACCGACGATCGCGGCCACGAAGACGAGCGCGGCGATCATGAGGAACAGCGGGTTGCCGTTCCGCATCACCACCATCATCGTCACGGAGGTCAGTGCCCCGATCATCGGCATCATGTACTGCATCGGGGTACGGGCCTGGTCCTCGTCGACCGGAGGTGGCGGAGAGACGGTCTCCGGCTGGGGCCGTTCGAGGGGAACGGTGTGCCGCGTGGGTCGATGGACGAGCTTGACCGTCATGCGCGCCTCCCGCGAGCTCGGTCGACGAGTGTGGTCGCCAGCCGCAGCGCACCGAGGTTCGTCGTGGCGCGCAGGCGAGTGCTCGGGGCGGGCGAGGTTGCGGCGTGGGCGAGGTCGTGCGGCAGCACCACGGCCGGGATCGGTAGGCGATCCAGCACCACGCGCAGCGCTCCGGTGAGCCGCGCCTGGGTGTCGACGACGGCCAGCACGGCTCTCGTGCCGGCGCCTTCGGCGGTGTTCGCCAGGTCCAGGCCGTGCTGGATGGCGGGGAGGTCCGCGGCCGTGGTCACGCACACCAAGGACGAGGACGCGGTCACGTCACTCAGGTCGTCGGCCCGGCGGACACCCCAGTCGGTGACCACGAAGTCGAAGAAGCGGGATACCGGTGCCACGGTCTCCCACCAGCGGGCGTCGGCGGTCGTGCGATCGGCATCGGCGAGGTCGATCGCGTACCCACCGCCGGGTGTCCGGGCAAGCCCTTGCACCGCATCAGCGGCTTGCCGCGCTCCCGCCCGTTGCGCGGCGGTCCCCGGGTCCGGCGAGGCGTCGTCGGTCAGCCCGGCGCGCCAGAGCACCGATCGGCGGCCGGAGGAGGCGTTCACGGCCAGGATCCGGCCCCCGCGCCGGGAGACGAGCACGGACACGGCGAGGCCGGCCGCCGTCGAGGTGCCGACGCCGCCGGCGACGCCGACGAAGCCGACCCGGGTGCTCAGGGGCAGCGGTCCGCGCACGCTCGCGTCGAGCGAGGTGAGCTCGCGGATACGACTCTCGGCGCTCGTGGAGAGGACCGTGGAGATCATGCCCATCAGAAGGCCTCCACCAGGTCGGCGAACACCCCGAGCATGGCCAGCAGCAGCGGAACGACGGCGACCACGGACAGCAGCTCGAGGATGTTCCCCCACCGTCGCAGGCGTGCCTTGCTGTGCTCGCTCGGTCGGCTCCCGACCGCGACAGCCAGCGCCAGCACGACACCGACGGCGATGGTCAGCGCCCAGCCGGTCTGATCCGTGCTGATCTGCACGAGGAGGATGACCAGGCCGGTGCCTCCCGCGGCGAGGAGCGCCAGGCGCTGGGGCACGAGCGGCATCACGCGAGCCCGGAGCAGCAGGATCAGCGAGAGGGCGACGGTCAGCCACTGGCCCCACACATTGTCGTCGAGGGCAACGATCCACAGCGCGGCCCCCACCGGAAGGGCCGCGGCCACGACCGCCCACGTCAGTGCCCGGAACATGTCGACGACGGTCCGCGCGGCGTCATGACGGTCGACCGGCTCGCGGTCGAAGACTCGGTCGTCGAGCCCGGAGAGCCCGCTGAGCGTCATGGCGATCCCGGGCAGCAGCCCGATGGCGAGCGTGCCGACGGACGCGAGGAGGGCGGCGGCGTGCGAGACGGTGAGCCCGGCATGTCCGAAGCCGACCCAGGCGGCGACGAGCACGACGCCGGTCGCACCTCCGACGCCGAGCGAGGGGTCGCGGAAGCCTGCGACGCTGACGACTCCGGCGACCAGGCACACGAGCGCGAAGGCGACGAGCGCGGTCGCTGCCGGCAGGCCACCGGCGAGGCGAGCGGCGACGTCCGACGCCAGCACGAAGCAGGCCCCCACCGCCAGCGCCGCGATGACGACGGCGGGTCCGGCTGAGAGTCGGCGTGCCGTCACGACGCCCATTAGCACCACTGCCGCCGCGGCGAGTGCCAGGACGGAGGGCGCAGGCACGGACAGCACGGACCACCAGGTGGTGGCAAGGAAGCCGAGCAGCACGGCTGCGGCGGCTGCCGCGACGATTCCCCACACCGGCCGCCACGCGTCGCTCCGGACGGCACCGGCGTCGGCAACGATCTCCGTCACGTCGGCGACCTCGGGCGGAGGTGGCGCCTCGTCGATGCGGACGATGCGCAGGATCGAGCCATGGTCGACGCCCTGCTCGGCCAGGGTGAGCGAGCCGTCCAGCTGCTCACCGACCGTGGTGACCAGCACCACCGGGCGGGCCGAGCGTTGCTGGGCGTCGCCGACGAGGCCGAGCACGTCGGGCAGCAGCGCGGCAACCGGCTCGTCGTCCGGGAGGACGAGATCGGCCTTGAGGCTCTCACCCTGGATGGTGACGCGGGTGTAGTCGGTCATTCCTCCGCCTCTTCTTCGACCACCTGCTGGGTATCGGGGTCGATCGTCACTCCGGTCTCGGGATCCGTGTAGTGGCCGGTCTCCAGGTCGACGTACCAGTTCGTGCGGGGATCGACCGTTCGGCCCTGGGGATCGGTGGCCATCCCGGTCTCCTCGTTGATCTCCCAGCCGGTACGCGGATCGATCGTCACACCGGTCTGTGGATTGACCAGATACCCGGTCTCCTCGTCCTCCCGGAATCCGTTGCCGGGCTGGATCGGGCTGGCGCTGAGCGCCTCGCGGTAGGCGGCGACGGCCTGCTCCTGGCGTTGCTCGGCCAGCAGGTTCACGACGAAGGAGTATCCGAGGCACCCGACGCCGGCGACGGCTGCCAGCACCACCGACCCGATGAACCTCTTGAGGTTGGTGTTCACCGGGCGCCGGTAGCCGTCCCCGTACGCGATCGCCGAGGCGAGTCGGTCGCGGTGCGTCTTGGTGGTGTTGATGAGGGTCTTGTCGGGATCGATCATGCGAGCGCCCTCGATGCCTGGGTCCCCGGCGAGGCCGGCGCACTGTCGGTGATCTCCATGACCTTGTCGCCGAACGCGATGCGGGAGCCGACCGGGACGTTGACACGCGCTCGTGGCGGGATCCGCTCGAATCGTCCGCCCGGCCGCGCGACGGCGGTGCCGTTCGTCGAGCTGAGGTCCACCACGATGAGCGAGTCGACCGAAGGTTCTAGGAGGGCGTGGCTCTTCGACATCGTCCGGCTGAGGTCGGTGACGCCTACGAGGCGGTGGTCCATCCCGGGCGGGTTCGTCGGGTTGCGGCCGATGATCGTGGCGCTCTCGAGCCGGTGGGTGAAGCCGTCGTCGGCGACGAGGACGAGACGGGAGACGAGCTGGACGTTCTTTCCCCGGCCCCACTGGTTGCGGTCGGACACCGCCGTGGCGGGTGCGGGCTGCAGGTGGAGCGGATCTCGGCCTTTCCGGAGGTCCACGGTCAGGGCAGCACCACGTGCGAGCACGTGCGGGAGGGCGGTCCGTCGGTCCACCGTGCGAAGGCGGAGCAGTCGGTGACCCGCGCTCTGACCTGTTCGGTGTCGGTCGAGCACGAGCAGCACGGTGACCACGACGGCGGCCGCACCGGCGACGACGACGGGCGCGCGCCCCGAGCCGCCGGCCGACCCGGCCAGGCCGCCCGCAACCGCGGCTGCCACCAGGACCGTTCCGACGTCGAGGAGCAGGCTCAACAGCCGGCGGTCCGCTCTCACGACGCCGTCGAGCAGCCTCGTCGGCGAGACAGGTGTGCGGACGCCGTCGGACTGCAGGGGCGAGGTGCTGACGGGTTGGAACGCTCTCATCGTGGTCGTGGGCCACGTCCCGGTCCTCGGCGCGCGGGCGTGACCAAGCCTCCTCACTAGGTGGTCAGCAACGGACGCTAGCGTGCGACGGACGGTCTTGTCGTCGGTGGCTCAAACCCGGTGGGGAGTTGTCCCCATGGTTGTCGGCCCGCGGGATCCGTAGCATCGTGGTCGTTGGCTGTGCCACGACCGATCAAGCCTCATCAAGGCTCAGGGGGTTATCTGACATGAAGTTCTCGATGGAAGTCGACACCATGAACACGTTCGGGCAGACGTCCGAACGCCAGACTGACGATCTCGGCACGCTGGTGCGGAACTTCTTCGCCGCGACCGAGCCTGCCGAAGGCCAGCTCTCCGGCCCGCAGAAGGCCCGGCTCGACGAGTTCAAGCTGCGTCTGGACGACACGATCTCGGCGCTGCACCGCGGCTCCGGGGTGCTTGTCCAGACCGCGGCCGACCTGAACCAGACGCTGCACACGTTCGTGAACGAGAGCGCTGAGACGTACCGCAGCGCGCAGGGCTCCTCGAACTTCGAGGCAGCGACGACCAAGCTTGCGCCGGGCGGCTCGACGTCCGTCTGACGCGACCGGACAGACTTCGACTGGAACACAAGGAGCGGACTCATGGGCAAGAGCAACGACGGCGTCTTCGGCCACAACACCGGCGTCTCGCAGGAGGTCCAGTACGACCTGGACGCGCACGCCGGAAACCTCGAGAACTGGCTCTCGGAGAACATCGCCGCGGCCAAGGCGCTTGCGGGCGGGTACGTGCACGACGGCGTCTCCGACCAGCACCAGGCCATCCTCGCGGACTTCGTCCAGAACGGTGAGGAGACGAAGGGCATCATCCAGATGCTGCGTCAGGCGATGACCGAGAACGACGAGATCGGACAGGGCGCGCAGCGACGCGCCGAGGGTGCCCTCCCGATCTGATGCGCGTAACCCTCGGTGGCCGGCGCGGCGACCGAGGGCACCATCGCCCGTGCCGCGGAGTGCGGCACAGGGCTCTCTCCGGTCGGTGGCGGCATGATCGGCCACGCGGGTGGCACTCAGATCTAGGTGGCGAGGTTGGCGTGAGTAAGTGGAATATCAACCCCGAAGGGGTCGGGGGCGTCCTCGAGACGGTCGCGGAGGACAACCGGCAGCTCGGCAAGGCCCTGAGCGAGAGCAACTTCACCAGTGTGGTGAGCGGACTCGACTGGGGTGCACCCATCACGTCCGTGGTCCCGATGGCCTTGGGGAACCTGTTCACGGACCAGGAGCAGAACCTCAAGACCATCACGAACACCATCGCCGCGGGCACGCTGGGCGTCCTCAATGCGACACTCGCGTACAACCGTGGTCACTTCGAGATGGCGGCGACGTTCCAGTCGAAGATGAGCGAGACCGCTGAGGACGGGAAGTTCCGGTGGTGGGAGCAGCACGGCTACCACGTCTAGGCGGGAGTCTCTGATGCACGTCGTCCATCCCATCGTCGACGAGTGGACCGATACGTACGCGGTCTTCGTCGCATCGTCCCGTCACGTGCTGCTCACCGAGCCGCTGGCCGGGTTCCTCGACTTCACCAAGTCCGAGGGCCTCAAGCCGATCCTGGTGACCGGCCCGGAGGCGAGGATCAGCCCCTTCGTGTCGTTCGCGATGCTGCACGCCGGAGGACATTGGGTGCTGCAGACCGAGGACGGCGTCTTCGACGGGATGTCCGGATTCCGGATCGGGTCCTTCGCCGAGCTGTGGAGCTCGGTCCCGGGGCCGCGTGACCGCTGGCACACGTACACCGCGTGGAGCCCGGAGCCGGAGGGCGCACTGCTCTTCGACCTCTTCGCACACCAGCGTGCGGCGATCGACACGCAGGTGGGCCACGTCGGCGCGGCGATGGTGACGGCGCTGGGTGGCGGTGCGCTCGACATCTGGGGAACGACCGAGCCGCTCACCGAGACCTGGGACGTCGAGGCCGTCACCGAGACCGCTCGCCGCGGCATGCCGGTGTCCGACGTGATGCACGCGCGTGCTGCTGACGACTCCTTCTGCGACATCAGTGTGGAACGCACCAAGCGAGGCATCCTCGAGCACGTCAAGGGCGGCGTCCCGGTCGGCCCGTATCCCAGCGAGCCGGACGAGCTCATGGCCCGCGCGACGACGGCTCTGACGATGGCGGCAGAGCGGTTCCAGCCGACCGTCGGGTTCGTCTCGTTCACCGAGTCTGACGGCCAGTGGCAGGAAGCCCGCGCGAATCGGCCCGAGCTCCCGCTCGCCGTCGTGCTCGGGCCTCGCGCGGTCCACGACCTCAAGCTCGACGCGGACGAGCTCGGGAAGTGGTACGACCTGACCGTGCTGGGACGGAGGCGCACCCCGTGTGTGCTCGTACGGTTCACCCAGCCCGACACAGGGTTGTGGAGGCAGTTGACGATGTTCGCCTACGACCTCGGCATCGAGCGCATCTACGCCGCCGCCGGCTTCACGGAGAACTGATGCCGACCGAGATCGTCCTGCTGAGCGACATCGAGCCCACCGACGAGCTCCTGAAGAGTGCGGTCGGGAGCCTCCACCCGGACGGCACCTTCGTCAGCTTCCGTGGCGGCCAGATCCGGCAGCTCCTGGACCGTGACGGCCGCGCGCTGCTCTCAGTCTTCCCCACCCGGCCGGTGAACGAGGCGCGGGAGGCGACCGCCTCCGTGGCGACCGCGCCGGCGAGCTTCGGGCTGTGGACGGACATGACCATCCCGCACGGCGACGACGGCCGTGGCCGCGAGGCCGCGGAAGCCGTGGCGGCTGCCGTCGGCGGAGCGGTCACCGATCGGACCTGACGGGGACATCTCCCCATCGCGACCTGAACCAGACAATTCGTAGCATTCCCAAGATGCGCCGGAGTACGAGGAGAACGGACATGGGGGGCGTGAACCATGCTTGACGCGGGTGGTGGCGGCGGCAGCGGCCAGATCGGGAGCGGCTTCGAGGCACCCGTCGACGGCGAGGGCATGATCTCGCCGGCGATGTTCACGCTTCGGCACGAGACTCTGGACACAGAGCCGATCACCGATGCTGCCACCCTGCTGCGGGATATGGGCAAGAGGACGGCTCGCAACGTCAACCAGATCCACGGCAAGTGGGAGAATCTGAAGGCTCATTACGAGGCGCCGGAGGACCAGCAGGTCTACGCGCTGATGAACGATCCGAAGGAAGCGGCGGGGGAGTTCAAGCAGATCTGCTTCGACGCGGCGGACATCCTCGACACCTACGCCTCGAACCTCCAGAAGATGAAGCCGAAGCTGAGGACGTTCACGACCGAGGTCGAGAACTGGCGGAACCCGATCGTTGCGGACGGCTACAAGGTCGAAGTCGAGTCGTCCGAGGTCTCGACCGCGAGCGGCGCTTTCGACTGGGTGCCGGGCGTGGGTGACGACAAGGTGATGGCCCACTGGAAGGAGGACACCGCCTCCGTCCAGCAGAACGAGGACTTCCTGACCGAGTACGCAGGTTTCGTCCAGGAGGTCAAGACCTACGCTTTCACCGCCCACGACGACATCAACGCGTTGTGCCAGAACGTGGCGCCGAAGGCGAACAAGGATCTCGAAGCCCTGGAAGGCGTGACTGCCGAGCAGCTGGTGGCGAACTGGGGACCTGCCCAGGAGAACCGCACCTGCGGCGAGAGCACGGTTCACGGCCTCAACGAGTTCGGTAAGTCCACGTGGGAGGGCATCTACACCCTGGCCGGGTTCGAGCCGGGCGGCTGGTGGCCGGACGGCTGGTCCACAGAGAGCCTCGGCAACACGTGGAAGGGCATCGGCGACCTCGCCCTCTCCACCGTCGTGACCTTGGGAAGCCGGCCGACGGCCGCCGACTGGGCCACGGCGATCGCGACGCCGCCGGACGAGCGGAGCTGGTACCAGAACCGCCTGATCACCGCCCGCGACGCCGGCGCCGGGATCATCGGGTACGACCCCTATTCCGACGACCCGTGGCACAAGTGGAAGGACGACCCGGTCGCGGCGGGCTTCGAGATCGTCCCGGGCATCGTCACGGCCGTCGTGGGCACCAAGGGTGTCGGTGCGGCCACGAAGGTCGGGAAGACCGCACGCGGCGGAGGCGGCGGTGTGCCGGGCGGCGTCCCGGGTCTGCCGCGCTGGCTCACCGAAGGCGGCCTCAACACGAGCAGGCTGACTCCTGACTTCGATACGCCAGGCCGAGGCCGTGTCCCCGGCGTCGACATGAGTGATCTCGACTCGCTGACTCCCGGACCCGGCCGTACCCCGGACGGTGGTCACACGCCGAACGGCGGTGGACGCACTCCGGACGGTGGGGACAGCACGCCGGACGGCGGTCACCGGACTCCTGAGGGTGACCGGACTCCTGAGGGTGACCGGACTCCTGAGGGTGACCGGACTCCTGAGGGTGACCGGACTCCTGAGGGTGACCGGAGCCCTGAGGGTGACCGGACTCCTGAGGGTGACCGGAGCCCTGAGGGTGACCGGACTCCTGAGGGTGACCGGAGCCCTGAGGGTGACCGGAGCCCTGAGGGTGACCGGAGCCCTGAGGGTGACCGGAGCCCTGAGGGTGACCGGAGCCCTGAGGGTGACCGGAGCCCTGAGGGTGACCGGAGCCCTGAGGGTGACCGGACTCCTGAGGGTGACCGGACTCCTGAGCAGCAGGAGGTGCCGACCGGCAAGCTTCCCCCGAAGGGCCCGGCGAACTCGTTCGGTTACGACGAGAACGGCAACCGGCTCCCGTACGCCAACAGCCGCCCGAGCTACGCACCCGACCAGGTGGAGGAGGTCTGGCGGGATGCCATGGACGAGAACGGCGAGGTCTGGGTCCGGAACCGTGACGGTGAGCTCGTCCAGATCGAGTGGGAGCCTGGTCAGCCGCGCCGTGGCGTCTGGGACATGGGCCACACCCCCGGCAACGAGTACCGCGACCTGCGCCACCGGTACCTCAACCACGAGATCACGAAGGAGCAGTTCCTCCGGGAGTACCGCGACCCGGACAACTACCGGGTCGAGGACCCGGGTCGGAACCGGTCGCACGTCGACGAGGCCCCCAGCTCGAACGGTTCGTCGAATCCGGGTGGTCCGGCGTCGGCCGCCGCACCGGATGCTCCGCGGACTCCCGACGTCGACTCGGACGCCGGAGACGGAGCTCGGCCGACGCCGGACGACGACGGCTCACCTCAGCCGGCCGGCAGGCAGGGCGACGCTTCGGACACCGACCGCTCGACGCAGCAGGACGGTGACGACGCACCGGGTGACAGTGACGCCTCGCCCGACGAGTCTCGGCGCACCCCGGATGCCGAGACCGAGCCGGACGCCGGGGCCAGCCCGGACGCCGAGACCGACCCGGACGGCGGGAGCGGCTCGGACGGCGGGAGCGACCCGGATGCCGAGACCGACCCGAACCACGATGCGCTGCACCGGTATGACGACGTCGACGAGGCACCGGGAGACGGTGCCAGCGATGCCGAGGTCGAGGAGTGGGTCAACCAGACGCACGAACGGCACCCCGAGCTGTCGACGGACGACATTCGTGCTCTGCGTGACTACACCACCAACGACGGCTACACGGCGATGAACCCGGCCCTGCGCGACCCGTCGACCATGACGCCGGAAACGCAGGCCAGGATCGACCGCACGGTCAGCGCGCTCGGCGAGCTCCCGTCCTACGACGGGCTGACGTACCGCGGGACGAACCTTCCGCAGGATGTCTACGACAGCCTTCCCGAGCTCGCGCGCAGCGGTGAGCCGTACAGTGACCGGGCGTTCATGAGCACGTCGATCGACCCGGCCGTCGCGGACGGATTCTCGGGCGGTCCGACGGCGACGGTGTTCCACATCGACAGCTCGACGGGCGCGAACGTCACGCCGTTCTCCGCCTACCGCAGAGAGGCCGAGGTCCTCATACCGCCGGGTGCCTCGTTCGACGTGGTCGACGTGAACGACGTCAACGGAGTCCGGCACGTGGTGCTCCAGGACGTGCAGGCCGCCGCACCGCAGCCTCCGGCGGCCGCTGGGACCGCACCGGCGCCCGACGGCGGTGGCGGCGTAGCGCCGGGGCCGGGGGCGGCAGCCGCGGAGGAGGACGTGGTGCCCCCGACCGACACCTCGACCGCCGGCAACGGGAGCCGGGTGCGCGGGGCGACCAAGGAGTTCGGCGAGGCTGCGAACACCTTCAACGACCAGAGCGCGCAGAAGGGTATCCGGCAGGGTCGTGACCATGAGACCGTCGAACGCGGCCTGGATGAGGCCGACGAGATGGCACCGGCGAACCGCGGGGCCACGGAGTGAACGGACGAGGTGAGACCGTGGCGAAGCACCTCCCACGCGGTCTGTCTCGTGACCAGTTCCGTGAGTGGGTGCAGCAGAACTGGACGGATGGGCTCGCCGCGTCGTCACCGGTGGATCCGTCGCGGCTCAGCGCTGCGAAGCGTGACGACCACCCGCACCTGGAGCCGGCCGGCGGCTACGTCCTGCACCTGTTCGACGGTGCGTGGGTGTCCCTCGACGCAGACGGCGAGTCACGAATCGGTCGGGTGCGCGGTCTGTCCGAGGGCCGGCTCGTCGTCGAGATCGACGGTCAGACCTACCTCGCGGCCCGCCGCGACGGAGTCGCGTGGCCGGCCGGTGTCGATACGATGACGACGCCCGACCGTAGGATCGATGTCCTCGCCCGGCCCGCCGGCGCGGACGCGGATGACGAGCGCTGGTCGATCCGCACGGCATGGTTCGAGGAGGATCTATGAGCACCCCGTCGCCGGGCAACCTGACTGCCGCTCTCGAGAAGCTGCCGCCGCTCGAGTCGACAGCTTTCCGGGTCAGCCCCGAGGGCGCCGAGTTCGTCCGTGACGGTCAGATGGTGGTCACCGCGGGACCGCTCAGCGCGACGCGTGACCCCGCCCTCCTCGGCGCCGCCCCCGTCCTGTACGCGATCGCCGGCCGGACCGGCCGGGACATCTCGCCGTTCTCGGCGAACCGGACCGAGCAGGAGACGGTCTTCCTGCCGGGAACCGTCTTCGCGCTGTGGTCGACCATCGACGTCGACGGACGCGCCGTCCGGCTCGTCTTCGAGACGGAGATCGGGCAGACCATCGACGGCGAAACGGTGGAGGCGTTCACGGCCTCGGTCAGGGCGGCCGTGACAAGCCTCGACCCGGCGGCCGTGCCGCCCGACCGCTTCATCGGCGACATCGCGTGACTCGTCCGTGCGCCGCCGGCGCCGTTCGCCGCGATCTCCCCGTGGCCGCCGACCGTAAGCAGACATTCGATTGGAGAGTCAACGTTGGCTGACCTAGGACATCTCGCCCAGTACGGCTCGTTCGACGAGTTCATGGCGAGCTACGAGCCCTCCCAGGCGGCATGGACCGCCGGCTCGGGTCAGCCGTTGCTGATGTTCGCGCTCTCCAACCGGGACACCGACGCCCGAACGGCCATAGCGACGCGCCTCCTGGACGACGGTGCTGACGTGGGCGTCACCCTGTCGGACGGCTCGAACATGCTCCACGTCCTGCTCGCGCGCAAGACCCATGACGTGGAGGCCGAGGTGCCGATCCTCCGTCGGCTGATCGAGGGCGGGGCCGACGTCAACGGGGTGGCGGCCAAGTTCGGTACGCCACTGGAGACGGCCGCCGAGATGTTCAAGTTCAGTGACGAGACCCTGGCGCCGTTCTACGACGTGCTCCTCTCGCGTGAAGACCTGGACCTGCTGCGCGAGTCTCGCGGTCGCCCGGTCATCGACAACCTTCGCAGTCTCCGGGCGAAGCGTGCGATCCTCGTCGAGAAGGCGGAGACGTACCTCCGCGAGCGCGGCCTGGTCTGACGACGACTGAAAGGTGGATGCAGGTGCCTAGCTACCCCGAGTTCATCCCCAAGGCCGGGGCGTGCCTGACGACGAAGAACGTCCTGTCGGGTGCGGGTCGTGTCCGCTGGGCCGTGCGTGAGGAGCCCAAGGCGCCGGCCGACAACGGATGGCGGATCTTCTCGCACCTCGACAGCGAGGAGTACCTGGCAGACAGCTCCAACTTCCAGATCGTCGACTTCAACGAGGTCTGCGCGATCGAGCCTGCCCTGATCGGGATCTGGGACTTCGAGACGGGCTCCGACCTGCAGATCGTCGACGACGGTGACGGTGTCAAGATCGTCGACACCCCCAGCGGCCGGGAGATTTCCCCCGAGCATTTCTACGTCCCACCGCAGATGCGAGAGCAGGCCTGACTCGCCGGGCGACATGCTCGAGTCCGGCGAGCCGGAGCCCGGCTGACTGCCCGGTCCGCCGCCCTAGTCGCCCGACTCCCGGGTGACCTCCAGCACCGCGTCCACGGCCGCCGTCGCGCGTTCGACGTCGTCCGTGGCGAGGAGATCGACGAGCGCGCCGCGCAGGATCGCCAGCCCTGCCGTCCGGCGGGCGAGCCCCTCGGCCGTACCGCGCTCGCCGGGTGCCTGGTGGGCGGCGAGCAGGTCCAGCCAGTCCTCGACCGTGGAGCGGGCGAAACCTGCCCACGGCCCCGGCTCGCCGAGCAGGGAGCGGGAGTACCCCTCCAGCCAGAGGGTCAGCAGCGGCCGGTGCGACGGCGCGGCGAGCCATGCCCAGATGTGCCGCACCACCGCCTCGAGACCGCCCGCAGCCCCGTCGTCGGAGGGATGCAGGGACGCGATCGCCGCGAGCTCCTCGGCACGCGCCCGCTCGAGCAGCGCACGGACCAGCCCGTCCTTGCTCCCGAAGAGGAACAGCAGGACGCGGGGGCTGGAGCCGACGGCGGAAGCGAGGGGCCGCAGCGACAGGTCGCTCAGGCCGTGCGTGAGCGCGTACGCGTAGCACTTCTCCAGCAGCTCGGTCTTGCGCGCCGAAGGTGTTGCCGCCGCTTCCGTCATGGGGCTATCGTGCCAGTACTGACACGGTCGTTTCAGTAGGGCGGGAGGTGGACCGGCGTGGCACGGGACGTCCGCATCCGCCCGCTCGACCGGCCGGGCGACCTGGGCTGGATCGTCATGGCGCACGGCGAGACCTACCACCGAGAGTTCGGCTGGGACGCGAGCTTCGAGGCGCTCGTCGCCCGGATCGTCGCCGACTTCGCCGCCGGGCACGATCCAGCCCGCGAGGCCGTGTGGATCGCCGAGGTGGACGGCCGCCGGGCCGGCTGCCTCGGCTGCGTCGCCGCCGACCGGACCACCGCCAAGCTCCGGATCCTCCTCGTCGAGCCCTGGGCGCGCGGACTCGGCGTCGGAGGCCGGCTGGTCGACACCTGCGTGGAGTTCGCCCGATCGGCCGGCTACCACCGCATGACGTTGTGGACCGTCGACGTCCTGGAGGCCGCACGCGCGCTGTACCTCTCGCGTGGGTTCGAGCTCGTCGAGGAGGAGCCGCACCACGGCTTCGGCCACGCGCTCGTGGGCCAAAACTGGGAACGCGAGCTCGCGGTTGTCGGTCGGGCGCCCCGGTCGTAGCCTGACGGCGTCGTCGACCGGCCGGCCGCGACGGCGCGCCCCGGCCGCCCGTGAGGTGATCTGCGGTGGACGCCCGACCGTATGCCGACCGGCACGCCGCAGGCCGGGAGCTTGCCCGACACCTCGGCCACTACGCCGGCCGCGCCGACGTTCTCGTGATCGGCCTGCCGCGCGGGGGCGTCCCGGTGGCTGCCGAGGTGGCCCGGGCGTTGCGCGCCCCGCTCGACGCCCTCGTGGTCCGCAAGCTCGGCGTCCCCGGCCAGCCCGAGCTCGCGATGGGTGCGATCGCGCGGGTCGCGGGCCGCGTCGAGGTGGTCACGTACCAGGCGGTGCTCGATCTCGGTATCCCCGCCGAGGACTTCGAGCGAGTTCTCGAGCACGAGACCGTGGAGCTCGAGCGACGGGAGGCCCTCCTGGACAGGCACTCGCCGACAGTCGCCGGTCGGATCGCCGTCGTGGTCGACGACGGGCTCGCCACAGGGTCCACGGTGCGCGCGGCGCTGGCCGCCCTGCGGGCCGGTGACCCGGCACGCCTGGTCGTCGCGGTCCCGGTTGGAACGATCGAGGCCCGCGACGCCGTCGCGACGGACGCGGACGAGGTGGTCTGTCCCTGGACCCCGGAGCCGTTCGGCGGCGTCGGGGCCGGCTACGAGGACTTCACGCAGACGTCCGACGAGGAGGTCCGGGCGTTGTTGTCCGCGGCGCTCTGACCGGTCGGCTCACGGATGACCGAACAGGGCGCGCGCATGTGCCACGACGGCGTCCGGCCGCTCGTCCACGACCCAGTGCGCGGCTTGCGTGACCGTGGAGATCACGAGGTCGTCCGCGTGGGTGTCGTATCCCCCTAGCAGGTCCGCGCGCACGACCGGGTCCTCCGCGCCCAGGAGCAGGACGGTCGGTGTGCTGAGCCGCAAGTCGAGGTACGTGCCCCGCAAGATCCGGAGCCCTTCGCCGAGCACCATGCGGTACAGCCGCGACGCCGCCGCCGCGCGTGCCGGTTCGCGCAGCGGCCGGAGGTAGCACTCCAGGTCTGCGGCCGACCACACGTGCCCGTCCGCGGCGAACGCGGTGAACAGGTGGCGGGCGAGGCGCTGGTGGCCACCCCGCAGCATCCGTGGCCCGAGGACCGGGGTGATGATGACCTCCTGGAACCAGGTGTGCCGCATCCCGGCGAGGAGTCGGGCGTCGAACCGTAGGTACGGGTGCGGCACGCCGATGGCCATGTGGTGACTCACCCGGCCGGGGTGTCGGAGGCAGAGCTGGAAGGTCACGAGCGCCGACCAGTCGTGCGCGATGACGTCCACGTACGTCAGGTGGAGCGCGTCCAGCAGGGCGAGGAGGTCACCGAGGAGCTCCTCGCGGTCGTACGCCGAGTCCGGTGCGTCGGTCCAGCCGGCGCCGCGCAGGTCCGGCACGACGACGTGGTGGTCGCGGGCCAGGTCGGTGACGACGTGACGCCACACCCACCAGTGCTGCGGGAACCCGTGCAGCAGGAGCACGGGCGGCGCGCCCGTCGGGCCGGCCTCGGCGACGTGCGTCCGCAACCCGCCGGCGTCGACGAAGCGGTGCGTCACGCCGCCGATAGGTGGGAACGAGGCAGCTCCCGTGCCGTCCACGGCGACCATGGACCGAGTCTACTACGACCATAGTGTCCTGTCACTACGGATCTAGTGGCAGTGGCTAAGGTAGGCGTATGCCCACGACGCGGACCCGCGTCCTCGACGCCGCCATCGACCTCCTCGGGGGGCAAGGACTGCGTGCCCTGACCCACGGTCGGGTGGACGAGGCCGCCGGAGTGCCCCCGGGGTCGACCTCGAACTACTTCCGGACCCGCTCGGCTCTCCTTGTCGGCACGGCCGAGCGTGTCATCGAGCTTGAGATGCCCGGTGTCACGGCGGGCCTGGAACCGACGACACCGGAGGATCTCGTCGACGGTCTGTGCGCTCTGCTCGACCGGACGACCGGGCCCCAACGCACCCTGACGGCCGCCCGGTTGGTCCTGTTCCTGGAGGCCAGCCATCACCGAGCGCTGCGCGACATCCTCGACGGCGGCCGCGCCCAGATGGAGGCGGTCGTGGTGACGACGCTCGGGCGGGCCGGCGCGCGCGACCCGGGCGTCGCCGCCCGTGCGCTCATGGCCTGCCTCGAGGGCCTGATCCTCCACCGGATCACACGCGACGACCGCGGCGACGTTCGGCCGACCGTCGAGGCGGTGGTGCGTGGCCTCCTCGCGTGACAGGCCTGTCGCGCCGAGCGCCGGGTGCTGCGCCCGTGTTGCGGGTCACCCGCACCGCTCCTAGCGTCGCCGGTGGAGGGCGACATGACCCAGCAGCAGACCGCGACCGTGCTCCTCGAGCGGCACGGCACCACCTACGCGCGACAGGCGGGCCTGACGCTCAAGGACACGCCGTCGCCGCTGTACCGGCTCCTCGTCCTCAGCCTGCTGCTCTCTGCCCGCATCAGCGGGGATATCGCCGTCCGGGCGGCCCGTGAGCTGGGCACCTACCGCACCCCGCGGCGCATGGTGGACGCGACCTGGCAGCAGCGCGTCGACGCCCTCGGCCGCGGCGGCTACCGCCGATACGACGAGCGCACCGCGACCATGCTCGGCGACGGAGCCCGACAGCTCCTGACGACCCACCGAGGCGATCTGCGCCGGCTCCGCGACGAGGCCGAGAGCCCCGCGAAGATCCACGCCGCGCTGCAGCAATTCCCGGGCATCGGCCCGACCGGCGCGAGCATCTTCTGCCGGGAGGTCCAGGGCGTGTGGCCCGTTCTCGCCCCCTTCCTCGATGACAAGGTGCTCGACGGCGCCGGCCGGCTCGGTCTGCCCACGGACGCCCGGCGGCTGGCGCGCCTCGTCGACACGGCTGATCTGCCGCGCCTCGCCGCCGCGTGCGTGCGGGCCGCCCTGGACGAGGCCGTGGTCGACGACGTCCGCGCCCACACCCGCTGACCCTGCCGGGCGCGGAGGGCGAGATCCGGTCACTCCTGCAGCGCCTCGACCACCGCCGGCAGCGCCCGTGGGTCGGTCTGGATGACCAGCGTCGTGACCATCGACGCACGCCACGCCGCGACCTGCTGCCGCAGCTGTGCCGGGTTGCCGGCCAGCGCGACGTCGAGCACGAGCTCCGTCGGCACCGCGGCGGCCGCACCGGGCCGGTCGCCGTCGGCCCATCGACGCACGACCTCGGCGCAGGCGGCCTCGTGCCCCAGCCGCTCGACCGCCTGCCGGTGGAAGTTCGTCGACTCCGACCCCATGCCGCCGATGTAGAGGGCGAGGTGCGGCCGCAACCGGTCGGCGGCGGCCTCGACGTCGCTGCCCAGCGAGACCGGGACCGCCGCGGCGACCTCGAACTCGGCGGCCGGACGCAGGTCCGGCGAACGCCGCGCGAAGCCATCCGCAAGATGCTCCGCGTACGCGTTCGACATCCGGGGCGAGAACAGGAACGGCAGCCAGCCGTCCGCGATCTCGGCGGCGAGCGCCGTGTTCCGCGGACCCTGCGCGGCGAGGTGGATCGGGAGATCGGCCCGGTACGGGTGGACCGTGGACCGCAGCGGCTTGCCCTGACGGGTGCCGCCCGGGAACGGCAGCGTGTAGTGCCGCCCGGCGAGCTGGACCGGCCGGTCCCGGCGCAGCACCTGACGGACGATGTCGACGTACTCCCGGGTGCGCTCCAACGGGCGGGGGTACGACCGGCCGTACCAGCCCTCGACCACCTGGGGCCCGGAGGCGCCCAGCCCGAGGACGAACCGGCCGCCGGACAGGTGGTCCAACGTCATGGCGGCCATCGCCGTCGCGGTCGGGGTGCGGGCCGGCATCTGCGCGATGCCTGTGCCGAGGCGAACCTGCGCCGTGCGCGCGCCCCACCACGCCAGCGGCGTGAAGGCATCCGACCCGTACGCCTCGGCCGTCCACACCGAGTCGAGACCGAGGTCGTCGGCCGCGGCGACCGCCTCCGCGACGCCGGGAGGCGGTCCGGCGGACCAGTAGCCGGTGGCGAAGCCGAGTCGGAGCGTGGTCCGGCGGGTGTCGGTCATCCCGCCATCCTGCCCGGTCAAGGACGCCGAAGCAGACCCTCGACCGCGTCCGCTGCGGCCCGCGTGCCGCCGAGCGCCCGCAGCTCCGCGCCGAGACGTGCCGCCGCCTCGCGGAAGGACGACTCGCTCGCCACCTGCCGGTAGGCGGAGCGGATCGCCGCGGGCCTCGGGGTCCCGGTCCGCAGGTCGACGCCCGCGCCGGTCCAGGCGACGCGGGCCGCGACCTCGGGCTTGTCGAGGTCGCCGCCGGCCACCACGAGCGGCACGTCGTGACGCAGGGCCTGGACCACGCCGCCGAACCCGCCGTTGGTGATCATCAACGACGTACGGGGGAGCAGCGCGTCGTACGGCAGCATCTCGGCGACGCGGACGTTGCCGGGGAGCGCGCCGGGCAACGGGTCGGTCCGGTGACCGAGGCCGACGACGACCAGCACGTCCTCGTCGGCCAGTGCTTCGAGTGCGGGCCGGATCAGGTCGTCGGGGTCGACGTTGGCAGTGCCCTGGGTGAGGTGGACGACCGGGGTCTCGGCGTGGAGGACGTCGTCCCACCACGGCGGCAGGGGCGCCGACGTGCCGGCGGCCCCGCCGTCGTCGGTCAGGTCACCGACGAACCGGACGGAGCGCGGCAGGTCGGCGCGGGGGTAGTCCAGGCCTGCCGAACCGGGGGCGACCAGCAGCTCCGGGGAGTACCACATGGTCGGGAACCCGCCTCCGCCCGAGGGCAGACCGGCCGCGGAACGGCTGCGTCGGTAGGCCCGGTCCAACGGGGCCATGGCGAGGCGGGTCACCCCGGCGAGGGCGGTGTCGCGGATCCTCCCGACCACGCCCGCGCGGGGCCGCAGGCCGAGGCCCGGGGGCGGCACGTCCCGGCCGGGCAGCCAGGCGGGCACCGGGGAGAGCGTGGCCCACCGCGAGCCGGTGCGCTCGGCCGCGAAGCGGGTGCCCAGAGCCAACGGGTCGCCGGCCAGGACGTCCCACGGCTGCTCGTCGTGCGCGGCGAGCAGGTCCGCGGTCTGCGCCGGGGCCGTTCCGATGAAGAGATCCTCGAGGTTGTGCAGCACCTGACGAGGACCCTTGCGGCCCCGCATGCGGGGGAAGGTCGCCGCGAAGTCCCGCTCGTCGAAGTCCGGCGCCACCCGCCAGGGCACCCCGCGAGCACCGACCGCCTCGAACCCGTCCACGTAGGACCGGCCGGTGTACGCGCGGACGTCGTGCCCCCGGCGCACCAGCTCGGCAGCCACGGCCCTGATCGGGCGGGCGTGCCCGGCGAACGGCATGGCCGTGACCATCACCGAGGCCATGGGTCAGAGCTTCGCCATGACCTCGGCCGCGATGAGCTCCAGGTGGTCCAGGTCGGTCATGTCGAGGCACTGCAGGTAGACGCGGGTGATGCCCGCTTCGGCCAGTGCGCCGATCCCGTCGACGACCTCGGCCGGCGTCCCCGCCAGCCCGTGCTCACGCAGCTCGCCCGGCTCACGACCGATGACTGCGGCACGCCGGGCGAACTCCGCCTCGTCGGCGCCGACGCACGCGACGAGCGCCACCGACTGGACCACCTCGTCGGCATTTCTGCCGGCCTCCTCGCAGGCGGCGCGGACGCGGCCGGCCTGCGCCGCGATGTTCCCCTTCTCCGGGAAGGACTGGTTGTACTCCGCGGCGAAGCGGGCCGCGAGCCGCGGGGTCCGGCGGGGGCCGTTGCCACCGATGATCACGGGGAGCGGAGACTGAGCGGGCTTCGGCAGGGCAGGGTTGTCGGTCAGCCGGTAGTGCTCCCCGGTGAAGCTGTACGTCTCGTCGGCCGGGGTGGACCAGAGCCCGGTGAGGATCTCCAGCTGCTCCTCGAGCAGACCGAACCGCTTGTCCGGGAACGGGATGCCGAGCGCCGCGTGCTCGGCCTCGAACCAGCCGGTCCCGAGGCCGAGCTCCACCCGCCCACCGGACATCGCGTCCACCTGCGCCACCTGGATCGCCAGCACACCCGGGAACCGGAACGTGGCCGAGCAGACGAGGGTGCCGAGACGGATGCGCGAGGTCTCGCGGGCGAGCCCGGCGAGCGTGGTCCAGGAGTCCGTCGGTCCGGGGCCGCGGTCGCCGTCGCCCATCCTGAGGTAGTGGTCCGAGCGGAAGAACGCGTCGAAGCCGAGCTGCTCGGCTCGCTGGGCCATGGCCACGTGGTCGTCGTAGGAGGCGCCCTGCTGGGGCTCGGTGAAGATGCGCAGATCCATGGCTCAACAATGCCAGGTCTCTGGTCCGGACTTCGCGGTGCCGGTCAGGACTCGGCTGCGCGGTCCTCGGCCAGCGCGGCCCCCTCGGCGACGGTCTGCCGGTCGGCCCGCCGCCGCAGCAGGCTGAGCACGCGGTCCACGACGAGGCCGATCAGGGCACCGAGCACGGTGGCCGCCAGGATGCCCAGCACCGGGCGGTCGCTGAACCACGTGCCGCCGACCGTGCCCAGGATGAGCATGTAGGTGGCCCACAGCGTCGCACCGAGCGCGGTGAGCCCCCGGTAGACCGTGCGGCGGATGCCCGTCGCCCCTGCGGCCAGCCCGACGGCGACCCGGACGCCGGGCACGAACCGCCCGGCGAGGACCGCGGTCGAGACGCGGCGCGCGAGCCCCGCGGCCGCGCGGCCGGTCTGCCTGGAGAACCACGGGGTGCGCATCCAGCGGAACCGGTCGAGCCCGACGGCGCGACCGATCTCGTAGCTCAGGTTGTCGCCGATGAACGCGGCGACCGCGGCGACGGGTCCGAGGACGACCAGCAGTGGCCGGCCGGTGGTGGAGCCGATCGCCGCCAGGCCGATGACGAGCGACTCGCTCGGCAGTGCGGGCACCAGCCCGTCGATGACGGTGAGGACGAAGATGGCAACCAGTGCGGCCGGGGTGGCGGCGGCGTCGAGGATCCACTGGCTGATGTCGTCCACGGGTCTAGTTCACCTCAGTAGCGCCGCGGTCGACAGAGGGTCGGACCCTGACTTGTCCCCGGTCGGCCCCCGATCGTTCCCTGGCCGACCCTGATTTGCCCCCGGGTTACCGCGCCCGGGCAGGGAAGAACCCGCGGGGTCCTGGCTCACGGCCAGGGTCCGTGGTGGACGAGATCACGGCCCCGCGGGTTCCGGTGACCACCTGGTTCTCGCCGACTCGTCGAGAGGGGAGGACCACGGGTCCGTCCGTCGACGGGCTAGCGGGTAGCCACCTCACGCGTCCGAAGAATATTCACCTCTGGACCACCTCCCTTCTCGTGTGCCACCCACGCTAGGCGGGCGACGCGTCGTGTGTCACGCAGAATTCCCGGCTGGCACCATGGAGCCATGACCCGTCCCTTCCGCGTCCTCGTCGTCTGCACCGGGAACATCTGCCGCTCTCCGATGGCGGAGGTGGTGCTGCGCAGACGGCTCCGCGAAGCCGGTCTGGACGACGCCGTCGAGGTGACCTCCGCCGGCATCAGCGACGAGGAGCACGGCAACCCGATCGACACCCGCGCCCAGGCTGTGCTCGCCGAGCACGGGTACGAGGTCCCGAGGCACCACGCCCACCAGGTGGGTGCGGACGAGCTCGCGGAGACCGACCTGGCGCTCGCGATGACCAGCCAGCACGAGCGGGCGCTGCGCCGGATCGCGGAGCGGTCCGGCGGGGGGACAGAGATCAGGCTGTGGCGGGAGTTCGACGCCACCGCCCCGGACCGCGCGATCGCCGGCGAGTACGACCTCGACGTCCCCGACCCCTGGTACGGGGCGCACGACGGGTTCTACGAGACGCTCGACGTCGTCGAGCGTGGCGCGGAGGGGCTGCTCGCCCGCCTGCGGGACCGGCTCCCGGACCGGGCGGCTACCGGCCCCGAGGGCCGCGAGGCCTGATCCGGCCCGTCATTCCTCGGTGACCGGCGGCAGCGTGGACCAGGGGAAGTTGATCCACCGGTCGGTGTGCCGCCACACGTAGTCGGGGTCGATGATGGAGGCCGACTTGGCATAGATGACCGCCGAGCGGGCATCCACCGGTGCCGAGGACTCGACGGTGCCGTCGCGGTCCGCGTCCACCGGCAGCCCTTTGGCGCGGATCATGTCCATGACCAGCGCGAGGGTCTTCCCCGAGTCGGCGACGTCGTCAACCACGAGCACCTTGTGCCCGGGCAGCTCGGAGGTGTCCATGAGCGGCGGCAGCACGACCGGCTCCGGCAGCGTCTCCCCGACGCCGGTGTAGAACTCGACGTTGAGCGTCCCCATCGCCTTGACGCCGAGCGCGTACGCGAGGGCGCCGGCGGGCAGGAGCCCGCCGCGGGCGACGGCGATGACGAGGTCCGGCATCCAGCCGGAGGCGACGATGTCTCGTGCCAGCTCGCGGGAGAACCCGCCGAACTGCTCCCAGCCGAGTACCTCGCGGTCCTCGCCGGTGGTGGTCGTGGCGCCGTCGTCGAACGGTGTTCTCTCGCTCATCGTTGGTCCATCGTGCCCGAGCCGCGGCGGTGCGCGCCACGTCGTCCCGGGCGCAGGGCTCGCCGTGAGCCCTGGCTCACTCGTCCCGGGAACCGCTGAGCGCGTTGCGCAGCAGGACGAAGACCGCAACGGCGACGACGGCCACCACGGCCAGCTTGACCACGAACCACATGAGGGAGAAGAGGGCGTCGACGAGGAACCACGCCGCCACGATCGCGACGAGCACTCCGAGAACCGTCCAGATGGTGCCGCTCTTCACCGCATCAGCGTATCCGCCGACCGGCGACGCCTACCCCCGGACCGAGACGTGGACGTGGTCGAAGTGCCCGCCGGTCGCGTCCCCGGGGTCGTAGACGCCGGCGCCGTTGTAGGGGACCCAGCCCGCCTCCGGGCGGTCCGCCTCCCAGATGCGGCCCTGCCAGATGATGTAGTGGACGTGCAGCGCCTCGGCGTGGACCTGCAGCCACCGGGCCGCCCGCCACCCCTCGATGAGGTCCTGGCCGTCGGCGAACGCACCGGACCGGCCGTAGTACAGGTCGCAGCCGCGGCCGTGGGGATGGTCCGACTCCGGGTTCCACTCGTGCTCGGACCAGCACGTCAGGGACGCGTCGGTGAAGGTGAGCTGATCGACCAGCCAGGCCATCGCCGGCGTGACGCAGCCGTCCGTCCCCGCCGGATCCGGCTCGGTGCAGCCGCGGCCCTGGCCCGACCACGGTTCGGGCGCGGCGGGCAGCTCCACGTGCGGTGCGAGGTTCATGGCGGGCCGATACGTGGGTGGCCCGTCCAGCGCGTCGATGCTCGTCGCGGTGGTCACCAGGAGCAGGAAGACGAGGGCACTGCGCACCAGCCGCACGCGCCGCCGCGCCGCCAGACGCTGCGTGGGCGAGAGTCGTCGCTGTCGCCCGGATCTGCCCACCCGGATACTCAAGCACGGATGAGCGCCGTCCGTACGCAGCCGCGGTGCGGTGCCGCTCACCTACCATCGAGCCATGGCGACGACGCCGGGACGACGGCGGATCCTCGAGCGCCTCGCTCGAGGGCTTGCCCGCCGCGCCGCGGACCGACAGGTCCTGCGGGTCGCCGTCGACGGTCCCGATGCAGCGGGCAAGACGACCTTCGCGCGGGACCTGGACGGGCTGCTGTACCCGCTGCTCCCCGCGGGCGCCGAGCTGCGGCGGTTCAGCACCGACGACCTGCTCGCCCCCGTCGTGCTGCGGGGGGAGCTCCGGCACCAGGATCCGCACTGGGTGTACGAGCACGCCTACCCGCTGGACTTGATCCGGGAGATCGCGGTCGGGAACCCCGCGCACGACCACCCCGGGACCGTGGTCATCGCCGAAGGGATGAGTCTGCTGCGCCCCGAGCTCGCGGACCTGTGGGACGTGACCGTCTACCTGACGGTCTCCGAGGAGGTGACGCTCGAGCGCGTCCGGGACCGGCTCGACGAGGACGACGACATCGAGGGCGTCCTGGGTCGCTACCGCAACCTCTACCTGCCCGCGCTCGCGTTGTACCGGGCGATCGCCGATCCGATGGATCGCAGCGACGTCGTCATCGACATGACCGACGTGGAGGCCCCCGCCGTGCAGCACTGGAACGGCCTCTGAACCCCGCCGGCTACTCCTCGAGTGCCGCGTTCCCGGCTTCCTGTGCCTCCCGGAGCGCCTCCGGCACCGGGACGTCACCGAGGAACATGTCCTGCAGGATCGGCGTCGCGGCGTTCATCCCGGCGTTCGTGTTCGGGCCGGTGGGGGCTGGCGTGGTCTCGCCCTGGGCAGCGTCGAGGAACGGCTGGACGTCGACGTCGCGGTCGGCCCAGTAGTCGACGAACGTCTGCTGAGCGTCGACCGCGGCCGGGAAGGCGATGCCCTGGCTCGCCAGCGCGGACTGGCCGTCGGCGGAGCCGAGCCACCGCAGCACGGTCGTGGTCGCCTCGATGTTCTCGCTGTGCGCGTTGCCGACCGCCGCGACTCCGTGCACGACGCTCACGCGGCCCTCAGGCCCGCCGACCATGGGCGCGATGCCCCACTCGAAGTCGGCGCTGTCGGCGATGGTCCGGAGGCGGTACGGCCCGGACTGGAAGAGTGCGAGCCGCCCCTGGAGGAACAGCTCCTGCGGCAGGTCGCCGTTGGGGTTCGTGTCGGCGGCCGAGGGCGCCACGTGGTGGGTGTTGATGAGGTCGACGAGGTACTGGAACGCCTCTTCGCCCTCGGGGCTGGCGAAGGCGAACCGGTCACCGTCCTGCCACTGGCCGCCGTTCTGGGCGAGGAAGTCGATGTAGATCGCCTGCAGGTCGGCCTGCGAGTTGAAGCCGTACACGCGGGTGGAGCTCGGGTCGAACCCGTCCTCGCCCGGGTGGCGTCCCTCGTCGTCGACCGTGAGGGACCGGGCCGCCGGGAGGAGGGTGTCGTCGGGTGCGACCCGTCGGCCGCCCGGGGAGGGCTGCCACGTGAGGTCGTTCGGATCCACCCCGGCCCGCTCGACCATCTCCGCGTTGTAGTACAGGGCGATCGAGTCCCACAGCTGGGGGACGCCCCACAGCGACCCGTCCCGCCGGTACAGGTCGGTGATCGCCCCCTCCCACTCGTCGTGCTCGGTCCCGAGCGTCTCGGAGATGTTGAGCAGGTCGCCGCTGTCGGCGTAGCGGCCGAAGTTCGAGGTGTTCGTCCAGAAGATGTCGGCCATCTCGCCGGAGCTCAGGTCCAGCGGGAGCCGCTCGAAGTAGTCCGCCCACGGGACGGTCTCGACCTCGACCCGGATGTCCGGGTTCTGGGCCATGAACGCGTCGAACGATTCCTGGTAGGCCGGGGCGGCCACCTCGTCCCACAGCCGGAAGGTCACGGTGGTGGCGCCTCCGGCCTGGGTGTCACCTTCCACCGTCGGGTCGTCGTCCGTGGCCGGCGAGCACGCCGCGAGGACCATCGCCGCCGCGGCGACGGCAGTACCCAGCAAGCGGCCTCGGCGCGGCGCGCTCCCCATCTGCCCTCCTCGATGCCCCCCGTGGGCCCTGCACCTCAACCTAGTGCCACGCGAGGCGTGTGCGGGTGCGCCACGGCGGGGCGGCGCGGAACCGTGACCTCACCGCAACCCGATGCCGATGGAGCGGGTGATCTGGCGCTGGAAGACCACGAACAGGATGACGAGCGGCGCCAGCGCGATGGTCGTGGCTGCCATGACGAGCGTCCAGTTGCCCGAGTACTGCGTCTGCAGGGACGCGGTCGCCACCGTCATGACGTTCCACTCCGGTGCCGGGGCGATGACCGACGGCCAGATGAAGCTGTTCCACTGCGTCACGACCGTGATGAGCAGCAGCGTCGCCAGGATCGGCCGGTTCAGGGGCAGCATCACGTACCACAGACGCCGCAGGGCGCCGGCGCCGTCGATGGTGGCGGCGTCGAGGAGCTCCGTGGGCAGGGACCGGAAGTTCTCCCGGAGCAGGAAGATCGCGTACGGGCTGCCGAGAAGGAACGGCACCACCAGGCCGGCGAAGGTGTTCCGCAGACCGGCGGAGGTGAGCATCGAGTACAGCGGGATGATCGTCACCACCGCCGGGATCATGAGGGTGGCGAGGTAGGTCCAGAAGAGGGCGTCCCGGCCGGGGAAGCGCAGCGTGGCGAACGCGTACGCCGCGAGCACCGAGGAGATCATCTGCCCCGCCACCAGGACCGCCACCATCTGCGCAGTCACCGCGATCGGAACCACGAAGTCGTACGCGTCGGTGAACAGCGCGGTGAAGTTCTCGAACGTGACGGGGTCCGGCAGCGACAGCGGCACGGTCGTGCTGAACTGCCGCGGCGTCTTCATGGCGGTGAGGACCGAGAAGACGAA
Organism: Georgenia alba; assembly: GCF_042665525.1. Taxonomy (NCBI): domain Bacteria; kingdom Bacillati; phylum Actinomycetota; class Actinomycetes; order Allobogoriellales; family Allobogoriellaceae; genus Georgenia; species Georgenia alba. Next base: position 571,107 of record NZ_JBHTCQ010000001.1, read on the forward strand.
CGGCCCGACGACGAGGCCCGCGCCGGCGATCAGCATGAGATACGTCAGGCCGTTGGCCAGCCAACGCGCCGAGCGGGCCGACGTCGGCCGGCCGCCGCGCGTCGTCGTACGCGGCTTTCCGGAACGGGTCGGGGGCAGCGTCGTCATGACATGTCGTACGTGATCCGGCGGCTGAAGTACCGCTGCTGGAGGAGCGTGACGGCGACGAGGACGACCAGGAGCAGGACCGCCATCGCCGAGGCCCGGCCCAGGTTCAGGGCGACGAACGCCTCGTCGTAGATGTGCGCCGCGATGACGTCGGTGGAACCGGCGGGGTAGCCCCGGGCGGCACCGGTGAGGCCGTAGACGAGGTCGAAGACCTGGAACGAGGCGATGACCGAGGTGACCGAGACGAAGAACGTCGTCGGTCGCAGCAGCGGCACCGTCACGGAGAAGAGCGTCCGGACCGGACCCGCACCGTCGAGCGTGGCCGCCTCGTACACCGACGGCGGGATCTGCTGCAGGCCGGCCAGGAAGAACAGCGAGATGTACCCGACCGTGGACCACACGTACACGAAGGCGACGGCCGGCAGCGCCAGGGCCGGGTCGGACATCCACTCGATCCGCGTGCCCAGCAGGGCGTTCGCCGCTCCCGTGCTGGGGTCGAGCAGCCACCGCCAGACGACGCCGAGGGCCAGCGGCGCGCACACCCAGGGCAGGACGTACACGACGCGGAGCGCCGAGGTGCCCGGAAGGCCGCGGTTGATCGCCAGCGCCAGCAGGAGCGCGAGGACGATCGACGTCGGCAGCGCCATGAGCGTGAACAACGCGGTCACCCGCAGCGAGTTCCAGAACGCCGCGGACCCGGCGAGGTCGGTGTAGTTCGCCAGGCCCGTCCAGGACGGGTCGGAGATGAGGTCCCACCGGGTGAGGGAGATGAGCACGACGAGCACCACCGGCACCAGGAGGAACCCGCCGACGCCGACGAAGCTCGGCAGCAGCAGGCCATACGCCGTCAACGCCTCGCGTCGGCGGCGCGCGCGACGGGCGGGCCGGTCGGCTAGCACGACCCGCTCAGGCTGGCGTCGGTGTCGACGAGCGCGAGCGAGGGACGAGCGGAGGGCGAGGAGACGCCGTGGTGCGCGCTGCGGTCGGCGAGCGCGAGCGAGGCGTCGGTGGCGTCCACTCCGCTGCCGGCAAGGACGCTGTGGTCCGCCGTCGCCAGCAGCCGGGCGAGCTCGCGCTCGTAGACCGGTCCTGGCGAGACCGACTGCCCGCGGTAGGTCCACCGCAGCAGGAAGTCCGTGTTGAAGCCGCGGTCGCAGCGGGCGCAGCTCGCGGGGCGGGACGGTCGGCGGTGGCGCTCGTAGGTGTGCCCACGAGGGCACGTCCCGCGCCACGGTGCCGGTGGCCGCGGGGCGTCCGCATCGACCAGCCGCTGGCCGCTGCAGCCGATCCGGTGTGCCTGGGCCCGCCAGACGGCGTCGTGCCCGTGCTCAGGGCCCACGAGCGCGTGGGCGATCTCGTGCAGCAGGGTGTCGCGGACGTGCTCCTCGGTGTACAGCGCCATGAGATGGCGTGACACCGAGATCACCTTGATGTCGAACCGGCACGCGCCGGCGCGCCGTTTGGCGTTGTCGAACCGCAGCCGCCAGTCGGCGAGCCCGTGCTCGGCGAGCAGCTCCTCGCCCAGGACTCGCACCGCCCTCAGCTCCACCGGCACCTCCGCATCCGTGCTCCCGCCCTCGTCGCGCGCGCGGTGAGGGCATCGCGGTGCCCACAGCCTACGAGGAGCCACCCACGTCCGGCACGGTGCACCTCCTGGAGCCGCCCGGGAGGAAGTGGCGTTTCATCGCCACGGCGCGTGCGCCCGCATACGCTCCGACCATGGCCGGAGGGACAGGGTCGGTGGGCGACCTGCTGCGTGAGTGGCGCCATCATCGACAGCTGAGTCAGCTCGATCTCGCGCTGCAGGCGGAGGTCTCGGCGCGTCACGTGAGCCTGGTGGAGACCGGCAAGTCTCGGCCGAGCGCTGAGATGGTGCTGCGGCTGGCCTCCGCGCTGGATGTGCCGCTGCGGCACCGCAACCGGCTGCTGCTGGCCGCGGGCTTCGCCCCGAGGTACCAGGAGCGGGACCTGGAGGCGCCGGACATGTCGTCCGTCCGGGAGGCTCTCGTCACCATCCTCCGGGCGCACGAGCCGTATCCCGCCGTGGTCATGGACCGGCGGTGGAACGTCCTCATGACGAACGCGGGCGTCGAGCTCCTCCAGGACGGTGTCGACGCCGACCTGCTGCACCCCCGGGCGAACCTGGTCCGCCTCAGCCTGGATCCGCGCGGGCTCGCGCCCCGGATCGGGAACATCGCGGACGTGCGGAACATGTTCCGTGCCCGGCTGTCCCGTCAGCTCGCCGAGGACGCCGACCCCGAGATCACCGACCTGTACGACACGTACGTCGCGCCGCACGTGGACGGCAGCGCGGCGGCGCCCGCGGGCGGTGAGGTCGTCGGTGCGATGACCTTGCAGACGCCGGAGCAGGAGGTGCGGCTCTTCTCGACCGTCACGACCTTCTGCACGCCGCAGGACATCACGTTGCAGGAGATCGCCGTCGAGCTGTTCTACCCGGCCGACGGCCGGACCGCGCAGGTGCTGGCCTCCGGCGCCGGCGGCCGCGAGATGGCGGGCACGCTGCCGGGCGGGGGTGTCGCCGGCCCATGAAATGCCATGTCATCGACAAGCCGCGCCGGACGGCGGAGGCTCGTCCGGGTGAGTTCGAGCACTGCGGCGCGCACCGATGTACTGGTCCCGGCAGACCTCCCGTGCCGTACGCACGACCCCGAGCTCTGGTTCGCGGAGCACCGTGAGCAGGTGGAGCAGGCCAAGGCGCTCTGCCGGGGCTGCTCGCTCCGGCCTGGCTGCCTGAACGCGGCGCTCGCGCGCGGCGAGCCCTGGGGCGTGTGGGGCGGCGAGGTCCTCCGTGACGGCGTCGTGGTGTCCGGCAAGCGTGGCCGCGGTCGTCCGCGCACCCGGGTGCGCGTCGACCCGCCGAGGCGTCGACACGTCCCCGCCGGCGGACCGGACACCGGCGCATGACCCCGGCACCGCGATGGGTCGTGTGGTGCGCGTCCGGAGCCTTCCTCGCCGCGCTTCCGACGGCGCTGTGGCGCCTCGCGCTCGCGGCCGGCCATCCGCTCGGGACACCCGACGAGTGGCGGGCGTTCCAGGACATCCCGGGCGCGGGCACCGGGTACGTCCTCGGGCTCTCCGCGCTGCAGCTCCTGGCGGCGGCATGCGCGTTCGCGCTCGTGGTCGACGTGCGGCAGCTCATGCCCGGGCGGGTGCCCGGCTGGGCACGGCGGCGGATACCCACGTTCGTCGCGGTGTGCGGACTCGTCGGTGCCGCGGTGCTGGGCCTGATCGTGACGATGAGTGTCGTCGCGTGGGACCGGGTGGACCCCTTCGCCGGGCAGCCGTACGACGGCTGGGCATGGCTGTGCGCGGCCTGCTACGTCTGCGCCGCGTTCTGGCCGCCCCTCCTGGCCGCGGCGTCCGTCGGTCACCTCCTCCGGGAACGCGCCGTGACGCGGGAGCTCCGGGATGCGTCGGTCGAGTCCGGCGAACACCGGCGGCCGTCGACCCTGTCGTCGTGATGCGCGATCACGTGGCGCATGACGCGTCGCGTTACCGGCGTACCTTCGGCTCGGGTATCTCCGGCGGCGTCGCGGCGGGCTTCTTCTTCAGCAGCCGCAGCGCCTCCTCGATGGCCCGGTCGAGCTGGGGATCGTCGTCGGCGAAGAGCTGCGCCGGGGTGTGGACCACCTCGACGTCCGGGTCGACGCCGTGGTTCTCCACGCCCCAGCCCTTGCCCTCGAGCCAGAACGAGTACCGGGGCTGCGTGATCGACGTGCCGTCGACGAGGTCGAACCGGCCGTCGATGCCGATGACGCCGCCCCACGTCCGCACCCCGACCACCGGGCCGACACCGAGCGCCTGGCCGGCGGCGTTGACGATGTCGCCGTCGGAGCCGGAGAACTCGTTGGCCACCAGCACCACCGGGCCGCGGGGCGCCTGGTACGGATAGGAGCCGGCGCGCTCGTAGTACCGGGACCGGTCCCAGCCGACCACCCGGGCGGCGAGCTTGGTGATGACCAGGGCGGATGTGTGGCCGCCGCGGTTGTACCGCACGTCGGCCACGATGCCCTCGGCCCGGCTCGCCACTCGCAAGTCACGGTGCAGCTGGGCCCAGCCGTAGCTCATCATGTCCGGCACGTGCAGGTAGCCGAGCCGGCCATCGGTGCGTTCGCGGACGTACTCGCGGCGCGAGCGGACCCAGTCCTGGTAGCGGATGACCTCCTCGTCGGCCAGCGGCACGACGACGACGCGACGGCTCTCGCCGCCCCGGCGCAACGTCAGCTCGACCGGCTTGTTCGCCGCGCCGGTGAGCCCGGCGGCCGGACCGGCGACCGGGTCGACCGGGACGCCGTCGACCGCGACGACGAGGTCGCCGACCCGGGCGTCGACGCCGGCTGCACGCAGCGGGGACCGGGCGTCCGGCTCGCTGGACTCGCCCGGCAGGATGCGGTCGATCCGCCAGCCGCCCTCGGCCGGCGAGAGGTCGGCACCGAGGAAGCCGAGTCGACGGTCGGGATCCCCCAACGGTTTCGCGGGCATGACGTAGGCGTGCGAGGTGTTGAGCTCGCCGACCGTCTCCCACAGCAGGTCGACGAGGTCGTCGTGGCTGCGGACCTGGTCCACGACGGGCCGCCACCGCGCCACGACGCCGTCCCAGTCCACGCCGTCCATGTCCTCGCGCCAGAAGTGGTCGCGCATGATGCGGGCGTTCTCGTCGAACATCTGGCGCCACTCGGCCGCCGGGTCGACCTCGAGCCGGAGCCGGCTCAGATCGACCGAGACCACCTCGGCGTCGTCCTCGCCGGCCTTGCGAGTGGCGGGGGTGACCACGACGTCGTCCTTGTGGCGGACCACCAGCCGCTCGCCGTCGCCGGAGACCGCGTAGGAGTCGACCTTCTCGACGATCGTCGTGACCTTGCGGTCCGGGAAGGACCAGCGCTCGAGGCTGTCCGGTGTCTTCTCGCCGGTGACGCCGGCACGGCGGGTGCCGAGGGCGCCCTCCTCCTGGACGACCCTGACCCAGACGACACCGTCCTTGGCGGCACGGAGGTCCCGGTACTCGGCCGACGGCACGGGGAACGGGACGATGCGCTCCTCGGCACCCTCCGCGTCGAGGTCGGGGGAGGCCGGCGCGGACGGCTGCTGGTCCTTGGCCTGCTCCTTGCCGTCCTGCTCCTCGGGCTTGGACAGACGCCAGCCGTCCGCGCTCGGTCCGAACGGCGCGGGTTCCGTGGCGGCGATCGGGATGAGCCACGGACGCGTGGCGCCGGCGAAGGCCAGCGCGAAGTCGTGCTTGTCGTACTGCGGGTCGAAGGTGCGGTCGGAGAGGAAGACGACGTACTTCCCGTCCGCCGTCACCACCGGCGAGGTGTCGTGGTACTGGCCCGAGGTCAGGGCCACCGGGTCCGCGTCCGTGGAGGTGTCGAGCACCATGATCTGGTGCATCTCGCCCTCGACGCCGGTGGGCTGCGACCAGATCAGGTAGCGCCCGTCGGGTGAGAAGCTCGGGGTGAGGGCCTCCCCGTGCCGGGAGCTGGTCACCTCGCGCACCGACGGTGCCCGGCGCCCGCGGCGACCGGTCGCGCCGAGGGTGATCAGGCGGATCGCGCCGTCGTGGGAGATGGTGGCGAGGCGCTCGCCGGCCGGGTCGGCGGCCAGGTGCAGGACGCGGCCGAGCGAGCCGCCGAGGATGCGCCGGGGCTCGGCGGAGCCGTCGAGCGTGTGGATCTCCAGCGCGTCCTCACCGTCCGCGTCAGTCACGACGGCGGCGTGTCCGGTCCGACCGAGCACGACGGGCTCGCGGACCCGGACACCTTGGTCGGCGGCCAGGGCGTGCGCCGGGCCGTCGCGGTGGGCCAGCCAGAAGGCCTTGCCCCGCCACGCGACGAGGCTGTGGTCGCCGCCGTGGTCGGGCACGAGGGCGTCGAGGTTCTGCGTCGGGGCGACGGCGGTCCGCACCGGTGCCGTCGCGGGGAGCGTGACCTCGAGGCGGCGGGGCTCGGCGTCGAGGTCCTCGAGGCCGTCGTGCAGCCAGATCTGGCCGCGGCTGTGCCACGCGATGGTGGTGCCGTCCGTGGTGGCGTCGCGGACGTAGCCGGTCTCGGCGTCCTGGAACGTCAGCTGCCGCGGGCGCCGCTTGCCCGGGTTGTCCCAGACCCACAGGTTCGCCTGCTCCTCGGTGCGGTCCGGGAACGTCGCGGCGCGGTCGGAGACGAACAGCAGCGCGTCGCCGATCCACATCGGGTCGACGAGCGAGGCCTCCTCCTCGGGCAGCAGCCGCTCCCAACGGCCCTTGCCCGCCTTGTCCAACCACAGCCGCGGGGCGGTGCCGCCGCGGTACCGCTTCCAGTGCGCCGGAGGCCGGCTCCACGGGGTGGTCAGCGCGACAGCCCCCTTCGAGCTGATCGCGAGACCGGACGCCATGCCGTAGGTGAGCCGCTCGGCGGCGCCGTCGAGCCCGACGGCCTTGACCACGGCGTGCCGGATGTTGGCCTCGCCGGCGTTCGACGCCACGAGGATCCGGCCGTCCGGTCCCCAGCCGAGCACGGTCGTCACGGATCCGCCCCACCACGTCAGGCGGCGCACCTCGCCGGAGTCGATCTCGGTGGCCATGACCTCGGGGTGACCGTCGCGGTAGGAGACGAAGGCGACGTGCCTCCCGTCCGGGGAGAGCCGCGGCTGGCGGACCGGTGCGCCGTCGTGCGTCAGCCGCCAGGCGCGGCCGCCCTCGACGGGGGCGAGCCACACGTCGTCGGCCGCGACGAACGTGACGAGATCGCCCTGGACATGGGGGTAGCGGAGGTACGCGGGGTTCACTCGCGACACGGTACTGAGGCCGCGACGGCACGGCGACGTCTTTGGGGGCTCCGTCTCCGGCGGGTGCTTGGCGCGGCCCGTGGCCTGCCTCCGCCGGTCACGGCGCATGCGGCACCATGATGGGCACGAGTCATCCGATGTCTGGCGGCCGCGAGGACGGTGCCGCCGGCACGGGCCGCCGACGAAGGAGAGTGCACGTGTCCCGAGCTGAGCACGAGTGGTTCGGTCACGCCCGGTTCGGGCTCTTCGTCCATTTCGGGCTCTACTCGACGCTCGCACGGCACGAGTGGGTGATGACCCGCGAGCGGATCGACCCGGAGGTCTACGAGACCTATGCCGAGTTCTTCGACCCCGACCGGTTCGACGCAGCCGACATCGCCCGCACCGCGAAGCGGGCCGGGATGCGGTACGCGGTGCTGACGGCCAAGCACCACGAGGGCTTCTCGCTCTTCGACAGCCGGCTCAGCGACTTCACCAGCGTCCGGACGTTCGGGCGGGACCTGGTACGCGAGTTCGTCGACGCCTGCCGCGCCGAGGGCCTGCGGGTGGGCCTGTACTACTCGCTGCTGGACTGGCACCACCCGGACTTCACCCTCGACCACCACCACCCGCTCCGCGACGTCCCAGACGCGCACGACCGCAACGCGGGACGGGACATGGCGCGGTACCGCGAGTTCCTCCACGGCCAGGTGCGCGAGCTGCTGACCGGCTACGGCACGATCGACTACCTCTTCTACGACTTCACCTATCCCGAGACCGTCGGCGGCTGGCCCGGCAAGGGGCCGCACGACTGGGGCGCCGAGGGCCTGCTCGCGATGACCCGGCAGCTGCAGCCCGGCATCGTCGTCAACGACCGGCTCGGGATCCCGGGGGACCTGGTCACCCCGGAGCAGTACCAGCCGAGCGCACCGATGCGGCGCGACGGCGTCGACGTCGCCTGGGAGGCGTGCCAGACGCTCAACGGCAGCTGGGGCTACGACCGGGACAACCTCGGCTTCAAGACGCCCGACCTGCTGCTGCGGATGCTCGTGGACTCCGTGTCGAAGAACGGCAACATGCTGCTCAACATCGGCCCCGACGGCCGCGGGGCGGTCACCCCGCGAGACCGAGAGTCGCTGGCGACGATCGGCAGCTGGATGGACCTGCATGCCGATTCGGTGGTCGGCGCCGGACCGGCCGACCACACGGCACCGCCCGGGACGGTGCTGACGCAGCGGGGCGACCGCCTGTACGTGCACCTGTTCCACTGGCCGTTCGGGCACCTGCACCTGCCCGGGCTCGCCGGGAAGGTCCGGTACGTCCGCTTCCTCCACGACGGCTCCCAGATCCGCGCGGAGGCGACCGATCCCGACCAGCAGGCGCTGACCACCGAGCCCGGCGGGCAGCCGGCCGGGACGCTGACGCTCCACCTGCCCACCGTCCGCCCCGACGTCGAGATCCCGGTGGTCGAGCTGTTCCTGGACGACGGCGCGGCCGCCGGGGCGGACCGTTCCTGAGAGGAGCCGACATGGATCGCATCGCTCTGCACACACGCCTCGCACCCGGCAAGGAGGAGGACTACGACCGCATCCACGCCGTCATCCCTGCCGATCTCGACGCCGCGCTGCGAGCCGCCGGGGTACACACCTGGCGGATCTGGCGCGACGGGCGCGAGCTGTTCCACGTGGTCGAGTGCGAGGACTACCGCGCGATGCGTGCGGCCCTGCGCGACCACCCCGCGAACGTCCCCTGGCAGGCCCGCATGGCCGAGCTCCTCGAGGTGGAGGACGACTACAGCGGCGAGGACGACGGGCTGCGCCACGTGTGGGAGCTGCCCGCGGAGCCGCCGGCATGACCGACCGCGTGCGGCTGACGCGCTGGGGATTCGGCGCGGCCGAGCTGGGCAACCTGTACGAGACGGTCGCGCCCGACGCCGCCCGCGCGGCGGTGGATGCGGCCTGGGAGGCCGGGATCCGCTACTTCGACACCGCGCCGCACTACGGCATCGGCCTGTCGGAACGGCGCCTCGGCGACGCGCTGACCGGCCGGGCGCGGGAGGAGTACGTCCTCTCGACCAAGGTGGGCCGGATCCTCGAGCCCGACCCCGGCTACCGCGAGGGCGACCTGGACCCCGGCGGGTTCGTGGTGCCCGCGACGTTGCGCCGTCGTGCGGACCTGAGCCCGGCGGGGATCGAGCGCAGCCTCACCGACAGCCTCGAGCGGCTCGGTCTCGACGCCGTCGACGTCGCCTACCTCCATGACCCGGAGGAGACCGCCCGCACCACCGAGGAGATGCTCGGTGCCCTCGAGACCCTCGTCACCCTCCGGGACAGCGGGGTGGTGCGTGCCGTCGGTGCCGGCTCGAAGGACCCCGAGATCCTGCGGGCGGCCGTCACCCGGAGCGACCTCGACCTCGTCATGCTCGCCGGCCGGCACACCCTGCTCGAGCAGTCCGCGGACCCGCTGCTGGGCACGTGCCTGGAGCACGGCGTGGGCGTGGTCGCCGTCGGGGTGTTCAACTCCGGCATCCTGGCGGACCCCGCACCCGGTGCCGGCGCGCGTTACGAGTACGCCGCCGCCCCGCCGGACGTGCTCGACCGCGCCCAGCGGCTCGCGGCGGTGTGCCGACGGCACGGCCTGTCCCTGCCGCACGTGGCCGTGCACTTCCCGCTGCGGCACCCCGCCGTCGTCGACGTGACGATCGGGATGCGCAGCGCCGCCGAGGTCCGGGACCTGGCGCGGTGGGCCGCCGAGCCGGTGCCGGAGGCGGTGTGGGCAGACCTCGCCGCCGAGGGTCTTCTGGGCGCCGCCGACCCGGCGGTGGCGCCGTGACACACACCGTGATCGACACCCACCTGCACGTCTGGGACCCCGGTCTGCTCGACTACGGCTGGATCCCGCCGGGTCCGCTGTTCCGGCGGTTCACCGTCGCGGATGCGCGGGCCGCGGCCGCCGAGCTGGCGGCGCCGGTCCGCGGCGCCGTCCTCGTGCAGGCCGCCGACAGCCTCGAGGAGACCCGGCACCTGCTGCGCCAGCAGGAGGCCGACGAGTGGGTCCTCGGCGTCGTCGGCTGGTTGCCGCTGCGCCGTCCGGACCGGGTGCGCGCCCTGGTGGAGGAGGGCTTTACGGAGAACCTCGTGGGCGTCCGGCACCTCACGCACGACGACGCGGACCCACGGATGTTGAGCCTGCCGGTGGTCCGGGAGTCACTCGCGGCCGTGGCAGCCGCGGGCCTGCCCCTGGACATCCCGGACGCCTACCCCGGGCAGCTGGACCAGGTCCCGGACCTCGCGGCCGACGTCGACGGGCTGCGCGTCGTCGTCGACCACCTCGCCAAGCCGCCGCTCGGCGGAGACGACGCCGAGTGGGAGGCGCAGCTGCGCGCCGCCGCGCGGCTCCCGAACGTGGTGGCCAAGGTCTCCGGCCTCGCGACCTCCGTGGCGCCCGGCGCCTCCTGGGGACGGGACCTGGCGGCCCGGGCGTGGGACCTGGCGCTCGAGTCGTTCGGCCCGGACCGGCTGATGCTCGGCAGCGACTGGCCCATCGCGCCACGGGTGGGGGACTACGCCGCGACCCTCGGCGTCGCCCTCGAGCTGCTCGAGGAGCTCACGCCGGCGGAGCAGGCAGCGATCCGCGAGGGCACGGCACGTGCCGTCTACGGGCTGCCCGGCTGACGACCCGCCCGGCCCTGGGCAGGTCCCTGGGCCGCGAGGTCGGCCTGCTGCGCCACCCACATCTCCACGCCGGCGATGTGCACCCGCGACCACGCCCCGGCCACGTCCGCCCGGCCCGCGGCGAGCGCCGCGTAGATCGCCTCGTGCTCGGCGAGGGTCCGCTCCAGCGACCCCGACTCGGTGATGCCGCGCCAGATCCTCGCCCGGGCCGTCGGGCCGGAGATCCCCTCGATCGTGGCCGAGAGGTAGGAGTTCCCGCAGTAGGAGTTCACCGTCCGGTGGAACTCCAGGTCCGCGGCGAGGAGCTCCTCGGCCGAGGACTGCGGACCTGTCCGGTCCAGGATCGCGCGGACCTGCGCCAGGCCCGCGTCGTCGATGCCGTGCGCGGCGAGCTCCACGGCGGCGGGCTCGAGGATCCGGCGCATCTGCAGCAGCTCGACGATCGAGGAGTCCTCGTGCAGGTCGATGATGAACGAGATCGCCTCGACGAGCATCGACGGCGCCAGGTTCGTCACGTAGGTGCCGTCGCCCTGGCGCACGTCGAGCACCCGGATGAGGGAGAGGGCCCGCACCGCCTCGCGCAGGGAGTTGCGGGACAGGCCGAGCCGCGCGCCGAGGGCGGCCTCCGGGGGCAACCGGTCGCCGGGCTGCAGCTCGCCGGAGACGATCATCGACCGGATCGCCGCGATCGCGCTGTCGGTGACGGCCATGGCGTCACCGTACGGCCCCCGCGCGCCCGAGGCGGTGCCACCCGTGACAGAGCCCACCGGCCGGCCGGGAACGACGCCGTGCCGGGGCGTGTTCCCCCGGGTATGGGTGCGTTGCCGGATCGTGCCGACGTCGTGGTGATCGGCGCCGGCCAGGCCGGCCTGTCCGCTGCCTACCACCTGCGGCGGCGCGGGTTCCGCCCTGCGGACGGTGCCGATCCGGGCGACGGCGCACGCGGCACGTTCGTCGTCCTCGACGGTGAGGACGGTCCCGGCGGCGCCTGGCGCCACCGGTGGCGCTCGCTCCGGATGGCGACCGTCAACGGTATCCACGACCTGCCCGACATGGCCCGCCCCAGCGTCGACCCGGCCGAGCCGAGCGCCGAGGCGCTGCCGCGCTACTTCGCGGACTACGAGCGGACCATGGACCTGTCCGTGCGCCGGCCGGTTCGCGTCCGCGCGGTCCGCCGCGCCGACGGCGACCCGGACGGCGCGCTCCTCGTGGACTCCGACGGCGGGACCGTCGAGGCCCGTGCCGTCATCAACGCCACCGGCACGTGGACGAAGCCGTTCTGGCCGCGATACCCGGGCCAGCTCGGCTTCCGTGGACGGCAGCTCCACGTGGCCGACTACGTCAGCGCCGAGGAGTTCGACGGTCGGCACGTCGTGGTGGTCGGCGGCGGCATCTCCGCCGTCCAGCTGCTCGACGAGATCTCGCGGGTCACGACCACCACGTGGGTGACCCGCCGGGAGCCGGTCTGGCGCACCGACGCGTTCGACGCGGCGGCCGGGCGGCGCGCCGTCGCGCGGGTCGCCGAACGCGTCCGGCAGGGCCTGCCCCCGCTCAGCGTCGTCTCGGTCACGGGCCTGGTCCGCACGCCCGCCATCCGTGCCGCGCAGGAGCGCGGTGTGCTGCGGCGGCATCCGATGTTCGTCCGCATCGAGCCGGCCGGCGTTCGCATGCCCGACGGGTCCTTCGTGCGCGCCGACGTGATCCTGTGGGCCACCGGCTTCCGCGCCGCGCTGGACCACCTCCGGCCGCTGCACCTGCGCGGGCACGGCGGCGGGATCACGATGGTCGGCACCCAGGTGGCGGACGAGCCGAGACTCCACCTCGTCGGCTACGGGCCGTCGTCGTCCACGGTGGGGGCGAACCGGGCGGGCCGCGAGGCCGTGAACCGGATCACCCGCCGTCCTTCTCGACCGCCTCACCATCGCCGCCCGATGACGGCTAGTTGCGCAGAGTAAGCAACTTCGGTACAAACTGTTGCGTCATTCGTGCATGTGCGCCACCGGTGTCGCACCGGTCCAGAGAAGGGCTGCCCCATGGATCTCCAGCTGCTGCTGGCACTCGTCCTCGGCATCGCCACGATCGTCGTGGTGGTGCTCCGGACCCGCCTCGACGCCTTCGTCGGGCTCATCCTGGCCGGTCTGGTGACGGGTCTGGTCGCCGGCCAGTCCGCGGTCGACGTCATCACCTCCTTCACCACCGGCTTCGGCACGACCCTGACGAGCATCGGCATCGTCATCGGGCTCGGCGTCGGGATCGGCAAGATCCTCGAGGTCTCCGGCGCGGCCGACGCGCTGGCGCGGGCCTTTCTCCGCGCCTTCGGCAAGGGCCGCGAGGAGTGGGCGCTCGGCAGCGTCGGCGCCGTCGTCTCGATCCCCGTCTTCTGCGACTCCGGCTACGTCATCATGAACCCGCTCGCCCGCTCCATCGCGCGGGTCAAGCGGGGCGGCTACGTCGCCCTCGCCCTCGCGCTGGGGTGCGGCATGACCCTCACGCACCACATGGTGCCGCCCACGCCCGGCCCCCTCGGCGTCGCCGGCATCCTCGGCGCCGATCTGGGGCTGCTCATCCTCACCGGCCTGGTCTTCGCCGTCATCCTGCTGCCGGTCGTCATCCTCTACGCCCGCTGGATCGGTCCGAAGCTCGAGGACGAGATCGTGCCGAGCGTTCGCGAGGTGGTCTACCCCGCGCTCGCGGCGGTCAGCGGCGGCCGGAGCACCGGCGGGGCTTCGAGTGCCGGCACCGACGGCGACGTCGCCACTGCCGGGGCGGCACCTGCCGACGCCGAGCCCGCGCCTGCCGCCGCGTTGGGCGAGCCGCCCAGCGGCGCCCGCCCCCACCGCGTCGGCCCGCTGCTGGGCGCCCTGCCGCTGCTCGTGCCGCTCCTGCTCATCGTCGCCAACACCGCCACCGCCGCGATCGACCGCAGTCAGCAGGGCATCCTCGAGGGTGACTACGAACCGGCCGCCTGGACCCTGCCGTTCGCGTTCGTCGGCAACCCCAACGTCGCACTCGTCATCGGCCTCGTCCTCGCCGTCTACCTGCTGCTGCCGCGCTGGACGCCGCGGAACGCCGTGCACGGCTGGCTCGCCGATGCCGCGGCCTCGGCCGGACTCATCCTCCTCATCACGGGCGCCGGCGGCGGGTTCGGCCTCGTGCTGCGCGACTCCGGTGTGGGCGACGCCCTCGCCGAGGCCATCGGCTCGATCAACCTGCCGGCCTTCCTCGTGCCCTTCCTCGTCGCCACCGTGGTGCGCATCGCCCAGGGCTCCGGAACCGTCGCCATGATCACGGCGGCGTCCGTCACGGCCCCCATCGTCCCCGCCCTGGGCATCGACCCGCTGCTCGCGGCGATGGCCTGCACCGCGGGGTCGATGGTCTTCAGCTACTTCAACGACTCCTACTTCTGGGTCGTCACCCGGTTCACCGGGCTCGAGGGCGTCGCGGCGCTGCGAGGCTGGTCCGGCATCACCACGGCCGTGTGGGCGGCGTCCATCCCGCTGCTCGTCATCCTCAGTCTCATCCTGGGCTGACGCCGTGGACGTACTCGTCGTCGCCGACGACCTGACCGGCGCGAACGCCTGCGCGGCGGGGTTCTCCCGCGCCGGCTGGCGCGCGGTCACCGTCGGTCCCGGCAACCGGTGGGGCGCGATCGCCGAGTTCCACAGCAGGTTCGACGTCGTCGTCGCCACCACCGAGTCCCGGCACGCGCCCGGAGCCGAGGCGCGCCGGAGCGTCACCCAGGCCGTCCGCGCCGGCTGGCCGGTGCGGCTGGTCACCGCCCGGATCGACACCACGCTGCGCGGCAACGTCGGGGTCGCGGCCGAGGCCGTCCTCGCCACGGCACGCGAGCTGTCCGGCCGCCGGGTCGTGGGACTGTGCCTGCCCGCGCACCCCGCGGCCGGCCGGCAGACCGTCGAGGGACGGCAGCTGCTGGACGGCGTCCGCCTCGAGGAGACTGAGCTCGCCCGCGACGTGCGCTCCCCGGTCCGCACCTCCGCCGTCGCCGACGTGCTGCGGGTGGGCACCGACCTGGTCACGAAGCCCATCTCGCTGTCCACCGTCACCGGCAGCCGGGCCGACCTCGTCGCCCGCATCGGCGAGGCGATCGACGGCGGGGCGGACGTCGTCGTCGCCGACGCCCTCACCGAGGAGCACCTGGCCCGGGTGGCCGAGGCGGCCGCCGACGTCGCCGCGGACCGCGACATCCTCTGGGCAGGCATCGACCCGGGTCCCGGCTCGGTCGCGCTCGCTGCCGCGCTCGGGCTGAGGGGCGCGGGAGCCTCGGCGACCCCGGTCCTGGCGGTCAGCGGCTCCGCCACCGGGCTCACGCAGACCCAGCTGGCGCGCCTGGTGAGCGAGCGCGGCGCGCACGTCGTGCGGCCCGTCGGCGGACCGGTCCCCGACGTCGACGCGACGGCGGCCCGGCTGCGGGAGGCCCTCGCCGACGCCGCCGGCGGCGAGGTGGTGCTGCTCGCCACCGTCATCGAGCCCGGCGACGTCGGCCGCCTCACCCCCGAGCAGTCGGCGCGCCTGCCCGTCGCGCTCGGCCGGGTCACGCGCCGTGTGCTGACCGAGACTCCGGTCGACGGGCTCTACACGACCGGCGGCGACGTCACCGCCGCCGTGCTCGCCGAGCTCGGCGGCCAGGGCATCGAGGTCACCGGCGAGGTCGTGCCGCTCGCTGTCGCCGGTGAGGTGGTGGACGGTCCCTGGGACGGGCTTCCGATCGTCACCAAGGGCGGGCTCATCGGCGGTCCGGACACCGCCGTCGCCTGCGTCGACCACCTCGTCCGGACCGCGGCGCAGCGCCGCCGCTGGGTCCGCACCGCCGTCGGGAACGCCCCGGACGCACCATGACGCCCAAACGTCACGAAGGAGAGATCAGATGACCCGCCCCGTGCTCGCGCTGACCGTCGGTGACCCGGTCGGCATCGGCCCCGAGATCACCCTCCGGACCCTCGCCGAGGCGGCGGGCGACCCGGAGCACCACGGCATCGCGGTCGCCGACCTCGCCGCCATGGCGCGCGCCCGCGACGTGCTCGGCCTCGACGTCGAGCTCCGTGCCGTCGGCGACTGGGACACCGAGCCCGCCGGCGAGGGTGTCGTCGACGTCTTCGACATCGGCGTGCTGGGGGAGGACCTGCCCGACTGGGGCACCGTCGACGCCCGCGCCGGCCGTGCCGCCGTGACGGCGATCGAGGTCGCCACCTCGGCCGCGATGGCGCAACAGGTCTCCGGGATCGTCACCGGACCCATCAACAAGGAGGCGATCTGGGCCGCGGGCAGCGAGCACCTCGGGCACACCGAGATGCTCGGCGAGCTCACCGGCGTGACCGACCAGGACACGATGTTCGTGGTCCGCAACACCCACGTGCCAGGCCATCACCTGCGGATCTTCTTCGCCACCCGCCACGTCTCCCTCCGCGGGGCGCTGGAGAAGATCACGCGGGAGACCCAGCTGACCTCGATCCGCCGTGCCGCCACGGCGCTGCGGGTCTTCGGTGTCCCGGACGCCCGGCTCGCGGTCGCGGCGATCAACCCGCACGGCGGGGAGAACGGCGCGTTCGGAGACGAGGAGATCGTCCACCTCGCGCCGGCGGTGGAGGACGCCCGGGCCCTGGGCCTCGACGTCGCAGGACCGATCCCGGCGGACTCGGTCTTCCACCACGGCCTCGTCGGCCGGTACGACGGCGTCCTGTCGCAGTACCACGACCAGGGGCACATCGCCGCCAAGACGGTGGACTTCGACGGCACCATCTCGGTGACCGTCGGGCTGCCGATCCTGCGCACCTCGGTGGACCACGGCACGGCCTTCGACATCGCGGGCACCGGCCAGGCGGACCACGGCACCATGCGCTCGGCGTACCTCGCCGCCGTGGACTACAGCCCGTTCGTCGAGGGTATCCGCGCCGAGTACCTGCCCACCGCGGCACGGTGACGGCACGGTGACGGGGGGCATCGGTGGGCGGTGAGCCGAGGCGCGGCACCCGCGAGCGGCACGAGCGGCTGCTGGAGCGGGTCCGCGACGGGGTCACGCACGTGGAGGAGCTCGCGCGGGCGCTCGGCGTCTCGAGCTCGACGGTGCGCCGCGACCTCGCGCGCCTGGTCGAGACGGGGGCGCTGACCCGCACCTACGGTGGCGCCGTCCTGGACTCCCCGTTCCGGGAGAGCGCCCTGGCCGACCGGCTGCGGGTGGAGACCGCCGCGAAGGACGCCATCGGGCGCCGGGCCGCGGAGCTGGTGCCGGAGCACGGCACGATCTTCCTCGACGCCGGGTCCACCACCGCCCGGCTCGCCGAGCACCTGCGCGGTCGTGCGGGCCTGACGGTGCTGACCCGGGGCCCGGAGATCGCGCTCCTGCTGGCCGGCCACGAGGGGCCCGAGGTGGTGCTCGTCGGCGGGACGGTCGCCCCGACGAGCCACGGACTGGTCGGCCCGCTGACCACCCACGCCCTCGAGCGGTTCGCGCTCGACGCCGCCTTCCTCGGCGTCGACGCGGTCCACCCCCTCGACGGCGTGGGCGAACCGACCCTCGCCGAGGCCGAGACCAAGGAGGTCGCGGCCGGCCGGGCCGGCCACGTCGTCGTCCTGGCCGACGCGACGAAGCTGGGCCGCCGTGGTGTGCCGGCGTGGGCGCCCCTGCCACCGGGCTGGACCCTGGTGACGAACGGGACCGGGGAGGCGGTCGAGCCGTTCGTCGCGGCCGGGGTCCAGGTGATCGGTACGGCGGGCTGAGCGGCCCGAGCACGGCGCGGCGGGGGTGCCGGCCGGTCAGAACTTCGCGCGCAGGGTCTCCCGCGCCAGCAGCGTGCAGACCGTCGAGATGACGCCGAGCGCCATGATGTAGAGGCTGATCCCCCAGGTCGCGCCGCCCTGCGCGTTCAGCAGCGCGGCCGCGATCAGCGGCGAGAACCCGCCGGCGAGCATCGCGCCGATCTGGTAGCCGATCGACGCGCCGGACAGGCGCACCTTGGTGCCGAACAGCTCGGCGAAGTACACCGCCTGCGGGCCGTACACCATGTCGTGCAGGAGGTTGGCGCCGATGATCATGCCCACGGTCACCCACAGCACGTCCGCGGTGTCGATGAGCAGGAACGACGCCGGGAAGTACAGCGTGCCGAGGATGCAGCCGGCCAGGTAGACCGGCTTGCGGCCCACCCTGTCCGACAGCCAGGACCAGCCCGGGATGGTGGCCAGGCCGATCACGGAGGCGATCATGACGGCGTTCAGGCCCACCTGGCGGTCCATCCCCAGCGTCCCGGAGATGTAGGCAAGCATGAAGACCGTGTAGATGTAGAAGACGGCGTTCTGGAACAGCTTCATGCCGATCGTCAGCAGCAGGTTCCGCCAGTGGTGGACGAGCACGTCGCGGGACGGCTTCTCGGAGCGGGTGTCGGTCTCGACGAGCCGCTGGAAGGCGGGGGACTCGGCGACGGTGAGCCGCACGACGATGCCGACCACGATGAGCACGGCGGAGAGCAGGAACGGGATGCGCCAGCCCCACGCGGTGAACGCCTCGTCGCCGACCATCGTGCTGACCAGGCCGAACACCCCGGAGGAGAGCAGCAGGCCGACCGGCACGCCCAGCTGGGGGAAGGAGCCGAACAGGCCCCTCCGCCCCTTCGGGGCGTGCTCGACCACCATCACGACGGCGGACCCCCACTCGCCGCCGACCGCGAAGCCCTGGATCAGGCGCATGAGGCACAGCAGCGCCGGCGCCCACAGCCCGACGGTCGCGTAGGCGGGCAGCAGGCCGATCGCGAACGTGGAGACGCCCATGAGGAGCAGCGAGATCATCAGCATCGTCTTGCGGCCGATCCGGTCGCCGAAGTGACCGAAGACGAAGCCGCCGAGCGGCCGGGCGGCGAACCCCACGGCGTAGGTCGCGAAAGCCTTGATGACGCCGATCGCCGAGTCGTCGCCCGGGAAGAAGACGGCCGGGAAGATCAGGGCCGCGGCGGTGCCGTAGAGGTAGTAGTCGTACCACTCGATGCTCGTGCCGACGAAGCTGGAGATCGCGGCCTTCCGGGACTCGCGGCGGACGTCGGGCTCGTCCGTGCGGGACGCGGTGGCGGTGCTGGTCATGAGGGGTCCTCGGGTGGGTGTCGTTCGGGATCAGCTGACGGTCTCGAGCAGGACGGCGAGTCCCTGCCCGCCACCGCCGCAGAGGGTGGCGACGGCGTGCCGGCCGCCGTGCTCGCGCAGGGTCCGGGCGGCGGTGAGGGCGAGCCGGAAGCCGCTCGCTCCGAGCGGGTGGCCGACGGCGACGGCGCCGCCGTGGACATTGACGACGTCCTCGGCCAGACCCAGGTCGCGGGCCGCGGCGACGGCGACGCCCGCGAACGCCTCGTTGATCTCCCAGACGTCCACGTCGGACGGGCGCAGGCCGTGCCGGTCGAGCACCAGGCGGGCGGCCCGGGCCGGCTTGAGGTGCAGCGAGGTGTCCGGACCGGCGACGAACCCCCAGTCGACGACGCGGCCGAGCGGCGTCGCGCCCGCCCGCTCGGCGACGGTGGCGGAGACCACGAGCCCGGCGCTCGCGCCGTCGGCGGTCTGCGACGCGTTGCCCGCGGTGATCGTGCCGTCGGCGCCGAAGGCGGGTGCCAGGGCGGCGAGCGCCTCGGGCGACGACCCGGGCCGGACACCCTCGTCGTCGGTGTGCGTGCCGCCGCCGGGCAGCGGCACCGGGACAGTCTCGCCGCGCAGGAACTCGCGGCTCTCGGCGGCCCGCACGTGCGAACGGTGCGCCCAGGCGTCCTGGTCCTCGCGCGTGACGCCGAGCTCGGCGTTGACGGCGTCGGAGACCACGCCCATCGAGCGTCCGGTGGCGGCGTCGAGCAGCCCGTCGTGCAGGACCACGTCCGTGTCGCCGCCGACCCGCCTGGTCGCGGACATGGAGTCGAACCCGCCGACCAGGTAGGTCTCGCCCTCGCCGACGGCGATGCGGCGCGCCGCGTCGCAGACCGTCTCGAGGGAGGCGAGGCAGACGCTGTTGAGGGTCAGCGCCGGCACGGTGGCTTCCAGGCCGCCGGCCAGGGCGGCGACACGGGCGGGGTTCTGGCCCAGCCCGGCCTGCACGACGACGCCCAGCACGGCGACGTCCGGCCGCAGGCCGGGATGGCGGCGGAGCAGCTCGGCGACCGGAAGGGCACCGAGATCGGTGGCCGACAGGCCGGACAGCGCCCGGCCGACGCGACCGAACGGGACGCGGACGCCGTCGAGGAGGTAGGTCGGGGGGACGGTCACTGCGGTGTCTCCTTCACCACGGCTGCGATCGTGTCCGGGCCGACGCGGGTCGGCCGGACGGCCACCCGGTCGCCGACGTGCACATCGGCCGGGTCGGCGAGGACGTGGGCGAGCATGCGGGGCCCCTCGGCGAGGTCGACGACGGCCAGCGGGTATGGCGCGGTCGGCGCCCAGCCCGGGTGGCCCGGCCGGTGCACCACAGACCAGGCCGCGACGGTGCCGCGACCGGAGGCGGCCCGCCAGCCCCACTGCTCGCGCCAGCAGGTCGGGCAGACCGCACGCGGGTAGAAGAACCAGCGCTCGCAGGCGGGGCAGTACGGCAGCTCGAACCGTCCTTGGGCCAGCGCGTCCCAGAAGCGGCGGGACTCGGCGGTGGGCGTGGGGCCGGGGACGTCGAGTCCGGCGAGCAGCGTCGCGCGCTCGGCGACCGCGTCGCGGGCAGGGTCCTGCGGCTGCGTCATCGTGTCTCCTCCGCGCCGAGTACCAGGGCAACGGCCTCGCTGAGGGTGGCTCCGTTCCCGGTGACCAGTGCGGTGCGCGGGCCGGCGTCGGCGCGGCCGTGGTGCTGGCGGCCGTGCGCGGTGCCGCGGAGCTGGTGGACGGCCTCGATGGCGTGGCTCATGCCGCCGGCGAGGTCGGCCTGGCCGCAGCCGAGCTGGCCGCCGTGCGGGTTGTAGGCGACCTCGCCGGCGTGCGAGACGTCCCGGTCGCGGAAGAAGTCCGCGAACCGGCCGGGCGGGCAGATCCCGGCGTCCTCCAGGGTGAGCGCGGTGACCACCGTGTAGCAGTCGTAGAGGGACAGCACGTCGAGGTCCGCCGGCCCGACTCCCGCCTGCGCGTAGGCCTGGGCGATCGCGGGCCGCAACGGCCCCGAGGTCAGCGACGGGGAGAAGCTCATGGCCCGGTGGCTGACCTTCTCGCCGGCGCCGAGCAGGTGCACGGGGCGGCGCGGGCCGGGCCATCCGGTCGCGCGCTCGGGACTCACCACCACGACCGCCGTCGCGCCGGCCACCGGCATGACGATCTCGAGCAGGTGCAGCGGCTCAGCCACGTACGGCGAGTCCAGCACGTCCCGGAGGGTGGCCGGCCGGCCGTGGAAGATCGCCGCCGGATTCAGCTGGGCGTGCGCGCGGGAGACCGCCGCGATCTGCGCGAAGTCCTCGTCGGTGGTGCCGTAGGCCGCCATGTGGGCGGACTTCAGGAACGCGTAGGAGGTGTTGGCGCCCGAGGCACCGTGCGGCACGTCGAGCTCCCGGATCGGGTTGCGGTTGGGCGAGCGCAGCGGCTTGGGGTTGCGGTGGTTGCCGACCAGGCACAGGACGACGTCGGCCATGCCGGCGTCGACGGCGGCACCGGCCCGCCAGATCATCCCGGGGCCGGTGGCGCCGCCGAGGTCGACGACGTCTGCCATCCGGGGCTGCAGGCCCAGGTACTCGGCCACCGTGGCCGGGACGTGCTGCGGGGTCTCGCCCACCTGCGGTGCGACGAGGAGGCCGTCGACGTCGGACGGCTCCAGCCCGGCGTCGTCCAGGGCGGCCCGCGCCGCGCGCGCGAGCAGGCCCATCGTGGTGGCGCCCTCGGTGCGGCGCACCGGTGTCAGCTCGCCGACGCCCACGATCGCGGCTCGCGAGGCTCCGACCGCACGGGTCATGGGGTGGCCTCCGCAGGCGTCGCCGCGAAGAGCGCCTCGTACGCCGCGAGGCACTCGGGGTTGGCGAGCGAGGCCCGGTTCCTCACCGGCAGGCCGGCGGCCGCCGCCCGTGCCGCGCCCTCGGCCTTCTTGCCGTTGTGGGTGACCGGCACCGCCGGGACGGCGAAGACGTGCGCCGGGACGTGCCGGGGCGAGGCCTGGGTACGGATGTCGGTGCGCAGGCTCGCCGCGAGGTCCGCGGTCAGCGCGGAGCCCGCGGCCGGGACGACGCACAGCACCACGTCCTCGTCGGTGCCGCAGGAGTGCCCGAACACGACGGCGTCGGCGATCTCGGCTCGGGCGTCGACCACGCGGTAGATCTCGGCCGTCCCGATCCGCACGCCTTGCGGCTTGAGGGTGGTGTCGCTGCGGCCGTAGATCACGACGGAGCGCCGGGGGGTCAGCTCGGCGAGGTCGCCGTGGGTCCAGAGGTCGGGCCGCTCCGCGAAGTACGTGTCGTGGTAGCGCCGCAGGCCCTCCTCGCCGAGGAACGTCAGCGGCATGGACGGGAACGGCTCGGTGCACACCAGCTCGCCCTTGACCCCGACCACCGGTGCGCCGCGTTCGTCCAGGACGGCCATGGCGTGCCCGAGCGCCAGGCAGGTGATCTCGCCGCGCCGGACGGGGTGGACGGGTGAGCCGAGCTGGAAGCAGCCGTGGATCTCCGTCCCACCGCTGATCGAGGCGAAGACCATGTCCTGCTTGACGTGGGTGTAGAGCCAGTCGTACTGCTCCGGGCTGACCGGTGCGCCGGCGGAGAGCACCGAGCGCAGGGCGGACAGGTCGTGGTGCTCGGCAGGGTGGTGGCCGGCGGCCATGAGCCCGCTGAGGTAGGCGGGGGACGTGCCGAAGTGCGTGATCCGCGCCTGCTCGGCGATCCGCCACAGGTGGCCGTGATCCGGCGTCCCGTCCCGCTTCGGGGTGGGGCTGCCGTCGAGGAGGACGACGGTGGCCTCCGCGGCCAGCGCCGAGACGAGCCAGGCGTACATCATCCAGCCGGTGGAGGTGAACCACGAGTGCACGTCGCCGGGCCGGACGTCGCCGTGCAGCACGTGCTCCTTGAGGTGCTGCAGGAGCACCCCACCCGCGCTGTGCACGATCGCCTTCGGCAGCCCGGTGGTGCCGGAGGTGAACATGATGAGGCCGGGCGTGTCGAAGGGGTGGCGCTCGAACGTGGGCTGGCCGTCCGCGCCGGCTCGGCCGGTGAAGTCGGACTCCCACGCGGCCGAGCGGGTGAGCACCAGCTCGGTGGGGTGGCCGAGTCGGTCGAGGACCTCCTCGGCCTTCCCTCGCACGTCGAACGTGCGGCCGTTGTAGACGTAGCTCTCGGCGGCGACGACGACGGCGGGATGCACCTGCCCGATCCGGTCCACCAGCCCGGGGACGCCGAAGTCCGGCGAGCAGCCGGCCCAGGCCGCGCCGAGCGAGAGCGTGGCGAGCATGGTGACGAGGTTGTCGACGTCGTTCGGCATGATCCCGGCGA
This sequence comes from Georgenia alba, assembly GCF_042665525.1. Lineage (NCBI taxonomy): Bacteria > Bacillati > Actinomycetota > Actinomycetes > Allobogoriellales > Allobogoriellaceae > Georgenia > Georgenia alba. Next base: position 594,106 of record NZ_JBHTCQ010000001.1, read on the forward strand.
CGACGGAGCCGCGGCGGACCCCGCGGTCCCGCAGCCCCGCCTGGACGGCGGCGACCCGGCCGCGCAGCTCCGCGAGCGTGAGGCGGCCGCGGACGCCGGTCTCGTCGGCGGCGACCACGGCGAGCCGGTCGCCATCGCCGCGCAGCAGGTTCTCGGTGACGTTCAGGCGGCCGCGCGGGAAGAACCGGGTGCCGAACATGTGGCCGTGCCGCAGCGAGGGCAGCTCGTCGGGGCCGCCGAGGGCGGCCGGGTCCGGCGCCTGCTCCACGACGTCCCCCTGCTCGCCGAGGACGCCGGTGAAGTCCCACAGTGCCGACCAGAACGCGGACCGGTCGGTGACGGACCAGGCGTGGAGCTCGTCGTACCGCCGTGGGTCGAGACCCTGGGCGTGGGCGAAACGTGCCATCGCGGAGTCGGTGAACGCCGACTCCGGTGGCGTCCACAGCGTGGCGGGTCCGGTCATGGGGCCGAGGGTCCTCCGGGTTCTCTCGTCCGTCGACGGGTGCGCCGATCTGGCTCGTCCGACGTTCCCAGCCGGGGCGGCCACGCGCGCGATCCCGTCGTGGCGCTCTCGTCATCTGAGACGAGGTGTCCACGGTCAGTCCGGGCCGATCCTGCCACGGGCGCCCGGAGCGCCGGACCGGAGGTACAGTGACGGACGACGCGGGGTGCCGTGCACGCACGGCTGAGAGCACACCCGTTGAACCTGATCTAGTTCGTACTAGCGAAGGGACGTCGCCTTGGGTGCAGCCACCGCCGCCGGCGCGGCCGTCACCGCCGACCGCCTCGCGACGACGGTCGCGGAGCTGCGGACGCGGGGGCCGCTCGTGCAGTGCCTGACCAACGTCGTCGTGGCGCAGTGGACCGCCAACACGCTCCTCGCCGCGGGGGCCAGCCCCGCGATGGTCGACAACACCCACGAGGCCCGGGCGCTGGCCGGTGGGGCCGGCGCCGTGCTGGTCAACCTCGGTACGCCCCAGGAGGACACCGTCGCGGCCATGCGCGAGGCGGTCGCCGGGGCCACGGACGCCGGAACACCCTGGGTGCTGGACCCGGTGGCGGCCGGCGCGCTGCCCTGGCGCACCGGCGTGGCGCAGGAGCTGCTGCAGATCGCGGCCCCCGCCGTCGTGCGCGGCAACGCCTCGGAGATCCTCGCCCTCGACGGCGGCCGGGGCGGCCGCGGGGTCGAGAGCGTCGACACCGCCGAGGACGCCCTGCCCGCCGCGGAGGCGCTCGCCAGGCGGCACGGTTGCGTCGTCGCCGTCAGCGGCGCCGTCGACCACCTCACCGACGGCGACCGGCTGATCCGCGTCGCGAACGGCGACGTCCTGCTGACCAAGGTCACCGGCGCCGGCTGCGCCCTGGGCGCACTCATGGCCGCCTGCACCGCCGTCACGGACGACGCCCTGGTCGCGGCCGCCGCCGCGACCGCGCTGTACACCGTCGCCGCCGACGCCGCGGCGACCGCGGCCCGCGGCCCGGGCAGCTTCGCCGTCGCCCTGCTGGACGAGCTGGCCGCGCTCGAGCCTGCGCAGCTCGCCGACCGGGTCCGGCTCTCGTGAGCACCCCGGCCCGGCCCGGCCGCGCGCCGCTGGACCTGTCCGTCTACCTCGTCACCGACACCGGGATGTGCGGTGCCCGCGGGGTGCCCGCCACGGTCGAGGCCGCCGTCGCGGGCGGGGTGAGCGTGGTCCAGCTGCGCGACCACGACCTCACCGACGAGGAGTTCGTCGCGCTCGGCCGACAGGTCCGGGAGGTGCTGGCCGGCACCGGGGTCCCGCTGATCGTCGACGACCGGGTGCACCTGGTGGAGCAGATCGGGGCCGACGGTGCGCACGTCGGCCAGCGGGACGTGCCGGCCGCCGACGCACGCTCGGCACTCGGGCCGGACCGGTTGCTCGGGCTGTCGGTCTCCACGCCCCAGCAGGTCCGGACCGCGATCGACCTGGACCCGGGAGTGCTCGACTACCTCGGCGTCGGCCCGATGTGGGCGACGGCCACGAAGCCCGGCCACGCCGACCCGCTCGGCCCGGACGGCGTCGCCGAGGTGACGGTCGTCAGCCCGTGGCCCTGCGTGGCAATCGGCGGCATCGACGTGGCACGAGCCCCCCGGCTGCGGGGGCGTGGCCTGGCCGGGATCGCCGTCGTCAGCGCGATCTGCGCGGCATCCGACCCGTGTGCCGCGGCCGCCGAGCTGCGCCGGGCCTGGGGGGACGGCTCGTGACCCGGCCGCCCGTCGCCCTGACGATCGCCGGCTCCGACCCGTCCGGCGGCGCAGGCATCCAGGCCGACCTGAAGACCTTCTCGGCGCTCGGTGCCTACGGCGCCGCCGTGCTGACGGCGCTGACGGCGCAGTCCACCCAGGGCGTGACCGGTGTGCACGCGGTGCCGCCGGCGTTCGTGCGGGAGCAGCTCGACACGCTGTGGGACGACGTCGCGGTGGACGCCGTCAAGATCGGGATGCTCTCCGGCGCGGACACCGTCCGCGCCGTCACCGGCTTCCTGCGCGAGCGGGCACCGCAGAGCCCCGTGGTGCTCGACCCGGTCATGGTCTCCACCGCGGGATCGCGCCTGCTCGACGACGACGCCGTCGAGTCCGTCCGCACGATGCTCCCGCACGTCTCGCTCGTCACCCCCAACCTCGCCGAGGCCGCCGTGCTGCTCGATGCGGCGGAGGCGGTGGACGTCGAGGGGATGCGTTCCCAGGCCCGTGCGCTGCGGGACCTCGGCGTCCCCCGGGTCATGCTCAAGGGCGGTCACCTCGCCGGTGATGACGCCACCGACCTGTGGCTGGACGGCGACGGCGAGCAGGTCCTGCGCCAGCCCCGCGTCGCGACCGACAACACCCACGGCACCGGCTGCTCGCTGTCCTCGGCGATCGCCGCGCTCGTGCCGCGGTCGGCGACCTGGGCGGATGCGGCAGCCGCCGCGAAGACCTGGCTGACCGGGGCCCTGCGCGCCGCGGACGACCTCGACGTCGGCCGCGGACCCGGCCCGGTGCACCACTTCTACGACGTCTGGAGGCAGTCATGACCGCCGGAGTGTTCACGGCCGAGGCGTGGCAGCGTGCCGCCGGCGTCCGGGAGGCCGTCGACGCTCTGCCGTTCCTGCGCGAGCTCGAGGACGGCACCCTGCCGCGCGCCACCTTCCGGCAGTACCTCGCGCAGGACGCCCTGTACCTCGCCGAGTACGGCCGGGCGCTCGCGGCCTGCGCCCGGCAGGCCGGCACCGCCGAGGAGCTGATCTTCTGGTCCACCGCGGCCGCGCAGACCGTGGAGGTCGAGCGTGAGCTGCACGCCGCGCACGTGGACGACCTCGCCAGCGCCGAACCGTCCCCGACGACCACCGCCTACACCTCCTACCTGCTGGGACTGGCCGGCGGGGGCTCGCACCCGGTGCTAGCCGCCGCCGTGCTGCCCTGCTTCTGGGTCTACGACGACGTCGGCACGCGGCTTGCGGCGCGGCTCGGCCCGCTCGAGGGCCACCCGTACGCCGACTGGATCGGCACCTACGGCGACCCGGAGTTCGCGGCCACGACGGCGACGGCGCGCGATCTGGTGGACGGCCTCGCGGCGGCGGCCGACGAGCGCACCAGGGAGCGGATGCACGCCGCCTTCCGCCGCGGCATGCAGTACGAGTGGATGTTCTGGGACGCCGCGTACCGCGGGGAGACCTGGCCGGTCTGACGCGCCGCGTCAGAGCGCCGCGAGGGCCTTGCGGATGCGCTTCTCCGAGACCTTGATCGGTGTCCCGAGCTGCTGGGCGAAGAACGAGACGCGCAGCTCCTCGAGCATCCACCGCACCTCCTCGACGGCCGCGTCCCGCGCCGGGTCCGGCGCGAGTCGCTCGGACGCCTCGGCCTCGGCCCGGTAGGCGTCCTCGAGCTCGCCGACCGTCCACGCGAGATTCGCGTCCTGGTGCACGTTCTGCTGCGCCCGTTCGATCCGCCGCTGTGCCGCCCGCAGGTATCGCGGCAGATGCACGAGCTTCTCCGCGGGGGTCTCGGAGACGAACTCCGGACGCACGAGCCGGGCGACCTGGTCCTTGACGTCGGTGAGGGTGTTGAGCAGGTGCATGGACGTCGCGTCCTTGATCGTGGCGTCCAGCTCCCGCCGCACCTCGAGCGTGGCCACCACCTGCCGGATCACCTGGTGCACCCGCTCCTCGAGCAGCCCGCGGACGTGCCCGAGCAGCTCCCGGTAGGCGTCGGCGTCCCACGGCTGACCGTGACCGCCGACCCACTCGTCCACCAGCGCCGTGACCGCGGCGAGCTGGACGTCGGCCACCAGGGCGTCGGTGCTCGGGTAGGGCGAGGTCGCCAGCGTGAGCGCCTCGGCGCCGGTCCACCGGGTGGTGATCCGCTGCGGGTTGAGCGCCGTTTCGGTCAGCACCAGCCGGCGCAGCCCGAGCCGGTGCGCCCGCACCTGCTCGGCCGCACCGGCCAGCACCCGCAGCGACGCCGAGAACGCCGGACCCGCGCCGGCGCCCTTACCGCCCTTGCCCGGCACCTCGACCAGCGCCGGATACCCGCGCACCACCAGCCCGTGCGCCCCGGCCGACTCCACCTGCTTCGGGATCACCCCGCCCGCCACGTCCGGCCACGAGCTCAGCCCCTCCTGCTCAGGGAGCGGCGCGGATGGGGTGGTCGCGCCGGACGGGTGACCGGCCACCTGGGACGGGGAGGGCTCGCCCGTGGGTTGGTGACCGTGGAGGGCCGGGGGGTAGGTGGTCGCGGGGCTGGTTGGGTCTGGCTGTCGCGACGAGGAACGAGGAGCGACCGGACGTCCCGCGACGCCTGCCCCCGGCCCTTCGCCTCCGACACCACCGGCCTCGGCCATGGCCGCCGCGACCGCACCCCGCACGGCGGACGAGACCGCCTCCTGCGTCTGCGGCGCGAGCTCACGCTGCAGGGCGAGGAGGTCCTTGCCTTCGGACAGGACGGCACCGCGCCGGGAGAGGACCCGGAAGGTGACGCGCAGATGGTCGGGGAGCCGGTCGTCGTCCCAGGCGTCGTCCGGGATCTCGACGTCGCGGAGGTCGCGGACGGCGGCGGCGAACGCCTCGCGGTAGGAGGGTGCGCCGTCGGGAGCCGGGGCGACCTCGGACCAGGCGGGCAGCCGGGCGACGACGTCGCGGGCGACGTCGGGAGCGGGGACCAGCTGCCGGCGGGTGGGCTTCGGGAAGTGGCGGATGGTCGCCGTCGCGAGCTCGAGGGCCAGGCCGGGCACCATCCAGTCGAAGCCGTCGGGACGTAGGCGCCCCAGGACCTCGACCGGGACGTGCACGGTGACGCCGTCGGCGTGGGTGCCGGGCTCGAACTGGTAGGTGAGCGGGAGCGTGAGGTCTCCCTGGCGCCAGGTGTCGGGGAAGTCCTTCCGCACTCCGGTGACCTCGTCCTGGCGGACCAGGAGGTCCATGGTGAAGGTGAGCAGGTCCGGGTCGTCCCGGCGGGCCTTCTTCCACCATGCGTCGAAGTGCCGTGCCGAGGTGACGTGCTCGGGGATGCGCTCGTCGTAGAAGTCGAACAGGCCGTCCTCGTCGATGACGAGGTCGCGGCGCCGTGCCCGGTTCTCGTACTCCCCGGCCTCGGCGAGGAGCTCACGGTTGCGCTCGTAGAACTCGTGGTGGGTGCGCCACTGCCCGCCCACCAGCGCCTCGCGGATGAACATCTCGCGCGCCAGCTCGCGCGCGGTGACGTCCCCGAGCCGCGTGCTCGTCAGCGTCCCGAGCGGCACCGCCCGGTCGGCCACCAGGGTCATGCCGTACAGCAGGACCTTCTCCTTGACCATGGCCGCGCCCTGCTTGGTGGACCAGTACGGCTCGGAATAGGTCCGCTTCACCAGGTGCGAGGCCAACGGCTCGACCCACTCGGGCTGGATCCGGGCCACGGTCCGGGCGAACAGCCGCGAGGTCTCCACCAGCTCGGCGGCCATCACCCACGCCGGCGTCTTCCTCGCCAGGCCGGACCCGGGCCAGATGACGAACCGCGTCCCGCGCGCGCCGGCGTACTCGCGGCGGCGCTCGTCGTAGGAGCCGAGGTTGGACAGCAGACCGACCAGCAGCGACTGGTGGATGGCGTCGGCGCTCGCGGCATCGGCGGACGCCCCGACGGCGACGGCGGCCCGCGCGGTGTCGGGCCGCCCGTCCTGGGTCTTCTCCGCCGTCGCCGCGATGTCCTCGGCGTGCGGGAGGGCGATCGGCTTCATCGACAGCCCGAGCGGCTTGGCGAGCTGGCGCAGCTGGGTGACCACGTCCTGCCACTCGCGCACGCGTAGATAGTTCAGGTACTCGTTCCGGCACAGCCGGCGGAACGCGGAGCCGGACAGGTCCCGCTGCTGGGTGCGCAGGTACCGCCAGAGGTTGAGGTAGGCGAGGAAGTCCGACGTCGGGTCGGTGAACCGGCGGTGCATCTGGTCCGCCTGGGCCTGCTTGTCCGCCGGGCGCTCGCGCACGTCCTGCGTGGACAGCGCCGCGACGATGACCATGACCTCGGCCGCGCAGCCGTTCCGCTGGGCCTCGAGCAGCATGCGACCCAGGCGCGGGTCGATCGGCAGCTGCGCGAGCTGGCGGCCGACCGGGGTGAGGCGCTTGCGCGGGTCCGTGGCGTGCGGGTCGAGCGCGCCGATCTCGTGCAGGAGCTGGACCCCGTCGCGGATCGCCCGCGTGTCGGGAGGGTCCACGAACGGGAACTCGGCGACCTCACCCAGTCCGAGCGCAGCCATCTGGAGGATGACGCTGGCCAACGAGGTCCGCAGGATCTCCGGCTCGGTGAACTCCGGACGGGCCTGGAAGTCCTGCTCGGAGTAGAGCCGGATCGCGATGCCGTCGGCCACGCGGCCGCACCGGCCGGAGCGCTGGTTGGCGCTCGCCCGGGAGACCGGCTCGATCGGCAGCCGCTGGACCTTGGTGCGGTTGGAGTACCGGGAGATGCGGGCGGTGCCGGGATCGACGACGTACCGGATGCCCGGGACCGTCAGCGACGTCTCCGCGACGTTCGTGGCGAGCACGATTCGGCGGGTCGAGTGCTGCTCGAAGACGCGGTGCTGCTCGGCGGCGGAGAGGCGGGCGTACAACGGGACGACCTCGACGGCGTCGGGCCGGTGGCCGGATCCCTTGGCGGCGCCCGGCGCGCGGTAGCGCTCGCCGAGGTGCTCCTGGAGCGCGACGTGGGTGTCCCGGATCTCGCGTTCGCCGGAGAGGAAGACGAGGATGTCGCCCGGTCCTTCGGTCATGAGCTCGTCGACGGCCAGGGTGATGCCGGTGACCTGGTCGATCGGGTCCTGCTGCACGGGGGAGGCGTCGTCCTCATCGGTGGTGTCCGGGACGAGGGGCCGGTACCGGATCTCGACGGGGTAGGTGCGGCCGGAGACCTCGACGACGGGGGCCGGCTGCCGCTCGCCGTCGGGCCGTTCGCCCGCCCGGGGGCCGAAGTGCGCGGCGAAGCGCTCGGAGTCGATGGTGGCCGAGGTGATGATGACCTTGAGGTCCGGTCGCTGCGGCAGCAGCTGTGCGAGGTAGCCGAGTATGAAGTCGATGTTGAGCGACCGTTCGTGCGCCTCGTCGACGATGATCGTGTCGTAACGGCGCAGCAGCGGGTCCTGCTGGATCTCGGCCAGCAGGATGCCGTCGGTCATGAGCTTGACCAGCGTGGTGGCGGAGACCTGGTCGGTGAACCGCACCTGGTACCCGACGGCGCCGCCCAGGTCCACGCCGAGCTCCTCGGAGATGCGCTCGGCGACCGTTCGGGCCGCGATGCGGCGGGGCTGGGTGTGCCCGATGGTGCCGGCGATGCCGCGGCCCAGCTCCAGGCAGATCTTCGGGATCTGGGTGGTCTTCCCGGAACCGGTCTCGCCGGCGACGATCACCACCTGGTGATCGCGGATCGCCTCGGCGATCTCCTGCCGCCGTGCGGAGACGGGCAGCTGGTCGGGGTACGTGATCCGCGGGAGGGCGGACCGGCGGGCGGCGAGCTGCTCCTCGGTGAACGGTCGCCAGCCGCGGCGACCCGCACGACGCCGGTTCCGTCCGCCGCGCCGACGGTCGCCGCTCGCGGCCCGCGTCTGCGGAAGGTCCCGGTCCGTACTCACGATCCTCCATTCTCACCGATGAGGCGGGTCGGGCTCAGCCGATATCTCCGACGGCCGACCCCCCCTCGACTCGTCGTCGGCGTGGGGGCGGCTCGGCGGGAGGGGTCAGCCGGCGGCGGGGGCGGGGGCGCGGCGGAACCGGTGGCGGTACTGCTGCGGGCTCAGTCCGCGGATCCGGGCGAGGTGGTGGCGCAGGGTCGCGGCGTTGCCGAAGCCCACGTCCGAGGCGATGCGGTCGACCGTGCGGTCGGTCTCCTCGAGCAGCTGCTCGGCCCGGTGCACGCGCTGCGCGGTGATCCACGCGTGCGGCGTGGTCCCGGTCTCGGCCCGGAACCGGCGCGCGAAGGTGCGCGGTGACATGGCGGACCGTGCCGCGAGCTGCTCGACCGACATCTCCTCCTCGAGGTGCTCCACGATCCACGTCAGCACCGGGCCGAGCGTCTCGACGTCGCACTCGGGGACGGGCCTGGCGATGAACTGGGCCTGCCCGCCCTCACGCTGCGGGGGCACGACCATCCGCCGGGCCACCAGGCTGGCGGCCGCCGCGCCGAACTCGGCGCGCCACAGGTAGAGGCTGGCGTCCAGGCCTGCGGCGGTTCCCGCGCTGGTGAGGACCCGGTCGTCGTCGACGTACAGCACCTCGGGCTCGACGTGAGCCAGCGGGAAGCGCCGGGCGAGCTCGTCCGTGTGCATCCAGTGCGTCGTGCAGCGCCGGCCGTCGAGCAGCCCGGCCTCGCCGAGCGCGAAGGCGCCGGAGCACACAGACATGACCCAGGCTCCGCGGTCGTGCGCGTCCCGGAGGGTCTGCAGCACCCCGGGTGGCGTCTCCTCGCCGCGCTTGACCGCTGGGACCACCAGCAGGTCGGCCTCGGCCGCGCGGTCCAGGCCGTGGTGGACGCTGAGGTCGAAGCCCACGGACGTGCGCACGAGACCTGGCTCCGGCGCGCAGACGGCGAAGTCGAACACCGGCAGGCCCATGTCCGACCGGTCGATGCCCCATGACTCGCAGACCACGCCGAGCTCGAAGGGCGCGACCCCGTCGTAGGCGAGGGCGACGACATTGCGGATCCGGGCCATGCACCGATCGTGCCACAGAGTTGGCAGAAAATCGACGAGAAGCGGCATATCTGCCACTCGTGGCAGAAGTTCGACGGAGGAAGGATATCTGCCATGGATATCGCACTGCTGACCCTCGTGGTTCTCGGCATCGCCGTCCTCGCGTACACCGCCTACCTCGTCCGGGTCGTCCACGACGACGACCGCGGGCACGCGTTCACGGGTCGTGAGGCACCCCGGAGCCATCGTCTTGAGTCCACCGCCTGGCCGCCGCGGAGCCTCTAGCCGGATCCCACCAGGAGGGCACCGCTGAGAACACCGGTGGGCCGGTCGTAGGCTCGCAAGGTGACCACCGATGAGCCCCGGACCCCCGGCGGGCTCGTCGTCCTCCTCGGTGCGCTCACGGCCATCGGCCCGCTGACGATCAACCTCTACCTGCCGGCCTTCCCGCTCATCGCCGAGGAGCTGGACGCCTCCAACGGGCACGTCCAGCTGACGATGACGGCCACGCTCGTCGGCATCGCCGTCGGCCAGCTCATCCTGGGATCGCTCTCCGACGTGGTCGGCAGGCGGTTGCCGCTGCTCGTCGCGTTCGGCGGCTACGCCGTCGTCTCGGTCGGCATCGCGGTCTCCGGTGACATCCTCACCCTCACGGCGCTCCGGTTGCTGCAGGGGTTGTTCGGCTCCGCGGGGATGGTCGTCGCGCTGGCCGTCGTGCGGGACACCACCAGCGGACTGCTGGTGGGCCGGACCATCTCGCGGCTCATGCTCGTGGTCGGCATCGCGCCGCTCGTCGCGCCGGCGCTCGGCTCCCAGCTGTTGCTCGTCGGGTCCTGGCGGTTGCTGTTCGTGGTGCTGGCGGCCCTCGCGGGCGTGCTGTTCGTCCTGGTGGTCCTCCTCCTGCCGGAGACGCTCCCGCCGGAACGGCGACGGCGTGGCGGCCTGCGCACCGCCACCACCGCTTACGCCGGGCTGCTCGCCGACCCGGCCTTCCGGGGACTGGTGATCGTCGCGGGCCTCACCATGGCGGGGCAGTTCACGTACATCACGGCCTCCGCCTTCGTCTTCCAGGGCGAGTACGGCCTCAGCGCGCAGCAGTACGGCATCCTGTTCGGCGCCGGGGCGATCACCGTCACCACCGGGACCCAGGTGGCCGGCTTCCTCATGGGTCGGGTCGAGCCCACGAGGATCGCCGGCGTGGCGCTCGCCGTCGCGCTCGCGGGTGCGCTCACCATCGGCATCCTCGCCATGACCGTCGGGACCGGCCCGGCGCACTTCTGGCCGATGGTGGCGGTGCTCCTGCCGACCGTCGGATGCATCGGTGTGATGATCCCGACCATCCCCGGCATCGCTCTGGCGCGGCAGTCGCGGGACGCCGGCAGCTCGGCCGCCCTCATCGGCGCGGCGCAGTTCGGGCTCGCCGCGGCCGGTGCGCCGCTCTCGGGCCTCCTCGGCGGCTCGGTGCTGGCGATGGCCGGGGTGATGGCCGCCTGCTACGCGTGCGCGGCGCTCACGCTCGCCACCGCGGTCCGCCGGCGATGAGCCGCCGGGTGTTTCAATGACCTGGTGCGCACCCTCGGCTGGATCGTCGTCGCCGTCCTGTCCGTCGCCGCAGTGCTCACCCTCGACCCGGAGTGGGTCGGCGTGGTGGTTCCGGGCTGGGCAGGCCTGACCGTCACCTACCCCGTCAACCAGGTCATCGCGCTGCGTGCCCTGCTCGCGGGCGTGTTCGGCGTGATCGCCGTGATCATGCTCGTGGTCGGGCTGGTGCGGAAGCTCGGCTTCAGGGCGGGCACCCACTCGCTGGTGCTCGCCCTGGTCCTGGCCCTCGTGGGCGTCGGGCACTTCGGGTACCTCTGGATGCGCGGGATCCACAACCCTGCCGAGCTCGGACCCGACCGGGGCGTGCGACCCGCCGACACCGGCGACGGATCGGTCACCGTCCTGGCCCTCAACACCCAGGGCGGGGCGAGCAACGCCGACGACGTCGCCGCCGTGGCCGAGGAGACCGGCGCCGACGTCCTGGTGCTCACCGAGACGGTGCCCCAGCTCGCCGAGCAGATCGCCTCCTTCCTCACCGGCGACGGCGAGTCCTTCCAGGTGTTCACGGCCGGCGACGGCCAGGACGCTCAGGGCGCCACGGCGATCCTGGTCTCGGAGACCCTGGGGGAGTACGTGGGCGCCGACGGGCCCGACACCCGGCTCGGCTCGGTGCGCGCCGAGCCGGCCTCCGGCGCGGGACCGGTCTTCGTCGGGGTGCACACCGTGCCGCCGGTCGAGGACCAGCACGAGCAGTGGCTGACGGACCTGGAGACGGTCTCTGCGCTGTGCCACGACGGCGCCGACGGCCTGGTGCTGGCCGGCGACCTCAACGCCACGCTCGACCACGCGCCGCTGCAGGACCTCGGCGGCTGCGCGGACGCTGCCGTCGAGGCCGAGGTCGGCGGGGTGTCGACCTGGCCGACGTCCCTGCCCGAGCTCCTGGGCGCCCCGATCGACCACGTGCTGCTCGACAGCGCCGCGTACGAGACCACGCAGGCACGCGTGGTCGAGACGGGCGACAGCGACCACCGCGGCCTGGTGGTGCGCGTGCGGCCGCGCGAGGGCTGAGCCGGCGCGCGTCCAGACCCTCCGGGGAAGGCGCGAAAAATATGGTGCCGCAGGGCCGCGACGGTGCGACCCTCCTCGGCATGAGCGCAACGTCGCCGCAGATCCGGATCCTCGAGGTTCCGCCGCCCTCCTCGGCGGACGCCGAGCCCACGCCCGCCATCGTCGGCTGGAGCGAGATCGATGCGGAGGCGTCTCGCGAGGTCTTCGGCCATGACGACTTCACCGAGACCCCGGCCCAGTACGTCGCCCGGTTCGCCGACCAGCGGCACAGCACGAAGACCCTCCTCGTCGCGGTCCCCGAGGGCGTCACCGGCCAGCCGACCGAGCCCGGGCAGGTGCTCGGCGTCGCGCCGTTCGGCCTGCCGACCGACGACAACCTGCATCTGGCCCAGGGTGGGGTGAGCGTGCGGGCCTCGGCACGCCGGCAGGGGATCGGCACCGCCCTGTGGCGCGCGGCCGAGGAGCGCATCCGCGCGGCCGGGCGCACCACGGTCACCGAGTGGACCGCGCACGCCGCGGAGGTTCCCGACGGAGTCGAGGTGCTCGAGGCGAAGACCGGCGTCGGGAAGATCCCGGCGACCGACGCCGCGGCGCGCTTCGCGCTCCGGCACGGCTTCACCCTGGAGCAGACCGAGCGTCAGTCCACCCTGCGGCTGCCCGTCGCCCCGGAGACCGTGGCCGCCTGGCGTGCCGAGGCCCAGGGCGTCGCCGGCGCGGACTACCGGGTGGTGCAGTGGGAGAACCGGACCCCGGAGCAGTGGCTGGAGCCGATGGCCGAGCTGAACCGGCGGATGAGCACGGACGTGCCGATGGGCGGGCTGGAGTTCGAGGAGGAGGCCTGGGACGCCCAGCGCGTGCGGGACCTCGACGAGCGTGCCGCCGCACGGGGGTACCGCTACGTCCTCTCGGCGGCGGAGCACGTCCCGTCCGGCACCCTGGTCGCCTACACCCAGCTCGACGTCTCGAAGCACAAGCCCGAGGTGTCCTACCAGGAGACGACGATCGTGCACGGCGAGCACCGCGGCAAGCGGCTCGGCCTGCTGGTCAAGAGCGCGAACATCGAGCTGCTGGCCGCCACGCACCCCGCGGTGCGGCGGATCCACACGTGGAACGCGGGCGAGAACGAGCACATGCTGGCGATCAACATCCGGATGGGCTTCGAGCTCGCGGCCGTCGAGGGCGCCTGGCAGGCAAAGCTCGGCGCACCGGCGACGGCGGAGAGTACGCCGGCCGAGTCGACCGCCGTGTGAGCGGTGTCGCGGCCGACTAGACCGCCGTCCTGAGCTGGTCGGCCACCCAGCCGACCGCGAGGTCCGCGAGCGCGTCCAAGCCGTCCCGGCCGCCCGGCGGGTCGAGGACCTCCAGGCGGGAGCCCGCGGGCAGCAGGGGCAGTGCCTCCCGGGAGAGCTCGATCATCTCGGGGACCGTCGCGCCGTCGTCCCCGTGCACCAGCAGCACGGGGACCTCGACGTGCCCGAGCAGCTCGGCGGGGTCGATGAGGCTGTAGTCGGCGAGCGTCTGCCGCGAGATGATCGAGTACTCGCGGCCGGAGGTCTCGTTGTCGTCCGGGATCCGCGCGTACCCGTGGTCGTCGAGGTCGTCCAGCTGCTCCGCCGAGAAGATCTCCTCCCACGGGTAGGACATCGGCCCCGTGATCGGCCCGGTCAGGACCATGGTCGTCACGTCCCGCAGGTGCGCCTGCAGCGCGGCCAGCGTGCCGAAGTCGTGGGCGTGGACCACCTGGCGGGTGAAACCCTGCTCGCTGAGCCACGCCGAGGCCGAGCGGAGGTCCTCGATCTCCCCGGCGACGGTGACGACGTCGTCGCCGGAGGCGCCGCACCCGGAGAAGTCCAGCTGGAGGGTCCCGTGACCGGCCGTACGGTAGGCCGAGGCCAGGATGTCGAACCGCATGGACGAGTGCCGGTCGGCGAGGAAGCCGTGCGCGAAGAGCACCGCGCTGCCTGCATCCCCGGGTTCGAAGGTGCCTGCCAGCGGGACCCCGCGCGGCGTCGTGATCTCCACCTCGGCCATGGCTCCACGGTACGTGGGCCGCCGACGGCGGGACCCTCGGTTCGTGGGTGTCTCGCGATCCGGTTCACGCGGCCGGGGCGCCGTGGTGGGTGTGCAGCCAAAGCCAGGTGGCGAGGTGCCAGTCCTGGTCGTTGGCGAGCGGGTCGCCGAGGCGCATGACGCTCGCGCTCACGTGCCGATCCCTTCGTCGACCTGCCGGGCGTGCACTGGCAGGTGCGGGCCGCCAACCGAGTCGGCCGGCGGTGCGGGGCCTGCGAGGATCGAGCCCGACCGCACCACCGAGGGAAGCGACGACGATGCGACAGCAGCAGCGGCTGAACCGGATCCTGGACGCGTTGAGCGCGGACGGGCACCTGAGCATCGACGAGATCGTCGAGCGCTTCGACGTCTCCGCCGCGACGGCCCGCCGCGACCTGGGCCTGCTCGCCCAGCAGCGGCTCGTCACCCGGACGCACGGTGGAGCGGTGGCCGTGGGCAGCGCGTACGAGCTGCCCCTGCAGTACAAGATCGCGCGGAACGCGGAGGCAAAGGTTGCCATCGCGGCCCAGGCGGCCGCCCTCGTCTCGCCCGGTGACGTGGTGGGCCTGACCGGCGGCACCACGACGACCGAGGTTGCCCGGACGCTCGGTGCCGAGCCGCGGATGTCCGACGAACGCAGCCCCGGTGTCACCGTGGTCACGAACGCACTGAACATCGCCTACGAGCTGGCGATCCGCCCGCACGTGAAGCTCGTCGTCACCGGCGGCGTGGCCCGGCCGCAGACGTTCGAGCTGGTCGGCCCGATGGTCGGTGCCACGCTCGACGAGGTGGTCCTGGACTGGGCGATCGTCGGCGTGGACGGCCTGGATGCCCGCTACGGGGCCACGACGGTGGACGAGGGCGAGGCTGCGGTCAATCGGGAGCTGGTCCGGAACGCCCGGAAGGTCGTCGCGGTGGCGGACAGCTCGAAGATGGGCCGGTCCACGTTCGCCCGCATCTGCACGCTGGGGGAGATCTCGACGCTGGTGACCGAGGCACGCCCTGACGCGAAGCTCGCGAACGCCCTGGCGAGCGCCGGCGTCGAGGTGCTGGTCAGCCCGCCGGCCTGAGCCCGTGGCCACGCCGCGGGACGTCGCCCTGGCCGCCGGGGGAGGTCACGCGCCACCGGTCGTTGCGGTGCCCGCGACCAGCCGCAGCACGGAGGCTGCCTCGAGAGCCATGGCCTCGCGCCCGGCCGCGAGGTACTTCCGGGAGTCGACCAGCGCGGGGTCGGCGGCCAGCCGGTCGCGCACCGCGGTGGTGAACGTCTGGACGAGCTGGGTGGAGACGTTGATCTTGCGCATCCCGGCGCGGACGGCCTCGGCGAGACTCTGCTCCGGCACGCCGCTGGAGCCGTGGAGCACGAGCGGCACCGGGACGCTCCGGGCGAGGCGCGCGACGAGATCGACGTCGACCGCGGCCGACTTGGTGACCATGGCATGGGAGCTGCCGACCGCCACCGCGAGGGCGTGCACCCCGGTCTCGGCCACGAACGTCGCGGCCTCGTCCGGGTCGGTCCGCACCCCGGGCGCGTGCGCGCCGTCCTTACCGCCCACCTCGCCCAGCTCGGCCTCGATCAGCACCCCGGCGCGCTCCGCCTCGGAGACGATCGTCCGGGTGGCGGCGACGTTGGCGTCGTAGGGCAGCCGCGCGCCGTCGTACATCACCGACGAGAAGCCGAGATCGATCGCAGCACGGACCAGGTCCGCGTCCTCCGCGTGGTCGAGGTGGAGCGAGAGCCGGGCCGTCGACGCCTCCGCGACGGCGCGCGTGGCCGCGGCGATCGGAGCGAGGCCGCCGTGGTACCGCACGCAGTTCTGCGAGATCTGCAGCACGGCGCCGTGCCCGGTCAGCTCGGCGGCCGCGGCGATCGCCTCCGCGGACTCCAGGTGGATGACGTTCAGCGCCGCCAGGCCGGACCCCGCCTCGGCGGCGTCCGCGAGCAGCTCGCGCGTGGACACGATCATCGGAGCACCTCTCGGGTGTGTGCCCGGTGACGGCCGGCGTCCGGCCGTGTCACCGGTCCAGGATCACGGAGCGTGTCAGCGAGCGGGGCCGGTCAGCGTCCAGTCCCAGCCGCCGGGACCGCTCCAGGGCCACGCGCTGGGCCAGCACCAGGTCGGCCAGTGGGTCGGTGCCCGGGTGCTCGAGGAAGTCAGCACCGGTGCGCCGCACCTCCTCGCCCAGGCCGTCGGGGGTGGGCCCGAACGACCAGGTGGCCCTGCCGGGGGCGGCGACAGCGATCGGACCGTGCCGGTAGTCCATCGCGGGGTAGGACTCGGTCCACGACTGGGAGGCCTCACGGTTCTTCAGGGCGGCCTCGTGCGCGAGACCGACCGTCCAGCCGGTCCCCAGGAAGGTCAGCTGGGTCGCCGTCACGGCCGCCTCGGGGAGCGGGCCGTCCAGGACGCCGGCGCAGTCGTCGATCGCGGCGGAGACGTCCAGGCCCAGGCTCGCCCGGAGGAGCGTCAGGGCCGCGGTGGCGAACCGGGTCTGGACCACGGACTCCTCGTCCGCGAAGTCCAGCGCGACGACGTCGTCGACCTGCTCGGCGAGCGGCGTTGCGGGGTCGGCCACGATCCCGACGGTCCTCGTGCCGGGCCTGCGACGCGCGATCGCGTCGATGACCTCCGTCGTCGTGCCCGACCGCGAGAGCGCCACGATCACGTCGTAGTCCCGGCGCAGCGGCGCCTCGGAGGCGACCCATGCGTCCGTCTCACCGGCGCCGACCGCCTCGCGGAGCACGGCGTAGGACTGCGCCATGAACCATGACGTCCCGCAGCCGATGACGGCCACCCGTTGACCGGTGACGGGGAGTGGCGCGTGACCGGCCAGCTGGGCGGAGCGCCGCCAGGCGCTGGGCTGGCTACGGAGCTCGGCCTCCATGAGCGCGCCGGCCGCGCCGTTCTGCGGTGAGGTCATGGGTTCCACCTTCCCAAAGACTGCGGGGCTGCGCCGCGCAAGTGGCGCGTTGGTGAGCAGAATGAGCGTATATCGATCATGACCGCGCGCGAGCGGTGGATCGCTCGCGCCGGTGCCCGCCTGACCCCGGCTGCGGCTGGGCCCGCCTTGCCGGCGCGGCCGGAAGATCTTGGCCGAGGAGGCGTCGTGAGGAATGCCGGCCTACGGGAGGGCTGACGGACGCCGATAGGCTCGTGGACCCGGCCTGTCGACCGCCGGCCGGGTCCACGGCGTCCGCCGTCGTGAACGTGCCCAGACCGAAACCAGCCCGACGCAGCGAGGTCTCCGTGCCCATCCCCACCTACCTCACCGACTACAGCCCTGGCCGTGGGGCTCTTCCGGCCCGGTCCCGTCTGGCGAGCGATGCCCCGTCGCTCGACCTGACCGGTACGTGGGACTTCCGCCTGCACCCGGTCGCCGACCCCGGGATGCTGCCGCACGAGGACGACGGCGCGGCTCCCTGGGACACCATCGACGTCCCCGCGCACTGGGTGCTGCGGGGCGACGGCCGGTACGGCCGGCCCATCTACACGAACGTCGTCTACCCGTTCCCGGTGGACCCGCCCTTCGTGCCGGACGAGAACCCGACCGGCGACTACCGCCGCACCTTCACCCTCGACGAGCCCTGGCAGCAGGCCGAGCGCATCCTGCTGCGGTTCGACGGCGTGGAGTCGACCTACCAGGTGTGGCTCAACGGCACGGAGGTCGGCGTCGGGAAGGGCAGCCGGCTGGTCCACGAGTTCGACGTCACCGACCACGTCCGGACGGGCGAGAACCAGCTGGCCGTCCGGGTCCACCAGTGGTCGGACGCCTCCTACCTGGAGGACCAGGACCAGTGGTGGCTGCCCGGGATCTTCCGTGAGGTGACCCTCCTCGCCCGGCCCACCGGCGGCGTCGAGGACGTCTGGCTGCAGGCCGGGTACGACCACACCACCGGGACGGGTTCGCTCGCCGTCGAGCTGCGGGCCGACCCCGCCGCCGCCTACCCGGTTCGTCTCGAGATCCCCGAGCTGGGCGTCACCGCCCGCTGGGACCGGCCCGAGGACGTGGCCGAGCTCGACGCCGGCAGCGTGGAGCCGTGGAGCGCCGAGGTGCCCCGCCGGTACGAGGCAGTCCTGACCGCGCAGGGCGAGGAGATCCGCCTGCAGGTCGGGTTCCGCACGGTGCGGATCATGGGCGAGACGTTCGAGGTCAACGGCCGACAGGTCATCTTCCGCGGCGTCAACCGGCACGAGATCGAGGCCGAGCGCGGCCGGGTCTTCGATCCGGCGCACGCCCGCGAGGACCTGGCCCTGATGAAACGGCACAACGTCAACGCCATCCGCACCTCGCACTACCCGCCCCACCCCGGGGTGCTGGACCTGGCGGACGAGCTCGGCTTCTGGGTCATCGACGAGTGCGACCTGGAGACCCACGGTTTCTACCGGGCGGGCTGGCGCTCGCACCCGGCGGACGCGCCCGCGGACGACTCGCGCTGGCGGGAGGCGCACCTGGACCGCATCGCCCGCACCGTCGAGCGGGACAAGAACCACCCCTCGATCATCATGTGGTCGCTCGGCAACGAGACCGGCAGCGGCCGGAACATGGCGGCGATGTCGGCCTGGGTGCACCGCCGCGACCCGGGCCGGCCCGTGCACTACGAGGGCGACTACGAGGGTGAGTACACCGACGTCTACTCCCGCATGTACCCCTCCCTCGAGGCGCTCGACGCGATCGGGGGCGAGTCCGGCCAGATCGCCTACTGCGACGCCGCACAGGCCGAGCGCCTGCGCCGCAGGCCGTTCCTCATGTGCGAGTACATCCACGCCATGGGCAACGGGCCGGGCGCCATCGCCGAGTACGACGAGAAGATCCGCGCCTACCCGCGGATCCACGGCGGCTTCGTATGGGAGTGGCGCGACCACGGCCTGCTGACCCACACCGACGACGGCGTGCCCTACTACGGCTACGGCGGCGACTTCGGCGAGGTGGTGCACGACGGGAACTTCGTCACCGACGGGCTGATCCTGTCCGACGGCACCCCCTCGCCGGGGCTGCTCGAGTTCGCCGCCGTCGTGGCACCCGTGACGGCACATCTCGACCCGACCACCGGATCCGTGACGGTCGTCAACGACCGACACACCATTGACACCGCGGACCTGGTGTTCCGCTGGCGCCTCGAGGTCGACGGCGAGCCGGCGGGCTCCGGCACGATCGACGTCCCGCCGGTCGCGGCCGGGGCGACGGCGGAGGTGCCGGCCCCGAAGGAGCTCACCCGGGCACTCACGCGGCTGCCGAAGAAGGCGCAGGCCGGCAGCGAGATCTGGGTGACGTTGACCGCGGAGCTCGGCGCCGAGACCCCGTGGGCTCCGGCCGGCCACGTCCTGGCGACCCGCCAGTGCGACCTGAGCACCTCGACGCTCGCCGGCCGGTCCGCCACCACGGTCATCGGCCCGGCGGCCCCCGCCACCGGTACCGCGGCGCCGCTGCCGACCGCGACCGACGTCGCCGTCGGCCCGGGCACCATCGACCTGCGTACCGGTCGGCTGACCCGGCTGTGGGACCTGCCCACGGCCGGGCCCACCCCCGAGCTGTGGCGCGCCCCCACCGACAACGACCGTGGCGGCGGCTCGGGCATGTACGAGGAGGCGGGCGGCGCCATCGCCGAGCGCTGGGCCGCCCGCGGCCTGGACCGGCTGGTCCACCGGCTGGTGAGCGTGGAGACAGGGGAGGACCGCGTGGTCACCCGCCTGCGCAGCGCCCCTGCCACCGAGGCGTTCGGCATCGAGACGACCCTCACCTACCTGGCCGGGGAGGTGGACGACATCGGTGACTCGGACGAGCTGATCCTGCGCGTCGACGTCGCGGCCGTCGGCCGGTTTGAGGGCAGCTGGCCGCGGGTCGGCGTGCGGTTCGACCTGCCGCCAGAGCTGGAGACCGCACGCTGGTTCGGCCCGGGGCCGGACGAGGCCTACCCGGACTCCGCGGCGGCCGCCGCCGTCGCGGTGCACGAGCGTGCCGTCGACGACCTCGGCGTCCAGTACGCCAAGCCGCAGGAGACCGGCCACCGGCCGGACGTGAGGTGGCTCGAGCTGACCGGGCCGGGCGGGGCAGGGTTGCACGTCCTGTCCTACCCCGAGCCCGGCCGTCCCGGCTTCACGGCCTCCCGCCACACCGCGCAGGAGCTCGGCCGGGCCGGGCACGCGCACGAGCTGCCGCCCAGCGAGCACGTGTACCTCTACCTCGACGCCGGTCAGCACGGCCTGGGCACCGGCTCCTGCGGACCCGGCGCGCTGCCGCAGCACCACCTCGTGCCCGGTGCCTACGGCTTCACCGTGCGGCTGCGCCCGATCGCGGCGGGTGGCCGATGAAGGTCGGGGTCGTCGGGTACGGGCTGCGCGGCGGGCTCGCGAAGCACGCCCACCACCCCGCGGAGGGCACGGCCATCACGATCGTGTGCGACACCTCCGAACGGGGCCGGTCGGACGCACGGGCCGCCTTCCCGGACGCCGTCCTCACCGCGGACCTGGACGAGCTGCTCGCCGCCGAGCCGGACGCGGTCCTGGTGCTGACGCCCGACCACACGCACCACGCCGTCGCGTCCCGGACCCTCGCGGCGGGCATCCCGACGTTCGTGGAGAAGCCGCTCGCCACCACGGTCGAGGATGCCACCGCGCTGCTGGAGGTCGCCCACGAGAACCGGGCACGGCTGTACGTGGGGCACAACATGCGGCACATGCCCGTGGTGACCCAGATGCGGGACCTGGTCCGCGCCGGCCGGATCGGCGAGGTCAAGGCCGTGTGGTGCCGCCACTTCGTGGGCCACGGCGGCGACTTCTACTTCAAGGACTGGCACGCCGACCGCCGGAACAGCACCGGGCTGCTGCTGCAGAAGGCGGCCCACGACATCGACGTCATCCACTGGCTCGCGGGCGGCTACACCCGGCGCGTGGCGGCGATGGGCGGGCTGCAGGTCTACGGCGGCATCACCGACCGGCGCGAGCGGCCCGGCGAACGGATGACGGACTGGTACAGCCTGGACAACTGGCCCCCGGCGAGTCAGACCGGCCTCAACCCGGTGGTCGACGTCGAGGACCTCTCGATGGTGCACATGGCCCTCGACGACGACGTCTTCGCCTCCTACGAGCAGTGCCACTTCACCCCGGACTACTGGCGCAACTACACCGTGATCGGCACCGCAGGCCGGATCGAGAACCTCGGCGACGGGCCCGGCGGTCGCATCCAGGTCTGGGACCGCCGGCACGCGGGGTGGGCCGAGCCCGACGAGGTCGTCCCGATCGAACAGGCTGCGGGCGGGCACGGCGGGGCGGACCCGCGCCTCATCGCCGAGTTCCTGCGGTTCGCCCGCGAGGGCGGGGAGACCGACACCTCCCCGGTGGCGGCCTGGCAGTCAGTGGCCACCGGCGTGCTGGCGACCCGGTCGCTGCGCGACGGCGGCTCCGCCGTCGACGTGCCGCGTCTCGCGCCGGACGTCGAGGCCTACTTCGCCGCCGGCCAGCCGCGCGGCGCCTGAGGCGGCATGCGCCACCGGCGCGGACTGGGCCCGGCGGCCGTGGCCGTCGGCCGTCGGCGCCGCCGAGGTTCCTCCTCGACCACCTCACGCCTGGCCCGGACGGCACGCTGACGACCTTCCCCTCCACGTCCCCGTGAACAGCTCGACAGCGAGCGCTGACCTGGTAGGAGACGCCCGGCCCGCGTCCTGGAGCATCCCGCCGCGGGGAGTTCTCACCCTGGCTCCGCGACCTCCCGGCCGCAATACTGCCCAGCATGACGAACCCCGACGCGGGCTGGTACCCGGACCACCACGACCGAACGCTGCTGCGGTGGTGGGACGGGAACGGCTGGACCGCCCACACGCAGCCGACGCCCCCGGCACCCGGGAGCCGGCGCGAGGCCGCCGCGCCGCCAGCGCCGCCCGCGCCGCCAGCTCCCGCCGGCGCGCCCGCACCTGCTCAGGCGGCACCGCCTGCTCCCGCGGCAGCGCAAGCCCCGGCCGCTGTTGCCCAGGCCTCATCCGGCGAAGGACCGCCGCTGTACACCGCGCCCGAGGTAGTCGTCGTCCAGCAGGACCGGGTCGTCGGGGTGGACCCCGAGGCGGGCCGGTACCTGCTGTACGACCCCGCCGGCACCTACCTCGGCATGTTCAAGGAACCCCGGACCACCGGTCAGAACGTCTTCTCCTTCGTGAACCCGCTGGAGACCTGGCGCACCCGCCACTTCGAGCTCACCGACGCCGCCGGGCGCGTCATCCTGCACGCTGCTCACCCGCAGGGTGTCACGACCCCGCTCAAGCCGTCGTTCGAGGTGCGCTGGGGGAACGGCGCGCCGGTCGGGACGGTCGAGAAGGAGAACGCCTCGGTCATCGCGACCCCCACGCTGCGCTTCGTCTTCACGGCCGGCGGCCACCGGGTCGGACACTTCGAGAACGTCGCCGGGGACCACCGGTCCATGACGTTCGCGTGCTGGGACGGCGCCGGGAACCAGGTTGCCGACTTCGTCAAGCAGACCTCGGTGACCGAGCAGATGGCGACGCTCTTCACCGGCGGCGACACCTATGTCCTGCGCCGCCCCCGGCCGATCCCCGAGCCGCTCGGCAGCCTGGTGCTCCTCTCCGCTTGCCTCATCGACACCGCCTACTTCGACGCGCACCCGGGCCAGGCGATCCGGCTGAGGTGGTGACCGACGGCGGGGGAGTGAGAAGCGTCCGTCCGGTCAGGCCTCGCCGTTCGCGACCGCCAGCATCTGGTCCACCTGATCCGCCGTCACACCCGACCCCGGCAGGTCGGGCAGGCGACCGACCGGCATGGACGAGATCAGCCGCACCATCTCCCCGCTGAGCAGGTCCGACGCACGTGACTCGACCAGCCGTCCGGCGACCGGGTGCGCGAGCATCTCGGCCACCGAGGACTGCCGGGTCAGGGGCGGCGGCTGTTCCTCGCCGGGGACGTCCACGGTCACGGTGCACCGGACGTCCCGGCTGGAGGCCCCGACGTCGACCCGGTAGGCACCGCCCTCGACCATCCAGCGGCCGTGGCGGACGCTCCAGTACGCGAGATCGGCCCGCGGCACGGCCAGCTCGACCACCCGCGACCCACCCGGTTCCAGGTCCACGACGGCGAAGGCCGCGAGCGCCCGCGGCGGCCGGGGCACCTCGGAGTCCTCCTTCCCCAGGTAGCACTGCACGACCTCCCGGCCCGCCCGTGCACCGGTGTTGGTGACCCGGACCCGCACCCGGATCCCGCCGGCACCGTCGTCGTCCGCCGCGAGGTCGGCGTGCTCGAAGCTCGTGTAGGACAGGCCGTGCCCGAACGGGAACTGCACCGGCATGTCCCGCCCGTCGTACCACCGGTAGCCGACGAAGATGCCCTCGCCGTAGGTGACGTGCAGGTCGCCACCCGGGAAGCTCAGGTGCGCAGGCGTGTCCTCGAGCCGCAGCGGCACCGTCTCGGTCAGCCGGCCGGAGGGGTTGACGCGGCCGTACAGCACGTCCGCCGTGGCGCCGCCGCCCGCCTGGCCGAGGAGCCAGCCCTCGACGATGGCGGGGACCCGGTCGGCGAACCGCGCGAGCCGCACCACCGACCCGTTGGACAGCACGACGATGACGCGCGGGTTGGCCTCGAGCACGCGGTCCAGCAGGTCCAGCTGGACCGCCGGCAGGTCGATGTGCGGGCGGTCCCGGCCCTCCGCCTCGGACCAGTCCGGCAGGCCGGCGAAGAACAGCACGACCTCGGCGTCGCGGGCGGCCGCGACGGCCTCCGCCGCGAGGCCCTCGTCGGTGGACGCGTCCTCCTCGAGCGTGTAGCCGGGTGCGAAGGCCACCTCGCCCGCGGCGTCGTCACGGATGGCGGCGAGCGCGTCGTCGAGGCGGGTCGGGACGATCTGGGAGGAGCCCGCGCCCTGGTACCGCGGCGTCCGGGCCAGCTCCCCGACGACGGCGACCCGGGTCTGCGGGGCGAGGGGGAGCAGGCCGTCGTCGTTCTTGAGCAGCACGACGGCGCGGCCCGCCGCCTCGCGCGCCAGCGCGTGGTGGGCGTCCGGGTCGGCCTGCGGTGCCGGCGTCGCGGCCCGGGCGTGGCAGTCGTGCACCAGCCGGACCAGTCGGGTCACGCACGCGTCGACGTCGGACTCGGTGAGCCGGCCGTCCCGGACCGCGGCCAGGAGCCCCCGGTCCCGATCCTCACCGCTGTGCGGCATCTCCAGGTCCAGGCCCGCGCGCACGCCGGCGATGCGGTCGTCCACCGCACCCCAGTCGGACATGACCAGGCCGTCGAAGCCCCACTCCTCGCGCAGGATGTCGGTCAGCAGCCGCCGGTCCTCGCCCACGTAGGTGCCGTTGACGCGGTTGTAGGAGGACATGACGGTCGTCGGCGCGGCCTGCTGGACCACCCGCTGGAACGGCTTGAGGTAGATCTCCCGCAGCGTGCGCTCGTCGATGTCGGCGGAGATCCGCTTGCGCTCAGTCTCCTGGTTGTTCGCCGCGTAGTGCTTCAGCGACGTGCCGGCCCCGCCGGACTGGATGCCGCGGACCATGGCGGTGCCGATCTCGCCGGCCACCAGCGGGTCCTCCGAGACGTACTCGAAGTTCCGCCCGCACAGCGGGCTGCGCTTGATGTTGACGCCCGGGCCGAGCACCACGTCGACGCCGAGCGCACGGGCCTCCGCGGCGATCGCGGCGCCGACCCGCTCGACGAGGCTCAGGTCGAACGTGGCGCCGAGTGCCACGGCCGGCGGGAAGCACGTCGCGGGCTCTGCGCCGCCGATGGCACCGGAGTCCGCGGGCACCTTCCGCACCCCGTGCGGCCCGTCGGCGACGGTGATCGACTCCAGTCCGGGCGCAGGCGTCGTGGTCCAGAACGTCTCGCCGGACAGGAGCGAGACCTTCTCCTCGAGGGTCAGGGCGGCGACGATCTGCTGGGCATCCGTGTTCGCGTCCATGGGGTGATCCTCGCTGATCGTCCGTCCGCGGCGCGGGATTCGGGGCCCCGGCGCTCCGCGCGTGCCACGCCCGCATACGCTGGTCCGGTGATCGACCTCAAGACCCCCAGCGAGATCGAGGCCATGCGGCCTGCCGGCGTGTTCGTCTCCGAGGTGCTCACGGCGCTGAAGCAGCACGCCGCCGTCGGGGTGAACCTCTTGGAGCTCGACGAGCTCGCGCACGGGATGATCCGGGAGCGGGGCGCCACGTCCTGCTACATCGACTACCACCCGTCCTTCGGTGCCAGCCCCTTCGGGCACGTGTTGTGCACCTCGGTCAACGATGCCGTGCTGCACGGTCTGCCGCACGACTACACCCTGCGCGACGGCGACCTGCTGTCGGTGGACTTCGCGGCCTCCGTGGACGGCTGGGTCTCCGACTCGGCGCTGAGCGTGGTCGTCGGCACGCCTCGCGAGGAGGACCTGAGGGTCATCGAGGCGACCGAGAGGGCGCTCGAGGCGGCGATCGGCGCGGCGGTCACGGGCAACCGCCTCGGCGACATCTCGGCCGCGATCGGGGCGGTCGCCGCCGACTACGGCTACGGGGTCAACACCCAGTTCGGCGGGCACGGCGTCGGGCGCGAGATGCACGGCGCCCCGCACGTGCCGAACGCGGGCCGGGCCGGCCGCGGCCTGCCCCTCCGCCCGGGCCTGGTGGTCGCGCTGGAGCCGTGGTTCATGACCGGCACGGACGAGATCTACACCGACGACGACGGCTGGACCCTGCGCAGCCAGGACGGCTCGCGCGGCGCGCACTCCGAGCACACCGTCGCGGTCACCGAGGACGGGCCCGTGGTGCTGACCGCCCGCGCCTGAGCGGTGCATCCGCGCCAGGTCAGCTGGAGCCCGCGCTGACCTCCGGCAGCCGCCAGGCCATCACCACGCCGGCCAGCCCCAGGGCCGCGAGCAGTGCCAGTGCCGCCTCCGGACCCCACACCGCCAGTCCACCGGTGACGGCGCCGGCGGCGAGCAGCAGGCCACCCATCGCCGAGTTGGCGACCGCGACGTACGCGGTGCGCGTGTCGCCCTCGGCCATGTCCACCACGTACGTCTTGCGGCCCACGCGGGCGCCGGTGTGTGCCAGCGCGAGGAGGAGGAACGCCAGCGGGTGCAGCAGCCGCCAGCCGGCGACGCCGGGCAGGCTGGCCAGCAGCAGGAGCGCGAGGATGACGCCGGACGATGCCGCCGCCATCGCCGCCATGAGCGTCCGGCTCGAGCGGTCCGCCCACCGTCCGAACATCCGGCCGCCGACGAGACTGGCGAGGCCGGAGGCGATGACGAAGGCGCCGAGGTCGCTGAGACCGCCGCCGTGCTCCGTCGCGAGCGCGACGACGAACGGCGGGCTGAGCGCCGAGACGAGCAGCAGCCCACGGACGGTGACGAAGCGCCGGAAGGCGACGTCGTCCCGCAGCAGCCGCACCACCTGGGACGCCCAGCGGGAGGCCGGGACGTCCTCCGGGTCGACCCGCGGCTCACGGACCGTGGCGTAGACGGCTGCGGCGCCGACCCAGGCGACGGCGCCGCCGCCGAGCAGGACGGCGAGGTGCGTGGCGTCGTCGCCCCCGAGGACGCGGACCGCGACGCCCACCGTGACGGCGGCGAGACCGGCGAGCACGGTCGCCAGGCCCGTGACCTGACCCCGCTGGCCGGCCGGGATGGTGCGCCCGAGGACGTCCTTGCCGGCCAGTGAGGTGAGCGAGCGGCTCACCGAGAACACCGCGAGCGCCAGCAGCACGGCGACGCCGGCGACCATGCCGGAGGCCAGCGCGGTCGCCGTCGCCATCGCGGCCACCGCGACCGCCTGGCCGGCGGCACCGAGCAGCCACACCCCGCGGCGCCGCGGCCGGCGGCGCACCCACGGCAGCGCCAGGGCCTGCGGAAGCAGCGACCCCGCCTCGCGGACCGGGACCAGCAGCCCCAACAGTGCCGCGGGCACACCGAGCGTGGAGAAGACCCACGGCAGGACCGTCTTGGGGTTGACCACCTGGTCGCCGGTGGCCTGCAGCGCCTCGGCCGCGATCTGTCGCAGCCCGTTGCCGGGGATCGCGCGACGCGCCTGCGGCGTCAGCTCGGTGTCGGCGTCATCTCCGCGGACCAGCCGCGTGTAGAGCCCGGAGGCGGTCATGACAGTGTTGTATCCGCCCGCGCCGGGTCCCGCACCGTGGCCGGGCGCTCGGGGGGCGCGCTCAGGGCTCGGTCAGCGCGGTGGTGAGGATGAAGGCGGCGGAGACGACGGCGATCCCCACCGACATGGTGGTCACGACCGCGAGCATCGCGCCGCCGGGCAGCACCGGCCGGTCCGGGTCGTCGGTGCCGCTCGCGTACAGCTCGTCGTTCAGCCGCCGGAACCGGACGGTGCCGGCTTGCAGCAGCACGACGCCGCCGAGGAGCGCCAGGAGCGGAAGTGCCAGGCCGAGCACCACGCTGCTGGCGCCGAGGTAGCGGGCGGCGATGACGGTGCCGGTGGTCACCGCGAGCACGGTGCGCCGCCAGGCCAGCTCGGTGCGCTCGGGCTGCAGCCCGGCGTCCCAGGGGCGCATCATCGGCGTCTCACGACGGGCCGACCAGCAGCGCCACGCCGATGAGGACGGCGACGATGACGACGCCGATCGTGGCGGGCAGCGCGGACAGTGGTGAGGGCAGCGGCTCGTGGTTGCGCAGGGCCCGCTCGGTGCGCACCCAGCCGAACCAGGCCTGCAGGACCAGGGCCAGTCCGGTGGCCACGAGGATCAGTGAGGCGGCGAGGCGTAGCGTCGGGTGCAGCGGCGTGGCGAGGGCCTCCAGGGCGACCGCGGCGGCGATGAAGGCCAGCGCGGTGCGGATCCAGGCGAGGAAGGTCCGCTCGTTCGCCAGCGAGAAGCGGACGTCCGGTTCCTTGCCGGTGCCGTACACGCTGCGCGGGAGCCGGCTGCCGCTCACCGATGCCTCCTCATGCGGTGCTCCCCTCGGCCGCGGTCTCGCCGTCGGCCGGATCCGGGTCCGCGACGACCCGGAAGCCGGTGTTGCCCGAGGACGAGTCGCCGGTGTTCCGCGTCCGGGCCGCCACCCGGTAGCGGTTGCAGTACGACGCGTGGCACAGGTACGACCCGCCCCGGATGACCCAGACGTCGTGGGCGGTCGCGTCCCACGGCGAGGACGTCCATTCCCACACGTTGCCGGCCACGTTGTACAGGCCGTACCCGTTCGCCGGGTAGGACTTCGCGGGCGCGGTGCCGACGTGCCCGTCCGCAGCGGTGTTCACGTCCGGGAAGACGCCCTGCCAGATGTTGCACATGTGCTTTCCGCCGGGCTCCAGCTCGTCCCCCCACGGGAACCGCGCGCGCTGCAGCCCGCCGCGTGCCGCGTACTCCCACTCGGCCTCGGAGGGCAGCCGCGTGCCGGACCACGCGCAGTAGGCAAGCGCGTCCTCGCGGGAGACGTGCACCACGGGGTGGTCGCGCCGGTTCCACAGGGAGGAACGAGGGCCGTCGGGGTGCCGCCAGCTCGCCCCGTCGACCGCCAGCCACCACGGCGTCCCGCCAGCGGTGCCCCGGACGCCGGCGGGGTCGACGTCGGCGGTGAAGAGGTGGAAGACGTAGCTCCAGCCGAACTCCTCCGCCTGTGTGCGGTACCCGGTGGCCTTGACGAACCGGTCGAAGTCGGCATTGGTGACCGTCGTCGGGGCGACCCGGAACGGTGCGACCGTCACGGGCCGGACCGGCCCTTCGCCGTCGCCCGGGACCACGTCAGCGTCCTCGCTGCCCATGTCGAAGGTGCCCCCGGGAAGCTCGACCATCCGCGCCCGGGCACGCCGGGCGGCCGCCCCGCTGCGCTCCGGGAGCGGGCGGGGTGACGGCGCGGCCAGGCGCAGCGGGGCGCGGCCGTCGGTCGGGTCGGTCGGGTCAGGCATGACGTCCTCTGCGTGCGTGGGAGCCACCCGTCACGATAGTGGTCGGAAGAGGCGGCGGTCGGCGATGATCGCTACGCTCGCCTGCACGCACTCCAACCGCACGGAGGTTCCACGCATGGGCAAGATGTCATTCTTCGTCGGCGCCGGCATCGGGTACATCCTCGGTGCGCGCGCCGGGCGTGAGCGCTACGAGGCGATCAAGCGCGGGGGCGCCAAGGTCTGGGAGAACCCCAAGGTCCAGTCGGGAGTGCAGAAGGTCGAGGCCAAGGTCGGGGACGTCGCCCGCGAGCGTGGCAGCGTCGTGACCGACAAGGTGGCGTCGGCCGTGAAGTCCAAGCTGCGGGGCGGCCAGACCCAGCCGCCGACCCCGCCGCAGCCGCAGCCCTGACCGGGCAGACCGACCCGGCCGGCGCGAGCGCACGCCCGAGCCGGGAGCAGGTCCGCCGCTGGCGCCGTCACCTCGCCGACGAGCGCGCGGAGGGCGCCGTCTACCGGCACCTGGCCGCGCGCCGCGAGGGCGAGGAGCGCGAGATCCTGCTCGGGCTGGCCGACGCCGAGCGGCGGCACGAGCAGCACTGGCGGGACCTGCTCGGCGACCACGCCGGCCAGCCCGGCAAGGGAGCGCTGCGCACCCGCTTCCTCGGCTGGCTGGCCCGGACCTTCGGCGGCGTCTTCGTCCTGGCGCTGGCGCAGCGCGCGGAGAGCCGCTCCGCGTATGACGCCGACGTCGACGCCACCGACGCCATGGCGGCGGACGAGCGGATTCACGGCGAGGTGGTCCGGGCGCTTGCCGCGCGCGGCCGAGCCCGGATGTCCGGCACGTTCCGGGCCGCGGTGTTCGGCGCGAACGACGGGCTGGTCTCGAACCTGGCGCTCGTCCTGGGAGTGGGGGCCACCGGCGTCGGGAGCGGCACCGTCCTGGTTGCGGGCGTGGCGGGCCTGCTCGCCGGTGCCCTGTCGATGGGTGCCGGGGAGTACGTCTCGGTGCGCTCGCAGCGGGAGCTGCTCGCCGCGTCGGTGCCGAACGAGCACGCCCAGGACCGGCTGCCGGCGCTGGATGTCGACGCGAACGAGCTCGCGCTCGTCTACCGGGCCCGCGGCATGGACGCCGCCGAGGCCGAGGAGCACGCGGCCGCCGTCATCAGCCAGGTGAAGGCGGGCCAGCGGGTTCCCGCGCCCGACGTCGAGCGGTCCTACGAGGAGATCGGCAGCGGCTGGTCCGCCGCGCTGTCCAGCTTCTGCTTCTTCGCCTCCGGTGCGCTCGTGCCGATCCTGCCGTGGGTGCTCGGGATGACCGGCACCGGTGCCGTGCTGACCGCCGCCGGCATGGTCGGCGTCGCGCTGCTGTGCACCGGTGCCGTCGTCGGGGTGCTCTCGGGTGCCTCGGCGTTGCGCCGGGCGCTGCGCCAGCTCCTCATCGGGTACGGCGCCGCCGCCGTCACCTACGTCCTCGGGCTCGTCTTCGGCACCACGGTGGTGTGAGGCTCGGCGCCGGTCAGCCGCTGAGCATCGCGGCGGCGAACTGGTCGGCGAGTTCCATCAGCCGGGCATCGTCGAGGCTCTCGACCTCTCCGGGCGCGCTGGATCCGGCCGGGGACCCGTTGACCGTGAGGACGACCCCGCCGCGCGTGATGGCGCACAGTCCGGCGCCGAGCGAGTTGTCCACGCAGACGCCCGACCCGACCTCCCGCGGGTTGTCCCGGTACCCGATCACGTCTTCGACGTCGCTCGAGGGGCGGTACAGATCGACGAACTCGCTCTCCGTGGGGGAGTTGTACACGAGGCCGACGACCTCCTCGATGTCGGAGCCCACAGGAGGCTCGGCGAAGGGGTTCTGGTAGTTGGGGTCCCGCTCGAACTCGCCGACCGTGTCCGGGATGACCGGTTCGACCGCCTCCTCCGGCGGGACGTAGTTCGGGTCGGTCCCGAGCACCTGGACCACCACGACGGTCGCGATCACCGCGGCGACGACGACGGTGCCGAGTACCACGGCGATGATCCAGCGGGGCGTCCCCCGTCGCGGGGCGGCTGACTGCGGGAACGGTTGCTGGAACTGGTTGGGTGGGCCCGGCTGGTTGGGTGGGCCGCCCCACGACTGCTGTGTCATGTGTCTCTCCGGTGTCGGGTTCGTGTGTCAGTCAGCTGAGGAAGGCCTCGGCGACGGTGTGGGCGAGGTTCGCCTGGCCCTCCTCGCTCCGGAAGTCACCGGTCGTCACCGAGTACCCGATGGCCGTCAGGACCCGGCCGTCCGCGGCCACGGCGCAGATCGGGAACTCGTCACGCATCGAGGAGTCGGCGCAGCGGGCCCCGGCGACGTCACGGGGGTTGGCGCGGTGTGCCATGACTGCCTCGACGTCCTCCGTGGGGCCGTAGACACTGACGTAGGCGATCTCCTCGGCGGAGACGTACCGGAGATGTACGACGTGCTCGACGTCCGTGCCCGGTGGCGGTCCCGGCCCGAACGGGGTGTCGTAGTGCTCGTCGATCTCCAGCTCGCCGATCGTCTCGGGCACCTGCTGCCCGGCGATCTCGACGGTCGCCGTCTCCCACGGGCGCAGCACGAGCAGCGCCACCGCCACCGCGATCACGACGGCGAGCACTCCGGCCGCAGCGCCGATGACCCAACCCGGCGTGCTGCGCCGCCGAGCCGGCCGCGTCGGTGGGGGTGGGTACGGCGGCACCGCCGCGTGCGGCGTGCCTTGAACGGGCCCACCCGGGCCTTGAACGGGCCCACCCGGGCCTTGAATCGGCCCACCCGGGCCCCACTGCTGTCCCATGTCCCCCCTGGTCGCGTCCGCGGTCAGCCGAGCATGGCCGCCGCGAACTCCTCGGTGATCTCCATGAGGCGCGCGTCGTCCGTGAGCCACTCGCCGGTGGCCTCGTCCATCAGTGCCGCGGTCAGCACCACCCCACCGCGGTTGACGGCACAGATCCTCGTCCCGTCGCCCGGATCCGTCATGCACTGGCCGGACCCGACAGCGGTGGCCTCGCCCTGGTACTGGGTGTAGTCGCCGATGTCGTCCGTCGGGCCCCAGAGATGGACGAACACCGACTGCTCGGAGGTCACGTAGTAGAAGACGCCGCCCCACGCCAGATCCGGGAAAGGCGAGACGTCCGCGTAGTAGTTGCTGCTGTCCTGCTCGTTCAGCTCGAACTCGCCCACGGTGTGCGGCACCGTCGGTTCCACGGCGTCGATCCCGCCGTCGGAATCGGAGCCCGGGCGTACGAGGAGGACGACGACCGCGAGCACCACGACCACCGCGACGACGCTGATCACGGTCGCAATGATCCATCGCGGCGTCCCGCGCCGCGGCGCGGGCATACCGGGAGGACCGGCCTGCCCGTACGGCGGCCGTCCGACCTGCTGCTGTGGTGCCGGCCCCTGCCCCCAGGACGGCTGTCCCATCTTCCCCCCGCTACGTCAAGGACGTACCGCAGCACTGTAACGGAGGCGCGGAGGCGTGCAAGGTCCCTGCGGGTTGCGAGTTCGCGGAACCTGTCCACGCGGTCGTGATCCGTCGTACCGTGGTGTCACGAGCGGGAGGAGGACACGATGGACCCTGAGCTGGTCGAGCTCCTCGGGCGCGTGCTCCTCATCGGGGTCGGCGCCCTGGCCGTCATCGGCCTGCTCGGTGTCGCGGCCACCTGGTATCTGGTGCGGCGGATCCGCCGCTCGCGACGCCTGCGCCGTGGTCTGGACCGTGGACGGCTGACTGTGCGAAGCGTCGCCGCCGACGATGTCGGGCGTCAGGTCGCGCGCCTGCGGCTGCAGGTGCAGCGCTCGTCGGCCGCCACCGAGCGCGCCCTGGCCGCGGCCGAGCTCCGTGCCGCCCCGGTCGGCGCCGTGGTCCCGGTGGTCGAGGGGCTGCGACAGGCCGGCGAGCAGCTCGACCGCGAGCTGGCCCTCGCCGAGTCCGAGCCCGACGCGGAGTTGCGCAGCATGTGGGCCGGGCTGCTGGCCGACAAGGTCACGGAGCACCAGCGTGTCTCCGCCGCCCTGCGCCGGTCGCTCGTGGACGCGGCGGCGAGCGCGGCGCCCGACCAGCTCGGACGAGCCGCGGACCACGCGCTCATCGAGGTCGAGGCGCTCACCACCTGGAGCCGCACCTACCGGACCGGCCCGTTCCGTCCCGGCCAGGCAGCCTGAGGCCGGACGTGTCGACCGTCCGCCGGATCGGCCGGCTCATCCGATCGAAGCGAGCCAGCCGGCAGCAGCCCGAGAGCCCGATGGAGGCACTTCAGCAGGCACACGCCCAACGGCTGGACCGGCTCGACGGCGCACGCCGCGCCGTCGCCGATCTCGCTGCGAGCCGCCGCCGCGTCGAGGTCCTCGCCGAACGCACACGCGCCGAGATCGCCCACCTCGACCAGCAGGCCGAGGCGGCGGTCGCCGCCGGCGACGAGGTGGCCGCGCGGGAGCACCTGCGGCGCTCGGTGATCGCAGCCGGCCGGCTCGAGGACCTCGCAGCCCAGCACCATCGGCTGACCGAGCAGGTACGGGGGCTGGAGTCCGACCTGAACAGGCTCGAGCACCAGGCCGAGGACTCCTACCTGCGCGCCCAGTCGCTTCGCGCTGACCACGACGCCGCCCGGGCGGCTCTCGCGCGGCGCGAGGACGCCGTAGCGGCCGGCCGGCTCGAGGCGAGCGGCTTGGAGCGCGACGCGGCGGACCGGATCCGGCGGCTCCAGGCCGAGGCCGAGGCCTACGAGGAGATCGCGGGGACCGACCCGGGTTCGGAGCCGGTCCGGGCCGCGTTCGACGAACTCGGCACGGACGAGGACGTCAACCTCCGCCTCGAGGCGATGCGCCGCAGGATCGACCCGCCGCGACACTGAGCGGACGGCGGAAAGAGCGACGACAGTCCGTCTCGGTTCGCGGCTTCTGCTACACGCCGAGTGCCGCGGGGTGGCCTAGCTGAAGCCAGGGATCTGGCTTTCTGGGCCGTCCGAGGGACCTCGCTCCGGTGCGGTAGGGCCTTCGCGCTTCCGGTCTGGACCGGTCCGGTCGCCCGCGGAGCGGCCAACTCAGAAGGGCGGGTCGCCGTAGTTGTCGGTGTCCGTCTCGCCAGGCTGCTGGGGTGGTGTGGTCAGGCCGAGGAAGGTGAGGGTCCCAGTCGTGTCGCGGCGGTAGGTGTGTCCGGAGGGCGTGACCCATTCGAAGACGCCGGGGACGGGTTGGGTGACGTGCATGGCGCCGACGGTCTTCAACGCGTGGTCCCGCCCGCACAACGGGCCGAGATTCGCGGCGGCGGTGGCGCCGTGGGCGGACCGGGCGATGGTGTGGTCCAGCTCGCAGTGCTCGGCGTCGGTGGTGCAGCCGGGCCGGTGGCAGGTCCGGTCCCGCAGCCGCACATGCTCGGCCAGTCCGGCGGGGGGCCGGTAGCGGGTCCGGCCCACGTCCAGGACCGTGCCGGTGGCCGGGTCGGTCAGCAGCCGCCGCCACGTCCCACCCGCGGCCGCAGCCAGCGCCAGAGCCTGGGCGGGGTTGAGCGCGCCGTACCCGGACAAGGTCCCGACCGGGCCGGCAGCATCCTCGAACGGCAGACCCGCATCCGAGCCACCGGCAGCAGCGGCGGTCGTGTCGGTCTCGGCGGGCAGAGTGGCCCCCTCCTCGCCGGGCAGAGTCGTCCCCTGACCGCCGGGCGGGGGCGTCCCCGTGCGTGTGGGCAGACTGCTGCCTTGGCCGTCCGGCAGGGTCTCGTCGTCGAGGACAGCCTGGGCAAGCAGGTCGATGGGGACGGTGACGTTGATGCGCGGGCGGGCCACTGGCAGGTCCTCGACCCTCTCGTGACGCAGCAGCGCGGCCAGCAGCGGGGAGATCACCGCGACCTCCGGCACCCGCCCCTTGGGCAGTTCCGGGAACCGTCCCTGGATGGTCCGCCGCTTCCCCCGACCAACCCGACCAGCCCGGCCGGCGAGGCCGGCGGTGTCGAGGGTGAGGCTCCGCAAAGCAGAACCTGCCGGGCCCGTCGCGCCAGCGTCTGCGCCTGCGTTCGGGTCGCTCGAGCCGTCCGTCGCGCCGGTGCTGCCGGCACCCGCCGCGCCGGCGTCGCCGGCCGTACCGGAGCGGGCGTCGTGCTTGCTGGTCTTGTCGATGGCTGCCGCGTGGTCACCATCGCGGGCGTCCAGTCCGGGCAGCACGCCCTGCACAGGCAGTACGGGGTTGGTGTCTCGGAGGGTGGGGATGGTCTCGGGGTCGGTGTGCGGGCCGGTGGTCCCGGTCAGGATCCCAGCCCGGGTCAACGCGACCAGCGCATCGGCCCGCAACTGGTCCACGTTGCGGGTGTCTCCGCCATTGCGGGCACCGGCCGCGATCCCCGTGAGGGTCTGGTCGATCAGGACGCAGTCCTCGGCCGGGAGCACCGCGGTCAGCGACCCCATCCCGTCCGGCAGCACCCTGGTGTGGGTCACGTGCCGACCGGCCCGGGCCCGGGCGTGGCGGGCCGCGGCCTCCACCGGATCCACCCGCACGACCCGGTCCGCCACCCGCCGGGTGATCTCCGCCGCCGGCAACCCAGGAGCCTGGGGCAGCACGTCCTGCTCGACCATCCACGCCACCTCGGTCGGTGAACCATCCAGCCCGGTCACGATCGCGGCCGCCTTCCGGAAATCCACCAGCCCACTGTCGAGGGCGTCGGCGGTGTCGGTGAACGACCCGGCCAGGCCCCGACCCACCCGCACCAGCATCCCCGCCTCGGCACGGGAGACCGCCAGCCGCATCGCGACCTCCTCCACCGTCGGATTGATCACGCGGCCGGCGACCCGGGCGACCTGCTCCGGATGCGTGAACAGCTCCGAACCCCGCGACAGCGCCCCGGCGGTGGCGGCGGCCTTCCCGGCCGCCCAGGCCTCCAACCGCTTCGCCGCCGCCAACACCTCCACCTGCCCCGCCCGACTCAGGCCGGAGATCTCCGCGCCGTCCAGCACGGCCGCCAGCTCCGGACCCGGCGCCATCACCGCCAACTCCGCGACCGTCAACCCCAACCGTTGCGCATCACCGTCAACCGTCCCGGCATCCCCGGCGGACCCGAAAGTCTCGAAGGGCTCGGCGTCCCGCGTGGTTCCGGCGTGCCCGCGGTGCCTGGAGGGCTCTACGGTCTCGGCGTCCTCGCCGAACAGGCCCTCCGCGTCCCCGCCGAACAGGCCCTCGACGTCGGAGTCGAGCAGGCACCGGATCTCCGCCTCGCAGACCTCCCGGTCCAACTCGGCCACCAGCGCCCGAGCATGCACACAGATGCCGCCCGCGGACTCGACCGCACAGCAGTACCCGCTGTCCGCGACCACCACTGCCGACCTGTCCATGACTCAAACATATGTGCGACCACTGACATGGAACCCGGGCCGGAGGCACCCTGTGGACAAGCCGGCACGACCCAGGAACGCCGAGCTCGTGGTCACCGTCACCCTCACTGTCACCGCCCGGTCGGATGAGCAACCGTCAACTACGGCATCGGGGCCTGGCCATCCCTGCCCAGCAGCCGGACTGCCACTCCCGACCCAGCAGCCGGACGACACCCGACGCCACCCAGCCCGAGCGCACACAGGCGGAACACTCGGACGGGCGGAGCGCCTGGCGGCGAAGCACCCGCACAGGCGCGAGCACGGCACCAGCCACCCCTTGGCGCGAGCTCCGTAACCGCGGCTGTGGGCAGCCCGGGACACCGGGAGTGGCGGGAGCGCGGACCATACCCAGGCTCGCCGACCTCGCCGACGGACAGGGGAGCGGAATGGCGACAGCCCCGACGTCTACGCTTCGCGATCTCCGGATCTGGAGCGCTCGTGAGGCCCAGCATCCGCGGGTCTGACTGATGGCTACTGGGTCGTCGCCAGGTGGATCGCCGCTGCGAGGTCCTGCGGCCGGCTGAACATCGGCCAGTGCCCCGTCGGGAGGTCGACGAGCGTGAGGTCGCGCCCGGCCAGCTCGGCCGTGAAGGGCGCGCCGTCCCGGACGGCCTCGTTCAGCACCCCGCCCGGGGTGGAGCAGCACAGCACCGTTGCCGGGACCTGCTTGCGGGCGGGGTTGGTCCATCGGGCCTGGGTCCGCACCACGCCGATCGGCTCCGCCACGGCGCGACGCCGGAACTCGGCGAGCGTGGCCGGGTCAATGCCCGCGGTGCTCAGGCCCATGCGCTCCAGCTCCGGCCAGGCCGGCAGCGGGAGGGCCTTGGCGCGGCCCGGGAGCTCGAACGGGAACCGTCCGCCGTCGGGGAGCGGCCCGTCGTCGACGAACACGAGCCGGTCGATGCGGTCCGGCATCGCGTCGGCGAGGGCGTTGACCGACGTCGCGCCCGCGCTGTGGCCGACCAGCACCACCGCGCCGTCGAGCCCGGCGACCACCTCCCGCAGCGCCGCCACGTGGTGCTCGAGGGTGGTGCGCACCACCGGCCCCGGGCGGCGACCCGGCAGCGTGACCGGGTGTGGACGGATGCCGTGCTGGGCGAGGTAGGGCGCCACCCCGTCCCACGCCCAGCCACCGAGCCAGAACCCCGGTACGAGGACGACGTCGACGGGATCACTCATGTGCCGAACATTCCCACGATCGCCCGCCGCCTCGCCACCGGGCCCGCCGACCGGGACGCGACGCGGGTTACCCGACCGGCCCGTGCGGGCCCCGCAGCGGACGTGGCAGCCGCAGACCCTCCTCGGCCATGACCTCGCGGAGCCGGTCCGGCCGGTCGGTGATGAGGCCGTCGATCCCCGTCGCGATGAGCGCGCGCATGGTGTCCGGGTCGTCCACCGTCCACGGGATGACCTCCAGGCCCGCGGCATGTGCGTCCCGGACCATCTCGCGGGTCACGTACGGCTCGTAGTCCGGGTCGGCGACCACGCCGTCCTGCGGGAAGCCGTGCACCGGTGAGATGGCGTCCACGTCGAGGTGGTCCGCCATGGCGACCAGGTCGCCGTCGAAGTCGTCCGCGTCCAGGCCGCCGAGCCAGGGCGAGGCGCCGGGCCGGCCGATCTCGAGGAAGTCGTGGTTCGTCAGGGCGACCCGCGGCAGCCGCGGGTTGAGCTGCTCCACCAGCTCCAGAGCACCCCAGTCGAAGCTCTGGATGGCGACCTGCCGCCCCATCCGGTACTGCGAGATCTCCGCGAGCACGGCGCGGACGAACTCCTCGCGGGGAGCCGTCTCCTCCGGCGCGCCGGCCTCCACCTTGGTCTCGATGTTGAGCGTGACGTGGTGGGCCCGGTAGTGGCGGACGAGCCGGAAGAGGTCCCGAAGCTCGATCATGGGGCCAGGCACCGCCTGCTGGTCCGGGTGCTGGGGGAGCGGCTGGTAGCCGCACTCGACGGTCTGCACCTGCGCGAGCGTCAGGTCGGTGATGTAGTCGCCGACGTACGGGAAGTCCGTGTCGCCCGGGAAGGCCGGACCCGTGTCCCGACACTTCTCGGCACTGATCTGCCGGTCGTGCGTGACGACGACCGCGCCGTCAGAGGTCACCTGAGTGTCCAGCTCGAGCGTGCTGACGCCGAGCTCCAGCGCGTTCGCGAAAGCCGCGAGGGTGCTCTCGGTGTACAGGCCCGTACCGCCGCGATGGGCCTGCAGGTCGAAGCGGTCGCCGGGTCGCTCAGCGGCCGCGGGGGTCGCGGCTGCCGGGACGGCCGCGCAGGCGACGGCGGTGGCGAGTGCCGCGACGAGGCGGCGGGTGCTGCGAGTGGTCTGCTGGCGCACGGCGGTCCTCCGGTGGGCGACGTGGATGGCCTCACCGTAGAGCGCCCGCGTGAACGCCGCGTGACGGCCCGGTGAGCGGGTCAGCGGAGCGTGAAGCCCGTGCCGGTCTCGTCGTCCGGGCGCAGGACGAACGTGTGCCGGCCTGTCAGCGACGCCCGGCCGGTGACCTCCGGGACCACCCGGCCCGCGTCGTCGCGCTCGCGGACGCGCGCGGTGAAACGGGTACCGACGATCGAGTCGTGCGTGAGGACCTCGCCGTCACCGAGCAGCCCGTCCGCGAGCAGCAGCGGGAGCCGCGCCGAGGTCCCGGACCCGCACGGCGAACGGTCCACCTGGCCGTCGGCGAAGACGGTGATGTTGCGCTGGTGCGGCCCGGAAGCGGTGCGGCCGAGGTCGTCGTAGAGGATCGTGCCGTAGATCCCGGACAGTCGCGGGTCCTGCGGGTGCCGGGCCACGTCGTGCCCCTCGAGGGCGTGCTTGACCAGGCGGCCGGCGGCGATGAGCTCGCTGTACCGGTCCGGGGTCACCTCGAGCCCGAACGCGGAGGCCGGCACGGACGCGAACAGGGCGCCCCCGTACGACACGTCGACGTGGACGGCGCCGTGCGGCGCGTCGAGACGGACGTCGCGGGCCGCCACCCACGAGGGCACGTTGACGAAGGTGGCGGAGCGCGCGACGCCGTCACGCACGTCGACGGCGGCCCGCACCCGGCCCGACGGGACGTCGAGGACCACGTTCGTGACGCCGTCGGGATCGGCCGGCACGACGCCGCTCTCGACCGCCCACATCCCGAGCGCGATGGTGCCGTGGCCGCAGGCCGTCGAGTAGCCGTCCGTGTGCCAGAAGACGACGCCGAGGTCGGCGCCGTCGTCGTCCGGCGGCACGAGGAAGCCGCCGTACATGCCCGCGTGGCCGCGCGGCTCGTGCACCAGCATCCGCCGAACCGTCTCGACGTCCCGCTCGTGCGCCGCGTTGACGCGCCGCTCGGCCACGGTGGCGCCGGGGATCTCCGGGACGCCCCCGGTGACGATCCGGAACGGCTCACCGGCGGTGTGGTAGTCGGTCGTCTCGACGCTCAGCTCTCGGTGCATGTCCTCACCTGCCCGTCCGGTGCACACAGTACGGGCGGCAGAGCAGCGCGCGGCACCTTCGTGGGAGCCTCGTGAGGTCCACGTCCGTGAGCCCTGGAGGACCCGTGACCCTCAGCATCGTCAACGCCCTCGTCTTCGACGGCTGGTCGGAGGACCTCACGGAGGGCTCGATCCTGCTCCGTGACGGCGAGATCGCCGCCGTCGGGGACGTCACCCCCGAGGGCGAGGTGCTCGACGCCCGCGGCGCCGTGGTCGTCCCGGGACTCATCGACGCCCACTTCCACGCCTACGCCCACAGCCTCGACGGTCTCGAGATCGAGCGCGGACCGCTCAGCTACGCCGCCCTGGTCGGTGCCCGGCGCCTGCGGGACGCGCTGCGGCGCGGCTTCACCACGGTGCGTGACGTCGCCGGCGGGGACATCGGCCTCGCCCAGGCGATCGAGCGCGGGGTGGTCACCGCGCCGCACTACCTCTACTCCGGCCCCGCGCTCAGCCAGACCGGCGGCCACGGCGACCCGCGTCGCGCCGAGGTCGACCTGTGCTTCGCCCACGGGCACATCAACGAGATCGTCGACGGCGTCGACGCCGTGCGTCGGGCCGTGCGGGACCGGCTGCGTACCGGCGCGCACTGCATCAAGATCATGGCCTCCGGCGGCGTGTTCTCCCTCTCCGACCCGCTCGCCGTCCCGCAGTACTCGCCGGAGGAGGTGCGCACCGCGGTCGAGGAGGCGACGCGCCGCGGGTCCTACGTGGCCGCGCACGCGTACTCCTCCGACGCCGTCACCCACGCCGTGACGAACGGCGTCCGCTCCGTCGAGCACGGCAACCTCATCGACGGCGCGACGGCGCGGCTCATGGCCGAGCACGACGCGTTCCTCGTCCCGACCCTGGCCGCCTACGACGCCATGGACCGGCGCGGTGCCGAGCTCGGCCTCAATGCGATCTCGCTGGCCAAGAACCTGGAGGTCCTCGACCACGGGAAGCGCGCCGTCGAGCTCGCGTACGACGCCGGCGTCGCCGTCGGGTTCGGCTCCGACCTCATGGGCGGCCTCGACGACGACCAGCTCGTGGGGGTGCGGCTGCAGATGGAGGCGTCCAGCCCACTCGCGACGCTCCGTGCGATGACCCGCGTCAACGCCGACCTCATCGGCGACGCGCGGCGCGGGCGCATCGAGCCGGGCGCCGTGGGCGACGTCGTCGTCCTCGACGGGAACCCGTTCGAGAACCCTGCCGTCCTGTGGGACGAGACGATCCCGCGCACGGTCACGCGGGCCGGACACGTGGTGCGAGACTGACGCGGTGAACGCCGCAGAGCTCCGGGCCGTGCAGGGCCCGCTGAAGGAGAAGTACCGCAACGACCCCGACTCGGCCGCGACACCGGTGCGCGCCAGCGCGACGTTCGCCGAGGACGGGCTGACCGCCACGGTCGACGGCTTCGCCGGCACCGTCCGGGCCGGACTGCACCCGGCGGCCGGCGGCTCCGGGGACGACGCCTGCTCGGGCGACATGCTGCTCGAGGCGCTGCTCGGCTGCGCCGGCGTCACCCTGCGGACCGTCGCCACGGCGATGGGCCTGCAGGTGCGCTCCGCGCGGCTGGAGGCGACCGGGAGCTTCGACGTACGCGGCACGCTCGGCGTCGACCGCACCGTCCCGGTCGGCGTCACCGGCATCGAGATCACCGCGGAGGTCGACACCGACGCGGACGACGAGGCGCTCGCGAAGCTCGCGCGGTCCACCGAGCGCTACTGCGTCGTCGCCCGCTCGCTCGCCGAGCCGCCGACGTTCACCGTTCGCCGCGCCGGCTAGCACCTTCCCGGGAGCCCTCCGCGGACGCGGGTCCGTGCGTGAGCCAGTGGTCGGCGCCGGTGATGCCGGCACGCCGCGGGTCGAAGACCGGATCCAGGCCGTCCCGCCGCTGCGCCTCGTAGTCGGCCAGCGCCCGGGCGACGGGCCGGACGAGGAAGAGCAGGCAGATCATGTTGACCCAGCCGATGGCCCCGTACCCGATGTCCCCGATCGCCCACACGAGGTCGGCGCTCTCGACCGCGCCGTAGTACGTGATGCCGAGCATCCCGAGACCCAGCACCACGTCGAGGGCCGGGGTCGCGGCTCGACCGGTCAGGTACACGAGGTTGGTCTTCGCGATGTAGTAGAAGGCCACGAGCGTCGTGAACGCGAAGAACGTCAAGGCGACGGCGACGAACACCCCGCCGGCGCCCGGCACCGTCGAGTTCACGGCGGCCTGGGTGAAGGCCGGACCGGCCTCGGTGCCCGGCAGGTGCTCCACCAGCGGCGTGCCCGCACCCTCGGGGAGGACGTTGTAGGCGTCCGTGACCAGGATCATCAGGCCCGTGGCCATGCAGACGAAGAGCGTGTCGATGTAGATCGAGAACGATTGCACCAGGCCCTGCTTGACCGGGTGGGAGACGTCCGCCGCCGCGGCCGCGTAGGTGCCCTCGCCCACGCCCGCGACGTTGGAGAAGACGGCCCGCCGCACGCCCCAGGAGACCGCGGCACCCAGGATGCCTCCGAAGGTCGCGTGGGTGCCGAACGCGCTGCTCAGCACCAGCGCCACCATCGCCGGGATCCGGTCGGCGTTGAGCAGCAGGATGACCACCGCCAGCAGCACGTAGCCGACGGCCATGAACGGGACCACGGTCTGCGCGAAGTGGGCGATGCGTCGTGTCCCGCCGAAGATGACGAGGGCCATGAGCGCGACCACCGCCAGCCCGGTGACCCAGGTGGGCGCTCCGGTCGCGCCCTCGAGCGCGGAGGCGATGTTGTTCGACTGCACCCCCGGGAACACGAACCCGTAGCCGACGAGGACCATGCCCGCGACGACGCAGGCGAGCCAGCGCTGACGCAGGCCGTGCTCGATGTAGTACGGGATGCCGCCGCGGTCCTCGCCGTCGACCCGCCGCTTGAAGATCTGCGCGAGCGTGGACTCGGCGAACGCCGACGCCGCACCGAGCGTCGCACACACGGCCATCCAGAACAGCGCGCCCGGTCCGCCCGCAGCGATGGCGGTCGCCACGCCGGCGATGTTGCCGACACCGACGCGGGAGGACAGCGCCAGCGACAGGGCCTGGAAGGAGGAGAGGCCGGATGCGCTGCTCTTGCCCCGCAGCAGCCGCAGCGCCTCCGGGAGCCGCCGGATCTGGATCACCTTCGTCAGGACGGTGAACAGCAGGCCGACGGCCAGCGCCAGCACGGCCATCGGGTTCCAGATCAGGTCGTTGATCGTGGTCAGCAGCTCCATCGGCGAGACCTACCCCCAGTGGCCGGGCTCCCTGCCGCCCGTCGAGTTGGTGACATGTGGCATACCACCGTAGCGGGTGTGCGGAGCCACCGGCGAAGCGCCCCGGCTCAGGCGGGATCCGGGTCGTCGACGAGCTCGGCGAGCGTGCCCATCGGGACGTGCGCGGCCAGCGGGCGCGCAGCGGAGGTGCGCAGGTCCTCCGGCCGGACGGGCGCGCCGCGCCGGGCGGCCAGGAGGTCCGCCGTCGCGAACCCGCAGATCCGGCCCTGGCACCGGCCCATACCGACCCGGGCGAGCGACCGGGCGCCGCGCGGGTCGTCCGCGCCGAGCCGGTCGCAGGCGTCGGTGACCTCCCCAGCCGTCACCTCCTCACAGCGGCAGACCAGGGTCTCCGGGGTGAGCCAGTCGGCCCACCGCTCCGGCACCCGGTGGACCGCGTGCATCGCACGCGCGAAGGCACGATGGCGCAACACCTCCCGCCGGTGGAGGCGGTCCGGCTCCGCGCCGGCCGCCGCGCGCCCGGCCACGTGCCCCTCGGCGACGGCCAGCATCGCACCGCCGACCCCGGTGGCCTCCCCGGCGACGTGGACGCCCGGGACGCTGGTGCGTTGCCGGGGGTCCACCCGGACCACCAGGGAGCCGTCCGCCCCGAGGGCGGTCTGCACGCCGAGCATGAGCGGCAGCTCGAGCTGCGGAGTGAACCCCCAGCCGAGGGCGACGGCGTCCGCCTCGACCACCGGGCCGGAGTCGGCCGGCCGGCCGCGCGGGTGCAGCCGGCCGAGTCGTACCGCCTCCACCCGGTCGGTGCCGAGGATCTGGGTCACCACCGTCCGCGTGCGTGGCCGCACCCGGTGCCGCGCGAGCACCGTCGCGTACTCCGCGAGCTGGGCGAGCTTGGCGGCCTTGCCGAGCGCGGCGCCGGAGTGCCGCAGCCACGCGCCGGGCGCCGCGGCCTCGCACAGCGCGACGACGTCGGCTCCCGCCTCGGCGAGCCCGGCGGCCACGGGCAGCAGGAAGGGGCCGGTCCCGGCCACCACCACCCGGGCACCCGCCACCACGCCGCCGCCCTTGAGCAGTGCCTGGGCGCCGCCCGCGGCCAGCACGCCGGGCAGGTCCCAGCCGGGCACCGGGAGCTGCCGGTCGTAGGCGCCGGGGCACAAGACCACGCGTCGTGCGACGGCGGAGCCCGCCGCGGCCTTCGTGACGGTCGGCGTGGTTCGCAGCCGGAAGCCCTGCTCGTGCCGCTCGAGCAGCCACACCGTGGTGCCAGGCCGGAAGGTCAGCAGCCCGGCGGCCTCCGCGTCGGCCAGGCGCCGCCTGAGATCCTGGAAGACGGCCCAGTCGTGGTGCCCAGCGGCGTCGTCGCCGTGGCCGATTGCGGCGTCCCCTTGCTCTCCGCTCGTT
This sequence comes from Georgenia alba, assembly GCF_042665525.1. Lineage (NCBI taxonomy): Bacteria > Bacillati > Actinomycetota > Actinomycetes > Allobogoriellales > Allobogoriellaceae > Georgenia > Georgenia alba. The sequence goes on from NZ_JBHTCQ010000001.1 coordinate 638,156, forward strand.
CCTCGCTCGTGCTCGTCGTCGCCGTGGCCAGTCGCGGCGTCTCCTTGCTCTCCGCTCGTTCCTCGCTCGTGCTCGTCGTCGCCGTGCCGGTGGCGCCAGTACTGGCCGCCGGGCCGCTCGCCGGCATCCACCAGCAGCACCTGCGCACCGGCTTCGGCCGCGCTCACGGCCGCCGCCAGACCAGCCGGCCCGGCTCCCACCACGGCGACGTCGTGCACCGTCATCCGTCCACCTCCCCGGGGCTCGTCCGCGCGCCGTCGCTCTCGATCACCTGGCCGGGCCGCCAGGGCACCAGGCAGGCACGCTGGTTCGGGACGCCGTCGACCGTGACGAGGCAGTCGTGGCACACCCCGATGCCGCAGAACAGCCCGCGCGGCCTGCCGCGGCGGCGCGTGGTGCGCCAGGACACGATGCCCGCCGCCACCAGCGCGGCGCCGACGTTCTGGCCAGGCTCGCCCGGCAGCGGCTCGCCGTCGAACGTCGCGGTCATGCTCGCGCCATCCCGAACCGCTCCGGTGCGAACGGGGCGAGGTCCAGGGCCGGCTCGCCGCCGGTCAGGGCCTCCACCAGCAGCGCGGCGGTCCCGGCAGCCAGGCCGATGCCGGCGCCCTCGTGGCCGGCCGCGTGCCACAGCCCGGGTGCCCGCGGGTCCGGCCCGATCACCGGCAGGTGGTCGGGGCAGTAGGGCCGGAAGCCGTGGTAGTGCCGCATGACCGCCACCCCGGCCAGCACCGGGAACAGCCGCACGGCCGCGTCCGCCATGCGCGCCAGCGCCTCCACCGAGACGTCCGCGTCGAAGCCGACGCGCTCGCGGGAGGAGCCGACGAGGATCGTGCCCGCCGGGGTCGCCTCGACCACGGGGGAGGACTGCAGCCCCGCGTCGGAGGAGGCCACGTCCCCGACATACTCCGCCGCGTAGACCTTGTGCCGCACCAGCGGCCCGACCGGCTCGGTCACCAGGACGAACCCGCGGCGCGGGGCCACCGGGAGGTCCACGCCGGCAAGCTCCGCGACCTCACCGGACCACGGTCCCGCGGCGTTGAGCACGGCGCCGGCCGAGAGATCACCGGTCGGCGTGCGCACGCCGGTGACGCGCTCGCCGTCCCGGAGCAGGCCGGTGACCGGACGGTGCGGCAGCACCTGCGCGCCCAGGTCGCGTGTCAGCCGCAGCAGGTGTGCCACCGCGAGCATCGGCATGAGCTGGGCGTCCTGCGGGTAGAACGCCCCGCCGACCAGGTCCTGGGCGAGGTGCGGCTCGTGGTGGCGCAGGTCCGCAGCCTCCACCCGCTCGGCCAGCACGCCCGCCTCGCGCTGGACCCGGGTGAGGTCGTCCAGGCCCGTCATGCCCGCCTCGGTGGCCGCCACCACCAGGCCGCCCTTCGGCTCCAGCTCCCACAGCGCGGCGTGCTCGCCGAGCTCGGTGCGCCACACCTCGTTCGAGTACAGCGCGAGGTCCAGCTCCGGGCCCAGCTCCTTGTCCGAGACCAGCACGTTGCCCTCTCCGTGCGAGGAGGTGCCGGACGCCGGGGAGCCGCGATCCACGACCGTCACGGACAGTCCGGCGCGTGCGGCGAGGTAGGCGGTCGTCGCCCCCACGATGCCGGCGCCGACGACGAGCAGGTCGGACGTCACAGCTCGAACCCGGCGGGGAACGGGTCGGTGGGGTCGAGGAAGTACTGCGCGGTGCCGGTCAGCCAGGCCCGGCCGGTGATGGTCGGGACGACCGCGGTGAGGTCACGGACGCGTGCCTCCTCGACCAGTCGCCCGACGAATCGGGTGCCGATGAACGACTCGTTGAGGAAGTCCTCTCCGAGTGCCAGCTCGCCGCGGGCGTGCAGCTGCGCCATGCGCGCCGACGTGCCCGTGCCGCACGGCGAGCGGTCGAACCAGCCGGGGTGGATCGCCATCGCGTGCCGAGAGTGCTGGGCGGTGGAACCGGGAGCCTTGAGGTAGACGTGGTGGCAGCCGCGGATGTCCGGGCGCTCCGGGTGCACCGGTTCCTCGTCCGCGTTGATCGCGTCCATGATCGCGAGCCCGGCCGCCATCAGCCGATCCTTCGCCGCCCTGTCGAAGGGCAGTCCGAGATCGTCCAGGTCGACGATCGCGTAGAAGTTGCCCCCGTAGGCGAGGTCGTACGGCACCGCGCCGAACCCGGGGACCTCGACGCGACGGTCCAGCCCGACGGCGAAGCTCGGCACGTTCCGGATCGTCACCGCCGTCGCGGCGCCGTCCTCGACGGCGACCTCGGCCACCACGAGACCGGCCGGGGTGTCCAGCCGCACCGTGGTCAGCGGCTCGGTCACCTCGACCATGCCGGTCTCGACGAGCACCGTCGCGACGCCGATGGTGCCGTGGCCGCACATCGGCAGCAGGCCGCTGACCTCGATGAAGAGCACGCCGTAGTCGGCGTCGTCCCGGGTCGGGGGCTGGAGGATCGCGCCGCTCATGGCGCTGTGCCCGCGCGGCTCGCGCATGAGAAGCGTGCGGAGGTGGTCGCTGTGCTCCGCGAACCAGGTCCGTCGCTCGGCCATCGATCGGCCCGGGATCGTGCCGACCCCGCCGGTGATGACGCGCGTCGGCATACCCTCGGTGTGCGAGTCGACGGCGTGGAAGACCCTGCTGGTGCGCACGTTCGCCTCCTACGACTGCTACGACGTGACACACTACTGGCCTTGTCGCTGGATCCAGGGGGCCGACCGGACATGACCTCGTCGCCGACGTTCTCGCCCGTGGTGCACGGTGCCAGCCTCCGCAGCGTCGTGGAGGACTCGATCGCGGCGGCCATCGCCTCAGGACAGATCCCGGCGGGCGAGCTGTTGTCCGTCCCCGCGCTGGCGAGCAGCTTCAACGTCTCCGCGACGCCGGTCCGCGAGGCCATGATCAACCTCCAGCACCGCGGGTTCGTGGTCCCGGTGCGGAACAAGGGCTTCCGGGTCACCGAGGTGTCCCGCCGCGACCTCGAGGAGATCGTCCATGTCCGGCGCCTGGTCGAGGTGCCGACGGTCCGGGAGCTGGCCGGCGCGGTTCGGCCGGAGGACGCCGAGCGGCTGCGCGGGCTTGCCCAGGCCATCGTCGACGCCGCGGCGGGCGGCGACCTGCCCGGCTACCTCGTGGCGGACATCGAGTTCCACCACGAGCTGCTGACGTTGGCCGGGAACGAGCGGCTCGTCGACCTCGTGACCGACCTGCGGCGCCAGACCCGGCTGAGCGGCCTCTCGGACATGCTGCACACCGAGCAACTCATGGAGTCGGCCCGCGAGCACGGAGCCCTCCTGGACCTGGTGGTGGCGGGCGACGCCGACGGCGCGGAAGCCCTGATGCACCGCCACATCGGCCACGTGCTGGGCTGGTGGTCGGGCAACGCCGAGCCGGACTGAGCAGGCCGCCGGGCAGGGTCGGCGAGCCCGCGTCCTGCTATAGGGTGTGACATATTACTTGCTGCTTCACGATCTCCGGGAGGAACCCATGGCCGAGCGGGACCTGGGTGGCGTCGTCGTCGCGACCGCGCTGCCGTACGTCGAGAATCCGTCGGCGCCGGCGGGCCTGGAGGTCGCGTACGACCGCTACGCCGAGCACTGCACCTGGTTGATCGACAACGGCTGCCACGGCGTGGGCCCGAACGGGTCGCTCGGCGAGTACTCCTCCCTGACGGACGACGAGCGCCGCCGGGTCGTCCAGACCGCCGTCGCCGCGGTCGGTGACCGCGCCACGGTGATCGCCGGCGTCCACGCACCCGGCTGGCACGAGGCGCGCCGGTGGGCCGACCTGGCGGGCGAGGACGGCGCGCACGCGGTGCTGTGCCTCCCGCCCACCATGTACCGCTCCGGACCCGTGGGGATCGTCGAGCACTTCGCGAAGGTGGCCGAGGCCGGGCTGCCGGTGATGATCTACAACAACCCGCACGACACCAAGGTCGACCTGACGCCGGACCTCGTGGCCGAGATCGCCGCCATCGACAACGTCGTGGCCGTCAAGGAGTTCTCCGGGGACGTCCGCCGCGCCTTCGCGATCGCGGAGGCCTGCGAGGCCCGCGGGTCCAGCATCGAGGTGATCGCCGGCGCGGACGACGTGCTGCTGGAGCTCATGCTCGACGGCGCCACCGGCTGGTTCGCCGGCTACCCGAACGTGTTCCCGGCCGAGGCGGTCGCCCTCTACGAGCACATGCGCGCCGGCCGGTTCGCCGAGGCGCGCACGCTCTACCGGAGCCTCATCGCCGCGTTCCGGTGGGACTCGCGCACGGAGTTCGTCCAGGCCATCAAGCTGGGGATGGACATGGTCGGCCGCCACGGCGGGGCCTGCCGCCCGCCGCGCACCGCCCTCAGCCCCGACCAGGCCGAGCAGGTCCGCGCGGACACGCGGCGTGCGCTGGACGCCCTCGCCGCGCTCACCGTCTGACGCGCCCGCCCAACGCGCCTACCCGACCTGCCTGACGCACGGTACGCCCGCATGCGAGCGGGCAGCAGAACGGCTGCCCGGTAAACGCACGGAAACCGCCCGGAGAATTCCTGGTGGCGCGCAGGTGGATATTTCATGAAATCGCCGCTCCGGCGATGAGAACAATGGTCTCGAGGGCTTCGTCCTCCGGAGGGGTCTGGGGGCCGTGGCCGCACGACACCGCAGGTAGAGACGTTACACGCCGAACACCGCTGCAAGGAGCAGCGCATCTTCGGCAACTGCTCGGTATCGAGGATGCCCCCATTCCTGCCGCATGAGAAAACTCTCATGAAGCCCTCATCTGGGCCTCATCCGGGTTCACTGGACTGGACCCGTCCGAGATTGCATGACCTCATTCTTCGGGAGTTCCCATGCGGCAGGCCTCGATCACCGATCCCCGGTCGGACATCACCGCCGACCTCGCGTCGCCCGCCCACCTCGTCGAGATCCACCCCGACGACGTGACGGCCTCACTCGTCGCCTACACGGCCAGCCGGGTGGACCTCACCCGTACCCGTGCCGTCCTCACCGAGGGCGTCCCCCGCTTCGGGGACCTGGTCCTGGCGAGCGTCACGTCCGTCGGCCACCACGCGCGACTCGAGAACGTGCACGGCCGCAAGGCGCCACTGGTCGAGGGGACACGTGTCGTGGTCGCGTACGGCCGGCGGTACGCGCCCGACCAGTTCGAGGCGGTCGTGCCCGAGGACCTCGGGCCGTGCCAGCTCGTGGCGGCCGGTGGGGTCGCGGGTCGGGTCCTGAGTCGGCACGCCCGGGTGCGCGGCGCCACGGAGCTGGAGCCGGTCGGGCTCCTCGTCGACCCGAGCGGCCGGCGTCTGAACACCACCGACGGCGCGTGGTCGCCACCCGCCGCGCCGGCCGGCCCCGGTCCCGTCGTCGTGCTCGTGGCGGGCGCGTCGATGAACTCGGGGAAGACCACCACCGGGGCGATGCTCTGCGCCGGCATGCGCGCCGCGGGCCTGCGGGTCGGGGCCGCGAAGGTGACCGGGACCGGTGCCGGCAACGACCTGTGGGCCTTCCGGGACAGCGGCGCGCACCACGCGGTCGACTTCACGCACGCCGGCTACCCGAGCACGTGGCAGGTGCCCGTCGAGCAGCTCGTGGAGGTCTTCCTGCAGAGCCTCGACCACCTGGCCGCCGCCGGGTGCGACGTCGTCGTGGTCGAGATCGCCGACGGGCTCTACCAGCCGGAGACGGCCGCGCTGCTGCGCCACCCCGTGGTGCAGGCCCGCCACGACGGCCTGCTGTTCGCCGCGACCGACCCGCTCTGCGCGACCGCAGGTCTGGGCTGGCTCCGGGACAACGGCCTGGAGGCACTGGCCGTCACGGGGCTGCTCAGCGCGTCCGTCCTCGGCACGCGGGAGTTCACCACCGCGGTCGACCATCCGGTGTGGGACTCGGCCGTCCTCAGCGACGGCGGGCATGCGGGACAGCTCCACGCGACGCTCCTGGAGAGGCGGAAGGTGACGACGTGAGGCCGCTGCCTCGACCGATCGGGCGCGGCCGCCGGCTGCTCCTGCTCGGTCTCGTCGCCATCGGCGTCGGCCAGGCCGCCGGCGCCGTGGCCCTGGCGAGGATCGTGCAGTGGGTCTTCGACCGGCTCGTGACGGAGTGGGCCGCCGGTACGGTCTCCTCCCTGACCCCGGGGGAGCTCACCCTGCTGGTGGCCGGCCCGCTCGCCGCGGTGCTGACCACCGCCGCATGCCGCGCCGCCGAACGCGTCACCGCGGAGCGGCTCGGCCAGCGGTACGTGACGGAGGTCCGGGACCTGCTCTTCGACCACCTCACCACGGTCCCCGCACGCTCGATCCGCGGACGACGATCCGGGTCGCTGCTCATGCGGTTCGTCGGCGACCTGAACGCGCTGCGGTCCTGGGTCAGCCTCGGGCTCGCCCGGATGATCGTCGCCGGCGTCGCCGTGAGCCTCGTGGTCGTCATGCTCGCCCTGATCGCGCCCGGCCTGACCATCGCGGTGGCCGTGGTCCTGGCGCTCGGGGCGGCCGTCACGGTCCTGACCAGCCACCGGCTCGTGGTCACCTCGCGCCGGGCACGCAAGCGGCGGGCACGGCTGGCCGGTGAGGTGTCCGAACGCCTGACGCACGTCGGCGTCCTGCAGACCGGGGGACAGGGCCAGCGGGAACGACGTCGGGTCGGCCGCAAGAGCCGACGCGTCGCCGAGGCGATGGTGGCGCGGGCACGCGCCGCCGGCGCGGCACGGGCCGTCGCGGAGGCGACGGCGGGCCTGGCGACCGTCGCCGTCGTCTTCGTCGGTGCGCTCGAGGTCCACCGGGGCAGCACCAGCCCGGGTGCCGTCGTCGGCGCGCTCGCCGTCGTCGGGCTGCTCGCGGCCTACCTGCGTGACCTGGGGCGCGTGGCGGAGTACGCCAGCGGCGCCCGGGTCGCGCGCGAGGCGGCCCGCCGATTCCTCGCCCTCGAGCCGCTCGCCGACGACCCGACCCAGCCGGACGTCCCGCCGGGCGGGGGCCATCTCGAGCTCCGCGACGTGCACCTCGAGCCCGGCGTGAAGGGCGTCTCCGTCGAGGCCAGGCCCGGGCAGGTCGTCGCGATCGTCGGGCCCAACGGCGCCGGCAAGTCCAGCCTCGTCGCGCTCGCGGCACGACTCGTGGACCCCGATCGCGGCGCGGTCAGCCTCGACGGAGCGGGGCTCCGGGAGGTCAACCTGGAGTCCCTGCGGCGGGAGGTGGGCGTCATGAGCCCTGACCTGCCGCTCATCGGCGGGACCGTCCGGCGGAACGTCACCTACCGGCACCCGAAGGCGACCCTGCCGATGGTCGTCGCCGTCTTCGAGGCCTGCGGGCTCGCACCGGTGATCGAGTCCCTGCCCCGGCGCTGGGAGAGCGACGTCGGCGAGAGCGGCCGGCTGCTGTCCTCCGGTCAGCGTGCCCGGGTCGAGCTCGCCCGTGCGATGCTCGGCGACCCACGCCTCCTCGTGCTCGACGAGGCGGACGCGCACCTGGACCACCAGACCCGGGACATCCTCACCGCCGCCGTCCTCGCGCGCCGGGGCACCACCCTCGTCATCACCCACCGACGTGACCTCGTGCGGATCGCGGACGTCGTGTGGCACCTGGAGGACGGACGGCTCCTGGAGGAGGGGCCGCCGGAACGACTGCTCGGCGGTGACGGGCCGACCGCGCGGCTCTTCCGCGAGGCGGCCCCCGGCGACGTCGTCGGGAGCGGCCGGTCCGAGGGACTGCCGGGTGGGGGCGCGCGATGAGAGCCGCCGCCCGCTGCCGGCTCCGCGTTCACACGGCAATGTTGCCGGCCGTTCCGGCGGCCACGACCATCGGAGGAACACCATGACCGACGCCAGACCCGTCGCGCTGCTGCTGGGGGCGGCGTTGGTGGCCGCCGTCGCGAGCCCCGTCCGCCAGAACTGGTCCGCCGAGAAGGTGGACGACTTCCCGCTCTCGTACTACCCGATGTTCAGCGCACGCCGGCGCCGGCACGGCCGGGTGGTCCACGTGGTCGCCGACCACGCGGACGGCACCACGCGGGACGTGCCCTACCGGCGCCTCGGCGACGGCGGCTTCAACCAGGTGCGGCGCCAGGTCGCCAAGCGTGCCTCGTCCGCCGCGGGTGCCGACGACCTGGCCCGGGAGGTGCTGGCGCGCTTGTCCGGCGACCTCGAGCCGCCGGTGCGCGTCCGGGTCCTGCGGTCGACCTACGTCTACGACGACTTCTTCGCCGGGCATCGTGCCCCGCTGCGCTCGGTGCAGCTGGGTGCGGCGGAGCCCGTTCCCGCCGCGACCCCGCCGCCGGCGCACGTCGTGCCCGCCGCACCTGCCGCGTCGGCCGCTCCCGCCGGGCCGGCCGCACCGGTCGTGCCGGGCGGGGACCACGACGAGCGGAAGGCGGGCTGATGCGCGCCGCGCGGACGTTCGCCCGGTGCCTGGCGGACCTCAGCGCCCGGGCCGGCCGCACCGGTCGTGCCGGGCGGGGACCACGACGAGCGGAAGGCGGGCTGATGCGCGCCGCGCGGACGTTCGCCCGGTGCCTGGCGGACCTCAGCGCCCGGGCCGGCCGGCGGCTCTTCGAGGCCGTCCCGCCGGAGCGGCTCGCCGGGTCCCGCATCGTGCTCGGCGCGTACACCCTCGCCTACCTCGTCCCGCGCCGCCGGATGTTCGCCCGGGTGCATCGCACCGACCCGGTCCTCTTCGCGCCGGTGGGTCCCGTTCGCGTGCTGCGCCGCCCACTGCCCGCACCGGTCGCCGACGCCCTCGTCGTCGCCGAGCTCGCGGCGGGCACCGCCTTCACCCTCGGCCTCTGGCACCGCGTGACCGGTCCTGTCCACGCGTGCCTGTTGCTGTGGACCGTCAGCTACCGCAACTCGTGGTCGATGATCTTCCACAGCGACAACACCGCCGTGCTGCACACGCTGGTGGCCGGGTTCAGCCCGGCGGCGGACGCCTGGAGCGTCGACGCCCTCGTACGGGTCCGCCGCGGCCGCCCGGTGCCGATACCGGACTGGCGGTACGGCTACCCGGCGCACGTGGCGTCCGCGGTGACGACGGTCGCCTACTGGCTCGCCGGCATGGCCAAGATCCAGGGCCCGCTCGGCTGGCGCTGGGGCACCGGGGACGCCCTGCGCAGCCAGGTTGCCGCCGACGGCCTGCGCAAGGAGGTCCTCGGGTCCTCGGCGGCGCCGCTCGGGAAGGCGCTGTACCCCTACCGGGCGCCCTGGACGCTGGCCGCGGCCCCGTCGCTGGCGCTCGAGCTCGCCGCACCGGCCGCCCTGCTCCACCCGCGCATCGCCCAGGTGTGGGTGGCCTCCGTCTTCGGGATGCACTGGGGGATCAAGGCGCTGATGGACATCACCTTCCGCTACCAGCTCTCCGGGGCCGCGTACGCCTCGTTCGTCCCGTGGGACCGGCTGGCCGGGACGGCGCGGCGCCTCGCCGGCCGCCGCAGCCGGCGCCGCTAGAGGTCGCCGCCGGTCGGCTCGGGGCCCTCGCCGTCGCGCGGCAACGTGGCGAACACCTCCGGCGGCTCGCGCCACGGGTCCTGCGGCCGTCCGGCCCGGGCCGCCTGGATCGCGGTCCAGACCCGCTGCGGCGTGCACGGCAGGTCGACGTGCCGCACGCCCAGGTGGGAGAGCGCGTCGACCACGGCGTTCTGCACCGCCGGGGTGGAGCCGATCGTCGCGGACTCGCCGATGCCCTTCGCGCCGAGCGGGTTCAACGGCGTGGGGGTCTCGGTGTTGCTCGTCTCGAGCATGATCGTGTCGGCCGCGGTCGGGATCGCGTAGTCGGCGAACGTCGAGGTGATCGGCGTGCCCACCTCGTCGTACACGAAGTGCTCCCACAGCGCCTGGGAGATGCCCTGGACCGCGCCGCCGTGCTGCTGCCCGGTCACGATGAGCGGGTTGAGGACGCGGCCGCAGTCGTCGACCGCGATGTGCCGGACCGGCACGACATGCCCGGTCTCGGTGTCGACCTCGACGATCGAGACGTGCGCGCCGAACGGGAAGGTGGCGCCCGGCAGCGTGAAGTCGGTGTCCGAGCCGAGCTCGACCCCGTCCTCCGCGGCCCGGGCGGCCAGGTCGGTCCAGGTGACCTGCCGGTCCGGGACGCCGCGGACCCCCAGGCCGTCCTCGACGATCTCGATGTCCTCCGGGCTGGCCTCGAACAGGTTCGCCGCCAGCTCACGAGCCTTGTCGTACACCTCGTCGGCGGCCTTGCCGACGGCGGAGCCGCCCAGCTGCAGCGACCGCGATCCGCCCGTGCCGCCGCCACTACGCACCAGCGCCGTGTCCGACTGGACGTAGCGGATCTTCTCCAGCGGGATGCCGAGCCGCTCGGAGACGATCATCGAGAAGCTCGTCGCGTGCCCCTGGCCGTGCGCCGACGTCCCGGACATCACCGTGGCGCTGCCGTCGTCGTGGATGCGGACCGAGCCGAACTCCGAGCCGCCGAAGCCGGTGATCTCCACGTACGTGGCGATCCCGATGCCGAGCAGGCGGCTCTCGCCGGCCTCCAGCCGGCGGCGCTGCTCGGCGCGGGCGCCCTCGACGTCGGCGACGCGCAGTGCCTCCCGCAGCGGCAGGTCGAAGTCCGCGACGTCGTACGTGGCCCCGGTGCGCGTCTCGTACGGGAACTTCTCGGGCGCGATGAAGTTGCGGCGCCGGATCTCCTCGGGTGCCAGGCCGAGCTCGTCCGCGGCGATGTCCATCATCCGCTCGAGCATCGCCGTCGCCTCGGGCCGGCCGGCCCCGCGGAAGGCGCCGACCGGAGCGGTGTTGGTGAGCACGGCGAGACCGTCGACGGCCACCGTGGGGATCTCGTACGGCCCCTGCGCCATGAGCCGGGTCGGTCCCGTCGGGAAGCCGCCGGCGAAGCCCGCGTACGCGCCGCAGTCGCCGAGGATCCGGGCCCGCAGGCCGACGATCGTGCCGTCCTCGCGCAGGCCGAGCTCGGCGTACTGCACCTGCCCGCGCCCGTGCATGGAGAGCATCGCCTCACTGCGGGTCTCCGCCCACTTCACGGGCCGGCCGAGGCGCAGCGCGGCCGACGTGACGGCGGCGTGCTCGGCGCCGATGCCGGCCTTCCCGCCGAACGCGCCGCCGACGTGCGGGGCGATGACGCGCACCTTCTCCGGGTCGAGACCGGTGTGCTGGGCGACCAGGTCGCGGGCCATGTGCGGCTGCTGGGTCGAGACCCACACGGTCAGGCCGCCGTCGTCGGTGGGCTGGACGAGGATCGCGTGGCCTTCGATCGGGGAGGTCGCGACCCGCTGGTTCTCCAGGCGCGCGCGGACCACGTGGGCGGCCCCGGCCAGCGGGTCCACGCCGTCCTCGAACCGGCTGGCCGCGACATTGCGCGCGATGTCCTCGAACTGCAGCGGCGCCCCGTCCGCCACCGCGGACTCGACGTCGGCGACGACGTCGAGGTCCTCGTAGTCGACGTCGACCAGCTCGACGGCGTCCACCGCCTGGGTGCGGGTCTCGGCGACGACGAGCGCCACCGGGTCCCCCACGAAGCGGACCTTGTCGGTGGCGAGGACGGACCGCGCGCAGGCGGGGTTCGCGATGGCGAAGGCGGGCACCGGGTCGGTCCCGAGCTCCTCGGCCGTGAAGACGGCGAGCACCCCGGGGGCGTCGGCGGCCTCGCTGGTGTCGATGCCCGTGATGCGAGCGTGCGCGAACGGGCTGCGCACGAAGACCGCGTGCACCAGCCCGTCCACGCGCTGGTTGTCGACGTACGTGGAGCGGCCGACGAGCAGGTCCGGGTCCTCGACCCGGCGGACTGAGGTTCCAAGAATCGATCCCGGCATGGCCGCAGCCTAAGGGCAGGGACCGGCCCCGCGCCCGAGGTCATGCCGCGTCGTGGAAGCCAGGCCGGCGCGGTGCCGGGGACGTCGGGTGTCGGCGCCGTCATGGCGAGTGATCCGGCCATGTCGGACTCCGCCGGGGGAACGGGTAGGAGAAGTGCCCGCGCGGCGGGCCGATTCGTGTGCGCGCGGCTCACGTGTTCCCCTGGGACGGGTCTGCTGACCCGACGGGAGGTTCCATGAGCAGCGAGCAGGAGGACCGGAGACCGGACGTCGCGCCGCAGGTGGTGGGCATCAGCCTGGCCGCGGCGCTCGGTGGCTTCCTCTTCGGCTTCGACACCTCGGTCATCAACGGCGCGATCGATGCGATGAGCGCCGACTTCGGCATCAGCGGCTTCCTGCAGGGCTTCGCGGTCTCCTCGGCACTGCTCGGCTGCGTCGTGGGCGCCTGGTTCTCCGGGACGCTCGCCGCACGCTGGGGGCGCGTGCGCGTCATGCTCCTCGCCGCCATCCTGTTCTTCGTCTCGGCGGTCGGCTCCGGGTTCGCCGTGGGGACCGCGGACCTTATCGCCTGGCGCGTGCTGGGCGGCCTCGCGGTCGGGGCCGCGTCGGTCATCGCGCCCGCCTACATCGCGGAGGTGGCGCCGACGAGCGTGCGCGGGCGGCTCGCCTCGCTCCAGCAGCTGGCGATCGTGCTGGGCATCTTCGCGGCGCTGCTCTCGGACGCCGCCCTCGCGGGCGCGGCAGGCGGGGCGGCCGAGACCTTGTGGGCGGGCCGCGAGGCCTGGCGGTGGATGTTCTGGGCGGAGGCCCTGCCGGCAGTCGGCTACGGGCTGTTCGCCCTGACGATCCCCGAGTCGCCACGGTTCCTCGTGGACAAGGGCCGCATCAAGGAGGCGACCCGGGTCCTGCGGGACTACACCCGGGTGCGGGACACGGCGCGCAAGGTCGAGGAGATCCGCCGGTCCCTGGCACGGGAGTCGGCCGAGAGCCTGAGGGACCTCCTCGGCCGCACGTTCGGGCTCAAGCCGATCGTCTGGGTCGGTATCGCGCTCGCCGTCTTCCAGCAGTTCGGCGGCATCAACGTGATCTTCTACTACTCGACCACGCTGTGGCGGTCGGTCGGATTCGCCGAGGAGGAGGCGCTCACCACGTCGGTCATCACCTCGGTGATCAACGTGGCGGTCACCGTCCTGTCCATCCTGCTCGTCGACAAGATCGGTCGCCGGCCCCTGCTGCTGGTCGGCTCCGGAGGCATGGCCGTCACCCTCGCCACGGTGGCCGTGGCCTTCTCCCAGGCGCAGGCCGGCGACGGCGGCACGAGCCTGCCGGATCCCTGGGGGCTCATCGCCCTCGTCGGTGCGAACGGCTTCGTGGTGTTCTTCGGCGCCACCTGGGGCCCGGTGATGTGGGTGATGCTCGGCGAGATGTTCCCGAACCGCATCCGCGCCACGGCCGTGGCGGTCGCGACCGCGTTCAACTGGGTCGCGAACTTCACCGTCTCGACGACCTTCCCCGTGCTGTCGGAGATCGGGCTGAGCTTCGCCTACGGACTCTACGCAGCCTGCGCGGCCATCTCCTTCTTCCTGGTGCACCGGTTCGTCAGCGAGACGAAGGGGCGCGAGCTGGAGGACATGACCGACGAGACCGGGCGGCCGTCCCGGCGCCGGGCGGCGAGCGCAACGGGCTGACCGGTCATCCTGCCGACGACCGTCTACCTGGGGTGGTGCGGGTTCCTGTTCCACAGCTGATGTGTCAGGCCACTGGCCGTGCTGATGGACTCGACGCTGAATCGTTCTTCGAGGCCGGCGAGGTCGTCCCAGATCCGAACACCGGCACCGAGCACGATCGGGACGATCGCCAGATGAAGGAAGTCGACGAGGTCGGCCTTCAGGAACTCGCTCACGGTCGACGGCCCGCCACCGATGCGCACGTCCAGCCCGCCGGCCGCGGTCTGCGCCAGGCGAAGCGCCTCCTCCGGCGAGGCGTCGACGAAATGGAAGGAGGTGCCGTTGTCGAACTCGATCACGTCGCGCGGGTGATGGGTCAGCACGAAGACGGGGGTGCGGAACGGCGGCGCGTCTCCCCACCACCCGGTCCAGCCGTCGTCCGGCCACTCACCCGTCTGCGGTCCGAACTTGCGACGGCCCATGATCTCCGCCCCGACGCCCTGGCCCCACATGCTGAACAGGGCGTTGTCCACGGTCACCGGCTCCTCGACCCCGTGGATCCCGTGGATGACGCGTCCGTCGAACCTGCCGAAGAGCGCGCCCGCGTCCCCGATCGGCTTCTCGAAGGTCACATGGTCGCCGGCGGCGTACCCATCGGAGGAGACGAGAAGACTGTGGACTCGCGTCCGGGACATCGGCACTCCTGGGTGTGTAGTTGCAAAATAAGATCACCCGAACCCTAGTGTCGAGTGATCTTGATCTGCAACCAGTTGGGAGGTCGAACGTGAGAGGGCAGCCGCGGTCGGGGTGCGCCATCAATGCGGCGGTGGAGGTGCTGGGTGATGCGTGGAGCCTGATCGTCCTCCGTGACATCGTGTTCGGCGGTCGCCGGCACTTCCGCGAGCTCCTGACCCGCAACGACGAGGGCATCGCATCGAACATCCTCGCCAGCCGGCTCCGGAAACTCGTCGACGAGGGCTTGCTCTCGCGCGACGACGCGACGCGGGGTCGGCGAGCGACGTACTCGCTGACCGAGGCAGGGATCCAGACGCTTCCGGTCATGGTCGCGCTCGGGACGTGGGGCATGCGCCACCGCCCGACGTCGCCCGAGCTGACCATCCGGGCCCGCCTCCTGGCCGAGTCACCCGCTCTTGTCGACGACCTCATCGACGAGCTCCGGGAGATCCACGTCGGAGTCCCGCGCCCTCACCCGGGGCGCCCGCTCGCGTCCGAGCGCCTCCAGCAGGCGTACGAGGAAACCGTCGGTCGCGAGGGGTCTCCCTGAGGCCTCCGGCATGCCCCGACGTCGGACCGGGGTCCCTCAGGTGGGAGGCGCCGTCGACTCACGCACCACGAGCTCGGTGGCGAGGTCGATCCGCGGCATCGTGAGCGTCTCCCCGGCCGCGAGCCGCACCAGCATCGTCGTGGCCACGTGCGCCATGTCCACCAGCGGCTGGCGGACGGTGGTGAGCCGCGGCGTGGTCCACGACGCGACCGAGAGGTCGTCGTAGCCGACGATCGACAGGTCCCCAGGCACGGAGAGGCCACGATCGCGCGCCGCCCGCACCAGACCCATGGCCTGCAGATCGTTACCGGCGAAGATCGCCGTCGGCCGGTCGGGCGTGTCCAGCAGCTGAAGGCCGCGGTCGTAGCCGCTCTCCGCGCTGAAGCGGCCGTCCCGCACGATCGTCGGGTCGACCGGGATGGCCGCCTCGTCCAACGCCGCTCGGTACCCGTCCAGGCGCTGCCGGCTGCACATGACGTCCGGCGGACCTGTGATGACGCCGATCCTGCGGTGGCCGAGCTCGAGCAGGTGCCGGGTGGCGACCAGCCCGCCGTTCCAGTTCGCCGAGCCCACCGCGTGCACGCCAGCGGGCAGCTCACCGGCCGTGTCGACCACGACGAACGGGATGTTGCGCGTCTCGAGCTGCCGGCGCTGACCTGGATCCAGGTCCGACAGGACGAGGATGACGCCGAGCGGTCGCCTGGCGATCACGCCGTCGAGCCAGGTCTGCCGGGGCCGGTGCGCGCCGGCCAGCTCCGAGAGCACCACGTTCAGCCCGTTCTCGTGCGCCGCCCGCTCGACCCCGCGGATGATCTCCACGGCCCACGCGGAATCCAGCTCGTGGAACACGAGATCCACCAGCCGCGAGCCGGCGGACCGGGAGGTGTTCCGGCGACGGTACTGATGCTTCTCGAGCACCTGCTCCACCCGTTGCCGGGTGGCCTGCGCGACGTCCGGGCGGCCGTTGAGGACCTTCGAGACGGTGGGCACCGAGACGCCGGCCTCCTCCGCGATCGTCGCGATGGTGGTGGTGCTCATCTCGGAAACGTCCTTGTCAATGGTCCGGCCACGCCAGTCTAGGGCGAAACTCTTTCGAGATCGTACGGGTCGGACAACCTGCTGGTCGAGACCATACTTGGCGCAGATGTCCCGGGGGCACGGCTCGCCCCGGGTGGCATTTGACGAGGGACATTCGCCTCTCTACTGTCCTGTTTCAGGGGCATTTTCGCCCTCGCCAGCGATAATTTTCGCCGTCGACTTCGCGGAGGCGGCACCGACGCTCGACCCACGGAGCCGTGGGACCCGGAGGCCGACATGACGGACGATCACGCGCCCACGCTCGCCGTGGAGCCGTGGCAGGACAGCCGCCGCCCCGTCGCGGAGCGGGTCGAGCACCTCGTGCAGCACATGACGCTGCGGGAGAAGACCTCGCAGCTCGTCGGCCTCTGGGTCGGTGCCGACGCCACCAACGGCGGCGTCGCCCCGTACCAGTCCGACCTCACCCGTGAGCCGCTCACCTGGGAGAACGTCATCGCCGACGGTCTCGGTCAGCTCACCAGGCCGTTCGGCACCACCCCGGTCGAGCCGGCCGCCGGGGCGCGTGGGCTGGCGCGGTCGCAGCGGGAGGTCGTCGCGGCCAACCGCTGGAACATCCCTGCCCTCGTGCACGAGGAGTGCCTCGCCGGGTTCGCCGCCTGGAAGGCCACCGCCTACCCGGTGCCGCTCTCCTGGGGTGCTTCCTTCGACCCAGAGCTCGTCGGCGAGATGGCCCGCCGCATCGGCACCTCGATGCGGTCCGTCGGGGTCCACCAGGGCCTCGCGCCGGTCCTCGACGTGGTCCGCGACTACCGGTGGGGCCGGGTCGAGGAGACCATCGGTGAGGACCCCTACCTCGTCGGCACCGTGGCCACGGCCTACGTCAAGGGCCTGCAGGACGGCGGCGTCCTCGCCACGCTCAAGCACTTCGCCGGCTACTCCGCCTCCCGTGCGGGCCGCAACCTGGCTCCCGTCTCGATGGGCCGCACCGAGCTCGCCGACGTCATCCTCCCGCCGTTCGAGATGGCGGTCGTGGAGGGCAAGGTCGGCTCGGTCATGCACTCCTACTCCGAGATCGACGGCGTCCCCTCGGCCGCGGACCGCGACCTGCTCACCGGGCTGCTGCGCGAGACATGGGGGTTCGACGGCACCGTCGTCGCGGACTACTTCGGCGTGAAGTTCCTGCTCATGCTGCACGGGGTCGCCGGGACCGAGGCCGAGGCGGCGCACCTCGCGCTCAACGCCGGCGTCGACGTCGAGCTGCCCACCATCCACTGCTACGGCGAGCCCCTCGTGGAGGCGGTCGAGCGCGGCGAGATCGACGAGGCGCTCATTGACACGGCACTTCGTCGCGTCCTCGTTCAGAAGGCCGAGCTCGGGCTGCTGGACGCCGACTACGCTCCCGAGGTGCCCGACCCGGACGGCATCCGCCTCGACGACGCCGAGAGCCAGGACGTGGCGCTGCGGCTCGCGCGCGAGGGCATCGTCCTGGTCGACAACGACGGCACCCTGCCGCTGCGGCCGCAGACCCGGGTGGCACTCGTCGGCCCGCGCGCCGACGACGCCATGGCCATGCTCGGCTGCTACTCCTTCCCCGCGCACGTCGGCGTGCGTCACCCCGAGGCGGAGATCGGCATCGACATCCCCTCGGTGCTTCAGGAGCTGCGGGACCAGGTCGACGACGTCACCTACGCCCTGGGCTGCGAGGTGACCGGCGAGGACACCTCCGGCTTCGCCGCCGCGGTCGAGGCGGCGCGGGCGGCCGAGGTCGCCGTCGTCGCCGTCGGCGACCAGGCCGGCCTCTTCGGACGCGGCACCTCGGGCGAGGGGTGCGACGCGACCGACCTGCGTCTCCCCGGGGTCCAGGCGGACCTCGTCGAGGCGATCCTCGACACCGGTACCCCCGTGGTGCTGGTGCTGCTGACGGGCCGCCCCTATGCCGTCGGACCGTTGGTGGAGCGGGCCGCCGCGACGGTGCAGGCGTTCTTCCCCGGCCAGCTGGGCGGGCAGGCCCTCGCCGAGGTGCTCACCGGACGGACGAACCCCTCCGGACGTCTGCCGGTGAGCCTGCCTCGGAACGAGGGCGCCCAGCCCGGCACGTACCTGACCCAGCGGCTCGGGACGAAGACGGACGTGTCGAACATCGACCCCACGCCGCTGTTCCCGTTCGGGCACGGCCTGTCCTACACCACCTTCGCGTGGGAGGACGCCGCGTCCGACCGGACAGACTGGGCGGTCGACGGCGAGGCGAGTGTCGAGGTCACCGTGCGCAACACCGGCGAACGTGCCGGCACCGAGGTCGTCCAGCTCTACCTGCACGACCCGGTCGCCTCCGTGACGCGACCGCTCGTGCGCCTGATCGGCTACACGCGGGTGCCGCTCGAGGCGGGGGAGGCGAGGCGCGTGCGGTTCACCGTGCCGGCCGACGTCACGTCCTTCACCCTGCGGGACGGCCGCCGCGTGGTCGAGCCGGGCGACGTCGAGCTGCGGCTCGCCCGTTCCGCCGCCGACGTCGAGTCGGCCCTGCCGTTGCGGCTCGTCGGTGACCTGCGGGTCGTCGACCACACGCGGCGCCTGACCGTCGACGTGACCGTCGGATCGTGACCGCGGTGTCACCGAGGCGCGAAAGTTTCAGAAGCCGCCTCGTGTGACCATGGGTCACCGGGATGCGAGGTGTGCCGTGCCTCGACTGGGCTTCGGGGGGTATCACATCTTGATCACGACGGCTGGCCTCGTCTTGACGTGATGTGGTAGGCCCCCTAATCTTCGAAAACCCGCAGCGTCCGTATCGATAGTTTCGGCACGGCGATCACGACGAGGTGAGAAACATGCGCCGACCCGGACCCCTCGACCGGGTGCGTCTCCGGTGAGCACGACGCGTACCCCGGCCCCTACCACGGAGGAGCCGCTCGCCGAGCCGGTGGCGCCCCCCGAACCCCCCTCGGCCCGTCGTGGCTGGCTGCGTCGTCACGCCGACGAGTGGCGCCTCGCGCTGCGCAAGGACTGGCGGCTCTACACCTTCCTCATCCTGCCGGTCGTGTGGCTGCTCATCTTCCGCTACACCCCGATGCTGGGGAACCTCGTCGCGTTCAATCGCTTCCGGCCCGGCAGCTCGATGTTCGGCGACGAGTGGGTCGGCTTCTACTACTTCGAGATGTTCATCCAGGACCCGATGTTCTGGCGGGTCTTCACCAACACGGTGATCCTGGGTGCGCTGACCCTGATCGTCGTCTTCCCGATGCCCATCGCGCTGGCGCTGATGCTCAACGAGCTCCGCTCACGGAAGTTCAAGCGGATCACCCAGACGATCACGTACCTGCCGCACTTCATGTCGATGGTGATCGTCGCCGGCTTCGTGTTCCAGCTGACGGCGGTCAACGGCACGGTCAACCAGATCGTCGAGGCGTTCGGCGGCGACGCCATCACCTTCATGCAGGAACCCGGGTGGTTCCGGCAGATCTACGTCTCCTCCGAGATCTGGCAGACGGTCGGCTTCGGCACGATCCTCTACCTGGCCGCCCTGACCACGATCGACGACCAGCTCTACGAGGCGGCCCGGATCGACGGGGCCAACCGGTGGCAGCAGACCTGGCACGTCACGATCCCCGGCCTCGTGCCCACCATCGTGGTGCTGCTGGTGCTGAACATCGGCACGTTCATGGCCGTCGGGTTCGAGAAGGTCCTGCTGCTGTACAACCCGCTGACGTATCCGACGGCTGACGTCATCGCGACCTACGTCTACCGCGTGGCGCTGAACAGCGGGAACTTCTCCTACGGCGCGGCCATCGGGCTGTTCGAGGCCCTGATCGGCCTGATCCTCGTCCTCTCGGCCAACGCCGTCGCCCGGCGTGTGACGGGAGCGTCACTATGGTGAGCACGACCCCGCAGGTCCCCGACATCACGCGGGTCCGCAGCGTCCCGACCACCGTCAAGGACACGCCGTCCTACCGGGTGTTCCGGGTGGTCAACGGCACCGCACTCGTGGTCATCTGCGCGATCACCCTCTACCCGTTCATCAACCTGGTGGCGAAGGCGTTCAGCTCCCAGGGCGAGATCATGGCCGGGAACGTGAACCTGTGGCCACGGGGCTTCAACCTCACGACGCTGGAGTGGGTGTTCAACCAGGAGCGGTTCTGGACGGGGTACATGAACACCCTCATCCAGACGTTCGGTGGCACCGCGATCGCGATGGTGCTCACGACGACCATGGCCTACGCCCTGGCGAAGAAGCACCTCAAGGGCCGGGCGTTCTTCATCGGCATGGTCGTGGTCACCATGTTCTTCAACGGCGGACTGGTCCCGAACTACCTGCTGATCTCCGGGCTCGGCTTCAAGAACACCGTGTGGGCGATCGTCATCCCCAACGCGATCAGCGCCTTCAACCTGCTCGTCATGAAGGCGTTCTTCGAGAACTTCTCGAGCGAGCTGGAGGACGCGGCCGCCGTCGACGGACTCAGCACCTACGGCATCTTCTTCCGGATCGTGCTGCCGCTGTCGAAGGCGGTCATCGCCACGATGATCCTCTTCTACGCCGTCGCGTTCTGGAACTCGTGGTTCCCCGCCATGCTCTACCTCAGCGACACGGATCTGCAGCCGGTGACCCTGTACCTGCGCAACCTGCTGTCCGGGGCCAGCGGTGCCGGGCGGGAGGCCGGCATGGAGGAGTCCCAGATCGGTGCCAACCTCCAGTCGGTGGCGATGCTGCTGACCGTCCTGCCGATCGTCTGCCTCTACCCCTTCGTCCAGAAGTACTTCGTCTCCGGCGTGATGCTCGGATCCGTGAAGGGGTGAGGCGGGTGCCGTGCCCGACGGCCCGTCGGGAGTCGACGAAGACGTCCACCGGACCGTCGTAGCGACGAGAATCCAACAACACGAGGAGAACAACGATGATCACTCGCAGAAGGGCCATCGCGGGTCTCACCGCGTCGGCCGCGGGCATCACGCTGGCGGCGTGCTCGGTCGACACCGGGGGCGGCGGTGGTGGTGGCGGCGGTGGTGGTGGCGGCGAGGTCGACATGGAGAGCCAGGTCGGCCACATGGAGGACTTCCAGGCCGGCACGACCTTCCGAGCCACCGAGCCGGTGGAGTTCAGCCTGCTCTACCGGGACCACGTCAACTACCCGTTCCAGGGCGACTGGCCGATCATCCAGCACCTCGAGGAGGACCAGAACGTCACGTTCCAGTACGAGAACGTGCCGCTGGAGGACATGGAGCAGCGGCGTTCGGTCCTCGTCTCCTCCGGGGACGCGCCGGACATCATGCCGGTGACGTACGCGGGTGATGAGACCCAGTTCGTCAGCGGCGGCGCGCTGCTGCCGATCTCGGAGTACGTGCAGTACATGCCCAACTTCCAGCAGAAGGTCGAGGAGTGGGGACTGCAGGCGGAGATCGAGCAGCAGACCCAGGAAGACGGCCGGTACTACATGATCCCCGGCCTCCACGAGGTGCCGATCCCGGGTGCCTACACCATCGTGATCCGGCAGGACCTGTGGGACGCCGCCGGCCTGGAGCACCCGCGCACCTGGGACGAGTTCCAGGAGCAGCTGGTGACCATCCAGGAGGAGAACCCGGACCTGACCTACCCGTACACCGACCGCTGGTCCATCGACGGTCCCATCGAGGCCACGCTCAGTGCCGCCGCGCCGAACTTCGGCACGGTCGCCGGCTGGAGCTTCGGCGAGGGCCTGCAGTGGAACCAGGACGACGGCGAGTACGTGTACGCCGGCGGGTCGGACGAGTACCGGTCGCTGGTCGAGTACTTCGCCGGCCTCGTCGAGGACGGCCTCCTCGACCCGGAGGCGATGACCCAGTCCGACGAGCAGGCAGAGCAGAAGTTCGCCTCCGGACAGGCGGCGGCGATCGGCGGCAGCGACCAGATCATCCTCGAGTACCGGCAGGCGTTCGAGGAGCTCGGGAACACGGAGGCGGAGCTGTCCCTCATCACCGTGCCGGGCGGCCCGGCCGGTGACTTCATCGCCGCGGGCTCGCGGCTGGAGTCCGGCCTGATGTTCTCGGCGCGGGCAGCGGAGCGGGACGACTTCCTGGCCATGCTGCAGTTCGTCGACTGGCTCTACTACTCCGACGAGGGCCTCGAGTTCGCCAAGTGGGGCGTCGAGGGCGAGACCTTCGAGCGGGAGGGTGACCAGCGCGTCCTGCACGAGGACATCAACTGGGGCCACATCAACCCCGGGGCGCCGCAGCTGCTGAACGCCGACTACGGGTACTACAACGGCGTCTTCTCGCTGGCGCACGGCTCCACCGAGGAGCTCGACATGTCGATGCGCAGCGACGAGGCGGTCCAGTTCATCGAGGACATGAACGCCGTCAAGGAGGAGCTCGAGCTGCCGCCGCCAGTCACGTACGACGAGATGGAGCAGGAGCAGGCCGGTCTGCAGCAGACCACGCTGCAGGACATGACCCGTCAGGCCACGGCCCAGTTCATCCTGGGCGAGCGCTCGCTGGAGGAGTGGGACGCTTGGGTGTCCGAGCTCGAAGGCGCGGGGATGAACGAGTACGTCGAGCGGGCGAACTCCGCCGCCGGCGTCACCGAGTGATCCCTACCTGACCCGCCGGGCCGGCGGCCGCAGCCCCTGAGCGGTCGCCGGCCCGTCATCTGTCCATCCCGCAGAGGAACACGTCGATCGTGACCATCATCCACGTGCCCGACCGCCCGGTCGGCACCCTCACCGACGCGTGGCGCGCCTGCGTCGGCACCGGCCGGTTCAACCTCGCCCTGCGGAAGGACTACCAGGACTCGCTCGCCCTGGTGCAGTCCGAGATCGGGTTCCACCACATCCGGGGGCACGGGCTGCTCGGGGACGACGTCGGCGTCCACCGTCCGTACGAGGTGTCCGGGGAACGGCGGCTGCTGCACTCCTTCACGTACGTGGACCAGGTGGTCGACGCCTACCTCGCGCTCGGGATCAAGCCGTTCCTCGAGCTGGGATTCATGCCCTCGGCCCTCGCCTCGGGCGACCGGACGGTGTTCTGGTGGCAGGGCAACATCACCCCGCCGGCCGACCACGACGAGTGGGCGGACCTCGTGCGCGGCGTCGTCGGGCACCTGGTGGGCAGGTACGGGATCGAGGAGGTGCGGACCTGGCCGATCGAGGTGTGGAACGAGCCGAACCTCGCGCAGTTCTGGTCCGGTGACCAGGACGCGTACCACCGTCTCTACGAGGCCAGCGCTCACGCGGTCAAGGAGGTCGACGCGGACCTGCAGGTGGGCGGGCCGTCCCTCTCGCCCGGCTCGGACGAGTGGTGGGCACCGTTCGCCGAGTTCGTCACGGCGCGCGACGTGCCGGTGGACTTCGTCTCCCGCCACGCCTACACCACCGGCCCGGCCCAGCACGTCCCGTTCGGGACCTATCAGACGCTGCGTGCGCCGTCGTCCCTGCTGGAGCAGTTCGACGCCCCGCGCCGTCACCTCGAGGGCACCGCGCTCGCGGGTCTGCCGGTGCACATCACGGAGTTCAACTCCTCCTACCGCCCGGACAACCCGGTGCACGACACCGCGTACAACGCCGCCTACCTTGCTCCCGTGCTCGCGGCGGGCGGAGACCTGGTGGACTCCTTCGCCTACTGGACCTTCTCGGACACCTTCGAGGAGGTGGGGATCCCCACCGGCATCTTCCACGGCGGTTTCGGGATGCTCACGCACGGCCAGATCAAGAAGCCGACCTACCACCTGTACGCGTTCATGGCCCGGATGGGCAGCCACCTGCTCGCCCGCGGCGCGGACCACCTCATCACCCGGGACGACGCCGGCCGCATCACCGTGCTCGGGTGGCAGCCGGTCGGCGGGACCGAGGACGGGCCGGAGCCCGAGCGGCACACGCTGCGGCTGAGCGTGCCGGTCGACGCCGCCACCGCCTTCGTCATGCGGTCCTCCGTCAACGAGACCGAGGGCAACGCCTGGGCCGCCTGGCGGGAGATGGGCCGTCCGCGCTTCCCGACCTCGCGTCAGCTCGACGCGCTGCGGGAGGCGGCCGAGCCCGTCCGCCGCCACACGTCGGTGGCGGTCGACGGGTGCCGGATGAACCTGGAGCTGACCCTCGGCCGGCACGAGGTCACGCTCGTGGAGATCGACCCGGTGCGTGACGAGTCACCACCATGGGTGGACGACGTGAGGATCCTCGGACGGTGAGCGCTCGGTTCCGGAGCACGTCGATGTGCCGGAACGTGCCGCATACCGCACGCCCGAGCACATCGACGGGAGGGTGGTGGGCCTGATGGCGCAGGCGCAGCCCCGCGAGGGACCCCTGAGCCGGGTGTCGGGCGCCGTGTACTGGTACCTCGTGGTCGGGGTGCTGCTGATCCTCACCACGCTGCCCGGCACCCTGCCGCTGATGGTCCTGGACCGTTCCGCGGGCAACATCCCTCTGGTGGCTCTGTGCCTGGTGCCGGTCGGGCCGGCCGTGGCCGCCGGCCTCTTCGCGTTGCGGGACCGGACCCGGGCCGAGGCGCTGGAGCCCGCCCGATCGTTCCTGCGCGGGTACCGGCTCAACGTGGGCGACGTGCTCAGGCTGTGGGTGCCGGCGCTCGCGGTCGAGGCGATCATCGCGATCAGCCTGGCGAACCTGGAGGTCACGGGCGTCCCGGCGGGGTACCGGTCGGTGCTCGTGGTCATCGCGGCGATGGTCGCGGTCTGGGCCGGCCTCGCCCTCGTCATCGCCTCTCTGTTCGCGCTGCGCACCCGGGACGTCGCCCGGCTCGCGGCCTACTACATGGCGCGCACGCCGCTCGCGGCGCTCGGGGTGCTCGCGCTCCTGGTCGTCATGGCGGGGCTCGTCTACCTCACGTTCGACGCCGTGCTCGGCCTGGTGGGGCCGCTGCTCGTCCACCTGCTGCTGCGCACCTGCGACAGGATGGTGCAGGACGTCGAGGCGAACTTCGTCGCCTGAGCGCCGGCGTCGTCGCCCGACCGCCCGACCGAACCGACTCGAGGAGAGCCGTGACCGCTCGTCTGCCGCGCACCGAGAAGATCCTCTACGGCGGGGACTACAACCCCGAGCAGTGGCCACGCGACGTGTGGGAGGAGGACTACGCGGCCTTCGGCGCGGCGTCGATCGAGACGGTCACCCTCGGTGTCTTCGCCTGGTCCCACCTGCAGCCCGACGAGGACACCTACGACTTCTCCCGGCTCGACGCGATCGTGGCGCGGGCGGTCGAGGCCGACGCCCGGATCGTGCTGGCGACGGCGACCGGCGCGATGCCGCCCTGGCTCGCCCACCGCCACCCCGAGGTGGCCCGGACCGACTTCGAGGGCCGGCGCCACGTGTACGGCGGGCGCCACAACCACTGCCCCAGCTCACCGGTCTTCCAGCGGCTCTCCGCGGCGCTCGCCGGCCGGATCGCCGAGCGGTACGTCGGCACGCCGGGGCTGGTCGCCTGGCACGTCGGCAACGAGTACGGCGGGGCGCCGCCCTGCTACTGCGAGAGCTGCGCCGCCGCGTTCCGGGTGTGGCTCCAGGAGCGGTACGGCACCCTCGGGCGCCTCAACGAGGCCTGGAGCACGATGTTCTGGTCGCACCTGTACACGGATTTCGAGCAGATCGTGCCGCCCAGCGCCCTGAGCGAGCACTGGCGCGGCCCGAACCACACCGCGTTCCAAGGCATCACGCTCGACTACATGCGGTTCTTCTCCGACGCCCTGCTGCGCAACTACGTGGACGAGAAGGCCGCGATCCAGGCGGTGGACCCGGGAACGCCGGTGACGACGAACTTCATGGGGATGTTCCGCGGGCTGGACTACCACCGGTGGGCGGAGCACCTGGACTTCGCGTCGTGGGACAACTACCCGCGCGGCGAGCACGCCCCGAGCCGCATGGCGCTCGCCCACGACCTCACCCGCGGCCTGAAGGACGGCGCCCCGTTCTGGGTGATGGAGCAGACGCCGTCGACCACCGCGAACCGGGACGCGAACCCGGTCAAGCGGCCGGGCGTGCTGCGGCTGTGGTCGTGGCAGTCGGTGGCGCACGGCGCCGACGCGGTCCTGTACTTCCAGCTCCGGCAGTCCCAGGGGGCCTCGGAGAAGTATCACGGCGCGGTGCTCGACCACGCCGGCCGCACGGACACCCGCACCTTCCGCGAGGTGGCCGCACTCGGGAAGGAGCTCGAGGACTTCGGCGACGCGACGCTCGGCGCCCGCACGCCCGCCCGGGTCGCCGTCCTGTGGGACTGGGACTCCTGGTGGGCGGCCGAGATCACCGACGGTGTCCACCGCCGGCTGACCTACGTCGAGCACGCGCTGCGCTGGTACCGGGCGCTGTGGGACGCGAACGTCGGCGTCGACGTCGTGCCGGTGACGGCGGACCTGACGCGGTACGACGTCGTGCTGGCGCCGCTGCTGCACATGCTCAAGGGTGACGTCGCCGAGCGGCTCGCCGCCGTGGTCGAGCGCGGCGGGTCGGTGCTCGCGACCTGCTGGTCCGGCCGCGTGGACGAGGACGACAACGCCTTCCTGATGGACCCGCCCGGCCCGCTCGCCGCCCTCATGGGGGTCCGGGTGGAGGAGACCGACTCGCTCGATCCCGGCACCGTCAACCCGGTGACGCTGGGCCTGTCGGAGCCCGGGCCGGGCGAGGCCATCGTCTCCGACGCCGAGCTCGTCTTCGACGTGCTCGTCCCCGAGGGCGCGGACGTCGTGGGCACCTACGGCGCCGACTTCTACGCCGGACGGGCCGCCGTCACCCGCCACCGGCACGACGGCGGAGGCGAGGCCTGGTACGTCGGCACGGTGCTGGACCGGCCGGGCACGGCGTGGGTGGTGCGGCAGCTGCTCGAGCGGCACGGGCTGCTCGGCCCGTACGCCGACGTCCCCGACCTCGAGCTCGCCGTTCGCGAGCGCGAGGGCCGGCGCACCGTCTTCCTGCTCAACCACGCCGCCGAGGCGGTCGAGGTGCCCGCGCACGTGGGCGGGACCGACCTGCTCACCGGGCGGCGCATCGACCAGGGCGAGACGCTGCGGCTGGAGCCGACTGACGTGGTCGTGCTGCGCGAGGACTGATACCCGTCAGGGGGTGATGTTCACCGAGCGGGTCACTCTCGGTCGCCGCGACGTCACCGAGCCTCGCTAGCGTCGTCGGCACCCACTCGACGACGAAAGGTCCCCCGTGCCCTCGCTGTCTCGTCGTGCGTCGGTCGCCGGTGCCGTCAGCACGCTCCTGGTCTGCTCGCTCGTCTCGACCGCGGGTGCCAGCCCGGGTGGTGAGCGACCCGACAGCACCGGCCGCCCCACCGACGGGGTGCTCGTGCGCCAGAGCTTCGACTCCCTCGCCGACCGGCTGCAACCCCGGGCCGAGGACCCTGGGATCGAGCCCGGCACCGTCGGCTTCACCCACGAGCCGCCGGAGGGCTGGTCCGTCGAGACCCCGGGGGCGATGGCAGGGGGCGGGATCGAGGAGTGGCGCGGCTGGTCCTTCACCACGCGCGAGTTCTGGAACGACGCCGAGGACCAGATGCGCTACCGGTTCGGCCGAGCGCACGACGTGATCGCCGTCGCCGACTCCGACGAGTTCGCCGACGGCGGCGACGTGCCCGAGACGTTCGCCTCCACGCTCTCCTCCGAGCCCGTCGACGTGCGCGGGCGCCGCGAGGTGCTCCTGACCTTCGACAGCCACTACCGCGGCTGGGAGGGCCAGTCGGCCACCGTCACGGTCTCGTTCGACGGCGGGGAGGAGACCGAGCTCGTCCGCTACGACAGCAGCACGGTCACCGACGACTACGACGGCGCCGCGATGAACGCCAACGAGGAGGTCGTCGTCGACGTGCCGGCCGGAGCACGCGACGCGACGTTCCGGTGGCACTTCGAATCGGGCGCGAACTCCTGGTACTGGGCCATCGACTCGGTCGCCGTCCGCGAGGCCGAAGGCGCGCCGCAGGGCACCCCCACGTCGGCGTGGGTGGTCAGCGACATCCAGGGCGACCCGGACGACCTCGGCCACGCCCTCGAGGACCTCGCCGCGGTGCGGCCGGCCGCGTCGGGCCTGCTGATGGTGGGCGACATCGTCGACACCGGCAGCGCGGCGCAGTGGCAGGAGATCGACGACGTCATGTCCGGCGCGGAGGGCCTGCTGCCGGAGCAGGTCGCCGCCGCGATCGGTAACCACGAGAGCTACACCGGCGAGCCGTGGACCGTGCTGCGCGACCGGTTCCTCGACTTCGCCGGCCGCGACGAGGTCTGGGGCGAGTACCTGCTGACCGGCGAGGGCGGCGTCGACGTGCCCGTCCTCGTCCTCGGCCAGGAGGAGGCGCGCCCGCCCGAGGTCCCGATGAGCGAGGCGCAGCTCGACTGGCTCGACCGGCGCCTCGATCACTGGTCGCGGCAGCGGACCCAGGTCCTGGTGATCTCGCACTTCCCGCTCGGGGACACGGCGTCGGCGTCGTGGATCCCCTGGTACCACGACCACTACGAGTTCAACGACCGGATCACCCGGATGCTCGGCGAGCACCCGAACGCCGTCATCCTGAACGGGCACACGCACTACCCGTTGGAGCTGGGCGACTGGGCCGTGCAGCGGCGCACCGATGGCGGCCACCCGGACGGCTTCTGGGCGGTGAACACCGGCGCTGTCCAGGTCGAGTGGGACGCACGCGGGGAGAGCACGGACGGCATCAGCGAGGTCGTCACGCGGGACATCAACCGCGGGCTGACCGTCGACGTCTATCGCGATCGGATGGTCGTCACCGGCCGGGACTTCGGCCCCGTCGATGGCGCGACACCGACCAACGACGTGAACGACGTCGTCCGCGAGGTCACGATCCCCAACCCCTACGTGCACAGCGCCCAGCGGCGCGGCTGAGCGGAACCGGCCCGCTCGCCGGCAGGCCGGGCGGCGGCAGCACGGACGTCAGTAGATCGTTCGGCCCTGCTCGTCCGGGATGCCGGACTTGCGGAGGAAGTACGTGTTGATCTGGTCGCGCCACTCGACGGCGGAGCGCAGCTGCTCGGCAAGCCGCTCGCCCACCCGCTGCGCGACCGCCGACGGCGCCCGGTCGGCCACCGCCTCCCACGCGGCGACCATCTCCTCGACCCGCTCGACACCCTCGAAGTGCGAGTCGTAGATGTGCTGGATGACCGTCTTCCCGCTGTGCAGCCGGTGCGTGTACGGCACGTGGTGGAAGAACAGGAGCAGCTCGTCCGGCGTCGTCTCGGGACGCTCGTAGCGGCTTGCCCACGGCTCGGGGTACAGGCCGGCGTAACCGGTCCCGGTGGCGACGGACCGGTCCACACCGATGCCGTCGCGGTCGGCGAAGTGGTACGTGCCCCAGGGCGTGTACTCGTACCCGTCGACGTCGGGTCCGTAGTGATGCCCGGGGCGGACCATCCAGCCGACCCCTAGCGGGGCGGTGTACGACTCGTAGGTCTGCCAGGAGCCGGTCATGATCGACCGTGCCGCGTCCCGGACTGCGTCGTCATCGAAGGTGGCGCCGAGCCACTCGTCGAGGATCCCCTCCGGTGACAGGTCCGGGTCCCAGGCGAGCCGGCCCAGGGCGTAGAGGTTCGCCTGCGCGAACGGATGGCCGGTCCAGTGCTCGTCGGCGCCCACGTTGGAGACGGCGACCACGCCGCCGGAGTGCGCTTCCGCGGAAGCGTCGGCCGCGGCACCGGCGGCGCCGGCGACGAGCTGGCTGACGGATGGTGCGGCGTCGTCCCCGAACGGGAAGCCCAGCACCTGCGACCACATCGGCGCCAGGTAGCACGCGTGGCGTTGCTGGCCGGTGTACTCCTGGGTCACCTGAAGCTCCAGCGCGAGCCGGGTGCGCGGAACGGCGCCGATGACGGGGGAGACCGGCTCGCGGACCTGGAAGTCCATGGGGCCATGCTTGACCTGGAGGATGACGTTGTCGTCGAACGTGCCGTCCAGCGGCGCGAAGTGGTCGTAGGCAGCGCGGGCACGGTCGGTGGAGCGGTCGCGCCAGTCCTGCTGGTGGTTGTAGACGAAGGCGCGCCAGAACACCTCCCCGCCGTGCGGGGCGAGCGCCCGGCCCAGCATGTTGGCGCCGTCGCCGTGCGTGCGGCCGTAGCCGAACGGCCCGGGCTGGCCCTCGGAGTCGGCCTTGACGACGAACCCGCCGAAGTCCGGGATCGCGTCGTACACCCGGTCGACGGCGGCCCGCCACCACGACTGCACGGACTCCTCCAGCGGGTCGGCCGTCGGCAGCCCGCCCAACGTCATCGGCGAGGAGAAGCTGACCGAGAGGTACACGGTGATGCCCTGCGGCCGGAAGACCTCGGCGAGCCGGACGACGTCGTGCAGCCGGTCCGTCAGCAGCCTGGCCTCGGCGGCGTGCACGTTGACGTTGTTGAGCGCGACGCGGTTGATCCCGACCGACGCCAGCAGGCGCGCGTAGTGCCCGACCCGTGTCAGGTCCGGCCGGAGCCGACCGTCGTCGTAGAAGAGCGAGCCGCCGGAGTAGCCCCGCTCCACCCGCCCCATGACCGGGTGCACGGCCACGTTGTCCCAGTGGTCGAGCATGCGGATCGGGTGTGCCGGCGCATCGACCTCGACGCCGTCCGGGGCGTCGAGGTCGAGGCCCGCTCGTCGGACGTGATGGAAGCCGTAGAGCAGACCGCGGTCCGAGCCGCCGACGACGGCGACGTTCCCGGCGGCACGGACCAGCGCGAACCCGTCGTCCGGGATGTCGCCGACCTCCTCCAGCGCTTCCAGGTCGATGCCGGCGTCGGCCGCCCGGTCCGCCGTCATGAGCACGACGGTGGCCCCCTCGGGCGAGCTGACCGATCCCCCGTGGCGGGCAGTCAGCGCGACGAGCTCGGCCCGGACGGTCTCCCCGAGGGGGCCGGTTGCGTCGATCGCGACGGCGCGTGAGCCGAGGTCATGGCCGGGGTCGGGGGGTAGCCAGGCGTGGTCGGCGGTCGGGGGAAGAGGGGACATCACATCTCCGGAAGGGTTGCTCGCCCGTGGCACTCATGTGTGCCGGACGGTCGTCGAGGTTGAGCGCTGTGCGTCACCGTTCGTCGGCAGGGCACTCGCGGCCGGCGCTGGGACGGCCTCACCGTCGGTGCGCCCGTGGTGTGACGACCGACGACTCGCGTTCGACGATGTGGAAGCGGGCCTTGTGCAGGCGTGGCGGTCGCTGCGTCCGCGGGCCCCATTCGATCCGTTCGACGAGCATCCTGACGGCAGTCTCGGCGATCTCGTCACGGCCCGCGTCGACCGTGGAGAGCGAGGGGAGGGTGAAGCGTCCGTCGGTGATGTTGTCGAAGCCGATCAGGGCGACGTCCTCCGGGATGCGCCGGCCCGACTTCCCGAGCGATCGGAGCGCGCCCAGGGCCAGCGCGTCGTTGAGAGCGAAGACCGCGTCGAACTCCACGCCGGAGGCGATCAGCTCGTTGGTGGCGTTGGCGCCGTCCTCCTGGTGCCAGGGCGCCACGGTCCGTTCGAGGCTCCGGTCGTGCGGTATCCCGGCAACTTCCAGCGCCTGGCGGTATCCGCGGACGCGCAGGTCGGCCGCACGGAGCTGATCTTCGCGCCGGTCCGGATGGGCGCCGAGAACGGCGATCCGCGTACGCCCTTGCGCGATGAGGTGATCCACTGCGGCCCGCGAGGCCGAGACGTTGTGCATCGTGACGTGATCCGTGGGTCCTCCGAAGATCCGTTCGCCGAGCATGACGAGCGGGTAGTCGACGACGTCCAGGAGATCTGTGTCCTCCGTGCCCAGCCGCTCCGGGCTGAACAGAAGCCCGTCCGTCTGGCGCAGGCCATGAGCGAGCACGTCGATCTCGTGCTGGCGATCTCGGCCGGCCTGCCCGACGATCACGCTGAGGTTGCGCCGCTCGGCGGCCAGGATCACGGCGTCCGCGAGCTCGGCGAAGTAGTTCTGCCGTAGCTCGGGTACGGCGAGTCCGATGACGCCGGTGCGTCCGGAACGAAGCCCTCGTGCCGAGAGATTGGGCCGGTAGCCGAGCTCCGAGATCGCCTTCTCCACGCGCGAGCGCGTGCTCGGATGCACGTGGGGTTGGTTGTTGACGACGTTCGAGACGGTCTTGACCGACACGCGCGCCAACCGTGCGACGTCCCGCATAGTCACGCTCAACTGCGCATCCCCGCGTTCTCTCCAGTGCCGGTCAGCCGGACCCGACGCCTCACGCGGAGGTGCTGTACCGCGACATCCGCAGCCCTCTGGGCGGACCCGTACGACTGCGTTCGTTCCCGCGGATCCGGGAGCCCGAGTGTATATCGGCCCATCGTTGGGTCCTCCAGGTGAGCGTGCCGGTGTGTGTCGTGCGCCGTGGGTGTGCTGCTGCGTTGCCTTGACACGGGTCGACGGTGCGCACAAGAATGATTCGCGCGAGCATACAACGTGATAAACGCGCAGGTCAGCGAGCATACATCGTGGTAACGTCTCGCTGAGCTGCTGGACCAGAGGTCGGTCGCCGTGCCCGGGGGTACTGCGGTGGTGCGACATCCCAACGAGGGGAGTCAACGTGAGTGACCTTCGGCAGGGCCGCCCCGCCGCGGCCGGAGCGTGGCGGCAGATGATCGCCGGTGCGGCGGGAATGCTCGTCGCCCTGGGGGCGGCGGTGACGCCGGCCGCGGCGACGGAGCCGTGGCTGACGGTCGACGACGAGGGCTTCGCGACCTTCACCGTGCCGGTCGACGAGCTCGAGGCGATGGTGGGTGGCGAGGTCACCCAGATCGTCGCTGAGGGGAACTTCGGTCCTTCCGCCAACTGGGCGGAGTTCGGACTCACCCTGAGGGGCGACGTGGCCACCGCAGTCCTGGGACCGCTCGAGCCGGGGCAGTACTACTACCAGATCACGGCGGACGACCATCTGACGGTCAAGGACCCGACGAACGACACGAGCGTCGCCTCCGAGCCGGAGTGGAGCACCTTCTTCGTCCCGGGGGAGGGTGCAGAGCTCTTGGCCGACGCACCGGCCGCGGACCGCGGCGAGCTGCAGGAGCTCACCTATCGCAGCTCTGTGGCGCGCGAGCAGCGGGTTGCACTCGCGTGGACGCCGCCGGACTACGACGCGGATCGGCCGGAGCCGTATCCGGTCCTCTTCCTCCAGCACGGCGGAGGCCAGAGCTACCGCGACTGGACCGAGGTCGGACGTGCCGCGCAGATCTTCGACAACCTCTACGCGGCGGGCAGGATCCAGCCGATGGTCGTGGTCATGGGCAACGGCAACGTCGATGACTTCCCGGCCGAGCTACGGCGACACATCACCAGGGTGGCGCAGCGGACGTTCAACATCAGCCGTGACCCGTCGCAGCGGGCGCTTGCCGGCCTGTCGATGGGCGGAGGTCAGGCGTTCGACGTGCTCGCGACGCGTCCCGGTGACTTCGGGTACGTGGGGACGTTCGGCGCCGGGCGCTTCGACCACCTCGATGACCTCCCCGTCGAGGCGATCAACGAGGGGACGGAGCTCTTCCGGCTGTACGTCGGGAACCAGACCGACATCGCGTACAACGACGTCTTCACGGCGATGGACGCCCTGGACCGGGCCGGTGTCGAGCACGAGTTCGACGGTGCCAACCCGGACGCAGGTCACAACTGGGACGCGTGGCAGGAGAACCTCGTCGACTTCGCCCAGCGCCTGTTCCAGGAGCCCCCTTTCGAGGGCATGAGCCCGGGTCACCTCCCGATCGAGGAACCGTTCGAGACGCCGGCGCCGGGCACGACGCCGACGCCGTGGGTGGACGAGAACGGATACGTGACCTTCGAGACCTCCACCGAGTTCGCGGACGCCGAGCACGTCACCGTCTGGGCGAACTGGGGCCCGAGCCACCTGTGGACGCGGGTGGAGCTGAGCAAGGCCGGTGACCGGTGGCGCGGGACCGTGGGGCCGCTCTCGCCGGGGTGGTACCACTACCGCTTCATCGTCGACCTCGAGTCGACCAAGGACACGGGGAACCCGACCTCGGTGACGAGCGAGCCGACGTGGAGCCAGTTCTTCGTCCCGGGCGAGAGCGCCCGGATGGTCACCCCCGTCCCCGACGGCGAAGGTGGCGAGATCAGGGAGCTGAACTACCACAGCGACGTGACGGAAGGGGAGCGCACCGCGCTCGCCTGGACACCACCCGGTTACGACGTCGACCGCGAGGAGCCCTACCCGGTCTTCTACCTCCAGCACGGTGGCGGCCAGAGCTACACGGACTGGACCGAGATGGGGCAGGCGAAGAACATCCTCGACAACCACTTCCGCGACGGGAACCTGGAACCGATGGTCGTCGTGATGGGCAACGGCAACGTCGACGACTTCACCTCCGAGCTGCTGGAGAACCTCGCCCCTGCGGCCGAGGAACAGCTCAACGTCAGCGATGACCCGGATCGGCGCGCCCTGGCGGGCCTGTCGATGGGCGGCGGTCAGACGATGCAGATCCTGACCACCCGCCCGGGCGAGTTCGCCTACGTCGGGACGTTCTCCGCGGGGTACTCCGGCGACCCCGCCGCACTCGATGCCGATGCCATCAACGACGGGACGACCCTGCTGCGGCTGTACAACGGCAACGTCACCGACTTCACCTACGACTCCGTGGTCGGGACGCTGGAGACCTTCGACCAGGTGGGCATCGAGTACGAGTTCGCGGGCTTCTTCGAAGGGCCGCACGGGTGGGACACCTGGCAGCACGACCTCATCGACTTCGCGCCGCGGATCTTCCGGTAGTGCGGCCGATCCGCGCCGGAAGCACGTGACCGTGCCCGCTCGCCCGCGCAGCCGTTGCTCCGACGCCCCGTGCCGCGTGCCCGGCGCTGCGAGACGACGTTCGTCCAGAAAGGTTCAGCACGAGTGAAGAAGCTGTTGTACTCGCAGCGCATGGCGCCCTACCTCTTCATCGCGCCATTCGTGATCACGCTCCTGGCGTTCTGGGCGGTGCCGCTCGTGAGGTCCGTCGTCATGAGCACCCAGCAGGTCCTGTACGGCGACGCCACCTTCATCGGGGCGACCAACTACGAGCGCCTGTGGAACGACCGAGTCTTCTGGCAGGCACTCTTCAACAGCGTCCGCTACATGGTGCTGACCCTGGTGCTGCTGATCCCCATCCCGATGATCCTGGCCGCCATCATCAACTCACGGATCGGCAGCGCCCGCATCAAGGCGTTGTTCAAGGCCTCGATGTTCGTCCCGGCACTGACCTCCGTCGTCGTCGCGGGCATCATCTTCCGGCTGATGTTCTCGGAGACCGAGTCCGGCCTCATCAACCAGGTGGTCACCTTCTTCGGCCTGGATCCGGTGCGGTGGCTCCGTGAGGACGTCCCCGGCCTCGTCGCGCTGCTGGCGCTCGCCATGTGGCGGTACACGGGCGTCAACATCATGTACTTCCTCGCCGGGATGCAGTCGATTCCCACGGAGTACTACGAGGCGGCATCGCTTGACGGCGCGGGCCGGGTACAGCAGTTCTTCCGGATCACGATCCCCAACCTCAAGCCGACGATCATCTACGTGATGACGATCAGCATCTACGGCGGCCTGGCGATGTTCCTCGAGAGTTTCATGCTGTATGCCGGCAACAACTCGCCGAACAACCAGGGCCTGACCGTCGTCGGATATCTGTACCGAAAGGGAGTCGAGGAGAACGACCTGGGATTCGCCTCGGCAGTCGGCGTCGTCCTGCTCGTCGTGGTCATGACGATCAACATCACGAACCTGACCCTGTCCGGAACCTTCCGGAAGGAGGCGAACCGATGAGCCGTCGCAGCCTCGAACGCGAGAAGTACGCCCTGCCGCGGTGGCTGTTCGGCGCCATTCAGGGGCTGTTCCTGCTTGCCCTGACGCTCATCGTGCTGATCCCGTTGGTGGCGATCTTCGTCGGGACGTTCCAGGACGGGAACGAAGTGATCCGCCGCGGCATCAGCTTCGACGTCGACCTCGCATCACTCTCGCTCGACAACTACGTGATGCTCTTCACCGACTCCGGGCCGTACTTCCGGTGGTTCCTCAACACCTTCGTGCTCACCGTCGTGCAGGTGGCCGGCACGCTCCTGGTCAGCTCGTTCGTGGCCTACGGGTTCGCCATGTACGACTTCGTCGGAAAGAACGCCGCGTTCGTCGCCGTGCTGCTCCTGATGACGGTGCCGTTCGAGATGATGATGCTGCCGCTGTACGTGATGGTGAACGACGTCGGTCTCGCCGACAACTACGCGGTGATCGTGCTGCCCTTCCTGGCGGCCGCGGTGACGATCTTCTTCTTCCGGCAGTACTTCCTCGGCATTCCGAAGGAGCTGCTCGAGGCCGGGCGCGTCGACGGCGTGACCGAGTTCGGGATCTTCTTCAAGCTGGTGCTGCCCATATCGAAGCCCGCGATCGCGGCGATGGCGATCCTCAACGGCATGATCATCTGGAACAACTTCCTGTGGCCGCTGCTTGTTCTGCGCTCGCCCGAGAAGTTCACGCTGCCGATCGGTCTGAACACGCTTCTGACGCCGTATGCGAACAACTACGAGCTGCTGATCATCGGCGCGTTCTTCTCGCTCATACCCATCCTGATCCTCTACCTGGCATTCCAACGGTTCTTCGTCGCCGGAATGACCGCCGGCGCCCTCAAGGGCTGAAAATCACGAGCTGATCGGAGAAACAAGATGACTCGAATGCGACGCGCGATGTCGCTCACGGCGCTGGCAGCGGCCGGCGCGATGCTCACCGCCTGCGGCGGTGGTAGCGCGGACGAGGGTGGACCGGGCGAGGACGGCCGCTACAGCCTCGACATGTGGGTGTTCGCCGAGCTGCACGGCACGTACTACGAGCAGATGGCCGAGCAGTGGAACGAGGCGAACCCGGACCGTCCGGTCGACCTCAACATCACCGTGTACCCGTACGACGAGATGCACAACAAGCTGCAGCTCGCGGTGAACTCGGGCACCGGCCTGCCCGACCTGGTCGACATCGAGGTGAACCAGTTCTCGAACTTCGTGCAGGGCGACAACCCGCCGCTCGCCGACCTCACGCAGGCCGCGGAGCCGTACCGCGACGAGATCGTGGAGGCCCGTCTCGACCTGTACTCCCGTAACGGGATGGTCTACGGCTACCCGACGCACGTCGGAGCGTTCGTCGCCTTCTACAACAACGCGCTGCTCGAGGAGGCCGGCGTCGACTACACGACGATCGAGACCTGGGAGGACTTCCAGGAGGCCGGTCAGCAGTACCACGAGGAGACCGGCAACGCCTTCGGGGTGGCGAGCACGGCCGTGAACTTCATGACGCCGCTGATGGTCGGCCAGCTCGGCGGGAACCTGTTCAACGACGACGGCACGGTCGCCGTGAACAGCCCGGAGGCCGTCGAGGCGCTCGAGCTCCAGCAGGAGATGCTGGAGTCCGGGGCGACGTCGACCATCCCCGGTGGGAGCCCGGACATCGAGGAGGCCTACGGGGCCATCAACGACGGGAACTTCGCGGCGATCGTGTACCCGGCCTGGTACACCTCGCGGTTCGTCGACTACATGCCGGACCTCTCCGGTGACATCGCCATCGCGCCCGCCCCGGTCATGGAGGGCGGCGAGTACGACACGATCGGTGGTGGCGGCACCGGCACCGCGGTGATCGCCTCCTCCCCGGACGCCGAGATCGCCGCCGACTGGCTCGCCTTCGCCAAGCTCTCCCCGGAGGCGAACGTGGCCGTCTGGGAGGTGCTCGGGTTCGACCCGGTGAACATGGCCGTCTGGGAGGACCAGGAGGTCACGCACGCGGAGGACAACGAGTACAACCAGTACTTCCAGACGAACCTCTTCGACGTGCTGAACGAGGTGCAGGGCAACATCGGGCACTTCGACGGGTTCACCAACCCGGCGTGGCCCGCGATCGACGACATCTTCACGACGGTCACCCTGACCGAGGTCTTCGAGAACGGGACCCCGGCGCAGGACGCCCTCGACCAGACGCAGGCCGACCTGCAGAACCAGCTCGGCCAGTAGCGGCGGCATCGCGGGTGGCCGGCGGCGACAAGCCGCCGGCCACCGCTGTGTGCCGGCCTTTCGGCTGTGGACGGATGCCGCCGCGGGGGTGGACCGCCGTAGGCTGACTCCGGGTCACCGGAGGGAGGCGAGGCAGTGCTGCACCTGCACCGCTCCGAGCGCGCGGACGCGCTCGTCGCACCGCTGGCCGCACTGCTCGCCGAACCGCCCGAGGATCCGTTCACGCCCGACGTCGTCGCCGTCCCCACCCGAGGGGTCGAGCGGTGGCTCGCGCAGCGGCTCTCGCACCACCTGGGTGCCGGGCCCGACGGCGAGAGCGGGGTCTGCGCGAACGTCACATTCGACTCCCCGCGCCGCCTCGTCGCGCAGGCGCTGGCGTCCGCGGTGAGCCGGGATCCCGACGACGACCCCTGGCGCACCGACCGGCTGACCTGGCCGCTCCTCGAGGTCCTCGACGCCACGCTGGCGGAGCCGTGGGCGGCGCCCGTCGCCCGGTACCTCGGGCAGGACGACGACCCGCGCGCCGTGCGCCGGGGCCGCCGGCTCAGCCTCGCGCGGCACCTTGCCCGGCTGTTCGCCGGCTACTCCTCGGGCCGCCCGGACCTCGTGCGTGCCTGGGCGGCCGGCTCGGACGAGGACGGCGCCGGCAGCCCGCTGCCGCCCGACCTGGCCTGGCAGGCCGAGCTGTGGCGCCACGTGCGCGACCACCTGGGCGTCCCCGGTCCGGCGGAGCAGCTCACCGCCGGGGTCGAGGCGATCGAGGCGCGCCCGGACGGGATCGACCTGCCCGCGCGACTCTCCGTGTTCGGCCCCACCCGGCTGCCGGAGGACCAGCTGCGCGTGCTCGTCGCACTCGCCGAGCACCGTGACGTCCACCTGTGGCTGCCGCACCCGTCCCCGGTGCTGTGGGACCGCGTCGCGCAGACGTCGGCGACCTCGCGACGTCGCCGGGACCAGCCCATGGCCGCCCGGCACCCGATCCTCGCGTCCATGGCCCGCGACACCACCGAGCTGCAGCGCCGACTCACCGAACGTGCCGCCGCCGTCGCGCACCACCACCCGGCGCCGGACCCGCCGGAGAACCTCCTCGGCGCCCTGCAGCAGCGGCTCCGCCGGGACGACCCGGAGATCGCGCCGCACGTCCTCGCCCCGGGCGACCGCAGCGTCCAGGTCCACGCCTGCTACGGCCTCACCCGGCAGGTCGAGGTCCTCCGCGAGGTCCTCGCCGGCCTGTTCGCGGACGACCCCACTCTCGAGCCGCGTGACGTCATCGTCATGTGCCCGAACGTCGAGGCCGTCGCGCCGCTCGTCACCGCGACCTTCGGCCTCGCCGTCGACGGCGCCGGCCCGGACGGCGACACGACCGTCCACCCGGGCCATCGCCTCCGGGTGCGCCTCGCCGACCGCGGCCCGGGCCAGACCAACCCGGCGCTCGGGCTGCTCTCCGACCTGCTCCGGCTCGCCGACGGACGCGTCAGCGCCTCCGACGTCCTCGACCTGGCCGCCTCCGAGCCCGTCCGGCGGCGGTTCGGATTCGCCGACGACGACATCGACCGGATCCGCGAGTGGTCCGTCGCCGCCGGGGTCCACTGGGGTGAGGACCTCGAGCGTCGCGCCCGGTTCGGGCTCCCAGAGCTGCGCCAGGGGACGTGGGACGTGGCGCTCGACCGCATCCTGCTCGGGGCCGCCATGGCCGAGGAGGACCACCGTTTCGTCGGGCCCGCCCTGCCGATGGACGACGTCGACTCCACCGACATCGACCTCGCCGGCCGGCTCGCCGAGCTGCTGGACCGGCTCGCTGACGTGCTGGACACGCTCGACGGCGCGCGGCCCCTGGCCGAGTGGCTGGACGCGCTCGACCGCGCCCTGACCCTGCTGGCCGAGACCTCACCGGCCGAGACCTGGCAGCTCGTCCAGGCCCGCCGCATCCTCGGCGACGTCCGCACCGGCGCCGAGACGCACGAGGACGTGCCGCTCCGGCTCCCCGACCTGCGCGCCCTGCTGGCCGGCCGGCTCGAGGGCCGCCCCACGCGCTCCGGCTTCCGCACCGGAGCACTGACCATCTGCTCCATGGAGCCGATGCGCGCGGTGCCGCACCGCGTGGTCTGCCTCCTCGGCGTCGACGACGGCGTCTTCCCGCGGTCCGCCTCGACCGACGGTGACGACGTCCTCCTGCGTGACCCGTGCGTGGGCGAGCGAGACCGCCGCAGCGAGGATCGCCAGCTCTTCCTCGACGCCGTCACCGCGGCCGAGGAGCACCTCGTGGTGCTGTACTCCGGCGCCGACGAGCGCACCGGCGCCGCCCGCCCGCCCGCCGTCCCCGTCGGCGAGCTGCTCGACGCGCTCGACGTGGCCGCCACCAGCCCCGACGGCGGCGACCTGCGGGATCGGGTCCTCGTCCGGCACCCGCTCCAGGTGGTCGACGAACGCAACTTCACCCCCGGCGTCCTGGGCCGGCCCGGACCGTTCTCCTTCGACGCGCACGCGCACGCCGCGGCGCGCGCGGGCCGCGGCGGTCGCGCCGGGACGGGGCCGTTCCTCGCCGAGCCGCTGCCCGCCGAGCCGTGCGAGGACCCGCCGCAGGTGGACCTGGACGACCTGATCCAGATGCTGGAGCACCCGGTGAAGTGGTTCCTCCGGCACCGCCTCCGGATCTCCCTCGCCGGCGAGGTCGAGGACGTCGAGGACCGCCTCCCGCTCACGCTCGACCCGCTGACCAGGTGGCAGATCGGGGACCGGATGCTTGCCGCCCGGCTCGCCCGGGTGGAGCCCGAGCGTGCCTTCGCCGCCGAGTGGCGACGCGGCCAGGTGCCGCCCAAGCAGCTCGGCTACGCCAGCCTCAACGAGGTCAAGGAGCAGGTCATCCCGATCGGCAACGCCGCGGTGCGCCACGCCGTGGGGGAGGCGAGCGCCGTCGACGTCGCCACGAGCCTGCCGGACGGGACGGTGCTGACCGGCACAGTGCCGGGCGTCCACGAGACCGCCGTCGTGCGCGCGGTGTTCTCCAAGCTCGGTCCCAAGCACCGCATCCGGGCCTGGGTCCAGCTCCTCGCGCTCGCCGCCGGCCGTCCCGGCCGGCAGTGGACCGCCCACACGGTGGGGCGGCCGCTCGGCAACCGGTCCGCCGCCGCCATCTCGCACCTGACCGCTCCCGGCCAGACCGAGGCGGCCGGGTACCTGGCCGAGCTCGTCACGCTGCGCGACCTCGCCGCCCGCGAGCCGCTGCCCATCCCGGTGGGCGTCGCGGCGATGTACGCCAAGGCCCGGTTCGGCGGGGACTCGGTGGACATGGCCCTGCGGGACGTGGTCCGGGAGTGGGACACCGGGTTCGAGCGGAAGGACGACTACCACGAGCTGTGCTGGGGCCCGGACTCGGACCTCAACGACATCCTCGGCACCCCCACCGCCGAGGAGCAGGCGTCCTCGCCCGAGGAGACCTCCCGGCTCGGGGTGCTGGCCCGCCGCGTGTGGCACCCGCTGCTCGCCCACGAGCGGACGGAGATCGCATGACGGCCGCCGAGCGGGCCCGGGCGGACGCCGTCTTCGACGTCTGCGGGCCGCTGCCGTCCGGCACCACGGTCCTCGAGGCCAGTGCGGGCACCGGCAAGACGTTCACCATCGCCGCGCTCGCCACCCGCTACGTCGCCGAGGGCGTGGCCGAGCTCGCCGACCTCATGCTCGTCACCTTCGGCCGCGCCGCCACGTCCGAGCTGCGCGACCGGGTCCGGGAACGGCTGCTGAGCACCGAGCGGGCCCTGCGTTCGCCCGTGGCACGGCAGAGCGAGGACGCCGTCGTGCGGCACCTGGCGGACGTGGACGACGCCGAGCTGGTCCGACGCCGGCAGCGGCTCACGGCGGCCCTGGCCCAGCTCGACACCGCCACCATCACCACCACGCACGGGTTCTGCCAGCAGATGCTCCGTGCGCTGGGCGTCGCGGCTGACGTGGACACCGACTACACGTTCGTCCCGGACATCGCCGACCTCGTGGACGAGGTGGTCGACGACCTCTACCTGCAGCGGTACGCCGACACCCCAGCCCCCGTCCTGTCGCCGACCGAGGCCCGGCGGATCGCCCGCGAGGCGGTCAGCGACCACCAGGCCGAGCTGGAGCCGCGGGACGCCCCGGCCGAGTCGCTGCCCGGCCACCGGTTCGCCATGGCCCGCGACGCCCGCGAGGAGGTGCTGCGCCGCAAGCGGGAACGGCACCTCATGGACTACGACGACCTGCTCGTGCTGCTGCGCGACGCGCTCATCCACCCCGAGCACGGGCCGGCGGCCGCGGAACGGGTCAGGCAGCGGTACCAGGTGGTCCTCATCGACGAGTTCCAGGACACCGACCCGGTCCAGTGGGACATCCTGCGCACCGCGTTTCACGGCCACCGCACGCTCGTCCTCATCGGCGACCCCAAGCAGGCGATCTACGCCTTCCGCGGCGGCGACGTCGTCACCTACCTCGACGCGCGCGGCGTCGCCACCGCCGAGGCCACGCTGGGCCGGAACTGGCGTTCGGACGCCCCGGTGCTCACCGGCCTGGGGCACGTCCTGCGCGGCGCGGCCCTCGGCGACAACGACATCGTGGTGCGACCCGTGGACGCCGAGCACACCGGCCGGCGGCTCGACGGCGGCGCCCCGGTCCGGATCCGGCAGGTCACCCGGAAGCCGTTCACCCGCTTCCGCGGCAAGGACCCGATCATCGCGCCCGTCCGTGAGCTCATCGCCGCCGACGTCGCGGCCGACATCGTCGAGCAGCTCGAGTCCGCCCGACTGCGCGACGGGGAGACCTGGCGCCCGCTGGAGCCCGGCGACGTCGCCGTCCTGACCAGGCGGAACGCCGACGCGGCGGCGGTCCGTGACGCGCTCGCGGCCGCCGGCGTGCCTGCCGTCGTCTCCGGTCTCTCCAGCGTCTTCGGCGCGCCGGCCGCCGAGCAGTGGCTCACCCTGCTCACCGCGCTCGAGCAGCCGGGGCACGCCGGTCGCACCGCAGCGCTGGCCCTGACCCCGTTCGTCGGCTGGTCGGCGGCCCGGCTCGCGGGCGCGAGCGAGGCCGACCGCGAGGCGCTCTCGGACCGGGTGCGCAGCTGGTCCCGGGTCCTGGCCGAGCGGGGCGTGGCCGCCCTGCTGGAGGCGGTCACGTCCTTCGGGGTGGCCGAGCGCCTCATGCGGACCGCGACCGGCGAGCGGGT
The DNA here is from genome assembly GCF_042665525.1 of Georgenia alba. Taxonomy (NCBI): domain Bacteria; kingdom Bacillati; phylum Actinomycetota; class Actinomycetes; order Allobogoriellales; family Allobogoriellaceae; genus Georgenia; species Georgenia alba. The sequence goes on from NZ_JBHTCQ010000001.1 coordinate 680,952, forward strand.
CCTGACCGACCTGCGGCACGTCGGCCAGTCGCTGCACCTGGCCGCCGTGCAGGACCGGCTGGGCATCGCGGCGCTCACCGACTGGCTGCGGCGGCGCATCGAGGAGGCCAAGGACGACTACGCCGAGGAGCGGAGCCGCCGGCTGGAGACGGACGCGGCAGCCGTCCAGGTGGTCACCGTCCACGCCAGCAAGGGGCTGGAGTTCCCGGTGGTCTACGTGCCGTTCGGGTGGGACCGGTTCGAGTCGCGGACGCCGGCCTTCCTGCACTTCCACCGCGAGGACCGGCGCCGGATGCTGCACGTCGGTGGCCAGGAGGACCCGGGTTACTCCGAGGCGCGTGCGCGTCACCTCGACGAGGAGCGCGGCGAGGACCTGCGGCTCCTGTACGTCGCACTCACGCGAGCCGCCGCCCAGGTGGTCCTGCACTGGGCGCCGTCCACCAACTCCAGCGGCGGGCCGCTCACCCGGCTGCTGCTCGGCGCCTTCTCGCCCGGGCAGGTCCCGCCCGACCACGTCCGGGCCCTGACCGACGAGAAGGTCACCGCCGCGCTGACGGCGCTGTGCGACGGCTCGGACGGGACCGTCGGACTGGAGACCGTCGCGGCCTGGCCCCGGCCGCCGCGCTGGACCCCGCCGGGGCGGGACCGCGCCGACCTCGCCCTCGCGTCCTGGCGGCGCACGCTCGACCACTCCTGGCGCCGCACCTCCTACAGCGGCCTGACCGCAGCCGCCCACGCCGAGGGGGTGCTCAGCGAACCGGAGACCACCGGCATCGAGGACGAGGCCGAGGTCGCGGTGCCCGCGGCGGGCGGCGGGTCCGCCGAACCAGGCCGTGACCTGCCCTCACCCATGGCCGACCTGCCGGCGGGTGCCCAGTTCGGCTCGCTGGTGCACGAGGTGCTCGAGCAGGTCGACACCGGGGCGGAGGACCTGGCCGGGGAGCTGCTCACCCGGTGCCGCGAGGCCGGTGGCCTGCCCGGCGTGGACCCGGCCGAGCTCGCCGCGGCGCTGGCGCCGGTGATGGCGACGCCGCTCGGCCCGTTCGCGGACGACCGCACCCTCGCGGACATCCCCACGGCGGACCGGCTCGCCGAGCTCGAGTTCGAGCTGCCGCTCGCCGGCGGCGACCTGACCGGCACGGCCGCCGCGGCGACCCTGACCGACCTCGCGGACCTGCTGCGACGTCACCTGCCGGGCGACGACGTCTTCGCGCCGTACGCCGACGAGCTCGCCCGGCTGGACCGGCACACCGACCGCACCCGGCCCGCCGCCCGGCTGCTGGGTTACCTCACCGGCAGCATCGACGCCGTCCTGCGCATCCGCTCCGGACCGGAGGTGCGGTACCTCGTCGTGGACTACAAGACCAACCGGCTGGGCCCGATGGAGGAACCGCTCACCGCGTGGGACTACCGGCCGGAGTCGATGGCCGAGGCGATGATGCGGGCGCACTACCCGCTGCAGCTGCTGCTGTACTCCGCGGCGCTGCACCGCTTCCTGCGGTGGCGGCAGCCCGGCTACGACCCGGAGGTGCACCTCGGCGGCGGGCTGTACCTGTTCGTCCGCGGCATGTGCGGTCCGCAGACGCCGGTGGTCGAAGGCACTGGCGGCACCCCGTACGGGGTGATGGCGTGGCGGCCGCCCGCGCGGCTCGTCGTCGCGCTCTCGGCGCTGCTGGACGGCACGCGTGACCGGACGGAGGCACGCCCATGACGGCCGAGGTGGTCACCGACGTCCGGCGGGCGCTGCACGCCCCGCCGCTGCTCGCCACGTTCAACGCGGCCGGCCTGCTCGCCGCACCGGACATCCACGTCGCGACCCGTCTCGGGCGCCTGACCGGCGAGGGCGAGGAGTCGGTGCTGCTCGCCGTCGCGCTGGCCGTGCGGGCCGTCCGCGCGGGCTCGGTGTGCGTGCGGCTGGGCGACCCGGAGGAGCTGGCCGCCCTGGCCGTGCCGGAGGCCGAGGACCCCGACGCCGACGCGGCCGCGCCGCAAGACCTGCCGTGGCCCGAGCCCGCCGCGTGGGCGGAACGGCTCCGTGCCAGCCCGCTGGTCTCCGTCGGTGTGGACGGGCCGGCCGACCTGCCCGTGCGGTGGGTCGACGGACGGCTGTACCTGGACCGGTACTGGCGGGACGAGCTGCTGGTGCGCCGCGCCGTCGACGCCCGCCTCGGCGAACGCGTCCCGGGCATCGACGACGACCGGCTGGCGGCGGCCGTCCACCGCCTCTTCCCGGCCGCCGGTGACGACCGGCAGCGGCTCGTCGCCGCGCTCGCCACCCACGGCCGGTTCACCGTCCTGACCGGCGGGCCCGGGACCGGGAAGACGACGACGGTCGCCCGGCTGCTCGCGGTCCTGCAGGACGTGAGCGGTGGCGGGCTGCGGGTGGCCCTGGCCGCCCCGACCGGCAAGGCCGCCGCCCGGTTGCAGGAGGCGGTGCACCGTGAGGTGGCGGGCCTGGAGCCGGAGGACCGCGCCCGGATCGGAGACCCGCCGGCCAGCACCGTGCACCGGCTGCTCGGCTGGAGGCCCGGCTCCTCCACGCGGTTCCAGCACGACGCAGGCCACCACCTCCCGCACGACGTCGTGGTGGTCGACGAGACGTCGATGGTCTCCCTCTCACTCATGGCACGGCTGCTCGAGGCCCTGCGCCCGGACGCCCGCCTGGTGCTGGTGGGCGACCCGGACCAGCTCGCCTCCGTCGAGGCCGGCGCGGTGCTCGGCGACCTCACCGCCCGCCGCCCCCTCCCCGCGAGTCGTCAACCTTGTGCCGACTCGTCAAACTTGTCCGCGCCTCCCGTGCCTGCCGGGCTCGTGCCCGCCACGCTCGGGGACGAGGAGCACGAGCGGCTGCGCGCCGGCGTCGTCCGCCTCACGCAGGTGCACCGGCAGGCGGCGGACAGCCGGATCCTGCCCCTCGCCGACGCGATCCGCGCCGGGGAGGCGGACCGGGTGCTCGAGCTGCTGCGCGACGGCGGAGGTGGGGTGGAGTTCGTCGAGATCGCGGGGGAGCGGCCCGCCGAGGAGGAGATCCGGCCCGTCCGGGAGGACGCCGTGGCCGCGGGCTCCCGGTTGGTGACGGCGGCACGCGCCGGTGATGCCACGGGTGCCTTGAAGGCCCTGGAGGAGCACCGCCTCATGCTCGCCCACCGCCGCGGGCCCGCCGGCGTCGCGCACTGGGCGGCGCTCGTCGAGGAGTGGGTGAGCGAGGCGGTCGGCGGGCATCCCGGAGCCGGGTTCGGCGGTCGGGAGGAGACTCCGTGGTACCTGGGCAGGCCGCTGCTGGTGACGGCGAACGACCGTGAGACCGGCCTGTACAACGGCGACACCGGTGTGGTGGTCGCGGTCGGCGGGGGCGGCACCGCGGGCGGGGACAGCGAGCCGAGCCCGCTTTGGGACGAGGACGTCGAGGTGATCGCCGCGTTCGGCGATCCCGCCGCGCCTCTGACGATCCGGCCGCACCGCCTGCCACCGGTGGAGACCGTGCACGCGATGACCGTCCACCGCGGCCAGGGCAGCCAGTTCCGCACCGTGTCGCTGGTCCTGCCGCCGTCGACGTCCCCGCTGCTCAGCCGCGAGCTGCTCTACACGGCGGTGACCCGGGCACGGGAGTCGGTGCGGGTGGTCGGCGCCGCGGACGCGGTGCGGACCGCCGTCGAGCGGCCGGTGCGCCGGGCGTCGGGGCTGCGTGACCCGCTGCCGTTGAACGGAGGCTAGGTGACTCGACTGTCAGGACGGATCGCGCCGGTCTCCTGAGCCACGTGGACGGGAAGGAACGGTGCGGCAAAGACGTGGCCGTCCGCCGTCGGGCTGGCCTACCGTCCGGCTGTGTCCGCTTACGTCCGTCCGCCGCTGCCGCGCCAGGTCTTCCGCGACGCCGACGGCAAGCCGTTCGAGTACGGCGAGCGGTGGGGCGTGGGCGGGCCGCCGGAGGAGACCTACAGCCACGACTCGCATCCCGAGCGGTTCGCCCCGCTGCACGAGGTGGCCGATGCTCTCGTCGAGCATCTGGTCGCGACCTACGACGTCGAGCTCAGGACCGAGCCGTGGGACCGGGCGGCCGAGCGCCGTTGGCAGGACGCGGCGCGCGTGGTCGGCCTACGCCCCCGGGCGTCCGAGGCGGCGCCATTGACGCTGGTGTACACGGACTACCCGGGCCTGCTGCTCGAGGCCGGCGAGCTGACGACGTTCCACTTCCCAAACTGCGGGTGCGACGCGTGCGACGAGCCTCTCGCGGTCCAGGTCGACGAGCTCGAGCAGCACGCCTTCGCCGTGGTGGAGGGCCGGTTTGCCGAGTGGGTCCGGGTGGGCGCTGCGCGGTGGGAGTGGCACTGGATCGGCCTGTCGGACGGCGAGGCCTCCGGCGAAGGCAGGAGTCGTATGCCGTGGCCGACGGTCTGGTCGGTCCGCCGTCGCCTGGGCTCGTTGCCGGACGGTCGCTGGCAGCCCTGGCCGCGCCGGTAGCCGATCACGAACCGCGCTTCCGGATCGCCAGCTCGACCAGGGCGGTCGACCCCGACGCGAGCTCGGCGGCGACCGTCGCGCTGTCCGTGCCCTCCGGTGCCCGGACGACGGCGACGACCCGGTCGGTGACCTCGTCGCCCGCGGTCGGGGCCGGTTCGGAGGCCGCGATCGGCGCGCCGTCGTCGACGACGACCGCCTGCTCGAAGGGCCACTCCGATCCGGCCACGATGTCGACCTGGAACCTGGTGCGGTCCGCGCGGTGCCACGCGGCGAACCACTCCAACGGCCGGCCGTCCGACGTGCGGCTCGCGCTGCACAGCAGCAGCACCGGGCTGCCACGCTCCAGGCCCAGCCGCTCGGCGACGTCGGCCTCGGCCGCTACGGCCTCGACGGTGCGGAAGCCCGAGTGCACGTGCAGGCCGTAGACGTCTCGAAGGTGCGCGTACAACGACCGGTCGGTCAGGTCGAACCGTTCCAGGCCCGGGCAGCGCTCGGAGGCGAGATACGTGCGCACGTACGCCAGCACCCTGCCCTCGACCGAGCGCACCCGGTCGATACGGACGGCCTCGTTGACGCCGAGGAACTCCCGCACCTCCCGCGGCACCGGCTCGAGCGCCTGGTACACCACCCGGGTCTCCACCCGCATGCCCATCCGGGTGAGGTCGTCGTAGAAGCCCGTGGCGCGCTGGACGAACCGCTCCGAGAGCTTCGGCTCCGCCACGAAGGACCCGCGGCCACGCTCGGTCCGTACCGTTCCGGCCTGCGCCAGGTGCTGCAGGGCCTGGCGGACCACGGATCGGGACAGCTGGTAGCGGGCGCAGATCTCGCTCTCGGAGGGCAGCATGTCGCCCGGCCGGTACGCCCCCTGCTCGATCTCGCTCCGCAGGGCCTCCTCGAGCTGCCGGTAGAGCGGGACGTTGCTGCTGCGGTCGATGGCCGGTGCCGCCGCCCGGCGTGTCCCGCTCACCGCGCCCCCTCGATCATGTCGAACACCGAGTCCAGCGCGTCGCCCATCGCCCGGTGCGCGGGCTGGAGGCGTCCGTACACCTCGTGCGCCTCGGGTCGCGGACGGACCGGCTCCCGGGTGCTCTGCCAGGACTCGATCGTGGCGACCATGTCCGGTGCGTGTCCGGTGGCGGCCGCGGCCACCAGCGCGTCGCCGAGCACTCCCGCCTCCGGGACCACCGTCGGCACCCAGTCGATGCCGAGGACGTCGGCCTTGATCTGGTTCCACAGCCCGCTCGCCGCACCGCCGCCGAGCGCCCGCGCCTCGGTGAGGGCGCCGCCGCCGGCAGCGGCCGCGAGCCGCGCCCACTCGGCGTACTCGAACGCCACCCCCTCGAGGATCGCGCGGTACAGGTGGCCACGGCCGTGCTGCGCGGTCAGCCCCACCCAGGCACCACGCGCATGCGGTGACGGCGGAAGGACCCGGCCCTGCACGTGCGGGTACCACAGCAGCCCGTCACTGCCCGGCGGGACCTCGGCGGCCAGCGCCTCCAGCAGGTCGTAGGCCGCGGGTGCCTCGAGCTCCTCCAGCCCGGCCACCTCGCCGGCGAACCACGGCGGCGCGAGCCCGCCGCCGTTGATGAACGCCAGGTTGAGGAAGGTCCCGGGCACGATGCCCCGGGTGGCCATGAGGGTGTGACGCTCCTGATCCGGGTGGAAGTCGTCCAGGCAGATCGCCAGCACGCTCGCGGTCCCGGCGACGTCGAAGGCGCGGCCGGGCAGCACCGCGCCGGCCCCCAGCGACGCGGCGGTCGTGTCGCCCGCACCGGCGGCCACGGGAGTGCCCGCCGGCAGGCCCGTAGCCTCCGCCGTCGCGCGCGTCACCTCCCCGACGACCTCGGTCGGCGCGACGATCCGCGGCAGCACCTCCGGCGGGACACCGAAGGCCTCGAGGAGCTCGGCAGACCAGGTGCCGGCGCGGGTGTCGGCGAGGTTCGAGAAGTGCAGGTGCGTGTGGTCGACGAACGCCTCGTCGCCGGTCAGGCCGGCGGCCCGCGCGGCGACGAAGGAGCCGATGGGCACGAACCGGTGGATGCGTGCGAACGTCTCCGGTTCCTGCTCGCGCCACCACAGGATCTTCGGGCCGTGGGCGTAGGTCGGCGGGCAGCCGGCGAGCTCGACGACCCGCCCGGCGGCCTCCGACATCCGCTCGATGTACGGCTCGCACCGGGTGTCGAGCCACGAGTCGTACCGGGTGACGGGGCGAAGTTCGGCATCGACCGCCCCGATCCCGGACATCTGGCCCGAGAACGCCACGGCGGCGACGTCGGCGGCCCGGCCGGATACCGCGAGCGCCCGGCCGATCACCGCGTGGGCGGACGCCTCGATCACCAACGGGTCCTGCTCGACCCAGCCCGGCCGCGGCCGCGACAGCGGGACCTCCTGGTGCGCCTCGCCCAGGAGCGTGCCGGACTCGTCCACGACCGCGGCCTTCGACCCGGTGGTGCCCAGGTCGCAGCCGACGAAGACAGGTGACCTGCTCACGGCGCCTCCAGGTCGACGACTGTGCGCAGCGCGGAGCCCGGTTCCGGCACCGTCACGGCGCCGGAGGCACCGGCCAGGTCGGTCCGCCGGACGGGCAGCCGAGCCAGGTCGACCGTGCCGCGGCGCACCAGCTCGGCGGCGGCCGCGTAGTCGACCAGGCCGCTGCCGGTGCTGCCGACGAGGGTCAGGTGGCGGTAGTGGACGAGGTTCGCGTCGACGCTCGCCCCGCCGGGGCTGCCGGCGAAGGCATGCACGACCCCGGCGGTCGCCACCCGCTCGAGGGCCCAGGTGAGCGCCTCCGCACCGGGGGCGGTGACGAAGACCGCGGCCGGCGGCTCACCGAGGCTCGCGACGACGTCGTCGTCGGGACCGAGCACCGCGTCGGCCCCCAGCTGGGCCGCCCGCGCACGCCGGTCGGGGGAGCGTTGGCACACCGCGACCCGGTGCCCCTCGGCCTGGAGCACCCACATCAGCAGCAGGCCCATCGCCCCTGCACCGACTACGAGCGCGGGCCCGTCGAACGCGCCCGCGCGCCGCACGGCGTGCACGCAGCAGGCCAGCGGCTCCAGCAGCGGCGCCACGGCGAGCGGGACGCCGTCGAGCGGCACCGCGTGGGCGGCCGGCACCGCGACGGCCTGGGCGAGACCGCCGTCGCGGTCGATCCCGACGGCCTGCTTGTCCGGGCACAGGTTCGTCTGGCCGCGGCGGCAGGCGGCGCAGCGGCCGCAGCCTGTGTCCGGATGGACCCCCACCGGGGTGCCGTCGGCCAGTCGACCCGCCACCTCGTGGCCGGGGACGCGACCCACCAGCTGGCCCCTCGCCACCAGCTTGCGGTCGGTCGAGCAGATCGCGGCGCAGGCGACCTCGACGAGCACCTCGCCGGCGACCTGCCCCGGCCGGTCCAGCTCGGCGATCTCCACCGTTCCCGGACCGGTGATCCGCACAGCCCTCACCCGGTCACCTCGCTCACCGCGACCGGGGTGCCGGACGCCATCGACCGGTTGATCGCCAGCACCGTGGCGAGGGCCTGGTACCCGTCCTCAGCGGTGGTCCGCGGCTCCTCCTCCCCGCGCGCCGCGGCCACGAAGTGCCGGTCCTCGGCGCGGTACGCCTCCGCGAACAGGGACCGCCAGGACCGGACCGGGTCGGCGGTCGAGGACCCCGGGCGCACCAGGAGCGCGCCGCCCGCCTCGGTGGGCCCGCCGACCAGGAGCGTGCCCTCCGAGCCGTAGACCTCGACCCGCGCGTCGTAGCCGTAGTCCGCCGGGCAGGCCCCGTCGACCTGTGCGAGGGCGCCGTCGGACATCTCGAACGTGGCGGCCAGGACGTCGACGAAGCCCGGGTGGCTCTCTGCGATGTCCGGGCGCTTGGCCGCCCGGCCGACGGCATGGACCTTCACCGGTTCCTGGCCGGAGAGCCACCGGACCGTGTCGATGTCGTGCGAGTTGACCTCCGCGGCGAGGCCGCCGGAGAGCTTGGTGTCCCACGCCCATTCCGGCGGCAGTCCCGGACCCCGGGTGGTCGACCGGACGAGCAAGGGCTCGCCGATGTCTCCGGCGGCGATGCGTTCCGCCACGCGCGCGAAACCCGCGTCGAAGCGACGCATGAACCCCATGAGGAGAACCCCCGGGGACGCCGCCGCGGCGTCTCGGACGCGACGGGCGCCGTCGAGGGTGTTCGAGATCGGCTTCTCGCACAGCACGTGCTTGCCCGCCGCCAACGCGGCGACGGCCACGTCGGCATGCACGGGGGTCGGTGCCGCGACGACGACGGCGTCCACGGCGTCGTCCGTCGCGGCGTCCAGCGGGTCGTGCAGGGTGCGGTCCACCCCGAGCTCCGCCGCGGCCGCGGCGCACGCCTCCTCGCTGCGGTCCGCCACCGCGACCAGGCGCGCGCCGGGGACACCGGCGGCGAAGTCCCGTCCGTGCACCATCCCTGCCCGGCCGGCCCCGACCAGGGCAACCCTCAGTGCTGTGCTCATGCGACTCTCTCTCCTCAGAAGGGCTCAGGTGGAGCTGCGCCTGCGCCGCCACTGGTCGAGGGCGACGACGGCGACGATGATCACGCCGGTGATGATGCGCTGCCAGAAGTCCGAGACGCCGAGGATGTTCAGGCCGTTCGCGAGGACCCCGATGATGAACACCCCGATGATGGTGCCGCTCACCCGGCCCTGGCCGCCGTAGAGCGCGGTGCCGCCGATGACGACGGCGGCGATCGTGTCGAGCTCGAGCAGCTCACCCATGAGGGCGTTGGCGCTGCTCAGCCGGCCGGCCAGCATCATCCCGGCGACGCCCGCGAGGAGGCCGGAGAACGCGTAGACGGCGATCTTGGTCCGCGCCACCGAGATGCCCGAGACGTGCGCGGCCTGCCGGTTGCCGCCGACCGCGACGATCGAGCGGCCCAGCCGGGTCCGGTTGAGGACGTACCAGCCGATCGCGCAGCACACCAGTGCCACGACGATGATCAGGGGGATCCGGCCGAGGTTGCCCGCACCGAGCGTGGCCACCGGCTCGGGGATCCGCCGGCCCTCGATCGCCTGCGCGAAGTCGGGCACCGGCAACCCGTCGGTGAGGACCAGGGCGACTCCGCGCACCGCGGTCAGCGATCCGAGCGTGACGATGATGTCCGGGACCTTCAGGACGGCGACGGCGAGCCCGTTGAGCAGCCCGACGGCGAACCCCGACAGCAGGCCGAGCCCGATCGCCACCGCCTCGGACAGGCCGAGATGCGCGTACGCGACGCCCATGATGGAGCCGGAGAGCGCGGCGGTCGCGGCGACGGAGAGGTCGATGCCCGCGGTGATGATGACCAGGGTCTGGCCCACCGCGAGGATCAGCACCACCGCGTACTGCCGCAGGATGTTCAGAAGGTTGTCGACCGTGAGGAACTCGTCCGTCACCAGCGAGAAGACCAGGACGAGGGCGGCGAGGATGGCGACGGCGCCGCCGAACGAGCCGGCCTGGGCGGCCAGCCGGCGCAGCGGGCCGGCGTCGGCCCCCGAGCGGGTCGGGGAGGGGGTCCGGCGGGCGGTCTCAGACACGGACGCCTCCGGCAGCGGTCATGATCTCGTCCTCCTCGGCAGTCGGTGGGAACTCGGCCGCCACGGCACCGTCCGCCATGACGAGCAGGCGGTCGCCGAGGGCCCGGGCCTCACGGAGCTCGGACGTCAGGTAGAGGACCGCGACGCCGGTCTCGGCCAGGTCCCGCACCAGCCGGAACACCTCCTCCTTCGCCCCCACGTCCACGCCTCGCACGGGGTCGTCGAGCAGCAGCAGTCGGGCACCGGAGCAGAGCCACCGCGCGAGCACGACCTTCTGCTGGTTGCCTCCGGACAGCGAGGAGACCGCACGGTCCTCGGACGGCGTGCGGATGGCGAGCTCCTCGACGTACCGGGCGCCCAGCCGCCGTTCGTCCGCACGCGCGTACGCGACGGCGGAGCCGAGCCGGCGCAGCGAGGCGAGCACGACGTTCTGCGCGATCGTCATCTGCGGGACGAGGCCGGCCGCGCGGTCCTCGCCGACGTATCCGATGCCGGCCTCGATGGCCTGCTGCGGGCTCGTCGGCCGCAGCTCGCGCCCGAAGAGCTCGAGCGTGCCCTCGGTGGCCGGCTCCAGGCCGAACAGCGTCGACGCCAGCCGTGTGCGGCCGGCGCCCACGAGGCCGAAGACGGCGACGACCTCACCGGCCCGCACCTCCAGGTCGACGGACTTGAGGCGCGGCGGACGGGCGAGCCCGGACGCGCGCAGCACGACCTCGGCCGGTGGCGCCGCCGCGCCGCTCGAGCCTGCGGCGGGTCGGCGCGGACCGGACCGGTCGGTCAGCGTCACGGCCTGACCGACCATCATCCGCGCCAGCTCGGCCTCGTCGACCTCGGTGATCCGCCGGTCGGCCACGGGCTCGCCGTCGCGCAGCACGGTGACCGTGTCACAGATCTGGAGCACCTCGGGCAGCCGGTGGGAGACGTACACCACGGCGACGCCGTCGCGTGTGAGGGAGCGGACGACGTCGAAGAGCCGTCGTGCCTCACGGTCGGAGAGCGCCGAGGTCGGCTCGTCCAGCAGCAGCACCCGCAGGTCCGCCGAGAGCGCCTTCGCGATCTCCACCAGCTGCCGCTCGGCGACCCCGAGTCGCTCGGCCGGCGTCGACGGGTCGGCCGTGACACCGACGCGGTCCAGGTGGTGCCGCGCCGCGCGCTCGGCCGCCGTGGCGCTCGTCGCGACTGCCGACCCCGGCCACCGCCCCAGGAGGACGTTCTCGCCGATCGACATCGTCGGGACGAGGGAGAGCTCCTGGTAGACGATGCCGATCCCGCGGGCCCTCGCCGCGTGCGGGGACCCGAACGGCACGGTGGCGCCGTCGACGCGCATCGTGCCGGAGTCGGGAGGTTCCGCGCCCGCGATGATCTTCATGAGCGTGGACTTGCCGGCCCCGTTCTGCCCGAGCAGGCCCCGGACCTCGCCGGGATCGACGTGCAGGTCGACCCCGGCCAGGGCCCGCACGCCCGGGTAGGACTTGGTGACGCCGGTGAGCTCGAGCATCACTGACCGCACTCTGCGGCGATGCCGTCCCAGTCGATCTCGGGGAGCTCCAGGTCGGGGTAGAACATGTCGGCGTTGCCCTCGTAGACCGTCCTGGGCCGGATGTCCTGGAGGCGCTCGACCTCGGAGCCGCACGCCAACCGGACGGCCGAGGCGGTACCGAGCCATCCCCACTCGGCGAAGCCGTGGTGGGTCTCGGCCACGATGCGTCCCTCCCGGATCATGTCCACGGACTCCGGTGTGACGTCGTTGGTGAACACGGCGACCCGGCCCTCCTCCGGCGGGCTCTGGCCGCCCGAGGTGTCCAGTCGTCCGCGTTGCGATGCTGCCGCGGCGGCGCCCATGCCCATCTCGTTCGAGGAGGCGTAGATGAAGTCGAGCTGGTCCGGGCCGAAGCGGCTGAGGAAGTCCTCGGCGGCGGATGTGCCCATCTCGCGGTTCCAGTCCGCGGCGATCGGCTGGGCGAGGATCTCGACGCCGGAGGCCTCCTCGATCGCGGCGTTGAAGCCGTTGTTGCGTTCGTTGGAGAACAGGGAGCCGGCGATGCCCTCGATGATGACGCCGTTCGCCTCGACCCCGCCGAGGTCCGCGCCCACGTAGACCGAACGCCACCAGTCGATGTCGAGGTAGCCGTCCTCCGGCGGGTCCACGGTCTCGCCGTCGCCGAGAACGCCGGGTCCGCCGTAGTAGTCGAGCACGGCGTAGCCGGAGACTTCGGCAGCCTCGCTGTTGGAGAAGCCGATGTAGGTGGCGACCTCGACGCCCTCGAGCTCCTCAAGCAGGTTGACGATGATGACCGGGATGCCGGCCGAATTGGCCTGCTGGATCGCCGGGAGGATGGCCTGGGTGTCTGCCGGCGAGATGGCGATCACGTCGACCTGCTGGGTGATGAAGTCCTCGACGATCGCCAGTTGGTCGGCGTAGTCGGTGTGGGTGGCGGGTGAGCGGGACTGCACCGTGACGTCGATGCCGTGATTGCCCGCCTCCTCGGCCGCCTGCTCGAAGTAGTTGGTGGCGGTCTGGAACACCCCGGTGATGTCCGGTGGGGTCCAGCCGATGGTGACCGAGTCGACGGCCTCGCCGCCGTCGCCTCCGCCGCCGCCATCGCCGCCGGCGTCCTCACCGCACGCGGCCAGCATGAGGGCCGCGGCGCTGATGGGTGCAGTCAGGAGCGCCGCACGTCGTCGAGCTCGTGTCCTGACGGGTCGTACGTGGGTCATCTCTGGTCCTCTCTCGATCATCCGGCGGTGAAGCCGCCGTCGATCACCAGCTCGCTGCCGGTCAGGTACCCCACGTCGTCGCCGAGGACGAACGCGATCGCCGCGGCGATCTCCTCGGGACGGCCCAGGCGCCCGGCCGGACGCGAGGCGGCCAGCTGCTGCTCGTGCGCCACCGGGTCGGCGGCGCTGTCGATCGCCGCGCGTACGAGCGGCGTCATGGTCGTGCCGGGGCAGACCGCGACGGCGCGGATGCCCTCGGCGGCGTGGTCGACCGCGACCGAGCGGGTGAGCATGATCATCGCGGCCTTCGAGACGTTGTAGGCGACCTGGCCGGGGACGGCGGCCAGCCCGGCCTCGCTGGCGACGTTCACGACGACACCGCCGGTCTTGGTCATGGCCGGGATCGCGGCTCGGACCAGCCGGAACGCCGCCGTGAGGTTGACGGCGAGGATCTCGTCCCAGGTCTCGTCGCTGGTCTGGGTGGCGGTGGCCAGGGTGTGCACGCCTGCGCTGTTGACGACGGCGTCGAGCCGTCCGTGCGCCTTCACCGCACCGTCGACGAGTCCGTTCGGTGCCGTCGGGTCACGCAGGTCCTCCAGGACGACGTCGACGCCCGCCTCCTGCAGCGCGGCCCGCACCGCCGGGGCCGGTTCGACGCGTCCGACACCGACGACCTGCCACCCCTCGCGGGCGAGGCGGACGGCGGCGGCCTGACCGATGCCGCTCGTGGCGCCGGTGACGATCACGACGTGGGCGTCCTCGCCCATGGTCTGCCTACTTCCGTAGGAGGCGGACAACGGTGACAGCCTGTACGGACAAGAGGCAAACATATCCGTACGAGTAGTGTCAACGGTGTGCTCGGCACCGATGCCGAGCTGTGACGTGACGTCGGAGAAGGGACTCCGCAGATGGCCGCCACCTTGCTGCCCGTCCACCTCGAGGACGCGCCGACCGACACCTTTCGCCGGCAGCTCGCGGCGCTGCACGAGCATGCGGGCTCGCTCGCGACCTGGCTCGAACCGGCCCCGCTGGGGGGAACCGTCCCGGGCGACGTCAGCGCCGTCGTCGTACCCGACATGAGCGGTGTCGCGTATCGCCGCCTGGCGGACCTCCAGGATCTTGACGTGCCGATCCTCGTGGTCACCTCGGAGTTCGGGACGGTCTCGATGTGGGACTGGGAGATCCGCGACTACCTGCGCCGACGATCCGTGCAGACCGTCGCGCCGACGTCGGCGGAGGAGTTCCGGGACCTCTGCCGCGCGCTGGGCCTCAGGGAGCGGCTGCGCGGTGCGCGGATGCTCGCCTACCAGGACGACCTCGGCGCCGGCATGCAGCCGGACATCTTCAAGCGGTTCTACTGGTGGGAGGACGAGTGTGTCGCCGACCTCGAGGCGCGGTTCGGCCTGAGCGTCGAGCACCGCAGCTACCGGGAGCTCGCGGCGCGCGCCAAGGCCGTTCCCGAGGACCGGGTCACCGACGAGCTCCGGCGCATCGCCGCGACGGTTCCGATGCCCGGTCTGGCGCCGTGCGCCCAGCGTGACGCCGTCCGGATGTACCTCGCGCTGCACGACGAGGTCGACGAGACGCCCGACGCGGTGGCGGTCGGCGTGAACTGCCTGAACGAGTCGGCCTCCGCGACGACGACGCCGTGCCTCGCCTTCGACCTGCTCTACGAGGAACGCGGCCTGCTGTGGGGCTGCGAGGCCGACCTGACGTCGATGCTGACCGAGATCTTCGTCGACAAGTCGCTGAACAGCCCGGTGATGATGACGAACCTGTACCCCTTCCTCATGGGGCAGGCGGCGCTGAAGCACGAGGGGATCCCGTTCTTCCCGGAGGTGCCCGACCACCCCGAGAACCATGTGCTCGTCGCTCACTGCGGCTACTTCGGAGAGATCCCACGCACGTGCGCCGCGGAGTGGGCCTGCCGGCCGCCGGTGCTGGAGATCATCGACGAGAACGCCCACGCCATCGACGCCCGGTTCCCGGAAGGACCGACGACCCTGGTCAAGATCGCCAGCGACCTGACCACCCTGACCGTCTGCCCGGCGGAGCTGACGGGGTACGTGCAGTACGAGGACTCCGACTGTCTCAACGGCGGGGTGCTGCGGGTCGAGGACGGCTTCCGGTTCGTCGAGTCGATCCCGTCCCACCACACGGTCCTCACCACGGGCGACCAGGTCCGCCGGCTCCAGCTCGTCGGCGAGGTGCTGGGCCTCGACGTCGTGCGGATCTGACCACCGGCCGATCGGCAGGTGATCGTGGACAGGCTTTCTTACCCGGTGTAAGAATGTGCTCGGACCGGTCGACGCACCCTCGGCGCCGGCCCCGCTCAATGGAGAGATGCGATGTCCGAGATGACCAAGCCCACTCGCACGAACCCGGACCTGAGCCGGCGCGGCGCCCTCCGCCTCGGCGCGCTAGGGGCGGCCGTAGCCGGTGCCGCGCCGATCCTCGCCGCGTGCGACTCCACCAGCGCCGGCGGCGGTGGTGGTGGCAACGGCGGCGGTGCAGGCGGCGGTGGTGGCAACGATTCCACCGTCCGCGTCTGGACCTGGTACCAGGAACAGGTCGACGAATGGCCACGCCTGAAGCAGGAGTTCGAGGCGGCGAACGACGGGATCACCGTCGAGATCCGCACCTTCGGCAACGCCGACCAGTACCTGCCGGCGCTGCAGGCGGCTGTCACGGCGGGTGACGTCCCTGAGATCTTCGGTCCGCACGTGCGTGCGCTCGAGTACGGCCGCAACGGCATCTCGGCCGACCTCAACGCCGAGCTCGGCGCCGAGTTCATGGCGGACTTCTTCCCCTCCACGAACAGCGCGTTCCAGCTCGACGGCGCCCAGTACGCCGTCGGCTGGATGGCACAGACCTTCGGCGTGTTCTACAACCCGGACCTCATGGAGGCCGCGGGCGTCCAGGACGAACCGGAGACCTGGGACGACCTGATCGCCGCGGCACAGCTCTTGCGGGAGAGCGGGACCACGCCCATGGCGTTCGCCGCCAGCCCGGCCACCTCCGCGGGGGATCTGTTCCTGCCGATGCTCGCCCAGGTGACCGACGACCCCGAGTTCTACATCCGCCTGGACAACCTGGACGGCGTCACCTACGAGGACCCGGCCGTCGTCGAGGCGCTCACGCTGTTCAAGCGGCTCTCCGACGAAGGCGTCTTCCAGGACGGTGCGGCGGCGACGATCGGTGACCAGGCGAGCCAGCTCTTCTACACGGAGGGGGCAGCGATGTTCTACTCCGGCTCCTGGAACCCCCAGGGATTCGTGCAGAGCGCCTCCCCGGAGTTCGTCGACAAGTACCGGATCATGCGGATCCCCGCCTACAGCCCGGGAGCGCGGCACTGGACCGCGAACCAGGCCGGTGCGGCGCTCGGCGTGGCCGCCGAGAGTCCGGCGAAGGAGGCGGCGCTGGAGTTCCTGCGGTTCATCTACCAGCCGGACCAGTACGCGCAGACCATGAACAACTCCAACTCGATGCCCTCGACGCAGTCCGCCGCAGAGCAGATCGAGAACGAGGAGATGCAGCTGATGACGCAGTGGCTGCTCGACGGCGACGGCGTCCCGCACATCCCGTTCGGGTCAGGATCCGCCGCCGCGCTCGACCCGCTCACGGCGGTCCTCGAGCAGGGCGCGACGCCGGAGGAGACAGCGACTGCGATGCAGCGCGCCGTGGAGCAGGCCCGGGGCTGATGTCCGCGGCAGACGTGCGGGTGAACCGCACCGGCTGGCGGTCGCCCATCCACCGGTCGGAGCGTCGAACCGGCCTGCTCATGATCGTGCCGACCGTGGTGCTGTTCGCCGCGTTCGTCGGCTACCCCATCCTGCGCACGATCTACCTGAGCCTCACCGAGTGGTCCGGGTTCGGCGAGGCGCAGTTCGTCGGCCTCGACAACTTCACCCGGATGATCGGTGACTCGGTGGCCCGGCAGAGCTTCGTCAACATCCTGCTGTTCACCCTGGCCACCACGGTGCTGCAGACGGTCGTCGCGCTGCTGGTCGCCGTCGTCATCAACACGACCTGGCCACGGTTCGCCGTGCTCGTCCGCACGATCCTGTTCATCCCCGCCGTCATCTCCTTCGTGGTCACCGGGGTCGTGTGGCGACTGCTGCTCGATCCCAACCTCGGCACGTTGAACCAGGTGCTGCGCGCCGTCGGGCTGGACGGCCTCGCCACGGCCTGGCTCGCCGAGCGCTCGACGGCGATGGTGGCGCTGATCGCCGTCGCGCTGTGGCAGTCGCTCGGGCTCAACGTCCTCATCTACTTCGCCGGTCTGCAGGGCATCGATCCGACCCTGTACGAGGCGGCGGAGGTCGACGGAGCCAACGCCCGGCAGAAGTTCTGGTTCGTCACCGTCCCTTCCCTGCGAACCATCACCGCACTGGTGGTCAGCCTCAGCCTCATCAACGGGTTCAAGACGTTCGACCTGGTCTTCGTACTGACCGGCGGCGGCCCGAACCACGCCACCGACGTCCTCGGCACCTACCTGTACAACCTCGCGTTCGGTTCCACCGCCGGCTCGATCCCACAGTTCGGGTACGCCTCGGCGATCAGTGTGCTCGTCATGGCGTTGTGCACCGTCGCGGTCGTGGTGCAGATGGCGCTCACCCGGAGGGCGGACCGGTGAGCGCGGCGGCCACCCGGGAAGCGCGTGTGGGGCGGCGCGGCACCCCCGAGAGCACGGGCGGACGACGTCGCCGACCGCCGCTGTGGACGGGCTTCGTCCTGTCGGTCCTGGCGATCCTTGTCGGCTTCCCGTTCCTGTGGCTGGTCCTCACCTCGCTCCGGACCCGCAACTCCGTGTTCTCCGGGACGTTCTTCCCGGAGTCGATCACCTTCGACGCCTACGGAGCGGTGTGGGAGGCGACGAACTTCCCGAGCCACTTCCTGACCTCGCTCGTGCTGTCGGTGCTCACGGTGGTCTTCGTGGTGGCGCTGGCCTCGTTGAGCGGGTACGCGTTCGCGCGTCTGCGGTTCCCGGGGCGGAACGTCATCTACCTCGTGCTGCTGAGCACGCTGATGATGCCGGCGACGGCGCTGATCCTGCCGCTCTACCTCCAGCTGCGCGACATCGGCCTCCTCGACACCCGAGAAGGGCTGCTGCTCCTGTACGTCTCCGGCGGCGTGCCGTTCGCCATGTTCCTCATGCGGGCGTTCTTCTCGACGGTGCCGATCGAGCTCGCCCAGGCCGCCCGGATCGACGGCGCGAGCGAGTTCCAGATCTTCTGGCGCATCTACCTCCCGCTCACCAAGCCGGGGATCGCCACCGTGGTGATCTTCCAGTTCCTGTCCACCTGGAACGAGTTCCTGTACGCCAACACCGTGCTGCAGAGTCCCGAGCGCCTGCCCCTCCAGCCCGTGCTGTTCACGCTGATCGGCCAGTACCAGACCGACTGGCCGATGCTGACCGCGGGTCTGGTGCTCTCGATCGTGCCGGTGGTCCTGGTGTACGTGAGGATGCAGAAGCAGTTCGTGGCGGGGATGACCATGGGCGCGGTGAAGGAGTAGGCCGCATGAGCCGCACAAGTCGCACGAGTACGGAGTCCAACCAACGAAGGGTGTCCCTGTGTCTGTGAAGTCGGTCGTCGTGAACACCGTCGACGTGGCCAGGTCGGTCGAGTTCTACCGCGAGTTCCTGGCCGCCGAGCCGGTGGGGGAGGTGACCTCCGAGCGTGCCGAGCTGGACCTGGTCACAGCGACGCTGCGACTCGTGCGGGTGTCGCCGGGTGGTGAGCCGTCGTCGTGGGAGAAGGACGACACCCAGCGCGGGTTCCGCCACATCGGGTTCAAGGTGGCCGCGGTGGACCCGATGGTCGAGCGCCTGAAGGCGGCCGACGTGCCGTTCCACATGGACCCGATCGACGCGACCGGCGGTGTCCGGATCACGTTCTTCTACGACCCCGACGGCACGCTGCTGGAGCTCGTCGAGGGCGACCTGAAGTACACCGCCGTCCTCGACGAGCGGGGCGCGGCCGCGGAACGGGCGCTCGGCGTCCCGGAGCGCCCGCGGTTCGACCACGTGGCGGTGACGGCGGCGGACGCCGATGCGATCGCGGCGCGCTACGAGCCGCTCGGGTTCGCGCCGGTGGGCACCATCGCCCAGACGAAGGACCCGCGCGGGTTCAACATCCTCTTCCTGCACTCCTCCGTCCCGACGATCCTGGAGATCTTCACCTACGAGTCCGGGACCCACGGCCGCGACGCCCAGGTCGGCGTCCCCGGGTTCCAGGCCGTGGTGCTCGACAGACCGCTGGACGGGCTGGACGGGTTCACGCCGGTCGGGGCGCCGGCCGACGGCGTGCCGCTGAACGTCGACTCCGACAGTCTCGTCGTCGCGGTGGAGCCGTGACGCCCGGCGGCGACGGCTGGCTCCGGCCGCTCGGCCGGACGGGGCTGGAGGTCACTGCCGTCTGCGTGGGCGGTGGCCCGCTCGGCGGGATGCCGGCCATGTTCGGTGAGGTGCCCGCGGAACGGGCCGTCCGGTTGGTGCAGGAGGTGCTGGCCAGTCCGATCCGGTTCCTCGACACGGCGAACGGCTACAGCGACGGTGAGTCGGAGCGACGCATCGGCGCGGGGATCGCGGCCGCCGGTGGCCTGCCCGCCGACTTCCTCGTCGCCACGAAGGTCGACCCGCGCGACGGCGACTACTCCGGTGCCCGGGTGCGCGCGTCGGTGGCCGAGAGCCGCGAGCGGCTGGGGATCGACGAGCTGCCGCTGGTGCACCTGCACGACCCCGAGTTCCACGACTTCGCGATGATGACGGCGCCCGGCGGAGCGGTCGAGACGCTGGTCGCGATGCGCGAGGCGGGGGAGGTCGGGAGTATCGGGCTCGCCGGCGGGGACGTGCGCGTGATGCGGCGCTATCTCGAGCTCGACGTCTTCGACGTGCTGCTCGTGCACAACCGGAACACCCTGGTGGACCGCAGTGCGGACGCGATCATCGACCAGGCGGTGGAGCGAGGTCTCGGCGTGCTCAACGCGGCGGTGTACGGAGGTGGGGCGCTCGCGCGTCAGGATGGACCGGTGGAGACCTACGGCTACCGCCCTGCCAAGGCGCCCGTGGTGGACGCGATCCGGGCGCTGCGTGAGCTGTGCGCCGAGTACGGCACGGACCTGGCGACGGCGGCGCTGCAGTTCTCGCTCCGTGATGCCCGGGTGTCCTCGACGATCGTCGGCATCACCAGGCCGGAACGCCTTCCCGGCCTGATGGAGGCCGCGGCGGCCGACCTGCCCCAGGAGTTCTGGGACCGGGCGGAGGCGCTCTGCCCACCGTCCGAGCTCTGGCTCGACGCGGCTTGATGTCTCAGCGGTTCCGCCAACGCTCGGCCGCCGACACCGCGGGCGCCGTCGTCGACCTCGTCCGGTCCTCGGGTGCGATCAGCCGTACCGAGCTCGCCGAGAAGTCGGGGCTGACCGAGGCGTCCATCTCGCGCATCGTCAAGCGCCTGCTGGAGCGGAACCTGCTCGTCGAGGTGGGCCAGGCGAGCTCGACCGGTGGCAAGCCGCGCACCCTGCTGCAGCTGCGTGGCGACGGCCGGCTCGAGGTCGGCGTGGCGGTGGACGTGGACCAGGTCGACTACGTGCTCATCAACCTGGTCGGTGAGCGGTTGGCGAGCCGGTCCGGCCGCGGGCTCGGGAAGGAGCGCCCGCCGGATGCGGTGCGGAGCATGGGTGAGGAGATCGCGGGCATGCTCGCCGACGCCGGCGTGAGCCGGACGGAGGTGGCGGGCATAGGTCTGGCGCTGCCCGGCCGGCACGACCCGATCCGGCGCCGTCTGCGCTCGCAGCGGCTGACGAGTGACTGGGAGAAGTTCGCCGTCGAGCCGGAGCTCGCCGAGGTCACGGGGTTGCCGGTCACCCTGGAGCACGACTACGTCTCAGCGGTGGTGGGCGAGTTCTGGGTGGGCCGGGTGCCCGCGACCAGCAACATGGCGTGCCTGTACATGGCCACCGGGTTCGGACTCGGGATGTTGCTCGGCGGGCAGGTGTACCGGGGGTCCTCGCACAACGCCGGCGAGATCGGCCACCTGGTGCTCGACGTCGACGGGCCCGACTGCTGGTGCGGCTCGCAGGGTTGCCTCGAAGCTGTCGCGGGACCGCGGCGGGTGGTGGAGCGGGCGCGGGAGCTGCCCGGAGTCGCCCGCGCGCTCCAGCTCAGTGGCGACGGCGGAGCGGTCAGGGACGAGTTCGCCAAGGTCGCGAGGGCCGCGATGGCGGGCGACGCCCAGTGCCGGGAGATCGTCGAGGACTCGGCCAGGTACGTTGCCGCCGCGGTGCTCTCGACGGTGAACACTCTGGACCTCGACCGCGTGATGTTCGCCGGCCGAGGCTTTGCCGACGCCGGTCCGATCTATCTCGAGGCGGCGCGGACCGCCGTCTCGAAGCTGTCCTTCCTCCGTGAGGTGAGCCGGGTGACGATCGAGATGTCCCAGCTGGGTCTGGCGGCCGCGGCCGTCGGCGCGGCGACGTTGTCGATCAGGAAGGACCTGGCGACGACGGTGGGAGGCCCGAGCGACGGACGTGGAAGTACCCGCTCGGGATAGTTCTCGACGACCGAGTGCGCCGTCAGAGTCCCGCAAGACGCAGCGTTCAGGCAGCGATGAGGTCGCGACGGAGTTCGGCGTCTTTCCCGAGCCCCAGCTCGCGGAACATGCGGACAGGTCACGATGCGGCGCGCTTGCGCCGCGTGTGCGTAGATGTCCCGTGATGCTCGCCGTTCAGGGTTAGTCGACAGGGCCACTGTCCACAGGTGAGCATCGACTCTGGTCCGAGGACGGGGCGGCCGTTATGGTCTTCTGCCATGACGCAGGGGGTCTCCGGTCGGCGCCGACTTGCAGCCGTGGGTGCTGCTGCGCTCGTGGTGGCGGGTCTGGCGGCGTGCGATGGGGCAAGCGGGGAGCCGACGGAGACACCGAGCGAGACGGAGAGTGCGACACAGACCGGGAGTCCGACGCCCGAGGAGACGCCGTCGGCTCCGGAGAGCCCGACACCAGACAGCCGCATCGAGGTCGAGGACGTAGGCGGCGCGATCGCGGCGGCGGAGTACTTCCTCGAGCTCTACACGTACTCGCGGGCGACCGGGGATCTGAGCGCGTGGCGCGAGATGTCCGACCCAGAATGCAATTTCTGCAGCAACATCGCAGAGAATACCGAAAGTCGGTACTCGTCGGGCGGCCACATCGAAGGTGGTGAGATGACGATTGAGCGTACTTCCGGTACGGCGCCAACTGATAGCTCTCCCTACTTCGGCGTCGACGCACACATTGTTGAGGGCGTGTCCGAACATTATTCCCCAGACGAGGCCGAACCAGAGGTTCTCCCTGCCGTACGTCACGTCATGGTGATGGCGCTTCAGTACGAAGACGGGCGTTGGATTATCCGCGGCGTGGAAGTCCTCAGTTCTGAAGAGGTCGAGGGTGGGAACTAAGCAGAATGCGGCTGCGGTTGCCACGTTGGCAGTCGCCGCTTGTTTGCTTCTACCGTCCGTAGCCGCTGCCGATACGCCGGCTGCTGGTATCCGTGACGTCGGAGATGACGTGGTGATTGATCTGCTCGACAGGCAAACGCAAACAATCCAGCAGTATGCCGATCAATCCGAATCTGACGGGGTAGGGTCGCCGCCCGCCTCGGAGCCGGCAGGCAGTGGCGACATTGTGTCCGAGGAGCTTGACCCGAATGCGCTGTGTACTGAGCTGTCTGGTCGCCCTGGCAGTCTCGGGATGATGCACGTTGGGCTGTGCACCGGCGGGCGTGACGGTGGTCCGCAGATCGCGAGCGAGCTTGCCGAGATCCCGGAGCCGGAGCCGGAACCGGAAGCTGAGGAGCCCGAGCCCGAGCCCGAGCCTGTCGTGGTGACCGCAGAGGACTTCGCGCGGTTGCCGATCGATCCAGGTGGGCTGACGGTCCAGCCGGATCGCGGCTGGGTCATGGTCAACATCGAGACGATCGCTTACACCGGCGCGGCCGAGCAGACGTTCGACATCGAGCTGCTCGGCACTCCGGTCCGGGTGCACGCGGTGCCGTTGGACTACACCTGGGATTACGGCGACGGGACGGTGTTCACGACCGACGACCCTGGGGCGCCGTACCCGAACCACACGGTCCACCACACCTACACCGACGCCACCGATGAGGGCGGTCCGGCGGTGACGCGTCAGATCACTCTGACCACCCAGTGGGTGGGGGAGTTCTCCGTCGCCGGGGGACCTTGGCAGCCGGTCGCCGGGGTTGCTACGACGACGCAGACCACGGACCCGTTCGAGGTCCGGCAGTACGACACCTCGCTCGTCGCGGGAGACCGGGCCTAGGTCCGGCCATCCCCGCGCCGAGAGACGCCTCAACCCCGGCGCTTTCCCCAGCCCAGCGGCGCCAGCGCGACGAACAGGCCGCCGGCCACGGCGAAGGCGGCCGCGACGGGCATGACCGCGACCGCGCCGGCCATCAATGCCGGGCCGGCAAACATCCCGGCCGAACGGAAGTTGCCCAGGGTCGCCACGGCGTCGCCCTTGTCGACCTCGGCCACGCCGTCGACCGCCACCGCACTGCCGAGCACTTGCAGCAGCCCGGCCGCCGCACCCGAGAGCACGAGCATGATCAGTGCCGCCACCGTGTTGCCGGCGACGGCGCCGAGCACCCCGGTGGTAACGCCGGCGGCCAGCGTGGAGCCGATGAGGGCTCGCTTGCTCGAGCGGCGGCCCAGCGTGGCGGACAACCAGCTGCCGAAGACCACCGCGCCGTTCGCCGCCGCGGACAGCAGGCCCACCGCGGACGAGGAGTGGCCGGCCTCGCTCAGCACCACGGGCACGTACGAGGTGAGGATGCCGCGCCAGCTGCCGGCAGACGTCGTTGCGACACCACCGGCGACGAACCCGGGCTGGGCGAACAGCCGCTCGCGGTAACCGACCCCGGGCTCGCGGGGCGGGAACGGCGGGAAGTACCGCAGCAGTACGGCGACGAGCGCGGTGACCACCCCCGCCGCCGTCGCGACCAGCAGGGCCGGGACCACCGTCTCACCTGAGAGCCACCCGGCGACCGCCGGGCCGAGGAGGGAGCCGACCACCGAGGCGCCATTGATGATCGAGAACCCCCGAACCGACGAGCGCCCCTCGCGCACCACGTGGGTCTGGATCCCGGTCCAGAAGAACGCGCGGGCCAGGCCGTGCGTGACCTGCGCGACGACGAGCACCGCCAGATGCGTCGAGAGCACCATGAGCACGCACGTCAGTGCCATGAGGATGCCCGACGCCACCACGAACCATTTGTCCGAGATGCGTCGCAGCATCGGCCCCATAGCGAGACGGATGAGGAACTGCGCCACGGCCGCCAGGGCCACCAGGACGCCGACCGCCGTCGGGCTGTACCCGGCGTCGAGCGCCAGCAGCGGGAACGCGACGCCCTGGACGCCGATGGTGATGGAGAAGACCGCAGCCGAGACGGCGACCGGGCCATCGTCTCGATCGCGGGCGTTCACCCGGCCATGGTGCCGCGAGTCTTCAGGGCCCGCGCGGGGCGTCCATCGGTCGGGTCCGCGGCATGCGCCGATGGCAACCCCATGACGACAGGGCCGTACCGAGCCCGCCTTGAGGCCCGGTCGTTGGCGGTCTCAACCATTGACGCTCACCAGGGCCACTGCCATCATCGCCGCGAGTCGACAAGGGAGTTGATGACAGTGACGGACGTCTGGCAACGGTGCAAGCGAATCGTGCTGCTCCTCGCGATGGGCAGCCTGCTCGGCACGGTCGGCATGACCGGTGCGTTGGCCGAGGGCCATCGGGACGGCGGTCGTGGACACGGTCACGGCCACGGCGGCCCGTCGTTGGGTCACGTCGAGGAGGGGCCGGAGGGCTCGTCCTTCTGGGACACCGTGCCGAACGAGGTCGAGGAGGGGTCCGAGCCGGGCGACATCTACTGGGTGCAGCCGCGCGACGACGCCCCGCGCGGTGCCCGCGGCTGGAACGTCATCTACGTCTCGGAGATCGCCGAGGGCCAGCTCGCCTACGTCTCCGGTGAGATCTACGTCCCGAACGCCCGGCGCGGCGGCGAGGTCCCGGTCGTGCTCTGGAACCACGAGACCGCCGGAAACGCCGACGCCTGCGCGCCCTCGCGGCGGGACCACGGCAGCGCCGACTTCCCCCGCGTGCCGGCCCTGGGGGAGCTCCTCGAGGACGGGTACGCCGTCGTCGCCAGCGACTATCCGGGACTCGGCCTCGCAGGCCCGGCCTACTACATGGCCGGTGAGCCCAATGCGCGGGCGTCGCTCGACGTCGTCCGGGCCGCGCGGAGCCTGCCGCGCCTACGACTCGGCGACGAGGTCAGCATGTACGGCTGGTCGCAGGGTGGGCAGACGACCCTGTGGGCCACGCAGATCGCGCGGACGTACGCGCCCGAGCTGGACATCCGCGGCTCCGCGATGATTGGCCCCGCGACGCACATCCGTGACCTCACCGCCCGGTCGATGACCTACGACGAGTTCGCCGGCTACGTGATCTCCACCCTGCCCGGGATCAAGGCGGCCTACCCGGAGCTCGACTACGCCGACTTCCTCACCGTCGAAGGACTCACGGAGTTCCCGTCGATGGCCGCCGGCTGCTGGGACATCTGGTCCACCGGTGCCGACCTCACCGACCCGTACCAGCCGGACGCGATGGCCGAGGGCGGCCCGTGGTGGAACGCGATGACCGACGCGCAGGACTTCGACTACGCCACGATGAGCGATGTGCCCTTCGTGGTCTTCCAGGGCCTGGAGGACACGACGACGCCGCCGGAGATGACCGTCCGCACGCGCGACGACATGTGCGCCGCGGGCGTCAGCGTCGACTACCGGGAGATGCCCGGACGGGACCACGGCTCCGGTGTGCCGGTGGCGGCCGAGCAGCTGCCCGGCTGGTTCGCCGACCGGTTCGACGGGGCGCCGGCCGAGTCCACCTGCTCGTAGCTGCGGCCCGGATCAGCGGTCGCGGCTCGCGGTCGGGCCTGCCGGGCCTGCCGAGGCCTGTCGAGGAGGTTTCTCAGGTTGTTCCTGAGGGATCGACTCAACAGGCCGAGCGAGCAACGAACGCGGCCGGCCCTCACCGCGTGGCGAAGTCGACGACCCGGTGGATCACGCCCTCGTCCCGCAGGATCCGCTGGTGGCCAAGCCCCTCGGTCGTCACGAGCTCGGCGCCCGGCCATGCGGCCGCCAGTCGCTCACCCTCCGTGTACGGAACCTCCTTGTCCTGCCGGTCGTGCACCACCAGCGCCGCGGGCAGCTCGCCGGTCAGGGCGGAGGGGTCGAAGTCGCTCAGCGGCCGGCGGGCGAACCGCGAGACCCGCCCGAGCATGGCCTCCCTGGTGCGCGGGCCGACGCCGAAGGTGCCGCAGACGGCGTCGACGTACAACAGTGGGTCCACGCTCGGGGCGACAGCCACGAGCCGGTCGACGGCGAGCCCGTCCCGGATCGCGAGGGCGGTGGTCGCGCAGCCGAAGGAGTGGGCGACCACCGCCGTCGGGTGGCCGTGCTGGGCGGAGACGACGGCGAGCGAGCGGGCGAGCTCCAGGCCGTTGCCGCGGCCCTTGCCGAGTGAGCCCGGCTCGGAGGTGCCATGGCTGGGCGCGTCGAACGCGACGACCTTCCGGCCGGCCGCCACGAACGGCTCGACGAAGCGGCCGAGCTGGCCGCGCCACCCGCCCCAGCCGTGCACCAGGTAGATCGCGGGACCCTCACCCCAGGTCTCCACGCTCACCCCGACGCCGTCGACGTCGGTCGTCGAGACCGTCCCCCCGGCGGGTCGCTCGTCGCGACGCCGACCGCTGTTGCCCGGCAGCGTGCACCACAGGTCGAACGCCCACCGCGACGCCGGCCCGGGCGCGGTGCGCTCGAGCACTGCGAAGGCCGCACGGGTGGCGGTGAGGCGAACGTCAGTAGAACGAACGGTCGTGCTTTTTCGGGTGCGGGTCTGGCTCGCGGTCATGGGATCGTGCCTCTCGTCAGGTGCGAACGGAGTCGAGCAGCGCCTCGAAGCTGCGATGCGCCCGGTCGGGCGCGGCGGAGTCGCCCACCAGCCGGTTCCACTGGTAGGCGACGAGCATGATGCCGTCCAGGTCGAAGGCGAACTGGTCGGGGTCGGTGTCGGCGCGGAAGTGTCCTTCCGTCACGCCGCTCCGGACGATCTGCGCGACGGAGTCGTACATGTCGCGGTGGTCCTGGACGAGCTGCTCCCGGACCGCCCCGGCCTGCCCCTCGAACTCGGTCGCCGCCTTGACGAAGAGGCAGCCGCCCGGCATGCGCGTCCGGCCGCACTCGAGCCACCGCTCGAACAGCGTGCGCACGCGCGGCTCACCGCGCGGGGCGGCCAGTGCGGGCCGGAGCACGAAGTCGACAAACTCCTCGCGGGCCTGCGCGAGGACCGCGAGCTGCAGCGCCTCCTTGGACCGGAAATGGGCGAACAGGCCGGACTTGCTCAGGCCTGTGGTGCGCGCCAGCTCGCCGATGGTCAACCCGCCGAGGCCCACCCGGTAGGCCGCCTCGACGCCGTGGTGGAGGATCGTCAGCCGCGTGGCCTCGCCCTTGGTCGCGGTCACCGGGCAAAAATAGCACGGTCGTTCTGGTCGCGGAAGGGTTGTGCTGTGCCCTACTGCGGCTCGCGACTGGACCTCAATCAAGCTTGAGGTCATAACGTGCCGAGCGCGACGGTTTCGAGACGACGAGAGGCACGCGATGCGCGCGATCCAGGTGAACGAGTTCGGTGGTCCCGAGGTGCTCCGGCCCGCGGACCTGCCTGCGCCCGAGGCCGGACCCGGCGAGGTCCTCATCGACGTCGAGGCCGCCGACGTCATCTACCTCGACACCATGCTGCGGCAGGGCTGGGGAGGCGAGTACTTCCCCGTCGAGCCGCCCTACGTCCCGGGTGGTGGCGGCGCGGGCTGGGTGGTCGCCGTCGGGGAGGGTGTGGACCCCGGCTGGGTGGGCCGCCGCGTGGCCGCCCGCTGCTCGGCCGGATACGCCGAGAAGGTCGTCACCACGGTGGAGGACATCGTCGCGGTGCCCGGCGGCGTGGGGTCGGCCGAGGCGGCGGCGCTCGTCCACGACGGCGTCACAGCGCTCGTGCTGCTCCGGGCCGGTGCGATCGCCCGGGGTGAGCGGGTCCTCGTGGCCGCGGCCGCCGGCGGCGCGGGCTCCTTGGTCGTCCAGCTCGCGCACGATGCCGGGGCGCAGCTCGTCGCCGCCGCGCGCGGGGACGGCAAGCTCGCCCTGGCGCGCGAACTCGGCGCGCGTCACGGCGCTGACTACTCCGAGCCCGGCTGGCCGGACCGGGTCCGCGCGTCGCTCGGCGGCCGCGGCGTCGACGTCGCCTTCGACGGTGCGGGCGGACCGCTGGGACTGCAGGTGTTCGAGACGGTCGCCGACGGCGGACGGTTCGTCACGTACGGCACCTCCGACGGCTTCACCGAGATCGACCCCGACGTCGCCCGTCGACGGCGCATCCGGGTGACGAACGCCCTCGAGGGCATGCCCGGCAAGGCGGAGGTCCGCGAGCTGTTGTCGACGGCGCTCGATCTCGTCGCGCAGGGGCGGATCCGGCCGGTGATCGGCGCGACCTTCCCGCTCGAGCGCGCGGCGGACGCGCACGCCTCGCTCGCCGAGCGCACCACGGTGGGCAAGTCGTTGCTCTTCGTCTGACGCGATGGGCGTGCGCGCAGGCTCAGTCCGCCGTCGGGATCGGGAAGCTCGTGCCGAGACGTTCTCCGGGTCGTACTCGTGCTTGAGGTGCCGGTGAGGGGGTGCCCGTAGCCGGTCATGCCGGGTGCAACATCGGTCCGGTTCCCGGCATGCCGGGATCGCCGAGCGCACCTGGCCGGTCGGCTGTGCGAAGAAGAACCCCCGCGGGCTCGTGAGCGGGCCGGGCGCCGGTACCGCCGGACGAAGGTGGGGCTGCCGACCCGGCCGGCCCCTGGCCGGGTCGACAGCCCCGATGCGGCGCCGTACCGCCGCAGCTCAGTGGTCCTCGTGCTCCTCGCCGTGGTCGTGCTCACCGTGCTCCTCGGCCCCGGCCGGGAAGCCGGTCCCCGAGGTGATCTCGTCCGGGGCGTGCGGCAGGTCGTAGCTGCGCACGACCTCACCGGAGGCGAGGTCGACGGCGTGGACCTGGCTGCTCGCCGGCTCGGTCACGTAGGCGATGCCGTCCGCGACATGGATGGCCGGGCGAGCCTGCTGCCACTCGACGGGCTCCTCCCACGGCTCGACGACGTCGATGCTGCGAACCTCCTCGCCGGACTCCTCGTCGATCACGCGCAGCGAGCCGTCGGTGGTGAGCACGAGCGCCTCGCCCTCCGGTCCGCGTGCGATGGAGCGGAAGGAGTAGCTGGCGCCGAGGTCGACGAGCTCGAGGCTCGCGTCCCGGGTGTCGATGAGCGCGATGCGCTCCGGCCGCTCGAGCTCGGCGTCGGGGTCGACCTTGTAGTCGCCGAGGACGATCGGGGAGTCGTGGTCGCCGGAGAGGTTGCCGCTGCGGGCGTAGTCCTCCTCGACGTCGACCTTCGTGAACTCGCCGTCCCGCAGGATCACCGGGCCGTCCTCGCAGCCGAAGACGATGGCCTCGTCCTCGGCCGTGGCCTCACCGTGCAGGCCGGGGCACCGGTCGGTGGCGGCGGCCTCCTCGCCGTCGGGACCGATCAGCGCGGCGCCCGTGGCCGCCTCCTCGTTGCCCACGGAGACGGCCATGCTGTCGTCCGAGAGCGGTACGGCGACGCCGTGGTGAGGCTCCGGCGCGGTCCAGCTCTCGGTCCGTGGCTCCCCGTCCGTCAGCTCGGCCGGGTCGAAGAGCGTGACCTCGCCGCTGCCGTCGGCGAAGAGCGCGGTGGTGCCGTCGTGGCTGACGACGTGGCCGCCGTGGTCGGCGGGCAGCACGAGGTCGGTCAGGCGCGGGTCGGAGGCGTAGTAGTGGTGGTGATCGCCGTGCTCCTGCGCCTCGAGCCCGGTGTCGTAGACCCGGAACCCCTCCGTGGTCGTCACGAGGACGTGCCGGCCGTCGCCGGCCTGGTTGACGCGTAGGTACCCCTCGAGCGGGGCGTCGTCGATCACCTCACCGGACCCGGTGTCGAGGGTCATGACGCCGCCCTCGTAGGTCAGGACCAGGCGCGGATCGAGCGTGTCGACCTCGACGGCCTCGGACTGCGCGGTGGAGGAGCCCTGGCCCTCGGGCTCGGTCGTGCTCTCGTCCGACCCGCTCGGGCCGGTGGCGGCCTGGCCGCAGGCGGACAGGACGAGCAGGGCGGCGAACGAGGCGGCGAGGGTGGGCAGCCGGCGGGTCAGCGTCATCGTGGGTGGACTCCTCAGGCGGGGTGTGGGTGGGTCGAGGCCGCGCGGTGCGACGAACATTAGAGACTGAGAATCGTTATCGTCAAGGGTGAGGTGTGGCCAAGCCGGTCCAGGCCCGACAGACTCCCGTCATGGGCTCCGCGCCCCGGCCCTGGGTGCTGCACGTCGACCTCGACCAGTTCATCGCCGCCGTCGAGGTGCTGCGGCGGCCCGAGCTCGCCGGCCTGCCGGTCATCGTCGGTGGCCGCGGGGATCCCACCGAGCGCGCGGTGGTCTCCACCGCGTCCTACGAGGCCCGCGAGTACGGCGTCCGCTCCGGGATGCCCCTGCGCCTCGCCGCCCGGAAGGCCCCGGAGGACGCCGTCTTCCTCCCGGTGGACGCGGCCGCGTACGAGGCGGCCTCCGAGCGCGTGATGGCGGCGCTGCGGTCCGTGGACGGCGTCGTCGTCGAGGTTCTGGGCTGGGACGAGGCGTTCCTCGGTGCCACCACCGAGGACCCCGAGGCGCTCGCCCGCACCGTCCAGTCCTCCGTGCTGCGGGCGAGCGCGCTGCACTGCTCGGTCGGTATCGGCGACAACAAGGTCCGGGCGAAGATCGCCACCGAGTTCGGCAAGCCGCGTGGCACGTTCCGGCTGACGGCGGAGAACTGGTTCGAGGTGATGGGGGAGCGTCCCACCCGGGCGCTGTGGGGCGTCGGGTCGAAGGTCTCCCAGCGGCTGAAGGGACTCGGCATCGAGACCGTCGAGCAGCTCGCGGCCGCACCGGTCGACGACCTGGTCGGCGAGTTCGGGCCCCGGATGGGTGCCTGGTACGCCGAGCTCGGCCACGGTCTCGGCCCGGCCGTGGTCGACGACTCGCCGTGGGTCGCGCGGTCGCACAGCCGGGAGACCACCTACCAGCAGAACCTCACCACGCCGGACCAGGTCGAGGAGGCGGTGCGCGCGCTCGCCGTCGCGGTCCATGCCGACGTCGCGGCCGAGGGCCGGCCCGCGTTCCGGGTGCACCTGAAGGTCCGCTACGCCCCGTTCGTCACCAGGACGATCGGCAAGAAGCTGCCCGCGCCGACGGCGGACCGCGAGGAGATCGTCGCGGCCGCCCTCGCGCTCGCTCACCGGCTCGAGCCCGGGCGCGAGGTCCGACTTCTGGGCGTCCGCGCCGAGCTTGTCATGCCGGAGGATGGTGATCCCGCCGAGCGGACACCGGTCCGCGGCCGGATCTGAACCGGCCCGCCGGCACCTCTTGTCAGGACCGGGTATCGGACAGGTACCGTCTACCGACCAAGACGGACGGGGCAGCCGCCGAGGGGTCGCCCACGCCCGCACAAGGTGAGGAGGCCCCGATGCAGTCATCCATCCGCACGCGTACCCGACGGGCTGCCCGAGTCGCCGCGACGGCGGTGCTCGCGGCGATGCTCGCCGTGGCCGGCCAGACGGCCGCCACCTCCCAGCCGGACGAGGACGTGGCCGGCGACGACCTGGGCGAGGGCCAGATGGGCGTCGGCGTCCGCGGCGAGCAGCAGCCCCGTGCTGCCGGGTTCTCCGCGACGGCGACTCCCAGCGGGCCGCAGGGCATCGACGTCTCCCACTGGCAGGGCGACGTCGACTGGCAGTCGGTGCGGGACGCCGGCATCGAGTTCGCCTGGATCAAGGCGACCGAGGCCGACAGCTACACCGACCCGCAGTTCGCCGACAACTACATCGAGGCCCACGAGGCCGGCGTCATCCGCGGTGCCTACCACTTCGCCCGGCCCGCGCAGTCCAGCGGCGCCGCCCAGGCGAGCTTCTTCGCCTCCAACGGCGGCGCGTGGTCGGCCGACGACCTGACCCTGCCCGGGGTGCTCGACATCGAGGCCAACCCGTCCGGCGAGCAGTGCTACGACATGACCCAGTCGCAGCTGCGCAACTGGATCCTCGACTTCCACACCACCTACAAGGAGCTGACCGGCCGGGACGCCATCATCTACACCTCGCCGTCCTTCTGGCGGGACTGCACCGGCGGCTGGGACGGGATGGCCTCCCGAAGCCCGCTGTGGGTGGCGAACTGGATCGACGCCGACGGACCCAACATCCCCCCGGGCTTCTCCGTGTGGACGGCGTGGCAGTACACCAGCACCGGGTCCGTGGCGGGCGTGAGCGGCGACGTCGACCGCAACGTCTTCAACGGCACCCGCGAGCGCCTGCTCGCCCTGGCCAACAACGGGTAGGCCGCGAGCGGGTGCCGACGAGCCCGAGAGGCGCTGACGACGGCGCACGGCGCCGCCGTCAGCGCCCCGGCTGTCCGCTCGAGCGCTGCAGCTCCTCGCGCAGAGCCCGCATCTCGGCCCGGAGCTGCTCGACCTGCCGGCGGGTGGCGACCTCTTCCTCCTCGTTCGCCTCGGAGACCTTCTCCACGAGCCAGGACGCGAACGTCGCGGTGACGACACCGAGCAGCGCGATGCCGCCGAGCATGAGGGCCAGCGCGATGTACCGGCCCATCGTCGTCACCGGGTACATGTCCCCGTAACCCACCGTCGTCATGGTCACGACTGCCCACCACAGGCCGTCCGCCACGGACTGGATGGACGCGTCGGGGTGGCCTCGCTCCGCGTCCGTCATCGCCAGACCACCGCACAGGACGAGCAGGATCGTCCCGCCGGCGAGGTAGGTGACCACGCGGCCGCGCAGCTGGTGCGAGCCGGCACGGTTGAGGATCGTCAGCAGGGTCACGAGCCGGAGCAGCTGGAGCGGCCGCAGCAGCGGGAGCACGATGATCGCGACGTCGAACAGGTGCTCGCGCAGATAGCGGCGGCGGTTCTCCGCGAGGTAGAGGCGCATCGCGAGGTCGCCCGCGAAGAGGACCCAGACCAGCGCCGCCACCACCGTGCAGGCGTTGCCCAGCCACGGGGGGATGCCGGGATCGATGATGGGCAGTGCGTAGGCGCCGAGGAAGAGCAGCGCCGCGGCGGCGAGCCACCACTCGGTGCGGTTCTCCCACTGCTCGACCCTGCTCACGGCGGGCTCCTCGGGCCGCGTGGTGCTCTCGGTCCGTTCTGCGTCCATGCCCCGACTATCTCAGCAGAGCGGTTCGCGGTCGGAACCGCGGTGGTGAGGTGCGCGTCGTCCACGCGGGATGCGTCCGAGCCCGACCCGGAGGTCCTCGGCCCCGGCCGCGAGCGAGATCCGCACCCACCCCTCGCCGCCGGGCCCGAACGCGGACCCCGGCGCCAGGGCGACCCCGTGGTCGGTGACGAGCCGGGCCGCCCAGGCCTCGACGTCGTCGCCGCAGAGGTGGCGGACGTCCGCCCACAGATAGATCCCGCCCCGCGCCGGCAGCCACGGAATCCCCGCGGCGTCGAGCAGCTCGGTGGCGAGGTCGCGGTGGTGCCGGTACGTCCGGGCGGCCTCCTCGACGGTGTCCTGCGGCCCCTCCAGCGCGGCCAGTGCGGCGTACTGGGCCGGGCTGTTCACGCAGCTGACGATCGACTCCTGGACCGCAGCCATTCTCGGCACCAGCGCGTCCGGCACCACCAGCGCACCCACCCGCATCCCGGTCATCGCATAGGTCTTGGAGAACGTGTGCAGCGTGATGACGCGGCCGTCGGTGTCGAACCGCGCCGCCGGCACGTGCGGCACGTCGTAGGTGAAGGCCTCGTAGCACTCGTCCGAGACGATCCACAGGTCATGGCGCCGGGCGAGGTCCACCAGACCCGCCACGACCGCCTCGTCCAGGACGGTGCCCAGCGGGTTCGACGGCGAGTTCAGCAGCAGCACCCGGGTGCGCGGACCGATCTGCGCCTCGATCGCCTCCGGGTCCGGCACGAAGCCGTGAGCGGGCAGCAGACGGTACGGGACCGGGACGCCCTGCAGCACGTGCGTGACCATCGGGAAGGTCGAGTACCCGGGGTCCGGCACGAGCACCTCGTCACCGGCGTGCAACGTCAGCGTCAGGGCGAGGTGCAGGGCTTGTGCGCCGCCGGCCGTGACCCACACCCGCTCCGGAGGTACCTCGACCCCGTGCGCCGTCCGCAGCCGCCGCGCCAGGGCCGCCCGCAGCGCGGGGATCCCGCCGTTGGGCGTGTAGCGGGTGTCGTCGCGGTCCAGCGCGTCGACGGCCGCGTCGAGGACGTGTCGCGGGGTCGGCATGTCCGGCTCGCCGAGGCTCAGCACCACTGCGCCGGGCGTGGACCAGGCGAGCTCGGTGACGCGGCGGATGCCCGAGCCGGGCATGGAGGCGATGTGTGAGGCCATGGTGGGCACGGCCCGGATGCTAGGGCAGGCGCGTCACGCGCGCGTCTCGCAACCACGCAATCCCGTACCGCCTCCGGACCGCCAGCCCTACGATCACGGGTGTGAACAGTCGCGGCCGCCGGCCGGCGATCGTCCTCGTCTCCGGGGAGCACGCGCAGCACCTCGTCGACGAGTTCTGCCGCTATGACCGTGACTACGAGCTGCACCCCGCCACCTCCAGCGCCGAGGCCCTCGAGCGCACGAGGCAGCTGCGCGACGCCGGCACCCAGGTGGCCCTCTTCGTCAGCGACTCCGAGCTGCCGGACGCCCACGTCCTCGCCGCCTTCAAGGAGTGGCGTGCCGTCGTGCCCACCGCCAGGCGGGCGATCGTCACCCCGATCGAGCGGTTCCTGCGCGACGCGCCCGCGCTGCGCGCCCCGATGGCGAACGGGAAGTACGACGCGTACCTCCTGCTGCCGCGCGGCCCCCGCGACGAGGAGTTCCACAGCGCGATCACCGACCTGCTCTCCGACTGGGGCTCCACCGTCCCGGAGCCGGAGGCGGTCACCGCGAAGATCGTCACGCCGGCGACGACGGCGCTCACCCTGGAGATCCGCGACTTCTTCGACCGGATGGGGATGCCGAGCCGGACCTACCACCCCGACAGCGAGGTCGGTCGCATCGTGCGGGAGAGGTTCCCGCCGGACGCCGAGTACCCGCTCGTGTGGTCGGTCGTGCGGGACCCCGTCGAGGCCCGCTCGGTCGCCGACGTCGCCCGGTCCATCTACGGCACGCCCGACGAGCCGTCCGTGCCCGGCGTCGTCGACCTGGTCGTCGTCGGGGCCGGACCGGCCGGCCTGGCCGCTGCCGTGTACGCCTGCTCCGAGGGACTCTCGACCGTGGTGCTCGAGGAGAGCGCGATCGGGGGGCAGGCCGGGACCAGCTCGATGATCCGGAACTACCTCGGCTTCCCCCGCGGCATCTCCGGGATGCGGCTCGCCGCGCGGGCCCGCAATCAGGCCCTCCGGTTCGGCGCCCAGTTCTTCACCGGCTGGCCCGTGACACGCCTGGAGCCAGGAACACCGCACGTCGTGCGCACCGAGGGCGGCGACGTGCGCGGCCGGGCGGTGGTGATCGCCTGCGGCGCCCGATACCGGCGCCTGGGCGTCCAGGCCCTGGAGGCGCGCGTCGGCACCGGCGTGCACTACGGCGCCGCGCTGACCGCCGCCCGGGAGATGGAGGGCCGCGACGTGGTCGTCGTCGGTGGCGGGAACTCGGCCGGCCAGGCCGCCGTGCACCTCTCCCGCTTCGCCCGCAGCGTCCGGGTCGTGGCCCGTCGGGCGGCCCTCGAGCAGACCATGTCCTCCTACCTCATCGGTGAGATCGCCACCACGCCGTCGATCACCGTGCACGCCCCCGCCACCGTCGTGGATGGCGGTGGCGAGGACGCGCTGGAGTGGCTCACGCTGGAGGACGGCCGCACCGGTGAGCGCACCACCGTCGACGCCGGCGGGCTGTTCCTGCTGCTGGGCGCCGAGCCGCAGTGCCGCTGGCTTCCGGGCTCGATCGCGATGGACGACCAGGGCTTCGTCCTCACGGGTCGGGACGTGCCGCGGACGGCCTGGATGGACGGCCTGCCACCGTCCGACCTCGCCACCACGGTTCCCGGGGTCTTCGCCGTCGGCGACGTGCGGTCCGGCTCGATGAAGCGGGTCGCGGCGGCCAGCGGGGAAGGCGCCTCCGTGGTCCCGCTCGTCCACCGCTGGCTCGCCGGCCTGCGCGAGTCGGCCGGCGCGGCGTCGTGAGAGGGCTCGACGCGGGGACGTCGGCGTCCCTGGCGTAGAGTCCGAGACCGACCCGGCCGGAGGCGCGGCTTCGACGACGCAGCGAGGGGGAGGAACAGCCATGGCGTCCAGCTCGCTGCACCGGCACGTGGCCGACACGCTCGGGCGCCGGGTCGCCGGTGGTGAGCTCCCGGCCGGGAGCGTCGTGAACCTCGCTGGCCTGGAGCGGGAGTTCGGCGTCTCACGGACGGTGGCGCGCGAGGCGATGCGGCTCCTCGAGTCGCTCGGCATGGTCGAGGCCCGTCGCCGTGTCGGCCTCATCGTGGCCGACGCGGCGCGGTGGAACGTCCTCAGCCCGCAGGTCATCGAGTGGCGGCTGGCCGGGCCAGGGCGGGACGCCCAGCTGCGGTCGCTGCTGGACCTGCGGGTCGCGGTGGAGCCGACGGCGGCCCGTTCTGCCGCGGTCCACGCCACCGACGAGGACCGCGCGCGGCTCAAGGTCCTGGCACGCCGGCTCCGCGACCTCGGTGAGCAGGGACTGGGACAGACGGACGAGTACCTGCAGACCGACGTCGACTTCCACCAGACCCTGCTGCGTGCCAGCGGCAACGAGATGCTGGCGGCGCTGGACCGCGTGGTCGAGGCCGTCATGGTGGGACGCACCCGGCTCGGCCTGTCCCCGAAGATCCCCGTGGCGGAGGTCCTGGATCACCACGAGACGACGGCGCGGGCGATCGGGGAGCGACTGCCGGAGGCCGCCGAGGTCTACTCGCGGATGCTCGTGGCGCGGGTGCGGGCCGAGTTCGTCCTGCCCTGAGCCCAGCCCTGCGCGGCCGTGACCAGCGCCCGCCGGAGCGGGTCGACGTCGAAGGCCCGGCGGCGCGGGTGCACGCGGTTCGTCAGCAGCACCACGACGGTGTCGCGGTCCAGGTCCACGGCCAGCAGCGTCCCGGTGAAGCCCGCGTGCCACAGCAGCTCCGGCCCGCCCGTCACGGCCGGACCGCGACCACCCACGCGCAGTCCCACGGCCTGGTCGAAGCCGACGCGGCGCGCCTCCTCGGCCGGGAGCGTCCCGGTGCGCAGCAGGGCGCGGCTCTCCGGTCGCAGCAGACCTCCGGCACCGGTGCGTACCTCCTCGGCGAGCCGGAGCAGGTCCTCGGCGGTGGAGAACGCGCCGGCGTTCCCCGCCCCGCCGAGAGCCCAGGCGGTCTCGTCGTGCACCTCGCCGCGGACCAGGCCCCGGGGTGGCTGGTCCTGGTACTCGGTGGCGGCCACGGGCGCGCCCGGCGCCGGTGTCCAGCTCGTGCTCGCCATCCCGAGCGGGCCGGTGACGGTCGCCCCGACGAGCGAGGGGAGGTCGCGCCCGGTGACCTCGGTCAGCAGCAGCCCGAGCACCAGGTGGCCGACGCACGAGTAGACGTGGCGGCGGCCCGGCCGGGCGGTGATCGGCTCGGTCAGCACACGGCCTGCCCTGCGAGCGGGTGGGACCTCCCAGAGCGCCGTGACGGGGGGCAGGCCCGCGGTGTGGGTGAGGAGGTGCCGGACGGTGACCGCCCGGCGCTCGGGCTCGCCGTCGCCGGCGAAGGCGGGCAGGTGCTCGACGACCGGCGCGTCCAGGTCGATGGTGCCGGCGTCGTGCTGGACGAGTGCCGTCGTCGCGGTGAGGAGCTTCGTCAGCGACGCGATGTCCCACCGGGTCCGCGCCGTGACCGGCTCGCGCTGCGCCACCGGCAGCAGGCCGCCGTCGGGGTCGTGCAGCACGGCGTGGCCGTCCCACGCATGGGCGACCACCCGCCCGCGGTGCGCGACCAGCGCCTGCGCACCTGGCGTCCCGGCCCGCGTCGGCGCCACCTGCGGGACACGGGCAAGTGCCGTCCTGGTCGCCTCCGCGAGCAGCGCCGCGACCGCCTCGCGCAGCTCGGCGTCGGCGACCGTCGTGGCGCTGGAGGTGGACATGGGGCCGCGCTCCCGAGGTCGGCGACGTGGCGCCCAGGGTATCGGTGCCGCGCGCCGCGTGAGGCGGCTAAGCGAGGTGGCACGTCCGGTCATTGGGATTACTTGTGCGTCCGTCCGCGGCGGTGGCAGCATACGGATCGACAACGGGTGACGGCGTCAGGTCGGTGGTGACCTTGGCGAGCCCCGGCAGGCGCACAAGCACCGGAGCGCGCCATCGGGGTCGCGACGCGTTCGGCCCGGGCACATGGAGGAGAACGATCATGCAGCGTCGCAGACGAACTTTGATGATATCAATCGCGTCACTCGCGGCGGCCAGCGTGCTCGCCGCGTGCGGTGGCGGAGGCGGCGGCCAGGACGAGACCCACACCCTCCGTTTCAACCACGTGCTCGCCGAGAGCGAGCCGTTCCACCAGGGGTTCCTGGACTGGGCCTCCGCCGTCGAGGAGCGCACCGACGGCGGGCTGACGATCGAGGTCTACCCCTCGGCCCAGCTTGGTGTCGAGGAGGACATCATCGAGCAGATCCAGGGCGGGGCGAACATCGGCCAGAACACCGACGCCGCCCGCCTCGGCCAGTACGTCGAGGAGCTCGCCGTGGTCAACGGCCCGTACTTCGTCGACACCCTCGAGGAGGTCGAGTCGCTCTCCGAGTCCGAGACCCTCCAGGGCCACCTCGACGCGCTCGAGGAGCAGGGCCTGAAGGTCATCTCGTTCAACTGGGTGCAGACGCACCGGCACTTCTTCACCAACCAGGAGGTCAACACCCCCGAGGACCTGGCCGGGCTGCGGATCCGGACCCCCGGCGCACCCATCTGGCAGGAGTCCGTCCGCGCGCTCGGCGCGGAGCCGGTCGCCATGGACTTCGGTGAGGTGTACTCCGGCCTCCAGCAGGGCGCCCTCGACGGCGCCGAGCTGGTCTACGCCAACATCCCCGGCGGGAACCTCTTCGAGGTGGTCGACCACGCGACGGAGACCAACCACATCCTCCTCATCAACTTCGAGGTGGTCAGCGCCGAGTGGTTCAACTCGCTGCCGGAGGAGTACCAGCGGGCCCTGGTGGAGGAGGCCGACCGGGCCGGCATGGAGACCTCCCAGGCGATGGAGGACCAGATCCCCGAGATCAAGGAGCAGCTCGAGGCCGAGGGCATGACCATCAACGAGAGCCCCGACATCGAGGCGTTCCGCGAGGCCGGCAACGCCGCCTACGAGGAGCTGGGCCTCACCGAGGTGCGGGACCAGATCTGGCAGGAGATCGGCCGGGAGTGAGCAGCGTCCCCGACGGCGAGAACGGCGGCCCGAGCCGGGGCGCCACCGAGGACGACGGGTCCGGCCGCGGCTTCTACCACCTGCTGGGACGGGTCGAGCTGCGGTTCGCCCAGGTCTGCGTGGTCCTCATGACCGTGCTGGTGCTTCTCTCCGCCGTCGCCCGGACCGCAGGGCAGCCGATGAACTGGACGGTGGACCTCGCCACGTTCACCTTCGCGTGGGCCGTCTTCGTCGGCGCCGACGTCACCTGGCGCCGCGGACGGATGGTGAGCATCGACCTGCTCGTGGACCGGGTGCCGCCGACCCTGCGGAACTGGGTCCGGCTGGCCAACTACGTGCTGATCGCCGTCTTCCTCGTCGCCCTGGTCGTCACCGGGGTCGTGCTGGCCGGCGACGCCGCCGACCGCAGCTTCGACGGACTGCCGGCCATCAGCTACACGTGGGTCACCATCGCCGTGCCGGTCGGCTCCCTCCTCATGCTCTACACGACGGCGCGCAAGATCCGTGACCACGTCGCAGCCATGCGCGGCCGGGCGACGCCGGAGGGGGAGGGGACGCCGTCATGACCCTCGTGCTGATCGTCTTCCTCGTCCTCGTCGCCCTCGGCATGCCGGTCGCGTTCGCGATCGGGATCTCCGGGTTCGTGTTCTTCCTCAGCCAGGACCTGGACGTGAACATCCCCGCCCAGGTGGCCGTCACGCAGACCCAGAACTTCGCGATCCTCGCGATCCCGCTGTTCGTGCTGGCCGGCAACTGCCTCAACGAGACGGGCCTGACCAGGCGCCTGCTCGACTTCGCCTCCGCACTCACCGGCCACATGCGGGCAGGCCTCGGTCACGTCAACGCCGTCTCGGCGTTCATGATGGGCGGCGTCACGAGCTCGGCGATCGGCGACGCCACGATGTTCGGTCGGGTGCTCGGCCCGGCCATGATGGCGAAGAACTACGCTCCGGGCTTCGCCGCGGGCGTCATCGGCACCTCGGCGATCATCACGACGATGGTGCCCCCCGGCACCGGCCTGATCCTGTACGGCACCCTCGGCGAGGTCTCCATCGGCCGGCTGTTCGTCGCCGGCGTCGTTCCCGGCGTGGTCATGACGCTGCTCATCATGGCCGCGGTGTCGATCACCGCGCGGCGCGGCGACTACCCGCGCGAGCGGGACCGGCGGGCGCCGCTGGCCGAGGTGCTGCGCACCGGCGTCCGGGCGATCTGGGCGCTGCTCTTCCCGGTCATCCTGATCCTCGGGCTCCGCTTCGGCTTCTTCACCCCCTCCGAGGCCGGCGCCTTCGCCGTCGCCTACGCCCTGGTCGTCGGGGCCCTGTTCTACCGCGAGCTGACCTGGGCGCGGTTGCGTCGCGCACTGTCGGACACCGTGGTCGACGTCGGCATGATCATGCTGCTCATCGCCCTCTCGGGCGGCTGGGGCTACGCACTGACCTGGGACCGGGTGCCGCAGACGATCATGGACGTCCTGCTCGGCATCTCGGAGAACCCGACGGTGATCCTGCTGGTCCTCGTGGTCTCCCTGCTCGTGGTCGGCATGTTCATGGACTCCACCGTCCTCATCCTGCTCCTGACCACGATGCTCGTCCCCGTCGCGGAGATGATCGGTCTCGACCCGATCCACTTCGGGATCGTGATGGTGCTGACGCTCACCCTCGGCCTGCTGACGCCGCCCGTCGGCATCGTCATGCTCATCGTCTGCCAGCAGTTCCGGACCGACGTGCCCACCTACCTGCGCCAGTCCGTCTACCTCTGGCTCGCGCTGCTGGCGCTCGTGGTGCTCGTGATCCTCGTGCCGGGCACGACCACGTGGCTCCCCGAGCTCATCTACTAGGAAGGACGCGAGGTGGACTTCAGCGGCAAGACGGTCCTCGTGACCGGTGCGGGTGCCGGCATCGGCCGCGCGACCGCTCTGCTGCTCGCGCGGCACGGCGCGTCCGTCGTCGTCAACGCGACCGCGGGCTCCGACCGTGGGCCGGCCACCGTCGAAGCGATTGCGGCCGGCGGCGGACGCGCGGTGCTCGCGGCCGGCGAGGTGCAGGACGCGGCGGCGTGCGAGGCGGCGGTGGAGACGGCCGTGGCGACGTTCGGCGGGATCGACGTCCTGGTCAACAACGCGGGCCTGGCCATCCCCGGCACGGTCGAGACGACGACCGAGGCGGACCTGGACCGGATGCTCGCGGTCAACGTCAAGGGCACCGTGCTGATGTCCCGGGCGGCGCTGCCCGCGCTGCGGGACTCGCGCGGCGTCATCGTGAACGTGGCTTCCGTCGCCGGGCTCAAGGGGCACAAGGACCGCGCCGGGTACGCCGCGTCCAAGGGCGCCGTGGTGGCGTTGACCAAGTCGATGGCGGTGGATCACGTGGGGGAGGGTGTCCGGGTCAACTGCGTCTGCCCCGGGACCACGCTCACCCCGGCCCTCGAGGCGAAGATCCGCGGCGCGCAGGACCCGGCGGAGACGGAGCGGCAGTTCGTCGCCCGCCAGCCGCTCGGCCGCCTCGCCGCGCCCGAGGAGATCGCCCACGCCATCGCCTACGCCGCGTCCGCCGAGGCATCGTTCATGACCGGCTCGGTGCTCGTGATCGACGGCGGCATGACCATGTGACCTGCGGCGTTGGGGGTACCGCGCCGTGGAGAGTGCTTCGCGCCGCCGTCGTTCCGTCTCGCGAACCGTGTGATAACGGTCGCACCTCCCTGTGATAACGGGCCTTTCGCCACGTAGCCTCAGGTCCATGCGTCGCACCCGGTCCCTGGCTGCCCTGGCACTCGTATGCCTGGTGCTGGCGGCCTGCCGCTTCGGGCCGGGGGGGACCGAGCCCACCGACGGCGCGACGACGGCGACCGAGAGCCCGACCGCCGAGGAGCCGACGGACGGGACGACCGGCGGCCCGACGGACGAGCCGACGGACAGCACCGGCTCCCCGAGCGAGGAGCCGTCGACGCCCGAGGAGACGCCCTCCCCCGAGGAGACGACCACTGAGGAGCCGACCTCCGAGGAGCCGACCACCAGCGAGCCGTCCCCGTCCGACGACGGCGAGGGCTCGGGCGGTGGCGACTCCGACGGTGGCGGTGACTCCGACGGCGGTGGCGACTCCGACGGCGGGTTGGGCGGCGACGAGGAGCCGGACGACGACGGCGACCTGGGCGGTGCGCCGAGCACCCCCGAGGAGGTCCAGGGGCCCGAGGTCGCCGTCGGCTTCGGCGAGACCTACGTGTGGGACAACGGTCTGTCGGTGCGGGTGGACCCGCCGCGCGAGCTCCGGAGCGAGGACCCGGAGGAGAGCCCGTCGACCTCCGGCGAGATGTCCGGATCCGCGGAGGGCCAGATGTCTGGTTCCGCAGCGCCGGAGTCCGACGACGACGCGCCGGCTGCCGACGAGGGCACGCCCTCGGACGACGCGCCCACGAACGACGCCCCCACCGAGGACGACGGCGACGAGGTTCTCGTCTTCGACGTCACCGTCGTCAACGGCACCCCCGAGGGCGTGAACCCCGGCTTCTTCTTCTCGCTGACCTCCGGCGGGCAGCAGGCCCAGGAGTACTTCGACAGCGGCGCCGGACTGACCGGGTCGCCCAACACCACGCTGCCGCCTGGTGAGCAGATCACCTTCCCGCTCGCGTACACCGTGACCGACCCGGACGAGCTCGAGCTCGAGATCTGGCCCGAGTACCGGTACTGGCCGGCCTACTTCGTCCTCACCGTCACCTCGAGCTGACGCACCCGCGGGCAGAATGGGCGCCATGCCCGCACCAGCCGACCTCGTGCACGCGGTCCTCTCGGCCACTCCGCTCGTCGACGGTCACAACGACCTGCCCTACGCGCTGCGCACCACGGCCGAGTCCTCCGTCGAGGGCCTCGAGGGGTCACGGCCCGAGCTGCACACCGACCTTCCCCGCCTGCGCGCGGGCCGGGTCGGGACCCAGTTCTGGTCGGTGTTCGTCCCGTCGCCCCTCACCGGGCCGGACGCGGTGCTCGCCACGCTCGAGCAGGTCGACACCGCGCACCGGCTCATCGCCCGCTACCCGGACACCTTCGCCTTCGTCCGCACGGCGGAGCAGGCACGGGAGGCGTTCCGCGGCGGCCGGATCGCCTCCCTGCTCGGCGCCGAGGGCGGCCACTCGATCGGCGAGTCGCTCGGCGCCCTGCGCGTGCTGGCCCGGCTGGGCGTGCGCTACATGACGCTCACGCACAACGACAACACCCCGTGGGCCGACTCGGCGACGGACAACCCGACCGTCGGAGGGCTGAACGAGTTCGGACGCTCCGTGGTCGCGGAGATGAACCGGATCGGCATGCTGGTCGACCTCTCGCACACCGCCGAGACCACGCAGCTCGCGGCGCTGGAGGTCACGACGGCGCCGGTGATCTACTCGCACTCCTCGTGCCGCGCCGTCTGCGGCCACCCGCGCAACGCATCGGACGCGGCGCTCGAGGTGCTCGCCCGCAACGGCGGGGTGCTCCAGGTGACCTTCGTGCCGAAGTTCGTCTCGAACGCCGCGGCGGACTGGGTCGCGGCGCGCCGCGAGGTGGAGACGGGCGCGACCGCAGTAGCGGTCGCGGAGTGGGAGGCGGCCCACCCACGGCCGCGGGTGCGGCTGGAGGACGTCGTCGTCCACGTCGAGCACGCCCGCGAGGTGGCCGGCATCGACCACATCGGCCTGGGTGGCGACTACGACGGCACCGACTGGCTGCCCGAGGGCCTGGAGGACGTCTCCGGCTACCCCCGCCTCCTCGAGGCCCTTGCCGAGCGGGGCTGGTCCCGCTCCGACCTCGCCGCGCTCGCGGGTGAGAACGTCCTGCGGGTCATGCGCGACGCCGAGGACGCGGCGACCGAGGCGCTCTGACGGCAGCTGCCCGTCTGAAAAGAACGTCTCAATGATCCAGACGAAGTTTCCGGGCGAAGCGCGCTCAGGGCCCGGCGGTCAGAAGGTGTCGTGGTCCCAGGCGCCGCAGGCCGCGCAGAAGCCGTCGACGACGTCTGCCGGGCCCTCCACGTCCGTGCACCAGACCGTGACGTCCGCGTAGGGATCCTTCTCGACCGCCGGCTGGGTCTCGGGGCTGGTGACTGCCATGTCGGTCTCCCTCCCGGTCGTGCGCTGCCACCTCCATGGTTGCCCCGGGGGACGACATGCGATGGAAGGACGCGCCGCCCGGCGGCGGATTGCGGCCGTCGGCCGATCGCGGACTGTCAGCCGATCGCCGCCAGACGCGGCAGCAGCGGTGCCAGGACGTCGACGGCGTCGCGGCGCACGACGAATCGGGTGATGCCCCAGCGTCGGTGGTGCTGCTCGATCCGTCCCACGATCTCGTCCTCGGTGCCGGCGAGCACATACGGCACCTCGAGGAGCCGGTCCGCGGCAATCCCGGTCTGCTCGGCCACCTCGGCGGTCGCGCCGTCGACGTCGTCGGTGACGGCGACCAGCTGGACGAGTGCCTCGAGCTGCGGACGATCCCGCCCGGCCGCGCGGGCGCCCTCCTCGACCAGGGCCACCTGCTCGTCGACCACCTC
This sequence comes from Georgenia alba, assembly GCF_042665525.1. NCBI lineage: Bacteria > Bacillati > Actinomycetota > Actinomycetes > Allobogoriellales > Allobogoriellaceae > Georgenia > Georgenia alba. Next base: position 725,689 of record NZ_JBHTCQ010000001.1, read on the forward strand.
CGGCGTCCAGCGCACCTCGTGCTGGTGCCCGTCCGGCAGCGTCCGGCCCAGCCCCGCGAGCCCCACCACGTCCGCGTGCTCGCCGGCGAACCGCAGCAGCCGGGAGTTGGAGGTGCCCACCAGCAGCGGCAGCGGGTCCTGGATCGGTCTCGGGTTCGTCAGCCGGCCCGTCATGCTCACGTGCGGCCCACGGGCCGTGACCTCCTCGCCGCGCAGCAGGTCCCGGACGGCCAGGGCGACCGCCTCGCACCGTGCCACCCGGCCCGCCACCCCGGGCCGGTCCCGGCCGACGGCCTGCCACTCCGCGGGCGTGTGGCCCGCCCCGATGCCGAGGACCGCCCGGCCGCCGGAGACGACGTCGAGCGTGGCGGCGTCGACGGCGATCTGATGCGGCTCTCGGACGCCGGCGTTGACGACGTACGTACCGAGCCGCAACGTCCGCGTCACGGCTGAGGCCGCCGCCAGCGTCACGAACGGCGCCGGCGTGGCGCCGGGATGGTCCGCCGCGTAGAGGGTGTCGAACCCCGACTCCTCGACCGTCCGGGCGAGGTCCAGCCACTCGCCGGACCCACGCGGGGCGGCCTGGACGGCGACGGAGACCATGCCGTCCAGCCTGCTCCTGCCCGCGACGCGGGGCAACGCCTATCTGCTGCGGGCAGCGGACGTGGCCGGACGCTCCCGGCGCCGCCGGGTCCGCACGTCACGCAGCCGAGCCAACAGGACCAGGAACGGTGCGGCGGTGAGGCCGAGGAGGACGAGAACCTCGCTGCCCGACCACTGCGGCACGAGGGCGACGGCGCCGGCGAGCAGCACGAGCGCGGGGCACCCGCGGCGCGGCCCTCGGACGAGGCGGGCGAGCAGCAGGACCCAGCAGGTGAGGAGCCCGACCAGGTAGACGACCGCCGGGCCCCACACGATCCACGCCGGCTGGTCCATCGTGCCGCCCTCGATCGGGGAGTCCCACGTGGCGTCGATCGAGGAGGCCATGAACTGCACGGTCAGCAGCAGCGAGCCGGCCGCCAGCACCACCGGCGCGCCGCGGACCAGGACCGGGTGCCACCGGTACCGCCGCGGCGCCGTCGCGACGAGGTAGGGCAGCAGCCCGAGGACCACGAGCGTGACCACGGTGACCAGCGCCGTCAACGGCGGGCCGAACGGACGTTGCTCCCACACGTCGATGGCGTCGCCGCTGGTCGGTTCACGGAGCATCGCGAGCGAGGTCTCGGTCCTGGCCAGCTGCATGGTCACGCCGAAGAGCAGCAGCAACCAGCCCACGCGGTCCGCGGCGCGCCGCCACAGCAGCATCGCCCCGGCGAGCGCGTAGGGCACGCCGAGCATGCCCGCGAGCATGCGGACCGGCCATTCGGAGATCTGCCGTTCGAGGTGGTAGCTCGCCTCGGTCCAGCCGCCCCACGCGGCAGCCGCAAGGGTCACCCCGAGCAGCAGGACGACGGCCGCGCGGGACCGGACGGCGGAGGAGGCGGGCATGGGCGCAAGTCTGTCCCGGGATCGGCCGTCCGGCGAGGGGCAGGGCTGCCCATGCGGGCCGACCCGGAAGGTCCGGCCGCCCGCCGTGGTTGTGCCTGGCAGGGCTGAGCGGCGCGCGGACGCAGAGCCGGCGGGCCGCACGAGGAGCACCGGGAGGTGCGCATGGAGGAGATGGACTCCTACTCCCGCACCGTGAGCGCGGTTGCCGCCGAGGTGACCGGCAAGGTCGCCGCCGTCCGCCTCGGCACGGGCAGCGGGTCCGCGGTCGTGGTCGACGGCGGTGCGCTGCGCGATCCGTCCCCCGACCATCCGGCCCGGACGACGGCGAGCACCGTGCTGGTCACGAACGCGCACGTCGTCGGTCGCTCGCGCCGCGGCACGGCGTCGTTCGTGGACGGCACCGAGGTCGCCGTCGTCGTCGCCGGCAGCGACCCGCTCTCGGACCTTGCCGTGCTCCGGGCGCCCGAACCCGCCGAGCTTCCCGCCCCGGTCCGGCTCGGTGACGCGGACGGCCTCGTCGTCGGCCAGCTCGTGGTCGCGGTCGGCAACCCGCTCGGCCTCATCGGCTCGGTGACCGCGGGCGTGGTCAGCGCCCTCGGCCGCGCCCTGCCCACCCGCAGCGGCAGGGCCGGCCGGGTGGTGGAGGACGTCATCCAGGTCGACGCCGCGCTCAACCCCGGGAACTCGGGCGGGGCGCTCGCCGACCACCGCGCCCGCGTCGTCGGCATCAGCACCGCGGTCGCCGGCGTCGGGCTGGGCCTGGCGGTCCCGGTCAACCGGACGACCCGGCACATCCTGACGACGCTGCTCGAGGACGGACGGGTCCGCCGGGCCTACCTCGGCATCGTCGGCGCGCCCGCACCCGTGCCCTCCGACGTCGCCGAGCGGTACCAGCGCAGCAACGGCCTGCGCCTCGCGCAGGTCGTCGCGGGCAGCCCGGCCGACCACGCGGGCCTGCGCGCCGGTGACCTGGTGCTCGAGGTCGGCCGGCAGCCGGTGGAGGACGCCCAGGGGGTGCAGCGTCAGCTGTTCGGCGACGCGATCGGCAGCCCGCTGCCCGTCACCGTGCTGCGCAACGGCGCGATGGTGGACGTCGTCGCGGTGCCGACCGAGCTGAGCTGACGCGAGCCGAGCGCGGGAGGGCCGAAACTCTTTCGGTTCGACATCGGTTGTCCGTCCGTCGGCCGCTCCGTAGTGTCGGGTTTGTTGTGGCGTAGGGCGAAACCGGGCGACGGCGCTCGGTCGGGCCCGTGGACGAGGCGGTCCGAGAACGGTCTCGGCGCCGGGGAGGCAGACATGCGCACACGAACCGTGACGGCAATGATCGCCGTCGGGGCCGCGACCGGGATGCTCGCCTGCGCGGCACCGGCCTCGGCGCAGCCGCCGGGACTCGCCAAGCAGGACACGCTCGCGTGGCTGGCTCCGCCGGGGCTCGAGGTGGGGGCCGCCGTCGCCGGGGGAGGGCACCACGAGAACCAGGAGTACCCGGACCCGTTCTTCTTCGACACCGAGTACCGCGAGCTGCTCGCGAACGAGTTCACCTCGCTCACCCCCGAGAACCAGCTCAAGTGGGACTTCGTCCACCCCGAGCCGGACGTCTACGACTTCGAGGCGGCCGACGCGATCGTGGAGTTCGCCGAGCAGAACGGCCAGGACGTGCGCGGCCACACCCTCCTCTGGCACAACCAGAACCCGGCGTGGCTGGAGGAGGGCGACTTCACCGCCGCCGAGCTGCGCGCCATCCTCCGCGACCACATCCGCACGGTCGTGGGCCGCTACGCCGGTCAGATCGACCAGTGGGAGGTCGCCAACGAGATCTTCGACGACTCCGGCAACCTGCGCGCGCAGGAGAACATCTGGCTGCGGGAGCTCGGTCCGGGCATCGTCGCCGACGCCTTCCGGTGGGCCCACGAGGCCGACCCGAGCGCCGAGCTGTTCCTCAACGACTACAACGTCGAGGGGATCAACGCGAAGTCGGACGCCTACTACGCCCTCGTCCAGGACCTCCTCGCCGACGGCGTCCCGATCCACGGCATGGGCCACCAGGCGCACCTGGGACTGCAGTACGGGTTCGACCCGGGCCTGCAGCAGAACCTCGAGCGCTTCGGCGACCTCGGCCTGGTCACCGCCATCACCGAGCTGGACATCCGGATGGAGCTCGGCGAGGACGGCGTCCCGACCGCCGAGCAGGTGGCGGAGCAGGCCCGCCGGTTCAGTGCCGTGCTGGAGGCGTGCCTCGCCGTCGACAGCTGCGAGTCCTTCACCCTGTGGGGCGCGAGCGACCTGTACTCCTGGGTGCCGCACACCTTCGCCGGGCAGGGATCCGCGACCCCCTGGACCGAGGACCTGGAGCGGAAGCCTGCGTACTGCGCGCTGCAGCGCACCCTCGCCGAGGCCAGCCCGGGCGGCGCGCAGCGGTTCGCCCACCACCCGGCCTATGCGGAGTGCCGCGCGCTGCTGAGCTGAGGCCGGGGCTGCCCCCACCAGAAACCTGGACGGATCGCACCGGCCGGACCCTAGAGTCGGGTCATGGGACTCCTCGAGAAGGTTCGCCTCGCCGTCGACAAGGACTCAGCCGGACCGGACTGGGTGATCCTCGACCTGCACGGCGAGTACCCGACGTACCGGTCCACCGACCCGGTGCAGGCGGTGGTTCGCCGGGGCGAGTCCTTCGAGGGGCTGGTCGAGCGGCTCGAGAAGCTCGCGGACGCGGAGTGGCTACGCGGCGTCGTCGTGCGGGTCGGCGATCTCAAGACCGGTCTGGCGACCTCCCGCCGGATCGGGCTCGCGCTCGGCCGGCTCGCCGCGCGCAAGCGGGTGATCGGCTACCTGCCGCAGGTCTCGATGCGCAGCCTGCTGACCACGGCGACGCTCGCCGAGGTGGTCGCCCCCGAGTCCGCCGAGGTCCAGCTGCCCGGGTTCGCCGCCGAGCAGGTCTTCTTCGGCGCGTTCCTGTCCCGGCACGGCATCGGGTTCGAGAACCTCCGGATCCGCGAGTACAAGTCCGCGCTGACGCAGTTCTCCGAGGCGCAGATGGACGACTACCAGCGCGAGCAGCTCACCGCGTATCTCGACTCGGCGGAGCGCACGTGGGTGGCGGACGTCGCCGCACCCCGGGGCCGTGACGGCGCCGTGCTGGATGCCGGCATCACGAGCGCGCGGCAGCTCGCCGAGCTGGGGCTGATCACCCGCATCGCCTACGACGACGAGCTCGTCACCACGGTCGAGCCGAGCTGGCCGCGGACGCTCGAGCTGCTGCTGCCCGACCTCCGCGGGGCCCGGCGCGGCAAGAAGGCCGACCACATCGCGGTCGTGACCGTCCAGGGCCCGATCGTCCCCGGCCGCTCACGGGGCCTGCCGCCCGTGCCCTTGCTGCCCGGGCCGACCGCCGGGTCGGACACGGTCGTGGCCGCACTGCGGAAGGCGGACCGCGACGAGCACGTCCGCGCGATCGTCCTGTACGTCGACTCCGGCGGCGGGTCCGCGCTCGCCTCGGACCTCATCGGGCGGGCCGTCGCCCGCTGCTCGACGCCGGTGGTCGCCGTCATGGGCGAGGTCGCCGGGTCGGGCGGCTACTACGTGCTCGCCCAGGCCGACCACGTGGTGGCCGACCCGTACACGATCACCGGCAGCATCGGGGTGGTCGTGGGCAAGCCGGTGCTGGCCGAGCTGGACGAGCGGCACGGGCTCAGGCCGGAGTCCGTGGGCCGCGAGCAGGCGCTCTTCGGCAGCCCGCACCGGCCGTTCTCCGAGGCGGACCGGACCTGGGCGGAACGGATGATGGAGGAGGTCTACGCGCGGTTCGTGGACCGGGTCGCCACCGGCCGGGGCCTGTCCGCCGAGCGCGTGGACGAGATCGGCCGCGGCCGGATCTGGAGCGGCGCCGCGGCGCACGAGATCGGCCTCGTCGACGAGCTGGGGGACCTGGAGGCCGGGCTGGTGGCCGCCCGCCGGCTGGGTGGCCTCGCCGAGGATGCGCCCGTCTCGGCCGTCTCCACCGGCTTCCAGCTTCCCGGCACCCCGACGTTCGGCAAGGACGCGGCCGGCACGCTCGGCGGCTACTGGCCCTTCGGCACCGAGACCGTCCTCACCTGGCTTGACCACCACCTCACCATCCGCTGACCCCACCCCGCGACCACTCAGTACAGAAGTGACGAGTCGCGGCAAGGGTCAGACGACGCCGGAGGTGCCGAGCAGGAAGCCGACCAGGTAGGTCACGGCCAGCGCCAGGGCACCTCCGGCCACGACCCGCAGGGCGGCGTGCCGGCGGCTGCCGCCTCCGATGCCCGCCGCGACCGCCCCGGTCAGGGCGAGCGCCAGCAGCGTGGCGGCGAAGGTGACGGGGACCCGCGCCTCCGGCGGGGGCAGCAGGATCGCGAGCAGCGGCAGCACGGCACCGACCACGAACGAGCCGAACGAGGCGAACGCGGCGTGCCACGGGCTCACGACGTCCTCGAGGTCGATGTTGTGCCGGGCCCGCACCACCGCGGCGAGCGGGTCGACCGCCGTCGCCTCGACGGCCACGGCGCGCGCGGTCCGCGGGGTGAGCCCCCGCGTCTCGTACAGCCGGGCGAGCGAGTCGACCTGCCCCTGCGGATCGGCCGCGAGGGCACGACGCTCCCGGGTCACCAGGTGCCGCTCGCTGTCCCGCTGGCTGCTGACCGAGACGTACTCGCCGAGGGCCATCGACACCGCACCGCCCAGCGCGGCGGCCAGGCCCGCCGTCGCGATCGGGCCCGTCTGGGTCGTCGCCCCGGCGACGCCGACGACGACCGCCGCCACCGACACGATTCCGTCGTTGGCGCCGAGGACACCCGCGCGCAGGGCGTTGAGCCGCTGCTCCAGGCCGACCGGTCCGCGGTCGCGTCGGCCCCTCCGCGGAGCCTCGCCAGAGGTCTCCGCGCGGCCGGACGCGAGGATGCCCACGTCGTCGAATGTAGGCCGCCCGGGGCCGTCCCACAACGAAGGAAAGGCATGCCTTTCCCGCGGAATCACGCGGTTCGTGGCTGCCTCGACCGCCGTGCGGCAGGGCTGTGTCAGCGCGAGACCATCCGTTCGCGGCGCTCCGCGATGACCTCCGGAAGCAGCGTCGCGAGCGCATGGCCGTCGCGGCCCTGGACGGTCGGGACGCCGTGCTCCGCGGTCGCGTTGCGCCTCGCGGGCGGCTGCTCGATGGCTTCCGGGGTGCCGTGCGCGAGCACCTGCTCCGCCGGCGAGAGCTGGCGGATCGCGATCGCGGAGATGTGCCGGGGGTGCTCGCGGGCGAGCTCGTCGTAGACCATCGGGTCGTGCTGGCCGTCGTCACCGACGAGGACCCAGCGGATCTCCGGGAAGGTGATGAGCAGGTTCCGCAGCTGCGTCCGCTTGTGCTCGACGCCGGAACGGAACAGTCCCGTCGGCGTCGGCCCCCAGTCGGTCATGAGCATCGGACCCTCCGGGTAGCCGTGGGTCCGCATGAAGCGCCGGAGAGTGGGCACGGTGTTCCACGCGCCGGTCGAGAGGTAGAAGACCGGGGCGTCCCCCTGCCCGTCGAGGAGCGTGCGGTACAGCTGTGCCATGCCGGGCACGGCCTTGCGCGCCGAGGTGTGCCGCACGAACGTGTTCCACGCCGCGATGAGCATGCGAGGCAGCATCGTCACCATGATCGTGTCGTCGATGTCCGAGACGATCCCGGTGCGCACGGTCGGGTCCACGACGAGGACCTTCGCGGTCACCGGCCGGGCCGCGACCGCCTCGATCTCGACCTCGTGCCATCCCGGCTCCAGCCCGTGGTCGCGAACCATGACGTCGATGTACCCGCCGCGGTCGGTGGTGGTCCGCAGGGTCTGGTCACCGGCCCGGACCGTGACCGGCAGGAAGCCGACCTGCGCGGTGAAGAACGACCGCCAGCCACGCTGGGCCTCGGCGGCGACGTCCAAGGGACTGATGGGTGGCTCCGGTGCGTCCTCGCCCACCTCGTGATCCTCGGTGTCGGCCTCCGGGTCGGCCATGATCACCCGCCCGAGGACGTGCAGGCTGCGGACCGAGCCGTAGCCGGTCAGCCCGATGATCCGGGGCCGCCAGCCACGGCGGCGCAGGTACACGACGCTCCGGCGGTTGATGGCGTCCTCGGCTGCGCTGACCGCGCGGGAGAGTCCCATGGGTCCACGCTATCGACACCACGCGGTCGCACGTCGTCGCAGTGCCGGGGCGTCACCGTCCGACGGCGACCCCGGCGGGTCACCGGACCCGCGCCGGCGTCCACCCGGCGGCGTCGACGGACCGTGGCTCAGTACCGGGTGTCGTGCCGCGGGTCGTCGCGCCGCTCCACGTACGTGTGCTTCGTGTTCGACCGCTGCTTGTTCACGATGAGCGCGATCACCAGCGCGACGGCCCCGGCGACCATGCAGATGTAGCCGATCGTCGTCAGATCGACGTACGGGACCTCCGCGGTGACGGCGAACGCGAGTATCGCGCCCACCACGATCAGGAAGATGCCGCCGCCGATCCCCATGCCGTTCACCCTCTTCCGCCCCCGCGACCGTCGCGGGCTGTCCCAGAGCCTGCCCACTCCGAGGGCGGCGCGGCAAGTCCGGCCCACCCGCGGGTGGCCCTGGACGCGGGGGCGTGGCGGTCCCGCCGTTGTCTCAGACGGCGTCACCAGGGTGGTCGCGACGTTCGACACGCTCGGTGTGCCGGGTGCGCGAACGCATCGCGTTGAGGATCAGCCCGATGATGAGCGCCAGCACCCCGGCGCCCATGCAGATGTAGCCGATCATGACCAGGTCGACACCCTCGACGCTGTCCGCCACGGCGAAGGCGAGGATCGCGCCGACCACGATGAGGAAGATCCCTGCGCCGATACCCATGTGTCCGGCTCCTCTCGTCGGAACGCCGGCCGGGAGCATGCCGGCCCGCGGGTCCCCGCCAGTGTGAACCCGCTCGGGCCTGTCCGCATGTCGAGGACGGCGCCGTGCTCAGGCCCCCGGGATGCCGACCGAGCGGGCGGTGGTCCGCGCGAGGTGCTCGATATGCGCCTCGCGCGCCTCGATGACCCGGTGGTAGTGCCCGAAGAGCTCGAAGCTGACGGCGCCGAACAGGGCGGTCCAGGCGTCGATGACGGCCAGCACCGTCTCCGGACGCAGCCTGCGCAGTGACGCGGTCTGCTCCGGGGCCATCGTCCGGACCACGTCGGCGATCCGGGCGTCGACGTCCGCCTGGAGATCCGGCGGGACCGGCACGGACCCGTGCTCGGTGAGGCCGGGACCCGCAGCGGCGTCGGTGGCGATCCCGGCCAGCAGGAGCGTCACCCCTGACGCCGGCACCACCGTGTCGTCGGGGGCGACGTAGCCCGGCACGGGCGTGCCGTAGATGAGGGCGTACTCGTGCCGATGCGCCAGCGCCCACGCGCGAACGGCGCGGAAGACGGCGCGCCAGCGGCCCAGATGGTCGTCGTGGCCCATCCCCGACTCGGCCTCGCGCGCGGCGGCACCGAGGCCCTCGTACGCCGAGATGATCAGCGCGGTCAGCAGCGCGTCCCGGTTCGGGAAGTAGCGGTAGACCGCGGACGGCGCCATACCGAGCTCGCGGGTCACGGCGCGCACGGACAGCCCGCCCGCGCCGTGGTCGGCCAGGTGCCGGCGGGCCACCTCGACGATCTCGGCGACGAGCTCGGCACGGACGCGTTCACGGATCCCAGGCATGCGGCCGAGTGTGCCACAGGACGGATCACTGATACGGAACGTGAACAGTGCTCTTGACGCAGGTCGACTCCAGATGGAACGCTGATCACGAAAAAGAACAGTGTTCACACATCTCGCATCCGGAGGTCGCCATGTCGCTGCACGTCATCGTCGGAGCCGGTCCCGTGGGGAGCACGCTCGCCCTGCAGCTCGCCGACGCCGGGCACGACGTCCGCATCCTGACCCGCTCCGGGCGCGGTCCCGACCATCCCCGCATCACGCGGGTACGTGTGGATGCTGCCGACCCGGCGAGCCTGACGGCGCAGACCCGCGGCGCGACCGTCCTCTACAACTGTGCGAACCCGCCCTCCTACACCAGCTGGGAGGAGCACTGGCCGCCGCTGGCAGCATCGATCCTCGAGGCCGCGGAAGCCACTGGCGCCGTCCTGGCGATCACCGGGAACCTGTACGGCTACGGCCCGGTGCCCGGGCCGATGACCCGTGATCTGCCGCTCGCCGCCACCGACCACAAGGGCCGGCTCCGCGCGCGCATGTGGGCGGACGCGGTCGCCCGCCACCGGGCCGGCGCCGTCCGGGTCGCCGAGGTCCGGGCGGCCGACTACGTCGGTGCGATCGAGCCGATGAACAGCATGGCGGTGCTGTATGCCACCCAGGCCGTGCGGGGCAGGCCGGTACTCACCTTCGGGCCGCCGGACGTGCCACACACCTTCACCTACGTCCCCGACGTCGCCCGCACCCTCGCCGCCGTGGCACTCGACGAGCGTTCCTGGGGTCAGGCCTGGCACGTGCCCTCCCCGCCGACCCGCACCGTGCGGGAGGTGATCGGCGACATCGCCGCGGCGGCCGGTGCCCGCCGGCCGTGGATGATCCGGATCCCGCGACCACTGCTCCGGCTGAGCTACCCGGTCGTGCCGCTGATGCGCGAGATCGGCGACCTGCTGTACCAGTGGGACCGGCCGTACGTCCTCGACGCGGCGGAGACGACCCGGACTTTCGGCGTCGAGGCGACACCGTGGGACGAGGTCGTGGCCGAGACGGCCGCGGCACTGACCGGGCGGTCGGCGGTCGTCACCGGTTGACCGGCGGGTGTCAGCTCACAGGACCTTGGAGAGGAACGCCTGCGTCCGCTCCTGCCGCGGGTTCGCCAGCACCTCGGCCGGCACGCCCTCCTCGACGATGACCCCGCCGTCCATGAAGATCAGCCGGTCGCCGACCTCGCGGGCGAAGCCCATCTCGTGCGTGACGACCATCATCGTCATGCCCTCACGGGCCAGGTCCTGCATGACCTGGAGGACCTCGCCCACCAGCTCCGGGTCGAGCGCGGACGTCGGCTCGTCGAAGAGCATCATGTCCGGGTTCATGCACAGGGACCGGGCGATGGCGACCCGCTGCTGCTGCCCGCCGGACAGGTGCGCCGGGTAGGCCGTCCCGCGGTCGCCGAGGCCGACGCGGTCGAGCATCTGCTGCGCGACCTGCTTCGCCTCCGCGCCCTTGCGTCTCAGGACCTTCTCCTGCGCGATCGTGAGGTTACGCAGCACGCTCATGTGGGGAAAGAGGTTGAACTGCTGGAACACCATGCCGATGCGGGCGCGGACCCGGTCGATGTCGACGTCCGGGTCGAGGACGTCGACACCCTCGATGAGGATCCGGCCGTCGGTGGGCTCCTCGAGCACGTTGACCGACCGCAGCAGCGTCGACTTGCCCGAGCCGGACGGCCCGACCACGCAGACCACCTCGCCCGGCCGGATGGTCAGGTCGATGCCGCGCAGCACCTCGTTGTCACCGAAGCTCTTACGGAGCTGGTGGATCTCGATGGCCGGCACGTCCGCCGTCGTCGCGGCCTGGGGGGTGGCGTCACTCATCGTGCCCTCGCCATCTTCCGCTCCAGCACCGCCACCAGTCGCGTGAGCGGGACCGTGACCAGCAGGTACAGCATCGCCGCCATGACCAGCGTGGTGCCGTTGGCGTTCGTCGTCGCGCTGTCCCGGGCGAACGTGGTCAACTCCTTGGTGAAGATCGTGGATCCGGCGATGTACACCAGGGAGGTGTCCTTCAGCAGCAGGACGAACTCATTGGTCATGGGCGGGATGGTGATCCGGAAGCCCTGCGGCAGCACCACCCAGAGCATCGTCTTGAACGGGGACATCCCGAGCGTGCGTGCCGCCTCGGTCTGGCCCTTCGGCACGGCCTCGATGCCGGCGCGGATCACCTCCGCCATGTACGCCGATGCGACCGCGATGAGGCCCAGCAGACCGGCGCCGACCGCGCCTCCGGGCAGTCGGACACCGAAGGCGATCGGCAGGATGAAGGCGAACGCGAAGATCGTCAGCAGCGCCGGCAAGCCGCGGAAGAGCTCGATGTACGCCGTCGCGAACCAGCGGTACGGGCCGATGGAGGACAGCTTCATCAGCGCCATGAGCACGCCGAGCACGAGGCCGCCGGCGAAGGCGATCACGGTGAACAGCAGGGTGTTCTTCAGCGCGACGGTGATGATGTCCGGGAACTGCTCCGCGGCGAGAGCGAGGTCGAAGAACTGCTGCTGCAGGCGCGCCCAGTCCGCCGAGACGGCGACGAGGACGACGGCGATCACGAAGATCGCGTACATCACCCAGCGGACGAGCCGTTTCCTGGTGGACCTGCGCATGAGAGGGCCGATCAGCCGTTCTCGGGGAAGTAGGAGTTGTAGATCTCGTCGTAGGTGCCGTTCTCGCGCAGCGCGGCGAGCTCGGCGTTGATCGCCTCGCGCAGCTGGGGGTTGAGGTCCTTGGCGAGCGCGAAGCCGTACTGCTCGTCGGTCTCGTACTGCTCGACGATCTCGTAGCCGTCGTCGTCCTGCTGATGCTGGTCGTTGACCGGCAGGTCCTGCAGGATCGCGTCGATCTGGCCGGCCTGCAGCGCGGGCCACAGCTCGCCGTCGGACGGCAGCGCGAGGAACTCGGTGCCCTCGGGGGCGTTCTCCTCGGCGTACGTCTGGCCGGTGGTGCCCTGCTGGACGCCCACCGTGTGGCCGGCGAGGTCGTCGATGCTCTCGATGTCGGAGTCGGCCGGCACCAGCAGTGACTGCAGCGAGTTGTAGTACGGGTCGGTGAAGTCGAGGTTCTGCTGCCGCTCCGGGGTGATGGTGATGGCCGACGCGCCGATGTCGCACTGGCCGGCGGCGAGCGCCGTCCCGGACTGGAGGGCGTCGAAGCCAGTGTCCTGGACCACGAGCTCGAGCTCGAGGTTCTCGGCGATCGCCTGGAGCAGGTCGATGTCGAAGCCGCTGTAGCCGCTCGGCGCCTCGGAGTCCTCGACCTCGAACGGCGGGTAGGGCACGTCGGAGCAGGCCGTCAGGGTGCCCGGCGCCACGAGCTCGTACTCCGAGCCACCACCTTCGGACTCGCCGCCGCAGGCGGCGAGCAGGGTTGCGGCACCGGCCAGGGCGACGGCGGTGCGGATCGGGCGGATCATCGTGTGCCTCCGGGCGAGCGGATCGGGCTGCGGGCCCCCATAGCATCACGCAACTGTTGCCCGGGTGTGAAACCCAGGGACGTAGGCTTGTCCTATGTCACAGAGCGCGGCCCTTCCTCGGACGATCCGGCCCGAGCGGAGGGTCCTGCGTGACGAGGTGTACGACGCGCTGCTCGAGATGCTCGTCGACGGCCACTTCGGGCCGGGGGAGACGCTCGGCATCGACCCGGTCTCGGCGCAGCTCGGCGTCTCGCCCACGCCGGTGCGCGAGGCCCTGGTGCAGCTGGAGTCCACCGGGCTCGTCACGCGAACGGCACTGCGCGGCTACCGGGTGGCACCGCCGATGTCCCGTGAGGTCATGGAGCAGCTCTTCGACGCGCGGCTGCTGCTGGAGGTGGGCGCGGCCCGCCACGCGGTCCCGAACCGGGAGCGTCTGGCGCCCGAGCTGCGGCGGGTGCTGGAGGTCCAGCGGGGCCACGCCGAGGCGCTCGCGCGCGTCACGGACCTGGACCAGGACGCCCCGGTACGGGACCTGAGCGCGTACCTCGCGGCCGACCGCGCCTTCCACGACGCCATCTTCCGGGCCACGGACAACACCTTCTTCGTCGAGATGGCCCGGCACATCTCCATCCACGGCCAGCGCCTGCGGCAGTTCGTCGAGCATCAGCACATCGACGCCGAGGTCGCGATCGCGGAGCACGCCCGGGTCCTCGAGGCCATGGAGTCCGGCGACACCGAGGCGGTCGCGTCCGCCATGCACGCCCACATCCTCGGCGTGCGGGAGCGGACCCTGAGCGACGCCCCCGCGACGACCTGAGGCGCCAATACCCGGACGGCTGCCGAACGGGGCCGGATCCTATAGGATCGATGCCCGCGGACGGCTCACGCCACCGCCCACCGACCCGAGGAGCACCGTTGACCTCCACCCGCCTGCCCGATGCCCGGACCGCCGTCGTCACCGGCGCGGGAGGGCGGCGCGGCATCGGCCGCGCCGTGGCCCGCGCGCTCGCCACCGACGGGTGGTCGCTCGCCCTCGTGGACCGCGACGAGGACGGTCTGCGTGAGGTCTGCGGGGAGCTCGTCGACCAGGGCACCAGGGCCGTCGCCGTGCCGGCCGACGTCGCCTCGCCGGAGTCGGTGCGTGACGTCTTCCGGGCCGTCGACGAGCAGCTGCCGCCCGTCGTCGGCCTGGTCAACCTGGCCGGGATCCCCTCGCCGGTACCGCTGCTGGACCTCAGCCCGGAGGACTGGGACCGGGTCATGGCGGTCAACGCGACCGGTTCGTTCCTCATGCTGCAGGCGGCGGCCACCCGGATGCGCGAGGTGGGCGTCGGTCGGATCGTCAACACCTCCTCGATCACCGCGTTCGACGGCGGAGGGACGTTCTCCAAGGGCGCCTACGCCGCCGCCAAGGCGGCGGTGCTGGGCCTGACCCGGGGCGCCGCCCGCGAGCTCGGGCCGTACGGCATCACGGTCAACGCCGTCGCTCCCGGGCCGATCGACACGGACATCATGGGCGGCACCCTGACCGAGGAGCGCAAGGCCGACATGGCAGCCGGCATTCCCGTCGCCCGGGTCGGCCAGCCGGAGGAGGTCGCCGCGCTGGTGGCCTTCCTGCTCTCCGAGCGCGCCGGGTTCATCTCGGGTGCCACCCACCAGATCGACGGCGGCAAGTACATGCACTGACCCCGGGTCCTGGCCGGAGCCTCCCGGCTAGCGGGCTGGCCCGGTGTCGTCGGCGTCGGCCCGAGGTTCCGGTCCGCCGCCGGTGCGTCCGCGCGGCGCTCCCTTCCTGCGTCGGGTCCCCAGCGGCGGGTCGGGACGCCGGGTATAGCGGTGCGCGGTCGGGGCGATCCAGGTCCTCCCCGGGTCTTCGCGGCGGACCGTCCATATGCCCCGGGTCTTGAGGTTGTGATGCCTTCGGCACAGCGGATGGAGGTTGACCTCGGTGGTCTGCACGCGCGCGTCGGCGTCGGTGGCGTCGTAGGCGTCGAGATGGTCCAGGTCGCAGAACACCGCCGGCTGACGGCAGCCGGGGAACGTGCACCGCACGTCCCGGGCGCGCACGGTACGGGAGAGGACCACGCCCGGACGGTAGGCCTTCGTGCCCAGCGCGACGAATTCGCCGTTCGCATCGGTGAACAGGCCACGCCAGGTCGCGTCCTGAGCGATCCGGCGCGCCAGATCGGCCGGGATCGGCCCGTACCCGTCCATCTCCGCGGGTTCGTCGTCCAGCCCGAGCAGCGTGTCGGCACCGATCGTCACGTGCACCTGGGCCCGTGCGGACCGACCGGCTCCACCGCTCGCGGCGGTCCGTCCGGCGTCGGTGCCGGCCTCGTGGGCGCCGGAGAACAACCCGACGAACACGTCGGCACGCCGCTGGTCGACCGTGCGCGTGTCCGTGTCGGTACGGGCCGCGTCCGCGAGCCGGTCGAGGCACGACTTCACGGTCCGCGCGTCGTCGGCGCGGAGGTATGCGGTGACCCGGGCCATGGCGTCCGCCAGTGGTTCGACCTCGACGTGCCGGGCGGCGTACTCGGCCTCTCGCCGCAGGGCCCCGGCCTCCGGACTGACCGTGAGCGCGTGACGGCGCACGTCGGCCTTCAGCTGCGGTGCCGTGCGCTCCTCGGCGTCGCCGTCGAGCAGGTCCCGAGTCAGCTCCCGATGCTCGGTCTCGCTCACCCCGGGTTGTCTCTCGGTCAGCACGGTTGCCCGGCGCACGTCGATCGGTCCGACGGCGAGGGCGTCGGCCACCTCCGGGTAGGACTCGCAGGCGGCCGCCAGGCCGACCTTGGTCTCGGCGGCCCGGCCGGTGATCGACAACCGCGCGCGCAGCTCGTCGACCACGGCGTCGAACGCGCGGCTGGAGGAGCCGCGACGCGCCAGGAGCTCGGAGAGGGCATGGTTCTGCCTCGCGACGGCGGCCGAGGCGACCCGTTCGAATCCGGCGATGACCTCGATGAGGGCCTGGTCCGAGACGTCGGCCACGTCGAGCGCGAAGAGCTCCCGAGCGAGCTCGATGCCTCCGGGTAGGGCCTCGAGCCGGCGAGCGGTGGCGTCCAGAAGCCCGTGATCGTCGGGCAGCTGGGCAGCACGGTGAGCCGCCTCGTCGCCGGCCTCGTCGCCGGGCCCGCCACACTCCGTCTCGAACATGCGTATGACACTAGGCGAGAGGTCCGACATCGGCTGCCCGCGCTCAGGCGGCTGTGGACGGCGTGGCAGCTCGCCGCCGCCCCGCCCGCAGCGCGACGGCGAGCCCCACCAGGCCCAGCGCCAGCAGGAAGCCCTGGGCGGCGAATGCCATCCGCAGGTCGGCGAGCCCGAAGTCGCCGGACGGCGCCAGGACGTCCAGCACCAGTCCCATGAGCAGCACCGCCAGCAGCGAACCGGAGTAGCCGCCGACGTTCACCATGCCCGTCGCCGTGCCGAGGTCCTGCGGCGGCAGCGCTGTGCGAGGGAAGTCGAAGCCGATGGAGCAGGTCGCCACGCCGGCGCCGACGGCGAGCATGAGCAGCGCCAGCTGCCACAGGGGCCGCGGCCCGGACGGGAGCAGCACGCTGCACCACGCCAGCGTCGAGCACGTGACGGTGGCCAGCACGATCACCACCCGGCGGTGCGGGAACCGGCCCGTCAGCACGCCCACGGTCGGCCCGACGACGAAGCCGACCACCACCGTGGCGCTGATCAGCGCGCCGGCCACGGTTGCCGGCAGGCCCTGTCCGACGGTCAGGAACGGCATGCCCCACAGGAAGAGGAAGGAGTTCGCGGGGAACAGGGTCAGCAGGTGGGCGAAGAAGCCCTGCCAGGACTCGGGCCGCCGCAGCACCGAGACCACCCCGCCGCGGCTGCCTGGCACCTCGGGCGTGCGGCCGCGCTCGGCCGGTCGGTCGCGCACGGCGGCGATCACCAGCACGGCCACCAGCACGCCCGAGCCGCCCAGCGTCGCGAAGGCCGGCGCCCAGCCCTCGGTACGCAGCAGCACGGCGAACGGCAGCGCGGACACGACCTGGCCGAGCTGGCCCAGCATCGCAGTCAGCTGCGTGAGCAGCGGCACCCGGCGCGAGGGGAACCAGGCGACGACGAGGCGGAGCACCGAGATGAGCGTCATCGCGTCGCCCAGGCCGATGAGCAGGCGGGCGCAGAGGGCGACCGGCACCGTCTCCGCGGCCGCGAGCAGCAGCTGCCCGACGGCGAGGACCAGCGCCCCGGACGCGATGAGCGTGCGGCTACCCAGCCGGTCCAGCAGCATGCCGGCCGGGATCTGCGCGGCCGCGTAGACGCCGAGCTGGACCACCGAGAACGTCGCCAGCACCGAGGCGCTGATCCCGAACCGGTCGACCGCCTCGAGCCCGGCGACGCCGAGGGAGGTGCGGCCGGTGACTGCCACGACGTAGGCGGCCAGCCCGACCGCCCACACCGCGAGCGCCCGCCACGTCTCGGTCGCGGCCCTCGGTGCCGTCACGCGGCGGCGATCTGCAGGAGCCGGACCAGGCCCTGGAACTCCCACGCGGCGCGGCCGACGAACAGGCCGTCCACCCCCGGGACCGCGAGGAGCTCGGCCGCGTTGTCGGTGTTGACCGAGCCGCCGTACAGCACGGCGCGCACGCGGCCGCCGTACTCCTCCTGCAGGGCGGCGAACGGGCCGGCGAGCTCTTCGGGGCTCGCGGGCCGGCCGTGCTCGCCGATGGCCCAGATCGGCTCGTACGCGAGCAGGACCTCACCCAGCGCGGCGTCGTCCAGGCCGTCCAGCGCCCCGCGCGCCTGGTCGAGGATGAACGTGGTCGAGCCGCCCGCCGCGCGCACCTCCTCCGGCTCCCCGACGCACAGCAGCGCCAGCAGCCCGTGACGCAGGGCGGCGCGGACCTTCAGCCCCGTGGACTGCACCGTCTCGGCGAAGTGCTCCCGGCGCTCGGAGTGGCCGATCTCGACCAGGCGCGCCCCGGCGTCGGCGACCTGCGGCACCGAGATCTCACCGGTCCACGCGCCGGCGTCCTCCCAGTGCGCGTTCTGCGCCCCGAGCACGACGGCGGAGCCGCCCGGAGTCTGGGCGAGGGTGTCCCGCACGGTCGTCAGCGCCGTGTGCGGCGGGATGACGAAAGGCTGGACGTCGCGAGTCAGCTCGGGACGCTCGGCGAGCGCCTCGGCGAGTCCCGCCGCGTAGTCCCGGGCCTCGGCGAGGGTCTTGGTCATCTTCCAGCTGGTGCCGACCCAGCGGGTGGTCACCTCACGCGTCCTCGTAGGCGCAGATCGCGTCCACCTTGGGCCCCGAGCTCGAGGTGGGGTCGAACTCGAGGGAGAGCCACTCCTTGGCGAGGACCCGGGCGAGCTCGAGACCGACGACCCGCTCGCCCATGCACAGCACCTGCGCGTTGTTGGACAGCACCGAGCGCTGCACGGAGTAGATGTCGTGCGCGGTGACGGCCCGGACGCCCTTGACCTTGTTGGCCGAGATGGCCACTCCGAGGCCGGTGCCGCAGATCAGCAGCGCCCGGTCGGCCTCGCCGGCGGCGACCTTCTCGGCCGCGGCGATGGCGACGTTCGGGTAGTAGGTGCCGTCCTCGGTGCCGGTGACCCCGACGTCCAGCACCTCATCGACCCGCTCGTCCGCCTCGAGGTCCTTCTTGAGCGCTTCCTTGTAGTTGTAGCCGGCGTTGTCCCCGCCGACGACGATGCGCAGTCCCATGTCTTCCTTCCTCTCGGTCAGCGGCTGCCGAGGTGGCCCCCGAGGGCCTCCATCAGCAGCGAGAACGACAGCGCCCCCGGGTCCGGCGTGCCGACGCTCTTGGCACCCAGCACGCGCGAGCGACCCAGGCGGGCCGTCAGGTCGGCCGTCTTGTCGGCGGCCTCGCGGGCGGCGCGCGCCGCGGCGGACGTCGCGGCGGCCAGGTCGCCCGTGCGGTCGTACTCGGCCCGGAGGGTCTCCACGAAGGGCACCGCCGCATCGACCATCGTCTTGTCGCCCACCTGGGCGCCGCCCAGCCGGCGGACGGCGTCGACACCCGCGACCAGCGCGGCGACGGTCCGGGCGTCGTCGGAGCCGGACTCGTCGTCGAACGCGCCCCCGGCGGCGGTCAGCGCCGCACCCCACAGGGCCCCGGAGGTCCCGCCCGCCGACTCCGACCACGCGGTCCCGGCGTGCACGAGGACGGTGCGCGCCCCGGCGCCGCGCTCCAGCGCCCGGTGCGCGGCCGCGGTGCCACCGCGGGAGCCGGCGCACATGCCCTGCCCGTGGTCGCCGTCGCCCGCGACCGCGTCGAGGCGGCCGAGCTCCTGCTCGTTGTCGGTGCAGGTCCGCTCGAAGAGGTCCAGGACCTCCACGAGTCGGCCGGCCAGCTCGCGCGAGGCGTCCGAGGCCGGCGGGACGGCCTCCTCGCCGGGCTCGTAGACGTCGGTGCGTGGCGCGCGCTCGCCGGGCACCTCGCCACGGCGGAACGCGGGCGTGTCCGCGGGGGCGAGCCAGTGCCGCTCGAGCTCCTCGTCGAGGAAGACGACGGTGAGCGACAGGCCCGCCATGTCGAGGCTGGTGACGAACTCGCCGACCTCGGGCCGCACGGGGGTCAGGCCGGCCTCGCGGAGCCGGTCCGCGACGCGGGCGTAGACCACGAACAGCTCCTCGTACTTGACCGTGCCGAGCCCGTTGAGCAGCACCGCGACGCGTCCGGAGCGTTCGGCCGGCGCCTCCTTCATGATCCCGTCGAAGAGCAGGTCGGCGACCTCGTCGGCGCGGCCCATGGGGACGTCCTGGACGCCCGGCTCGCCGTGGATCCCGAGCCCGATCGCCATCTGGCCCTCCTCGACGTGGAAGAGCGGCTCGTCGGCGCCCGGCAGGGTGCACCCGTCGAAGGCGAGCCCGAACGAGCGGGTCGCGTCGTTCGCCTTCCACGCCACCCGCTCGGCCTCGTCGATGTCCGCCCCGGCCTCGATGGCCGCGCCGGCGATCTTGAACACCGGCAGGTCACCGGCGATGCCGCGCCGGTCGCGATGCTTGTCCGGCGTGTTGGAGGCGATGTCGTCGCTGACCATCACGATGCGCACGTCCACGCCCTCGGCGCGCAGCTTCTCCGCCGCGGCGCCGAAGTGCAGCACGTCGCCGGCGTAGTTGCCGAAGCCGAGGATCACTCCGCCGCCGTTCTCGGCGTTGCGGGCCACCGAGTACACCTGGGAGCCCGACGGTGAGGAGAAGATGTTCCCGCACGGGGCGCCGTGCCCGATGCCCGGGCCGACCCACCCGGCGAACGCCGGGTAGTGGCCGGAGCCTCCGCCGATGACGAGCGCCGGCTGCCCGGGCGGGGTCTCGGTGGAGCGCACCACGCCGCCGTGCACCGCGGTCACGTACTGCGGGTGTGCGGCGGCGAACCCGCGCAGGGCGTCGGCGGCGAACTCGGCGGGATTGTTGATCAGGTAGGTCATCGTCGTTCCTCGGTCTCCTCGGCCGGCAGTCCGCCCGGCGCGGTGGGCCAGTGTCGCGTCGATGACGACGGTAGTCCCCGACGAGTCCGTCTCGCCCCGCACCGACGGCGTCCGTGCGGACCGGGGCCGCTTTGACGTACCGTCACCATCGTCCAATATCGTATAGGCACTTCCGAGGCACCTGGAGGACGCGGATGTTCACCGCTGACAGCTGGCCGATCGCCTGCAACATGCTCTCGTTCGGCAACACCGCGCCCGACGGGACGCCCATCGAGGACGCGCCGGCCTCGGTGTGGGCCGGCCAGATGCGGCAGGTCCGCGAGCTCGGCTTCGACCACATCGACCCGACCGACGCGTGGGTGCCGCTCGGCAAGCTCTCCGACGCCCGGGTCAAGGAGTTCCAGCAGGTCCTCGCCGACGAGGGCCTGGCGGTCTCCTCCATCTCGATGACCCGTAGCAGCGTCGTCGACCTGAAGGAGGGCGAGGAGAACCTCCGCATCGCGCACCGCCTCATGGACCTCGCCCCGGAGTTCGGGGCCACCGTAGTCAACACCGGCTTCATGCAGGCGCTCACCCCGGCGCAGCAGAAGGCCCTGTGGTTCTGGCTCGCCGACGGCCACGTCGACGACCCCGAGCTGCGGCCGCTCGCCATCGAGCGGGTCCGCGAGCTGGGCGACCACGCCGAGCGCAACGGCCTGCAGCTGAGCCTCGAGATGTACGAGGACACCTACGTCGGGACGCCCGAGGACGCGGTCGCCTTCGTCACCGACGTCGACCACCCCGCCGTCGGCCTCAACCCCGACCTCGGGAACCTCGTGCGGCTGCACCGGCCGATGCCGCCCTACACCGAGATGTTCGAGAAGGTCCTGCCGTACTCGAACTTCTGGCACATCAAGAACTACATGCGCGACGAGGACCCACAGACCGGCTCGTACGCCTCCGCGCCGATGCCGCTGAAGTACGGCGTCATCAACTACCGCAACGTCATCCGCCGCGCCCTCGAGCTCGGCTACTCCGGCCCGTTCTGCTGCGAGCACTACGGCAGCGACTCCATCGGCGTGTGCGCCGAGAACAGGGACTACATCCGCCAGGTGCTCACCTCCGCGCTGCGCTGAGCACATCCCCCGGCCGCGCCGGCCGATGCCCGCCGCACCGTGCCCGGTGCGGCCAGGACCACGAGGAGATCCGCACATGAGCAGGACCATTTCCACCGTCACCATCGTCGGTGCCGGCTACATGGGCGGCGGCATCGCCCAGTCGCTGGCGCTCGCCGGCCGGAAGGTCGAGATCGTCGACGTCGACGTCCAGGCGTCGCTGACCGGCCTCGAGCGGCTGCTGGCCGAGGCGCAGGACTTCGAGGACCAGGGCCTGTACGAGCCCGGCTCGACCGAGAAGATCCGCGGCAACCTCGCTGCCGGCCGGACGCTCGCCGAGGCCGTCGCGGACGTCGACTTCATCGAGGAGGCCGTCTTCGAGCGCCCGGACGTCAAGCGTGACGTCCTCGCGCAGATCTGCGCGCACGCCCGCCCCGACGCGATCATCGGCACCAACACCTCGACCATCCCGGTGCACGTGCTCGCGCCGGCCGTGACGAACCCGGAGCGGTTCCTCACCGTCCACTTCTCCAACCCGGCGCCGTTCATCCCGGGCGTGGAGCTGGTCGCCGGCGAGGCCACCACCCAGGACGTCATCGACGCCGTGAAGGACCTGCTGGCCAGCGCGGGCCGCGAGGGTGCCCAGGTCGCCGACACCCCGGGCATGGTCCTCAACCGCCTCCAGTACGCGCTGCTGAAGGAGGCCACCTCCGTCGTCGAGGAGGGTGTGGCCACCGTGGAGGACGTCGACACGATCGTGCGCACGACGTTCGGCTTCCGCCTGGGCTTCTTCGGCCCGTTCGCCATCGCCGACCAGGCCGGCCTGGACGTGTACGAGAACTGCTTCCGGACCTTCGAGGAGGCCTTCGGCGAGCGGCTCGCCACCCCGGCGATGATCTCCGAGGCCGTCGCCGCAGACCGCAAGGGCGTCAAGAACGGCAAGGGCCTGACCGGTGACTTCGACGAGGCCACCAAGGACGCGCTGATCGCCTACCGGAACAAGGCGTACTCCCGGATGGGCGAGCTGCTGCGCGAGCTCGGTCCCGCTCCCAAGGCCGACCCGCAGGGCTGACCCACCACCCACGAGGCCGGGCCGCCCGGGCCGGCCTCCCGACGATCAAGGGCGATTCATGAACGGCATGAACGGCATGCTCCTGTCCGCCGAGGGCGAGATCACCCTGGCCGAGCGTCCGGACGGACTCCTCGTCGCGATCGCGGTCGTGGCGATCGCGGTCCTCCTGTTCCTCATCATCAAGGTGCGTCTGCACGCCTTCTTCTCCCTCATCGTGGTCAGCCTGCTGACGGCGCTGGCTGCGGGGATCGGCGTCGCGGACGTGGTGACGGTCGTCGTCGACGGATTCTCCTCGACAGTCGGAGAGGTCGCGCTGCTGGTCGGGTTCGGCGCCGTCCTCGGACGCCTGGTCGAGGTGTCCGGCGGTGCGCAGGTGCTGGCGGACAAGATGCTCGCCACCTTCGGCGAGAAGAAGGCGCCGCTTGCGCTCGCCGTCGCGTCGCTGTTCTACGCGTTCCCGATCTTCCTCGACGCCGGGTTCATCGTCATGCTGCCCATCATCTACACGGTGGCCCGGCGGCTCGGCGGCTCGTTCATGCTCTACGTGCTGCCCTCCATCGGCGCGTTCCTCATGATGCACGCGCTGACGCCGCCGCACCCTGGACCGACCGCGGCGGCCTCGGTCATGGGCGCGGACATCGGTCTCGTGGTGCTGGTGGCGCTGCTGGTCGGCCTGCCGACCTGGTACCTCGCCGGCTACCGGCTCAGCCTCGTCATCGCCCGGCGGTACCCGAACCTGCCGGTGCCGAACCTGCTCGGTGAGCCGGAGGTGACCGACGAGAGCGAGCGGCCCGCCTTCGGCACGGTCGTCCTGTGCCTGCTGCTGCCGCTGGTGCTCATCTTCTTCAACACCCTGCTCGACACGCTGGTCCAGACCGGCTCGCTCGCCGAGGGCAACGCGTTCTTCCGGCTCTCCGAGCTCGTCGGCGCCACCCCGATCGCGCTGCTCGTCTCCGCCCTGGTGGCCATGTGGTTGCTCTACGTGCGGCCCCGAGGCGGCCGCTCGCTCTCCGGCGTGCTCGAGGACCTCGTCGACAAGGCGCTCGCGCCCGTCTGCTCGATCATCCTCATCACCGGTGCGGGCGGCGCGTTCGGTGAGGTGCTCACCGCCACCGGGATCGGCTCGATGATCGCCGAGGGCCTCGACGCGATGGGGCTGCCGGTCATCCTCGCCGGCTTCCTCGTGGCCATCGCCTTCCGCGTGGCCCAGGGCTCGGCGACCGTCGCCGCCACCACGTCCGGCTCGATCATGGCCCCCGCCGTCGCCGAGCTCGGACTCTCCGGCGTCGGTCTGGCAGCGATCGTGGTCGCCATCGTGGCGGGCTCCATCACCTTCTCCCACGTCAACGACTCCGGCTTCTGGCTCATCGGCCGGTTCTGCGGGTTCGACACCGTCACCACGCTGAAGACGTGGACGGTGGTGGGCACCGCGATCGGCTTCATGGCGTTCGCGCTGAGCTGGGTCGTGTACGCGATCGCCGCCTGAGACGAGGACACATGACCGACGACGACGTCCCACCCTTCCCGGCCGAACGGACCGCCGTGGTCACCGGTGGCGCCTCGGACCGCGGCATCGGACGTGCCCTGGTGCGCCGGCTGGCCGCCGGGGGCTGGGCGGTCGCGGTGCTCGACCTGGACGGCGACCGCGCCGGCTCGCTCGCCTCCGCCGTCGCCGGGGAGCACGGTGTCGCGGCGCTCGGCCTCGCGGTCGACGTCGCCGACGAGCGGGCCGTCGACGAGGCGATCGGCCGGGTCGAGCGAGAGCTGCCACCCGTCGTCGGGCTCGCGAACGCCGCCGGCATCAGCGACCCGACACCCTTCCTCGACCTCACCCTCAGCCGGTGGGAGGAGGTGCTGCGCACCAACGCGACCGGCACGTTCGTCGTGACCCGCCGGGTCGCGCCCGGGATGGTCGAGCGCGGTCTCGGCCGGATCGTGACGTTCTCCTCGACCGCGGCGCAGAACGGCGGCGGCAACTACAGCAAGTCCTCCTACGCCGCCTCCAAGGGCGCGATCGAGGGTATGAGCCGCGCGGCCGCGCTCGAGCTCGCGCCGCACGGGGTGACCGTGAACGTCATCGCGCCGGCCACCATCGACACCGACATCATGGGCGGGCCCATCACGCACGAGCGGCTCCCGGGCTTCGTCCGGTCCCTGCCCGTCGGGCGCGTCGGGCGTACCGAGGAGGTCGCCGCCCTCGTGGAGCACCTGCTGGGCCCGGAGGCCGGATACATCACCGGCGCGACCTACAACATCAACGGCGGCCTGCGGATCGGGTGACGGCCCGCCGGTCCGGGTGGCGGTACCTGGCGGCATGTCTTCTGCGCGAACGACGGGTCACGCGGTGGGGCGGGAGCGTTCGCTCACGCGTGTGGGGCACGAACGGCCGCCCGCGTGGGCAGCTCGAGCTGCCGGAGCCGGGTGTAGGCCCCGCTCATGTGCTTCTCGACGGCGGCACGTGCGGCGGCCGGGTCGTGCTCGGCCAGGACCGTGCGCAGCTCGTGGTGCTCAGGGAACCCCACCATGGGGAAGTCCGGGAAGTTGACGTTCCGGGTGATGAGGAAGAACGAGACCTGGCTGCGGATCGACGTCCAGACGCGACGCAGCCGCACGTGGTCCGCCGCGTCGTAGATGACGTCGTGGAACGCGAGGTCCAGGCGCACCGCTTCCTGCGGCTCTACTGCGGCGGACGTGTTCTTCATGGCCTTGAGGACCCGATCCAGCTCCGCCAGGTGCGCCTCGGTGAGTCGCGTGGCCGCGCGCTCGCCGGCAAGGGCCTCGATCGCCGCGCGGAGCGTGTGGACCTCTTCGACGTCCTCCTTGGTCAGGACGCTGACGAACGCTCCGCGGTGTCGGCGGATCTCGACCTGACCCTCCGCCTCCAGCAGGGCGAGCGCCTCACGGACCGGCCCGCGGCTGACGTCGAGCGATTCGGCCAGCTCCGCCTCGCGCAGGTGTTGGCCAGGCCTCAGCTCGCCGTGGGCGATCTTCTCGCGGAGGATTCGAACAACGTGCTCGCTCAGAGTGACCCTGGGGGGCATTCCGCCGAAGACCGTCGTCACTGCGCTCCTCCCTCAGGCGTTCTCTGCGCATGCCTCGCCGCATGATGTCAGCCGTTCGAAGCCTATATGGTTGACGATCTGCAATCACCCTCGTACGTTGGCGCCGACCGGTCATCGAGGACGAGTCACGAAGAGGCGCACGACGACGTGAACACCACACAGGTCAATCCCGGTATCGGCGCGGACACGGCGGCATTCCCGCGATCGGCACCGAGCAACCCCGACGCACCGCACGTACGACGGGCCGAGATCCGCGTGAACGCTGGCAAGGACCGCGGTCCGCTTGCCCGGATCTGGGAGAGCATCGGCTACGACGAGTTCAACTGGACCTACACGAGGACCGGCCGCGACCTGCTCGGCACCTTCGGTGAGCTGACCACGCACGGGTTTCATGTCAGGCCGCACTACGTGTTCTGCTCGGGCACAGGTTTCGCCATCCCGCACTGGGGTAACGGGAACGTCTACCACGAAGATGCGTCCGGCCGTGCCGCGTACGACTTCACCCTGGTGGACCGTGCCTATGACGCGATCGTCGAGGCGGGCCACCACGTCCTGGTCGAGTTGGCGTTCACTCCGCGCGACCTGCTCCCTGACCAGGCTGCGGAGCTCGAGGTCGTGCCGAGCCCGACCGTCTACAGCGGCTACGAGGCCGGCGCGTGGGCCTACCCGCCTCGGGACTACGGCCGTTGGGGCGATCTGGTCGCCGCGCACGCCCTGCACTGCCTCGAGCGGTACGGGGCCGAGGAAGTGCGAACCTGGCTCTGGGAGCTGTGGAATGAGCCCGACATCTTCTACTGGCGCGGCACCCCCGAGGAGTTCTACGAGCTGTACTCGGTGACGGCCCGCGCCGTCCGGGGCGTCATCCCCGACGCGAAGGTCGGCGGTCCCGCGGTGACGGGCGCCGGGGTCGAGTTCCTGCGCGGCTTCCTCCGGCACACCCGGGAGCGAGAAGACCCGATCGACTTCGTCTCATTCCACACGAAGGGATCGGCGTTCACGCCGTGGCGGGTGTACGGCCCGACCGGAGGTCCGGCGCCGGAGAAGCAGAACCCGTCGGCGACCAAGATGTTGTTCGAGGTTCGCCGCATGCTCCGCGTCATCGCGGAGTTCGAGGAGTACCGGGACCTGCCCGCCATCGTGGACGAGTGCGACGCCGGTGTCCCGGCGCACTACAGCGTTTACGACAACGCGAACTTCCAGTTCCAGAACACCGAGTACTTCCCGGTCTTCCAGGTCAAGCTGATGAAGAAGCTGCTCGACCTCAACGACAGGGAGGACGTCCAGGTCGAGCACGCGACCTCGTGGAGCTTCTACTTCGAGGGCGAGCGGTACTTCGAGGGCA
Source organism: Georgenia alba (assembly GCF_042665525.1). Classification (NCBI taxonomy): domain Bacteria; kingdom Bacillati; phylum Actinomycetota; class Actinomycetes; order Allobogoriellales; family Allobogoriellaceae; genus Georgenia; species Georgenia alba. Next base: position 752,289 of record NZ_JBHTCQ010000001.1, read on the forward strand.
CGCGTGCCTTCCTCACCGCCGGTGGGATCGAGAAGCCCCTGCTGAACGCCTACCGGGCACTCGCGCGGCTCGGAGAGAGACGTCTCGACGCCGCGTCCGACGTCGCCTACGACGTCGCCGATCTCGACGACGCCCGCGGGCGGAGCATGCCCGAGGAGATCGACGTGCTGGCAGGCGGGACGCCGTCGGGCCAGGTGGGCGTGCTCGTCTGGCGCCACACCGACGACCAGTACCAGCGCGACGACGTCGAGGCCGAGGCCGTCGTGCACGTCGTCGGACTGACCGGCGGGGAGTACCGGCTCAGCCACTGGCGCATCGACGCCGCACACAGCAACGCCCACACGGTCTGGACCGATCTCGGGTCGCCGCAGCTGCCGACGGACGAAGACCTGGTGGCGATCCGTGCACGCCAGGGCCTAGAAGAGCTCGAGCCTCCGCGCGCCGTCCACGCCACCGGCGGCGCGCTCGACCTCACCGTGTCTCTGCCGCTGCCGGCCGTTTCCTTGCTGGTTCTCGAGCCCGTGACCTGAGACCGGCTCGCGGGTCACTCGAGCAGCCCCTTCATCCTCAGCCAGATTCGCTGACAGGAGAGTCCTCGATGACGAGCGACGCGCTCACGGCCGCAGTCCGGCCCGGCGTACCGCAGCGCTCCAGCCCGGAGCTACGCCCGGCGTACCGCGCCCGGCTGCGGCGGCGGAACCTGTGGATCTACGCGTTCCTGCTCCCGACGATCGTCCTCTACGGCCTGTACACGCTCTACCCGATCGCGGCGAGCTACTGGTACTCCCTCGTCGAGTGGAACGGGTTCAGCGACGAGCAGACCTTCGTCGGCATCAGCAACTACCGGGAGGTGGTCGCTGACCCGATGTTTTGGTCCGCCGTGCGGATCACGATCGTCTTCATGCTCATTGTGACGCCTCTGCGGGTGTTCGGGGCGTTCCTCCTCGCGATGCTGCTGAACTCCCCGCGGTTGCCGTTCTCGGCCTTCTTCCGCACGGCTTACTTCCTGCCTGTCGTGACGACGACGGCGATCGTGGGAGTTGTCATGCGCTTCATCCTGGATCCTGCGAGCGGGCCCACTGCGGCGGTCGCCGAGGTGCTCGGGCTGGGGCCGATCGACCTCCTCGGGTCCTCCTCGACCGCCCTCCTGACGGCCGCGCTGGTCTATGTCTGGAAGTTCTTCGGCATCACGATGATCTACTGGCTGGCGGCTCTGCAGACCATCCCTCAGGACCTGTACGAGGCGGCGCGGATCGACGGCGCACGTGCGCACCAGATCTTCCAGCACATCACGCTCCCGATGCTGCTGCCCTTCCTGCTCATCATCACCGTGCTCACCGTCGAGGACTGCTTCCACGCCTTCGACCTCATGCAGTCGATGACAGCCGGAGGCCCGTACTACAGCACGGAGATCATCGAGATCTACATCTATCGCTGGGCGTTCGCCGCCACGATCCCGCAGCTCGGATTCGCGTCCGCGGCGGCTGTCTTGTTCGGCCTGCTCGTGCTCGTTGTCGTTGCCTTCCAGGCGTGGGCGACGGCAGCATCGCGCCGGATGCGGAGGGGAACGGTATGAGCATCTCCGCGAGTCGTTGGAAGAACCGGCCCCAACGACGGACGGTCTGGTGGGTCGTCGCCGCCGTCCTGTTGGCCGCGGGGTTCCTGTGGGTCTTTCCCTTCATCTGGATGGTCTCGGCGTCGCTCAAGTCGTCGGGCGAGATCTTTGCCGGCGGGCTCGACCTCGTACCCGAGACGTTGCGATGGGAGAACTACGCACGCGCGTGGGTGGACGGAAGCTTCGACCAGTACCTGCTCAACACCGTGATCGTCACCGTGGCGACGACCGTCATCGTCGTGGTGCGGTGCGCCCTGGCCGGCTACGTCCTGGGACGCTATCGCTTTCCCGGGTCGCGCCTCGTCATCGGCATCCTTATCGCGACCGTCTTCGTGCCGACCGGCTACACGATCATCCCGGTGGTCAAGCTCTCGCTCGAGCTGGGTCTGATGGAGAACCTCGGCGGGATGATCCTCGCGCTCGCCGGCGCGTCGAACGTGGCGTCGATCCTCATCTACGCCGGCTACTTCCGTGGCCTGCCCAAGGAGCTCGAGGAGGCCTCGATCGTCGACGGCGCCAGCTTCTGGCGGACGTTCGTCCAGATCATGCTGCCGCTGTCGATGCCCGTGACGGCCACGGTCTCGATCCTCACGTTCCTCTTCACTTGGAACGCGTTCTTCCTCCCGCTCGTGTTCTCACTGTCGAACCCCGCACTCCGCACCGTGAGCGTCGGCATGCAGGCGTTCGTCGGCGAGAACTCCACAGACTGGTCAGGCATGGCCGCGGCGGGCGTGATCTCGATCGTGCCGATCGTGGTGCTCTTCGTCTTCATGCAGCGGTACTTCGTCGAGGGCATCGCCGGGGCGGTCAAGTCATGACAGCAGCGACAGTCGACAGTGCCCGTCCCGTCGACCCGGTCGGGCCGGTGGAGGTGCGAGTCGCGAGGAGGTGTGCCGGATGAGTGCCGTGTCACGACGGCGGTTCCTGGGTGGGCTCGGGGCTGCCACCGTCGCAGGGCTCGTCGCCTCGTGCTTCGACCCCGATGCCTCGACCGGCGGCAGAGGTCTGCAGTGGTGGGACCATTTCGGCGGTCTTCAGGACCTGCACACCGAGTGGGCGGCCACCTACAGCGACCGGATCGGGGTGCGAGTCACGTACAGCTACAACGATCCCGCCCGGGCCACCGAGGCGCTCCAGCTCGCCAACCAGAGCAACCAGCTCCCAGACATCTACTCGAACATCCTGGGGCTGCCGCTGTCCGCCCTCGCGGAAGCAGGATGGCTGACGCCCATCGACCTTTCCGACGAGGCGCGCTCCCGGCTGCCCGAGGGTTCCTTCGTCGACGGCGTCACCGTGCTCGACGGCAATGTCTACGGCCTGCCCGTACTGTCCGACCGGCAGTACTGGGCCTGCACCTGGTACAACTCCGAGATCGCCGAGGAAGTCGGCTTCGAAGGGCCACAGAGCTATGACGAGTTTCGGTCCGCTCTGCGGGCGATCGCGGACCACGGCACGTACGCCCCGATGACCCTCGCCCTCGGCGACAGCGACCGCATGCGTGATCAGATCGACGATCTGGCCCAGGCTGGCGGCTTCCCCGGCTACGAGGGCCTGCGGTTCGACACGGGCGAGTTCGACTTCACGCACGACGCCTATGTCAACGCGATCGAGCTGTTCAAGGAGATCTCGGACTCCGGGTGGCTGCTACCGGGGACCAGCTCGCTGCAGGTTCCCGATGCGCGCGGCCGGTGGGCAGCAGGAGAGATCGGATTCTTCATCGACGGCCCGTGGGCGCCGGGTGGCGTGCGCGCGCTCAACGAGTCGTTCCTGCCCAAGATGGCGGTGTCGGGAGAGCTGACCCCGGAAGGCGAGGAGCTCGTCATCACCCGCGGCGCGCCGGCAGCGACCTGGTTCGTCGCCGGGAGCACGTCCCATCCGGAGGCCGCGGGCCGGCTGGTCGAGACGTTCACCCAGGACGACTACCAGCGTGCCCTGGCCGAAGCCATGGACCAGCCGCCAATGAACCTCGACCTCGTCGCCCAGGCCGAAGTGATCGAGCCGTACGCGTGGCTGGCCCAGGACTTCAAGAACCGCGTCTTCCGGGCACCTGAACCGGAGGTGCGCAACGTCGCCGTCACAGAGGCACTCGCCAACTCCATGCCCGTGGCACCGCACCTCGGGGACATCGTCCAGGGCTACCTCGGGGGCGACGTCGACGACCTGCACACCGAGCTCGTCCGGCTCAACGACATCTTCGACCGCGACCTCGATGCCGCCATCGCGAAGGCCAATGGTGCGGGGGCCGACGTCTCGCGTGCCGACTGGGAGTTCCCGGACTGGGTACGGGGCGAGGACTACACGTACTGAGACCGGCCCGGCAATGCTGCGGCCCACGCGCGTGGGGTCGGGAGTCGCCCACGCGCTGGGGTGAGAGCCTTCGCGGGCGTGGGTTCAGTCCCGGTTGAGCAGCTCGGCGACCTCGGCGACCGGTGTCAGCACCTCGTGCCGCTCGAGCCAGGCACGGATGTTGCTCGCGGCGAGCTCGGCCATGGCGCGTCGCGTGGGGACCGTGGCGGAGCCGACGTGCGGCAGCAGCACCGCGTTGTCCAGTGCGAGCAGCTCCGGCGGGACGTTCGGCTCGTCCTCGAAGACGTCCAGCCCGGCGGCCCCGAGGGTGCCGGAGCGCAGTGCGCTCACGAGCGCCGGCTCGTCGACCACCGACCCGCGGGCCACGTTCACCAGGACGCCGTCCGGCCCGAGCGCCTGGAGGACGGCGGCGTCCACCAGATGACGGGTGGCCGCGCCACCGGGGATCGCGACGACCAGCACGTCCACCGCCGCGGCCAGCTCGGCCGGGCCGGGCAGGTACCGGTACGGCACGTCCCTGCGGGTACGGGTGTGGTATGCGACGGGCATCCCGAAGGCCTCGGCGCGCCGGGCCACCGCCCGTCCGATCTTGCCCATGCCGAGCACGCCCAGGGTGCGTCCCCGCAGGCTCATGGCGGTCAGCGGGTACGGCCCGTCGGTGGCCCAGCGGCCGCTGCGCAGGTGCGCCTCGGCGCGGGCGAGCTGCCGGACGGTCATGAGCAGCAGGCCGAACGCGGTGTCGGCGACCTCCTCGTCGTTGGAGCCGGCGACGTTGGTGACCAGCACGCCGCGGCGCACGGCCGCCTCGACGTCGACGGAGTCGTAGCCCACGCCGACCTGCGCGATGAGCCCGAGGTTCGGCAGGCGGTCCATCAGGTCCGCCGTCACCGGGTGCTCGCCGGGGTTGGCCAGCGCCCGGATTCCGGCGCCGTACCGCGCCAGCGCCTCCTCGGGGTCTGGCTCCTCCCAGAGCCGCAGCACGCGGAGGTCGGCGCAAGCCGGCACCAGGAAGCCGTCGCCGGGAGCGGGCAGGAGGACGTCGGGGGTGGTCTGCTCGGTACGGGGCATCCTCGGCCTTCGGCGCTCGCGGACAATCTGCGTGACAGGATATAGGCTCCTGCTCGAGCTACGGCCGGACCACGTTGACCCGCCTCGTGCGGGCCAGCAGGATGACCAGCGATCCGGACGGGGCGGACGGGTGACGACGCACACGACGATGTGAGGAGCGGCATGAAGCACACCGGCACGAGGACACGGAGGCTCACGGCGGTGGCGGCGGCTTCGGCGGCGTCCCTCGTCCTCGCCGCATGCTCGGGCTCCGGCGGGGGAGACGATGCCGCGGGCGGCGGTGAGGGTCCCTGCGACGTCGCGCCCGAGTACCCCAGCGGCCCCATCGAGCTCATCGTGCCCTGGGCCGCCGGCGGCGGCACCGACGGGGTCGCCCGGCTCGTCGGCGAGCAGCTCGGCGAGGCGCTGGGCACGCAGGTCAACGTCGTCAACCGCACCGGCGGCAGCGGCGTGGTGGGGCACCAGGCCATGGCCGACGCCCCGGCCGACGGGCAGACCCTCGGACTGGTGACGGTCGAGATCGGGATGATGCACTGGCAGGGCCTCACCGACCTCACCCACGAGGACCTCACGGCGATCTCCCAGGTCAACGCGGACCCGGCGGGACTGACCGTGGCGGCCGACAGCGAGTGGCAGAACGCCCAGGACCTCCTGGACCACATCGAGGCGAACCCGGGCGACGTGGTCAGCTCCGGCACGGGTCAGGGCGGCATCTGGCACCTCGCCCTCATCGGCATGCTGCTCGAGGCGGGCCTCGAGCCGGACGCCGTGAACTTCGTGCCCTCCGACGGCGCCGCCCCGGCGCTGCAGGAGCTCGTGGCCGGCGGCATCGACCTCACCACCTCCTCCCTCGGTGAGAACAAGTCGATGATCGAGTCCGGGCAGGCGCGGGCGCTGGCCGTCATGGGCAACGAGCCCGACCCCAACTTCCCGGACGTCCCCACGCTCGCGGAGGAGACCGGCGTCGAGTACGAGATGGGCGTCTGGCGCGGCATCGCGGGCCCGGCCGGGATGGAGGAGAACGCCGTCGCCGAGCTCGAGTGCCACCTGGAGGAGATCACCGCCTCGCAGGAGTTCACCGACTTCATGGCGGACAGCGGCCTCGGTGTGCGGTACGCCGGCGCCGAGGAGTTCGCGCGCCTGATGGCCGAGGACGACGCCGCCAAGGGCGAGGTCATGGAAGCGGCGGGCCTGGCGAATTGAGCCCTGAGCACGGCGCGGACGGCCGCCGGCCGATCGCCCGGTCCGACCTGTACGTCGGGGCCGCGGCGGTCGTCGGTGGTCTCGCCGTGATCCCGTACGCACTGTCCATGCCCGAGTACGAGGGCCTGCCCGGCCCGGGTCTCTTCCCGGCCATCATCGGGGGCTTCGCCGTCCTGTTCGGCCTCGCCCTGGTCCTCAAGGCGGTGCTCGAGGCACGCCGGGGACGGGCGGCCGCGGCACCGCAGCAGGAGGTGCCGGCGGAGGAGGACGCGACGGCGCCGGAGCAGACCGAGGGTGCGGTCCGGACCACCCTGGCCACCAGCGAGCGCGCTCGGTGGCTCAACGCCGGTGTGGTGCTCGGCTCGATCGTCTTCTACCTCCTGGTGGCGGAGACGCTCGGGTTCCTCCTGACGATGTTCGTCATCCTCGCCGCGATCATGCTCGTGCTGCGCAGCCGAGTCGTCGTCGCCCTCGTCACCGCGGCGTGCGCCACCGCGCTGCTGTACGCGGTCTTCGAGCTCGGGCTGCTCGTCCAGCTCCCCGACGGCCTGGTGGGGTGGTGAGTGTGGCCGCGAACCTGGCCGCCGGCCTGACCGAGGTCGCCGATCCCTTCACCCTCCTCGTCGTCGTCCTGTCCGGGCTGTTCGGCCTCGTCATCGGGGCGCTGCCCGGGATGACGGCCACCCTCGCGGCGGCCCTCCTCATCCCGTTCACGTTCTTCCTGGACCCGGTCCCCGCCGTCGCGGCCATCATCACGATGTCCGCGATGGCGATCTTCGCCGGCGACGTGCCGGGCGCGCTGCTGCGCATCCCCGGGACGCCCTCGTCGGCGGCCTACACCGAGGACGCCTACGGCCTGACCCGGCAGGGGAAGGGCGCTGTCGCGCTCGGCGTCTCGCTCGTGGCCTCCGTCATCGGCGGCCTCGTCGGCGCCCTCGTGCTCATCTTCGTGGCCCCGGTGCTCGGCGCCTTCGCGTTGCGCTTCACCTCCTACGAGTACTTCTGGGTCGCCGTGCTCGGTCTCACGGCCGCCGTGATCATCTCGCGCGGTTCGCAGCTCAAGGGCGCGATCGCCCTGATGATCGGGCTGCTGCTGTCCACCGTCGGGCTCGACATCACGCTCGGGCACCCGCGGTTCACCTTCGGCGAGGAGGAGCTGTACCGCGGGATCGACTTCATCCCCGCGATGATCGGGCTCTTCGGCATCTCGGAGGTGCTTCGCACGGTGACCGCCCGGCCGTCCGAGCAGCTGGTCATCCCGACCGTCCAGAGTGGCGGCGCGATCCGGGAGACCTTCGCCTCGATCTGGCGGCACAAGGGGCGGGTCGGCTCCGGCAGCGCGATCGGCGGCGTCGTCGGCGCACTGCCCGGCGCGGGCGCCGACATCGCGGCGTGGGTGGCCTACGCCGTCACGAAGAACACCTCGAAGAACGCACGGTCCTTCGGCAAGGGCCACGTGGAGCCGATCATCGGGGCCTCCAGCGCCAACAACGCCGCCCTCGGCTCGGCGTTCGTCCCGACGCTCGCGTTCGGCATCCCGGGTGACACGATCACCGCGATCCTCATCGGCGTGCTCCTGGTCAAGGGCATCACCCCCGGCCCCGACCTCTTCACCATCCAGACGGACACGCTCTACGCGATCTACATCATCTTCATCGTCGCCAACCTGCTGCTCCTGCCGCTGGGCTTCGTCCTCATCCGGGCGAGCTCGTACGTGCTGCGGATCCCGCTGCCCATGCTCATGGCGGTCATCGTCGGCATCTCGCTCGTCGGCGCCTACGCCATCAACAACGGCTACCTCGAGATCATCATCATGCTCGTCATGGGCATCCTCGGCTTCTTCCTCGAACGGGCCAAGGTGCCCCTCGCGCCGGTGGTGCTGGGCCTGGTCCTGGGCCCGATCGTCGAGCAGAACTTCATGCAGAGCGTGGTCAAGACGAACTGGGACCTCGGCCAGTTCTTCTCGCGGCCCATCAGCGCGGCCCTCATCGTCATCACCGCGCTGTTCCTGCTCTACCCGGCCCTCAGCGGGGCGGCCCGGTCGATGCTTCGCCGCCGGCGGGACCGTGAGGCGGCCTGAGCCGGGGGTCCGGGACCGTGCGGCCAGAACACCGAGTACCACCCCGTCTTCCAGATCAAGCTCATGGAGAAGCTGCTCGACCTGAACGAGCAGGCGACCGTCGAGGTCGAGCAGGCGACGTCGTGGAACTTCTACTTCGAGGGCGAGCGGTACTTCGACGGGACGCGGGCCTTCCTCACTGCGGGGGTGTCGAGAAGCCCCTGCTCAACGCCTACCGTGCGCTCGCCAGGCCCAGGGAGGACCGCATCCACGCCGTCTCCGACGCCGCGCAGCGCATCGACGCGGACCACAGCAACGCGCACACCGTCTGGCGAGACCCTGGGGTCGCCGCAGGTGCCGACCGACGCGCAGCTCGCCGCCATCACGGCGCGCCAAGGCCTGGAGGAGCTCGGTCTCGCTCCCGCTGCCGGCCGTCTGCCTGCTCGTGCTCGAGCCTCTCCGACCGTGTGGCGCGCAGGCGGCTCGCTGAGCCTGGACGAGCGGGGATAATCGAGTATCCGGTCGTACTCAATACGATTCGATCTGATCCATCGACGAGAAGGAGGGTTCGTGAGCGGGCGGACGGGCACATCCGACGCACGGAGGGGGCGACGAAGTCCTGTCAGTGAGTCCGTGTACGAAGAGCTTCTGTCCCGCATCATCTCCTCGGACCTGGAGCCGGAGGACAGGATCACGATCGACGCGGTGAGCCGGGAGATCGGAGTCTCCCAGACGCCGGTGCGCGAAGCGTTGCACAAGCTGGCCGCGGAGGGCGTCGTCGTTCATCACCATCTGTCCGGCTACCGGGTCGCCCCCAAGCTCTCGAAGGAGCAGTTCGAGCACCTCGTGGAGTTCCGACTGGCCCTGGAGCCCGTCGCCGCCCGGAATGCTGCGGAGAGGATGTCGAAGGAGATGTTCGGGGAGCTCGAGCATCTCAACAGCGAGATGGCCACGGTTCTCACGACCGCCGAATCGGATCACGGCTACGCCGCGTTCTCCCGGTTCGACGCCCAGTTCCACGACGCGATCGCCCGGGGAGGCGGGAACCCCTACATCCGGGAGTCCCTGCTCAGGCTGCACCTTCACACCCATCTCTTCCGCCTGGCCAACTACCAGCAGATCACCACGCGTGCGGTGGACGAGCACGCGGAGGTCCTCGCCGCGTTGCGAGCCCGCGATCCCGGGGAAGCGGCGCTGTCGATGCGTCAGCACATCCACCTCTCGGCCGGACGGTTCCGCACCAGCTTCGAGTGAGTCCGCGGCCCTGCCCGAGGGTCGCCGCGGGCGGGTGCCGGGAGCACTTGCGGGACGCCCGTCCCCGGAGACGGGCGTCTGTTTGACGTCCCGTCGCCACCCTCCTATGGTGTGGCTCACAGATGCGATCCGATACGATCGGATCGCCGATTCACGAGAGAGTTCTCGACTTGGTCCCAGAGCAGCCCGTGCACACCGTTGCCTCGGAGCAGCACCGCAACTTTGCGGGTCTGCGCAGTCCCGGGGAGATCATCTTCGGCTCCGGCCAGCGGCATGCCCTGGCGCAGGTCGTCCAGCGACTGGGGTCGAGGGCGTTCCTCTGCGTCGACCCGCACATCGCCGGGAGCCCGGAGCTCGATGCGTTGACCGACGGGCTCCGCGGCGCCGGGATCACGAGCGGGGTGTACGCCGACGTCGTCCCCGAGCTTCCGACGGCCAACGTGATGGCGGCTGTGACGGAGGCCCGGGCTCACGACGCCGACGTCGTGGTGGCCGTGGGGGGCGGCAGCAGCATCGACCTGGCCAAGGTCGTCTCCTGCCTCCTGGCGCACGGCGGGGAACCTGCCGACTACTACGGAGAGTTCGGGGTCCCCGGTCCCGTGCTCCCCCTGGTGGCCGTGCCGACCACGGCCGGGACCGGGTCCGAGGTCACCCCGGTCGCCGTGCTGACGGACTCCGAGCGACGGCTCAAGGTCGGGATATCCAGTCCGTATCTCATCCCGACGGTCGCGATCTGCGATCCGGAGCTCACCATCACCTGCCCGCCCGCCGTCACCGCGGCCTCGGGCGTGGACGCTCTGTCGCACTGCATCGAGGCGCTCACCGCGGTACGCCGGGAACCGACGGCGACGCTCATGGGGGAGCGAGTCTTCATCGGACGCGGCCGGCTGACGGACCAGCTGGCCCTGGCCGGGGCGAGCTCCATCATCTCCGGGCTGCACCGCGCCCATGCCGTCCCCGAGGACATCCGCGCCCGGGAAGAGGTGATGTACGGGTCGATGCTCGGCGGTCTCGCCTTCGGGACTGCGGGGACGGCCGCGGCGCACGCCTTGCAGTACCCGATCGGCGCCGCCACGAAGACCCCGCACGGCGTCGGTATCGGGCTGCTGCTGCCCTACGTGATGGAGTACAACCGCGGCGCGTGCATCCCGGAGTTCGCGCAGCTTGCGCAGATCCTCGGCGCCGAGGACGCCGAGGAGGAGACGCGTGCTCGGCGCGCGCCCGGCCTGGTGCAGTCCTACGTGCGCAAGCTCGGCATCCCGGTCTCGCTGAAGGAGATCGGCTTCGACGACGAACGCATCGACTGGGCCGCTGAACAAGGCCTGAAGTCGGTACGGCTGGCCGAGAACAACCCCGTCCCCCTCACCGTCGACGGAGCACGCCGGATCCTGCAGGCGGCCGCGCACGGTGATGCACAGGCAGATAAGACATCGAAGGAGATCGCAGTATGACGGTCGCAGGCACGACGGTCGCACCGGCGTGGATCGAGGGGCACGTCCAGGCGGCAGGGTGCGCACCGCGCGCCGGCGAGGACACGTTCGACGTCCTCAACCCGGCCACCGGCCTCCCGCTGGCCACGTTGCGTGATGCGGACGTCCAGGACGGGCGCCGCGCGCTGGAGGCCGCCAGAGGAGCGGCCTCGGCGTGGGCGGAGACCTCCCCCCGCCATCGCAGTGGGGTCCTGATGCGCACCTTCGAGCTCATGACGGAGCGCCAGGAGCAGCTGGCCGAGCTGATCAGTCTGGAGAACGGCAAGAGCATCGCCGATGCCAGGGCGGAGGTCACGTACGCCGCCGAGTACTTCCGCTGGTACGCGGAGGAGGTCGTGCGCGTCCGGGGCGAGGCCTTCGAGAGCCCGGGTGGCACCAACCACGTGCTGGTGAGCTACGAGCCCATCGGGGTGAGCCTGCTCATCACGCCCTGGAACTTCCCCGCCGCCATGGCCACCCGCAAGGTCGGGCCCGCGCTCGGCGCCGGCTGCACCGCGATCCTGAAACCGGCCGCGGAGACGCCGCTGACGGCCATCGTCATCGCCGGGATCCTGCGTGAGGCCGGGCTCCCGGAGGGCGTGCTGAACCTCCTCGTGACCACCCGCGCCCGCGAGGTGACCGCACCGCTGATCGAGAGCGGCGAGGTCCCGATGCTGTCCTTCACGGGTTCCACCGAGGTGGGGCGGGTTCTGCAGCGCCAGGCGGCCGACCACATCGCCAACACCGCGATGGAGCTGGGCGGGAACGCCCCGTTCCTCGTGCTGGACGACGCCGAGCTCGACGACGCTCTCGACGGCGCCATGCTGGCGAAGATGCGCAACGGCGGCCAGGCCTGCACCGCCGCCAACCGGTTCTACGTCCAGGACGGCATCTACGGCGCGTTCGTCGGCGGCCTGGTGGAGCGGATGGCCGCGGTCACGATCGGCGACCCCCTCGACGGGAGCACCGGCTGCGGCCCGCTCATCAACCCGGCCGCCGTCGAGAAGGTCCAGGAGCTCGTGGACGACGCCGTCCGGCGCGGTGCCCGGATCGCCCTCGGCGGGAGCGTCCCCGACGGCGACGGGAGCTACTACCCGCCGACCGTGCTCACCGACGTGCCGGCGGACGCCCGCATCCTGCACGAGGAGGTCTTCGGTCCCGTGGCTCCGGTGATCCGCTTCGCTGACGTCGACCAGGCGGTCGAGGCCGCCAACGACACCGTTCACGGCCTGGTCTCCTACCTCTACACGCGGGACATGAGACGCGGGCTCCAGCTCACGCGGCGCCTGGAGGCGGGCATGGTGGCCCTCAACCGAGGGCTGGTCTCGGATCCCGCGGCGCCGTTCGGCGGCGTCAAGCAGAGCGGGATCGGGCGCGAGGGGTCCCACGAAGGCCTGTACGAGTACCTGGAGACCAAGTATGTCGCCACGCAGTGGTGAGACGCGGCGTCGTCCCTCGGTGAGGACGCGGCGCACGGAAGCAGCTCGAGGAAGGTCGGTCCGATGACCGGGGACGTGTTCACCCAGCAGGAGGACGGGGTTCTCACGCTGACCCTCTCCAACCCCGCGAAGCGGAACTCGCTCAGCATGGAAATGTACGACGTGCTGGAGAGCGAGCTGGAACGTGCCGCCGCCGACCCCGGACTGCGCGCCGTCGTGCTGCAGGGTGCCGGCGGAGCGTTCGCGGGCGGGACCGACATCCGCCATCTGGCCGAGATCCACACCGGGGCCGACGGCGTCGCCTACGAGGCTCACATGGCCAGGGTCCAGTCGAAGCTCCTCGACCTGCGGGTCCCGGTCATCGCGCTGGTGCAGGGGCCCTGCGTCGGGGGCGGCCTGGTACTGGCCGCGTTGAGCGACCTGGTCTACTGCACGCCCGAGGCACGGTTCGGCTCACCGATCGCGCGCACGCTGGGCAACGCGCTGTCCGCAACCTCGATCGCCCGGCTCTACGAGTGCTTCGGCCGGAGGGCGACGGCGGAGATGCTGCTGACCGGTCGGCTCCTCAGCGCCGACGAGGCCGAACGGGCCGGGTTCGTCACGGCGGTGGTGGAGGAGAAGGACCTGGCCGGCAGGCTGCAGGAGACCCTGGACGCCATCGCGCGGTGCGCCCCCAAGACCCTCCGGTCCTTCAAGGAGATCGAACGGCGCCTGGACGCACGCCTGGAGAAGGTCGACGTCGACGACCTCTTCGAGGAGATCTACGGCAGCGCGGACTTCGCCGAGGGCGTGGCCGCCTTCCTCGACAAGCGGACCCCGAGGTTTTCCGGGCAGTGAACGCACGCGTGCCGTGCGCCGCCACCACCACAGATGAGGAGAAGACGATGGAACATCGCCGTTCCGCGCCCCGTGCCGCCGTCTAGGCCGGCCCGACGCCGCAGGCCGTGACGTGCGGCCGCGTGCCGCCCGGGGCTGGGCGGGCTGCGCGGCCCTGGCACCGGCCCGTCCCGGGCGAGCGAAGACCTCACGAGCGAAGAACGGCAGTGCTCCGGCGAGCTCCCCACCGAGACGCTGCTTGCTTCGCACCCTCCACAACTTCACGTCGTGTCCTCCTCCCCGGGGCCGCACCAGGTGCGACCTTCGGTGGCATTGCGGCCGGCCGGCCGGGGCAGGGCACGGCGAATCACGAAAGGTTTCGTCAGCATGGCTAGCACGGGACGCAGGTCCGCCAACCCACTCCAGGTCCTCGGACGCATCGTCGGCAAGCTGCCGGGAGCGATCATGATCGTCCCGCTTCTGCTCGGGGCGATCGTCAACACGTTCGTCCCAGGTGTCCTGGACATCGGGAGCTTCACCACGGCGCTCTTCAAGGAGGGCGTCAACGCGCTCATCGGCATGTTCTTCTTCTGCCTCGGCGCGCAGATCGACTTCCGCCGAGCGCCGGCGACGATCGAGAAGGGGTTCGCCCTCCTCTTCGCCAAGGTGGGCATCGGTGTGGCCGTGGGCCTGACCGTGGCGTTCGTCGTGCCGGGCGGCACGCTGTGGAGTCTGACCCCGCTGGCGATCATCGCGGCGATGACCAACTCCAACTCCGCGCTCTACGTCTCGCTGACCAAGCAGTTCGGGAACACCAGCGACCGTGGTGCGGTATCGGTGCTGACCATCAACGACGGCCCGTTCATCACGATGGTCGCTCTCGGCGCGGCCGGGCTGGCGACCTTCCCCGTCGAGGCGCTCATCGCGAGCATCCTGCCCCTGCTCATCGGGTTCGTCGTCGGAAACCTCAGCCCCAAGGCCCGGCAGTTCATGGCGCCCGGAGAGATGCTCCTCATCCCCTTCATGGGTTTCGCGCTGGGAACCGGCATCGACTTCTCCACCTTCCTCGAGGCGGGCGTCCCCGGCGCCATGCTCGGCCTGATGACCGTCATCCTCAGCGGTGCCGCGGGCATGGGAGTCATGTGGCTGGTCCACGTCCTGCGACGTCGTCCGAAGTCGGCTCGCAACATCGTCGGAGGCGCGGCGGAGGCGACCACCGCGGGCAACGCCATCGCCACCCCGGCCGCGGTGGCCCTCGCCGACCCGTCCTACGCCGGCATCGAAGCCGTGGCGACGGCGCAGATCGCCGCCGGCGTCGTCACGGCGGCGCTGATCGCGCCCTTCCTCGTCGCGTGGGCGTCGCGCTGGCAGAAGAAGCGCGGGGTCTCGCCCGAGAACGAGGACGCATGGACGACGAGGACGCAGGAGACCTCGAGCGAGGACGGCGTGACCGGGCGGCAGGTGACCGACGACGAGTCGCTCGCGCGAGAGTCCCGGTGACACGTGCGCGCGCCGCGTCGGATGCCACCACCGGCACGCGACATGTCATGTCGAGGGCCGTCATGACCTCCCTCCCACAGTAAGGCGGACACAGAATGACTCACGATGCTCAGAGAATCGTCGTTGTGACCGGATCCGCGAGCGGGATCGGTGCGGCGACAGCTGCCAGCTTCCTCGAGAAGGGGGACGTGGTCGTCGGGCTCGACCGCGCCGCCCAGGCCGAGCCGCCCGGCACCCGTGCCGGCACATGGGCTCCCCAGACGCTGGACGTCTCGGACGCTCACGCGGTCGATTCGACGTTCGACCGCATCCTGGCCGACCACGGTCGCATCGACGTCCTGGTGACGAGCGCGGCGGTCGGCTTCCCCGAGCCGTTCGGATCGATGTCCACCGAGTCGTGGGACCGGGTGTTCCGGATCAACGTCACCGGGACGATGCTGTGCATCAAGAAGGCGCTGCCCGGCATGGTGTCCCGGCGGTCCGGGTCGGTGGCGGTGGTCTCCTCGGTCGCCGGGCGCACCAAGAGCGTGACGAACGGTGCGCACTACACGACGTCCAAGTACGGGCTGGTCGGCCTCACCCGGCATCTCGCTGCGGAGCTGGCCGGCACGGGCGTCCGCATCAACTGCGTGGCCCCGGGGCCGACGAACTCGCCCATCCTGACGGCCCACACGCCACCGGAGGCCGTCGAGAAGATCAAGCAGGGCACTCCGCTCGGCCGCATCGCCGAACCTCAGGACGTGGCGAACGTCATCGCGTTCGTCACGAGCCCGGCGGCGAAGCAGATCCACGGAGCCGTTCTCGATGTCAACGGAGGTCTCTACTGATGTCTCGAAGCGTCCTCGTGACGGGTGCCGCCAACGGCATCGGCAGCGCGACCGCCCAGCTGTTCCTCGACCAGGGCGACCGGGTGAGCGGGCTCGACACGGCCGAGCAGGAGATCGCCGCGTCGGAGTCGTACCTCCCCATCGACTTCGACCCCCTCTCGGAGGAGTCCCAGCGGGCCGCCGTCGAGCGAGCGGTCCAGCACGGCGGCGGCCTCGACGTCGTCGTCACGCACAAGTTCGAGGGCTCGTCCACGCCGTTCGCGGACCTGGGGCTGGACGAGTGGGAGCACCTGATCCAGGTCAACCTCCGGGGCGCGATGCTGACGATCAAGGCGGCCCTGCCGCACCTGGGCGACGGTTCCGCGATCGTCATCACCTCCTCGATCGCCGGCCGCAGGTACAGCAGCGTGATGGGGCCGCACTACACCGTGGCGCGGTACGGACTCATCGGTCTGTGCCGCCACCTCGCGGCCGAGCTCGCCGGGACCGGGATCCGCGTCAACGTGATCTGTCCCGGCCCACCCGACACCCCGCAGATGTGGGAGGTGACGTCCGAGGAGCAGCGCCAGGCCATCGCGTCCGCCGTACCCACGCGGCGTCTGGTGTCCGGCAGGGACGTCGCGGAGGCGGCGGTATTCCTCGCGGGGTCGGACGCACGCCACATGCACGGCGCGGTGCTCGACGTCAACGGTGGCCTGTACTGACGTGCCGCGTCCCGGAGCGAGCAGCGTGGAGGCGGAGCGGATGACGCGCGCAGGGGTGATGCCGATCGACGAGGCCAGACGGACGCTCCGCATCATCGACGCCCACCACCACTTCTGGGACCTCGAGGGGGACGGGCACTACCCGTGGCTGCACGACCGGTACGACGAAGGCTTCTTCCTCGGCGACTACCGGGCGATACGAAGGACGTTCCTCCCCGCGCAGTATCGCGAGGCCACCGCCGGATGGAACATCCTGGGCACGGTGCACTGCGAGGCCGAGCGAAGCCGTGCCGAGCAGGTCGCGGAGGACGAGTTCCTCCAGCAGCTGCACGACGAGGACCCTCGGTTCCCGCTGGCGATCGTCGCCCACGTGGACTTCCTGCAGGAGAACCTGGCTGAGGTCCTCGCCGCGCACAGCCGGCGACCACTGGTGCGTGGCATCCGCAGCAAGCCGCGTCTCGCGGGGCGCGGTCGTGACGTCGCGCCGGGCGAGCGCGGCACGCTGGGGGACCGGGCCTGGCAGGACGGGCTGCGACGTCTCGTCGACCTGGGCTTCTCCTGGGACCTGCGCGTGCCGTACGACCACCTCGCCGAGGCCGCCGACGTCATCGCGGGAATCGACGGGCTGCGCGTCGTCGTCAACCATTGCGGGCTGCCGCTTGATCGCGAACCGGAGTCCCTCGAGCTGTGGCGCGCCGGCATGCGAGCGCTTGCGGACCTGCCCGGCACCTCGGTCAAGGTCTCCGAGCTCGGGCTCCATCCCAACCGCTGGGACGCCGAGTCGAACGCCGCGGTGGTCCGCGACGTGCTCGGGATCTTCGGGTACGAGCGCGCGATGTTCGCCTCTAACCTCCCGGTGGCGTCCCTCTCCGCACCCACCTTCGACGCCGTCATGGAGGCGGTGCTCCGGGGGGCCGCCGGCGCCTCCGCCGACGAGCTTGCCCAGCTCTTCGCGGGAACCGCCGGGCGCGTGTACCGATTGGACGTGACAGGGCAGGAGGACGAAACGTGATGCTCCGATGATCGATGCGCACCACCACTACTGGCAGGTCGCTCTACAGAACCACGACTGGCGCGGCGACGAGCACGCCGCTCTCGAGCGCGACTTCACGCCCGAGGACCTGGCTCCCCTGCTGGTCGACGCAGGGGTGCGTCGGACCATCCTGGTCGAGTCGGCCGACCTGCCCGGCGAGAACGACAGGCTTGCCCGCTACGCCGCCGAGACCGAGACGGTCGCGGGCGTCGTCGGATGGTTGCCACTCCGGGACCCGACGGCGGCAGGCGGGGAGCTGGACCGGTCGCTGTCCGCCGACTGGCTCGGTGTCCGGTGCCTCGTCGGTCGCAGTCCCATGGCGTGGCTGCACAGCCCCGCCGCCGTCGCCCTGATGCGACGCGTCGCGGCGGAGGGTCTCGCCTGGGACGTCGTTCCCGTGACCGAGGAGCAGGTCGAGGACGTGCTGGAGCTCGCCGCCCGCGTGCCGGACCTGCGGATCGTCGTCGACCACCTGGCCCGGCCGCCACTCGGCGACCCGGAGGGCAGGGGAGTGGAGGCGTGGCGTGACCGGGTGACCCGGATGGCGTCGTTGCCGAACGTCGCGATGAAGGTCTCGGTGGGCATCGACGCCCTCACGGCATGGGAGTGGAAGGCTGCCGAGCTCGGCCCGATCCTCGGCCACGCCGTCGAGGCCTTCGGAGTCGAGCGGCTCATGCTGGCGAGCAACTGGCCGGTGGTGACGTTGCGTGCCGGCTACGGGCAGGCGATCGGCGACATGGTCGACGCGTTGCGCGGCCTGGGGTGCTCGGCTGCCGAGATCGAGGCCGTGACGTCGACGACGGCGGAATGCTGGTACCGGGTGTGACCCCGGCACCTCACGACGTGGACTCTTCCGGCGGTCGCTCGAAGGAACGCTCCCCGTGGACCGCGAGCTCGCCCAGCACGGCGTCCGGGTCGCCACCCTCGATCACCTCCAGGAGGCGGCGGTGTCGCGCGACGTGCTCCGTGAGGGTCTCGTAGTAGCGCTCCCGCGTGGCGAGGTTGAGCGACATGCACAGGATGATCTGCTGCTGCACGGACCGGTACATCTCGCTGAGGCGGCGGATCCCCGCGATGTCCACGATGGCGGCGTGGAATGCGTACGCCTCCTGGACCAGGGAGCCGCGGTCCTCCTCACGAGCGTGTCGCTCCATCTGCTCGAGCGCGGCGCGCACCGGCTCCAGCAGCGAGCCGTCGCGCACCGGCACGCCGTGCTCGACCGCGATCCGCTCCAGCCCCGAGCGCAGCGCCATGACCTCGAAGACGTCCTGCGGTGTCATGGTCGTCACGACGGCGCCGCGGCGCGGCCGGTTCTTCACCAGGCCCTCGTTCTCCAGCAGCCGCAGTGCCTCGCGCAACGGCGGCCTGCTCACCCCGAGTTCCTCCGTCAGGCGTTCCTCGACCAGACGCGTGCCCGGTGGCAGTCGACCGCCGAGGATGTCGCGACGGATCGCGTCCCGAGCCAGGGTGACCAGGCTCTGCTGGGAGATCCGTCGGCTCGGAGTCGTCATTCACCGTTTCCTTCCTTGCGCCGGACCCAACCGTGCCACACCCACGGCGGTCGGCAACTGACCGCTGCCGGACGTGGACCGGAGGTCCGCGCCGGAGTGTATTGTGTAGACAATAGGCGAAGCAGCATCTCAATGAGGAGAAGTGACCATGACGAGCTTGACGTCACGCCGGCTTGCCGCCGTGAGCGCCGTTGCCCTCGGACTCGCCGCGCTGGGTGCCTGCGGCTCGAGCGGAGGCGGCGGCGCCGCCGAGGCGCCGGGCGACCAGATCACGATGATCGTCCCGTTCGCGGCCGGCGGGGGTTCTGATCTCGCGGGCCGTGCCATCGCGGGCGGCTTGGAGGAGGTCACGGGAGCCACCGTGTCTGTCGAGAACATCACGGGAGGCTCGGGCGCGGTGGGCTACGGCGAGTTCCTCGCCCGGCAGGGCGACGGCACCGTGCTGCTGTCGTCGGAGACGTCGCTCACGACGTTGCCGATCCTGCAGGACGTGCCGTTCACCGCCGAGTCGTTCACGCCCATCATGAAGGTCGGCGAGGACTACTCGGTCGTCGTCGTCGACGCCGACTCCGAGTACCAGACCTGCAACGACGTCGTCGACGCGGCGGGCGAGATCTCCGTGGGCACCTCGGGCACCTCGGGTCCCGAGACGATCGCGTGGCGGATCGTCCAGGACTCCCAGGACGTCACGTTCGACTTCGTGAACTACGAGTCGGGCGGCGAGGTCGTCGCCGGGCTCATGGGCGGTCACATCCAGGTCGCCGCGCTGAACCCCGGTGAGGTCATGGGACAGCTGGAGTCCGGCGACCTTCGCGGGCTGTGCGCCTTCGCGCCCGAGAGGTACGAGTACCCGATCCTGGAGGACATCCCCACGGGTGTCGAGCAGGGCCTGGACGTGACCATCGCGCAGTGGCGAGGCTTCATCGCCGCCGGCGAGATCTCCGAGGAGCACCGCCAGTACTGGATCGAGCAGGGGCGGGCCTTCGCCGAGACCGACGCGTACGACGCCTATGTCGAGGAGAACCTGCTCCAGCCGGCCGTCGCGTACGGGGACGAGTTCGCGTCCTACCTCCAGGAGTACGACGAGCAGGCGCGGGAGGCGCTCGGTGAGTGACCCGGCCGACGCGGACGTCGGAGCCCGCGGACGGCGGGCGAAGGTCTCCGACGTCGTCGGCACGGCCGTCCTGGGGGTGGTCGGGCTGGGCGCCGCGATCGCCGGGCTGGGGTACGGGATGCTCGGCGACGACGGGCGGATCGGGCCTGGCTTCCTCCCGGTGGCGGCGGGCGGCTTCCTCGTGGTTGCCGCGGCCGCGGAGATCGCGCGCCTCTACCTCGCGGCACCGGGCCACGGTCGGCTGGAGGTGATCGCCGCGGCGGCGAGCGCCGTGAGGGCCGAACGCGACCCGGCGGACCCGGCGGGCCACTCTGACGCCGACGACCCTGTCGAGAGAGCAGACGGCATGCGCGACACGGGTGACCAGTTCGGGCGGACGGCCCGCCAGCGCGAGCGCGCCGTCCTGGCCATCTTCGCCCTGATGCTCGTCGCGGTTCTCCTGGTCCCCGTGGTCGGGCTGCTGATCGCGGTCGGGCTGATGGTCCTGGCGCTCGTGGCCTGGATGGAGCGGCGCGGTCTGCTCGCCGGGCTCGCCGTGAGCGTGGTCGCCGTCGGTCTGTCCTACCTGGTGTTCGTCGTGGTTCTCGGCGTGCCGCTGCCGACCGGCCTGCTCGGGTGGATCTGATGATCGAGAACCTCCAGCTGGGCCTCGAGACCGCGCTCTCGGCACAGAACCTCCTGTGGTGCTTCGTCGGCGTGCTGGCCGGCACAGTCATCGGGATGCTCCCGGGCCTCGGCTCCGCCACCGGCGTCGCGATCCTGCTGCCCGTGACGCTCTCGATGGAGCCGGTCACGGCCCTCATCATGCTCGCCGGGATCTACTACGGCTCGCAGTACGGCGCCTCCACGTCCTCCATCCTGCTCGCCACCCCGGGCGACTCCTCGTCCGTCGTCCTCACCCTCGACGGCTATCGGATGGCACGGCGCGGACGTGCCGGGGCGGCGCTCGCGATCGCGGCCATCGCCTCTTTCGTCGCCTCGATCCTCACGCTCGTCGCGCTCCTCGTCGTCGCGCAGCCGATCGCCGACATCGCCCTGCGCTTCGGCCCACCCGAGATGCTCGCCATCATCATCCTCGGCCTCTCCACGATCGTGACCTTCGCCGGCCAGAACGTGCTCCGCGGCATCATGATGGCCGCCGTCGGGCTGCTCGCCTCGATGGTCGGGATCGCCGCCGGCTTCCCGGTCGCACGCTTCACCTTCGGCAGCGTGAACCTCCTCGGTGGACTGGAGTTCGTCGCCGTGATGATCGGGCTGTTCGCGGTCGCCGAGGTGGTCCACCAGATCCATCGCGGCGGCGAGAAGCCGATCCGCGCCGGCTTCCGTGACCTCGTCCTCAACCGGACGGAGCTCGGCCGGACGTTCGCGCCCGCGCTGCGTGGCAGCGGGTTGGGCTTTGGGCTCGGCGTGCTGCCGGGCGCCGGTGCGACGCTCGCGAGCTTCATGTCCTACGGGCTGGAGGGGCAGGTCGGCCGGCACCGCAAGGAGCTCGGGTCCGGCGCGGTCGAGGGAGTTGCAGGCCCGGAGGCCGCGAACAACGCTGCCGCCAACGCCAGCTTCATCCCGACGCTGACGCTCGGAGTCCCCGGCTCGGGCACGACGGCGATCCTGCTCGGTGCGTTCGTCATCTTCGGCCTCCAGCCCGGTCCGCTGCTCTTCGAGCAGCACCCGGACCTGGTGTGGGGCCTGCTGGTGTCGTTCTTCGTCGGCAACCTGATCCTGCTCGTGCTGAACCTGCCGCTCGCGCCGGTGTTCGCGCAGGTGCTGCGGGTGCCGTACAGCTACCTGTACCCGCTGATCCTCCTGCTCGGCTTCGTCGGCGCGTACGCGATCGGCAACAACACCTTCGCGCTGTGGGTCGTGCTCGTCGCCGGCGTGGTCGGCTACTTCATGAAGCGGTTCGACTTCCCGGCCGCGCCGTTCGTCCTCGGGCTGGTGCTCGGTCCCCTGATGGAGCGGGCGCTCGACCAGACGTCGTCGATGGGCCGCGGTGACCTCACGATCCTCGTCGACCGGCCGCTGTCCGCGACGATCCTCGGCGCGGCCGTGCTGGCGTTCGTGCTGCCGCCGGTGCTGCGTGAGATCCGTAGTCGTCGCCGTCGCACCGCCGCTCGTGCTGAGGAGGCGGTCGACGCGGACGGGGGAGCGCATGTCTGAGCAGATGCAGGCCGCGGGTGCGGTGCTGGAGCGGATCGGAGGCGTGGGTCCGTGGCTCGCCTCGCGCCCGATCGTGATCCCCGACGTCGTGCTCGACCCGCCGCGTGACGGCGAGCTGCTCGTGCGCATGGAGGCCGCCGGGTCGTGCCACTCCGCCCCGTCCGTCGTGGAGGGCAACCGCGACCGGCCGCTGCCGTGCCTCATGGACAACGAGGCGGCCGGCGGGCAGCGCGGCCGAAGACTTGTAGACAATAGACTTGAATCGGAGGAGAACGCGATGAGTGATACCACAGCCCCACGAGCACTCGAGGGCATGACGGTCCTCGACCTCTCACAGGTCATGGCCGGCCCCTACTGCACCATGATCCTCGGTGACTACGGTGCTGAGGTCATCAAGATCGAGAACCCCGAGGCGGGGGACCAGACCAGGAGGTCGTGGGGGAGGCTCTACGCCGGGCAGGACTCGCACGCGTTCCTCGCGATGAACCGGAACAAGCGGTCCGTCGCCCTCGACCTGAAGGACGCCGAGGACCTGGAGAAGTTCTACGGCCTGGTCCGCGACGCCGACGTGGTCGTCGAGAACTTCCGGCCCGGCGTCGCGCAGCGGCTCGGTATCGACTACGACACGCTCAAGGACATCAACCCGGGCCTCATCTACGCCTCGATCTCGGGGTTCGGGCTCTCCGGCCCGTACTCCACGCGGCCGGGCTACGACCTCATCGCGCAGGCCATGTCGGGCGTCATGAGCATCACGGGTGAGCCGGGTGGCCGGCCCGTGAAGTGCGGGCTCCCGGTCTCCGACCTCGGTGCAGCGCTGTTCACGGCGGTCGGCATCGTGACGGCCTGGGCCCACAAGCAGCGCACCGGTGAGGGACAGAAGGTCGAGACGTCGCTCTTCGAGTCGGCGCTGGCGCTGTCCGTGTGGGAGTCGGTCGAGTACTGGACCACAGGGCGGACACCCCAGCCGATGGGATCCGGTCACCGCATCAACGAGCCCTACCGCGCGCTGCGCACCGCGGACGGGTACGTCACCGTCGGGGCGAACAACCAGAAGCTCTGGCGCCTGCTTTGCCGCGCCATGGACGACGAGGCCCTGGCCGACGACCCACGGTTCGCCACCAACATGGACCGGATGGACCACCTCCCGGAGCTGGTCGAGGAGCTCGAGCGCCGCCTCGCCGCCCGGACCTCGACCGAATGGGTGGACATCTTCCTCGCCGCCGGCGTGCCCGCCGGCCCCATACAGGACTACCGGCAGGTCCTCGAGGAGGACGAGCACGTCAAGGCGCGCGGCATGGTCACCACGGTCGACCACCCGCTCGAGGGCGAGGTGAAGCTCCTGGCCTCCCCGATCAGGATGAGCGGGACGCCGTTCACCGTCCGGCGCCACCCGCCGCTCCTCGGCGAGCACACGGACGAGGTCGTCGCGAACCTCGCCCGGACCGAGGCATGAACACCGTGGTCGACGACGCGCCGCGGGTGACGGTGGAGAAGGCGGGCGCGGTGTGGCGGGTAGAGATCTCCAACCCCGCCCGGCGCAACGCCCTGA
The DNA here is from genome assembly GCF_042665525.1 of Georgenia alba. Lineage (NCBI taxonomy): Bacteria > Bacillati > Actinomycetota > Actinomycetes > Allobogoriellales > Allobogoriellaceae > Georgenia > Georgenia alba. The sequence goes on from NZ_JBHTCQ010000001.1 coordinate 775,914, forward strand.
CCTGGGGCATGTACCAGCAGCTCCAGGACATCTCCCGCGCGGCGAACGCCAGCGACGACGTGCGCGTGCTCGTCCTGCGCGGTGCCGGCGGGACGTTCGCGGCCGGGACGGACATCGCCCAGTTCACCGACTTCGACGGGGACGCCGGGGTCGCGTACGAGCACCGCGTCGGCGAGATCCTCGGCGACCTCCTGAGCGTCCGAGTACCGGTCGTCGGAGTCTGCGAGGGTCCCGTGGTCGGCGCCGGCCTTGTCATCGCGGCCTGCTGCGACCTCCTGGTGGCCACCGAAGACGCCCAGTTCGGCATCCCGGTCGCACGCACGCTGGGAAACGTCATCGCGCCGACCTCGATGCAGCGCCTGCGGGACCGGCTCGGTCCCGGGCGGACCATGGCGATGCTGCTGACCGCGCGGCCGCTGAGCGCCGCCGAGGCCCAGAGCGCGGGGTTCGTGCACCGCGTGACGTCCACCGACCAGATCGATGCGCTCGTCGAGGAGGTCGTCGAAGGGCTCCTCGCCTCCGCGCCACTCACCCTCGCGGCGGTCAAGGATCTCGAGCGGCGGCTCGCGCGTCGCGACGCCGCCGACCCGGCCGACGACGTCGTGCGCCGGGTCTACGGCAGCGCCGACTTTCACGAGGGTGTCACCGCGTTCGTCGAGAAGCGCCGCCCGCAGTGGAGAGGGGAGTGACATGCCGCTCATCGATCTCGAGGGTCTCCGGCCCGTCGTCGACGAGGACGCCTGGGTCGCGCCGACCGCCACGGTCATCGGGGACGTGACCCTCGCCGCCGAGGCGAGCGTCTTCTACGGCTGCGTGCTGCGCGCCGACCTGGATCGCATCCACGTGGGCGAGGGCAGCAACATCCAGGACGGCACGGTGATCCACGCCGACCCGGGCCACCCCGCCCATGTCGGAGCCGGCGTCTCGGTCGGTCACCGCGCCGTCATCCACGGCTGCACGATCGAGGACGATTGCCTCATCGGCATGGGGGCCGTCGTGATGAACGGTGCCACGATCGGCGCGGGCAGCCTGGTGGCCGCCGGCGCAGTCGTCCTCCAGGGCGTCCAGGTGCCGCCCGGGTCCCTCGTCGCGGGCGTGCCCGGGAAGGTCGTACGCACCCTCGACGACGTCGGCCCGATCCGTGAGAACGCCCGCGTCTACCGCGAGCTCGCCCGCCGCCACCGTGCGGCGACCGCCTGAATCCACCCATCAGCGAAGGAGCTGACCCATGCATCACCGATCGACCCGCGCCGCCCGCCTCACGGTGGCCGGACTCTCCGTCGTGTCCCTCACCGCCGTGGCGGCCTGCGGCGTGAGCGCGTCCGAGGAGGAGTTCCCGTCCGAGCAGATCGAGATCATCGTCCCCTGGGACGCCGGCGGCGGCACGGACCTCGGCACCCGCCAGCTCGCGGCGGCCGCCGAGGAGACGTGTGGCGTCGGCATGGTCGTCTCGAACCAGACCGGAGGCGCCGGCGCCACCGGCCACCAGGCCATGGCGGACGCCGAGCCCGACGGCTACACGGTCGGCACCGCCACGATCGAGGTGACCATCCTCGAGCACCTCGGTTCGGCGGACGTCACGCCGGAGGACTTGCAGGGCGTCCTGCAGTTCCAGTCCGCCACCTCGGTCGTCGCCGTCCCCGCCGACTCTCCGTACCAGACCTTCGCGGACCTGCTGGAGGCCGCGCGATCGGGCGAGGAGCTCCGGGTGGCGACCAACGGCACGGGCGGCATCTGGGACATCGCTGCCGCCCAGCTCGCCGAGGCCGCCGGGTTCGAGTGGGCCGAGCGTGTGCCGATGGACGGCGGCCCCGGCATGGTCCAGGCCACCCTCTCCGGCGACACCCAGGTGCTCACGCCGTCGGGTGCGGAGATCCTCGCCCAGGTCGAGTCCGGCGAGCTGCGGGTGCTCGCGGTCATGGGCGACGAGCGCATGGACGTCTATCCGGACGCGCCCACCCTCGCCGAGGAGGGCATCGACCTCGAGGCGGCCAACTGGTTCGGCATCGTCGCGCCGGACGGCGTCCCCCAGGACCGCGTCCAGGCCCTCAGCGACTGCTTCCACGAGGCGGCGCAGACGCCCGAGTTCGAGGAGTTCATGGACAACCAGGGGTTCCGGATCGTGCTGCAGCAGGCGGACGACTTCGAGGCGTTCATGGACGAGCAGTACGAGCGCCACGGCGACCTGACCGAGGAAATCTACGGATGACCGGCGCCGTCGATGCCGCCCCGGCCCGCGGCGAGCACCAGGCCGCGAGCCGGGCCGGCGGACGAACGGGGAACCTCGCTGTCGCCGTGGTGCTGCTGATCGTCGCCGCGACGGTGGTCGTGCAGTCGCTTGCGATCGGCGAGCCCGGCCGACCCAGCGACCCCGGCGCGGGCGGGTACCCGATCATCCTCGCGGCGGTCCTCGCAGGGCTGAGCCTGGTGCTGGCTTTCCAGCGCGGCGGCGGTGAGCGACTCCCCGCCGGCCGGGCGGTGGGCCGCGTGGCCGGGATCGTCGTCGCCGTCGTCGCGTACGCCAACGCGATGCTGCTGACCGGGTACGTGCTCGCGACCGCGGCCTTCGTCGCCGCCACCGCGTTCCTGATGGGCAGCCGGCGCCCGCTCCCGGTTGCGGTCCTGGCCGTCGCGGTGGCGGTCGGCATGTACTACCTCTTCTACGTCGCCTTCGACGTCTCGCTGCCGCGGGGCAACGTCGAGAGGTTGATCTCGTGACCGAGTGGGCCGCCGGGCTTGAGACGGCGTTCCAGTGGCAGTCCCTGCTGTACCTCCTGCTCGGACTGGTCGGGGGCGTCGGCGTCGGCGCCGTACCCGGACTGAGCGCGACGATGGGCATCGCCGTGCTGCTGCCCTTCACGTTCGTGATGGACCCCTTGCACGGCATGATGCTGCTGCTCGGCATCTACACGGGCGCCGTCTACGCCGGTTCGATCCCGGCGATCCTCATCCGGCTGCCGGGCACGCCGGCGTCGGCGGCCACCGTGCTCGACGGCTACGCCATGACGCAGCAGGGAAAGGGCGGGCAGGCCCTGACCATCTCGCTCGTCACCAGCTGCGTCGGAGCGCTGATCGGCGGCGTACTGCTGGCGCTGTTCGCGCCCCTGCTCGCCGACGTCGCCCTGCTCTTCGGGCCGGCCGAGTACACGATGCTGGCGCTGTTCGCGCTCGCGGTCATCGGCTCGATGTCGGAGGGCAACCTGGTCAAAGGCATCGTGGCCGGCATCGTGGGTCTGCTCGTCGCGACGATCGGCATCGACCCGATCGACGGGTACGCCCGCTTCACCTTCGGCCTCGACGGTCTGACGGGCGGCATCGGCTTCATCCCCGTGCTCATCGGACTCTTCGGCGTCGCCGAGGGGTTGGTCCGGGCGGAGCGGCACCTCCTGTCCGGCGCAGCCGGGGGTCAGGCGATCCGGTCGTTCGCACCGGAGCGGGGGACGTGGCGCCGGCTCACGCCCGGGACGCTCTACAGCTCGCTGATCGGCTTCGTCGTCGGCGTGCTACCCGGCACGGGCGGGGACATCGGCTCGTTCGTCGGGCACAACGAGGTGCGCCGCATCTCGAAGAACACCGAGATGTTCGGGCGCGGGGACCCGCGCGGCCTGGCGGCGGCCGAGTCGGCGAACAACTCGTCCGTGCCCGGGACGGTGGCCCCCACCCTGGTGCTCGGCATCCCGGGGAACTCCGCGGCCGCCGTCCTCATCGGCGCCATCACCGTGCACGGGCTCCGGCCGGGACCTCAGCTCTTCACCGGCGAGCCGGACCTCGTCTACGGCATCTTCGTCGCACTGATCATCGCGCCGCTGCTCATGCTGCTCGTCGGCGGACTCGGGATCCGGCTCTGGAGCCGCATCACCTGGGTGCCGCAGCAGTACCTGTGGCCCGCCGTGCTGACCCTGTGCGTGATCGGGGCCTACGCCATCCGCACCAGCCTGCTCGACGTGATGGCGATGACGGCGGCCGGGGTCCTGGGGTACCTCATGATCAAGGGCGGCTTCCCGCTCGCGCCGGTGGTCATCGGCCTGATCGTCGGGCCTATCCTCGAGGCGAACTTCCGCCGGGCGACGATCGTCGCCGGCGGTTCCTTCGACTGGGTGCTCGCGCCGTTGCCGCTGGTGCTGCTGCTGGTCACCGTGCTGACGCTCGGCCTGACGCTGTGGCGGGCGTGGCGCTCGCGGCGCGAGACCGCTCCGGGGGATGCTGCGGACACCGACCCCACGCACGGCGCGTTCGGCGGCGAGGACCCGGCAGAGATCCACGACACCGACGACGAAGGAGCACGACGATGACGACCGGCCACGACGCAACGGGCCGCACCGGCGCGGTGGGGCTCGCCGGGCTCGGCAACCTGGGCGCGCCGGTGGCGCGCCGGATCGCCGCCACCGGATGGGACCTCACCGTGTTCGACCGGGTGCCCGAGCGTGCCGGCGACGTCCCCGGTGCGGCGGCCGCCACATCGCTCGACGACGTCCTCGACCGCGACGTGCTCGTCCTCGTGGTCCCGGACGACCGCGCCGTCGAGTCGTTGCTGCTCGGCCCCGACGGATACCTGGCCCGCGCGGCCGGCGCCGCGCGGCCGCGCACCGTCGTCGTCCACTCGACGATCCTCCCGGCGACCGCCCAGCAGCTCGCGCGGCACGCGGCCGAGGCCGGTGTCGGGTTCCTCGATGCCCCGGTCTCGGGCGGCTCCGAACGGGCCGAGAACGGATCGCTGACGGTCTTCCTGGGCGCCGAGCCGGATCACGTCGAGCCGGTCCGCACGCTCTTGGGGGACGTCGCGGCGAGCGTCGAGCACGTGGGCGCCCCCGGCGCGGGTGCGGCCGTCAAGCTCGCGAACCAGCTCATGCTCTTCGCCGCGCTCGGCGGTGTGCACGAGGGCCTGGCGCTCGCCGCGCGCTTCGGCGTCGAGGAGGCAGACCTGCTGCGGTGCGTCGGCACGAGCACCGGCGCGTCGTGGAGCACCGACAACTGGGGCTTCTTCGACGAGACGGCCCGCTCCTACAACCGCAACGGCACGCCGGTGCGGGACCGGCCCTGGGGCAAGGACCTGCTCGAGGTGCTGGAGGCGGCGCGGTCGGTCGACCTCGCGATGCCCGTCGCCGCGACCGCCTCCCAGACGGTCGCGCGCTACGTCGAGGACCACGCCCGCCTGGGGGAGCGGTGAGCGCGGCGGTGGCGAGGTCGAGACCCCGGATCCTCCTCACCCTCGGCGACGTGACCGGTATCGGGCCCGAGGTCGTCGCGAAGCTCCTGGCGGCGCCGGACGTCACCCGGGACGCCGACCTCGTCGTGATGGCCACCGAGGAGGAGCTCGCTGCCGCGGCCGCGACCGCGCGCGTGAGCCTGCCCGAGGTCGAGACCACGCCACCGGCCCCGGTCGGCGCGTACGAGCTGGGGACCGTCTCGCAGGCGGCGGGGAGGCGTGCGCTGGAGGATCTGCGGCGGGCGCTCGACCTGCACGCCGCGGGCGAGATCGACGGGATCCTCTTCGCCCCGCTGAACAAGTCCGCGCTCACGCTCGCCGGCATGACCGAGCACGACGAGCTGCGCTGGTTCGCCAACCGGCTCGGCCACGACGGCCCGACGTCGGAGCTCAACGTGCTGCCGGACCTCACCACCGCGCGGGTCACCTCGCACGTGGCGATCCGCGAGGTCGCCGACGCCATCACGGTGGGCGGCGTCGTCGACGCCTGCCGGCTGCTCGAGGACGCCCTGCGCGGGCAAGGGGTCGCCGAGCCGCGGCTCGCGGTCTGCGCGCTGAACCCGCACGGCGGCGAGAACGGCAAGTTCGGGACCGAGGAGATCGACACCATTCGCCCCGGCGTCGAGAAGGCGCGCGCCGACGGGATGGACGTCGTCGGGCCCTTTCCGGCGGACACGCTGTTCATCCGTGCCTTTGCCGGCGAGCTGGACGGCGTCGTCACGATGTACCACGACCAGGGCCAGATCGCGCTCAAGCTCAAGGGCTTCGACGACGGCGTCACGGTCCAGGGCGGCCTGCCGGTGCCGATCGCGACGCCCGCGCACGGCACCGCGCACGCGATCGTCGGTCAGGGCGTGGCGACGGTGCGGCCCACCGTGCGGGCGCTCGAGGTCGTCATCGGACTCGCACGTCACGCGCGTCCGGCCTAGCGGTGTCCTGGCTGGCAGGCCCCTCTCAGGCCCGCACGCGCGGTCCGTGGCCGGGCCGGTTGTCGTGCGGGGACCCCAGCACCCAGGCGGCGAGGGAGTGGCCCATCGCCAGCCGGTCCGTCGCGCCGTCGCCGCGCAGCAGGGCGATGAGGTAGCCCGCGCCGAAGGCGTCACCCGCGCCGACCGGCTCGACGACGTCGACCGTTCGCGCGGGCACGCGCGTCACGACCTCGTCCCCGCCACCCGTGCGGTCGATCTCGACGGCCTCGACGTCGCCGTCCTTGACGACCACGCGACCCGCGTCGGGGAAGAGCGCAGCGACGTCCTCGGCCGTGCGGGTGCCCCAGAGGGCCTCGGCCTCGTCCCGGCCGACCAGCACCACGTCCGCAGTGTTCGCGAGGGGCTGCAGCGTCGCCGCCGCCTCGGTGGCCGTCCACAGCGCGGGGCGATAGTTGACGTCGAAGGACACCCCGGCACCCGCACCGCGGGCGGCGTCGACGACGGCGGGGAGCAGCTCGCGGCACGTCTCCGACAGCGCCGGCGTGATGCCCGAGACGTGCACCCATCGGGCGCCGTCGAACGGCCAGGCGGCCACGTCCTCCGGGCCCAGGCGGGAGGCCGCCGAGCCGCGCCGGTAGTAGTAGACGCCCGAGCCCGGGTCCTTGACGTACAGACCGGTGTTGGCGCCCGGCTCGCGCCGCACCCACCGGGTGTCGATCCCCGTGGCCGCGAGGGCGGCACGGATGCGCTCGCCCAGCGGGTCGGCGCCGAGGGCGGAGATCCAGGCCGTGGCCAGTCCCATCTCGGCGAGGTACTGGGCGAGGTTCGACTCCGCGCCACCCGCGGTGATGGTGAAGGTCTCGGCGGTGGCGACCGGTGCGGCGTCGGCGGTGGTGACCATCGCCATCGTCTCGCCGATGCACAGCACCTCCGGTCGCGGGCCGTCCCCCTCGGCCGCGCGCTGGTCGGTCACGGGCGAGCCTCACGGGCCGCTGCGACGGCGGAGGCGGTCAGCCGCTCGATCGTCGCGCCGTCGCCCGCCGCGACGACGTCGGCCGGCACCATCCAGGAACCGCCCGCCGCCAGGACCGACGGCACGGCCAGGTACTCGCCCAGGTTGGCCTCGCTCACCCCGCCGGTCGGCACGAAGCGCATCTGCGGGAACGATGCGGAGAGCGCCTTGAGGGCGGCCGGTCCGCCGGCGACCCCGGCGGGGAAGAACTTCACGGCGCGCAGCCCCAGCGCGAGCGCCGCCTGGATCTCCGATGCGGTCGCGGTGCCCGGCAGCACGAGGACGCCCTGCTCCTGGCAGCGCTCCACGACGGCCGCGCTCAGGCCGGGGGAGACCACGAAGGAGGCGCCCGCCGAGACCGCCTGGTCCACCTGCTCCGGGCTGACCACCGTGCCGGCCCCGATGAGCATCGGGGTGCCGTCCGGTGCGGTCAGGCCGGCCTCGGCCATGGCGCGGATGGAGTCCGCCGCGGCGGCCGTCCGGAAGGTCACCTCGGCGACCGGCAGCCCGCCGGCGACCAGGGCCCGCGCCAGGGGGACGGCCTGGTCGGCGTCCTGCAGCACCACCACGGGCAGCAGGCGCAGGTCGTGCAGCCGGTCGAGCAGGGCGTCGTGCGTGGGCGCGGTCATCGGTCTCCTTGTCGCTCGACCGCGGCAACGATCGCCCACCGCTACAGGCATGCCTGCAGCGGTCGGCGACGGGTGCAGCGGTCGTGGCCGGGCGGATACGCGGTCAGTCGGATGTCACCGTATCGCCCACCGGGACCCGACGTTCACACCACCCGCACCTCCGTATATGCTGCGAGAAGTTCCTATAGGAAGTTCCGAGAAGCCCCAGCGAGGTGGTCATGGATCGCAGCTACCCGGTCGACGCACTCGTCGCCCTCGGGGCCCGTGCCCTCGAAGCCGCCGGCGTCCCGAGCGCCGACGCGGAGCTCACCGCCGCGGCCCTGGTGGATGCGGACCGGCGCGGCATCGCCTCCCACGGGCTGCTGCGCCTCCCGCTGTACGTCTCGTCGGTGCAGGCCCGCGGCGTCAACGCCCGGCCGAACCCCACCTGGGTCCGGGAGCACGGCGCCGTGGCCGTGCTGGACGCGGACGCGGCACTCGGCCAGGTCGCCATGGCGGCCGCCACCGAGCGCGCGGCGCAGCTCGCCGGGCAGTTCGGCGTCGCCGTCGTCGCGGTCCAGAACAGCACCCACTACGGTGCCGGCGCCTACTGGACCGAGCGGCTCACCGCCCGCGGACTCCTCGGGATACTCACCTCGACCACGGGCGTGACCGTCACGCCGTTCGGCGGCGTCGAGAAGGTCCTCGGCACCAACCCCCTCACCCTCGCCGCGCCCAGCGCCGGGCCCGCGTCGCTGACCGCCGACATGGCCACCTCCGCCGGCGCCTACGGCAAGGTGGTCGCCGCGCAGAACGAGGGCAAGCCCATCCCCGAGGGCTGGGCCGTGGACGCCGACGGCCGGCCGACCACCGACCCGACGGCCGCCCTCGCCGGCGCGCTGCTGCCGTTCGGAGGCCCCAAGGGCTCCGCCGTCGCGGTGCTGCTCGAGGCGCTCGCGGCGTCGCTGACCACGGCCAGCTACGCGTACCAGACCGAGGACATCTGGGCGAACCGCTCGGCCCGGATGAACACCGGACACCTCCTCCTGGCGATCGACACCGCCGCCTTCACCTCCCGCGAGCACACCGAGCGCAGGGTCGCCGATCTCCAGGAGAAGGTGCGCGCCTCCGCCGCCGCGGGGGAGACGACCTTCGCCCCCGGTGACATCGAGCACGCTCATGCGCAGTCTCACGCCGAGACCGTCCCCCTCGCGGGCTCCACCGTCGCGCAGCTCGTCGAGCTGCTCACCTCCCTCGGGCTGGAGACCACCCCTCTGGAGCCCTGACCCCGTCGAAGGAGTGCCACCCATGCCGCGCATCGATTCCGTCCGCGTCCGGGACGTCCGGTTCCCCACGTCCCTGGAGCTGGACGGGTCCGACGCCGTGAACGTCGACCCCGACTACTCCGCGGCGTACGTCACGATCACCACCTCCGACGGCGAGCAGGGCCACGGCCTCGTCTTCACCTGCGGCCGCGGCAACGAGATCGTCGCCGCCGCGATGGAGAGCTACGGCGCCCTGCTGCTCGAGCAGGACGCCGATGCGCTGCTCGACGATCTCGGCGCCGCCTCGCGCCTGCTCATCCACGACTCCCAGCTGCGCTGGCTCGGCCCCGAGAAGGGCGTCCAGCAGATGGCCTGCGGTGGCCTGCTGAACGCGCTGTGGGACCTCAAGGCCCGCCGCGCCGGCAAACCGCTGTGGCTGCTGCTCGCGGAGATGAGCCCCGAGGAGCTCGTCGCCGTCGTGGACTTCACCCACCTGCGCAACGCCCTCACCGAGGAGGAGGCGCTTCAGATCCTGCGCCGCGCCCAGGACGGCAAGGCGGAGCGGATCGCCGAGCTCCAGCGGGATGGGTACCCCGCCTACACGACCACACCCGGCTGGCTCGGCTACAGCGACGAGAAGCTCGTCCGGCTCAGTCAGGAGGCCGTCGACGACGGCTTCGGCATGATCAAGCTCAAGGTCGCCGGGAGCCTCGAGGAGGACCGGAAGCGGATGCGGCTCGCCCGCGAGACGGTGGGCCCGGACATCCGCATCGGCATCGACGCCAACCAGCGGTGGGAGGTGGGTGAGGCCATCGACTGGGTCAACGCCCTGCAGGAGTTCTCCCCGTACTGGATCGAGGAGCCCACCTCCACCGACGACATCCTCGGGCACGCCGAGATCCGCCGGGGCGTGGCCCCCGTCAAGGTGGCCACCGGCGAGGCCGTGGCCAACCGGATCGTCTTCAAGCAGCTCCTGCAGGCCGGGGCGATCGACGTCATGCAGATCGACTCGACCCGCGTCGCCGGCGTCAACGAGAACGTGGCGAACCTGCTGCTCGCGGCCAAGTTCGGCGTGCCGGTGTGCCCGCACGCCGGGGGCGTCGGCCTGTGCGAGCTCGTCCAGCACTTCTCGTTCCTCGACTACGCAGCCGTCTCCGGATCCATGCACGATCGAGCCATCGAGTTCGTCGACCACCTGCACGAGCACTTCACCGACCCGGTCCGGGTCCGCCGCGGCCGCTACCAGGCACCCGGGGCGCCCGGCATCAGCGCCGAGATGGTCCCCGCGTCCGTGGCGGCGTGGGAGTTCCCCCACGGCTCGGGCTGGCAGGAGGTCGGCGGACGTGCCGCCGTCACCGGAAGGAGAACCACGCCATGACGCTCGAGACCATCGTCCGCACCGCCCACGAGGCGTTCGTCGCCGCGACGGACGTCTCCCCCCGGCAGCGCGCCGGCTGGCTCACCGCCGTCGCAGACACGCTCGACGGCGCCGCCGACGAGCTCGTGGAGCTCGCCCGCGCGGAGAGTCACCTGCCCGAGCCGCGGCTGCGCGGCGAGCTGACCCGCACCACGTTCCAGCTGCGCCTGCTGGCCGAGGAGACCGCCGCCGGCCACCACCTCGACGCCACGATCGACCACGCCGACCCCGACTGGGGCATGGGCCCACGCCCGGACCTGCGCCGCGTCAACGTGCCGCTCGGCGTCGTCGGGGTCTTCGGCGCCTCGAACTTCCCGTTCGCGTTCTCCGTCATGGGCGGGGACAGCGCCTCGGCGCTCGCCGCCGGCTGCGCCGTGGTGCACAAGATCCACGAGGCGCACGGCCGCCTCGGCGAGCGGACCGCGGAGCTCGTCGTGACCGGCCTCGCCCGGGCCGGCGCCCCCGAGGGCCTGTTCGCGGCCGTCACCGGCCAGGAGGCCGGCGAGGCGCTCGTCGACCACCCGCTGGTCAAGGCCGTCGGCTTCACCGGCTCCACCCGGGTGGGCCGCATCCTGCTGGACCGCATCGCCGCCCGCCCCGAGCCGATCCCGTTCTACGGCGAGCTCGGCAGCACGAACCCCGTGTTCGTCACCGAGCGTGCCTGGGCCGCCCGGCGCCAGGAGATCCTCGAGGGCTACGCCGGTTCCCTCACCCTCGGCATGGGCCAGTTCTGCACCAAGCCCGGGGTGCTGTTCGTGCCCGACCTCGACGAGACGGCGACCGCGTCGCTGACCGAGGCCCTGGGCGGCACGCCCCGCTTCCCGATGCTCAGCGAGCGGCTCGCCGAGGGGTACGGCAGTGCCGTGCGGGAGGTCGCCACCACCGAAGGCGTCGAGACGCTGCTCGACGGCGGAGGCGGGGAGGCGCCCGACCCCACCGTGCTGGTCACCACGGTCGAGGAGATCCGCCGGCGGCCCGAGCTGCTCGGTGAGGAGATGTTCGGCCCGGCCGGCCTCGTCGTGCGGTACGGCTCCGAGTCGGACCTGCCGGCGGTAGCCGAGCTCCTCGAGGGGCAGCTCACCGCGACCGTCCAGGGCGAGGACGATGAGCGGCCGGAGGATCTGCTGCGGGTCCTCGCCGCCCGCGCCGGGCGGGTCATCTGGAACGGCTGGCCCACCGGCGTCACGGTCAGCTACGCGCAGCAGCACGGCGGGCCCTACCCGGCCACCACCGCGTCCGGCACCACCTCGGTGGGCACCGCCGCGGTCCGCCGGTTCGTCCGGCCCGTCGCCTACCAGGACTTCCCTGCGGACCGGCTGCCGCCGCCGCTGCGGGAGGACAACCCGTGGGGGATCGCCCGGCGGGTCGACGGCGTGTGGACGGCACCGACGGAGGGAGCGGCATGAGCCTCGAGAGTCAGATCCTGCCCGCGGACGCGGCCGCGGCGCTGCTGGTCGGCCGCGTCTGGGACCCCGCCTCCGGCGGGCCCCGGCCGGTCGCCGTGCGGCCCGGCACCGACGGCCTGGTGGACCTGTTCGACCTCGCGCCGACCGTCTCCGAGCTGCTCGAGCGGTCCGACGCCGTTGCCGCGGTGCGGCAGGCCGCCGAGACGCGCGAGCCGACCTGGCGGCTCGCCGACCTCCTCCGGAACGCCGCCGACGGCGCCGCGGCAGAGGACGACGACGCCACCGGGCCGCGCCTCCTCAGCCCCGTCGACCTGCAGGTCATCAAGGCGTGCGGCGTCACCTTCGCGGACAGCATGGTGGAGCGGGTCATCGAGGAGCGGTGCGCCGGGGACCCGGCCCGTGCCGCCGAGGTGCGGGCCGCCGTCGAGGCGTCCCTCGCCGGCTTCGAGGGCGGCATCGGCGCGGTCGAGCCCGGCTCGGCCGAGGCTGCCCGCGTCAAGGAGACCCTGCTCGCCCAGGGCCTGTGGTCGCAGTACCTCGAGGTCGGGCTCGGACCCGACCCCGAGGTGTTCACCAAGGCCCCGGTGCTGTCCTCGGTCGGGTACGGCACCCGGATCGGCATCCCGGAGTTCTCCACCTGGAACAACCCGGAGCCGGAGCTCGTGCTCGTCGTCGACTCCGCCGGCACTCCGCGCGGCGCCACCCTCGGCAACGACGTCAACCTGCGCGACGTCGAGGGCCGCAGCGCCCTGCTGCTCGGCATGGCCAAGGACAACAACGCCTCGGCCGCACTCGGCCCGTTCGTGCGGCTGTTCGAGGAGAGCTTCCCGATCGACGACCTGCGCGACGAGCGCATCGGCCTGCGGATCGAGGGCACCGACGGCTACGTCCTCCAGGGCGAGAACCACGTCGGCCGGCTCAGCCGCAGCTTCGAACGGCTCGTAGGCGCCGCGTGCGGGGCGCACCACCAGTACCCGGACGGCTTCGTGCTGTACACCGGCACGCTGTTCGCGCCGACGCAGGACCGCGACGAGCCGGGCCTGGGCTTCACCCACAAGCACGGGGACCGGGTCTCGATCTCGAGCCCCCGGCTGGGGACCTTGACCAACGAGGTCGGCGCGACCGAGACCCTGCCGCCGTGGCGGTTCGGCGTGCGGGCCCTGCTGACCTACCTCGCCGGGCAGCGCCCGGCACCGGCCATCGAACGGGAGAGTCACCGATGAGACTGATGCGAGTGGGGTCGCCGGGCGCCGAGCGTCCGGTGGTGGAGCAGGACGGCGCCGTGTTCGACCTCGAGCCGCTGACCGCCGACCTGGACGGGGCGTTCCTCGCGACGGACGGCATCGCCCGGGTCCGCGCGGCGCTCAACGCGGGCGAGCTGTCGGAGACCTCGATCGAGGGCGAGCGGGTCGGCGCCCCGGTCGCCAGGCCCTCCGCCGTCGTGTGCATCGGGATGAACTACGCCGCGCACGCCGCCGAGTCCGGTGCCGAACCGCCGAAGCGGCCCGTGGTGTTCCTCAAGACGCCCAACACCGTCGCCGGCCCGGACGACGTCGCGTACATCCCGCGCGGCAGCACCAGGACCGACTGGGAGGTCGAGCTCGGCATCGTCATCGGACGTCGCGCCTCCTACCTCTCGAGCCCGGACGAGGCACGCGCGCACATCGCCGGCTACGTCACCGGCAACGACCTCTCCGAGCGGGAGTTCCAGATCGAGGTCTCCGGCGGTCAGTGGTCCAAGGGCAAGTGCGCCCCGGGCTTCTCGCCGCTGGGCCCCTGGCTCGTGCCGGCCGAGGAGGTGGACCCGACCAACCTGCGGCTGCGCAGCTGGGTCAACGGCGAGCCGCGGCAGGACTCGACCACGGCGGACATGATCTTCGGGACGGACGAGATCGTGCACGACCTCAGCCAGTACATGGCGCTCGAGCCGGGCGACGTGGTCCTCACCGGGACACCGCAGGGCGTCGCGCTCTCCGGCCGGTTCCCGTACCTCAAGGCCGGGGACGTCGTCGAGATCGAGGTCGAGGGCCTGGGTCGGCAGCGCCAGGTCTTCGAGCAGGCGTGAGGAGGCCGCGATGAACGACCGGAACCCGGAGCTGGACGGCCTGGTCGCCGTCGTCACCGGCGGCGCCTCCGGCATCGGCGCCGCCGCGGCGGCCCTGCTGGCGGACCGCGGGGCCTCGGTGGCCGTGCTCGACCTCGACCCGTCGGGCGCCGACGACCGCCACCTCGCCCTGCGCTGCGACGTCACGGACGACGGCGAGGTACGGGCCGCCGTCGCGGAGGTCGCCGAACGGCTCGGCGGCCTCGACATCCTTGTCAACAACGCCGGCGTCGGCGCCCAGGGCACTGTGGAGGACAACGACGACGCCGAGTGGCACCGCGTCCTGGACGTGAACCTCCTCGGCGTGGTCCGCACGACCCGGGCCGCGCTGCCGCACCTGCGTGCCTCGCGGGCCGCCGCCGTGGTCAACACCTGTTCCATCGCTGCCACGGCCGGGCTGCCGGCCCGGGCGCTGTACAGCGCCAGCAAGGGCGCGATCCTGTCGCTCACGCTCGCGATGGCGGCCGACCACCTCCGTGAGGGGATCCGGGTCAACTGCGTCAACCCCGGCACCGCGGACACCCCGTGGATCGGCCGGCTGCTGGCCAAGGCGCCGGACCCGGCGGCCGAGCGGGCCGCGCTCGAGGCGCGCCAGCCCCACGGCCGGCTCGTCTCCGCCGTCGAGGTCGCCGGCGCCATCGCCTACCTGGCGTCCCCGTCCTCCGGGTCGACCACGGGCGTCGCGCTCGCCGTCGACGGCGGCATGCAGGGGTTGCGGCTGCGACCGGAGGGGTGAGCCTGGGGTGGCCGGCCGGCGTACGTCCGAGGAGGTCTACGACCACCTCCGGCTGCACATCGTCGAGAACCGGATCCCGCCGGGCGAGCGGCTGAACATCGACGCCCTCGCCCGGCAGCTCGGTGTCTCCCAGACTCCCGTGCGCGAGGCGGTGCGCCGCCTCGAGGGCGACAAGCTGCTCGTCAACGAGTCGGGCCGCGGCTACCGGACCACCCCGCTGCTCGACCTCGCCGGGCTGCGCAACCTCTTCGAGTTCCGGCTGCTCGTCGACGTGTGGGCAGCGCGCTCGGTGGCGGTGAACCGGCTGGCGAACCCGGCGCCGGCGATGCGTGCCGAGATCGACCGCTTCGAGGACCTGCTGCCCACCACCTCCGACATCCCGCGCGAGCTCGTCGGGCACGACACGCGCTTCCACGGGCTGATCCTCGACGCGCTGGGCAACGACGTGGTCCGCGACGCCTACGAGCAGACCCACGCGCACCTGCACACCTTCCGGCTCTATGCGGCGGACACCGACGGATCGGTGACGCTCACCGAGCACCGGGGGATCTTCCAGGCCGTCGAGGCCTGCGACCCGGACGCCGCCGAGGCGGCCATGCGGGTGCACCTCACCGCCGCCTACGCACGGTTCGCCGAGGCCTTCGACGACACCGCGCCGGAGCTGAGGTCACCCGGAGCGCACCGGATGTTCTGACCACCACTGCCGAGGCCCCACGTCCGCGGCGAGCGTCCCGGCGGTCGTCGCGCCGGGGTTACCCGACCGCGAACACCACCAGGGTGAGCAGGAACCCGACCACCGACAGGATGGCCTGCTGCACCGTCCAGGTCTTCAGCGTCGTCTTGACGTCCATGTCCATGAGGCGGCCGACCAGCCAGAATCCCGAGTCGTTGACGTGGCTCGCGAAGACCGAGCCCGCGGCGGTGGCGAGCGTGACGGCGACGACCTGGAGGGGGCTGAAGTCCCCGTCGGCGACGGCAGGCGCGATCAGACCGGCCGCGGTCACGAGCGCCACGGTCGCCGAGCCCTGGGCGAGGCGCAGCACGACGGCGATGACGTAGGCGGCGAAGATCACCGGCAGCCCGATGCCCTCGAGCGAGCCGGCCAGCGCGTCCCCGATGCCGGAGGCCTCGAGCACGCCGCCGAACATGCCCCCGGCGCCGGTGATGAGGATGACCGAGCAGACCGGGCCGAGCGAGGAGTCGACGACCTTCTGCAGCGCGGTGCCGCTCTCGCCGCGGTAGCGGCCGAGGACCAGCAGGGCCACGAGCGTGGAGATGAGCAGCGCGACCGGGGCGCTGCCGATCACCATGAGGACCTGGACCCAGGTGGCGTCGGCGTCGACCGTGCCGACCGATGTCAGCGCGTCCAGGCCCGTGTTGAGGAAGATCAGCACCAGCGGCAGCAGCAGGACGCCGACCACGGTGCCGGCGCTCGGTGGCCGCAGCGGCTGGTCCTCGTCGACCGAGCCGAAGAGGGCCGGGACGGGCAGCACGTAGCGGCGACCGACGAACAGGCCCCACAGGTACCCGGAGACGTACCAGAGCGGGAATGCCATCACCAGGCCCACCAGGAGGACCGTGCCGAGGTTCGCGCCGAACAGCTCGGTGGCGGCGACCGGGCCCGGGTGGGGCGGGACGAAGACGTGCATGACCGAGAACGCGGCCGCGGCGGGTATGCCGAACCGCAGCACGTTGTCCCCGAGGCGCCGGGCGACGGCGAAGATGATCGGGAGCATGACGACGAGGCCGGCGTCGAAGAAGATCGGGAACCCCATCGCCAGCGAGGCGACGCCGAGGCCGAGCGGGGCCCGCCGCTCCCCGAAGAGCGCCACCATGCGTTCGGCCAGGACGCGGGCGCCGCCGCTGTGCTCGACGAGCTTGCCGAGCATGGCGCCGAGGCCGATGAGCAGCGCGACGCCGCCGAGCTCACCACCGAAGCTGGCGACGAGCACCTCGTCCACCATGGCGCCGATCGGCAGGCCGGTGGCGAACGCCGTCAGCAGCGAGACGAGGACCAGGGTCAAGAAGGCGTGCAGTCGCAGCCCGATGACCAGGACGAGGATGAGCGCCACCGCGCCGGCCGCGATCCCGAGCAGGGGCCCCGCGCCGAGCGTCTGCTCCCAGTTCTCCATCACCTGTCCTCCCTCCGCGACGCCGGCGTCGCGGGCTCACCACCGTAGTGGCGGCGGCTCAGCGAGGCAGGTTGCGCAGGTTCGACCGCGCCATGGACATCACCTCGCCCATGCCGCCGCCGAAGACCTCCTTCGTCATCGCGGTGGCGAAGCCCCGGATCTGCCCCGAGGTGATCGACGGCGGGATCGACAGGGCGTTCGGGTCGGTGAGCACCTCGATCAGCGCCGGCCCCGGCCGGTCCAGGCCGTCCTGCAGCGCCTTGCGCAGGTCACGCGGCTCCTCCACTTGGACGGCCGGGATCCCCATCGCCAGCGCGATGTTCCGGTAGTCGACGGGCGGAGAGTCGGTGGCGTGCGAGGGCAGCCCCTCGACGAGCATCTCCAGCTTGACCATGCCGAGGCTGGAGTTGTTGAAGACGACGATCTTCACCGGCAGGTCGTAGGCCTTCACGGTGAGCAGCTCGCCGAGCAGCATCGACAGCCCGCCGTCGCCGGCGAGGGCGACGACCTGACGGCCGGGCTCGGCCATCGCGGCGCCGATCGCGTGGGGCAGGGCGTTGGCCATCGAGCCGTGCAGGAAGGACCCGATGACACGACGCCGGCCGTTCGGCGTCAGGTACCGCGCCGCCCAGACGTTGTTCATGCCGGTGTCGACGGTGAAGACGGCGTCCTCGGCCGCCGTCTCGTCGAGCTGCACGGCCGCGTACTCGGGGTGGATCGGCTTGTGCTTCTCGACGTTGCGCGTGTAGGCGCCGACCACCTTGGTCATGATCCCCGCGTGCTTCTTGACCATGGAGCGGAGGAACTTGTCGTCCTTCTTCCGGACGATCCGGGTGTTCAGCAGCCGCAGCGTCTCGCCCACGTCCCCGTGGACCGGGACGTCCAGGCGGGTGCGTCGCCCCAGGTGGGAGACGTCGATGTCGATCTGGGCGGTCGGGACGTCGTCGGGGAGGAAGGCGTCGTACGGGAAGTCGGTGCCGACCAGGACGAGGAGGTCGGCCTCCTCCATGGCCTCCTGGCAGGCGCCGTACCCGAGCAGACCGGACATCCCGACGTCGTGCGGGTTCTCGTACTGGATGATCTCCTTCCCGCGCAGCGAGTGCCCCACGGGCGCGGAGGCCAGGTCGGCGAGCTCGAGAACCTCCTCCCGGGCGCCGCGGGCGCCGGCGCCGACGAACAGCGTCACCTTCTTCGCCCGGTTGATCGCCTCGGCGAGCGCGTCGACGTCGTCCTCGTGGGGGACCACGCGGGCGGGACACGCGCCGGGCACGAGGATGGGGGCGTCGTCGTCCGGGACGTGCTCGTCGGCGACGTCTCCCGGCAGGGTGAGGACCGCGACACCGGGCACCGTCAGCGCGTGCTGGATCGCGGTGCGGGTCACGCGCGGCACCTGCTTGGCGGTGGAGATCATCTCCGAGTAGACGGATGCCTCGTTGAACAGCCGGTCCGGGTGTGTCTCCTGGAAGAACTGCGTGCCGATCTGCTCGCTCGGGATGTGCGAGGCGATCGCCAGCACGGGCAGGCGGGAGCGGTTGGCGTCGTACAGCCCGTTGATGAGGTGCAGGTTGCCCGGGCCGCAGGACCCGGCGCACGCGGTGAGCTTCCCGGTGACCTCGGCCTCCGCGGCGGCGGCGAACGCGGCCGCCTCCTCGTGCCGGACCTGCACCCACGAGATGCCGTCGGTACGGCGGACCGCGTCGACGATCGGGTTGAGCGAGTCCCCGACGATGCCGTAGATGCGCTCGACGCCGGCGGCGACGAGCTGGTTGACGAGGTGCTCTGCGACGGAACGGGCCACGGTCGGCCTCCCTGGGTGGATGTCTGCGGGGCTCTCACCCCCGATCCTGCCTTTCAGCCGCACCGACCGCTACAGCGGTCGGCGGCGGTGGACGGCTCAGGCATCCTGCGCGGTGGGTAGGTCGGCCGGGCTGCCGCGGTCGGCACGCCGCAGCACCGGGGAGTGGCACAGCGCCACCACGACGGCGACGCCACCGCTGACGGCCACGACGGCGAAGCCGCCGGTCGAGCCGTGGGTGTCCACGAGGGCGCCGCCCAGCGCCGCGCCGGCCGAGACCCCGAGGTTGATGCCCGTGTGCAGCCAGGACAGGCCCTCGGTCAGCCGCCGCCGGTCGACCAGGTGCTGGACGAGGGTGTTGCCGTTGATGATGGTCGGCGCGATCGACAGGCCGGTGACGAGCATGACCGCCCCCATCACGACGATCGACTCGACCAGCAGGAACAGGACCGCCCCCACCCCCAGGACGGTCACGGTCGCCAGCATCCGGCGCCAGGCCGGCCCGAGCCAGGTCCGCGCGCCGTAGGCGAGGCCGGCGAGGAAGGACCCGAGGGCGAATACGCCGAGCAGCGGCCCCGCCGCACCGGCCTGCCCGAGCTCGTCCGTGAACGCGACGACGGCGACCTCGGAGGAGCCGAAGATGCCGCCGACGAACACGAACACGACGACGAGCCCCAGGACGGCGGGGGAGAGGACTCGGGGCCCGGTGCGCTCGTCAGGACCGGGCCGCGGGTGCGGCACCGGCTCCGTGGAACGCAGCGCGAGGAACGCGAATCCGCCGCCGACCAGCAGGCCGGCGCAGGCTGCCGTCGCCGACCAGGGCGCGACCTGCGTGGCCAGCGCCGTGGCGATGACCGGGCCGATGACGAAGGTGAGCTCGTCGAGCGAGGACTCCAGCGAGAAGGCCCGGTGCAGCTGGTGCGGGGTCTCGGTGACGGCGGTCCATCGGGCGCGGACGAGCGACCCCATCGATCCGGTGGTGACGCCGGCGATGACGGCGCAGGCGTAGGTGGTCCACAGCGGCGCCGAGCCGACCGACGCGATGATGAGCGCGACGAGCGCGAGGGCCGAGACAGCGAGCGAGGGCCGCATCACCCGTGCCTGGCCGTACCGGTCCACCAGTCGTGACAGCTGCGGCGCACCCGCCGCCTGGGACAGGACGTACGTGGCCGAGACCGTTCCCGCGGTCGTGTAGGAGCCGGTGAGCTCGGAGAGCATCAGCACGATGCCGATGGACATCATCGGCACCGCGAAGCGCGCCAGCAGCCCGGCCGCGGAGAATGCCAGCGCCCCGGGCAGCGCGAGCACCTCGCGGTAGGGGTTGGGCACCGGACGATTCTCCCAAACCGTCCGGCCGGGGCCTGTCCTAGCTTTCGGTGATGGTCGTGATGAGGTTGTCGACGCCGAGCCACACGAACAGTCCGGTGACGATCGCCAGCAGCACGTTCGTGTACCAGCGGTTGCGCCACTCGGCCGGCACGCGGCGCGAGTTCAGCAGCCCGAGGAGGGTGAGCGCCAGGAACGGCATGAACAGCGCCCCGAGCACCCCGTAGGCGATCGTGACGCCGGTGGGCTCGTTGAGGAAGAACAGCAGCATCGGCGGGAACGTCAGCCACAGCACGTACCACTTGAAGTACTTGCCGCCGGTGCGCAGGTCCGGGTGGTCGGCCGGCAGCTTGCGCGTGGTGCCGAGGAAGTCCGCGAACATCAGCGAGACGCCGTTCCACACACCGACCAGGGAGGAGAACGCGGCCGCCCAGAAGCCGACGAGGAAGGCGGTGCCGATGAACGTGCCGTACTCGTCCTGCAGGATGCCGGCGAGGTTGAGCAGCGAGCTGTCGGAGGACTCGACCGTGAGGCCGGCGCGGTACAGCAGCTCGACACCCATGATCATCGTCGCGATGACGAAGACGCCGGTGATGATGTAGGCGACGGCGTTGTCGAGCCGCATGACCTTCATCCAGCCGGGTGCCGCCCACCCCTTCTCCCGCAGCCAGTAGCCGTACGCGGCGAGCGTGATGGTGCCGCCGACTCCGCCGGCGACGCTGAGGACGTAGACCATGCCGCCGTCGGGGATCCGCGGGACGAGGCCGGCGACCGCCTCGCCGAGGTTCGGCACCGCGAACAGCGAGATGCCCACGACGGTGACCATCATGAGGAGCACGAGGGTGCCGACGACCTTCTCGAAGGTCTGGTACCGGCCGAACCAGACCATGAGGAAGCCGAGGATGCCGGTGACCGCGGCGATGATGTTCCGCAGGGCGTCCTCGCCGAGCGACTCGAGGACACCGGGCGCGTACTTCTTGAACAGCTCGACGACGGGCAGCGCCGAGGAGGTCATCGCCGAGGCACCGTAGACGAAGCCCCAGATGACGATGTACGGCGCGAAGTACCAGGTGGTCCACCGGCCCAGGGAGCGCCAGCCCTGGAAGATCGTCAGACCGGACGCGAGTGAGAACCGCCCCGCCCCCTCGACCAGGATGATCTTCATGATCACGCCGGCGATGACCGCCCACAGCAGCGCGTACCCGTAGCGGGAGCCGGCGGCCAGGGTGGCGACCAGGTCGGCGGCGCCGACACCGGTGGCCGCGACCACGAGGCCGGGGCCGATGATGCGCCACCGCCTGATCGAGACCTGCTGCTCGCCGGTCGCCACCGCGTCCGGCGCGTCCGTCGGGACCCCGTACGGGTCGTGGGCCGCCGGGCGTGGCTGCTCGTCGCTCACGGGTCCTCCGCTCGTCGTCGAGGGGGCCGTCGCGGCCCCCGGGACATCGCGGTAGTGAACCACAACGACGCCCGGCGGCGTGGCTCGTTACCCTCCGAGGCATGTCGGTCGCATTCACCTCACCTCCCACCTTCACCACCCGCCCCACCCTGGAGGGGACCTTCGGGATGTCCGCCACGACCCACTGGATCGCGACGGCGACGGCGCAGTCGGTCCTCGAGCGGGGCGGCAACGCGTTCGACGCCGCCGCGGCCGCCGGCTTCGTGCTGCATGTCGTCGAGCCACACCTCAACGGTCCCGGCGGCGACATGACCGCGGTCTTCGCGACGACGGACGCCCCCGCGGAGCCGACCGTCCTCATGGGTCAGGGACCGGCACCCGCCGGCGCGACCGTCGAGCACTACCGCGTCGAGGGCCTGGACCTGGTCCCCGGCTCGGGAGCGCTGGCCGCCGCGGTCCCCGGCTCCGTCGACGCGTGGTTCGTGCTGCTGCGCGACCACGGCACCTGGGAGCTCGCCGACGTGCTCGCCCCGGCGATCGGGTACGCGCGCGACGGGCACCCGGTCCTCGCCCGGGTGAGCGCCACGCTCGAGGAGATGCGGGAGCTGTTCGAGGGGCACTGGCCCACCTCCGCGGAGGCCTGGCTCCCGGGTGGCCGCGCCCCCGAGCCGGGCGAGTTGATCCGGAACGAGGCGTACGCCCGCACGCTGGACCGGTTGGTCGCCGCCGGCTCCGGCGCCGCAGACCGGGTGGGCCGGATCGAGGCGGCCCGGAGCGCGTGGCGGGAGGGCTTCGTCGCGGAGGCGGCAGCCGCCTTCGCGGCCCAGCCGCACCGCCACGCCGACGGCGCCGACCACGCCGGCGTCATCACCGCCGCCGACTTCGCCGCGTTCGAGGCCGGCTACGAGCCCGCCACCACCCTGGAGTTCCGCGGGCACACCATCGCCAAGACCGGCGCCTGGGGCCAAGGGCCGTACCTGCTGCAGGCGCTCGGCATCCTCGACGGATTCGACGACGAGCGTCTGGACCCGGCGACGGCGCTCGGTGCGCACACCATCCTCGAGGTCTCCAAGCTCGCGCTCGCGGACCGGGACTCCTACTACGGCGACGCGGACGTCCCGCTCGACGTGCTGCTCTCGCCCGAGTACGCCGCCGAGCGCCGGGCGGCCGTCGGCGAGGAGGCCTCCGCGGAGCTGCGGCCCGGCGTCGTGCCCGGCCACCGGCCCTTCCTGCCGCCGCTGCGGACCAGCGACACCCCGGCGACCGGGACGTCGGCCGCCGGCCTGGGCGAGCCGACCGTCTCCGCCGCCGGTGAGCGCCGCGGCGACACCTGCCACATCGACGTCGTCGACCGCTGGGGCAACATGATCTCCGCGACACCCTCCGGCGGCTGGCTGCAGTCCAACCCCTACATCCCCGAGCTCGGCTTCTGCCTGGGCACGCGCCTGCAGATGACCTGGCTGGAGGAGGGATCGCCGTCGACCCTCACGCCGGGGAAGCGGCCGCGAACCACGCTCACCCCGACGCTGGTGCTGCGCGACGGGAGGCCCGTCACCGCCGTCGGCTCGCCGGGTGGGGACCAGCAGGACCAGTGGCAGCTGCTGTACCTGCTGCGCACCATCGTCGGCGGCTACACGCCGCAGCAGGCGATCGACGCCCCCGCCCTGCACACCACCTCGATGGCCGGCTCCTTCTGGCCGCGGACGTGGACCCCGGCCGGCGCGGTCGTCGAGGACCGGCTCGGAGACGGCGTCATCGGTGAGCTCGAGCAGCGCGGGCACCGCGTCACCCGGGCGGGCGAGTGGGCCCTCGGCCGGCTCTCCGCCGTCACCCGCGACCCGCGGACCGGTCTGCTCGGTGCCGCCGCGAACCCGCGCGGCGCGCAGGGCTACGCCGCGGGCCGCTGACCAAGGAGGAAAAGATGACGAGGCAGCAGGTCTCCGACGACGCCGAGGCGCTCGCCGTCGCACTGGCCGAGGCCCGCGCCGGGCGGGCCGAGGGCGGGGTCCCGATCGGTGCCGCGCTCGTGGTCGACGGCGAGGTGCTCGCCGTCGGGCGGAACAAGCGGGTGCAGGAGGCGAGCCCGATCCTGCACGGCGAGACCGACTGTCTCGCCAACGCCGGCCGGCTGCCGGCGAGCGTCTACGCCCGCGCCACCATGGTCACCACGCTCTCGCCCTGCGACATGTGCACCGGCGCGATCCTGCTGTACGGCATCCCGCGCGTGGTCATCGGCGAGAACCGCACCTTCCTCGGCGGCGAGCACCTGCTGCGCACCCGCGGCGTGGAGGTCGTGGTGCTGGAGGACCGGGACTGCATCGAGCTCATGCGCGAGTTCGTCGCGGCCGAGCCCGAGCTGTGGAACGAGGACATCGGCGAGGAGTAGGCCACCCCGGGCCTACGCGACGGGCGCGGCTCGGTCGATCGGTCGCATAGGATGCTGACCGTCCGACTTCGATCGGCGGGGAGTGAAGCCGTCAGTGGGGCCTTCTGTCCGGCTCGGGTCGTCCGACGACGACCCGAGTCATTGTTGTTGTTCCGTTGAATCCCTGACCTCCCGTCGAGGTGCCTCGCCCGAGGAGGTGACCTCCTCGTGTGGCTGTCCGTGCTGACGCTGCTCCTCGGCGTCCTGCTCATGCTGGCGATCATCGCGGCGAACGGCTACTTCGTCGCTCAGGAGTTCGCCTACATGTCGGTCGACCGCGCCCGGCTCGGCGCTCGCGCGAAGGCCGGTGACGTGGCCGCCGAGCGTGCGTTGAAGGTCACCGGGCGGACGTCGTTCATGCTGTCCGGCGCCCAGCTCGGGATCACCGTCACCGGCCTGATGGTGGGCTACGTGGCCGAGCCGTTGGTCGGTGAGTCCCTGGGCGAGCTGCTCGGGGGTGCGGGGATCCCGCGCGGGGTGAGCATCTCGGTCGGCACGGTGGGCGCGCTGCTCGCTGCCACCGTCGTGCAGATGATCTTCGGCGAGCTGTACCCGAAGAACCTCGCCATCGCGAGCCCGGAGCCGCTGGCTCGACGGCTGGCACGCTCGACGCTGATCTACCTGGCGGCGTTCGGCTGGCTCATCACGGTCTTCGACCATGCGGCGAACGCGCTGCTGCGCCTGCTGCGGATCGAGCCCGTGCACGACCTGGACACCAGCGTGACGGCGGAGGAGCTCAAGCGTTCGGTGGCCGACTCGCGCGAGAGCGGCGACCTGCCGGACGAGCTGTCGATGCTGATCGACCGCGTGCTGGACTTCCCCACCCGGGACGTCGAGCACGCGATGATCCCGCGCGCACAGGTGGACGCGGTGACGCCCGAGACGACGATCGGCGAGCTGCGCCGGCTGATGACGGCCTCCCACACCCGCTACCCGGTGCTCGGCGAGGAGGACCAGCCGCTCGGGATCGTTCACCTCGTGGATGTGCTGCAGGCCGAGAACGAGGACGATCCGGTCACGGCGATCATGCGCTCGGCGCTGGTGGTACCGGGGCTGATGCCGCTGCCCGAGGCCCTGGCGCAGCTGACCCGCACCCGCAACGAGCTGGCGTGCGTGATCGACGAGTACGGCGGCTTCTCCGGGGTCCTGACCGTCGAGGACCTGGCCGAGGAGCTGATCGGCGAGATCACCGACGAGCACGACGAGCCGGCGGCGACCGTCGCGCCGGAGGCAGACGGCAGCTGGCTCGTCGACGGGGAGCTCCCTCTGGACGAGATGAGCCGTGCCATCGGCCACGACCTGCCGGCCGGAGACTTCGAGACCGTGGCCGGCATGCTGATCGCCGAGCGTGGCGCCCTGCCCGAGGTCGGCGAGACGGTCCGCGTGCCCCTGCCCGAGGATCCCGCGGACCTCGCGCTGGGCAGTCGGTTGCACCGCGTCCTGGACGTCGAGGTGCTCGCGGTGGAGCGTCACGTCCCGAGCCAGGTGCGTGCCCGGATCGCCGAGCTCGAGGACGACGACGAGTCGGACGGGCCGCACCGAGAGGCGGATCAGCGATGAGCGACCCGTTGGCCGTGGTCGCTGCGACCGTGCTGCTTCTCGCGCTGAGCGCGTTCTTCGTCGTCATCGAGTTCGCGCTGCTCGGGGCACGGCAGCACAAGCTCGAGGCCGACGCCACGCGGAGCCGATCCGCGCGTGCGGCACTCCGAGGCATCCACGAGCTGACCATCATGCTCGCCGTCGCACAGCTCGGCATCACGGCCTGCACGTTCGCGCTCGGTGCCGTGACCAAGCCGGCCGTCGACGCCTGGCTCGGACCCGTCCTGGCCTCCTGGGGCGCCCCGGGCTGGCTCGCCGACGGCGCGGCGTTCGTCCTGTCGTTGGTGCTCGTGACGTTCCTGCACCTGGTCGTCGGAGAGATGACGCCGAAGTCCTGGGCGATCGCGCACCCCGAGCTGGCCGCCAAGCTGATCGGGGTGCCCTCGAGGTCCTTCGCCTGGACCTTCCGGCCCCTCCTGAACTGGGTCAACGGCATCGCCAACCGGCTCGTGGCCGCCAGCGGCATCACACCGGTCGACCGTGCCGGCGTCGGGGGCAGGGATCCCGAGGCCATCCGGCAGCTGGTGGAGCACTCGGCCTCGGTGGGCGCACTGGACGACTCGTTCCGGAACCAGATCGCCAGCATTCTCGACCTCGACCGGATCACGCTCGCAGACCTGATCACCGGCAAAGGGCGGCCGACGTCCGTCCCGGAAGGCGCAACCGTCGCCGACGTGCAGGCCGCCGCGACGCGCTCCGGGCACATGCGCATGCTCGTCGAGCAGCCCGGCGGCGCCGTACCACGCCAGGTCCACGTCCGGGACACCTTGCCGGAGCCACCCGAACGGCAGATCGCGCAGCTGACCAGACCCGTCCTGGCGCTCGACGGGCGAACACCGGTCTACGAAGCCCTGGCACGGATGCGGACCACGAGCGAGCAGCTCGCCGTCGTCACCGACCACGGGCAGTTCGTCGGCCTCGTCACCATCGCCGACATCCTGCGCAGGGTCCTGCCCCATCAGCACGGCACCGTCGCGGCGGTGAGCCGCACCTGAGGAAGCGCCGCCCCTCTTCGGGGTTCGGGTCTACCGGCGATGCTCCTCAACCCGGTGCTCTCGGTGCAACGGGCGTGTGTCGCCTGCTCGTCGTGGCGGCGGCGAACCTCGCCGTCACCGTGGTGCCGAACCGGCTCTTCCTCTGAACGTCTCGCAACGTCGCGCCGAGGACCCGGTGCGGCCCCGGTGGGTTCTTCGTCGCGGATCTCGGAGGTCCGAAACGCTCCGTGGGCCGGCAGCCGCGTGAGAGCATCCCTCGTGCGAATCGTTCTGGCCGCTGCCGCCCTCCTGCTCGTCGCTGGTTGCTCGTCCGCCGAGACGGTCACGGCATCCGCGAAACCGACCGGTGCCGAACCGTCCGAGTCGCCGGCCGCGGTGGAGGAGGAACCCGCCGAGAAACCCTCCGAGTCCCCTCCCGTCGTGGACGAGGAACCCGCTGAGGCGCCGTCCGAGACCGGCGCCGCGGAGGCCGCGGAGCCTGCCCCGGCCGCCGGCGCCTGCGCCCTGCTGTCCGCTGCCGAGGTGGAGCAGCTGCTCGGCGGACCCGGCAGCGTGCCGACGCCCGGTCAGAGCGCCGGGGTGCCGAACTGCCGCTGGTCCGGCGCCGACGGCCGGACCCTGCAGACGATCGCCGGGGGTGCCACCGAGTGGGCCCGCGGCCTGCCCGAGCTGGTCCGGGCCATCGAGGCGTCCGGGGCGGTCGATCTCGACGCCGAGGAGGTGGAGGCCCTGCGTCGCGGGGTGGAGATGGTCGAGGCCGGCCAGGACATCGAGGCCGGCGCGGCCTGTGACCTGTTCTCCGAGATGCTCCGGGTGCAGGGCGAGGAGCCGGGTACCCAGCGCGTCGTGGCGCTCTACCCGAACGCGGACGCGCCGCTCGCGGTCAGTGGTCAGGCGTGCACCGACGGACGTTTCACCTCCGTCGTGCTCCTGGACGAGGGGGGCTGGGAGGAGCCGCCGCCCCTCGAGCTGGTCGACGCCGCACTCGGGTCGGCGCACCGCGCGTCCCTGCGGTAGCGCCACGCCTGCCGCGGGGCGTGTCAGGCCGACGCGCGCCCGCGGCGCCGCGCGCCCAGCAGGTAGCCGAGCGCCCCGGCCAGGAGGATCAGCCCGAGCACCGCGAGGCACATCGGCAGGACGTCCGAGCGGTCCAGGACCACGAGGCCGGGCGCGAACGATTCGCCGGACAGCTGTGCGCGGGCAGACCAGGCGAACCACTCGGGCGTGGTGAGGACCCGCACGACCCCGCCCACCAGCAGCAGCGCACCGAGCACGGCGACCGCTCCGGCCGGCCTGGCCCGCCGCACGAGGCTCACCCCTCCAGCGCCGCGTCGACGACGCGTCTCGCCTCGTCCTGGACCTGCGCCAGGTGGTCCTCGCCACGGAAGGACTCGGCGTAGATCTTGTACACGTCCTCCGTGCCGGACGGACGCGCCGCGAACCACGCGTTCTCAGTGGTGACCTTGAGCCCCCCGATCGCTGCGCCGTTGCCCGGCGCCTCGACCAGGCGGTCGGTGATCGGCTCACCCGCCAGCTCGGTGGCGGCGACGTCGGACGGCTGGAGCTTGCCGAGGCGGGCCTTCTGCTCCTTGGTCGCCGGGGCGTCGATGCGGGCGTAGGCGCTGGCGCCGTGCCGCTCGACGAGCTCGCCGTGCAGCACGCTGGGCGACTTCCCGGTCACCGCGATGATCTCCGCCGCCAGCAGGGCGAGCAGGATGCCGTCCTTGTCGGTGGTCCACACCGTGCCGTCCGTGCGCAGGAACGAGGCCCCGGCGGACTCCTCGCCGCCGAAGGCGACCGACCCGTCGATCAGACCGGGGACGAAGTGCTTGAACCCGACCGGCACCTCGACGAGCCCGCGGCCCAGGTCCGCCGTCACCCGGTCGATGAGCGCCGAGGAGACCAGCGTCTTGCCGACAGCGGCGGACTCCGGCCACTCCGTGCGGTGGGTGAACAGGTACTGGATCGCGACGGCGAGGTAGTGGTTCGGGTTCATCAGCCCGCCGTCGGGCGTGACGATGCCGTGGCGGTCGGAGTCGGCATCGTTGCCGGTGGCCACGTCGTACGGCGCGTCACCGGACATGACCTCGCGCAGCGACGCCATGGCGGAGGGGGAGGAGCAGTCCATCCGGATCTTGCCGTCCCAGTCCAGCGTCATGAACGCCCACCGCGGGTCGACCTCGGGGTTCACGACCGTCAGGTCGAGGCCGTACCGCTCACCGATCGCGGCCCAGTACTCGACGGCGGCGCCGCCGAGGGGGTCGGCACCGATCCGCACGCCCGCAGAGCGGATCGCCGCGAGGTCGAGGACGTTGGCGAGGTCGTCCACGTACGCGCTGAGGTAGTCGTTCTTCCGGGTGGTGTCTGCCGCGAGGGCCTGCTCCAGCGGCAGGCGGGGCACCTTCTGCCAGCCCTCACGGAGGATCTCGTTCGCGCGGGCCGCGATCGCCGAGGTGGCGTCCGAGCCCGCCGGTCCGCCGTGCGGGGGGTTGTACTTGAAGCCGCCGTCCCGCGGCGGGTTGTGCGACGGCGTGACGACGATGCCGTCCGCCAGGCCGGGTCCCTCGGTCCGCACGCCACCGGTGGTCCCGGCGCCGTTGTCACGCAGGATGGAGTGGGAGACGGCGGGCGTGGGGGTCCACGAGTCCCGGGCGTCCACCCGCACCTCGACCTCGGCGGCGGCCAGCACCTCGACGGCGGTGCGCCAGGCCGGGTCGGACAGGGCGTGCGTGTCACGTCCCAGGTACAGGGCGCCGTCGTAGCCCTGGCTGCGGCGGTACTCGACGATCGCAGCGGTGGTGGCGACGATGTGCGCCTCGTTGAACGCGCGGTCGAGGCTCGAGCCCCGATGCCCGGAGGTGCCGAAGACGACCTGCTGGGCCGGGTCGTCGGGGTCGGGGGTGAGGTCGTAGTAGGCGGCGACCACCGCGTCGACGTCGATGAGGTCCTCGGGGAGTGCGGGCGTACCGGCGCGCTCGTGCATGCCCCCGATCCTGCCACCCGCGGCCGACACGCGACACGGCACGGCGGCGCCGTTCACCGGGCGCTCAACCGATCTCCACGGCCCGGACGCGCGGAGACCGGGCCGGTGCGGGCGAGGACGCCGGGCGGCCCGGCGCGGCCAGGGTTCAGAAGAGGTCGAGCGTCGCGGGCAGCACGCCCTCGTGCGCCAGCAGCCATTCCTTGGCCGCCCGGCCGCCGCCGAAGCCGCCGAGCCCGTCGGAGGCGAGCACCCGGTGGCACGGCACCACCACGGGAACCGGGTTCGAGCCCATGATCGAGCCCATCCCGCGGGCCGCCGGGTGCTCGGCCTGCCCGGTGCGCGCCGCGAGCTCGCCGTAGGTGATCGTCCGGCCGAACTCGACCGTCTGGTGGAGCACCTGCAGCACGTGGCGCTGCCGGCCCGAGGTGAGGCTCCAGTCCAGCGGCAGGTCGAAGCTCGTGCGCTCGCCGGCGAGGTACTCGCCGATCTGGGCAGCGGCGGCTCCGCCGTCGTGGCGGGCGGCCTGCAGGCCCAGCCGGTCGGCGGCGCGCCGCGCGGCCTCGGGACGTGCGCCGAAGGTCACGAGGACCAGCCCCGCCGTCGTCTCGCCGACGGTCAGCGCACCGACCGGTGCGGGCGCCGGGACCACGGACCATGCCAGCGTCATGGCCCCAGTGTCCTCCGGGCCACCCACACCCGTGCCGGGCGGCCGACGGTCCGGGGCATCTACGCTGGCGGACATGGCTCTTCCCGAGACACCCGGAACCCCGGTCACCGTCGGTGACCTCGACACCGCCGAGCCCGTCCCCGCCGGCTACGTGCTCCTCGACGTGCGCGAGCAGGACGAGTGGGATGCCGGCCACGCACCCGGCGCGGTGCACATCCCGATGGGCGAGCTCCCCGAGCGCATGGACGACATCCCCGAGGGCGAGCTGCTCGTGGTCTGCCGCTCCGGCGGCCGGTCGGCCCGCTCGGTGCAGTGGCTCAACCAGGTCGGCTTCGACGCGTACAACGTCAGCGACGGCATGAAGGGGTGGCACCGGGCCGGCCTGCCGCTGACCCGCGACGACGGCGGTGAGCCCGAGGTCATCTGACGCCGTGCCCGCGACCTACAGGTGCGGCTCCACGTACCTCGCGTACCGCTCCGCGACCGTCCGCGCGGTCTGCGCCGGGTCGGCCGCCCAGATCTCCTCGTTGAAGATCTCCGTCTCCACGTCGCCGTCGTAGCCGGCCTCGGCCACCCACCGCGAGATCGTGCGGAAGTCGACGTACCCGTCGCCCACGTGCCCCCGGGAGTTCAACGGCTCCTCGGCCAGCGGCAGGATCCAGTCGCAGACCTGGTAGCCCGCGATCCGGCCCTCGCGGCCGGCCCGTGCGATCGACTCCCGCAGCGCCGGGTCCCACCACACGTGGTAGGTGTCGACGACGACGCCGACGGTCTCCGCCGGGAACGGCGCGGCGAGGTCGAGCGCCTGCCCGAGCGTGGAGATGACCGCCCGGTCGGCGGCGAACATCGGGTGCAGCGCCTCGAGCACGATGCGCACGTCGTGCTCGGCGGCGAACGGCACCAGGTCGGCGACCCGGTCGGCCACGCGGGCACGGGTCGCCGCGAGATCCCTGTCCCCGTCCCCGGCGTCGGGACGGGGACCCTGGCCGGGCGCGCTCGTCGCCGGCAACCCGCCGACCACGAAGACGAGCTCGCGGGTGCCGACGGTCGCCGCCTCGACGATCGCCCGCCTGTTGTCCTCCAGCGCCGTGGCGATCCCCGCCTCGTCGGCGGCGGTGAGGAACCCGCCGCGGCAGAGCGAGGAGACCCGCAGGCCGGCCCCGGAGACGATCCGGGCGGCCGCCTCGGCACCGCCCTCCTGGACCTGGTGGCGCCACAACCCGACGGCGCCCATGCCGGCCCCGGCGGCGACCTCGACGAGCTCGGTCAGCGACGCGTGCTTCACGGTGGCGCTGTTGAGCGAGCAGCGGCTCATGCCTCGACCCCGTTCGTCACCAGCAGCGCCTGAAGACGCCGCGCCGCGAGCTCCGGCTCCAGCAGCATGCCGCAGTCGTCGGCGAGCCGGGCCAGCTCCACCAGGTGCGGCAGCGACCGGCCGGAGTGCAGCCCGCCGACCAGCTGGAAGCCGGGCTGGAACCCGTTCAGCCAGGACAGGAAGGCCACACCGGTCTTGTAGTAGTACGTCGGCGCGGCGAAGATGTGCCGGCCCAGCGGCTCGGTGGAGGCGAGGATGGCGTGCCCGCGCGCGGCGCCGGCCCCGGCAGGGGCTGCGCCGCCGTCCGCCACGTCCTCGTCGAAGGCCTGCAGCGCCGTGGAGGCGGCCGGGTAGATCGCCGCGAAGATCCCCAGCAGGGCATCGGAGTGGCCCTGCTCGTCACCGGCGATGAGCTCGGGGTAGTTGAAGTCGTCGCCGGTGTAGAGCCGCACCCGCGAGCCTTCGAGCGCGGCGAGGGAGCGCCGCAGGCCGACCTCGTGCTGCGCGTCCAGCAGCGAGACCTTCACGCCGTCGATCCGGTCCTGGTGGGCGCGGATCAGGTCGAGGAAGGTGCGGGTCGCGGTGCTGACTGTCTCCGAGCCCCAGTACCCCGCCAGCGCCGGGTCGAACATCGGGCCGAGCCAGTGCAGGATCACCGGCTCGTCGGCCTCGGCGAGCACGGCGTCGTACACGCGGGCGTAGTCCTCGGCCGCGCGGGCCACCTTCGCCAGGGCGCGGGAGGCCATGACGATGACCTGGGCGCCGGCGTCCTGGACCACGTGCACCTGCTCCCGGTACGCGTCCACGACGGCGGAGAGTCCCGCCTCGCCCGGCTCCACGGCCGCGGGGTCCAGCTGGTCCGTGCCGGCACCGCACGCGACCCGGGCGCCGGCCGTCTTCGCCTCCGCGGCCGAGCGGCGCACCAGCTCCTGCGTGGCGGCCCAGTCCAGGCCCATGCCGCGCTGGGCGGTGTCCATGGCGTCGGCGACGCCGAGCCCGTGCTCCCAGATGCGGTGCCGGTAGGCGAGCGTGGCGTCCCAGTCGACCGAGGCCGGTGAGCCCGGCGTGTTGTCCGCCCCGACCTGCGGGACCACGTGCGCCGCGGCGAACGCGACGCGGGACGTCAGCGGGCCCTCGGGGACGGTCCACGGGCCGGGCGCGTGCAGCGTGCGCTCCTCGGTGCCGGCCACCCGGCCGTCGTCGTCGAACCGGGGTAGCCGGACGGTGACGCCGCTGGAGCCCAGGACGTGTGCGGCGCTCGCCGCCGCGGACCCGCCGCTCACAGCGCGATCTCCGGGATCGGCAGGGTGCGGCCCTCGGCCGAGGACTGCAGGCCCAGCTCGGCGAGCTGGACGCCGCGGGCGGCGGAGAGCAGGTCGTACCGGTGCGGGCGCCCGGCGACGGCGTCCCGCAGGAACTCCTCCCACTGCAGCTTGAACCCGTTGTCCAGGTCGGCGTTCGCCGGCACCTCCATCCACTGGTCGCGGAACGGCTCGGTGACCGGCAGGTCCGGGTTCCACACGGGCTTCGGCGTGTGCGCGCGCTGCTGCGCGACGCACCGGCGAAGGCCCGCGACCGCCGACCCGTGCGTGCCGTCCACCTGGAACTCGACCAGCTCGTCCCGGAACACCCGGACCGCCCAGGAGGAGTTGATCTGCGCCACGACCGGGTCGCCGCCGGGGGTGGTGACCTCGAAGATGCCGTAGGCGGCGTCGTCGGCCGTGGCGGCGTACTGGTGGCCCTGCTCGTCCCACCGGGTGGGGATGTGCGTGACGGCCTTGGCGGTGACCGACCGGACCTGGCCGAGGATGCCCTCGAGCACGTAGTTCCAGTGGCAGAACATGTCGACGGTGATGCCGCCGCCGTCCTCCTTGCGGTAGTTCCAGCTGGGGCGCTGCGCGGACTGGGTCTCGCCCTCGAAGACCCAGTAGCCGAACTCGCCGCGCAGGGACAGGATGCGGCCGAAGAAGCCCTCGTCCACGAGCCGGCGCAGCTTGACCAGGCCGGGCAGGTAGAGCTTGTCGTGCACGACGCCGACCGTCACGCCGGTCTCACGCTGGAGCCGGGCGAGCGCGACGGCCTCCTCGAGCGTCTCGGCCGTCGGCTTCTCCGTGAAGATGTGCTTGCCGGCCCTCATGGCCGCGGTGAGTGCCGCGGGCCGGCGCGAGGTGACCTGGCCGTCGAAGTACACGTCCACGCTGTCGTCCGCGATGACGGCGTCGGCGTCCGTGGTCCAGTGCTCGACGTCGTGCAGCTCGGCGAGCTCCCGGAGCTTCTCGGCCCGGCGGCCGACGAGGATCGGCTCGACCTGGACCTTGGTGCCGTCCTCGAGCTCGACGCCACCCGCGTCACGGATCGGCAGGATCGAGCGGACGAGGTGCTGGCGGTAGCCCATGCGGCCGGTGACACCGTTCATGGCGATGCGGAGCGTGCGGGTGGTCATGGATGTGGTCTCTCCGTCGAGGGGGTCGCGTGGGTCGGAATGCGCTTTCCGCAACGTACGGGCGGGGCACCTCGCTGTCAACAGCCGCGTCGTCTCAGCCGACGGATTCCCGACGGCGGAGCAGATGCTCCCGCTCGACGTCGTTCCGGCACAGCGCGATCGCGGCGTCGAAGTCCCGTCGCGCCGCGACGCGGTCCCCGACCCGGGCGTGGAGCTCGGCCCGGACCGCCGGGAGCCGGTGACCCGGCAGCGCGAGGCCCTCGAGCGCCGCCAGGCCAGCCGCCGGACCGTCGGCCTCGGCGACGGCGACCGCCCGGTTGAGCCGCACTACCGGGGTGTCCGTCAGCGCGAGGAGCTCGTCATAGCGGGCCACGATCCGGTCCCACGCGGTTGCCTCGGCGGTGGGTGCGACGGCGTGCTCGGCCGCGATGAGGGCCTGCAGCAGGTATGGCGCCGGGGGAGCGGTGGCCTGCGGCGCAAGGAGATCCAGTGCGACGGCGATCTCCTCGTGGCGCCACCTCGTGCGGTCCTGCTCGGGCAGGAGCACCAGCGCCCCGTCCCGTACCCGCGCGTCCCGCCGGGAGTGCTGGAGCAGCATGAGCGCCTCCAGCGCGACCAGCTCCCGTCCGTCGACCTCCGCCGGGAGGACCGACCGGAGCACCCGGACGAGCCTGATCGCCTCGCCGGCGAGCTCGGTGCGCACCGCGTCCGGCCCGGCGCCGGGGGCGTACCCGGCGGTGAAGGTGAGGTAGGCGACGTCCGCCACGACCGTGACGCGCTCGACCAGCTCGGCACCGTCCGGGACCGCGAAGGAGGCGCCGGCAAGCCGCTTGCGCGCCCGGGTCAACCGGGCCGCCATCGTCGACGTGGACTGCAGGAACAGGCGCGCGACGTCCTCGGTGGACAGGCCCAGCACCAGCCGGAGGGTGAGCGCCGCGGCAGCCTCGCGGGACAGCGACGGGTGCGCGCAGAGCAGCACCAGGCGCAGCCGCTCGTCCACGATCGCCTCCCCGGCGTCCGCCATGACCCGTTGCGCCGCCTCGGTGAGATCGGCGTCGACGGCGAGCAGCGGCATCCGGCGGACCAGCACCCGTTCCGACCGCAGCCGGTCGATGATCCGGCGGCGCGCCGTGGTGAGCAGCCAGGCCGGGGCGTTGGCCGGCTCCCCGTCGACCGGCCAGGTCCGCGCGGCGGCCTCGAACGCGTCGGCGAGCCCGTCCTCGGCGAGGTCGAGGCGGCGGTACCGCGCGACGAGCAGGGCCAGCAGGCGGCCCCACTCGTCGCGCAGCAGCTCCTCGAGCGGCGTCACCGCTCGGTCATCCGTCGGTCGTCGGGCGGATCTCGACGGTGATGTGGTCGGCCAGCAGATGAGCCAGCTCCACGGCGGTGTCCATGTCGGGCACGTCGATCACGTAGAACCCGCCGAGCTGCTCCACCGTCTCGGCGTACGGCCCGTCGGTCACCGGTCGGTCCGGGCCCGGCCGGAGGGTGCGTGCGGTCGACGGGTCGGCGAGCCCTTCCCCGGCCACCACCTCGCCGCGCTCGCGCACGGCGGCGGCGAACGCCTCGAGGCTCGCGAACAGGCGGTCCCGCTGCTCCGGCGTCGCCGCGGCCCACTTCGCGTAGTGGTCTGCCTCGATCAGCTGAACCATGTACCTCACGACGGCGCCCCCTCCTCCGGGGCGGGGACCGTGGCCCGGACCTCGACCGCGCCGTCGCCGTCGGCGAGGAGGGCGCACACCTCGAGCAGGTCCTCGAGGTCGTCGGACTCGATGAGGTAGAAGCCGCTGAGCTGTTCGACCGTCTCCGCGTAGGGCCCGTCGGTGACGACGACCCGCCCGTCGTCCCGGCGCACCTGCCTGGTCTCGCGCGAGTGGGTCAGCTCCGCCCCGCCGGTCACCGTGTGCCCGCGTTCGGCGAGCGCCCGAGCGAACTCGCGGTGCCGCTCGTACACGGCGGCCCGCTGCTCGGCGGTCGCTCGTTCCCAGGTCGACTCGTCGGCGGGCAGGAGGACGACGTACTCGGTCATGACAGTTCCTCTCTCGTCAGGGAGTGTGTCACCTCCATGACGTGCGGGGAACGCCCGGATCGACACGCTCGGCGCACCCGGGCCGGGAGACCTGGACCGGGCCACTCAGGCCAGGACAGCCAGGCAGGACAGTCAGGCAGGACAGTCAGGCAGGACAGTCAGGCAGGACAGTCAGGCCAGGACCACGCGAGGGCGACGCCCCGCGGCCGACCCGGCCCGGACGGCCTCCCACGTCACGGCGAGCCGCCCGACCGCCTCCCGGAGCTCGTCGGCCGGGTGGGCGAACGGCAGCCGCAGGAAGGAGTCCATGCCACCCTCGACGGCGAACGCCGGGCCGGGCGTCACGGCGACACCACGACGTGTCGCGGCGGCGGCCAGGCGGCTCGCGGCGCGGGTCGGCAGCTCGATCCACAGGGACAGCCCGCCTCCGGGGAGGGTGAGACGCCACTCGGGCAACAGCTCCGCCGTGGCCGTCACGACCGCGTCGCGCTGCGCCCGGAGCAGCCGCCGGCGCTCGGCGAGGATCTGCTCGGCGCCGAGCAGCCGGTGCGCCACGAGCTGCTCGAGGACGGGGGCGCCGAGGTCGAGGCTGACCCTCGTCCGGGTCAAGGGCTCGACCCACCGGTGCGGCGCCCGGATCCACCCGAGCCGCAGGCCGCCCCAGAACGCCTTGCTCGTGCTGCCGACAGTGATCGCGCCGTCCGCGTGCGCGGCGAGCGGGCGAGGCATCCGCTGTCCGTCGAGGGCCAGCGGCCAGAGCGTCTCGTCGACGAGCGCGACGGTGCCGGCCGACCGCAGGGCGTGCGCGAGCTGGGCGCGCTGCGCGTCGTCCATCAGGTGCCCGGTCGGGTTCTGGAAGTCAGGGACGAGGTAGGCGAGCCGTGGCTGGGTCTGGTGCAGAGTCTCCGCCATCGCCGCGATGTCCCAGTCCGTCGGCTCGACCGGCAGCGCGACGGGCCTGGCGCCGCGGGTGCGGACCGCCTCGGAGGCGTTGGGGTACGTCGGCGATTCCAGGGCGACGCGCTCGCCCGGGGAGACCACCGTGTGGAGGACGACGGCGATGGCGGACAGGGCGCCGGAGGTGATGAGGATCTGATCGGGGTCGGTCGGCAGGCCTCGTGCGCGGTAGTGCTCGGCGACCGTGGACTGCAGGGCCGGCAGACCGGTAGGGAAGTAGCCGTGGCCGCCGAGGTAGACCGGCAGGTCGGAGACGGCCTCCGCGTACAGCGTCGCGAGGCCGGCCGGTGCCTTGCCGGCGGCGACGGTCAGGTCGGTGAGGACGTCGCCGTCGGCATGCGGTCGCAGCACCCGGTCCAGCGCCTGAGCTCGCCCGCCGGGGATGCGGGTGAAGGTGCCGGAGCCGTGGCGGGCATGGGCGTAGCCGTGCTCGCGCAGCACGGCGTAGGCCCGGGTGACGGTGGTGCGCGAGACGCCGAGCGCCGACGTCAGGTCGCGCTCGCTCGGCAGTCGCACGTCGCGCCCGATGCGCCCGTCCCCGACGAGCAGTGCGAGGGCGTCGGCCAGGCCCGCGTAGGCAGGAGACCGGTCGAAGTCGCCGAGGAGACCGGCAAGGCGACTGGCGCTGATGGCCTGAGGCACGAAGGCCACCCTTCCACAAGTGGACCTTTCAAGGAAGGCCACTTCGGTGCGACGGTAACGGGATGACTGGCCTGCCCACCCGCCCCACACCCGCCCCGCTGGCCGACCTCGGCCCGCTCGACCAGCTCCGCGCGGGCCGGCTGGGGCGGCGGCTGCCCCAGCTGCTCTTCGGGCTCCTCCTCTACGGGGCGAGCCTCGCCATGATGGCCCGCGGTGGTCTCGGGATGGCGCCGTGGGACGTCCTGCACTCCGGTCTCGCCCGTCACCTGCCCATCACGCTCGGCCAGGCGGTCGTGCTCATGAGCTTCGTCGTGCTCCTCGCCTGGATCCCCCTTCGTGAGCGCCCGGGCCTCGGCACGCTGGCGAACGCCGTGCTGGTCGGCCTGGCCGCCGACCTGACGCTTGCGGTTCTCGCCGCACCGGACGCGCTGGTGCCGCGCATCGCGCTGATGGTGGGCGGCGTCGTCCTCAACGGCGTCGCGACCGCCCTGTACATCGGGGCGCAGCTCGGCCGTGGTCCACGTGACGGGTTGATGACCGGCCTGCATCACCGCACCGGCCGATCCCTGCGGGTGGTGCGCACCGTGCTCGAGCTGCTCGTCCTGGGGGCCGGGCTCCTCCTCGGCGGCACGGCCGGGATCGGGACGCTCGTGTACGCGGTCGCGATCGGGCCGGTGGCGCAGGCGGTCCTGCCCCATCTCACCGTGCCGGTGTCGACTCCCGCAGGACGACCTCCCCGCTGACCGTCACCTCCCGCACGCCGCCCGCCACGTCCAGCGCGAGCGGGGTGGCGAGCCGGCCCATCTCCTCCAGCGGCAGATGCACCGTCGTCAGGGCCGGCGAGACGTCCCGGAGCGTGGTGATGTCGTCGAACCCGGCGAAGGCGAGGTCGCGGGGCACCTCCAGCCCGAGATCCCGGGCGGCGGTCATGGCGCCGAGCGCCATGACGTCGTTGACCGCCCACACGAGCTCGACGTCGGGGGCCTGCTCGCGGAGCCTGGCGAGCCCCTCGTACCCGCCGTCCCGGGTGAACGCGCTGGGCACGACGGCGGCCGGCGCGATGCGTGCGGCGTCCAGCGCTGCCACGAAGCCGGTCGTCCGCTCCCGGGCGGTGAGGTGCCGCTCCGGGCCGGCGAGGATGCCGAACCGGCGATACCCCTGATCGAGCAGTGCCTCGGCGAGGGCGGACGCGCCCCCCGCGTTGTCGGCGTGCACCGCGCTGACCCCGAGCACCGGCTGCCCCACCACCGCGGCGGTCCCACCCCTCTTCCGGTACGCCTCCAGCGCCTCGCGCAGCGCCGCGTTCGCGCGGTCGTCGTCCTGCCGCCCACCCGCCAGGATGATGGCCCGCGCCCGCTGCTGCTGGAGGGTCTGGACGAAGGCGAGCTCCCGCTGCGGGTCGTGCTGGGTGTTGGCCAGGGTCACCGCGAGGTGCTCGGCGTCGGCGGCGGCGGTCACCCCCGCCGCGATCGCGGAGAAGTACGGGTCCCGGATGTCGTGCACGACGAGACCGATGATCGCGGTCCGGCCCCGTGCCATGGCCTGCGCGTTCGCGTCCGGCGAGTACTCGAGCCTGGCGGCGACCTCGAGCACCCGGCGCTGCAGCTCCTCCCCGACCGTGCGGTCCGGGCTGCCGTTGATCGCGCGCGACGCCGTCGCCATCGAGACACCCGCCTCGCGGGCCACGTCGCTGAGCGTGACGCCCGGGGCCGGCGTGCGTCGACCGCGCGGACTCATCGGCCCCGCGCGCGGCTACTGCGCTGGTCGTCCATGGCTCCCCTTCGCCGGCCGGTGCCCGGCACCGTAGCAGCAGGTCCGGGCGGTGCGGCGGGACAGGGCAGGCCGCCCGACCATGGCATGCTGGAGTAAGCGCTTACACACCCGATCGCACGAGGAGCACGCCGATGACGACAGCCCCTGCCACGCCCACCGTCCGCCGCTACGCCGTCGCCGGCACGGGACACCGCGCGAGCATGTACGTCCACGCCATCATCGGCCCGCACGCGGACGTCGCGGAGCTGGTGGCGTGGTGCGACACCAACCCGGGGCGCATCGACTACTACGACGGCGTCGTCGCGGACGCGGGCGGGGCGCCGCTGCCGCGGTACGCACCCGAGGCGCTCGAGGCGATGATCGCGGAGAACGCGGTGGACGTCGTCGTGGTGACCTCGCCCGACCACACCCACGCCGACCTCGTGACCCGCGCGCTCGAGGCGGGTGCCGACGTCGTCGTCGAGAAGCCGTTGACGACCGACGCCGAGGGGTGCCGGCGCATCACCGAGGCGGTGCGCCGCACGGGCCGGGACCTGGTCATGACGTTCAACTACCGGTACTCGCCCAGGAACTCCTCCCTCAAGGAGGTCATCGCCTCCGGACGCATCGGCGCGGTGACCTCGGTGCACTTCGAGTGGGCGCTGGACACCGTCCACGGCGCGGACTACTTCCGGCGCTGGCACCGCCAGAAGGCAGGCTCCGGCGGCCTGCTGGTGCACAAGTCGTCCCACCACTTCGACCTCGTGAACTGGTGGCTGGCGGACACCCCGACCCGCGTGTACGCCCGCGGGCGTCTCGCCTTCTACGGGGACGCCGGCGCCGGCGCACCCCAGGCCGGGCCCCGGCCGGCCCGCGGCGCCGAGGCCGCGCCGGGCGACCACTGGTCGCTGGACATGAGTCAGGACGAGCACCTCAAGAAGCTCTACCTCGACGCCGAGCACCACGACGGCTACCTTCGCGACCAGGACGTCTTCGCACCCGGCATCACCATCGAGGACAACATGGCCGTGCTGGCGGACTACCGCGGCGGTGCGCTGCTGACCTACTCCCTCAACGCCCACGCCCCGTGGGAGGGCTACCGCGTCACGGTCAACGGCACGGAGGGGCGCGCCGAGCTCGAGGTGGTCGAGCGCGGCTCGGTCGAGGTCGACGCGCAGGGTCAGGCGCTGCTCGACCCGAGCGCCAAGGAGGCCGCCGACGCGGACGATCTGCGCCCGAGGGGCGAGCGGCTGGTCGTCCAGCGGCACTGGGAACGCGCGGCGGAGGTCGAGATCCCGATGGGGGTCGGCTCGCACGGCGGCGGTGACGCGATCCTGCTCGGTGACATCTTCAACGGCCCGAGCGAGGATCCCCTGGGCCGGCCGGCCGGGTACCTCGACGGCGTGCGTGCCGTCGCCGTCGGCATCGCGGCCAACGAGTCGATCCGGACCGGCGAGCCGGTCGACATCGTCCGGCTCGGCCTGGGCGTCGACCTCTGACCCGGCCCGGAATCCCCGCGAGGGGGTGAACCGGTCGCGCCCGAGGGGGACCGGCCCCGCGGAGGGACCGGCGCCCCCCCGGGCAGACCGGGCAGACCGGTCAGCGGGCGGCGGCGTCCCGTGCCCAGGGCGCGCCCAGGCCGGTGAAGGTCCGCAGCTCCTCGGCCACGCGTCGGCACCAGAGCTCGGCGTCCCGCACCTGGACCCGGCCCCCGACATGCTCCACATGGGCGACGTCGATCTGGGCCGGGTCGGGCGCGGTGCGGACCGCCTCCATCACCCGCATGAACCCGCCCGCGTCCGCGAGCCCGCTCAGCAGCGGGACCGACCGGTCCCTCACGTGCGCCACGAGGTTGGGCAGCAACCCGGTGGTGGAGGCGGTCGACGTCCGGGTCCCGCGGGCGGTGACCACCTCGATCTCGTCGATCTTGTACCGCAGCACGATCCGGCCGGCGGTCCCGTGCACCAGGACCTCCGGCTCCCGGTCCGCGGCCGCGCAGAGGGTTAGGCCCAGCGCCACCGGCAGTCCGTCGGTGGTCACGACCCGTACCGCGGACGTGTCGTCCGCCTCGATGTCGTTGGCGTGGAAGAGCTCCACCTCGACGGTCTCGACCCGCTC
This sequence comes from Georgenia alba, assembly GCF_042665525.1. Classification (NCBI taxonomy): domain Bacteria; kingdom Bacillati; phylum Actinomycetota; class Actinomycetes; order Allobogoriellales; family Allobogoriellaceae; genus Georgenia; species Georgenia alba. The sequence goes on from NZ_JBHTCQ010000001.1 coordinate 817,174, forward strand.
GGCGCGCCGCGCGCCGGCAACACGCAGCGCGGCCTGCACCGCGTGGGCGAACGGGTTGGTCACCACGCCGTCGACCACCTCGACGCCGTCCAGGCGGCGCCGGCCCGCCCACGCCGCCCGCGCGTAGTACGCGGGCTCCCGGACCCACGCTCCGACCGCACCCACGCCGCGCACCTCGCCGATCTCCCCCGCGGCGACGATCTCGGCGATCCGGTCGTACGCCGTCGAGCCGTCCGCCTGGAAGCCGACCTGGACCGCCCGGTCCGTCTCCGCGGCAACCGCGAGCAGCTGCTGGTAGTCGGCCCACGTCGCAGTCGGTGGCTTCTCCACGAGGACGTGGCAGCCGGCATGCACCGCCTGTACGGCGAGCGGGGCGTGGGTGGGGATCGGGCTGGCGATGGCGACGACGTCCGGGACCTGGTCCGCCAGCAGCGAGGTGAGGGAGTGGTAGGCGGGTACGTCACCGGCGAGCTCGAGCGCCTCGCCCTCGAGCGGGCGCGGGTCGACGACGCCGCAGAGCAGCGCGGCGGGCCTCATCGCCCGCAGCGCGCGGAGATGGATGCGTCCGAAGCCCATGGCGCCGACGACGGCGACCCGGACGGGGGTGGTCGGGTCCGGGCTCGTCATGCCGGAAGCGTTTACGCAGCCGGTGCCGCTGTCAAGCCGCCGACCCCGGCGCGCTCCGGGCACCGTCCGCGCCAGGAATCGCATGGTCGCGCGCGGGCTTCCGGGCAGTTCCCAGGGTTTACGGGTTCCGCCGTCCGGCACGCTTGACGGCAGCCAGGCACGCGTCCATAGTGGAAGCGCTTTCCTAACCGCTGGCGCACGCTCCGCCGGTACATCGACGACGATCCACCGAGGAGGACGCATGAGGCGCTTCCCCGTCACTGTCACCTGGCAGACAGACTTCCGTCCCGCCGCCGCGCAGCGTGCGGTCCTGCGCGGCGGAAGACTCGCCTGATGTCCGTCGTCGCAGAGCTGTCCCGCCTGAGGCGGAGCGGCGGCAAACGCTCGATCGCCCCGGCCGAGCGCGGCGACGGCAAGGCCGCCGTCGTGTTCATGGCGCCGTGGTTCGTCGGCCTGATCCTCATCACCGTCGGACCGCTCGTGGCGTCCCTGTACCTGTCGTTCACCGATTACGACCTGCTGACGGACCCCGGCTGGATCGGCGCGCAGAACTACGTCGAGATGCTGACCGACCAGCGGCTGCACAACGCGCTGGGCGTCACGTTCACCTACGTCGCCGTCTCGGTCCCGCTCCAGCTGATCCTGGCGCTCGCGCTGGCGGTGGTCCTCGATCGCGGTCTGCGCGGGCTGGCGATCTACCGGTCGATCTTCTACCTGCCCTCGCTGCTCGGCGGCTCGGTGGCGATCGCCATCCTGTGGCGGCAGGTCTTCGGCACCCGCGGTCTGATCAACCAGGTCCTGGAGCTCTTCGGCATCCAGGGGCAGGGCTGGGTCTCGCACCCGGACTACGCCCTCGGCACGATCATCATCCTGAACGTCTGGACGTTCGGCGCCCCGATGATCATCTTCCTGGCGGGCCTGCGGCAGATCCCGACGATGTACTACGAGGCCGCGGCCATCGACGGGGCCGGCAAGTGGCGGCAGTTCTTCTCGATCACCGTGCCGCTGCTGACCCCCATCATCTTCTTCAACCTGGTCCTGCAGGTGATCGGGGCGTTCCAGGCGTTCACGCAGGCGTTCGTGGTCTCCGGCGGCACGGGTGGCCCGGCGGACTCGACGTTGTTCTACACGCTCTACCTCTACCAGCAGGGGTTCCGGTCGTTCGACATGGGCTACGCCTCCGCCATGGCGTGGGTGCTCCTGCTGATCATCGCGGCGCTCACAGCCATCAACTTCTTCGCCTCGCGTTTCTGGGTTTTCTACAATGACTGAGCCGACGACCACGCCGACGGAGCGTGAGACCAAGCGGGGCGAGACCCTCTCCGAGATCGCGGCGTCGATGCCGGACACGCGGCCGGCGTCCGGGTTCGTGTGGTGGCGCTCCGGCCTGAAGCACCTGATCCTGCTGCTGTGCGGCGTGGGCATGCTGTACCCGCTGCTGTGGATGCTGTCCTCGTCCATCAAGCCGAACGACGTCATCTTCCGTGAGCCGGGCCTGATCCCCTCGGACGTCGACTTCAGCAACTACCTGGACGGCTGGACGGCGCTGCTCCACCCGTTCTCGCACTACCTGCTGAACTCCGCGATCATCGTTGCCGGCGCCGTGCTGGGGAACCTCATCTCCTGCGCGATGGCGGCGTACGCGTTCGCACGGCTGAACTTCCGGCTCCGCGGGCTGTGGTTCGCGATCATGCTGATCTCGATCATGCTGCCGATCCACGTGATCATCGTCCCGCAGTACGTGCTCTTCTCGGAGCTGGGCTGGATCAACACGTTCCTGCCGCTGGTGGTGCCGAAGTTCCTCGCCACGGACGCGTTCTTCGTGTTCCTCATGGTCCAGTTCTTCCGCGGCATCCCCAAGGAGCTGGACGAGGCGGCGCGGATCGACGGCGCCGGCCACGGCCGCATCTTCTTCCAGGTCATGCTGCCGCTCTCGCTGCCGGCCCTCGCCACGACGGCCATCTTCACGTTCATCTGGACGTGGAACGACTTCTTCTCCCAGCTGATCTTCCTCACCCGGCCGGAGAACTACACGGTGCCCATCGCGCTGAACACGTTCGTGGACTCCACCGGTGAGTCCAGCTGGGGGGCGCTGTTCGCCATGTCGATCGTCTCCCTGCTCCCGGTCTTCTTCGTCTTCCTGTTCGGCCAGAAGTACCTCGTGAAGGGGATCGCGACGACGGGCATCAAGTAACCGCTCCGGCGGCCACCGCCGCCGGACCGGCACCGACAACTCCATTACCGCGGGCAACGTAGCCCGCACCACCCTTGGACAGAGAGGTCTAGCGGATCATGAGAGCACCGGCACGGCGGATGTTCCTGGCGACGGCCGCCGCGGCGGCCCTGGCGGTCACGGCCGCCTGCGGCCAGGCGGACAACATGGACGACCAGGGCGGCGGAGGCGGGGGCGGTGACGACGGCGGGCAGGTCACCCTGCGCTGGGCCTGGTGGGGCTCGGACGTCCGGCACGAGATGAACAACCGGCTCATCGAGATGTACGAGGCCGAGAACCCGAACGTCAACATCGAGCCGGACTTCACCGACTGGGACAGCTACTGGGACCGTCTCGCGACCGCCACCGCCGGCGGAGACACCCCCGACATCATGCAGCAGGAGGAGCGGTACCTCCGCGAGTACGGGAGCCGCGGCGTGCTCGCCGACCTCTCCCAGTACGACATCGACACCTCCGCGCTCGACGACTCGATCCTCGCCAGCGGCGAGTTCGACGGCGGTCTGTACGGCCTCGCGAACGGCGTGAACGTGTACTCGCTCCTGGCGAACCCACGGGTGTTCGAGGACGCCGGTGTCCCGTTCCCGGATGACACGACCTGGACCTGGGACGACTTCAAGGAAGCCATGACGGCCGTCGGGGCCAGCGGTGAGGACGTCTACGGCCTCGTGGACCACAACGCGAACGAGGCAGGCTTCCACGTCTACGCGCGTCAGCACGGCCAGGCGCTCTACACCGAGGACGGCCAGCTGGGGTACGAGGACGAGCTGCTGGTGGAGTACTGGAACATCGCACTCGACCTGCAGGAGAGCGGCGGCCAGACTCCCGCCTCGCTCAGCTCCGAGCAGGTCGACATCGCCCCTGAGCAGTCCCTGATGGGCCAGGGCCGTGCGGCCGTGGGCGTCTGGTGGTCCAACCAGCTCGCGACGCTGGAGCAGGCCGCGGGCGAGCCGCTGGAGATCATCCGCTGGCCCGGCGAGACCGAGTTCGACCAGCCCGGGATGTACTACAAGCCGGGCATGTTCGTCTCGATGTCGGCCACCACGGAGCACCCGGAGGAGGCGGCGGCATTCATCGACTGGATGAACAACAGCGTCGAGGCCGGCGAGGTCATCCTCACCGACCGTGGCCTGCCCACGAACCTCGACGTGCGCGAGGCGATCATGGACGACCTCCCGGAGCCGGAGCAGCGTGCCGCGGAGTTCCTGGCGGACCTGGAGGACGAGGTCGTCGACAACCCGCCCGTCCCGCCCGTGGGGTCGGGCGACACCCAGGAGATCCTCACCCGGTACAACACCGAGGTCCTCTTCGGACGCCTGACGCCGGAGGAGGCCGCGGCCCAGTTCCGCGCCGAGGTCGAGGCGGCGATCGGGCAGCAGTGAGAGCCCCCCGGGCGTCCCGTCCCTCCCGGGACGCCCGGGGCACCACGTCAGGTGCACAGCAACGACACGAGAGGGAACCATGCGCAGAACACGCCGGCGGCTCGCCGTCGCCGCGCTCGCCACGTGCGCACTCGGCCTCGCCGCGTGCGGCCAGAGCGAGAACATCGCCGCCCAGGGCGGCGGCGAGGAGGGGGCGGACGGAGGCCAGGTGCAGATCCGGTTCTCCTGGTGGGGCTCGGACTCCCGCCACCGGCTCAACGAGGAGCTCATCGCCCTGTTCGAGTCCGAGCACCCGAACATCGACGTCGTCCCGGACTACACCGACTGGAGCGGCTACTGGGACAAGCTCTCCACCGCCGTGGCCGCGGGCGACGCCCCGGACGTCATCCTGCAGGACGAGCGCTACCTGCGCGAGTACGGCAGCCGCGGTGTGCTCGCCGACCTCTCCGAGCACGACATCGACACCTCCGCCTACGACCCTGCGGTGCTCGCCTCCGGGGAGTTCGACGGAGGCCTGTACGGACTGTCCACCGGCGTCAACGTCTACGCCCTCATGGTCAACCCGCGGATGCTCGACGAGGCCGGCGTGGAGCTGCCGGACGACGCGACCTGGAGCTGGGAGGACTTCCACCGGACCGCCACCGCGGTGGCGGAGAACACAGACCACTACGGCTTCCAGTCGCACGCCGACACCGAGCAGCTGACCGTCTGGGCGCGCCAGCACGGCGGCGACCTCTTCGCCGAGAACGGTGATCTGGGCTTCGACGACGCGGTTCTCCAGCAGTACTGGCAGGACTCCCTTGCCCTCCAGGCCGCCGGGGCGCAGCCCAGCGCCTCCGAGACGATCGAGGTCGCCGAGGTCGGGCCCGAGCAGTCACTCCTCGCCACCGGGGAGGGCGCCTTCGGGGCGTGGTGGACCAACCAGCTCACCGCCGTCGAGGACGCGGCGGGCGAGCCGATCCAGCTGGTCCGGTGGCCGGGCGAGACCCAGTTCGAGCAGCCGGGCACCTGGCTGAAGTCCTCGATGCTGCTGTCCATGTCCGCCACGACCGCGCATCCGCAGGAGGCGGCGTCGTTCATCGACTGGATGAACAACAGCGTCGAGGCCGGCGAGGTCATCCTCTCCGACCGCGGGCTGCCGTCGAACCTCGACGTGCGCGAGGCGATCATGGACGACCTCTCCGAATCCGAGCGGCGCGCGGCCGAGTTCATCACCGACCTGCAGGACGAGGTCGCTGCCCCGCCACCCGTGCCCCCGGTCGGTGCCTCCGAGGTCTCCGAGGCCCTGGGCCGGCACAACGAGGACGTCCTCTTCCAACGCGTCACCCCGGGCGAGGCGGCCGCCGCCTTCCGAGCCGAGGCAGAGTCGATCCTGGGTGCGCAGTAACGCATGGAGGCCTCCATCCCCCGGCCGGGACCCGAACCGGTGACCGGCGCGGCGGCACTGCACGCCGGGTTCGTCCGTCCGGACCCGGCCGCCCGGCCGATGACCCGCTGGTGGTGGTTCGGGCCGGCGGTCGAGCGGCACCGGCTGCGGGAGGAGCTGGACGCCATCGCCGACGGCGGATACGGCGGCGTCGAGGTCGCCTACGTCTATCCGCTGTCCGAGGAGACCGACCGGCTCGGCTCGCCGACCTTCCTCGCCGACCTGCGTTTCGCGGCCGAGGAGGCCCGGGCGCGCGGCCTGCGGTTCGACCTCACGCTCGGCAGCGGCTGGTCCTTCGGCGGACCGCACATCGACGGCACCACCGCGGCCCGGCGTCTGGCGTGGGAACGGCACGAGGTGGGGCCGGCCGGTCTGGAGGTCCCGCTCGTGGGCCGCTGGCCCGGCGAGAGCCTCGTCGCGGCGTTCACCGGTGACGGCTCGCTGCAGGAGCTACCGGAGCACTACGACCGCATCGCCCACGACGAGGAGGTCCTGCGGGTGCCGGCCGGGCGCGGCCCGCGGGTGGTCCTGCTCGCCTGGTCGCGACCGACCGGCCAGATCGTCAAGCGGGCCGCGGCCGGTGCAGAGGGCCCGGTCCTCGATCACTACTCGGCGCGGGCCACCGACACGCACCTCGAGCGGTTCGGCGAACCGCTGCTGACCGCCGTCCCGCCGGAGCTGCTGGGCTCGGTGTTCTGCGACAGCCTCGAGGTCTACGGCGCCGACTGGACGCCGGACCTGCCGGCGGAGTTCGCACGGCGGCGCGGCTACGAGCTGCTGCCGGACCTGTGGGCACTCGCCCCCGGGGAGCGGGCGCGGGCGCGCGACGGGGAGCGGCCGGCAGGCGACGTGCGGGCCGACGTCTACGCGACGCTGACCGAGCTGTACGAGGAGAACTTCGTCGCCCGCGTGCGCGCTTGGGCGCACGCCAGGGGCGTGCCCTTCCGCATCCAGAACTACGGTGAGCCGCCCGCGTCGATCTCCGGCTACGCGGCGGCCGACCTCATCGAGGGCGAGGGCTGGGGCTGGCGGGAGCTGACCCAGACCCGGTGGGCGACCTCGGCCGCCAACCTCTACGGGGCCGACGTCGTCTCCGCGGAGACCTGGACGTGGGTCCACTCGCCGTCGTTCCGCGCGACGCCGCTGGACCTCAAGGGGGAGCTGCACGAGCACCTGCTGCTCGGCGTGAACCAGGTCGTCGCCCACGGCTGGCCGTACAGCCCGCGCACCGGTGACGGCCTGGGCTGGATCTTCTACGCCGCCGGAGCGCTCGACGACCGCAACCCGTGGTGGCCGGCCATGCCCCACCTGCTCGGCTACACCCACCGGCTGTCGTGGCTGATGCGGCAGGGCCGGCGGGTGAGTGAGGTGGGGATCTACGCGCCCTACCAGGACGTCTACGCCCGTATGCACGAGGAACGGCCGCACCGCCTCGACCTCTGGCACCGGGTGCGCGAGCACGTCGGTGACGCGGTCCCGGCCGCGATCCGCGACGCCGCCCTCGACTACGACGTCTTCGACGACGCGTCCGTCGAGGTGCTCGACCCCGCCCGGTTCCGCGTGGTCGTGCTGCCCGCCGTCAGCCGGTTGCCCGCGCCGACCGCCGCGTGGCTGGAGCGCGCGCGTGACGCCGGCACGTGCGTGCTGCGGCTCGGCGGCTCGATCGACCTCGGCACCCCCGTCAGCGACCTGGCCACGGCGCTGCCAGGGCTGCTCGACCCGCCGCTGCGGGTCGCCGCCGGCGGTGACGACGGTGCGGTCGGCGTCACGTACCGCCGCGTCGGGGACGTCGACGTGTTCTTCGTGGCGAACACCTCGCCGCACGGCCGGACGGTGACGCTCGTACCGCGCCTGCCTCGCGGCGTCGTCGAGCGTTGGGACCCCGATACCGGGAACGTCACCGCCGTGCTCGACGGCGCGGCCGAGCTGACGCTGGAGCTCCACCCGTACGAGGCCGTCGTGCTCGTCGGGCACGACGGCGAGCCCACCGACCGACCAAAGCTCTCACCGCCCACCTTCGCCACGACGCTCGATGGCCCGTGGACGCTCCGGTACGCCGACGAGGAGACGGCGCACGAGGTGGTCCTGCCGCACCGGTGGGAGGACGATCCCGGACGGCACGGCTACTCCGGGGCCGCGACCTACACCACCACCGTGCACGGCGCGCCGGGCGCCGACCGACCCGCCGTCACCCTCGACCTCGGGCCCGCGTCGGCGGTGAGCCGGGCCGGCGCCGACCGCGACGGCGTCCGGGGCCGCTCGTACCGGACGGAGGTGGTGCCGCCGGTCGGAGCCGTCGCGGAGGTCGCCGTCAACGGGCGCCTGGCCGGGGTCGCGTGGCACCCGCCCTACGCCGTCGGGATCGGGCACCTGCTCGGACCGGGCGAGAACACGCTGAGCGTCACCGTGCGCAACACGGCTGCCAACGCGCTCGCCGGTGACCGGTCCGTGCGCGACGCGGCGGCCCTGAGCCGTGAGCGGTACGGCCGGCGGTTCGCCATGCAGGACCTGGAACGCGCCGCCGACACCGTCTCCTCCGGCCTGCTCGCCGTCCCGACACTGCGCACCGAGGCGGGGCAGCCGTCGTGACCCCTCCCGCCGCCCGACAGGGAGGACCCGTGTCCGCGACCGCCCAGTTCCGGACCGAGGTCGAGGCGGAGATCGGCGGCTGAGATGCCGGCACGGCCGAGCGCCATCGGCGGCTACGAGGACTGGCCCGGCTGGTTGCGCGGGCGGGAGCTCCACGACGGCGACGAGACCACCCGCGCCGTGGCCCGGCTCCTCGGCGTCCCGCGGCCCGAGCCGGCCCACGTGCGGACCGCCGGGGCCTGGGAGCAGGACGGCGTCGAGGTCACCGAGCTGCACTGGTCCGTGGGTTTCGGACCGCCCACCCGGGCGTGGGCGCTGCGCCCGGCCGGCACGGCGGGCCCGCTGCCCGGCGTGCTCGCCCTGCACTGCCACGGCGGCGTGAAGTCGGTCGGTGCCGCCGAGCTGCTCCGCACGCCCGCGGACCCGGCGGTTGCGCAGCGCGCGCGGCGGGACCTCTACGGCGGACGGGCGCTGGCCAAGGACCTGGCCCGCGCCGGGTTCGCCGTCCTCGCCCACGACACGTTCGGGTGGGGTGCGCGGCGGTTCACGCTGGACCCGCCACCGTCCGGCGTGCAGTCGGCCCTCGCGGGGGCCGAGGCGCTGTGGGCCGCGACCGGGACCACCCCGGCACCCGCCGAGCTGGCCGACACCCGGTACGACGCCGCCGCCGCGGCGCACGAGCACGTGGTGGCCAAGGCGGCCGGCTACCTCGGCACCACCTTTGCCGGGATGGTCGCGTACGACGACCTCGTCGCGCTCGGCGTGCTGCGCGGGCTGGACGGCGTCGACGCTGACCGCACCGCCGTCGTCGGGATGTCCGGCGGGGGCGGGCGGGCCGCCCAGCTGGCGGCGCTCGACCCGCGCCTCACGGCCGCCGTCGTGGTCGCGATGATGACGACGACCCAGGCCCTGTTCCCCGCGCACGTCGACGCCCACTCGTGGCTGCTCGCCTCACCGCTCGGGCCCGACTGGGGCCTCCCGCGGCTGGCGGCCGGGCGGCGCCGGCACGACCTCATGGTGCTGTCGTTCGACCAGGACGAGCTGTTCCCGTCCGAGGGCGTCCGGGACGCGCACCGGGAGCTGCGGGAGCGCTACGCCGAGCCCGGCTCCGCCGCGCTGGAGGAGGCGATCCTCCCCGGCCCGCACGCCTTCCCGCCGGAGGCGCAGGACCGGGCAGTCGAGTTCCTCGTGCGCTCGCTCCGCTGAGGGCCCGTGGTCGGTCGGCGGGCGTGCGCCGGGCGTCAGACGGTCGCCGGGGCGGGCGCCGGGTAGGCGGCCTTGGGCAGGTGGTACGCCAGGTCGACGGCGGTCTCGACAGCCTCGTCCAGCTCCATGCGGTGCTCGGCGACGAGCCGCGCCAGGTAGCCGGCGTCGATCCGGCGCGCCAGGTCGTGCCGCGCCGGGATCGAGGCGTACGCACGGGTGTCGTCCACGAAGCCGGAGGTGTTGTAGAACCCGGCCGTCTCGGTGATCGCCTCCCGGAAGCGGCGCATGCCGTCCGGGGAGTCCAGGAACCACCACGGCGCCCCGAGCCGCATGGCCGGGTACACACCGGCGAGCGGGGCGAGCTCGCGGGAGAACGACGTCTCGTCCAGCGTGAAGACGACGAACCGGAAGCTCGGGTGGTGCCCGAACGCCTCGAGCACGGGCCGCAGCGCGCGCGTGTACTCGGTGGCAACCGGGATGTCGTAGCCCTTGTCCTGCCCGAAGGTGGCGGCGAGCCCGCGGTCGTGGTCGCGCAGCGAGCCCGGGTGCAGCTGCATGACCAGCCCGTCCTCGGTGGACATCCGGGCCATCTGGAACAGCATGTGCCCGCTGAACGCCTGGGCCTCGGCGGGGGAGACCTCGCCCGCGAGGGCGGCCCGGAAGATCCGGCCTGCCTCGGCGGCGTCGAGCTCGGTGGTGTCGGCGAGGAGGTGCCCGTGGTCGGTCGCCCGCGCACCGGCCTCGACGAACGCCCGTCGCCGGCGGCGCAGCGCGGCCAGGTAGCCGTCGTAGTCGTGGGCGTCCGTGCCGGCGGCCTCGGACAGCGCGTCGAGCTGGGTCCGCCAGTCCGGCCGGTCCACGTGCAGCAGGGGGTCCGGCCGGAAGGTCGGCACGACCCGTTCGCCCCACCCATCGGCGGCGAGCGCACGGTGGTGGGCGAGGTCCGCCGTCGCCGGGTCCGTGGTGGCGAGGATCTCCAGGCCGAACCGCTCGAAGAGCGCGCGCGGACGGAAGTCCGGGCGCGCCAGCGTCGCGGTCAGCTCGTCGTAGATGGCGTCGGCGGTCTCGGCCGACGGACGCCGCGTCACGCCGAAGACCTCGACGAGCTCGTGCTCGAGCCAGTACCGCGTGGGCGTGCCCCGGAACAGGTGCCAGTTCTCGCAGAAGCGGCGCCAGATGGCCCGCGCGTCGGTCTCGACCCCGGCGTCGCTGCCGGCGCCGCTGACGGGGTGCACGCCCATCTGCGGCAGCGTGGCCCCACCCTGGGAGACGACCATGCGCACCAGGTAGTGGTCCGGCACCACGAGGAGCTGGGCGGGATCGGGGAACGGCGCGTCCTCGGCGAGGACGGCGGCGTCGACGTGACCGTGCATCGACACCAGTGGCAGGCCGGCCGTGGCGGAGTAGATCTCCTTGGCGATCGGTCGCAGCTCTCCGGCCGGGAGGGCACGGTCCGGGTTCAGGACCCAGGCGTCGGTCATGACAGACTCCTCGGTGGCGGCAACCTTGCCGCCTCTCTACGATGAAAGCGCTTTCGCAATCAAACCTATCAGCGTCGCGGGCGCCGCTGGAAGTGCCCGGACCGGAGGCCTCACCGTGACCGACCGACTCTCCCTCACCACCGTGACGCGCGCCGCACCCGGGGTCGCCCGTCCGCCGGTCGACCCCCGGGCGACGACCGTGGGGCTCGTGCACCTCGGGATCGGCGCCTTCCACCGCGCGCACCAGGCGGTCCACACGGAGGACGCCATGGCGGCGGCGGAGGAGACGACCTGGGGGATCCACGCGGTCACGCAGCGGTCCGCGCGGGTGGCCGAGCAGCTCCGACCGCAGGACGGCCTGTACGGGGTGCTCACCAAGGGCCTCGACGGCGCCGGCCGTCCGACGGCGGACCTGCGGGTGGTGGGCGCGGTGCGCGACGTGTCGTTCCCGGGGGAGCAGACCGGGGAGGTGCTCGCCCGGCTCGCCGACCCGTCGGTGCACGTCGTCACGCTGACCGTGACGGAGAAGGGCTACCGGCGTGCCGGGGACCGTCTGGACCTCGACGATCCCGGGGTGCGCACGGACGTGGCGGCGCTGGCCGGGGAGCTGCGTGGCACGGAGGTGGACGATCCCGCCGGCAGCCCGATCGGCATGCTGGCCCGCGGGCTGGCGCGCCGGGCACGCCGGGACGCCACGCCGATCACCGTCGTCACCTGCGACAACATCGTGCAGAACGGTGCCATGCTGGCCGGGCTCGTCCGGCAGCTGCTGGCCGCCGCTGGGGCCGACGACGTCGCCGCCTGGGCCGCGGAGCACGCGGCCTTCCCCGCCACGATGGTCGACCGGATCGTGCCGGCCACCACCGATGCGGACCGGGCCGAGGCCACGAGGCTGAGCGGGCTGCGGGACGAGGGTCTCGTGGTCGCCGAGCCGTTCACCCAGTGGGTGATCGAGGACTCCTTCGCGGGTCCGCGGCCGGCCTGGGAGCAGGCGGGCGCCACGCTCACGTCGGACGTCGCGCCGTTCGAGGAGGCCAAGCTGCGGATCCTCAACGGGTCGCACTCCTACCTCGCGTACCGCGGCGCCGTGCTCGGGCACCGCACCATCGCGGATGCCGTGGGCGACCACGCGCTGCGCGAGGAGGTCCGCGCCTTCGTCGACGAGGACGTCATCCCGACGCTGACCCCGCCCCCCGGCGTCGACCTCGGCGAGTACCGCGACGAGGTGCTCGGCCGGTTCGCGAACCCGGCGCTCGGGCACACCACGATCCAGGTGGCCATGGACGGCTCTCAGAAGCTGCCCGTCCGGCTGCTCGGCACGGTCCGCGACCGGCTCGCAGCGGGTGCGGTCCCGCACCGGGTGGGTCGCGCCGTCGCCGCGTGGATGGTGTTCGTCGCCCGCAGCGCCGACGGTGAGGCCGGTCTCGTCCTCGACGACCCCCTCGCCGACCGGCTCCAGGAGGCGGCCGCCGGTGGCGACGGGCTCGCGGACCGGCTCCTGGGCCTCACCGAGATCTTCCCGGCCGAGCTCGCCGAGGACGAGCGGTTCCGCGCCGTGGTGCGCGAGCAGGTCGCCGACCTCACCTGACCCCCGCCGAGTCGGCACAGGAATGACGAGTCGCGGGTGGGTCAGGGGGAGGGGATGAAGCCCTCGTGGCGGACGTGCCAGCCGGCGGGGAAGCCCGGGGTGTCGCCGGGGCCACCTTCCCAGCCGGCCGCCATGAGGGCGAGCGCGGCCAGCAGGCCGCCGTTGCCCGGCAGGTAGGCGGGCAGGGTCTCCGTCTGGTGGTTGTGCCCGTTCGGCAGATAGGTGTTCTTGGGCACGTCGCGCAGCAGCACGTCGACCGCGACCTCGGGCTCGCCGAGGCGGGCCGCCGTCATCGCGAGGGCGGGGAAGTCCCAGCCCCACGTGCTCGGCCAGTCCCAGTCGTCGAGCACGTCGTGCAACGTCGCGCGCACGATCGCCGGCTCCAGCAGCCCAGTCGCCGGGAGGACACCGAGGCCGTACACCATCGACGGATGGTCCTGCCGGACGGTGACCGGCTCGGCCCCGGCGTCCGAGCGCAGCACCGCGGCCGCGTACCGACCGTCCAGGACCGGCGGCGGGGCCATGCCGTGCGCGACCTCGTCCCATCGCGGCTCGGGCGCGAGGCCCGCGCGGATCCGCCACTGCTGGGCCACGCGGAGGGCCCAGGACCAGTACGCGAGCTCGAACGGCGGGTCGGTCACCCGGTCCCGGACGTCGGCGTAGGACTCCTGCGCCGGGATCAGCGGCGGCCCGAGCCGGTACCCGTCCGGGCTCGGCTCCGCGACGTCGGCCATGAAGCGGGCCGTCTCCTCCACCAGGTCGCCCAGCCGGTCCGCGTCCGGCCATCCCGCGCGGCGCAGCAGCTCGGCGAGGTGGATGACGTGCGGCTGCTGCCAGAGCAGGAACGGGCCGATGTGGCTCGGGCTCTCCCGCCCGTCCGGACCGACCTGCTTGGGCCAGCGGGCGCCCGCGTAGCCCTGGAGCCGCGCGGTCCCGCGGGCCGCCGGCAGGATCCGCCGGTAGAAGTCCATGCTGCGGGCGAGGAGCTCCGGCCGGCCCCACAGCGCGAAGTGGGCGGCGTGCCAGTAGTGCATCTCCAGGTGGAACCGGCCGCGCCAGGAGTTGACCAGCAGCCCGGTCTCCTGCGGCGGCAGGTCCCCGGAGCACTGGATCGCGGTGAGGTACTGCGAGAGCACCGCGCGCCGCTCGAGCTCCGCCGCGCGCGGGTCACCGGAGAGCTCCAGCGCCGCCCCCGAGCGCCAGAACCGCGGCCAGTGCTCCGCGGACGCCGTCAGCACCTCCTGCACCGAGGGCGGCTCCGGCGCCTCCGAGCCCGGCACCAGCTCGAGGACGACGTCGAGCGCGCCGGCACCGCTGATGCGCACCTCGTGCGGCGCGACGGTCTCGATGCCCGCGCCCGGAGCGTGCACCGCGACGGCGTGGTCCGGCCGGTCCGCGCCGTCGAAGAACCGCCGCACGACGGCGGAGCCCGGCCCACGCGGCGCGACCTCGGTGCGGTGATCGTCCGGCCGCGTCCAGTCCGCGCCGCCCGCCCACGCCTCGGACCCGTACGGGAACGCCAGCCGGACGGCGAGGTCGGCGTCCGGTCCGCCGTCGTCCGGCTTGGCCGGCTCCACCCGGACGGCGAGCGCGTCTCGGTCCGGGTGGCACGCCGTCGTCACGCGCAGGTGGTGACCGGCGAGGTGCACGTCGCTGGTGACGACGCCCGTCCACAGGTCCAGGGCCTGCCGGAACGGGCCGAGCGCCTCCCGGTCCGGCGCGGCGCCGTCCACCAGGAAGCCGACGCGCACCAGGTCCAGCCGGTGCGGGTTGGCTCGCAGCCACCGCACGTCAGCGTCCAGGGCGGAGTCGTCCCTGGCCGAGGGCTCGGCGTCGACGTACGGCACCTCGCCGCGCGGGCCGCGGTACGGCCGCCGCGGCAGGGGCGGCTCACCGCCGTCCGGCCCGGGGGTGGAGTGCCAGCCCCACTGCGAGAAGGTGCCCAGGAGCGTCCCCGGCGGACCGCCCGAGGCGTCGGGCACCGGATAGGCCTCCGGGAAGGTCTGCAGCCCGGTGGGATCGACCGCGAACGCCACCGTGCCGTTGCCGACCTGGATCGGTGAGCGCGGGTCCAGCGCGGTGGTGACCACCGTGTGCCGGCGGACGAGGGCCTCGCGGTCGATCGCCATCCGTGGGCCCTCAGCTGGACTCGATCGCCGCGTTCATCTCGTCGATGAACTGCTGGCCGCCCTCGGCCGGGCTGAGCTGCTCGAAGAGCACCTGCTCGTTGACGCGGTCCATGATGCTCGGCGAGTCGGCCGAGCCGGGGGGACCGATGACGAAGTCGCCGTCGATGAGCCCGGTCATCCGGTCGATGTACGCGTACTCCGTCTGCTGGACGGGCTGCAGGTCGGGCTCGAGGTGCTCGCGCAGCTCGGCGACGGCGGGCACGCCCCGGTCCGAGCCGATCGCGTCGGCCGCGGCCGTCGAGGTGGTGAGGAAGCTGATGAGCTCGGCCGCGGCCTCCGGGTGGTCGGAGTTCGCGCCGATCGTGTACAGCTGCGAGGCCTGCAGCCACTGGCCCGGCTCCTGCTCGGTCGTCTCGCCGGGAGCGCGCAGCATGACGAGGTCGTCCCCGGAGGCCTCGGCGAAGGCCTGCAGCTGGTTGGTCCAGGCGAACGTCATGCCGGCGAGGCCCTGACCCATGAGCGTCTGCTCGGGGTTGGGCTGTCCCATGAGCTCGACGCTGACGGTCGCCTCCGGCGTGGCGCCGGACTCCACGAGCCCGGTCGTGAGGTCGAACCACTGCTCGACCGTGTCCGGGGTGACGGCGAGCCCGCCGTCCTCGGTGTACAGCCCGGAGCCGGTGTGCTGGTCGGCGAACAGGTCGAGGGTGTCCGGCGCGGTCGGGTCCTCGGAGCCGTACACGTCGTCCGGGGAGTTGGCGGAGATCTCGGCGGCGATCTCGGCGTAGTCCTCCCAGCTCCAGCTGTCGTCGTCGGGCATCGGGACGCCCGCCTCCTCGAAGACGCGCGGGTTGGCGACCACGCCGTAGCTGTTCACGCCGGTCGGGACGCCGTACTGGGTGCCGTCGAAGTGGCCGTTCGCGAGGGCCGCCTCGTCGTACACCGAGGTGTCGATGATGTCCGAGACCTCCGCGAGGTCGAGCAGGGTGCCGCGCGAGCCGTACTCCCGCGGGTAGGCACCTCCCATGGTGATGACGTCGGGCTCGTCGCCCGCGGCCACCGAGGTGGCGAGCCGGTCCCAGTACGCGTCGAAGTCGGTGAACTCGGTCTCGACGGTGATGTCGGGGTGCTCCTCGTTGAAGGCGTCGATGGCCTCCTGGGTCATCCGGGCGCGGTCCGGGTTCCCCCACCACGCGAACCGGATCGTGACCTCACCGCCCGCGCCGGTGTCGTCACCGCCACCGCCGCCCTGGTCGTCCATGTTCTCGGCCTGGCCGCACGCCGCGGTCAGCAGGAGCGCGGCTCCCGTGCCCGCCGCCAGGGCGCCGCGGCGAAGCCGCATCCTCGTCGTCCGCATGATCGCTGGGCCTTCCTCCGCGTCGTCGCGGCATCGTGACTGGACTCCTGAGCGCTGTCCGACCGTGTCGGCGGAAGCGTTTACACCGGTGTAAGTGGAACACAGCGCCGGGACGCGGTCAACGACGGCGGGCGAGGACGACCGGGCCGGGGCCGGCTCGTGGCGCCGGGGGACCTCACCCGGTCGTGGACTCGCGCACCATGAGCGTGTGGGCCGGGCTGACGGTCCCGCGTGCGAGCGGCGCCTCGGGATCCAGCACCTGGTCGACGAGCAGGTCCACGGCGCGGCGGGCGATCTCGCGACGGGCCGGGTTCACGGTGGTGAGCCGCGGCCGGACGAAGGCCGCCTCCCGGATGTCGTCGAACCCCGCCACCGCGACGTCGTCCGGCACGCGCCGTCCCGCGTCGTCCAGGGCCCGCACGGCGCCCAGCGCCAGCACGTCGTTCAGCGCGAAGACGGCGTCCACGTCCGCGCGGTCGAGGATCTCGCGCATCGCGCGGGCGCCGTCCTGAAGCGTCCACGCCGTCGCGGCGCCGTGGCGTGCGGGGTCGTCGGACACGCCCGCGGCCTCCAGCGCGTCGAGGAAACCGCGCGTGCGGAGGTAGCCGGCACCCACCTCGCCGGTGTCGTAGGACCCGACCACCGCGATCCGCCGTCGTCCGATCCGCAGGAGGTGCTCCGTCACGGCGCGGGCACCGGCACGGTTCTCCATGGCCACGTGGCCGACGTCGGGATTCAGCGGCCGCTCGCCGAGCAGCACCATCGGGAACGGGACCTCGAGGCTGGCACCGTCCTCCGCGCGCAGGCCCGTGGGGGAGAAGATGAGGCCGTCGGTCATCCGGCGCCGGTCGGAGGCGAGCACCGCGAGCTCGTGCTCGCGCAGCCCGCCGGTCTGCTCCAGCAGCACCGTGTAGCCGCGCCGCTCGGCGGCCTCGACCACGTCGTCGCACAGCTCGGCGAAGTACGGCAGGCTGAGCTGCGGCACCGCGAGGGCGATCATGCCGGTCCGGCCGAGGCTGAGGCTGCGCGCCGCGAAGTTCATCCGGTAGCCGAGCTCGGCGATCGCGGCATGGACCTTCCTCGCCGTGGCCTCGGTGACGTGCGGCGTCCGGTTGACGACGTTCGAGACCGTCTTCACCGACACCCCTGCGAGGCGGGCGACGTCGCGCATCGTGGCGGCGCTCACTGCTGACCTCCCGGGCGGCCGGCCGGCACCGTGCCGGCGCGCAGGACCACCGCGGGCAGCGTACGCGGGCCGGAGTCGGCCGGGAGCTCGCCCGACCGGTCGCGATCTCGACCAGCCGGGCGAGCTCCGTCCGGGGCGTACGACCGGGCTCAGAACTGCTCGGACTCGGTGGACCCGGCCAGGGCGAGCGTGGCGCTCTCCGGGTTCAGCGCGGTCGAGACCGCGTCGAAGTACCCGGTGCCGGACTCGCGCTGGTGGCGGGTGGCGGTGTAACCCCTCGGCTCGGCGGCGAGCTCGGCCTGCTGGAGGTCGACATAGGCGCTCATCGCCCGGTCGGCATAGCCGGCCGCGAGCTCGAACATCGCGTGGTTCACCGCGTGGAAGCCGGCCAGGGTGATGAACTGGAACCGGTACCCCATGCCCGCCAGCTCTTCCTGGAAGGAGGCGATCTGGGAGTCGGACAGGTGCCGCTTCCAGTTGAAGCTCGGCGAGCAGTTGTAGGCGAGCATCTTCTCCGGGTGGCGCTCGTGGATCGCCTGGGCGAACTCACGCGCCATGCCCACGTCGGGCGTACCGGTCTCGAACCAGAGCAGGTCGGCGTGCGGCGCGAATGCCAGGCCGCGGGCGATCGTCGGCTCGAGGCCGCAGCGGACCCGGTAGAAGCCCTCGCTGGTGCGCTCACCGGTGAGGAACGGACGGTCCCGCTCGTCGACGTCGGACGTGATCAGGTCCGCGGCCAGGCTGTCGGTGCGGGCGATCATCACCGTGGGGACACCGGCGACGTCGGCGGCCAGCCGGGCGGCGTCGAGCGTGCGGATGTGCTGCCCGGTGGGCACCAGGACCTTTCCACCCAGGTGGCCGCACTTCTTCTCGCTGGCGAGCTGGTCCTCCCAGTGGATGCCGGCGGCGCCGGCCTGGATCATCGCGTGCGCCAGCTCGTGGGCGTTGAGCGGGCCGCCGAACCCTGCCTCGGCGTCGGCGACGATCGGTGCCAGCCAGTCCCGGCTGACCTCACCCTCGGCGTGCTCGAGCTGGTCCTGGCGCAGCAGTGCGTTGTTGAGGCGCCGGACGACGGCGGGCACCGAGTTGGCGGGGTAGAGAGACTGGTCGGGGTAGGTCTGGCCCGCGAGGTTCGCGTCAGCGGCGACCTGCCAGCCCGAGAGGTAGATCGCGCGCAGCCCGGCCCGGACCTGCTGGACAGCCTGGCCACCGGTGTAGGCGCCGAGCGCGCGGACGTACTCGTCGGAGTGCAGCAGGCGCCGCAGGTTCTCGGCGCCGCGACGCGCCAGCGTCGCCTCCTCGCGCACCGTGCCGCGCAGGCGGACGACGTCCTCGGCGGTGTAGGTCCGTTCGATGTCGGCCCAACGCGGGCTCGTCTCCCACTCGAGCTGCAGGTCCCCGGCGCTCTGTGTCTGGTCACCGGGACGGCTGGACGGGTACCTCATGGTCTTCTCCTCCTTCGTGCGGCGGCGGGTGCCCCGCGTGCTACCCACCGTGCGTGAAGAAGCAAAGGTGACTACCGGGCCTGTGGTGTGAAGTTTGGGCGATCTTCCGATTTTGAGAGGATCCGTGGCATAGTCGGCCCATGACCGCCGTCGACGAGACGGGCGACGCCGGACCCGACGTCCTCACGATCGGGCGCCGTATCCGTCAGCTCCGTACCGCCCGGTCCATGACCCTGGACGCGCTCGCGGCCGCCGTCGGGCGGGCGCCGAGCCAGCTGTCGATGATCGAGAACGGCCGTCGCGAGCCCCGGCTCACCCTGCTGCAGGCGATCGCCCGCGCGCTCGGGGTGAGGATCGACGCCCTGCTCGAGGCCGATCCCCTCGACGAGCGCACCCGTCTCGAGATCGACCTCGAGCGGGCGATGCGCTCGCAGACGTTCTCGGCGCTGGGCATCGAGCCGTTCCGGATCGGCAAGACCGTGCCCACCGAGGCACTGCGTGCGCTGCTCGCGCTGCACGGCGAGATCGACCGGCTCCGCGACGAACGCCAGGCCACCCCCGAGGAGGCGCGCCGGGCCAACGTCGAGCTCCGGCGCCTCATGCGCCGGCAGGACAACTACTTCCCCGAGCTGGAGGAGAAGGCTCGGGAGATCCTCTCCGCCGTGGACCACCCCGGGGGGCCGCTCACCCAGCGCACCGCCAGCGACGTCGCCGCCCACCTGGGCTTCACGCTCCACTACGTGCCGGACCTACCGCAGACCACCCGGAGCGTCGCCGACCTCAAGCACGGCAGGCTGTACCTGTCCAGCCGCGTCGGCGGCGACCCGCGCACCGCCGTCCTGCAGGCCCTGTCCAGCCGCATCCTCGGCCATGCCGAACCCACGAGCTACGCCCAGTTCCTGCGCCAACGCGTCGAGACCAACTACCTCACGGGGGCACTGCTCATCCCCGAGGAGCGTGCTGCCGAGACGCTCCAGGCCGCCAAGCGGCGACGGGCCATCTCCGTGGAGGACCTGCGCGACGCCTACGCCGTCTCCTACGAGACGGCCGCGCACCGGTTCACCAACCTCGCCACGCGGCACCTCGACCTGGCGGTGCACTTCCTCAAGGTCCACGAGTCCGGGACCATCACCAAGGCGTACGAGAACGACGACGTCAACTTCCCGACGGACCGGCTGGGCTCGATCGAGGGGCAGATGTGCTGCCGGCGCTGGTCCAGCCGGGCCGTCTTCGACGTCGACGACCACTTCAACCCCTACTTCCAGTACACGGACACCGGGAACGGCACGTACTGGTGCACCGCCCGGGTCGAGTCCTCCAGCGAGGGGGCGCACTCGGTCAGCGTCGGCGTCCGGTTCGACGACACCAAGTGGTTCGTCGGCCGCGAGACCGCCAACCGTGCGGTGTCCCAGCACTCCACCGAGGTGTGCTGCCGCAGGCCGCCTGCGGCGCTGGAGGAGCTGTGGCGGGACGAGGCGTGGCCGAACGTCCGCACGCCCCGAACCCTGCTGGCGACCCTGCCGGCCGGTGCGTTCCCCGGCGTGGACACGACCGACCTGTACGAGTTCCTCGAGTCCCACGCGCCGGAGTAGCTCGCTGCACGCCCGAGCGGCGGGCGGTCGATTCAGGTGACGGTGCCCAGCTGCCAGGGCTGGAACTCGTCCTGACCGAGGTCCAGCTCCTCGCTCACCGTCCGCCGCCCGGAGGCGACGGCGAGGATCTCCTCGAAGATCTCCTCGCCGACCTCCTCGAGGGTGGCGGTCCCGTCCACGATGCGTCCGCAGTTGAGGTCCATGTCCTCGCGCATGCGCTCGTACATCTCGGTGTTGGTCGCGAGCTTGATGGTCGGCGCGGGCTTGGAGCCGAGCACCGAGCCGCGACCGGTGGTGAAGCACACGAC
Organism: Georgenia alba; assembly: GCF_042665525.1. NCBI lineage: Bacteria > Bacillati > Actinomycetota > Actinomycetes > Allobogoriellales > Allobogoriellaceae > Georgenia > Georgenia alba. The sequence goes on from NZ_JBHTCQ010000001.1 coordinate 837,717, forward strand.
GTTGGCGCCGCCGGCCACCAGCCCGGTGACGGAGACCGGGTCGTAGCCGGGGGTGTCCATGAAGCCGAAGCCCGGTGTGCTGATCGGCTCGGCGTACTCGTACACCGCGGACAGCTCGGCGGCACCGCCCTTGGCGACGGCGCCCAGCGACTTCTCCAGGATCGTGGTCAGCCCGCCCGCCTTGTTGCCGGGGGAGGGGTTGTTGTCCAGCGTCCCGCCGCCGGCGCGCGCGTACTCCTGCCACCACGCGATCCGGTCCAGCAGCTTGCGGCCCACCTCCTCGGAGACCGCGCGCCGGGTGAGCAGGTGCTCGGCGCCGTACACCTCGGGTGTCTCCGCCAGCACCGATGTGCCGCCGGCGCCGACCAGCAGGTCCGAGGCGTGCCCGAGCGCCGGGTTCGCGGTGATGCCCGAGTAGCCGTCGGAGCCGCCACAGTTCAGGCCGAGCACGAGGTGGCGGGCGTCGACGGGCTCGCGCCGGGCCTCGTCCACCGCCGGCAGCATCGCGCGGATCTTCTCCACGGCGGACCGCACCGTGGCCCGGATGCCGCCGCTGTCCTGGACCGTCATGGCCTCCACGTGCATGCCCTCGGGCAGGCCGAGGTCCTCGACCAGCGCGGACACCGGGATCATCTCGCAGCCCAGCCCGAGCACGAGCAGCCCGCCGAAGTTCGGGTGCCGGGCATACCCGCGCAGCGTCCGCAGCAGCGTCTGGCCGCCCTCGGAGTCCGGGACCAGGCCGCAGCCGGAGCCGTGGGTGAGCGCCATGACCCCGTCGACGTGCTCGAACTCGTCGAGCACGCCCAACCCGCGGAACTGGTCCGCGACCATGCGGGCGGAGGAGGCGGAGCAGTTCACGGAGGTGATGACGCCGATGAAGTTGCGGGTGCCCACCCGCCCGTCGCCGCGCACGTAGCCGTCGAAGGTCCGGCCGGCCATCGTCGGGGGCGGCGTGCGGCGCGTGGTGCCGAACTCGTGGTCGCGCGCCCCCTCGTCGAACGCCAGGTTGTGGGTGTGGACGTGATCGCCGGGCTCCAGCGGCCGGGTCGCACGACCGATGGACTGGCCGTACTTGCGGACCGGCGACCCGGCGGCCACCGGTCGCACGGCCACCTTGTGGGCGCGCGGCACGGTCGACGTCACGGTCACCGGCCCGCCGGGCAGCGGCAGCGTCGTGCCGGCCGGCAGGTCCCGGGTGGCGATGGCGACGTCGTCGTCCGGGCGCAGCAGGATCGTGGCGTCAGTCATGCGACTGCCTCCGAAGATGGGTGGGGCGGCGCTAGGCTATGCGAAAGCGCTTCCACCCTACCGGCGCGCGGAGAGGGGCACCGTGGCGACCATCCATGACGTGGCGCGCGCCGCCGGCGTCTCCATCGCGACCGTCTCCCGGGCTCTGAACGGCGGCGCCCGGGTCAACGAGGCGACCCGGCGAAAGGTCCTGGAGACCGCCCACGCGCTCGACTTCCGGCCGAACCACGCGGCCCGCGGACTGGCCACCGGGCGCCTCGGCAATGTCGGCGTGCTGCTGCCCGAGGTTGCCAACCCCTTCTACGGCCCCATCCTGGCCTCCATCGCGCAGGTGGCCCAACAGCGCGGGTTCGGCGTCTTTCTCGCCGACTCGCGCGAGGAGGCCGCCGCCGAGCCGGAGCTCGCCACGCGGCTGAGCCTGCAGGTCGACGGCCTCATCCTGGTCGCCTCGCGGATGTCCGACGAGGACGTGACAGTGGTCGCTCGCCGGCGCCCGACGGTCCTGGTGAACCGTCTCGTCGACGGCGTCGACGGCGTGGCGGTCGACGCCGCCCAGGGCATGGCCGACCTGCTCGCCCAGGTTGCGTTGCTCGGGCACCGTCGCGTGTGCTACGTCGACGGCCCCGCGGCGTCCCGCTCCGGTGCCGCCAAGCGCGCCGGGATCACCCGGGCCGCGGAGCGGCACGGCGTCGAGCTTCGTGTCGAACCGTCGCAGTCCCCGACCTTCGTCTCCGGCCGCGCGGTCGCCCAGCGGGTGCTGGACTCCGGGTGCACGGCCGTCATCGCGTTCGACGACCTGCTCGCCTGGGGTGTGCTGACGCGGGTGCGCGAGCTGGGCGTCGACGTGCCCGGCGAGCTGAGCGTCGCGGGCTTCGACGACTCGCTCCAGGACGGCATGGTCACGCCCGGGCTGACCACCGTGGCGGCACGCAACGGCGAGATGGGTGCGGTGGCCGCGGCGATGCTGGAGCGGCGGCTCGGCGACCAGAGCCTCAGCCCGGCCACCGAGGTGCTCCGCTGCAACGTGATCGTGCGGGGCTCCACCGGCCCGGCGGCGTGACCACCCGGCGTCAACGCCGTGCCGCGGCCGTCACCTCGCCCAGCGCGGTGCGGGTCACGGCGGCCTCGTCGCGCAGGGCCGCCCGGGCCGTCCGGTGGTCGCGCGGGCTGACGCCCCGGACCCGTCGGAAGGCACCGGAGAGGGCGAAGCCGCTCGAGTACCCGACCTCGCGGGCGATCGACTCCAGCGTGCGGTCGGTCCGCTGCAGCAGGTCGGCCGCGAGCGTCAGCCGCCACGTGGTGAGGTACGTCAGCGGTGGCTCCCCCACATGCTCCCGGAACCGGCGGGCGAACGCGGCCCGCGAGGACCCCACCTCGCGGGCCAGCGACTCGACCGTCCACTGCCGGGACGGGGCGCCGTGCAGGAGACGGAGCGCCCGGCCCACGACCGGGTCGCCGAGCGCCCGGTACCACCCCGGGGCCGCGGCCTCCGGCCGGGTGAACCAGGCCCGCAGGGTGGTCAGCAGCGCGAGGTCCAGCAGCCGGTCCAGCGCCACCTGCTGGCCGGGACGCTCGTGGGCGAGCTCGGCCGCGAGCAGGTCCATGACGCCGCCGGCCACGTCGTGCGCCGGCACCACGAGGACGCGGGGGAGGGCCGCGAGCAGCCGGGCCCCGACGTCCCCCGTGACCCGGTAGGTGCCGCTGGCCACGATGCCGGCCCGCTCCGGGACCTCGCCGCCGGGTGGATCGAGCGTGGTCACCTCGCGTCCGTCGAGCGTCGTCACGCGGTTGCCCGCGTGCACGACGACGTCGGCAGGCGTGGCGGGGTCGTCGGCGACCACGTAGGGCCTGCTTCCCGTCACGACCGCCACGTCTCCGGGCCCGACCCGGTACGTGCTGCCCGCGTCCACCACCCAGGCGTGCCCGCGCAGCGGCGTGGCCAGCGCGAGCGGCGCGTGGTCGGCGATGCGCAGCGCCCATGGCGGGACCAGCACGGTGCGGCAGAACGCGGCGCTGCGGGCCTGCACACCGTCGAGAAGGTCGGCGAGGGCGTCCACGCGCCAACGGTAGCCGCGACAGGTGCGTCACGGGGCGCTGATCGAGACGCACGCGCATGTCTGCGCGCCTCGTGGCCATGGAACGTCTCGTCGCCGTGGCATGCACTGGTGCACACCCGAATCAGTCAGCCGAGGAGGAGTCATGTACACCGTCGCAGGAGTCACCGGGAACGTCGGGTCCGCCGTCGCGCGGGCGCTGCTCGACGCCGGCGCACCCACCACCGTGCTGGTCCGCGACCCCGCCGCCGGCCGGTCGTGGCAGGAACGCGGTGCGGAGGTCCGCGTGGTCGACCTGCGCGACCGGTCCGCGCTGGCCGCCGTGCTGCGGGACAGCACCGGCTTCTTCACCCTGCTGCCCTTCAGCCCTGCGGTCCCCGACATCGCCGGCGACCAGGCAGCCCTGACCACGTCGATCGCCGGAGCCGTCGCCGACAGCGGTGTCCCGCACGTCGCGCTGCTGTCCTCGCTCGGCGCGGACCTGGAGCACCCGCCGCAGGTCGTCGCGTGGCTCCGCGACCTCGAGCAGCGCCTCGGGGCCACCGGGACGATCCTCTCGGCAGTCCGGTGCACGCACTTCCAGGAGAAGGTCGCCGAGACGCTCGGACCAGCGACGGCCGACGGGGCGTATCCCGTCTTCGCGAGCCGGGCGGACGTGCCGGTGCCGATGGTCGCCGCCCGCGACGTGGGCGCGCTCGTCGCCGGGATCCTCATGGCACCGCCGACCCGATCGCAGGTGGTGGACGTCCTCGGTCCGGCCGTGACCGAGCAGGAGGTCGCCACCGCGCTCGGGCGGGCGCTCGGGAGCACCCTCGAGGTCGTGGTCGTACCGCGGGAGGCCTGGACCGCCACGCTGGTCTCGGCCGGGCTGCCGCCGCGCGCCGCGGAGCTGCTCGCCGAGCTGTACGACGCCGGGGACCGCGGCCTGCTCGTCCCGGCCGGAGACCGGCTCCTCGAGGCCGGCACGCCGGTCGCGGAGACGATCGACGCGATGCTCGCCCGGGTCTGACGGCCCGCCGGCGACGCCCGGTCCGCCGCCATGCGGGCACTCGCTTGTCGGCCTCGAACGGGCACTCTAGGCTCGTGGGCATCACCCACCGCGACGTGGGTACGACGATGACCGAGCGTGATAGCGCTTTCCGGCCAGGGAGGCGCTGTCGTCCGACGAAGGGCCGCGATGCAGCGAGGACCTGCCCGTCTGGGGATCGTGGGGGCCGGTGGCATCGCGGGCGGCCGCCATCTGCCCGCCGTCCGTGACCTGGGTGAGCGGGTGGAGGTGGTCGCCGTCGTCGACGTCGACGCCGAGCGCGCCCGCACGTTCGCCGAGACGTGGAACATCCCGCGCCACTACACGGCGATCGAGGCGATGCTCGACGCCGAGTCCCTCGACCTCGCCGTCGTGTGCACCCCGCCCGGCGCGCACCGCCCGGCTGTCGCGGCCTGCCTCCGCGCCGGGGTGCACGTGTGGTGCGAGAAGCCCCCCACGCTCACCCTCGCCGAGTACGACGAGCTGATGGCGCTCGAGGGCGACGGCGGCCCGTACGTCAGCTACGTCTTCCAGCACCGGTTCGGCTCCGGCGCCGCCCGGCTGCGGGAGCAGCTGGCCACCGGCGCGCTCGGCCGGCCGCTCGTCGCGGCCTGCCACACGATGTGGTACCGCGGCCACGGCTACTTCGACCCGCCGTGGCGCGGGCGCTGGGACACCGAGGGTGGCGGACCCACCATGGGCCACGGCATCCACCAGTTCGACCTCGCCCTGCACATCCTCGGCGACTGGGCGGAGGTGCGCGCCATGATGGGCACCCTCGACCGTGACATCGAGACCGAGGACGTGTCGATGGCGGCCGTGCGGCTGGAGTCCGGCGCGATGATGTCGGTCGTCAACAGCCTGCTCTCCCCGCGCGAGACCAGCTATCTGCGGTTCGACTTCACCGACGCGACGGTCGAGCTGAACCACCTGTACGGCTACGACGACAGCAGCTGGGTGTGGACCCCGGCGTCGCACGTGGACGAGCGGGTCTCGGCCGCGTGGGCACCGCGGCCGAACGCGAGCGTCGCGAGCTCCCACACCGCGCAGCTCCGTGCGCTGCTCGACGCCATGGACGCCGGCGCACGGCCACCGAGCAGCGGTACGGACGGCCGCCGGTCGCTCGAGCTCGTCGCGGGCCTGTACGCCTCGGCGCTGACCGGGCAGCCGGTCCTGCGGACGGACCTGACCCCCGTGAACCCCTTCTACCATGCGATGAACGGCCGCCCGGTCGCGGCAGAGATGACCGCATGAGCCCGGCCGGGCAGCACAGCCTGCCGCCGTCCCGGCCGCGGTGGTCGGACCCTGACGGCACCGCAGCAAGTCCCCGACAGAGAGGTCCCAGACCATGACGACGAAACGCCGGTCACGGACGCTCCTGGCCGCACTCGCCGGAGTATCGCTCACCCTGGCCGCCTGCGGTCAGGCCGAGAACCTCGCCGACCAGGGCGGCGGGGACGACGGTGGGGACGGCGGACCGGTGAACCTCCGCTTCACCTGGTGGGGTGCCGACGCCCGCGCCGACCTCACCGAACAGGTCATCGCCCGCTTCGAGGAGCAGCACCCGAACATCACCGTCACGCCGGAGTGGACCAGCTGGGACTCGTACTGGGACCGGCTCGCCACGGCGACCGCGGCGGGTGACGCCCCGGACATCATCCAGATGGACGAGAGCCAGATCGCCGCCTACGGCAGCCAGGGCAGCCTGCTGGACCTGGAGACACTCGACGGCCTCGACCTGTCCGGGATGTCGGAGGACGTCCTGCTCACCGGCGAGGTCGACGGCACGCTGTACGGCGCGCCCGTCGGCATCGCGCAGCATGCGCTCGCCTACAACCCCGAGATGCTGCAGGAGGCGGGGATCGAGGTCCCGGACGACACCACGTGGACCTGGGAGGACTTCTACGAGATCGCGGGCCAGGTCCACTCCGAGCTGGGTGGGGATGCCTACGGGATCGACTACTGGTCGCTCCAGCTCGCCAACCTGCAGATCCAGGCCCGGCAGCGTGGCGAAGAGGTGTTCAACCGCGAGGACGAGAACCCGGTCTCACGGGAGACGATCATCGACTTCTACGAGACGAACCAGGACCTCGTCGACTCCGGTGCCGTCCCCCCGCCGACCCTCCAGACGGAGAGCATCGGGGTGGCGCTCGAGCAGAACCCCTTCGCGACCGGCCGGGCCGCCTTCACGCCGCTGTGGCACACCCAGGTGCAGGCCTACGTCGACGCCTCCGGCGTCGAGATGGGGCTCCTGCGTATGCCCGCGAGCACGCCCGGCGAGCACCACATGGTCAACAAGGCCTCCATGTACTGGTCGATCGCGCAGTCCACGCAGCACCCGGAGGAGGCGGCGACCTTCGTCAACTTCATGCTGAACGACGAGGAGGCCGCGCGGATCTTCGGTGTCGAGCGCGGCGTGCCTGCCGACCCGGAGATCCAGGAGGTCATCGAGCCGGAGCTGTCGCCCACCGGCAGGAACTCGGTGGAGTTCGCGTCCGATCTCCAGGACGAGGTCGTCCCGCCGCCCCAGGTCACCCCCAGCGAGGCCAGCACGTTCGGTGACGACTTCGAGCGCATCACGGGCGAGGTCCTCTTCGGCGACCGCACGCCCGGGGAGGCGGCCGACGAGCTGCTGGGCATCCTCGAGGGCTACCAGCAGTAGCGGCGAGACCGCCGGGACGAAGGAGGAGCACGGCTCGCATGGGTTCGTCGTCGCGCCCGAACGTCCTCCTCGTCATGACCGACCAGCACCGTGCCGGGCTGACGGCGGGCGACGGCGGGCCCGACACCATGCCGCGGCTCGACCGGTTGCTGGCCGGTGGCACCCGGTTCACCAGGGCCTACACCAGCTACCCGGCGTGCGTGCCGGCCCGGACCAGCCTGCTCACCGGGCGGTTCCCGACCGCGCACCGGGTACGGCAGAACAGCACCGCCGGGCACGCCTACCACGGCGGTGACCTGGTGGACGTGCTGCGCGCCGCGGGCTACCGGCTGCACTTCGCGGGCAAGCCGCACATGCCGAGGGGACCACAGGACTTCGACACCTTCCACGGCCCGTACATGCACGAGTACGGTCCCGAGGAGGGGCCGGAGCAGGCGGCGTTCGACGCGTGGCTGCGTGAGCTGGACCACGGTGTGGCCCGGGAACCGACGCCGTTCCCGCTGGAGTGCCAGCTGCCCCACCGGATCGTCACCGGCGCGCTGGACGCCGTGGACCGGCACGGCCGGGAGCATGGGGAGGACCCGTTCCTGCTGTGGGTCTCCTTCCCGGAGCCGCACAACCCCTACCAGGTCCCCGAGCCCTACTTCAGCCTCTTCCCGGAGGACGAGGTCCCGGACCGGCTCGCCGGGCCGGAGGTGCTCGGCGACCTGACGTGGCGTCACCGGTGGCTGCACGACCTCATCGCCGGGAAGCGGCCCGGGTTCGACGACGACTGGCGCCGCTACCGGGCGAACTACCTGGGGATGCTCCGGCTCCTCGACGACCAGGTCGGGCGACTGCTGGACGGTCTCGGCGACCGGCTCGCGGAGACGATCGTCGTCTTCGTCAGCGATCACGGCGACTACGTCGGCGACTACGGGCTGCAGCGCAAGGGCGCCGGCATGTCCGACGCGCTCATGCGGATCCCGCTGGGGATCGCGGGCCCTGGCGTCGCCGCGCAGCGGCGGGAGGAGCTGGTCTCGATCGTCGACCTCCTGCCGACGCTCTGCGAGCTGCTGGACCAGTCCCTGCCGCCCGGGGTGCAGGGCCGCAGCCTGGCGCCGCTGCTGGCCGGCGAGAACGCCCCGGCGGAGGAGTTCGACAGCATCCTGGGGGAGCTCGGCTACGGGGGTGTGTCCTACGACGAGCACGACCGGCCGCCGCTGCACTTCCCGTACGAGGGCCGGACCTTCGACGAGCTCAACAGCGTCACCCACAGCGGCGGTGAACGGATGGTGGTCTCCGGGCGGTACAAGCTCGTGGTCGACGACCGCGGCGCCGAGGCGTTGTACGACCTCCAGGCCGACCCGGCCGAGCACGTCGACCTCGCGCAGGATCCGGCGCATCGCGAGGTGCGTGAGCGGCTGCACCGGCAGCTGGTGCGGTGGATGATCCGCGTCGCCGACGACCTGCCCGAAGGCGCCTACCGGCCGAGGGCGCGTCCGCACAACTGGCGCTGGTCCTGAACGGTGTGGCCGCGGACCGGTCAGGTGCCGGTCGTGCGGCGTCCGTGCACGGTGGTGGTCGGCCGGCCCGCCGGTGAGCCCGCGGTCTCCATCACGGTGATCGCGCCGTCGGGATCGGCGAAGAGCACCTCGTCAGCGATCCCGGTGAACAGGCCGTTCTCCACCACGCCCGGGATCCAGTTCAGCTCCCGGTCCAGCACCAGCGGGTCGGTGATCGAGCCGAGTGCGGCGTCCAGGATGAGGTTGCCGGAGTCCGTGACCACCGGTTCGCCGTCCTTCGTGCGCAGCGTGATCGGCGCGTCCGGGTAGCCGTGGTGGGACAGCAGCCGCCGGACGGACCGGCCGGTGGACTCCCAGCCGTGCCGGACCACCTCGATCGGCACCGGGAACGCGCCGAGCCGCTCCACCAGCTTGGTCGTGTCCGCCACGCACAGGTACCGCTCTGCGGCGTCGGCCACGATCCGCTCCCACAGCAGGCATGCGCCGCCGCCCTTGGTCATGTGCCCGTCGTGGTCGACCTCGTCCGGGCCGTCGACGACGAGCTCGATGCGGTCGATCTCGTCGAACCCGACGAGCGGGACGTCCAGGGACCGCGCGAGCTCCTCCGTCGAGCGCGACGTCGGGATCCCGCGCACCTCCAGCCCGTCGGCCACCGCCTCACCCAGGGCCCGGACGAACCAGTGGCTGGTGGTGCCCGAGCCGAGCCCGAGCAGCATGCCGGGACGCACGTAGCGCTCCACGGCAGCCCGCCCGACATGTTGCTTGGCGCGGTCCTGCGGCGTCATCGCGGTCACGAGCCGCCGCCCACGGTCGCCAGGAGCTCGCGGACCTCCTGCTGCGCCTCGTGCAGGCGTCGGTGCGCCGCGAAGGTGCGCTCGTACTGCTCGGCCGCCGCCGGGTTCGGCGTCAGGGTCTGCTCCACCTGCAGCCGCCCGAGCGCCGTCGGCAGGTCCGGCCACACGCCGGCGCCCACGCCGGCCGCCAGCGCGGCGCCGTAGGCACCGCCCTCGGTGGCCCCGGTCGCGGTGACCACCTCGCGGTTCAGCACGTCCGCCAGCGTCTGCAACCACATCGGGTGGTTCGTCGCCCCGCCGGAAGCCACGATGCGGTCCGTCTGCAGGCCGGCCGCCACGCAGATCTCGAGGATCTCGCGCATGTTCATCAGCACGCCCTCGACGACGGCCCGTGCGATGTGGCCGACGTGGTGGAACTGGCTGAGTCCCACCAGGCACGCCGTCGCGTCCGGGGCGACGTGCGGGGACCGTTCGCCCAGCAGGTAGGGGAGGAAGAGCAGCCCGCGGGAGCCGGGCTCGACCTCCTGCGCCGCCTCCACGAGCCGGTCGAAGGTGAACGGGTGCTGGGTGTCGAGGCGTGAGAGGGAGTCCCGGAGCCACTGCAGCGCGCCGCCGGCACTGAGGGAGACTCCCATGATGTGCCACCGGCCGGGCTCGTTCCCGCACGAGACCTGGACCCGGCCGCCGGGGTTGTCGGGGCACCGGGTCAGCCCGCCCGCGACGATCCCGGCGGTGCCGATCGTGAAGCCGGCCTCGCCCTCGTCGATGAGACCCATCGCCGTCGTCTGGATGACCGCGTCTCCGCCGCCGCCGACGACCGGCGTCCCCTCGGGTAGGCCCCACCGGCGCGCGAGCTCGGGCAGCAGCGTGCCGGTGACCTCGGTGGACTCGACGACCTCCGGCAGCAACGAGAGGTCGATGTCGGCGATCTCCAGCAGCTCCTCGGACCACTGCCGCCGCTCGACGTCGAACAACCCGGTGCCGGAGGCGTCGGAGACCTCCGTGACGTGCCGGCCGGTCATGCGCAGCCGCAGGTAGTCCTTCGGGTTGAGCAGGCTCGCCATCCGCTCGTAGTGCTCCGGCTCGTGCTCGCGCAGCCACAGGATCTTGCCGCCCGTGAAGCCGGGCAGCATCCGGTTCCGGGTCATCCGCAGCAGCTCCTCGAGGCCGCCGGCGCGCTCCGTCAGCGCGTCGCACTGCGGGGCGGCCCGCTGGTCGTTCCAGAGGATCGCCGGGCGGATCACCTCGTCGTCCGCGTCGAGCGCGGTCAGGCCGTGCATCTGGCCGCACAGCCCGATCCCGCGCACCTCCGCGCCCTTCCCCGGCAGGCTCGCGGCGAGCTCGGTCATCGCCTCGTCGGTGGCGCTCCACCACAGGTGGGGCTCCTGCTCGGCCCAGCCGGGCCGCAGGTTGATCATCGGATAGTCGCGGCTGGCCTTGGCCACCACCGCGCCGTCGGCGTCGACGGCGATGATCTTGCAGGTCGAGGTGCCCAGGTCGATCCCGATCAGCATGACGGTGACTCCTTCGTCGTGTCAGAGATTCGTTCGTGTCTAAGGACAGGTCAGTGGCGGTGCCGCACCCGCACGTGCTTCAGCTGCAGGTAGCCGTGCAACCCCTCGGGGCCGTGCTCGAGCCCGAAGCCGGACTCCCGGCGGCCGCCGTAGGGGGCGTTGATGATGCCGGCGTCGACCGTGTTCACCCCGACGTTGCCGAAGTCGAGGGACCGGGCCACGTCGACCGTCTCGGCGAGCCGCTCGGTGAAGAGGTACGCCGCCAGGCCGCCGGGCACGGCGTTGGCGTGCTTGACGGCCTCGTCCATCGAGGTGAACGGGGCGACGCCGACCGCGGGACCGAAGGTCTCCTCGCTCATCAGCAGGGAGGAGGCCGGCGCGCCGGCGACCACGGCCGGGGTGACGAAGAGGCCGCCGGTGTCCGCCTCCGCCTCGCCCGCCACGAGGACGCCGCCGCGGTCGAGGGCGTCGGCGACGTGCCGGTGGGTACGGTCGCGGATCTCGGCCATGGTGACCGGCCCGACGTCGACCGTCGGGTCCGCGTAGCCGTCGCCGACCCGCAGGGCCGTCGTGGCCGCAGCCAGCCCGGCGAGGAACTCCTCGTAGACCGGTTCCTCCACGTAGATCCGGTTGATGGCGATGCAGATCTGGCCCGCGTTGCGGAAGGAGCGGCGTGCGGCGCCCGCCACCGCCAGGTCGAGGTCCGCGTGACGGGAGACGATCATCGGGCAGCTGCCGCCGAGCTCCATGGTCAGGGGCGTCACCCCGTGCACGGTGCGGAACAGCGCGGCGCCGGTGGTCGCGGACCCGGTGAACGCCACCTTCGCCACGTCGGGGTGCCCGGCGAGCGCGGCACCGACCTCGCCGTCGCCGTGGACGACGTTCACCACACCGGGTGGGAACCCGGCCTCCTGGACGCACTCGGCGAGCAGGTGCGCCGGTCCCGGGGTGTACTCCGAGGGCTTGACGACGATCGTGCACCCGGCCCCGAGGGCGCCGCCGAGCTTCCAGCCGACCAGCTCCACCGGGTAGTTCCACGGCGTGATCGCGGCCACCGGGCCGACCGGCTCGTGCACCACGACGCTGAGGAAGTCGTCGCTCTCGTTGGGCACGGTGCGTCCCTCGACGCGTTCGGCCTCCTCGCCGTAGTAGCGCATCGCCTGGGCGAACTTGCGGACCTCGCCGCGCGCCTCGTCCAGGGGCTTCCCCTGCTCGAGCGTCATGGCGGTGGCAAGGTCCTCGAGCCTGGTCAGCGCGACCCGGCCGAGCTCGCGCAGCAGTCGTCCACGCTCGAACCCGCTGGTGCGGCTCCAGGACCCGAAGGCCTCCGTCGCGGCCCGGACGGCCTCCTCGACCGTCCCGGCGTCGGCCACCGGCGCGGTCGCGACGAGCTCACCGGTCGCGGGGTTGTGACGCTCGAGCACCGCACCGCCGGTCCGGAACTCCCCGGCGACGAACGTGGCGCAGCTCAGCGGGCGGGTACTCACCTGGCACCTCCGGTGTCGGGCAGCGGCACGGGGGAGCGCAGCGGCTCGCCGGCTAGCGCCCGACGGCCCTCGTCGACGGCGAGCGACTGGAGCCGGGCCATCGACTCCTCCGCGTAGAAGGCCGAGTGCGGGGTCAGCACGACGTTCGGGTGCGTGCGCAGCGGGTGGTCGGCGGGCAGCGGCTCCGGCTCGGTGACGTCGAGCGCGGCCACCGCGACCCTGCCGGCGTCCAGGGCACGCAGCAGCGCGTCGGTGTCGACCAGTCCTCCGCGGGCGGTGTTGACGACGACGACGCCCGGCCGGACCCGGGCGAGGGTGGCGTCGTCGAGCAGGTGCCGGGTCTCGTCGGTCAGGGGCGCGTGCAGCGAGATGACGTCCGCCTCGGCCAGCAGCGTCTCGACGTCCACGAGCGTGAGGCCCTCGGCCGCGAGCGCCTCGGCGTCGGCGTACGGGTCGGCCGCGACGATCCGCGCGCCGAAGGCGGCCAGGCGGCGACCGACCAGCCGCGCGATGCGCCCGGCACCGACCAGCCCCACGGTGAGCGCGGCGAAGCTGCGGATCCGCCCGGCCTCGGCGGCGATCGGCTGCTCGCCCGCCCGCATCCGCCGGTCGAGCGTCATCACCCGCCGCACCGCGAGGCCGGCGAGGGTGGCGGCGTGGTCGGCGACCACGTCGGCACCGTAGTCCGGGACGTTGGTCACGCGGACGCCGAGCCGGGCGGCGGCAGCGAGGTCGACGTTGTCGACCCCGACCCCGTACCGCACGACGACGGCGCCCGGCGCGAGACGGGCCAGCTCCTGCGGGCCGAGCGTGGCGAAGTTCGTGAACACGACGTCGGCGCCGTCCAGCACCTCGTCGAGGCCGAGCCCGTCGCGGACGCTGCGGTACTCGGCCCCGGTCTGCTCGGCGAGCTCCCGCTCCAGCGTCTCGTCCGGGACCGCGGTGTCCGTGACGGCCACGCGCGGGCTCACCTCGGCACCCCGACGTGCGTCGTCGCGGTCTCGTCAGCGGTCTTGGCAGGCATGCGGATCAACTCCCAGCGCAACATAGAACGACCCGCGGCCCGCTCGCGAGCCCGTCCTGACCGCTGGGCACGACGCGGCGGCAGCCCCCGCCGGCGCACGGGGGAGCAGGATGGCGCCGCCGCGCCGGCCCCGCGCCCGTAGGCTGGTGCGCCATGGGTAAGAAGAGCCGCAGGAAGCGTCCCGCCGGGCCGGCGCAGCCGTCCGCCAAGCCTGCACGGGTCGAGTACGTCGAGCGCCCCTTCGAGGGGCTGCCGGGCGAGACCGATCTCGTCGCCATGCGCGAGGTGGTCCCGGCGGCGACGGCGACGGTGCGGACGACCGCCGAGCACGGCGGCCGGGACATCGAGCTCGTCACGCTGCTGCCGGACTTCCTGCCCGCGTTGCGGCGCGAGGACGGCACCGTGCTGGTCGCGATGCAGACCGGATCGCACTCCGGCGACGCCTCCCGCGACGTCGCCGCCGCGATCCTCGCCGCCCTCGACCTGGAGCCGGGCTCACCCGTGCGCAACCTCGGCATCCTCGAGCCCGGCCCGCGGCTGCAGGACGTGCTGGACACCTCGGTCACGCCCGAGGTCACCGTGCACGACAGCTTCGCGTTCTGGCTCGACGAGGACACCGCCGACCAGCCCGACGTCGCCGCCGCGCTCGAGACCGCCAACAGCAACATCGTGCCGACCGTCAAGGTCGAGGGCGTCGCCTCCGCCTACTGGTGCCGGATGAGCCGTGAGTTCCTCCGCTGGGCCCGTCCGGAGGACCCCGAGCGGGTGCTCGACGGGATCGCCCGGCTGCACGCCGAGCGGGCCTCCGCCGTCGACGAGGACGCCAAGTTCGTCGGCGCCTTCCGGGCCTGCGGGCTGCTCATCCCGGTGTGGGAGCTCGCCCGCGGCACCGAGGCGGACGAGCTGGCCGGCCCGGCGGCCGCATTCGAGGCCCGGTTCGCCGAGGCCGTCGCCGTCACCGAGCCCCTCACCCCGGACCAGCGCCGCGCCCGGGCCGGCATCGTCTCCCGACAGGTCAGCCTGCGCTGACGGGTTCCCGCGAGGGAGTTGCGGTCCGGCGCACCGACGCGCCCAGGTCAAGCGCTCTTGGCGAGTGTCGTGGCTAGGCTTTACCCCGTGACATCCTCACCAGCGAGGTCGCAACGGGTGGCCGTGGTGATACCCGCCAAGGACGAGGCGGAGCGCATCGCCGCGACCGTGCGTGCGGCGCGGGCCATCCCGCACGTCGACCTGGTGCTCGTCGTCGACGACGGCTCGGAGGATGACACCCAGCACGCCGCCCGCCGGGCCGGTGCCGTCGTGGTGCGGCACTCGGTCAACCGGGGCAAGGCCTCGGCCATGGAGACCGGCGCCTCCGTCGTGGCCATGCGGGACGTCGAGGGCGCCGCGGCGCGGCTCCTGCTGTTCATCGACGCCGACCTCGCGGAGACGGCCGTCGCCACCTCGCCGCTCGTCCCGCCCGTGGTGGCCGGGACTGCGGACTGCACGATCGCGGTGCTGCCCCCGCAACCGGGCGCCGGTGGCCGCGGCATCGTCACCGGCCTGGCCCGCAAGGGCATCGAGAGGGCCACCGGGTGGCACGCCACGCAACCGCTGTCCGGCCAGCGGTGCCTGACCCGCGAGGCGTTCGACGCCGCCACGCCGCTGGCGCGCGGCTGGGGCGTCGAGACGGGGATGACGATCGACCTGCTGGTCTCCGGCTTCACCGTCCAGGAGGTGCCGTGCGACCTGCGGCACCGGGCCTCGAAGAACGACCTGGCAGGGCAGCTGCACCGGGGCGCCCAGTACCGCGACGTCACCCTCGCGATCGGCGCGCGCAGGGTCCGCGGCGTGCGAGTGCCCACCTCGCGCCGCGGTGACAACCCGGCGCGTCAGCGGCCGGGCCGGCCCTACCGCGCCTGGTCGGACGCGCCCGCCGAGGGGTCGGCGGCCACGCCCGAGACACCGGAGACGCCCACGTCGCCGGAGGAGTGACCCTCCCCGGCGCGCGCCAGCAACCATCCCATCAGCACGGTCACCAGGAGCGGCACGGCCAGGGAGATCCCGATCGCCGGGAGCACGATGCCGGAGTCGTTGGCCGCGAAGGCGATCAGGAACGTCACGGTGAGCGCCACGAGCACCGGGCGCAGCATGACCGAGGGCGTGCCCGTCCGGGCCGCCGAGCCGTCGCCGGCGAGCCACGCGTACGCCTCGTTGCGTCCGGACCGTGCCGCCTCCCGCAGCGGCTTGGTGAGGATCAGGGCCACCACGACGATGCCGCCGATGGCCAGCAGCGTCAGCGTGGAGCCGAACAGGTTGGCGAGGTTCTGCGTGAGCTTCCGCTCGAGCACGGACCACAGCCCGCCGCCGAGGACGGTCTCGACGAACCTGCCCAGGTGCGTCCGCTCGTCCGCCGGACGCAACCAGTCGAGCAGGGAGAAGCCCGCGACCAGGACACCGGTGACGCCGAGGACCAGCACGATCCGCTGCCAGGTCAGCCGGATCCCGGCGGCCAGCAGCGCGAGGACGAGGAACCCGGGGGCCAGTGCCGGCGGACCGCCGAAGTCGGCGCCGATCGCCGGCGCGCCGTCCAGCACCACCGCGACGAGCCCGACCAGGGCGATGACGGCGCCGGCGAGGCGCCGTCGACCGGCCTCGACGAGCGGCTCGGCCAGGCAGGTCGCCACGAGGATCGTGGCCGCCGCGAAGAGAGAGAAGGAGGAGTTGTTGAAGCCGTAGAACCGGCCGCCCACCTCCGGCTGGATGCCCATGAGCGCGGAGACCTGCAGCCTGGCCCCGGTGAGGACGTCGGCGGCGAGCACGAGCGCCGTCAGGCCGGCCACCACGGCGACCGGCGCCAGCAGGCGGTGCCGCCACGGCCGCGCGAGCGCGAGCGCGGTGACGCCCGTGGTGATGAGGAGGGTCGAGGCGAGGTGCACCAGCGCCGGGGTCCCCATCCGCCACCAGGGCAGCAGGTTCGCCAGGAACGACGAGACCGGCAGCGCGCCGACGGCGACGGCGGCCGTGCGCACGGCCCGCAGCGCACCCTGCGGACGGCGGGAACGCAGCGCGGCCGCGACGCCGCCCGCGCGGCGTCGCGCGAACCAGGCGGCGCCCCGGTCCAGGACCCGCCGGTTCAGGCCGATGGTGACCGCGGCGTACAGGAGGAGATTGACCAGGACGAGCCCGGAGTGGAACGGCCCCTTCACCGGGCGGACGGCCACCGCGTGGTCGTTCTCGTCCGCGAGGGCCGCGACCCGGTCCGGACCGGACCTTCCGTCCGGCTCGGCCCGGACCGGCGCGCCCACCAGCCCGGCCGGCGGGTCGAGGCCGAGGATGCCGACGAGGGTCGGCGTCAGGTCGGTGGACTGGATCATCCCCGGCTGGCGGGTCGAGCGGCTCTGCAGCGCCGCCCCGCCGTCGGGGACGTCCGCCGTGAGCGCCGGGCCGTCCACGATGGCCACCTGCATCATCGCCACTGAGCCGGAGTCCGCCAGCGAGGCGAGGACCACCGTCGCGTCCGGTGCCTCCGCGCGCACCGCCGCCAGGACCGCCCCGACCCGCTCGTCGATCCGCGCCACCTGCTCGCTACGCCCCGGGGCGGCGAGCATCCAGGCCTCGTCGGGGTCCGGCGACGGCGTCTCGTCCGGGTCCGGCTCCTCCACCGGCAGCTGCTCGGTGGGGCGCGCGCCCACCAGCGGCCGGTTGTGGTCGCGGACCGCGCCGACGTCGACCACGGTCAGGTCGTGCCCGGGCAGCGACTCACCCAGCACGCCGTGCAGCAGCTCCGGGTCCGGCCCGCCCGGCCGGTAGTCACCGGCCACCACGCCGTCGGAGGTGGCGAGGGCGACGGCGGCGCCCGGCCCGACGGCGAGGGTGGGCACGTCCGCGGCGGTGAGCAGGTCTCCGAGCGTGCCGGGTGCGGCGTCGTAGCCGTCGACCGCGGCCGCCTCGAGGTAGGTGTCCCACGCCGGCACCACGCCGTCCTCGCCCGGACCCGCCAGCCGGCGGCAGGCGCCGTAGGTGGGCATCGGCACGTCCGCCGCCCGGCGGCCCGCGGACAGGGCGAGCCAGCCGTCGACCGGGCAGGAGAAGGACCGGACCGAGCGGGCCACGAGGTTCGCGGACGCACCGCGCTCGGCGAGCGACCACAGGTGCGGGGTGGCCAGCGCCGACAGGTCGTCCCACCGCACGCCTGCCATCCCGACCACGACGATCTCGCCGGCGGTCGCGCCGTCGTCCGCGGCGCCGGACGTCTCCTCGTCGGCGGGTCCTCCGGCAGTGCCGGGGGTCGCCGCGCGGGCCGTCATGGCCATCGGCAGGACCAGCCCGAGCATGGCGAGCACCACGATGGCGATGACCACCCACCGTTGCCACCTGCGCTTCCGGGCCACATCAGCAGACTACGTGCGCGCGTCGCCTCACCCGTCGACTCCTCGGACGCGCGGGCGGGGGGTGTCGGGGACGCGGCTACGCTGACGGGCGTGACCGCGCACGAGACGACGACGGAGCCCACCGGGCCGGCGCCCGGCGACCGGCCCCGGTACGCCTACCTCGGGCCCGAGGGCACCTTCACGGAGTCGGCGCTGCTCCAGGTGACCGGCCCCGACCGGGCCGACCTCGTGCCCTGCACCGACGTCGTCACCGCCCTGGAGATGGTCCGCGGCGGGGACGCCGACTACGCCGTCGTCCCGATCGAGAACTCGGTGGAGGGCGGCGTCAACGCCACCCTCGACGCGATCTCCGCGGGCGACCCGCTCGTCATCGTCCGCGAGATGCTGGTGCCGATCACCTTCACCCTCTCGGCCCGGCCGGGGACCCGGCTGGAGGACGTGCGCCGGATCTCGACCCACCCGCACGCCTGGGCGCAGTGCCGCACGTGGATCACCACCCACCTGGGGGACGTCGTCCACGTCC
Source organism: Georgenia alba (assembly GCF_042665525.1). NCBI lineage: Bacteria > Bacillati > Actinomycetota > Actinomycetes > Allobogoriellales > Allobogoriellaceae > Georgenia > Georgenia alba. The sequence continues at coordinate 855,928 of NZ_JBHTCQ010000001.1, forward strand.
CGGCGACGTCGACGGCGGCGGCCGCCGCGCTGCTGTCGTCCGACGAGCCGCAGGGCTTCGAGGCCGCGCTGTGCTCCGCGCTGTCTGCCGGCGAGTACGGCCTCGAGGTGCTGGCCACCGAGGTCGCGGACAACCCCAACGCCGTCACGCGGTTCATCCTCGTGGCGCGGCCGGGGGACATGCCGGGGCCGACCGGCGCCGACAAGACCACGCTCATGGTTCACCTGCCGGACAACGAGGCGGGCGCGCTGCTGCGGATGCTCGAGCAGTTCTCCACGCGCGGGGTCAACCTCTCGCGGATCGAGTCCCGCCCGATCGGGGACTCCTTGGGCCGGTACTCCTTCTCCATCGACGCCGAGGGGCACGTCGCCGACGAGCGAGTGCAGGCGGCGCTCCTCGGGCTGCACCGGGTGTGCCCGATCGTGCGGTTCATGGGGTCCTACCCCCGCGCGGACGGCGTGCGTCCCACGCTGCGGCCGGGCACCTCCGACGCGGACTTCCGCGCCGCCCGCCGGTGGGTCGTGGGCCTGCTCGGCACGGACGAGGCGCCGGCCGAGGGCTGAGCCGCCTCACGGGGTGCGGACGACGAGCCCACCCTTCTCCACCCGGGCGTGGACGGTCGTCGCGTAGCCGACCAGGTCCCCGTCGACCTGGACGTGCTCGGGCTCCTCGGTCCGGACGACGAGGGACCGGGTGCGCCGGAACTCGATCGACCCGGTCGTGTAGGGCATGCGGTCCTTCCGGATCCCCAGGCCCTGGAGGGTGACCTTGCGGAGCAGGTCCGCCCACCCGATGAGCCCGCCCTTGGTGTCGAGCACCGCGATGTCGAGCCAGCCGTCGTCGAGCTGGGCGTCGGGGAAGAGCACGACGCCGCCCGGCAGCCGCCCGCAGTTGGCGATGAGGATGGTGCGGGCCGTGAACGGTTCGCTGCGCCCGGACTCCCCGAGCTGGGCGGTGGCGCGAACCTTCCGGCCGGTGAGGTGCTGGGCGCCGGCCACGAAGTACGCGATCCAGCCGAGCTTGGCCTTGAGCTCGTCGTCCGCACCGGAGACCATCGCGGCGTCGAAGCCGAGGCCTCCGATGACCAGGAAGACGTGCTCCTCCTCCGGGTCGGCCTGGCCGTCAGCCGCGCCGGAGGTGGGCACGGCGGGGTCGAGCTCGGAGGCGTCGGCGGCCTCCGCCGTCGTGGCGTCCTGCGCCGACCGGGCGGTCGAGACCGCCGGGCGGCCCTCGACCGTCGCCTCCTCCGCTGGCGTCAGCGGCTCGGTGCGCAGCCAGCCGAGGTCCATCGCCCGGTCCCGGCCGGTGAGCGCCACGGCGACGGTCTCGCGCTGGCTGCCCAGCGGGATGTCGAGGTTGCGGGCCAGCAGGTTCCCGGTGCCGAGCGGCACCACGCCCATCGGCACGCCCGTCCCGGCAAGCGCCTTGCCCACGGCGCGCATCGTCCCGTCGCCGCCCGCGGCGACGACGACGGACGCGCCCCGGGCGACGGCCTCCCTGGCCTGGCCCACACCGGGGTCCGCCACGGTGGTCTCGAACCACAGCGGCTCCCCGAGGCCCGCCTCGGCGGCGGTGCGCTCGACGAGCCGGCGCAGGGCCGCGACGTCGGCGGTCTTCGACGGGTTGACCACGACGGCCGGCGGGCCCGTCGACGTCGGTGCCCCGACCTCGGCGTCCGGGACGGAGAACGTCGGCGTGCGGCTGCGTACCGCGCGCCACGCGACGATCCCGATCGTGACGGCGACCACCGCCAGGACGAGCGCCGCGACGGCGACCCACTGCTCCCAGGCCATGCTCGAAACGTACCCGGCCTCCCCGCCGTCGGCTCGCGGCGGTGCCGCCTCGGCCGCACCCGTCGGCACATTAGGCTCGGATTCATGATCGACCTGCGAGCCCTGCGCGAGGACCCCGAGACGGTCCGCGCCAGCCAGCGTGCCCGGCGCGCCGACGAGACCGTGGTGGACGCCCTCCTCGAGGCCGACAGCAGACGCCGGAGCACGCTGTCCCGGTTCGAGGAGCTGCGGGCCGAGCAGAAGCAGGTGTCCCGCTCGGTCGGCAAGGCCTCGCCGGAGGACCGGCCGGCGGTGCTCGCCCGCGCCAAGGAGCTCGCCGAGACGGTCAAGGCCGCCCAGGCGGAGGCCGACGAGGCCGCGGCCGAGGTCGACCGGCTGCTGGAGGCCGTGCCGAACGTCATCGTCGACGGCATCCCGGCGGGCGGTGAGGACGACTACCGGGTCCTCAAGGAGGTCGGCACCCCGCGGGACTTCGCTGCCGAGGGTTTCGAGCCGAAGGACCACCTCGACCTCGGCGAGGCCCTGCGCGCGATCGACGTCAAGCGCGGCACCAAGGTGGCCGGCGCCCGCTTCTACTACCTCACCGGCGTCGGGATGCGGCTCGAGCTGGCGCTGCTCACCGCCGCGCTCGACCAGGCGATGGCCGCCGGCTTCACCCCGGTCACGCCACCCACCCTCGTCTCGCCGCAGACCATGGCCGGCACCGGCTTCCTGGGCGAGCACACCCCGGAGGTGTACCGGCTCGAGGCGGACGACCTGTACCTGACCGGAACCTCCGAGGTGGCGCTCGCGGGCTACCACGCGGACGAGATCCTCGACCTGTCCGACGGTCCGGTCCGCTACGCCGGCTGGTCCACCTGCTACCGGCGGGAGGCCGGCTCGTACGGCAAGGACACCCGCGGCATCATCCGGGTCCACCAGTTCAACAAGCTCGAGATGTTCGTCTACGCCCCCCTCGAGGAGGCCGAGACGGAGCACGAGCGGCTGCTCGCCTGGGAGGAGGAGATGCTCGCCAAGGTCGAGCTGCCGTACCGCGTCATCGACACGGCGGCAGGGGACCTCGGCACGTCCGCCGCCCGCAAGTTCGACTGCGAGGCCTGGCTGCCCACGCAGTCCCGGTACATGGAGGTCACCTCGACGTCGAACTGCACCACGTTCCAGGCCCGGAGGCTCGGCATCCGCGAGCGGGCGGCGGGCGGGACCCGGCCGGTCGCCACCCTGAACGGCACCCTCGCCACCACACGCTGGCTCGTCCCCATCCTGGAGAACCACCAGCAGCCGGACGGGTCGGTCCGAGTGCCGGCCGGGCTGCGGCCGTACCTCGGCGGGCTGGAGGTGCTCGAGCCCGCATGAGCGCGAGGAGCCCCCGCGGAGGCGCGGCGAGGAACGAGACGCGGTGGAGCGAGGCACCGCAGGGCGAGTGCACGAAGGACTCCCCATGAGGAGCTCCGAAGGGACCCGCCCGCTGAGCGAGCGCGCGGCCGCCTGGCGGGCGGAGATCCCCGGCTCGCTCCCGCACGCCGGCCGCGACCTCATGGTCGCGCTCGACATCGACGGCACCCTGCTCACGCACGCGGGTGAGATCTCGCCGGAGGTGCGCTCCGCCGTCGCCGACGTCCGCGACGCCGGCGCGCACGTCGTGCTCGCCACCGGACGGTCCATCCAGGCCACGGTGCCGGTCGCGGAGGAGCTCGGACTCACCGACACCTACGCGGTGACCTCCAACGGGGCCGTGAGTCTGTGGCTGGGGGACGGCAGGTACGAGATCACCGACGTCATCACCTTCGACCCCGGCCCCACCGTGCGGCTCCTGCGCGAGGAGCTCCCCGAGGCGCTGTTCGCGGTGGAGGACCTGGGGCGGGGGTTCAAGGTCACCGCACCGTTCCCGATGGGCGAGCTGAGCGGCGACCTGGAGGTGGTGGACGTCGACGAGCTCGTCTCCGCCCCGGCCACGCGCGTCACGGTCCGGGCGCCGGACCTCGGCAGCGACGACTTCCACGAGCTGGTCGAGCGGGTCGGCCTGCACGGGGTCGGCTACGCGGTGGGCTGGTCCGCGTGGCTGGACATCACGCCGGAGGGCGTCTCGAAGGCCAGCGGGCTGGAGACGCTGCGCGGCCGGCTGGACGTGCCGCCCGGTGCCACGGTCGCGATCGGCGACGGCGGCAACGACCTGGAGATGCTCGGCTGGGCCGCCCACGGCGTCGCGATGGGGGACGCCGCACCGCACGTCATGGCGGTCGCCGACGCCGTGACCGCGGGCGTGGCCGAGGACGGCGTCGCGGTCGTCCTGCGTGCCCTGCTGGCCCGCTGACGGGCGCCGGTTCGCCCACGAGGGCGCCTCGAGCGACGCCCCGGGCAACCGGCCGGCAGTGCCCGACCGTCCAGACTTGACGTCGAGTTGTCACCAGTGGGGACGTCTTTGACGGCTCGCGGGTCGAGGTGGGAGAGGTGTTGCCGGATCGTTACCGCCTCGTGTGCTCGAACCGGTTGATTTCCGGAGGGCGGAAGGCTTGGGTAAGCGCACGGAGCGCTTGCCCGCGCTCGTGACGAGGACGTGACGAGGAGAGAACCCCCATGACTAGGACGACGAAGCGCCGCGCGACCGCCGGGCTCGCCGGCGTGGCGGCACTGGCGCTGACGCTGGCCGCGTGCGGCGGCGCCGACGACCTCGGCGGGGGCGGCGGTGGTGGCGGCGGTGGCGGCGGAGCCGCCGGCGGCCCCGAGTGCGAGCCCTTCGAGGAGTACGGCACCTTCGACGGTGAAGAGGTCACCCTCTTCACCTCCATCCGCGAGGTCGAGGCCGACCAGCTCCAGGACACCTTCGCGCAGTTCAGCGAGTGCACCGGCATCACCGTGACGCACAACGGGTCCGGTGACTTCGAGCAGCAGGTCGTCGTGCAGGCGGAGTCCGGCAACGCACCCGACCTGGCGGCGTTCCCCCAGCCCGGCCTGCTCCAGCGGATGGTGGCCGACGGCCACATCGTCGAGGCACCCGCCGAGGTCGAGGCCAACGTCGACGAAGGGTGGACCGAGGACTGGAAGACCTACGGCACGGTCGACGGCGCCTTCTACGCCGCGCCGCTGATGTCCAACGTGAAGTCCTTCGTCTGGTACTCGCCGACGGCGTTCGACGAGAATGGCTACGAGGTCCCCGAGACCTGGGACGACATGATGGCGCTCACCGAGCAGATCGCCGCCGACCACGGCTCCGAGACCGTCAAGCCCTGGTGCGCCGGCATCGAGTCCGGCAGCGCCACCGGCTGGCCCGCCACCGACTGGATCGAGGACGTGGTGCTGCGCACCGGCGGCGCCGAGGTCTACGACCAGTGGGTGAGCCACGAGATCCCGTTCAACGACCCGCAGATCGTCGACGCGCTGGACACGGCCGGGGCGATCCTCAAGAACGAGGACTTCGTCAACGGTGGCATCGGGGACGCCCGATCGATCGCGACCACGTCGTTCAACGACGGCGGCCTGCCGATCCTCGACGGCACCTGCTTCCTGCACCGCCAGGCCAGCTTCTACGAGGCGCAGTGGCCCGAGGGCACCGAGGTCGGTCCGGACGGCGACGTCTACGCGTTCTACCTGCCGAGCATCAACGAGGGCGAGACCCCGGTGCTCGTGGCGGGTGAGTTCGTCGGCGCCTTCAACGACGAGCCCGCCACGGTGGCCGTCCAGCAGTTCCTCTCCAGTGCCGAGTGGGCGAACACCCGTGTCGAGATCGGCGGCGTGATCAGCGCCAACCTCGGCGTGGATCCGGAGCTCGCCTCCTCCGACGTGCTGCGCCAGTCCATCGAGATCCTCCAGGACGAGAACGCGGTCGCCCGGTTCGACGGCTCCGACATGATGCCGTCCGAGGTCGGCGCCGGGGCTTTCTGGACCTCGATGGTCGACTGGGTCAACGGCGCGGACAGCCAGACCGCGCTCGACGAGGTCGAGGCGGCCTGGCCGGCCGGATGACGGCGCCCGGGGCGGGGCCGCGGCGCACGCCGTGACCCCGCCCCGGCCCGGTTCCGCCGGCCACGCGCGTCTCCGGCGCGAAGGGAGTGGGTGGCATGGACTTCTTCCTCTACACCAAGTGGGGCCAGATGGTCCTCGCGGTGCTCGCGTTCGCCGTCGTGGTCGCGGCGATCCTCGGGATCGCGAGGGTGGGTGACCGGGCCACGGGCCGGTCCCGCACCGCGGTCATGGTGCTCTGCTTCGGCGGTCCCGCCGTGTTCCTGCTCGTCCTCGGCCTGCTCTACCCGGCCGTCCGCACGACCGTCATGTCCTTCATGGACCCCAGTGCGGAGGGCTTCGTCGGCCTGGCCAACTACGAGTGGGTCTTCACCAACCCCGACTCGCTGCAGGCGTTCCTCAACACCTTCTGGTGGGTCGTGCTGGTGCCGCTGGTCTCCACCGGCGTCGGGCTGCTGTACGCGATCCTCGTCGACAAGTCGCGGTTCGAGAAGATCGCCAAGACGCTCCTGTTCATCCCGATGGCGATCTCCTTCGTCGGCGCCGGCATCATCTGGAAGTTCGTCTACGAGTACCGCGGCGCCGCGCAGGAGCAGATCGGCCTGCTGAACGCCCTGCTGGTGGGCATCGGCCTGGAGCCGCTGCGCTTCCTGCAGGACTCCCCCTGGAACACGTTCTTCCTCATCCTCGTGATGATCTGGATCCAGGCCGGGTTCGCGATGGTGCTGCTCTCCGCCGCGATCAAGGCCATCCCGGACGACATCGTGGAGGCGGCACGGCTCGACGGCGTGGGTGCGTGGCAGATGTTCGCGAACATCACGGTGCCCAGCATCCGCCCGACCCTGGTGGTCGTCGTCACCACCATCACGATCGCCACGCTGAAGATCTTCGACATCCCGCGCACGATGACCGGCGCGCGGTTCGACACCCAGGTGCTGGCGAACCTCATGTACGACCAGTCCTTCACCTTCGGCAACAGCGGGACCGGCTCCGCGCTCGCGGTCGTGATCTTCGTGCTGGTGATCCCGATCGTCGTCTTCAACGTGCGGCAGATGGTCAAGAACCGAGAGGTGCGTGGGGCATGAGCACGGGGAGCACATCATGAGCGGATCCACGCCGGCCGCCGTGGCGCTCGAGGAGCCCGGCGTCCCGGTGCCGCGTCCCCTGCGGCGGCGCGCGACGCGCGTCTCGGCGGCCTCGCGGGCCCGCTCGATGCTGACCTCGCGGGTGGGCTCCGCCGTCGCGATCGTCATCGCGATGCTGTGGACCATCCCGCTCGTCGGCATGCTGGTCAGCTCTGTGCGGCCGCAGGCGGACATCCGGACCACCGGCTGGTGGTCGATCTTCGGCAACCCGGCCTTCACGCTGGAGAACTACCAGGAGGTCCTGTTCGGTCGCGCGTCCTCGGGCGAGCTGGCCAACTTCTTCGTCAACTCGGTGGTCATCACCGTGCCGTCGACGATCATCCCGCTCGTCGTGGCGACCATGGCGGCCTACGCGTTCTCCGTGCTGCGGTGGCGTGGCCGGGACACGATCTTCGTGATCGTCTTCGCCCTGCAGATCGTGCCGCTGCAGATGTCGCTGATCCCGCTGCTGCGGGTCTTCGCCGACTCCGGTGCGCTGGAGACGTTCCCGTACCTCGCGGTGTGGGTGGCGCACTCGTGCTTCGCGATGCCGCTCGCGGTGTTCCTGCTGCACAACTTCATGGCGGAGGTGCCGCACGAGCTCGTCGAGGCGGCCCGGGTCGACGGCGCCGGTCACGTGACGGTGTTCCTGCGGGTCATGCTGCCGCTGCTGGTACCGGCGATCGCCTCGTTCGCGATCTTCCAGTTCCTCTGGGTCTGGAACGACCTGCTCGTCGGCCTGACCTTCACCGGCGGGAACAACGCCGTCCAGCCGCTGACCGCGCGGCTGGCGGAGATGGCCGGCTCCCGCGGCCAGGACTGGCACCTGCTGACCTCCGGCGCGTTCGTCTCGATCGTCGTGCCCCTGATCGTGTTCCTCGCCCTGCAGAAGTACTTCGTGCGCGGCCTGCTGGCGGGGTCCGTGAAGGGCTGAGCCGGACGGCGCGCGGCCGGCAGGGCGGCGCGCGGCCGTGCCGATCGGGTGCCGTACGGTGACCTCCGTGCCCACGCGCTCCGCAGACACCGCCGGGGAGCTCGTGCGCGCGGCGCTCGGGACCGCGGTCCGCAGCTCGGCGCCGCTCGCCGGCGGCACCTACAACGCGGTCCACGACCTCGTGCTCGACGACGGACGCCGGGCGGTCCTCAAGGTCGCCCCTCCACCGGACCGGCCGCGGATGGGCCACGAGCAGGACCTCCTGTCCGCCGAGGCGATGTTCGACGAACGGGCACGTGGCGCGCTCGGCGGCGTGCTGCCGGAGGTGCTGGCCCACGGCTCCGTGCCGGGGGAGCCGGGACGGGAGTACCTGCTCCTCGGCCACCTGCCCGGCTCCCTGCTGAACCAGGTGGACCTGGCGGCCGGAGACCGGAAGGTCGTCCGGCGGGAGCTGGGGCAGGCGGTGGCCAGACTGCACACCGTCACCGGCAGCGAGTTCGGCTACCTGACCCAGCCGCGCCTGCGGGCGCCGACCTGGCCGGCGGCATTCGGCGCCATGGTCGAGGAGGTCGTCGCGGACGCCGACCGTTACGGGGTCGAGCTCCCCGCCGGAGGTGGGGCGGCCGTCCTCGGGCGTGTGCGGTCGAACCTCGGCCACCTCGAGGTCGTCCGGACGCCGATCCTCGTCCACTTCGACCTGTGGGACGGCAACGTGCTGGTGGGGGACGGCGCCGGCCCGCCGCGGCTGACCGGGATCATCGACGCCGAGCGTGCCTTCTGGGGGGACCCGGTCGCCGAGCTGGTCTCCCTGGCCCTCACCGGTGACATCCGGGACGACGCGGCACTGCTCGAGGGCTACCGCGAGGCCGGCGGGGCGGCCGACCTGGGCCCGCCGGCCCTGCGACGGCTGGCGCTGTACCGCATCTACCTCTGGCTCATCATGCTCACCGAGACCACCCCCAGGGGCTACGACCGCGCGCGGACGGAGCGGGTCTGGGAGTGGGTCGGACGGCGCCTCCAGGAGGATCTGGCGGAGATCGCCGCGCCCGTCGCGGGCTGATCCCTCAGCGGGCCGGGACGCCGGCGATGCCGGCGTCGACGGCGGTGGGGGACAGAACGTGCTGGGCGGCCATCGCGGCGGCGCCGAGCACCCCGGAGCGGCCGCCGGTGCGGGACGCCACGAGCCGCAGGTGCTGCGTGGCCAGGGGCAGCGAACGACGGTAGACGACCTCCCGGATCCCGGCGAGCAGGTGCTCACCGGCCTCGGCGACGAGTCCCCCGATGACGATCACGGAGGGGTTGAGGAGGTTCACGCACGTGGCCAGGACCGCGCCGATCTCGCGCCCGGCCTCGCGGACGGCCCGGGTAGCCTCGAGGTTCCCGGCGCGGACGAGGGTCACGAGCGCTCGCCCGTCGGGGACGTCCAGTCCGGTGGCGGTCAGCTGCTCGGCGACCGCGCGTCCGCTCGCGACGGCCTCGAGACACCCGAGGTTGCCGCACCGGCAGGCCGCGTCGGAGGCGTGCGGGACCGAGATGTGCCCGAGGTCCCCCGCGCCGCCCTGGGCGCCCCGGTGCAGCCGGCCGTCGCTGATCACGCCGGCCCCGATGCCGGTGGCGACCTTGACGAAGAGCAGGTCCTGCACCTCGGGCCACTCGACCGCGTGCTCGCCGAGGGCCATGAGGTTGACGTCGTTGTCGACGAGGACCGGCGCCCCGAGCGCGTCCTCGAGGTGCCGCGGCACGTCGTAGCCGTCCCAGCCGGGCATGATCGGCGGGCTGACCGGCCGGCCGGTCGAGTGCTCGACGGGGCCCGGGAGCCCGACGCCCACGGCGACGAGGTCCTCGGCGCGACCGCTGCCGGTGAGCAGCTCGCCCCCCAGGGCGACCACCCGGCCGAGCACGTGCTCCGGGCCGTCGGCGACGGCGAGCGCCTCCTCGGTCTCGACGAGCACCGTGCCGGCGAGGTCGGTCACCGCGAGGCGGGCGTGGACGGCGCCCAGGTCGACGGCGAGCACGAGCCGGGCGGAGGGGTTGAACGCGAACGTCGCCGGCGGCCGCCCCCCGGTCGAGGAGGCCTCACCGGTGGGGGCCACCAGTCCGGCGGCCATGAGCGAGTCGAGGCGCGTGGCGATGGTGGAGCGTGACTGGCCGGTCTGGGTGGCGATCTCCGCCCGCGTCCTGGGCCGGCCGTCAAGGAGCAGCTGGAGCAGGTCCCCGGCGCCGTTCGGTCGGCTCAGCGGCGGCGCGGTCTCGCTCATGCGCACAGTCAAGCACCCCCTTCTGGGTCCTCGGTCCACATAACGTGTCGATAACTGTGCACCTTTTGCTTGACGCTACGCAAAAGGGTCTCTAGGTTCCCACACATGGCCGACCACGGCGTGGCGACGGAGCCGCCCCTGCTGACGATGGAAGGCATCGTCAAGACGTTCCCGGGTGCGCGCGCGCTCGACGGTGTCGACCTGGAGATCGCGACCGGCGAGGTGCACTGCCTGCTCGGGCAGAACGGGGCCGGCAAGTCGACCCTCATCAAGGTGCTCGCCGGCGCACACCGACCGGATGCGGGCCAGATCACCTGGCGAGGCGAGCCGGTCACCCTCCCGACGACCATGGCCGCCCTCGAGCTTGGCGTCGCGACGATGTACCAGGAGCTCGACGTCGTGGACGGGCTCAGCGTCGCCGAGAACATCTTCCTCGGGCACGAGCTCTCCGCCGGCGGCTTCCTGCGCCGGCACCGTGCCCATGCCCGCACCCGGGAGCTGCTGGACCACCTCGGCCATCCCGAGATCCGGCCCGGCCGGGAGGTCGGCACCCTCTCCGCCGCCGGGAAGCAGATCGTCTCCATGGCCCGCGCCCTCTCGCGCGACGCCCGGCTCATCGTCATGGACGAGCCGTCCGCGGTCCTGGACCCGGAGGAGGTCGACAACCTCTTCCGGGTGGTGCGCACCCTCGCCGCCGGCGGCATCGCGGTCGTCTACATCTCCCACCGCCTGGAGGAGATCCGGCAGATCGGGGACCGCCTCACGGTGCTCAAGGACGGGCGGACCGTCGCGCGCGGCCTCGCCGTGGCGGACACCCCCACGCCCGAGCTGATCCGCCTCATGACTGGACGTAACCTCGAGGCCGTCCTGCGACCCGGGGAGAGTGCCGACGTCACCGTCACGGAGCGCGAACCGGTGCTCGAGGTCGAGGGTCTGGCCCGGGACGGAGAGTTCTCCGACGTGTCCCTCACGGTGCACGCCGGCGAGGTCGTGGGCCTGGCCGGCCTGGTGGGCTCCGGCAGATCAGAGATCCTGGAGACCATCTGCGGTGCGCGGCGCCCGAGCTCGGGCACCGTCCGCGTCCGCGGGCAAGCCGTGCGGCCCGGCTCCGTGGCGTCCGCCGTCGCCGCCGGTATCGGACTCGCGCCGGAGGAGCGCAAGAGCCAGGGCCTGCTGCTCGACGAGCCGGTCTACCGCAACATCACGCTGTCCACGTTCGCCCGGTACGCTCGCGGCGGCTTCCTCGACGAGCCTGCCGAGCGTCGCGCCGCCGGTCAGCAGGCCGCGGCCCTGGACCTCCAACCGCCGGACGTCGGGCGGGCGGTCCGCACGCTGTCCGGCGGCAACCAGCAGAAGGCGATGCTGGCCCGCTGGCTGGACCGCGGCTGCGACGTCCTGCTGCTCGACGAGCCCACCCGCGGCGTCGACGTGGGCGCCCGTGCCGAGATCTACGCGCTGATCCGCGAGCTGACCCGCCGGGGGACCGCGGTGCTGCTCGTCTCGAGCGAGATCGAGGAGGTCCTCGGCCTCGCCGACACCGTCCTGGTGGTCGCGGACGGACGCGTCGCCCACTCCGGCCCGGCACTCGAGATCGACGAGCACCGCGTGCTCGACCTCGTCATGGAAGGAAGCCACGCGTGAGCGACGAGACCGTCCGCCCGGACACACAGCCGGGCACCGAGCCGAGCGCGCAGGCCGCGGCGACGATCGCCGACGCCCGGACGGGCCGGTGGGGCGCCATCGGCCTGAGCCGCAGCCTCGGGCTCGTCGTGGCCCTCGGGCTCATCGTTGTCGCCGGCATCATCACCTCCGGCGCGGACTTCGTGAGCCTCGACAACATCATGACCGTCCTGCGGCAGGCCGCCGTGCTGGGCGTGATCAGCATCGGGGTCACCTTCGTCATCACGGCCGGCGGCATCGACCTGTCCGTCGGGTCGGTGCTCGGGCTGGCGACGGTGTGGGCGACAACGCTGGCCACCCAGACGATGGCGCAGGACGTCGGCTGGTTCGTCATGGTGTTCACCGCCCTCGCCGTCGGCACCGCGGCGGGCCTGGTCAACGGCGTCATCATCGCCTACGGGCGGGTGGTCGCCTTCATCACGACGCTCGCGATGCTGGTCGCCGCGCGCGGACTTGCCGAGGTCATCTCCGGCCGCCAGACGCAGATCGTCGATACCCAGTCCTTCCTCGACCTCTTCCGTGGCGACCTGATCGGCGTGCCGGTCATCGTGTGGATCTTCGCGGTCGTCGCCGTCGCCGGCTGGGTGCTGCTCAACCGGACCACCTTCGGGCGCCGCACGGTCGCCGTCGGCGGGAACCCCGAGGCGTCCCGCCTGGCGGGCATCAAGGTGGCTCGGCACACGATGTACGTCTACGCGATCTCCGGACTGTGCGCCGGGATCGGAGCCGTCATGATGCTGGCTCGCACCAGCGCCGGGACGTCCACCAACGGCTACCTCTACGAGCTCGACGCCATCGCCGCCGTCGTGGTGGGCGGCACGCTGCTGGCCGGTGGACGCGGCACCATCGTCGGCACCGTCCTGGGTGTCCTGATCTTCACGACCCTGACGAACCTCTTCACCCAGAACAACATGGACATCTCGGCCCAGGCACTGGCCAAGGGCGCGATCATCGTCGTCGCCGTCCTGCTCCAGCAACGTCTTGCCCGCGACCGGAGCACCTAGCCCGGCCGCGTTTCGACCAGTCATGCCCGTTCAAGGAGGAACCATGTCCCGAACCCCACGCCGGTTGCTGCTCGCCGGCCTCGCCTCGACCGCCCTGGTGGTGGCCGGGTGCACGTCCAACGAGCCCCAGGACACCGGCGGCGACGCAGCCGGCGGTGGCGGAGGGCAGAGCACCCCCGTCGCGGTCGGCGGCAACGACGAGCCGGGCGAGACCGTCACCATCGGCTTCTCCGCCCCGGCGGCCGACCACGGCTGGATGGGTGCCATCACCAGTGCCGCGCAGGCCGAGGCAGAACGGTACGAGGACATCGACCTGCAGGTGGCCGAGGGCACGAACGACGTCAACCTGCAGATCAGCCAGATCGAGCAGTTCATCAACGACGACGTCGACGCGATCGTCGTGCTGCCGTTCGACGGCGCGGCGCTGACCGAGGTCGCGACCCAGGCCATGGAGGCCGGCATCCCCGTGGTCAACGTCGACCGGGAGTTCTCCAGCCCGTTCGCCGCCCGCACCACCATCCTCGGCGACAACTACGGGATGGGTGTCTCCGCGGGGACGTACATCTGCGAGCGTCTCGGCGACCAGCCGGACGCCGTGGTCGCCGAGATCGCGGGCATCGACTCCCTACCGCTCACCCAGGACCGCAGCCAGGGCTTCGAGGACGCGCTGTCCGACTGCGGCCTCGAGGTCTCCAACCGGGTTGCCGCCGACTTCACCGTCCAGGGCGGGGAGCAGGCGGCCTCGAACCTCCTGCAGGCGGCGCCGCAGATCGACGCCATCTGGAACCACGACGACGACCAGGGCGTCGGGGTGCTCTCCGCGATCGAGAACGCCGGCCGGGACGAGTTCTTCATGGTCGGCGGCGCCGGCTCGGCGAACATGATGCGGGAGATCCAGTCCGGTGACTCGGTGGTCGAGGCCACGGTCATCTACCCCGCGACGCAGGCGGCCGACGGAATCCGGCTGGCCCGGCTGCTCGCGCAGGGCAAGGCGATGAGCGACCTCGTCGAGGTGGAGGTGCCGCGCACGATCCAGCTGCACGCGCCGGTGGTCACGGCCGATAACGTCGAGCAGTACCTCGACACAGCCTTCGAGTCCTGACAAGGGAGGACACATGGGGGAGACATCCCGGCCGCGCCTGGGCGTGGCGATGATCGGCTACGCGTTCATGGGGCGCGCACACTCCCAGGCCTGGCGCGTGGCGCCACGGTTCTTCGACCTGCCGATGGCCCCGGACATGGCGGTCCTGGTGGGGCGCAGCGACGCTGCCGCCCGGTCCGCGGCCGAGCAGCTCGGGTGGCGGGAGGTCGAGACCGACTGGCGTCGCGCCGTCGAGCGGGACGACGTCGACCTCGTGGACATCTGCACCCCCGGGGACACGCACGCCGAGATCGCCGAGGCGGCGCTCGCGGCCGGCAAGCACGTGCTGGTCGAGAAGCCGATGGCGAACTCGGTGGCCGAGGCCGAGGCGATGGTCGACGCGGCACGGAAGGCGCGTGCGGGCGGTGTCCGTTCGATGGTCGGCTTCACCTACCGGCGCGTTCCGGCGATCCAGCTCGCGCGGCAGCTCGTCGCGGAGGGCCGGATCGGGGAGGTGCGCCAGGTCCGCGCGCAGTACCTGCAGGACTGGCTCGCCGACCCGGAGGCGCCGCTGTCCTGGCGGCTCGACAAGGAGAAGGCGGGCTCCGGGGCGCTCGGCGACATCGGCGCCCACATCGTCGACCTCACCCAGTTCGTCACCGGGCAGCGGTTCGCCGGCGTGGCCGGGATGCTCGAGACGTTCGTCAAGGAGCGGCCGGTCGCGGAGAGCTTCAGCGGGCTGCACGGGAAGGGTGGCAGCGAGCGAGGCCCCGTGACGGTCGACGACGCGGCGCTGTTCACCGCCCGGCTGGACTCCGGTGCCCCGGCCGTGCTGGAGGCCACCCGGTTCGCCTGGGGCCGCAAGAACGCGATGCGGATCGAGGTCAGCGGCACCTCCGGGTCGCTGGCGTTCGACTTCGAGGAGATGAACGTCCTGCAGCTCTTCGATGCCACGGACGACTCCCGCACGTCCGGGTTCCGCCGCATCATCGTCACCGAGCCGGACCACCCCTACACCGGCAGCTGGTGGCCCCCCGGGCACGGCCTCGGCTACGAGCACGGCTTCACCCACCAGGTCGTCGACCTCGTCGGCGCCGTCGCCGCGGGAGAGGACCCAACGCCGTCGTTCGAGGACGGTCTGCACGTCCAGCGGGTGCTCGACGCCGTCGAGCGGTCCAGCGCGGACGGCACGCGCTGGACCCAGGTCTGACAGGAGAGGAAGGCACGCGACATGGCACGACCGATCACGCTCTTCACCGGACAGTGGGCCGACCTTCCGTTCGAGGAGGTGGCGCGGCTCGCCGGCGAGTGGGGTTACGACGGCTTGGAGATCGCCTGCTGGGGCGACCACCTCGACCCGTGGCGATGGGACGACGACGCGTACGTCCAGGGCAAGCTCGAGGTGCTCGAGCGGAACGGGCTGAAGGTCTGGACGATCTCGAACCACCTCAAGGGGCAGGCGGTCTGCGACGACCCGATCGACCAGCGGCACCGCGACATCCTGCCGGACAACGTCTGGGGTGACGGCGATCCCGAGGGGGTGCGGCAGCGGGCCGCGGAGGAGATGAAGCACACGGCGCGTCTGGCGGCGAAGCTGGGCGTGAAGACGGTCACCGGGTTCACCGGCTCGTCGATCTGGAAGTACGTGGCGATGTTCCCGCCCGCGTCGGAGGAGCTCGTGGAGGCGGGGTACCGGGACTTCGCGGAGCGGTGGAACCCGATCCTGGACGTCTTCGACGAGGTCGGGGTGCGGTTCGCGCACGAGGTCCACCCGTCGGAGATCGCGTACGACTACTGGACCACGGTGAAGACGCTGGAGACCATCGGTCACCGTGAGGCGTTCGGCCTGAACTGGGATCCCAGCCACATGGTCTGGCAGGACCTGGACCCGGTGGGCTTCCTGTGGGACTTCCAGGACCGGATCTACCACGTGCACTGCAAGGACACCAAGAAGCGGCTGGCGAACGGGCGCAACGGCCGGCTGTCCTCGCACCTGCCGTGGGCGGACCCGCGCCGCGGCTGGGACTTCATCTCCACCGGACACGGTGACGTGCCGTGGGAGAACGCGTTCCGCATGCTCAACGCGATCGGGTACGCCGGGCCGCTGTCCGTGGAGTGGGAGGACGCCGGGATGGACCGGCTGGTCGGCGCACCGGAGGCTCTGCAGTTCGTGCGCAACCTCTCCCGCTACGAGCCCTCCGACGCGGCGTTCGACGCGGCGTTCTCCAGCCGGTAGGGGCCGGGCTACCGGGCGGGCACGGCGCCGTCGGCGCGCCGGCCCGCCCGCCGAGCCGACACGAGGCCGGCCAGGGTCCCGCCGGCGGCCGGAAGCGCCACCAGCGTCACCACCTGACGCAGGCCCCAGTCGAGCGCGAAGAGCTCGCCGGAGAACTCGGTGAGCGCCAGTATCACCAGCGCGAACGCGACGACGCCGGCGACGGCGAACGCCACGACGAGCCAGACGTCCCGGACCGGACGGCGCAGCGCGAGCCCGGTGACCGTGAACACCGCACCGGCGCCCACGAAGATCGGCAGGGTGCCGAGGGTCGCCAGGAACCAGGTCGGCAGCCCGCCGGCGAGTCCGGCCGGTTGGGCCGAGAGGCGGTCGGCGACCGAGACCACGACGATCGTCACCGCCCAGAACGCGGTGTAGGTGAGCGTGGCGAGCAGGACGTCGCTCGCCTGGAGCGCGCGGCGCCGGGCCTCAGGCATGGGAACTCCGTTTCAGGTCCCGCCCAGTGTGCCGGACGGCGGGCTCGGATACGTCGTCGGACGCGCCCGGTCTGCCCGCCAACGTGCGCGGCGCCAGGCGACGAGTCCGGCGAGCGCGCCGCCCGCGGCGGAGATCGCGAGGCAGATCACGACCTCGAGGACCCGCCACGCCAGCGCCTCGTCGTCCCAGTAGAACGCCTCCTGCGCCACGAGCGCGAAGGGCAGGCCGGCCACGGCGAAGCACAGCACGAACCACAGGGGGCGGGTGCCGGTGCGCAGGAACAGCGCCGGGACCCCGAAGAGGAACGCGAAGAAGAGCCACATCGGCAGGGCGAGCAGGATGCCGACGACGATCAGCGCGAACATCGACCCCATCTCGCCCGGGTCCCACGTCCGTTCCTGGACGATGCTGAGCGGCACGAGCGCGATCACGCAGTAGACGGTGAACACCAGCGACGCCAGCAGCACGTCGCTGACCCGCAGCGCCCGCGCGCGTCCGACGCCGTCCGTGAGCACCTCCTGACCCCCCATGGGCGCGAGCGTACGCGTGGTGGCGCGTCCGCCGGGTGGGAGTCGGAGCGTCGACGCGGGGGAGAGGTCCCCATGCGTGACCGCGGTCCGGGTGGCGTGTGCTCGGTCCGTAGACTGGTCCGCTGTCGTGCGCGGCGTGGTCCGTCGTGCGCGACGAGGAGGGTTGACAGAGCGGCCGAATGTGGCGGTCTTGAAAACCGTTGAGGGAAACCTCCGGGGGTTCGAATCCCCCACCCTCCGCCAGAACCCCGCCCGCGCCCACCCCTCCCGCCGAGTCGGCACACGGATGCGTGTGCGAGACCACTCGCCGGGCCTTTTTGCCCGGCCGCGGGCGCCAGGTAGCCTGTCCTACGGACTGGGAGACGTCGCATAGTCTGGTCTAGTGCGCGGCCCTGCTAAGGCCGTGACGGGGCAACCCGTCCGTGGGTTCAAATCCCACCGTCTCCGCTCTCGGACCTAGGCCCCGGGAACGTCGCGATCCCGACGTTCCCGAGGCCTACGTCATGCCGGCCGCAGGTCCTGCCCGGCGCCTCAGGTCGTGCCGGCACGCGAGCGCAGCTCGGCCACGCGGGCCACCAGCCGGTCCTCCTCCTCGGGCGTCAGCGGCACGCCCAGCTCGTGCAGCAGGTCGCGCAGCTCGCCGTCGCGCAGCTGACGGTGCTCGGTGGGCCGGCCGGGCCGGCGGACCGTGACGGCGTCCGTCGAGACCGACGTGTGCCGGTCCGGCCCGTGCATGGTGAGCATCAGCCCGGTCGTGAAGTGGTAACCGGGGAACGTGCTCGTGAAGTAGTGCCCCATGACCGTGTCGACCGGGCGGACCTCGAGCTCGTCGGTGTTGTGCATGACCTCCCAGCCGCCGTCCCGGTGGCGCTGCAGCTGCCAGCCCCACTGCGTGTCGAGCAGCCGGTACCGCCAGCCGAGGTGGCCCTCCTCCGCGCCGTCGGCGATCGGGATCGGACGCATGAGGCTCAGCCCGAATCCCGGGTCGCACAGCAGCCGCTCGCCGTCCAGCACCACCTCCACCGTCATGTGGGTCCGGCCCTGCATCGTCCCGGCCGCGGGATCGCCGACCCGGCCGAGGTGGCGCCGGACCTCATAGCCCAGCCGCTGCAGCACGGCGGCGAACAGGGTCGAGTGCTCGAAGCAGTACCCACCGCGGCCCCGTCCGACGAACTTGCCCTGGACCGCCTCCAGGTCCACGCCGGGATGCTGGCCGAGCAGCACGTCGATGTTGTCGAAGCTGAACGTCCGCACGTGTCGCTCGTGCAGCTCGTCGAGGGCCGACCGGCTCGGCACGCGGGGCGGCAGGTCCACGCGTGCGAAGTACCCCTCGAGGTCCAACCGGTCCACGCCCCACAGATCCTCTGCCATGGAGCGAATCCTGCTGGCTGGCGCCCCGAACGTCACCCGATCAGCACCTCCGACCGCCGGTGTGTCGCCCACGTGGCCCGGCCGCGAGCCCGGGCCCTGCGTCGTCGTCCCGCAGACCGGAACCCAATCGCCGCTGGTGGGACCGTTGCGGGAGTATGTTGCGCGAGAGGCACGCATCACGTGCCGGCACAACTCGTCCAGACGCCGACGTGGCCGTCGAGGAGGTTCATCATGAGGATCCGTAGCGCTCGCGCTGCCGTGGTCGCCACGGCGGCGGCCGCCCTGGCCCTTGCCGGCTGCACGGAGAGAACCGACGGCGGAGGCGGCGGTGGCGAGGGTGACGCCGGCGGGAACGGCGGCGACGAGCAGGTCACCGTCGCGTTCGTCCCCAAGATCCAGGGTATCCCCTACTTCGAGGCGATGAACACCGGCGGCCAGGCCGCCGCGGAGGAGATCGACGGCCTGGAGTGGTTGTACCAGGGCCCCACGACGGCGGACCCCGCCGAGCAGACCGACATCGTCCGCTCCCTCATCCAGCAGCAGGTCGACGTCATCATCGTCGCCCCGAACGACCCGGACTCGATGGCTCCGGTGCTGCAGGAGGCGCAGGACGCCGGCATCCACGTCGCGACGTCCGACACGGACGCGCCCAGCTCCGTCCGGGAGGTCTTCGTCAGCCAGGCGTCCGCGCAGGGCATCGGGGAGTACGTGGTGGACACGCTCGTCGAGGCGATGGGCGGCTCCGGCCAGTTCGCGATCGTCTCCTGCGGCGAGACCGCCGAGAACCTCAACACCTGGATCGAGGTCGAGCAGGAGTACACCGAGTCGGAGTATCCCGACGTCGAGATCACCGAGGTCGTCTACGCCGGCGAGGACCAGGCCCGCGCCACCGAGATGGCCACGGACCTCATGAACGCCAACCCGGAGCTGAACGGCCTGGTCGGCCAGTGCACCACCTCCGCGCCCGGCGTGGCGCAGGCCGTGCGGGACGCCGGCCGGATCGGCGAGGTCTTCACCGTCGGCGTCGGCACCCCGCAGTCGATGGTGCCCTATCTGGAGGACGGGTCCTCCTCCGGCTCGATCCTGTGGGACGTGGAGCACCTCGGCTACCTCACCGCATGGGCCGGCGTGCAGCTCGCCCGCGGCGAGGAGTTCCAGGCCGAGAACGACGTCAGCGAGGACATCACCGGTGTGACGTTCGACGAGGAGACCAAGGAGCTCCTGCTGGGCCCGCCGCTGGTGCTCACCGAGGAGAACGCGAGCGACTTCGACTACTGACGGACCGGGGGCCGCCGCCCGGCCGACGGCCGGTCGGCGGCACCGAGGAGCACACCCATGCACACCGTTGCGGAGACCCCGCTGCTCACGCTGAGCGGGGTCACCAAGAGGTTCGGCGGCGTCCAGGCGATCCGGCACGCGGACCTGACGCTCCTGCCGGGGCAGGTCCACGCGATCGTGGGCGAGAACGGGGCGGGCAAGTCCACGCTCATCAAGATCCTCTCCGGCGCCGAGCAGCTCGACGACGGGACGATCACCTTCGACGGCGCCGAGACGCACGTGCGCGGACCGTCCGGCGCCATCGACCTCGGCATCGCCACCGTCTACCAGGAGGCGCAGCTCTTCGGTGAGCTCACGGTCGCGGAGAACATCTTCGTCGGCCGGGAGATCCGCCGTCGTGGCCGGGTGGACTGGGTCGAGCAGAACCGCCAGGTCGTCGAGCTGCTCGGTCGCCTCGACCTGCCCGCCTCGCTGGCCACCCGGGAGGTCAGCACCCTCTCCGCGGCGGAGCAGCAGCAGGTCTCCATCGCCAAGGCGCTCTCCCGCGACGCCCGGGTCCTCATCCTCGACGAGCCCTCCGCGATCCTCACCCAGGCGGAGATCGAGGTGCTGTTCACCGCCATCCGCCGGCTCGCCGAGCAGGGCGTCGCGATCATCTACATCACCCACCGCCTCGACGAGCTGTTCTCGATCGCCGACGTGGTCACCGTCATGCGTGACGGCTCCACGCTCGGCACCTACGAGCTCGCCGAGATGGACGTGCGGCGCATCGCCGAGCTGATGGTCGGCGGGGAGATCCTCGAGGGCCGGCACGACCGCGAGCCGGCCGGGGGCCAGCCGCGCCTAGCCCTGTCCGGCCTGACCTCCGCCGGCCGGTTCGAGGGCATCGACCTCACGGTCGCGGCCGGGGAGGTGGTGGTGCTCTACGGCCTGGTCGGGTCCGGCGTCGCCGAGATCGCCTCCGCCGTGTACGGCGTGGAGGAGATCACCGGGGGGACGCTGACGCTCGAGGGGGACTCGATCCGGCCGCGCTCGCCGCGGCACGCGCGGTCCCTGGGCATCAACCTGCTGCCGGCCAACCGCAAGCTCGGCGGCATGTTCACCTTCCAGTCGGTCGCGTTCAACATCTCGGTCGGCAACCTGGGGGTCTTCCGGCGGCTGGGCGCCTGGATGGACCGCGGCCGGGAACGCGGCGTCGCCCGCGACCTCATTGCGCGGCTGGCCATCAAGACGCCGGACGAGCGCACGCCGGTCGGGAGCCTCTCCGGCGGCAACGCGCAGAAGGTCGTCCTGGCCCGCCAGCTCGTCGAACGGCCAGCGGTGCTGCTGCTCGCCGAGCCCACCCAGGGCGTCGACATCGGCGCGAAGGAGGAGATCCACCTCATCGTCTCCGAGCTCGCCGACGCCGGCACCGCGGTGCTCGTGACGACGTCGGACCTCGGGGAGGCCATCCGGATCGCCGATCGCCTCGTGGTGATCCGCGAGGGACGCGTCTTCGCCGAGTTCCCCGCCCGCGCGCGGCAGTCCGAGGTCCTCGCCGCCGCGGCCGGCCAGCGTGACGACGTCGACGGTCCTGGCTCCGGTGAGGTGGCCTCGTGATCGGCGCGCTGCGCCGGCGGGAGCGGATCCTGCCGCCTCCGGTGACCGGTCAGGAGATCGTGCTCGTCGGCGTCATCGCCGTCATCTGGGTGCTGCTCACGCTGCTGACCCCCGCGTTCGGCTCGGCCGACTCCATCCAGCCGCTGCTGGTCCGGCTGGCGCCCATCGGCGTCATGGCGGTCGGGATGACCCTCGTCATCGTCTCCGGCGGCATCGACATCTCCGTGGCCGCCTCGCTCATGGTCTGCAGCGTCGTCACCGCGAAGCTGCTGGTCGGCACCGGGCTGCCGATGCTGCCGGCGCTCGCCGTCTCGGTCGCCCTCGGTGGTCTGCTCGGCGCCGTGAACGGCCTGCTCATCGCGTACGGCCGCGTGCACGCCATCATCATCACCTTCGGCACCGCGAACATCTTCCAGTTCATCGGGCTGCGGATCTTCGACTCGCAGACCGTGAACAACATCCCGGCGACCTTCGCGTTCCTCGGCCGGGGCGAGGCCGGCCGGACCCTCGAGGTGCCGCACAGCTTCGTCCTGATGCTCCTCATCGTCGCGGTCGCCTGGTGGTACGTGCGGCACGCCGCGAGCGGCCGGCACTACTTCGCGATCGGCGGGGACCAGGCCTCCGCGCGGCTCGCCGGCATCCCTGTCGAGCGCCGGGTCATGAGTGCGTACGTCGTCACCGGCGCGCTCGTGGGCCTCGCCGCCTGCATGACGCTCGCCGGCGGCACCGCGACCCTCGACCAGAACGTCGGCGTCGGTCAGGAGCTCGCGGTGATCGCCGCCGTGGTCATCGGTGGCACCTCGATCATGGGCGGACGGGGCTCGGTGCTCGGCAGCGTCCTCGGGGCGCTGCTGGTGCAGACCGTCCGCTCGGGCGTCACCCAGCTCGGGTGGCCGTCCCAGCTCGCGAACCTCTTCGTCGGCCTGTTCATCGTGATCGCGGTCGGCACCGACCTCGTGCGCGAGAGGAGGCGACGCCGATGAGCCCGACCGGCAACGAGAGGCCCGGCCAGGCCACCTCGGACCGGACGCCCACCGGTGAGCCGGCGAGCGCCGGGCCGCACGCGGAGGGCGTCGGTGGCCGCGTGCTGCGGGCCCTGCTCACCCAGCGTCTCGTGCTGCTCGCCGTCCTGGTGGTCCTGGTCGTCGTCGTGATGTTCGCGCTCGACGCCGCGGGGCGCCTGTCCGCCTCGTACAACTTCGACTACATGTCGGCGGTCCTCATCAACGCCGTACCGCTGACGATGCTCGCGCTCGCCGAGCTCGTCGTCATCGTCTCCGGACGCGGCGGGATCGACCTCTCGGTGGGCTCGATCGTGTCCCTCGCCGGGATGTTCTTCGGCTTCGCGTACGGCCTGTGGGGGTGGAGCCTGCCCCTGGCGCTCGCCGCGACGGTCGTGGTCGGGGGTCTGCTCGGCGCGGTGAACGGTGTGCTGGTCGCCTACCTCGGGTTCCCCCCGCTCATCGCGACCCTGGCGACGTACTACGCGTACTGGTCGCTCGCGCTGGTGGTCAACGCCCAGCGGCCCATCAACTCCCCGCCGATCCAGGGTCTGTACGACCTGTCCCGAACGGTGGAGCTGCCGCTCATCGGGCCGTACGTGCCGCTCGTGCCGTTCGGGGTCTTCCTCTTCCTGCTCCCGACGGTCGTCGTCGTGTGGATCCTCGTCTCACGGCTGCTGTACGGCCGCAGCCTGTACGCGATCGGCACCAACGACGTCGCCGCGATGTGGGCGGGTCTGGACGTGCGCCGCACCAGGGCCTGGGCGTTCGTCGTCTCGGGCGCGATCTCCGGGCTCGTCGCCGTCGTCACCGTCTCCCAGTTCGCCTCCGCCCGGCCGGACGCGGGGACCGCCGGCAACGGGATGGCGCTGCCCGCCATCACGATCGCGGTGCTGGGCGGGGTCGCGATCACCGGCGGGATCGGCCGCGTGGCCGGCGTCGTCCTGGCCGCGCTGCTGGTGGTCTGGCTGGACGCCGGGATCCTGCTGCTCGTCGCCGGCAACATCGCCTCCCAGGTCCAGCTGCTCGCGCTGGGCGTCATCCTCGTCGGCGCCGCCCTGCTCAACGGGGTGACCTCGCGCCGGTACGGCCTGAGCACGTGACGGGCGTGCGGAGCACACGAGAAGAAGGAGTGGTCCCATGAGGTTCGGCATCCACAGCATGGTCTGGGTCGGCGACTGGAGCGAGGCGAGCGCCCGCTTCGCCATCGAGTCGAGCGCGAAGGCCGGCTACGACCTCATCGAGCTCAGCGCGATGGACCCGTCTGTCTTCGACGTCGAGATGACGGCACGGCTGCTCGCGGAGAACGGGCTGGGCGCGACCGCGTCACTCGGGCTCGACGCCGCCACGGACGTCTCGAGCGAGGACGAGGAGATCGTCGCGGTCGGCCGGCGCCGCCTCTTCGACGCCCTGCACCTGGTGCGGGACGTCGGCGGGGACATGCTGTGCGGCGTCATCTTCTCCGCACTCCGCAAGTACGACGAGCCCGCCACGGAGCGCGGCGTCGCGCACTCCCAGGCCGTCATCGCTGACCTGGCGGACGAGGCAGCGGCCTCCGGCATCCGCCTCGGGCTGGAGTTCTGCAACCGGTACGAGACCAACATCCTCAACACCACCGAGCAGACCCTCGCCTACATCGACCAGGTCGGCCGGGACAACGTCCTGGCGCACCTGGACACGTACCACATGCACATCGAGGAGCGGAGCATGCGGGACCCGGTGCTCGCCGCCGCGCGGGCCGGACGCCTCGGGTACGTGCACGTGGGGGAGTCGCACCGCGGTCCGCTCGGCACCGGCAACGTGCGCTGGGACGAGTTCCTGCCCGCGCTCACCGAGGCCGGGTACGACGGCGTGGTCACCTTCGAGTCCTTCTCCTCGGAGGTCGTGCACCCCGCACTGTCCAGCACGCTGGCCATCTGGCGGAACCTGTGGAGCGACAACCACGAGCTGGCCAGGCACGCCCGGGACTTCCTCGCCGACCGCCTCGAACGCTGACCCACCCCGGCGCGCGAGTCGTCAATCGTGTGCCGAGTCGTCAATCTTGTGCTCTCCGTCGCGGCGTCCATGCTCCTCGACGAGGTGCTGCATGAACCGGAACGGCCCGGCGAGCAGCCCGCCGTCGACCGGGAGGGTCACACCGGTGATCCACAAGGCCTCTGCCGAGGCGAGGAACGCGACGGCGGCCGCGACCTCCTCCGGCTCGCCGATCCGCCCGAGCGGGTAGAGGCGGGGGAGCAGCGCGAGGCTCTCCTGCTGGTCGTCCCAGGCCCTGGTCCGGATGCTGGCCGGTGCCACGACGTTCACCCGGATCGCCTCCGGTCCGTGCCGGACGGCGAGGTTCTGCGCGAGGTTGCTCAGCCCGGCCTTCGCCGCCCCGTAGCCCTCACCGCCGACCGCGGCGAGCCCGTTCACGGAGGAGACCATCACGACGGCGGCACGCGCGCTGGCGCGTAGCAGCGGCAGCGCGGCGCGGACGCTGCGCACGACCCCGGTGAGGTTGAGGTCGAGCTCGGCCTCCCACTGCTCGTCGTCCAGCTGCGTCAGGTCCGGCGAACCGATGGCGCCGCCGGCCACCGTGACCAGCTGGTCCAGACGGCCGTAGGCCTGCGTGACGGTGCGCAGCGCGCCGTCGACCGACTCCCGGTCCCGGACGTCGCAGCGCACCGCCAGTACGCGCTCGCCGAGGTCGGCGGCGAGCCGGTCGGCCGCGTCGAGGTCGTGGTCGGCCAGCACGACCGTCGCGCCCTCACCGTGCAGCCGGCGGGCCACCGCTGCCCCGATGCCGTGCGCGGCACCGGTGACGAGCACGACCTGCTCCTGGAACCGCACCCTCGGCACACCCTTACGTCGTCGCTCCTGCCTCGCTGCCGCGAGCGTGCCGTCATCGTCGCACGGCCGGCCGGCACTCCTCTCGCCGCGCGTACCCGCCGACCCTGTGTCACTCTGCAACGACGGGGGGTGGAAGACAGCAGCCGCGGGTCATGTCCGCGCCGTAACCGAGATCGCTGAGAGGTTCGAGATGGACCAGAAGCTCAAGCTCGCCGGACTCGTGCTCGGCGGCTACGTCCTGGGCCGCACCAGGAAGGGCAAGGCCGCGCTGATGCTCGCCGCGGCAGTGGCGGGCAAGCAGCTTCGCGCAAACCCCGACCAGGTGACTGCCGTCCGTGACTCCGTGCTGGCGTCACCCGGGGTGAGGCGGCTGACCGGAGAGGCGACGGGACGCCTCGCCGACGCCGGGAAGGCCGCGGCGGCTGCGGCGGTCACCCGGAGGGTCGAATCCCTCAGCGCGAACCTTCGTGCGCGGACCGAGCAGCTGAGCGGGCAGGCCGCTGAGGACGAGGACCAGGAGGACCAGGACCGTTCGGAGGTCGGTGCCGAGGAACCGGACGAGGAGCAGACGCCGGCCGAGGACGAGCAGGCCGAGGACGAGCCGGCCGAGGACGAGCCGGCCGAGGACGAGCCGGCCGAGGACGAGCCCGCAGCGGAGAAGACGGGCAAGGGCTCCTCCAGTCGCAGCAAGGGCTCCTCGAGCGGCGGCCGGGGCACGTCTTCCGGTGGCACGCAGAAGAAGACGTCCGGCACCACCAAGAAGTCCTCCAGCAGCCGGAGCGGGTCCTCCGGGACCAGGAGCAAGCAGTCCGGGTCGCGTAGCCGTTCTTGAGCGAGCCGCGACGACCGACGGGAAGGGACCACCAGCGATGAACGCCAAGTCTGCGCAGGGGGCCGGCAAGGAGGCCGGAGGCCACCTCCTGGCCGATCTCAAGGAATCGGCGACGAACTACGCCAAGGCGCTCGGCGGCCACGCCGTCGGCCGCCTCACCGACAAGGTCAGTGACGTCTCCGACCGCCTCACGGCCTACGCCGAGGGTGGTGGCGGCGCCGCCGGCTCCGCAGCGAGCGAGGGTGCCGAGAAGCTGGCCCAGGGCGACTCTCCGGTCAAGGCGGGCGTCGCAGCCGCTGTCACCGGACTGAAGGAGAAGGTCAAGGGCGCCGTCGGCGGTGGGGGCGAAGACCGCAGCAGGTTCAAGTTCAACAACATCGTCGAGAGCATCGACGTCGGGGCCCCGGTCGACGTCGTCTACGACGCGTGGACCGCGTACCAGAGCTGGCCCGACTTCATGAAGAAGGTCGAGCACGCCGACCTCGACGAGGACGCCGGCGAGGTGACCCTCGGCGGTCAGGTCCTGTGGTCCCACCGGCAGTGGAAAACCACCATCACGGACCAGGTCCCCGACCGCCGGATCGTGTGGGAGTCCTCCGGCCAGAAGGGCCACATCAGCGGCGTGGTGACGTTCCACCCGTTGGCCGACGACCTCACGCGCCTTGTGCTCGTGGCCGAGTACCGCCCGCAGGGGTTCGTCGAGAAGACCGGCAACATCTGGCGGGCCGCCAACCGGCGCATCCGGCTCGAGCTGAAGTTCTTCGTCCGGCACGTGATGCGCGACGTCGTGCTGCACCCCGAGGACACCGAGGGTTTCCGTGCCGAGATCGAGGACGGCGAGACCGTCCGGACCCACGAGGAGGTCCTCGAGGACGAGCAGGCCGCGGGCGAGGAGCCCGTTGACGCCGATGAGGAACCCGAGGACTCCGACGACCACGACCGAAACAGGTAAACCCACCACCAGGGAGGGAAGCATGAGCGAGGTCACCACCACCCGGCGGCGCGGCAGCTACGTCGAGCGTCCGACTCCGTCGTCGTTGGCGGACGTCGTCGAGGTCATCCTGGACAAGGGGCTCGTCATCGACGCCTACGTCCGCGTCTCGCTTGTGGGCATCGAGGTGCTCACGATCGACGCCCGTATCGTCGTTGCCAGCGTCGACACGTACCTGCGGTTCGCGGAGGCCACGAACCGCCTCGACCTGACGGAGCAGAGCCGTGACCTGCCAGAGATGGTCGAAGACGTCTCCCAGAGCGGCAGCAGCGGCAAGACCCAGGGCATCCTGGGCGGGGTCAAGGAAGCCCTGACCGGCTCCGACTCCGAGGACGAGAACGACGACGAGGGCGGCCAGGAGGAGGAGCAGTCCGAGCAGCCGCGCCGCTCGAGCCAGCGGGAGACCAGGCAGCGCTCTGCGTCGACACGGCGCCGTAGCACGTCCGGGAGGAGCTCGTCGTGACGGCCCCGGCCGAGCAGGGACAGCGGCTGCTGTATCTGTACGGCTTCGTGCTGCCGGGAACCGTGGTCCCCGAGGACCTGACCGGGATCGACGGTGGCGCGGTGCGCCTTGTCGACCTCGGGCGCGTCTCGGCGCTGGTCTCGGAGGTGCCGGACGCCGAGCTGATCGGCCTGCCAGCCGAGATACGCGCGCATGCGAGCGTCTTGGACGCCGCGGCACAGGCGGGCCCGGTCCTGCCGGTGCAGTTCGGCACCGCGATGCCCGATGCGGACTCCCTCGCCCCGGCGGTCGCCGGCGAGCAGGACGAGTACGTCGACGAGCTGCACCGGCTGGCCGACGTCGTGCAGCTCGCCGTCCGCGCCCGGTACGTCGGCGAGACGGTGATGGCCGAGCTCGTCGAGGAGGACCCGGAGATTCGGCAGCTCCGGGAGGCAACGCGAGGCCGGGACGAGGACTCCACCTACTACGAGCGGGTGCGCCTCGGGGAGCTCGTCGTCGCAGGGTTCGACCGGAAGCGTGCCGAGGACGCCGCCGCGCTCCAGGACGAGCTGGCGCCGTACGTCGCCGACCTCGCGGTCCGCGAGCGCGCGGAGGTCGAGGACGTCCTCGACGTCGCGGTGCTGGTCCGGCGCGCAGAGGTGGAGCACTTCGAGGACGCGCTGGAGGGGCTCGCGGCACGGACAGTCGGACGGATCACCTTCCGGCTGGTCGGGCCGCAGGCACCGTACGACTTCACGGAGTCCTGATGGGACTGCTGTGGGAGTTGGTGTCGCTGCCCCTGGCGCCCGTACGGGGCACCGTGTGGGTCGCCGAGCAGGTGCGCGACGAGGCGGAGCGTGAGTACTACGACGCGGGCAAGATCCGCCGGCAGCTCGAGCGGGTCGAGGAGGCGCGCACGAACGGCGAGATCGACCCGGCCGAGGCCGAAGCCGTCGAGGAGGCACTTGTCGCCAGGCTGGTGGAGGCGAACCGCCGGGCCCGGCAAGGAGGAGGACGATGAGCGAGACCAAGACCGACGACCAGGACACGGACGCCCGCGACGACCGCTCCGGCGACGACACACCACGCCTCGGGGCCAGGAAGGCCGCGCGGGCGGCCCTCGAGCAGTTCGGCGCGCTGAGCAACCGCGACGTCGAGGGCGTCGTCGCCGTCGAGCGCGACGGCGGAGCCTGGACGGTGGTCCTCGAGGTCGTCGAGGACGCACACGTCCCGAGCTCGGCGGACGTCCTCGCCGAGTACGAGGTGCAGCTGGACGACGACGGCGAGCTGATCGCCTATCGACGCGGTGAGCGCTACGTGCGCGGCCGCGCGGACAGGTGACGCGCATGACCGCCGAACGGACATCGGAGGGCAGCTTCCCCATGGAACGCAGCAGCGGGCCCGGGAACCGCCTCGCCACCGGGACCGGCCGGCAGCTCGAGCCACAGCGCGAACGCGAGGGCACGCTCGCCCACGTGGTCGAGACCCTGCTCGACAAGGGCCTGGTCCTCAACGCCGACATCATGGTCTCCGTCGCCGGGGTCGAGCTGCTCGGCATCCGCATCCGCGCCGCGCTGGCCTCCTTCGACACCGCGGCGCGCTACGGGCTGGAGTTTCCGGCGGGCACCGACACGGGGACCGTCGCCTGGCGCGAGGCCATCGAGCCGAAGGAGACCTGCCCGAGCTGCGGCAAGACCGCCCCGACGGCGCAGCTCCTCGAGGAGTATTGCCCCTGGTGTGGGTGGCAGAGCGCCCGGGTGCTGCGCGGGGGCGAAGGCGGCGGTGAGAGCGACCGCCAGTTGACCGACGAGCAGGCGCAGCGGGCCGGCGACCGTGACGAGTGAGACCACCGTGACGAACACCCGCGGCCTCGAGCCCACTCGCGACCCGCGCACCACACTGCCGGACCTGCTCGAGGTGCTCCTCAACAAGGGCGTCTACCTCGACCTCGACCTCATCATCTCCGTCGCCGACATCCCGCTCATCGGGGTCAATCTGCGCGCGACGATCGCCGGCATCGAGACCATGCTCGAGCACGGGATGATGCGCGCCTGGGACGAGCAGACGCGGGCCTGGGTGCGACGGTCGCTCTCCCGGAACGTCCCCCTCGCCGAGGGCGAGGACCTCGTCACCCGGATGGCGGGTGGTCACCGCCAGGAGGAGCCGTACGTCACCTGGCGCCCAGGCATCGTCTACCTGACCACGCACCGGCTGCTCGTCTGGCGCGCGGACCCGCGCGAGGTGCTCTGGCAGGCAAACCTGGCCGACGTCACCGATGTGAACCTACGGACCGAGCGCAGCGTCGGCGGCGAGGACCGCCGCCGGGTCGCGGTGACTACCTCGGCAGGGACGAGCGTGCTCTCCGCGGCGGCGCCGGACCGGCTGGCCGACATGGTCCGGCAGACCGCGGGCGTGGGGGAGCACACCGTGCCGCCGTCGTCCCCCGGGACCGCCCCGGCGCTGGAGGGGCGCGTCTGGTACCAGGAGGTGCTCGCCGGCGGAGCCACCTGGCGCGGCGGCACCTGCACCGTCTCGCGCACGGCCGGGCTCACCTGGCGCGGGACCCTGGACACCCGGCCCGCCGTCCGGTTGCGGCCCGAGGACATCGTCTCCGTCGACGTCGTCCGGGGTCGGTCACCCACCGGGCGGTCCGTGGTGCGCGTCCTCGGCCCGGGCGGTACCGTCCGGCTCGCCACCGACGACGACGCCCGCTGGGTCCGCGAGCTGCGGGCACTGAGCGGCGCGCCGTCGGCCCAGCGAGAAGGAGGCGCCGCATGACGCTGAACGTCGACGAGAAGAGCCTGAAGAACGGCGTGCTCACCTTGGTGGTCACGCTCGTCGAGGTCATCGAGGAGTCGCTGGAGAGCCAGGCGCTGCGCCGAATCGAGGGCGGCGAGCTCACCGAGGAGGAGCAGGAGCGCCTCGGGCAGGCGCTGCTGGATCTCGAGGACGCGCTCGAGCAGATCAAGGACGACCACGGCCTGACCGAGTCGGTGGCGGACCTGCGCCGCGGCCTCGACGACGTCGTCGACGACGTCGTGGACAAGCTCGTCAACCCCTCACGCTGGGCCGACGAGGCCGTCGGGGGCCGCGAGTGAGCGGCCCGGGCCTGTACGTCTACGCGATCACGGACGGCGCACCCGGAGAGCTCGGCACCGGCCTCGACGGCGCCCCGGTTCGGCTCGTCACGCCCGCTGGCGGCCCGTCGGCTGTTGTGCACGAGCACGACGGAGGGCCCTACGAGGGGCCCGACGACGACGTGCGGCGCTGGGTGGTCGAGCACAGCGACGTCGTCGACCGGGTCTGGCAGGGCGGGAGCACTGTGCTGCCCGTCAGCTTCAACGTCATCGTCGCCGCCGCCGAGGACGCACCCGCGCAACGGCGGCTGGAGGACTGGCTCGGCACGCATCAGGACCGGATCCGGGCGCGGCTCGCGGCGCTCGCGGGCCGGGTCGAGCTGCGCGTGGAGGTCGGGCTCGACCAGCGGCAGGTCGGAGAGGGGCACCCGGACCTCGAGGCGGCCCGCCGGGAGATGGCGGACCGTACGCCAGGTGTGCAGAGGCTACTGCGCAAGCGCCTGGAGCAGCGCGAGCGCGAGGTGGCTGACGCCCTCGCCGACGAGCTGTACCAGGACTACCGGCGGCGTCTGGCCCGCCTCAGCGAGGACCTCAGTGAGAACCGGGGCGCCCGGCCGGAACCCGGCACCGTGCCGGTTCTGTCCGTCTCGCTGCTCGTCCCGGCCGACGACGTCTCCGCCGTGGGCCGCGAGCTAGCCGCTATCCAGGACGAGCAGAGCGCCGCGCGTATCCGCTACCTCGGCCCCTGGCCGCCGTACTCCTTCGCCGAGCTCCCGGGGGTGGCCGGTCCGGCCGCCTCGTGACCACTCTCACGGGCCGCGCGGGTTGGTCGGCCCTGACCCGGCGCGCTAGAGTCGTCCTCGGCCCAGCTCAGGGTCCTGCGCCCGTAGCTCAATGGATAGAGCATCTGACTACGGATCAGAAGGTTGGGGGTTCGAGTCCCTCCGGGCGCGCACCAGCCAGAGGCCCACACATAGGCCGCTGACCCGCGACACAGACCGAAAGCCCCCAGCCGGACTAGGAACCGGCTGGGGCTTTTCTCATCGCCCTCTCACAAGGGCTCTCACAAACGGCGGCCCTCGCACGGCACCAGCCGCCGGGGTCCGCTAGGAATCGGCCCCGGCTGCTGCTGCCGCCCTGCCCAGCGCCTGCGCTGCCGCCGTGAACTCGGCGGCCCGCGAGTGCGGGAGGTACGTCGAGAGGTGCACCTCCACCGTGTGGCCGAGCAGCGCCGCCGCGTCGGCCGGTGCTACGCCGACCTGGTGGAGCCAGAAGGCGAGCGAGTGCCGCACGCTGTGGAGCGTGATGCTCGGGACGCCAGCAGCCACGCACAGCCGCCGGAACCGGTCCGAGTAGACCTCCGGCCGCATGGGCTCGCCGAGCGCGTCCACGACCACGAGACGATCGCTCTCCAGGCACTCCCGGTACGCCGGACCGGCTGCGAGACGTTCGGCCGCCTGTGCCGCCTTGAGCGAGCGCAGGAGAGCCGCCGTGCCCGGGTGGATCGCCTCGAATGGCACCGTGCGCCGCCGCTGCTCCTCGCCCGACGACCTGGCCGCGTGCGTGGCGCTCCACCCCACCGGCGGCCCGCTCGACCCCGAACCAGCTCGCCGCTACGTGATCGGGATGAACCTCGGCCTCAAGAACGACCGGACGGTGCTCGCGGTCTGCCACGGCGAGCCCGCCCCGCCCGCCCCGGACAGCCCGCCCGGCCGCCCGTCGTCGCCGCGTGTCGTGCTCGACCGCCTGCACGTGCTCGCGGGCCGCCGTGATGCGCCGGTCAGCCTGACGGACGTGGAGGCCGTGGCGTACGAGGCAGCCACCGCCTACCGTGCGCCGATCCGGCTGGACCCGTGGCAGGCCACCCGGTGGTCCCGGGCTCGGGGAACGACCTCGCGCGCACGGGGTCGCGCTACTGGGAGCGGTGAGGGGCGGCGCACCCCGGCGGGAGGCATTCCGGTGGAGAATGTCAGTGGTCGGTTGCACGCTTCACGTAACCACCAGTGAGAGGATGCCACCATGACGCCACGGACGGTCCCCGTGTCCCGCGACGAGTTGGTCGCACGCCGAACGAAGATCCTCGACGGGCTGGGAACGTCGCTGGAAGAGTTCAGCAGGCGCGCTCGCGCCGGTTCGCTCTCGGGCGATGAGTGGTACGCAGCCGAGGATCTTGAGGAGATCGGCTTCTTGCTCGCCGACGGCACGGATGACGACTTCTGACCTGGCAGAGCGGTCCCTCGCGTTCGCTCGCGAGGTTCAGGAACTCCTAGACGCGACCATTCCCGGCGAGCGGACGATCGTCTCTGTCAAGCAAGATGATCGGTACTCGGTGCGCCCGGAGGGTGACTCAGCGAAGACCCGCGTGATTCCGTTGACCGTGAACGGGCAGCACCTCGCGCAGCTGAGCGTGCTGCTGCTTCAGGAACTCGACCGCACGGGCGAGTACCTGAAGACGACGCGGACCGACTTCCGGGTGCTCTCGACCCTCGACCGGACCCCGCTCGTTCGGCACGAGTACCGGGCGGACATGCACACGGACCCCATCGCGCACTGGCAGTTCCACGCCGAGCGGGGCTCGTTCTCCCACCTGCTCTCGATCGCACACGCGGCAGGTCGTGTAGAGAACCCTCACGACCTGTCGAACCTGCACCTGCCGGTCGGCGGGGAACGGTTCCGGCCCTGCCTTGAAGACCTGATCGAGTTCCTGATCCGAGACTGTGGCATCGATCATGTCCACGGCTGGGAGCGTGCTGTTCAGGCTGGCCGCGAGGCGTGGCGGCGTCGGCAGTTCCGAGCGTCTGTGCGAGACCTCCAGTCGGAGGCTGCCGCGACCTTGGCCGATTACGGCTGGAGGGTGGAGCCGCCTCCCGAGGTGCGTCCCGAGCACGTTGAGCCGTACCGGAAGTGGTAGGCGACCGAGAGCGCTAGGCACTGCTGCGCACGAACCGGCGCAGCGGCTCGACCTTGGGCACGTCCACCCAGAGGACGATGGTGCTCGACGTCGTGCTCGAGCCCGTCACGCGGAACGCGTCACCGGGCAGTTGCGCGAGCAGCGGCGCGAGAGACGCCGCGCGGGCCGTCGAGAGGTAGCCGACGCGATGGCCCTTGCCGTAGGCCGCGACGGCGGAGGGGTCCGCCTCGTTGTCTGGCTCGGCGATGAGTAGATGCTCCCGGCCGCCGTACCTGGCGCGCTCGGCGTCGCTGACGGCGTACGCCGAGCCCTTGACCCGGGTGCGGGTGGTCAAGCGCCGACAGGTCCACGACCCGCAGAGCCGCCACGTCCACGCGACGCCTGCGGACCTTGGCGGGGTCGACCCCCACGCGCCGCGGCACGACTCGCTCGACCGTGGCCAAGGGCTCGCGGCGAACAGGTGCGGGACGCGCGGCGGGCTCGGCCAGTGAGCACCCGTCGTATCCGGTCGATTAGTCCCATGGGTCGGGAGCCGCGATTAGAAGAAGACCGCCTTGCCGGGCTCGGCGACGCGAGCCGTGGCTAGGTTCCCGAAGTTCACGGCCACGGGTCCCTCGTCCGTCTTGAGTGTTATGACCTCGCCGCTCTTCATGTAGGCCGCGAGGGTGTCGGCGTCCAGGTCGCTGTGCCCGTCAAGGCGGAGTGACTGCTCCTTGCCGTCCTGGGCAGTCCGAAAATGCAGATTCTTCTTCACGTCTCGCTCTCGCCTTCACTCGGTGGGCGGCCGTCGTCGCCGATGCTGCGGACGGTATCTGCGCCCGCCCCTGTGCGTGGCAGGAATGGACGCCGACCTCTCACGGTCTCTCACAGACCTCTCACAAAGGGCGTCGGACGGCATCGGTTGTGAGAGGACGAGACAGGGTGAGACGCCGTACGATCCGCAGAATCTCGCCAGAGACGGGACGAGACCGGGCCGTTCGACTGCTCTACGGATCAGAAGGTTGGGGGTTCGAGT
The DNA here is from genome assembly GCF_042665525.1 of Georgenia alba. Taxonomy (NCBI): domain Bacteria; kingdom Bacillati; phylum Actinomycetota; class Actinomycetes; order Allobogoriellales; family Allobogoriellaceae; genus Georgenia; species Georgenia alba. Next base: position 890,348 of record NZ_JBHTCQ010000001.1, read on the forward strand.
CCCTCCGGGCGCGCAGCAACCGTCGGGAACCGACGCACCGGTGCGACTTCCCATGGTGGCTTTCCCTCCTCCTGCCGGGTGCGCGAGCCGCACCGCCGGGGTCGAGCCGTCCGGAACCGGCTGCGAGATCCGCCTGTCGTGGCGGTGCGGCGGCTACGCTCTCCGCACATCGATACGCATGCCAGGGGGAGCCATGACCACTTGTCGCCGCCGAGGACAGGGCAGCCGCATCCTGCCGCGCATCGCGGCCACCCCGCTCGCCCTGGTCGCAGCCGCCGCCCTTGCCGCGTGCGATGGCGCCGGCGGGGGTGAGGAGACGACGTCTCCGCCCGGGCCGAGCCCGACCGAGGAGGCCGAGCCCAGCCCGACGGAGGAGGCCGAGCCCAGCCCGACCGAGGAGGCCGAGCCCAGCCCGACCGAGGAGGCCGAGGCGAGCCACGGCATGGGCGAGCCGGTGGAGGCGGGCTTCCTGGAGGTGACGGTCGAGGACGTCGAGACGGGCGTCGGCGACATCGGCGGAACCGCACCTGAAGGGCAGTTCGTGGTCGTCCACGTCACCGTGACGAACGTCATCGACAGGGAGCCGGACGACCTGAGCGGCCAGCTGCACTTCATGGCCGCAGACCAGGCGATCCTCGACGACGGGGGCGCGGTGACGCTCGGCAACGACGACCTGCTCTCCCTCCGCGAGGATGCGGCGGTCTTCTACGATCCGCTGATGCCCACGGACACGGTCGAAGGCGTGGTCATCTTCGACATCCCGGCGGGAAGCACCCCCGAGGCGCTCCTCCTGGGCTTCACACTCCAGGGCGTGCCCGACGACGTGATCCGTCAGATGCCCGACGAGGAGCTGGCGAACTCCTTCACGACGCGCGTGAACCTGTCCTGAGCGGGCTCCCTCCGGAGGCATCCACGCCTGGGAGAATGGCTGTGTGAGGATCTCCGCCAAGGCCGACTACGCCGTCCGCGCCACCGCCGAGCTCGCCGGTGCTGGCCTCGAGCCCCCGATCGCCGCCGAGGCACTGGCGTCCGCCCAGCGCATCCCCCACCGCTTCCTCGAGGGCATCCTGAGCGACCTGCGCCGCGATGGCATCGTCATGAGCCAGCGCGGGCCGCGCGGCGGGTACCGCCTGGCGCGGCCGGCCGAGGAGATCACCGTGGCCGACGTGGTCCGCGCCGTCGACGGTCCGCTGGTCTTCGTGCGGGGGGAGCGCCCGTCACAGCTGGAGTACGCCGGTGCCGCGGCCGGCCTGCCGGAGGTCTGGGTCGCCCTGCGCGCCAACGTACGTGCGGTCCTGGAGACCGTGAGCATCGCCGATCTCCGCGCCGGCACGCTGCCCGAGGTCGTGCGCTCGCTCACCCGCGACGAGGCCGCCTGGACGAACCCCTGACGGGCGCCGCGCCCCCCTTCTGACCCTCGACCAGCCCTGAGCCCATCCAGGACGTGATGGGAATCATCAGGATCTTCCGCGTTTCCCGTTGTCTCCGACCGGACCGACCGGGTATACAGGGTTTGGCTCACCAGCAGCCGGAACGTGCCCGCGCAGAAAGGCAGACGTCCGATGCAGTCCCTCGTCCTCCTCGCCCTGGTCGGCCTCGGGGCCCAGCTCGTCGACGGCAGTCTCGGGATGGCCTACGGCGTCACGTCGACGACGCTGCTGCTCGCCATCGGCACCAACCCCGCCGCCGCCTCTGCGACCGTCCACCTCGCCGAGATCGGCACCACGCTCGCCTCCGGCGTCTCGCACTGGCGGTTCGGCAACGTGGACTGGAAGGTGGTCCGGCGCATCGCGCTGCCCGGCGCGATCGGCGCCTTCGCCGGCGCGACCTTCCTCTCCTGGCTCTCCACCGAGGTCGCCGAGCCGGTGATGTCCGGCATCCTGCTGCTGCTCGGCGCCTACGTCCTGGCCCGCTTCACGTTCAAGGGCCTCAACAGCGAGAACCTCGGCAAGCCGCTGCGCCGCCGTTTCCTCGGGCCGCTCGGCCTCGTCGCCGGCTTCATGGACGCCACCGGCGGCGGCGGGTGGGGACCGGTGGGCACGCCGGCCATCCTGGCCAGCGGCCGACTGGAGCCCCGCAAGGTCATCGGCTCGATCGACACGAGCGAGTTCGTCGTCGCCGTCGCGGCGAGCATCGGCTTCCTCGTGGGCCTGGGCCACGCCGGCATCGACTTCGCGTGGGTCCTGGCCCTGCTGGCCGGCGGCCTCGTCGCCGCGCCGATCGCGGCGTGGCTGGTCCGGCACGTCCCGCCGCGTGTCCTGGGCTCCGTCGTCGGCGGGTTCATCATCCTCACCAACTCGAACACCATCCTGTCGAGCGACTCGGTCGGCCTGACCGGTCCGGCCAGCATGATCGTGTACGTGCTCATCGTGGCGGTCTGGGTCGCCGCGGTCGCCTACGCGATCCGTGAGCACCGCCGTCTCAAGGCACGCACCGCTCCGGCGCACCGTGAGGAGCCCGCCGTCGTCGCCGACTGAACGCGGTGCCGCTCCCGGCTCACGACCTACTCGAGCCACTCCGTGACGAACCGGTCGTTCTCGTGGACGTGCACGCCCTCGTACAGCTCCGCCCCGACTGTGGCGAACTTGTGCGGCACCATCGCCGGAACCACGAGGATCTGCCCACCCACCGCGACGATCTCCTCCTCGCCCACAGTGAACCGTGCGGAGCCGGAGCGGATGATGAACGTCTCCGCGTAGGGATGACGATGCAGCCGCGGCCCGACGCCGTCGGCCTGCACCCGCTCGAAGATCACCGAGATCTGCGAGCCGTACCGGTAGCCCTCGAAGTTGCCGCCCTCGAGCGTGCCCATGTCGATCGCCTGGAGGTCCATGGGCACACCTTCCGCCCACCGTGGCGGCCTGGCAAGGCCTTCGTTCAGCCCTTGATGCCGCCGGTGAGGGCGAACCCGGCGCCGAGGCGTCGGCCCATCAGCAGGTAGAGGACCACCACGGGGAGCGAGTACAGGATCGAGAAGGCCGCGAGCTGACCGTAGGCGACCTGCCCGTACTGGCTGGAGAAGGTGTACAGACTGACCGCCGCGGGCAGCTTGTCGGGGGAGAGCAGCAGCATGAAGGGGACGAAGAAGTTCCCCCACATCGTCACGAACGTGAAGATCGTGACCACCGCCGTGCCGGGCCGCATGAGCGGCAGCACGATCTTGCTCAGCGTCTGGAGCATCGTGGCCCCCTCGGTCCAGGCGCTCTCCTCCAGCTCCAGCGGCACGCCGTCCATGAAGTTCTTCGTCAGGAACATCCCGTACGGCAGGGACGACGTCGCCAGGAACAGCACCGCACCGAACATGGAGTCGATGAGGTTGACCTGCACGAACATCGCGTACACGGGGATCATGACCGCCGTGATCGGCAGGCCCGTGGCAAAGATGACGGTCAGCAGGAACGGACGCTTGGCGCGCGAGGAGTACCGGGAGAGCGGGTAGGCCGCCAACGCCGAGCAGACCACCGTGACGAGCGTGGCGCCACCGCACAGCACCAGCGAGTTCCACATCGGCCGGAACGTCGTCTCGGTGTTGAGGACCGCGCGGAAGTTCTCGGCCGACGGCGGATCGGGCCACCGCACCGCGAGGGTCGCCTGCGGGTCGATCGACGCCAGGACCACCCACAGCAGCGGGACCGAGAAGGCCGCAGCAACCAGCAGCAGGATGAGGTTCGAGGCCGCCTTCGCGGTCCGGTGCCGGGCGCCGCCGGCTCCCCGCCCGTTCCCGGCGCGCCGTGCCGCGTCACCGGCGCTCGTCTGTTCGCGCTCCGCCACCGCGCTGGTCATATCTTCTCCTCCCGGGGCAGGAGCCGGAGGTACACGAGCGAGGCCACCGCGCCGATGAGCAGCAGGAGCAGCGCCACCGCCGTTCCGTAGCCGAGCTGCCCGAAGGAGAACGCCTGCTCGTACATGTACAGCGGCATCGTCTGGCTGGAGGTGCCGGGCCCGCCGCCGGTCATGACGAAGATCAGGCCGAACACGGACAGTGTCTGCAGCGTGATGAGCATGAGGTTGGTCATGATCGTGCGGCGGATGATCGGCACGGTCACGGAGAAGAACCTCCGGACCGGTCCGGCGCCGTCGATCTCCGCGGCCTCCACGACGTCCGGCGATACCTCGGAGAGCGCCGCGGTGTACATGAGCATTGTGAACGCCGTCCCGCGCCAGATGTTCGCGAAGGAGACCGCGAGGATCGGCAGTGCGAACAACCAGTCCTGCGGCGGCAGGCCGAGCGCGCCGAAGATCTGGTTGAGGGAGCCGTCCTCACCGAGGAACGTCGTCCACAGGTACGCCGCGACCACCTCGGGCAGGATCCACGCACCGATGACGATCGCGCCGGTGATCCCGACGACCACCCGCGTCGCGCGCCGCATGAGCAGGGCGAGGATCATCCCGAGGATGTTCTGCCCGATGATCGCCGAGACCACCGTGAAGACCACGGTGAGCACGACCGAGTTCCAGAACTCCGGCGTCTCGAACGCTGTCTGGAAGTTCTCCAGCCCCACCCAGGTGGTCTCGTCGGCGCCCTCGCCGCGCAGCGCCCGGTTCGTGAAGGCCAGGTAGACGCTGTAGAAGATCGGGCCGGCCAGGAAGACGAGCAGCAGCAGGACCGACGGGAGCAGCGGCAGCCCTCGCAGGGCCGTGCGGCGCAGGTCGGGTCCCTGGCGGGTGCTCCCGCCCACGGCGGTGGCGGCGGTCATCGGGCCGCCTCCGAGGTGTTCTCGGGGCCGACGATGTCGACGACCTCGGCGTCGTAGGCGGCGGCCGCCTGCTCGGGGCTGCCTTGGCCGGTCATCACGGTCTCCATGGCCGCCTGGATCGCGGCCGAGACCTGCGGGTAGGGGGCCAGGGCCGGCCGGTACTCGGCCCGCTCGACGAGGTCGGTGAAGAACTCGATCACGGGGGAGTAACCGACGTACTGCTCGTGCTCGGCGACGTCGGCCCGGATCGTCACCTGGTTGTCGGTCACCGCGAGCTGGGCCATGTTGTCCGTGGTCATCATCTCCTGCAGGAAGGACCAGGCGAGGTCCGGCTTCCGCGACAGCCGCGGCACGGCCCACGACCAGCCGCCAGCCAGGGTGACCAGGCCCGGGTCGCTGCCGTCCTGGGTCGGCATGGGCGCGATGTCGAGCACCTCCGACCACTCGGGCCACTCGGCGGCACCGCCCTCCACCCACGAGGAGCTGATCCAGCTCCCGTCGAGATTGACGGCGACCTGCCCGGAGGGCATCCACGTGTTCTGCACCAGCTCGGAGAGGTTCGGGTCGAGCGCCTGGCCCATGCCGGGGGCGAGGTCCTCGCTGTAGATGGTGCGGATGAACTCCAGCGTGTCGACGAATCCCTGGCTGCCGAGCACCCAGGTGCGGGACTCCTCGTCGTACAGCCGGTCGTCCGTACCGTAGAGGAGCATCTCGAAGCCCTGCATGCTCGCCTTCTCACCCTGCGGCTTGCCGGAGTAGACGTTGATCGGGATGACGTCGGGCAGCTCCTGCTTGATGGTGCGCATCGCCTCGAGGATGTCGTCCCAGGTCCGCGGTCTCCATGGCACCTCGAGGCCGGCCTGGGAGAAGAGCTCCTGGTTGTACCAGAGGCCGCGGGTGTCGGTGTGCGTCGGGACCGCGTAGATCTGGCCGTCCTCGGCGGTGACCGCCTCCCGGCCGGCCGGGTAGAAGTGCTCCCACAGCTCCCACTGCTCGATGTACTCGTCGAGCGGGCGCAGGTACCCGGCGGCGACGTCGGAGTGCAGGATGAAGGTGTCCTCGTAGACGAGGTCCGGCGTGGTGCGCGCCGAGGACATCATGAGCTCGTTCTTGGTGAAGTAGTCCTCCTCGGCGGCCACGAGGGGCACCAGCTCGACGCTCACCTCGGGGTGCTCCGCCGTGTAGGTCTCGATCACGCCGGTCAGGTAGTCCCGCATGATCGTCCCGGACCCGAACTGTTGGTACGTGATGCGCAGCGTGTTCGGCCCGCTCCCGCCCTCGGCGCACGCCGCGAGCGGCAGCAGCACGGCCGACCCGCCGACGACCCGGAGCATCGAGCGACGGCTCAGTGCCGCGTCCAACGCTCGGTTCAGCGGCAGGCCTCCACCGGCTCCTGCTCGCGCAGCGTCTGGTCCTCGCCGTCTCGGCGCGTGACCGTGCTTGCGTCGCATGAGACTTCCCTTGGCTCATCGGACGAACGGTGGCCGCAACAGTAAGGCGCGAACCGCCCGAAAGCACAACCGGACACGCGGCACCCACCCGCGTGGGCCGCAGAAAGCGCAGAGGGCAGGAGCTCCGTGGTGGTGCCCTCGGCGTCGTCTGCAGCCGTCGGCACGGGCTCGGGCGCACGTCTGCCGTCGAGCGCCGGCCTTCCGACGACGCAGCGGGGGTGCTAGGTTCCGAGCCGTCGCGGCAGTGCCGCCGCAAGGCTCGTGCGAAGGATCGTCGACATGTCAGGACTGTCCGGGTATCTCTCCCGGCGACTCGCCGTCGTGACGGCGGGCGCCGTCGCGGTGAGCGTCGCGCTGGCGGCCGGGGCCGCGGCAGAGCCGGCGTTGCGCCACCACGGGCCCCCGCACGGGCGGACGGCCCTCACCGCCGAGCGCTGCTCCGAGCTCTCTGCGGTCGAGATCGAGGAACGCGAGATCGGCCTGCCCACGTCGGGCGCCGACATCGAGTCGGCGACCTGGGACGCGCGGGGATTCTGCAGCGTGGTCGGGTGGATCCGGCCCGTCAACGAGGGCTCGCCGTCCATGCAGTTCCAGGTCAACCTGCCCGGCGACTGGAACGAGCGGGCGCTCCAGATGGGGGGCGGCGGCTACGACGGCACCCTGGTCACAGGGCTGGACCCGTACACCGCGCAGCCGGTCGGTGAGGATCCGCCGATCCTGCAGGGCTACGTCACGCTCGGCTCCGACGGAGGCCACCAGGGCGGACCGGGCTTCGACGGGAGGTTCGGTCTGGATGACGAGGCGTTGCTCAACTACGGGCAGCAGTCGGTGAAGAAGACCCACGACGCCGCCATGGAGGTGGTCGAGGCCGCCTACGGTCAGGACCCGGACCACATGTACTTCATCGGCGGCTCCCAGGGCGGGCACGAGGCCCTCGACGCCGCCGCGCGCTACCCGCGCGACTACGACGGCGTGGTCGCGAACTACCCCGCCTACAACGTCGCGATGATGCATATCGGTGCGGTGAACTTCCGCGACGCCCTCTACGGTGACCGCGGCGCGGGCTGGCTCTCGCCCGCGAAGACGGCGCTCATCACCGACGCCGTCTATGCCACGTGCGACGGGCTGGACGGCGCTGACGACGGGATCGTCAGCAACGTCGTCGGGTGCAACGAGGCGTTCGACGTGGAGACGCTACGGTGCCCGGACGGCACGGATGCCGGCGAGACCTGCCTCTCCGACGCGCAGCTCGAGTCCGCGGTCAGGATCACCACGGACCACGACCTGGGGATCGACATCGAGGGCAACAGCATCTTCGCCCGCAGCGCGCTCTTCGAAGGGGCGCTGTACCAGGGGTCGGCCGGCTTCGGCGCAGAGCCCCAGCCGGAGAACCCGATCAGCGGGACCGAGGCGCTGCAGTACATCGTCCTCGACCAGACGGCGAAGTACATCGTCACGCGCGACCCCGAGCTCGAGACGATGACCTTCGACCCGCACAGGTGGACGGAGCGGATCCAGGAGGTCGGTGAGATCCTGGACGTCACGGACGTCAGCCTCAACCGGTTCCGGGCCCACGGCGGCCGGGTGATCCTCACCCACGGCACCGCCGACGACTTCATCACCCCGCACAACACCGTGCAGTACTACGACCGGCAGGTCGCGGAGCTCGGTGAGCGCCGGCTCCACGACTTCCTGCGCTTCTACATGGTTCCCGGCTGGGGGCACGGGCAAGGGCCGTTCACGGCGACGTATGACGGCCTCGGTGCGCTCGAGGCGTGGGTCGAGCGCGGGATCGCGCCAGAGGGCCTGGTGGCGGCGGACGCCAACGAGGACGCCGACCGGACGCGACCGATGTGCGAGTACCCGTCGTGGCCGCGCTACCACGGTCACGGGGACGTCGACGACGCGGCGTCCTACTCCTGCGTCGGCGGCTGAGCGCCGCGGGCCGCGGCTCACGGCAGCGCGATCCGCAGCCCCTCCTCCGCCAGCATGACCTCGCCGTCGAAGACCGCCGCCGCGTCTGCGCGGGAGCGCTCGCGGTCGTTGCCCGGCCAGAAGTGCGTCAGCAGCAGCCGCCGTGCGCCGGCCGCCGCGGCGGCCTGCCCGGCCTGCCGCGCGCTGAGGTGCAGTGACGTCGTCGCGGCGGGTGGCACCCCGCGGCGCTGGTGCCGGTCGCTCGCCTCGACCACGAACAGGTCGGCGTCCCGGCCGAGGTCCGCCAGCGCCGCGTCCGGGCCCGTGTCGCCCGTGTAGGAGACGCACAGCCCGTCGGCGGCCAGCCGCACGCCCGCGTTCGGGACGAAGTGCGGCAGCGCGCGGGAGGTGAGGACGAACGGTCCGACGTCGTAGGGTCCGGCAGGCAGCGGACGGTGCGCGAGCACGCGATCGACGTCATCCGGGTCCTCGTCCTCGAGGGACTTCAGCATCGCGAGCACCCGGGGCGGGGCGTACAACGGGATCGGGGCCGCGTCCCGGCGGCCGAACCACCGCGCCCGGAAGAGGCCGTGCAGATCGAGCATGTGGTCCGGGTGGTGGTGCGTGACCACGACAGCGTCGACGCCGTCCCCGACCGCGGATCCGAGGTGGGCGAGCAGGCGGCTCAGCGTGCCGTACCCGAGGTCCAGCACCACGCGGAAGCCCTCGTGCTCCAGCACGAAGCCGCTGCACGCCCGGCCCGGCTCGGGCCACGCGCCGCAGGAGCCGAGCACGGTCAGGCTGCTGCTCACCCGCCCAGCCTCCCACCGCCGCGGGGAGCTGGACATGTCCTTACCAGGCCTGCGCGAGCAGCTCGGCGAACAGGGCGTCCGGGTCGGCGACCAGGCCGCGCCCGGCGAACCACGTGCACACGGTGCGGCAGTCGCGGAGCAGCACGTCCGCGGCGAACGGGTTGCCCGCCAGGTCCACCACCTGCGGCAGGTCGATGATCACGAGCCGTTCGCCCTGCACGAGCACGTTGTACGGGGAGAGGTCGCCGTGCGCGTACCCGAGGCGGGCCAGCACGGACATTCCCCCGGTGAGCTGCTCCCAGTAGGACTCGAGCAGGTCACGGTCGGGTCGTTCCCGGGTGAGCCGGGGCGCGGCGACGAGCTCACCGTCGGGCTGCTCGGTGCCGATGAACTCCATGAGCAGCTCCGTGCCGTCGATCTGCACCGGGTACGGCACCGCGGCGCCCGCGGACCAGGCGGCGCTCAGCGCCGCGAACTCGGAATCCGCCCACTGGCCGGCGGACACGGCCCGGCCCCAGGTGGACTTTCGGTCCTCGAGCGCGCGCCTGTCGCGCGTCCGGCGGACCGTGCGCCCCTCGGTGTAGGTGGTGTCGCGCTCGAACAGGCGATGGTCGGCGCCGCGGTAGCGCTTCGCGACCAGGAGGCATCGCCGTGCGGACCTACCGTCGAGGAGGCCGTCGGCGGCGGCCGGGTCCGCGTGACCGGCCGCACCGTCCGGCACGGCGCGCTCGAGCAGGTAGGCGTCCGCCTCCTTGCCGGTCTTGAGGATGCCGAGCTCGGTGTCGACCGCGGCGTCCGCTGTGACGAGCCAGTCCGGGATCGGGTCGGGGCCGCGCTGGCCCTTGGTCACCGACCGCCAGGTGGACCAGCGTTGGTCCGGGTCGAGGCCGTTGCCGGCCAGCGCGTCGATCTCGTCCATGCGTTGCTGCTCGGCGGTGTGGCTGCGGGCGCGCCGCGCCGCGACCGTGCGCCGCGCGGCGCGCGGGTCGTCTTCGTGCGGTGATTCGGGAACCTTCGGCATGAGTGTGCTCCACGGGCGGGAGCACTCTGTGCGGCGCGGACTAGCCGGTGCTCCCTGGGTCGAGAAGGGTGTCCGCCGGGCATGCGACAACCACGACGACGGTCATCGGCGGCCCTCCTCTCGATCTCTGCCGCGTCTTCTTGCGCGGCCGGCCGCGGCACGAGCGCGCATTCCTCGCTCTCTCACGACCGGGCACGTCATCAGGCACGGCGCTGGACTCGGCAGGAGCCTGGCAGGTTCCTGCGGTGACGCTCCAACGATTTTCCGCCGGCTGCTGCCAGGGTTCGGCCGGGCGCGCGGATGCCCGGGCCCGGGGCGCACGACGGCTCGCCGGCGAGCGCGGTCACGCGTCGTCGCGCGGACCGCTGCTAACCTCCCGGGTGCAGGTGAAGGCCCCTCGCGAGTATGGGTCGCGAGGGGCCTTCGGTTGACCGGCACCGGTGACGCTGCCGATCGACATCTCAAGGTCTCCTGGTCCCGGCGGCTTCGTCACCCAGCCGCCGTCGGCTGGCGTCGACCCCGAGGGGGCCTGCCCGGCCGATGGACGCCGGTCCCGACCGAGGTCGGATCCGTGTCCGAGACGAGCCCATCGCTTGCGCTCCGGGCTCATCGGGTCGTCCGGCCCCGAAGAGCCGTCCGACCGGGTGACCAGCGAGTTCCGAGGAACTGGTCGGTACAGGACCGGTACACGTCCCGGAGGACTGTCCGTGTCGGCTTACCGACTGGACCCGAAGGTCCCTGCTGATCTGACCAACCAGGACCCTGAGGTCCGGCTGATCGGGGTGACCGACCCGAGGGCCGATCGGGTTGGACCAGCTTCTCTTGAGTTGTCAGCTCCTCCCCGAGGGGAAGTGCGTGAGAGAAGTTCTATGCCCGTTCACGGGTAGGGCGCAAGGGGTTTGAGCAAGATTCACAGGGCCGCCGCGTGTCGTCCACAGGAGTGGTGAGCTCGTCCACATGCGGCGGCCGGTTATGCACCTGGTGTGCACAGGTACCTGTGGAGAGCGCGAGGTCAGTCCCGCGCCGCACGCGGTGCGGATCCGGCCCACGTGCCGGGACCCACGCCCGACGGACTCACAGCCGCCGCGGACTCGAACGCCGCTGCCGCCGCGGTCGTGGCGGCGTCGTCGAGGAGCGACCACAGCAGCTCCGGGGCGGCCGTGAGGAGACCGACGCCAGCCTCCGTGAGGGCGACGGCGTCCTCCGGGCCGCGCAGGCTCGCGGCCAGGACGTTCGTCTCGCTGCCGGCGCAGAGCTTCTGCATGCGGGCGATGTCGTCGAGCGCCGCGTAGCCCTGCGCCCGCATCCGGCCGAGGTACGGAGCGATGTAGCGGGCTCCGACGGCCGCTGCGGCGAGCGCCTGCGCCGGCGTGTACACGGCGGTCAGCAGGACCGGTGCGCCGTCGTGCGCGAGCCGCGACGCGACGACGAACCCGGCCCGGGTCGCCGGCACCTTGACGACCACGCGCTCGCCGAGCTCGAGGATGGCGCGTGCGCGGTGCTCGAGCTGTGCCTCGTCCGCACCCCACGCCTGGAAGAAGATCTCCTCGGCCCCCGCGGCCGCCCATGTCTCGTGCAGGGCGGGGATGTCCTCGACGGTCCGACCGGCCCGGTCGAGGATCGTCGGGTTGGTGGTGACGCCCCGGACGAGCCGGCCGGCGAGCAGCGGTGCGACGGCGTCGACGTCGGCCGAGTCGACGTACAGGCGCGGGGCGGTCATCGTGTGCCTTCGTGGGCTCGGGCGGGCAGCGGCGCCGAGGTGTGCGGCGCGGCCGCTGATATTGTCATGACAGGTTTCGGGCGTCAAAGACGAACGCCCTCGGACGGAGGGGTTGTGGCGGATCACGGACGGCGCGGCGTGCTCATCGTGGGCTCGATCACCGCGGATCTCACCACGTTCTCGACCCGGCTGCCGGAACCCGGTGAGACCTTCCTGGGCGACGCGTTCACGCTCGTGCTCGGCGGGAAGGGAGCGAACCAGGCGATCGCCGCGGGGCGTTCCGGGGCCGAGGCGCGGATGGTCGGGTGCGTGGGCGACGACCTCTTCCGTGACCTGGTGACGGACGGCCTGTCCCGGGCCGGGGTCGACATCACGCACGTGCGCTCCGTGCCGGGGCAGACCGGGATCGCGCACATCCGCGTCGACGCCTCCGGCGAGAACGACATCGTGATGGTGCCGCTCGCCAACGCCGCGCTCGACGAGGCCCAGATCGACGCGGCGTTCGAGCAGTACGCGCCGTCGACCGCCGTGATGCTGACGCAGCTGGAGATCCCGTTCGCGCTCACCATGCACGCCATCCGGCGTGCCCACGAGGCCGGGGTGAGAGTGGTCCTCGACCCGGCGCCTGCGCACGAGCTCGACGACGAGATCTGGCCGCTCGTCGACATCGTGACACCCAACGAGACCGAGGCCGGGCTGCTGACGGGGGTGGCCGTCACCGACCGCGACGCCGCGGTCGAGGCCGGTCGCTGGTTCGTCGCCAAGGGGGTCGGCGCGGCGCTCGTGACGCTCGCCGGCGCGGGCAGCGTCCTCGTCACCGCCGACGGCGTCACGGACCATGCCCCGATCCCGGTCGACGTGGTCGACACAACAGCCGCCGGTGACGCGTTCGCCGGCGTCCTGGCCGCGGGTCTGGCCCAGGGGCTGGGACGCGACGAGGCGATCCGCCGGGCCGGTGCGGCCGGCGCGCTCGCCGTCACCAAGCGGGGCGCCTCCCCGAGCCTGCCGACCGCGACCGAGATCGACGAGCTGCTCGCCGCCCCGGCACCCGAGAGGACTCCCGCCTGATGCGCAAGACCCCCACCACCATCCACCCCCAGCTGAGCCGCATCCTCTCCGAGCTCGGACACACCGACGAGCTGTTCGTGGCCGATGCGGGCCTGCCCATCCCGTCCGGGGTGGAACGCGTCGACCTCGCCTACCGCAAGGGCGCGCCGGCCTTCCTCGACGTGCTCGACGTGATCCTCGACGAGATCGTCGTGGAGGGCGCCGTGATGCCCGCCGAGGTCGCCGAGGCGAGCCCCGAGATGCTGCGTGCGGTCCAGGACCGGCTGGCACCCCTCGAGGTGGTACTCGTGCCCCACGAGCAGTACAAGCGGCGCTCGCACGGTGCCCGCGCCGTCGTGCGCACCGGCGAGTACACCTCGTACGCGAACGTGGCTCTGATCGCCGGCGTGGACTACTGACGTGGTCACCGGCGTGCAGGCCGGCGCCCGCAGACGCATCCGGCGCGCGGCGGTCGTGCCGGGAGCGCTCGGTGACGCGATCGACCGGCGCTCGGCGCAGCCGATGTACGACCAGCTGCGCAAGAGCATCCTGGCGACGATCGAGGACGAGTCCCTGCAGCCCGGTGACCCGCTGCCCGGCGAGCTGCTGATGTGCGAGCTGTACCGGGTCTCGCGCACCGTCGTGCGCCAGGCACTCGGCCAGCTCGAGCACGACGGGGTGATCACCCGGGTCAAGGGCAAGGGCACGTTCGTCGCGCGCGGCAAGACCCCCGAGGCGCTGGCGCACCGGCTGACGGGCCTCTACGAGGAGGTCGCGGCGCGCGGCGGTCATGTCCACAGCGAGGTCCTGCGGTTCGAGCCCGAGTCCGCCTCCACGGAGGTCGCGGAGCGGCTGGGATGCGCCCCCGGTGACCGCGTCGTGGTCCTGGACCGGCTGCGTCACGTCGACGGCGAGCCGTGGTCGTGGTCGACGACGTGGATGCCGTACGCCGTCGGCTCGCTCGTCCTCGGCCTCGACCTCGCCGACCGCTCCCTCTACGGCGCGCTCGAGGAGCGCGGCATCAAGGTGACCAGCGGCGTCCGCGGGGTCGAGGCCGCGATCACGGACGAGCGGGAGGGGCGGCTGCTCGGTATCGGTCCGGGCAAGCCGGCGCTCCGGCTCACCAGCCTGACCCTGGACGCCGCCGACCGTCCGATCGAGTACTTCGTCGCCCTGCACAGGGGCGACCGCAGCCGCTTCGAGTTCACCCTCCGTGCGAGCGAGCCGCACGCGAGGGTCCGCCACGTCGACCCGACCTGACCGTGGCGGCCGGGGAGTGGCACCAACTTGTCATGACAGGTAGTTTCGAGGCGCGACAATGACCGCCGCCACACGAGCCGCCGAGGAGACGCCGCCGTGCCCGCCTTCGCCACCCCCCCGGTCGCCCCGTTCGCGATCTCCTTCGACCACGAGGCGGCACGCCTGGAGCCGGAGGGCCCGACCCTCACGCGCCGGATGAGCGACCTGGAGGGGCTCTTCGCGGACCACGAGGCGTGGCAGGCAGCCGTCGCGGACGGTGACCCGGTCGTCTACCGCGTGCAGTCCTCGCCGGTGCCGGAGGTCGATCGCGAGCTCCCGCAGTCGATCACCACGATCGAGCCGGGCACCACCGGCGGCGAGCTGTGGATGACCAAGGGCCACCAGCACCCCAACCACCAGGGAGAGATCTACCTGGGGCTGCACGGCGCCGGCGGGCTGCTGATGTACGACGGGACCCGGCACGAGTGGATCGACATGGCGCCCGGGACGATCGGGTACATCCCGCCCGGCTGGGCGCACCGGTCGGTCAACACCGGCGACGAGCCGTACTCCTTCCTCGCCGTCTACCCCGGAGGCGCGGGGCACGACTACGGCTGGGTCCTCGAGCACGGGATGGGCGCCCGCGCCTACCGGACGGCCTCGGGCCACGAGCTGCGCCCCTGGAGCTGACGTGCTCATCGCCCACGACCTGGGAACCACCGGGAACAAGGCGTCGCTCCATGACGCGACCGGCCGGATGCTCGAGCACGTCACGGTCGGCTACCCGGTCCACTTCGCCGACGGTGGTGTGGCCGAGCAGGACCCGGGGGACTGGTTCAGCGCTGTCGTCGAGGCGACGCGCGAGCTGCTCCGCACCAGCGGCGTCGACGGGACGAGCATCGGCGGCATGGTGGTGAGCGGGCAGATGATGGGTGCTGTGCTGCTCGACGAGCGGTACGAGCCGGTCCGTCCCGCGATCATCTGGGCGGACACCCGGGCCGGGCGGCAGGCCCGGCAGATCGTCGAGAGGATCGGCGAGCGCACGGCCTACGAGATCCTCGGCCACCGCGTCGACCCGACGTACTCCGTGTCCAAGGTCATGTGGGTGCGCGACCACGAGCCCGAGACCTTCCGAGAGGTCCGGTGGTTCTGCCTGGCGAAGGACTTCGTCGTCCACCGCCTCACCGGCCGCCTCGCGACCGACCCCAGCGACGCCTCGTCGACGAACGCCTACGACCAGCGCACCGGGACGTGGTCCGCCGACATCCTCGACGCCGCCGGGCTCGACGACGCGATCTTCCCGGAGATCGTCGCCTCGACCGAGGTCGTGGGGACCCTGACGGCGGACGCCGCCGCGGCAACCGGCCTGCCGCCGTCGACCCCGGTCGTGATGGGCGGCGGTGACGGGCCGATCGCCGCCGTGGGAGCCGGGGTGGTCGCACCCTCCGACGGCGCATACGTGTGCCTGGGAACCTCGTCGTGGATCTCGTTCGCCGCCGAGGCTCCCGTGCTCGACCCCGAGCTGCGCACCTTCACCTTCGACCACGTGGTCCCCGGCCACTACGTCCCGACCGCGACCATGCAGGCCGCCGGTGCCTCCGTCACCTGGATCAACGAGGTGCTCTCCGCCGAGCCGTCCGCGGCCTCGCTCGAGGCCCTCGTGGCCGCCGCGGACACCGGCGACGCGGCGACCGGCGGGCTGTACTTCCTGCCCTACCTCCTCGGCGAACGGGCGCCGCGGTGGGACGCCCAGGCCCGCGGCGCCTTCGTCGGTCTCGGCCGGCATCACGGCCGCCCCCACCTCGTGCGTGCCGTGCTGGAGGGCGTGGCGTTCAACCTCGCGGTGTGCCTCGAGGCCTTCCGCCAGGGCGGGACCGTCATCGACCGGGTGGACGCCGTCGGCGGCGGCGCCGCGAGCGACGCGTGGCTGCAGATCATGGCGGACGTCTGGGGCGTCCCCGTCGCCCGGCGCACCGTCGTCGAGGAGGCGAACAGCCTCGGCGCGGCGGTCGTGGCCGCCGTCGGGCTCGGGCTGGTGGACGGCTTCGGCGCCGCGCGCGACCTCTCGGAGGTCACCGCCGAGTTCCTTCCCGACGGCGAGCGGCACGAGGCCTACCGTGCCCGGCTCGCGCGGTTC
The DNA here is from genome assembly GCF_042665525.1 of Georgenia alba. NCBI lineage: Bacteria > Bacillati > Actinomycetota > Actinomycetes > Allobogoriellales > Allobogoriellaceae > Georgenia > Georgenia alba. The sequence goes on from NZ_JBHTCQ010000001.1 coordinate 906,386, forward strand.
GACGAGGCGTACGACCGCCTCGCGCCGTGGTTCCGGGGCGAGCAGACCCCGCAGTCATGACGACGATCCTCGTGACCTCCCGCTCGTTCGGCGGCGGGCGCGCCGACCTGGTGACCGACCTCGTGGGCCGGGGCCATCACCTCGTGCGCGGCCCGAGCGACCACCAGCTCGACGCCCTCGTCGAGCCGCTGGCCGCGGCGGACGCGTGGATCGCGGGCACGGGTCCGGTCACCGCCGCCCACCTGGACGCCGGCCCCGGGCTGCGGGTCGTGGCCCGCTACGGCGTCGGGTTCGACGCCGTCGACGTCGCCGCGGCGACGTCACGGGGTATCGCCGTGACCAACACGCCGGGCGCCAACACCGAGGCGGTGGCCGACCACGCCGTCGGGCTCATGCTCGCCGCGCTGCGGAAGACGGTCGCCGGGGACCGACGGGTGCGGCAGGGGGAGTGGGACGTCGTCGAGCGAGGCCACGAGCTCGGGGCGCTGACCGTCGGCATCGTGGGCTTCGGCCGCATCGGCCGGGGCGTGGCCGCACGGCTCGGCGGTTTCGGCTCCGTGGTTCTTGCGACCGACCCGATGCTCACCGCGGACGAGCTCGAGGCGGCCGGCGTCAGCGCCGCCTCGTTCGACGAGCTGGCCGCGCGCTGCGACCTGGTGACGCTGCACGCCCCGGGCGGCCGGACCCTCGTCGACGAGCGGTGGCTGGGGAGACTGGCCCGGCCGCCGGTGCTCGTGAACACCGCCCGCGCCGATCTCGTGGACGAGCCCGCGCTGGCGACGGCCCTCCGGGAGGGCCGGGTCGCCGCCTACGCCGCGGACACGCTCTCGGACAGCTCGTCCGCGCGCTCGCCCCTGCTCGACCCTGCGCTCGCGGACCGCGTCACGGTCACGCCGCACGCGGGCGCCCAGACCTGGGAGGCGGTCGACGCCATGGGGCGTGGCGCCGTCGAGAACGTGCTCGCGGTGCTGGCCGGCCGCCGGCCGCCGAACCTCGTGAACACGTGGTCGCCCGACCCGGCCGGCCACCCGCCCGCCCGCGACGAGAGGTCAGGTTCATGACAGGTTCCGCTCAGCCCGCACGAGCGGGGCGGATGGGGTTCGTCGGCGTCTCGACGGCGTCCTCCTCGATCATGCGGATCTTCCCCGTCTGGGCCGAGATCCTCGGCCTCCCGACCTCCACGCTCGACGGCCACGACCTGCCCCTGGACGCGCCGCCGGAGCGCTACCGGGACCTGGTGGCGCAGATCCGCGACGATCCGACGCATCGCGGCGCGCTGGTCACGACGCACAAGATGCGGCTCTACGATGCCGCGAGCGACCTCTTCGACGAGCTCGACGCCTTCGCCACGGCGTGCGGCGAGGTCTCGAGCATCTCCAAGCGCGGCGGCCGGCTGCTCGGGCACGCCAAGGACCCGATCACCGCGGGCCTCGCGCTGGACGAGCTCTGGCCGTCCGACGGGTTCGGCGGCGAGCGGGACGCCGTCGTCCTCGGCGCCGGCGGTGCCGGGCTGGCCCTGACCTGGTGCCTCGCCGAGCGTGACGACCTGCCGCGCCGCATCCGCGTCACCGACACGTCTCGCGAACGTCTGGACCACCTCGCCGCCGTGCACGCCGCACGCGGCACGGACGGCGCGCTGCTGGAGCTCGTGGTCGCGAACCCGGACACGACCGCGGCCGCGCTCGCGGCGGCGCCGCCGGGCAGCCTGGTCGTCAACGCCACCGGCCTGGGCAAGGACCGCCCGGGGAGCCCGGTGCCGGACGGTGTCCCGTTCCCGGAGGGAGCGCGGGTGTGGGAGTTCAACTACCGGGGCTCGCTGGAGCTCCTTGCGCAGGCGCGGGCGCAGCACGAACGGGGCGTCACCGCCGCCGACGGCTGGGGGTACTTCATCCACGGGTGGACCCAGGTGATCGGCGAGGTGTTCGACATCGCCATGACGCCGGAGGTCGTGGCCCGGCTCGCGACGGCGGCCGAACGCTTCCGCTAGACCGCCGCCGCGGCAGTGGGGCCGGCCCCACGACGAGGAAAGCCCCCGGCAGCTCGGCTGCCGGGGGCTTCCCGGGACACGCACCGGACGAGCCGGGAGGGGATCACTCGTAGAGCATCTCCTGGATCTCCGGGTCGTTCAGGTTCTCGGCGTCGTACCAGTACGAGCCGGTGTCGGTGAAGTCCTCGAGCTCCTCGCCGTTCGCGGCCGCGACGGCGGCCTCGACGACGGACCGGCCGATGCCCATCGGGTCCTGGGTGATCGCGCCGGCCATGGCGCCGCTCTCGATCGCACCGATCTGCGCCGCTCCGGAGTCGAATCCGACGACGGTGATGTCGCCGGGCGGGAGCCCGAGCTCCTGCACGGCGTTGACGATGCCGATGGCGGAGCCCTCGTTCGTCCCGTACAGGCCCGCGAGGTCCGGGTGGGCGCTGATCATCGTCTTGGCGATGTCCGCCGACCTCAGGTGGTCGCCGTCGCCGTACTGGATGTCGACGATCTCGATGTCGGGGTAGTTCTCCTCGATCTCGTTGACGAAGCCGTCGCGCCGCTCCACGCCGGTCGAGTTGATCTGGCTGTGCCCGACGATCCCGATCTTGCCCTCGCCGCCGATGATCTCCGCCATGTGCTCGGCGGCGAGCGCGCCCGCGGCGATGCTGTCGGTCGCCGCGAGGTTCTGGCTGTACTCGCTGTTGCACGGGGCGTCGAACTCGACGATCGGGATGCCCGCCTGCTCGGCCTGCTCGTAGAGCGGGACGCAGGCCTCGGGGTCGAGCGCGGCGTAGCCGATCGCGTCCGGCTGGCGGTCGATGGCCGAGCGCAGCATCTGCAGCTGGGCGTCGATCTCGGTCTCCGAGGCCGGGCCCTCGAAGGTGACCTCGACGCCCATCTCCTCGGCCTGCTCCTCGGCACCGGTCTGCACCGCCTGCCAGAACTGGTGCTGGAAGCCCTTCGAGACGAGAGCGATCTGCATGCCGCCACCGTCTCCGCCGCCCCCGTCACCGCCACCGCCGCCGGCGTCGCCGCCTCCGGCGGCCGGGTCCTCGATGGTCTCGCCGGAGCAGGCGACCAGGAGCAGTGCGCTGGCCAGTGCCGCGGTCGCGGCGGTACGTCTGATCAATCTCATGGGAACTCCGTTGTCTCGTGGGATGGTCGGCCGAGTCGCTGTTGTGTGGGACGGATGCGGGTCAGCCCCCTCTCCGGTTACGGAGCGAGTCGGCGAAGACCGCGATCGCGATGACCACGCCGAGCACCACGTTCTGCCACTCGGTCTGGATCGACATGATCCGCAGCCCGTTGATCACCACACCCATGATGAGAGCGCCGATGAGCGTCCCGACGATGGTGCCGCGCCCACCGAGCAGCGACGTGCCGCCGATGATCACCGCCGCGATCGCCTGGAGCTCGTAGCCGACACCGATCTGCGGCTGGGCCGAGGCGAGGCGTGAGGCGACGACGACGCCGGCGATGCCGGTGAAGCTGCCGGCCACGGTGTAGACCAGGACCTTCCAGGCCCTGGTGTTCACGCCCGAGAGCCGGGTCGCCTCCTCGTTCGAGCCGATGGCGACGGTGTACCGGCCGAACAGGGTCTTGCTGAGCAGCAGATGGGCGACCACCGCGAGCACGAACATGATGAGGACGGCGTTCGGCACACCCGGGATGGTGACTCCGAGGGCGATCTGGTTGAACGCCGGGATGCCCGAGAAGTAGATCGGGCGGACGTTGGAGATCACCAGCGAGAGCCCCTGCGCGACCATCATCATCGCGAGCGTCGCGATGAACGGCGGCAGCTTGAGGAACGCCACGTTCAGGCCGTTCACGAGGCCCATGAGTGCGCCGGTCAGGACGCCGGCGATCACGCCGACCGTCAGCGGGAGCCCCCAGTTCACGGCGACGATCCCGGTCATGACCGCGGAGAGCGTCATCCCGGTCCCGACGGAGAGGTCGATGCCGCCGGTCGTGATGACGAACGTGGTCCCGACGGCGAGGATGCCGATGACGGCCGTCGCGAGCATGATGCCCACGATGTTCGACCAGGTGAAGAAGTTGTCGCTGGCGATCGAGAAGAACCCCAGGAGCACGATCAGGGTGCCGAACGCGAGGCCCTGCTGCATCCACCGGCGCAGCGTCCCGTTCGCGCCGCCGGCCCGACCCTTCGCCGAGGGCCGATCTGCCGACGGCGGGGGCGCCGTCGCGTCGCCGCCCGGGCCGGTCTGGGTCGTCTCGGTCATACCGCTTCCTGTTCGTGGGTCGAGGCGTGGTCCGTCGCGACGAGGTCGTCGGCGATGGCTGTCGCGTGGTGCATGATCTTCTCCTGCGTCGCCTCGGCGTTGGTCAGGGTCCCGGTGACTCTGCCCTGGGACATGACGACGATGCGGTGGGAGAGCCTGAGGATCTCGGGCAGCTCGCTGGAGATGACGATGATCGACTTGCCCTCCGCGGCCAGCGCCGCGAGCAGGCCGTAGATCTCCTCCTTCGCGCCGACGTCGATCCCGCGCGTCGGCTCGTCGAAGATGAGGATGTCGCAGTCGCGCGCCAGCCACTTCGCGATGACGACCTTCTGCTGATTGCCGCCGGAGAGCAGCTTGACGGTCTGGCCGACGGACGGCGTCCTGGTGCCGAGCTGGTCGGCGTAGCGGCCGGCGATCGCCCGCGCCTTGCCGTCCCGGACGACGCCGAGCGGCCCGGTGACGCTGGGCATGGAGGCGAGCACGGTGTTGAACGTGACGCTCTGCTCGAGCATGAGCCCGAGCTGCTTGCGGTCCTCGGAGAGGTAGCCGATGCCGTGACGGACCGCGTCGGACGGCTGGTCGATCCGGACGGGCCGGCCGCCGACCTCGATGGTCCCCGAGCTTCGCGGGTCCGCGCCGATGACCGCGCGCGCCGTCTCGGTCCGCCCGGCACCGAGCAGGCCGGCGAAGCCGAGGATCTCCCCGCGGTGGAGCTCGAAGGAGACGTCGCGCAGGAGGGATCGGGTGGACAGGCCCGAGACCCGCAGCACGACTTCGTCGCTCGTGGCGTGCGGCGCCGGGCGGGCGTCGCTGTCGATGTGCCGACCGACCATCATCTCGATGATCGTCGGGACGTCGATGTCCTCCCGTTCGACCGTGCCGATGTACTCGCCGTCACGGAGCACCGTGACGCGGTCCGCCAGCCGCTGGAGCTCCTCCATCCGGTGCGAGATGTAGATGATCCCCGTCCCGCGTTCGCGCAGCGCGTCGATGAGGCCGAAGAGCGTCTCGACCTCCGTGTCGGTCAGGGCGCTCGTCGGCTCGTCCATGATCAGCACACGAGCGTCGAACGAGAGTGCCTTGGCGATCTCGACCATCTGCTGGGTCGCGACGGTGAGATCGCCGACCAGCGCGCGCGGGTCGAGCCGGATGCCGAGCTCCTCGAGCAGCTCCGACGTCTGCCGGTTGAGCCGGCGCTCGTCGAGGAACGGCCCCTTCCGCGGCTCTCGGCCGATGAAGATGTTCTGCGCGACCGTCAGGTCGGGCATGAGGTTCATCTCCTGGTGGATGATGCTGATGCCCAGCTCCTGCGCCGCGGCGGGGCCGGGTATCTCCACCTCCTGGCCCTCGACCCGGATGACACCGGCGTCCCGCTGATAGATCCCCGAGAGGATCTTCATGAGCGTCGACTTGCCCGCGCCGTTCTCCCCCACGAGCACGAGAACCTCGCCCTTCGCGAGCGTGAACTGCACCTCGTGCAGGGCTCGAACGCCTGGGAAGCTCTTGCTGATGCCCTCGACATCAAGCAGCTCTGACACCACGTCGTACCCGCTTCGGCTCGTCTGGGGAGGACCGCGCGCCGGTGAGCCGCGTCCCCAACTTGTACCTCGATGTATCTAACCCACTGAGTGGGTGTGCGTCCACTTCGGCCGGGTGACCCAGGCTACGTCTCGACGCCCCCGGGTCAACCACCGCAGTAATCGTTCTCAGCAGGGTAGGGCGTTCGGGCTCGTTCGCAGACCCGTACGGCCGCTTCTCACCCGGTGTGCGCGCCGCGAAGTCGTCCGGGAGCGTGGCGAGTGCTCAGCCGCCGCTCGAGGCGCGCACCACGAGCTCGGGCTGGTAGAGCACCTGCTCCGGCTCGGCCGAGGTGAGCAGCAGGTCGGCGGCCCGCCAGCCCATCTCGTGGGTCGGCTGACGGACGGAGGTGAGTGGCGTGGCGAGCTCCGCGGCGAAGCTGACGTCGTCGTAGCCGACCAGCGCCATGTCCTGCGGGCAGCGCAGGCCGCGCTCGCGTAGTGTCCGCAGGGCGCCCAGCGCCGTGAAGTCGTTGACGCAGAACGTGGCGGTCGCGCCGGCGTCACCGTCGAGCAGGTCGCGCATCGCGCGTGCGCCGTGGTCGGCGTTGAGCGACTCGACGGTGACCTCGACCAGCGACTCGGGATCACGTCCGGCGTCGGCCAGCGCCCGCAGCACGCCCTCCCGGCGGTCCACGCACTGCCGGATGGTCAGCGGCCCGTTGAGGAACGCGATGCGCTCGTGGCCCTGCTCGAGGAGGTGCGCGACGGCGAGCACGGCCCCCCGCACGTCGTCCACCGCGACCGAGGCCATGTCCGGCACCGGGCTCGAGCGGTCGAGGAGCACCACCGTCACGCCACGCTCCCGCATGCGCAGCAGGGTCTCGATGCCGGTGTGCGAGGGCGTGACGAGCAGCCCGTGCACCCCCTGCTCCTCGAAGCGCCGCAACAGCCGCTCCTCGCGCACGGTGTCCTCGTCGGAGCTGCCCAGCATCAGCGTGTACTCGTCCTCGGCGAGGCGGTCCTCGACGCCGCGCACGACCTCCGTGAAGAACGGGTTCGTGATGTCCAGGACGATCGCGCCGACCGTGCGGTTGCGGCCCTGACGCAGCTGGCGCGCGGAGGCGTTGCGGACGAAGGAGAGCTCCTCGATGGCCGCCTGGACACGGCTGCGGGTCTTCTCCGTGACGCGGTCCGGCCGGTTGAGGACGTTGGAGACCGTGCCGACCGAGACGCCCGCCAACCGGGCGACGTCCGCGATCCCGGCGCGCCGTGGAACGGCCGACCCGTTCGTCGTCGTCATCCCGCGCGTCCTGCCTCTGTGGTGCCCGTCGTGCCGCTGCCCGGCACCGTGAGCCGACGATAGCGCAACGCATGAATCGATTTACGCAGGTCTGGGCCTCACCTAGGATCGTCCGCACGTCGACGTCGACTCGACCGTCCACCGCCGGACGGTCCCGGGAGGAACCGATGGCGCACCTCCGACGGTCCGCGCTCGCGGCCGCCATTGCCCTGAGCACCGCGCTCGCCGCGCCAGCGATGGGCGCGCCCACGACCGGCGAGCACACCGGCGGCGCGGTCTCGCCTGCGGGCGCCCAGCGGCCGCTCCGGCAGGCCGAGCGGCTCGACCGTGCACCGGTCGCGGTCGCCACGCCCGACGGGGTCCACCTCAGCTGGCGCTCCCTCGGGACGGATCCGGGCAGCCTCGCCTTCCGGGTCTATCGCGACGGCGAGCGGATCACCCGGGCCCCGCTGCGCGGCGCGACGAACCTGCTCGACCCGGAAGGCGGGGTCGACTCGACGTACGTCGTCACCGTCGTCGGGCACGGGCCGGAGCGTCCGGTCACCCGGGAGTTCGGCGTCTGGTCCGAGCCCTACCTCGACATCCCGCTCGAGAAGCCGGCCGGCGGGGCGACGCCCGACGGCGAGGAGTACGGGTACGTCGCGAGCGACGCCGGCGTCGGTGACCTCGACGGCGACGGGAGCTACGAGCTCGTCATGCTGTGGAACCCGACCAACGCCCAGGACAACTCCCGGGCCGGCCACACCGGCCCCGTCTACGTCGACGCCCTCGAGCTGGACGGCACCCGCCTGTGGCGCGCGGACCTCGGGCGCAACATCCGGGCCGGCGCGCACTACACCCAGCTGGTCGTGTACGACCTCGACGGCGACGGTCGCTCGGAGGTCATGACCAAGACGGCAGACGGCACCCTGGACGGCCAGGGCGAGGTCATCGGCGACCCCGACGCCGACCACCGCAACGCGGACGGGTACGTCCTCGACGGGCCCGAGTACCTGACCGCGTTCGAGGGAGCCACCGGCGCGGCGATCGACACGGTCGACTACGTCCCGGCCCGCGGCGACCTCGCCGAGTGGGGCGACGACTACGGCAACCGCGCCGACCGGTTCCTGGCCGGAGTCGCCCACCTCGACGGCGAGCGCCCCAGCGCCGTCTTCAGTCGTGGGTACTACACCCGGACGGTGGTCGCGGCGTGGGACCTGGCGGATGGCGAGCTGCGGCAGCGGTGGGTCTTCGACAGCGACGAGGCCGGTGAGCAGTACGAGGGGCAGGGCAACCACAACCTCTCGGTCGCCGACGTCGACGGCGACCACCGCGACGAGATCGTCTTCGGCTCGATGACCATCGACGACGACGGATCGGTCCTGTACAGCACCGGCCTGGGGCACGGCGACGCCATGCACGTGAGCGACCTCGACCCGCGTCGCGACGGGCTGGAGGTCTTCGCGGTCCACGAGTCCATGGAGACCTCCGGGGATCGGGGTGCGACGTTCCGCGACGCCGCGACCGGGGAGGTGCTCTGGAGCATCCCCGCCACCACGGACACCGGCCGGGGCGCCGCCGGCGACATCGACCCCCGCTACGCGGGCGCGGAGGCGTGGGCCGTGGGCGGAGAGGCCTCGTGGGACTCGCCCGAGGGTTTCCTCATGTCGGCGGACGGGACGCGCATCGGCGACGCGATCCCGGCCGCCAACTTCCTCACCTGGTGGGACGGCGACCTGCTCCGGGAGATCACCGACCACGACTTCGACGACGAGGAAGGCGCCGGTGTCCCGACCGTCTCCGAGTGGGACTGGGAGTCCCGCGAGGAGGTCGAGCTCCTGCGCGACGAGGAGGTCCGCACGAACAACCACACGAAGGGCAATCCCGTCCTGCAGGCCGACCTGCTCGGCGACTGGCGGGAGGAGCTGGTCTTCCGCCACGAGGACTCCACCGCCCTGCGGCTCTACACGACGACGGACCTCACCGACCACCGGATCCACACCCTCATGCACGACCCCGTGTACCGCCTGGGTGTGGCGTGGCAGAACGTCGCCTACAACCAACCCCCGCACACCGGGTTCTACCTCGGGGTCGGCATGGCGCCACCCCCGCGCCCGGCCATCGACCCGGTGGGGTGACGGCCGGCCTCGCCACGTGCGGCTTGCGGGGCCGGTTCGGGTTCGGCTGGTTCGGGTGCGGTGCTCAGGCCGTGGTGACCTGGACGCGCCCGCCGCTGAGATGGTGGATGGCCGCGGCGACGTCGGTGAGTTCCTCCTGGATTCCCTTCCGGGCGACGCCGATGCCGTGCTTGACGTAGTGGCGCACTGCCCGGGGCGGCAGCACTGTCCGGACGGTGCGCTGCGCAACGGCGTCGGGGTGGAGCATGATCCGCAGCCTCGTGTTCTTGATGATCCGCGCGCCGGTGACGGCCTCCCACGGCGCGGAGAGCGGGCCCTCGTTGGTGCGGACCGTGATGCCCTGCGCGGTGAGCGTCATCGGTTCGTCGATGGCGATGCGGCCGCCGTAGACGTAGCTGTGGATGCTCAGCTGGAAGATCTGCCCGCACAGCAGGACCAGGAACGGCAGCATCATGAGCCAGCCCGTGCCCATGTCGTTCGCGTCGGCGAAGGCGGCGGCACCGAGTATCAGGGCCACGAGCACCGCGGCGAGGATGCCGTGCACCCACAGGATGGCCCCGTGGGTGCGCCGGACGGCGACTCGGTCGGTGTGCACCACGTACTCGGGCGGTGGCGAGGGCGGTACCGTCATGGTCGGTGACCTTGGCACGGCGTCGGCGCCGCGTACAGGCTCCGGTCAGGGGAGAACTCCCCGCCGGGGCCAGTGCGGCGCAGCCGGGTAGCACGGTGGCCGGCGTTGACACCCGCGGTCGCCGATCACTAGGTTGCGACCGTACGTGAATCGTTTCATACGTGTGCCGCGCGGTCCGCCCGGACTCCACGCGCACCGGTCTCGGAGGGACGCAATGGCGCGTGTCTGTTTCATCTCGAGAGTCCGCCCGGACCGGCTCGAGGAGTACCGCGAGCGGCACGCCGCGGTCTGGCCGGAGATGCTCGAGGCGCTGCGGGACAGCGGCTGGCGCGACTACTCCCTCTACCTCACGCAGGACGGGCAGCTCATCGGCCACCTGGAGACCGACGACTACGCCGCCGCCCAGGCCGCCATGGAGCGCACCGCCGTCAATGCCCGCTGGCAGGCGGAGATGGAGGAGTTCTTCGTCGCCGACGGCAGTCCGGACCAGGGCATGCGGGTGGTCCCGGAGATCTTCCACCTGGAGGACCAGCTCCGGGCCGCCGGCCTGCCCACCACCCCGAGCCGTACCGAGAAGGGAAACCGATGACCATCTCCCCGTCCCAGACAGCCGCCACGGTCACGGCCCGGGAGGCCCTCGCCGCGCAGACGATCGAGCTGCCCTCGTGGGCGTTCGGCAACTCCGGAACCCGCTTCAAGGTCTTCGGACAGCCCGGCGTCCCGCGCGACCCGTTCGAGAAGCTCGCCGACGCCGCCCAGGTCCACGCCTACACCGGAGTCGCGCCGCGGGTCTCGCTGCACATCCCGTGGGACCTGGTGGAGGACTTCGCGGCCCTGCGCAAGCACGCGGAGGATCTCGGCATCTCCATCGGTGCCATCAACTCCAACGTCTTCCAGGACGACGAGTACATGCTCGGGTCCCTGTGCAACCCGGACCCGAAGGTGCGCCGGAAGGCGGTCGACGCCCACCTGCGGTGCCTCGAGGTGATGAACGAGACCGGTTCGAGGGACCTGAAGATCTGGCTCGCCGACGGCCTGAACTACCCCGGCCAGGACGACCTGCGGGGCCGGCAGGACCGGCTCGCCGAGGGGCTCGCGGAGATCTACGCCGCCCTCGCGCCGCACCAGCGCATCATCCTCGAGTACAAGTTCTTCGAGCCGTCCTTCTACGCGACCGACATCCCCGACTGGGGCACGTCGCTGCTGCACTGCATGGCCCTGGGTGAGCAGGCCATGGTGGTGCTGGACACCGGCCACCACGCGCCGGGCACCAACATCGAGTTCATCGTGGCCCAGCTGCTGCGGGTCGGGCGCCTCGGTGCGTTCGACTTCAACTCCCGCTTCTACGCCGACGATGACCTCATGGTCGGCGCGGCGGACCCGTTCCAGCTGTTCCGGATCATGCACGAGATCGTCACCGCCGGCGCCCTGCGGCCCGACTCCGGCGTGAACTTCATGCTCGACCAGTGCCACAACATCGAGCCGAAGATCCCCGCGCAGATCCGTTCGGTCATGAATGTCCAGGAGGCGACCGCGAAGGCTCTCCTGGTCGACCGGGACGCGCTCGCGGCGGCGCAGCAGGACGGGGAGGTCCTCGGTGCGAACGCCGTCCTCATGGACGCCTACAACACCGACGTGCGCCAGCTCCTCGCCGACCTGCGCACCGAGCAGGGCCTCGACCCCGACCCGATGGCCGCCTACGCCGCCTCCGGCTACGGCGACCGCATCGCCGCCGACCGCGTCGGCGGGGCCCAGGCCGGTTGGGGCGCCTGACCGCGACCGACCCCGAGATCTCCAGCAGCCTCCGACGACGAGACGAAAGCGCACACACCATGACGACGCCCGACCAGCGCCCTGTCGAGGAGCTCATCGCCCGCTCCAACCGGCTCGGCTCGGACCCCCGCAACACCAACTACGCGGGGGGCAACACCTCCGCCAAGGGCACGGACACCGACCCCGTCACCGGGCAGGAGATCGAGCTGCTGTGGGTCAAGGGATCCGGGGGTGACCTCGGCACCCTGCGGCAGACCGGGCTGGCCGTGCTGCGCCTGGACCGGATGCGCGCGCTCACCGGCGTCTACCCCGGCGTCGAGCGTGAGGACGAGATGGTGGCCGCCTTCGACTACTGCCTGCACGGCAAGGGCGGCGCGGCGCCGAGCATCGACACGGCCATGCACGGCCTGGTCGACGCCCCGCACGTCGACCACCTGCACCCGGACTCCGGCATCGCCCTGGCCACCGCCGCCGACGGCGAGGCCCTGACCCGCGAGTGCTTCGGCGACCGCGTCGTCTGGGTGCCCTGGCGGAGGCCCGGCTTCCAGCTCGGGCTGGACATCGCGGAGATCAAGCGGGCCAACCCGCAGGCGATCGGCTGCGTCCTCGGCGGGCACGGGATCACCGCCTGGGGCGCGACGTCCGAGGAGTGCGAGCAGAACTCCCTGGACATCATCCGCACCGCCGAGCGGTTCATCGAGGAGCGGACCGCGGCCCTCGCCGCAGACGGGCGCCACCCCTTCGGCGCGGCCCGGGACGGCTTCGCCGCCCTCCCCGAGGACGAGCGACGCGCCAAGGCGGCCGCGCTCGCCCCGGTGATCCGCGGGCTGGCGTCCACCGACGCCCCGCAGGTCGGCCACTTCACCGACTCCGACGTCGTGCTGGACTTCCTCGCCCGCGAGAAGCTCGGCCCGCTCGCCGAGCTCGGAACCTCCTGCCCCGACCACTTCCTGCGCACCAAGGTCAAGCCCCTCGTCGTCGACCTGCCGGCCTCGGCCCCGGTCTCCGACGTCGTCGCGCGGCTTCGTGAGCTCCACGAGGCGTACCGCGCCGACTACGCCGCGTACTACGAGCGGCACGCGGACCCCGACTCGCCCGCCATGCGAGGCGCGGACCCGGCGATCGTGCTGGTCCCTGGCGTCGGGATGTTCTCGTTCGGTCGCAACAAGCAGACCGCACGGGTGGCCGGCGAGTTCTACGTCAACGCCATCAACGTCATGCGCGGTGCCGAGGCGATCTCCACCTACGCCCCCATCGAGGAGTCGGAGAAGTTCCGCATCGAGTACTGGGCGCTGGAGGAGGCCAAGCTCCAGCGGATGCCCAAGCCCAAGCCGCTGGCCACCCGCGTCGCCCTCGTCACCGGCGCGGCCTCCGGGATCGGCAAGGCGACGGCGACTCGCCTCGCCGCGGAGGGGGCGTGCGTGGTGGTCGCCGACCTCAACGAGGAGCAGGCCTCTGCCGTCGCGGAGGAGCTCGGCGGTCCCGACGTCGCGATCGGCGTCCGCGCCGACGTCACCAGCGAGCACGACGTCAAGGTGGCGGTCGCGGCCGCCGCGCTCGCCTTCGGCGGCGTCGACCTCGTGGTGAACAACGCCGGGCTCTCGCTGTCGAAGTCGCTGCTGGAGACCACCACGAAGGACTGGGACCTGCAGCACGACGTCATGGCCCGCGGCTCGTTCCTCGTCTCGCGGGAGGCGGCCCGGGCGATGATCGCGCAGGGCATGGGCGGTGACATCGTCTACATCTCCTCGAAGAACTCGATCTTCGCGGGGCCGAACAACATCGCCTACTCGGCCACCAAGGCGGACCAGGCCCACCAGGTGCGGCTGCTCGCGGCCGAGCTCGGTGAGCACGGGATCCGTGTCAACGGCATCAACCCGGACGGCGTCGTGCGCGGCTCCGGCATCTTCGCCGGCGGTTGGGGAGCCCAGCGCGCCAAGGTGTACGGCGTGCCCGAGGAGGAGCTGGGCAAGTACTACGCCGGCCGCACGCTCCTGAAGAAGGAGGTGCTGCCCGAGCACGTCGCCGCCGCGGTGTTCGCCCTGACCGGGCCGGACCTCGTGCAGACCACCGGCCTGCACGTCCCGGTCGACTCCGGTGTGGCGGCCGCCTTCCTGCGGTGAGGGCGATGGCCTGCACACGATTGACGACTCCGCACTTGATCGACGACTCGGCGGTGGGGGAGGAATGACGGAGCGGACCTACGTCGCGGTCGACCTCGGCGCCTCGAGCGGCCGGGTCGTCGCCGGGTGGCTCGCCGGCGGGCGCCTCGAGACCGAGGAGATCCACCGCTTCCCGAACGGCCCGGTCGCCCTCCGGGCGGGGGAGCGGACGGTCCTGCACTGGGACGTGCTGCGGCTCTTCGAGGGTATCCTCACCGGGTTGCGGGCCGCCGCCCGCGAGCACGACGTCGCGGGCGTCGGCATCGACTCGTGGGCCGTCGACCACGGCCTGCTCGACGCCGACGGCGCCCTGCTGGGCAACCCCGTCCACTACCGCGACGCCCGGACGGACGGCGTGCCCGACCGGGTCTTCGAGCACCTGCCGGCCCCTGACCTGTACGCCCGCACCGGCCTGCAGGTGCAGCCGTTCAACACGATCTTCCAGCTGGTCGCCGCCGCCGGCACGGTGCAGGCCGCCACGGCCCGTCGCCTCCTGCTGCTCCCGGACCTGCTCGGGCACTGGCTCACCGGCGCGGAGGTCGCCGAGGTCACCAACGCCTCCACCACCGGCCTGCTCGACGTCGCCTCGCGCACCTGGTCGACGGAGGTGACCGACGTGGTCCGCGACGCGTTCGGACTCGACGTCGCCGCCCTCCTCCCGGACCTCGTGGAAGCCGGCAGCGTGGTCGGCACGATCGACCCCGCCGTGCTCCGCGGGGAGGTGCCGCTGGTCGCCGTGGGCTCGCACGACACGGCCTCCGCCGTCGCCGCCGTGCCGGCCACCGAGCCGGACTTCGCCTACGTCTCCTGCGGTACGTGGTCGCTGGTCGGGCTCGAGCTCGACCGGCCGGTGCTCAGCGAGGCCAGCCGGGCCGCGAACTTCACCAACGAGCTGGGTCTCGACGGCACGGTTCGCTACCTCCGCAACGTCATGGGCCTGTGGCTGCTGCAGGAGTCGATCCGGACGTGGGAGGAGTCCAGCGGCCGTCGGGTCGACCTGCCGGACCTGCTCACCCGGGCGGAGGCGGCGGAACCGCTGCGCTGCGTCGTCGACGTCGACGACCCGGTGTTCCTCCCGCCCGGCGACATGCCCGCACGGATCGCGGACCTTGCAGCCCGGGCCGGCGAGCCGGTCCCGCAGGACGAGGTGGAGACGGTCCGCTGCATCATGGACTCGCTCGCGTTGGCGCACCGCCGCACCGTCCGCGAGGCCTCGGAGCTCTCCGGCCGTGACCTCTCCGTGGTGCACGTGGTGGGCGGCGGGTCGCAGAACGCGCTGCTGTGCCGGCTCACCGCCGATGCCACCGGCCTGCCGGTCGTCGCCGGGCCGGCGGAGGGCACGGCCCTGGGCAACCTGCTGGTCCAGGCCCGGGCGCTCGGCGACGTCGACGGCGGCCTGCCGGAGCTGCGCCGGATCGTCGCCGCCTCCTGCGAGCTGCGCCGCTACGAGCCGGACCTCGGTCTGGACTGGGACGCCGCCGAGGCCCGCGCCAGCGGAGGCCCTCGTGCCCGGTGAGGTCCTGTACCGCAACCCGCTGGCGACCGCGGAGGACGTGGCGGGCTTCCGCATGGAGGGCGACGGCGCGGTCACCTTCCCGCAGGGGCGCATGAGGCTGGAGAGTCTCCGTGACGCCTCAGAGGGGCAGGCCGCCAACATCGTGCTGTGGTGCCCGGAGACGTTCCCGGCCGGGATCGAGATCGGCTGGACGTTCCGGCCGGTGCACGAGCCGGGGCTGTGCATCATGTTCTTCGCCGCGTCGGGTCGCGGCGGGGAGGACCTCTTCGACCCCTCGCTCGCACCGCGCACCGGACCCTACGAGCAGTACCACTCGGGCGACATCGACGCCTACCACGTGTCCTACTTCCGCCGGATGTGGGAGTCCGAGCGGTCCTTCCACACGGCGAACCTGCGCAAGAGCCACGGCTTCCACCTCGTCGCACAGGGTCCGGACCCCCTGCCCGGTGTGCTCGACGCGCGTGGGGACTACCGCATGCGGCTTCGCCACGCGGACGGCACGATCACCTTCTCGATCAACGACCTCGTCTGCTTCCGCTGGCACGACGACGGAACGGTGGGTGGCCCCGCGCACGGCGTCGGCAAGCTCGGCTTCCGCCAGATGGCGCCGATGATCGGCGAGTACGCGAACCTGACCGTGACCCGGGTCGCCGGCTGAGGGCACCTACCCGAAGAACCGCAGCAGTGCGTCGGCCGTGGCCTGCGGCTCGTCCTCCGGGGCGAAGTGGCCCGCGCCGGCGATGTCCTCCCGGCGGGCACCGGGGATCGCGGCGACCAGCCGGTCGGCGACCTCGGTGTCCAACCACGCGTCGTGCTCACCCCAGAGCACCAGCGTCGGGGCGGTGACGCTGTCCAGCCGCGCCACCGCCTCGCGGGTGTCGTCGAAGCGGACTGCGCTGACCTGGTCGATCCAGCGCTGCTGACCGTCCGGTCCCGACCAGGGCGCCAGGTAGGCGGCGGCCACCTCGTCCGGCATCTCGTGGTGGGTCGCGGTGCGCAGGCGTGGGCCGACGAGGTCGGCGAAGACGTCCGTGGGCATCGTGCGGTAGGCGTCGGCGTGGCGCTGCATGTGCTCGGTGAACGGGGTGTTCCACGGTCCGATGACGGCCGCGTCGAGGAGCGCGATCCGGCGGGCCGGCACCCGCTCGACCAGGTGGGCCCGCATGACGATGCCGCCGCCGATGTCGTGGCCGACCAGGTCAGGAGCCTCGAGACCCCAGTGCCGCACGAGCTCGGCGAGCGTACGCGCCTGCGTCGCGATCGACGGCATCGCGCCGCGCCCGAGGGCGGAGTCGCCGAAGCCGAGCAGGTCCCAGACATGGACCGTGTGGCGGCGGGCGAGGGTGGGAACCACGTGCCGCCACAGGAAGGACGACGCGGGGGTGCCGTGGACCAGGACGACTGCGGGACCGTCGCCGAACACTCCGGTCGCGACCTCGCCGCCGGAGACCCGGACGCGGTCCGTCAGCGGCCACGCGGTGGGGGCGGTGCGCATGCTCATCACTCCAAGCGTAACGGGTAAAGAGCACTATACAGGTTACAGCCCGCGTCGCCACCGATTTCGCCCGGACGTCGGGTGGGGAAGGTCGGGGCACGGTATTGACCACTGAATGGATTCACCCTACGCTCGCGGCAATCGACGACGACCCACCTTCCGCGGCGTAACTTCCATCGATGTAAGCCCCGCAGGGAACCTGGCCGAGAAACCCCATCAGAGCGGACGAGAGGCGCCATGACATCTCGGATGTATGCGCTTTCCGAGTGGGTCCTGCGGGCCATGCTGCTCAACCTCCTCTGGCTGCTCGGCACCCTCGCCGGCGCCGTCCTCCTCGGCTTCGCACCCGCCACCCTCGCCGCGCACCACGTGGCCCGGCAGTACGCCCGCGGTACGGACGGCTACGTCCTCCGCGAGTACGTGGCCACCTACCGCCGCGAGTTCTGGCGCGCGCAGGCGCTGCTCCTGCCACCGGTGCTCCTGCTGCTGGCGGCCACGACCAGTGCCCTCCTCCTCCGCGGCAGCGCCCTGCCCGGGGCGGACGTCGTCGCGGCGGCATCCGCCGTCGTGGCGGGGTGCCTCGTCCTGGTGCTGCTGTACCTGCCGTCCCTCGCCGTCCACTACGACGTCCCGACGACGCGGGCGCTCTCGCGCGCCTTCCTCCTCGCCGTCGCGAACCTCCCCTCGACCGTGCTCCTCGTCCTGGTCCTCGCGGCCACCTGCTACGCCTCCGCACGCCTGCCCGGCCTGCTGCCCGTGATCTCCGTGGGCGGCTGGATCCTCGGTAGCACCGCGCTGTGCCTGCGCTTCTACGCCCAGAACGACGATGCCGTCGCCGCGTCCCACGCCCGGCGTGCCCACGTGGGCACCGCCTCCTGACCGCTCACGCACCACCACGAAAGGACGACCATGACTGCAAAGAAGCAGATGGCCGGGCTCGTCGGCGCCGCGGCGACGGCGAGCCTCGTGCTCGCCGCCTGCTCCGGCGGGGGAGAGGAGGGCGGCTCGCTCGAGACCATCGACATCATGGCGCCCTTGCTCAGCTCGACGGCCCCCGACCCCGACGGGCAGCTCCAGACCGCCGTGGAGGAGTACGTCGGTCACCAGCTCAACGTCACCTGGGTGCCCAACTCCAACTACACCGACCGCCTCAACGTGGTCATGGCGTCGGACGACATCCCGCACGTCCTCGTCGTGCAGGGCAAGACGGGCGCCTTCACCCAGGCCGCCGAGGCGGGCGCCTACTGGGACCTGACCGAGCACCTGGACGACTACGAGAACCTCACTCCGGAGAGCGAGGAGGTTCGCCTCGCCGCCAGCGTGAACGGCGACTCGTACGGGATCTACCGCATGCGCGACTCCATGCGGGCGGCCGTCATCATCCGCAAGGACTGGCTGGAGAACCTCGGGCTCGAGGAGCCTCAGAGCGTGGACGACCTCTACGAGGTGGCCCGTGCCTTCACCGAGGACGACCCGGACGGCAACGGTCAGGACGACACCACCGGCTTGATCATCCCGCAGTGGGGCGGGTACGGGAACCACGGCCCCTACGACCTGCTCGACGTGTGGTTCGGGGCGCCGAACCGGTGGGGCGTCGACGAGAGCGGCGACCTGTACCCGGCCTTCGAGCACCCGGCGTTCTTCGAGTCGCTCCGCTTCCTCAAGGACATGGTCGACAACGGCTACGTCAACAGCGACTTCGCCACGATGGACTCGGCCACCTGGAACGAGCCGTTCTTCAACGGCCAGGGCGGCATCATCATCGACGTGTCGTCCCGCGGCGCGGAGATCATGGATCTGTTCGCGGAGTCCGACCCGGAGAACTACGGCGACTACGTCACCATGGTCGGGAACCTGCGCGGCCCCGACGGCGAGCTGCGCGCCTATCCCACCTCCGGGTTCAGCGGCTTCATCTCGATCCCCCGTGCCTCGGTGCAGACCGAGCACCAGCTGCACCAGGTCCTCAGCGTGCTGAACGACCTCAGCGCCCAGGAGGGGCAGGTGCTGCTCAACCATGGCATCGAGGGCGTGAACTACGAGCTGCGCGACGGCCGCGTCGCGCCGCTCGAGTCCGGCTCCGAGGCCGAGGTGGTCGCCAACGACACCACGGCCTTCGCGCAGATCGGCACCCAGTCCAACGGGTGGCTCGGCCACGACCCCTGGTTCGAGCCCGGCAGCCCGGACGAGGAGCTGGACACCCGCCGGTGGGAGTTCCACGAGTCCGACCTGGAGAATGCCGTCTTCGACCCCGCGGCGGCGCTGGTCTCCCAGACCTACACCGAGCAGGGTGCGGTGCTGGACCAGATCATCACGGACGCCCGCATCCAGTACCTGGCGGGTCAGATCGACGAGGACGGCCTGCGAGCAGAGATCCAGCGCTGGCGCGACAGCGGCGGCGACCAGATCGTCCAGGAGATGAACGAGCTCTACGACGAGCTCGAGAACTGACGAACGACCGGCCGGGGGCGCGGACCGCGCCGCGCCCCCGGCGCGACCGCGAGGCAGAGATGACACACGACGCCGTGACCGGCGGAGTCGGCTCGCTCACCGAGCAGGCGAGGCCGATCTCCGACGAGCTCAGGATCGACGACCGGCAGCGGCCGGCGGACAACAGGCAGTCCTGGTGGCGACGCATCACGCACAACCCCTGGCTGTACCTCATGCTCGTGCCGGGCGTGCTGTATTTCGCCGTCTTCAAGTACGCGCCGATGTACGGCGTGACGATCGCCTTCCAGAACTACCTGCCGTTCCTCGGCTTCGGTGGCAGCGAGTGGGTGGGGCTGGAACACTTCGAGCGACTCTTCGGAGGCCCGGACTTCGCCCGGCTGATGACGAACACGCTGATCCTGGCGTTCCTCAACATCGTCATCGCCTTCCCGGCTCCGATCGTCGTGGCGCTGCTGCTCAACGAGCTGCGCGTCCACCTGGTCAAGCGATTCATCCAGACGGCGATCTACGTCCCGCACTTCCTCTCCTGGGCGATCGTCGCGGCGCTGACGTACCTGCTGTTCGCCGCCGACATCGGACCGTTGACCGTGCTGATCGAGCGGGTCCTCGGCGAGCGCGTCGAGTTCCTCACCGACCCGGACTTCTTCCGGCCGCTGATCATCCTGCAGACGCTGTGGAAGTCGACCGGGTGGGGCACGATCATCTACCTCGCGGCGCTCGCCGGCGTCGACAAGAACCTCTACGAGGCCGCGATGATCGACGGGGCCGGGCGGGCACGCCAGCTGTGGCACATCACCCTGCCCGCCATCCGGTCCACCGTGATCGTCATGCTCATCCTCACCACCGGGTCCTTCCTCGACACCGGGTTCGAGCAGATCTACCTCATGACGAACGCCCTCAACCGTGAGGTCGCCGACGTGTTCGACACCTACGTCTACTTCGCCGGGATCACCCAGGGTGCCTACAGCTACTCGACGGCAGTCGGCCTCTTCAAGGGCGTCGTCGGGCTGATCCTCATCTTCGGTGCGAACTGGCTCGCCAAGCGGTTCAACCAGACGAGCCTGTTCTAGGAGGCGTACCGATGGCCAACCGCAACAACTCCACCGCCGGCCGCGTCTTCGACGTCTTCAACGTCCTCTTCCTCGTCGGCCTGGCGCTGATGACCGTCCTGCCGTTCCTGTATGTCGTGGCGGCGTCCTTCGCCTCCGAGTCCGAGATCGCGGCCCGGCCGTTCTTCCTGTGGCCGGACGACCCGACGCTGGAGACGTACCGGTACATCTTCTCCACCGACACCTTCATCCGGTCCCTGCTGGTGACCATCGGCGTGACGCTGGTGGGCACGGTGGTGCAGGTGCTCCTGACGATGTCGATGGCGTACCCGCTGTCCAAGCACGACCTGGTCGGACGCTCGCTGCTGCTCAAGCTCGTCCTGTTCGCGATGGTGTTCTCCGGCGGGATGATCCCGACCTACCTCATCGTGCGGGAGGTGGGACTGCTCAACACGTACTGGGCGCTGATCCTGCCGATGGCGATCAACCCGTTCTACCTGATCATCGTCAAGAACTTCTTCCAGGAGCTGCCCGACGAGCTCCAGGAGGCCGCGCGGCTCGACGGCTGCACCGAGGTGGGCGTGTTCTGGCGCATCGTCATGCCGCTGTCCAAGCCGGTCATCGCGACGTTCTCCCTGTTCTACGCCGTCGCCATCTGGAACGACTTCATGTCGCCGCTGCTGTACATCTCGGACAGCGACATGTGGACCCTGCAGATGTTCGTCCGCCAGATGACCATCTCGACCGACCCGGCCACCACGATCGGGCAGATCGACCCGAACTACGTCCCGCCCGCCGAAGGTCTGAAGTTCGCGGTCATCGTCATCGCGACCGTTCCGATCCTGCTCATGTACCCCTTCCTGCAGAAGCACTTCGCCAAGGGTGTGCTCATCGGATCGGTGAAGGGCTGACACGGCGAGCGTCAGAAGCCACCCGAACCTCGAGGAGACCCATGCCTGAGCCCGCGTCCGTCCACTGGCTGGAGGGCACGCCCGCCGCCCTGAACGGCGGCGTCACCTGGGGCGTCCCCTGGCCCCGTGGCGCCGTGCCGGCCGGCACGACCTTCGGGCTGCGGTCCGCCGACGGCACGGACGTGCCCGTGCAGTCCTGGACGACGGCGACCTGGCCCGACGGGTCGGTCAAGTGGTCCGCGCACGCCGCGGCACCCGCGACGCCGGAGGCGAGCTACGACGTCGTGCCCGGGGCTGCGCCGGCGACCCCGAGTCGAGTGGTGCGGGTACTGCACGACGGCGACGGCGTCGTCGTCACGACCGGTCCCCTCCGTGCGGTGCTGCCCGGCCCGGGCGAGGTGCTCGTGGCGTCTCTCGAACGGGAGGGCCGCACCGTCGCGGTCTCCGGGCGGCTCGTCGGCGAGCTCGCCGGCGACCCGGACGTGCCGGGGCCGCGCACGCCGATGACCGGTGTCGTCGAGACGCTCGACGTCGAGCAGGACGGGCCCGTGCGGGCCGTGGTGCTGCTGACCGGCCGGTACCGGACGGCCGGTGCCGATGCGGGGACCGGGGAGCGGCGCGAGCTGCTCCCGTTCCGGGTGCGGCTGTCCTTCCACGCCGGCTCCGAGCAGGTCCGCGTCGCGCACTCGTTCGTGTGGGACGCCGACCCGGCGAGCACGTTCCTCGCCGGACTCGGGCTGCGCTTCGACGTGCCGTTGCGCGCCGCCACGCACGACCGCCACGTGCGGCTCGCCGGGTCCGCCGGCGGATTCCTCACCGAGGCGGTGCGCGGGCTCACCGGGCTGCGGCGCGACCCGGGCGAGGCGGTCCGTGCCGCCCAGGTGGCCGGGCGGCCGACCCCGCCCACGGCCGGGTGGGACCCCGCCGTCGCGGACCGCCTGCACCTGGTACCCGAGTGGAACGACTGGACCCTCGCACAGCTCAGCGCCGACGGGTACACGCTGCGCAAGCGCACCCGCCCGGGCCACGGCTGGGTGACCGTGCCCGCCGGCACCCGTGCCACCGGCTACGCCTACCTCGGTGACACCGCCGGCGGCCTGGAGATCGGGCTGCGCGACTTCTGGAAGCTGCATCCCACCCAGATCGACGTGCGTGGCGCCGCGAGCGACGCCGGCAGCCTCACCATGTGGCTCTACTCGCCCGAGGCGCGGCCGATGGACCTGCGCTTCTACCACGACGGGCTCGGTCAGGACACCTACGCCGAGCAGCTCGAGGGTCTGGAGATCACCTACGAGGACTACGAGCCGGGCTTCGGTGACGCGCGCGGCATCGCCCGCACCCACGAGCTGGTGCTGCGGGCAGCGGAGGCCACGCCGCCGCACGCGGAGCTCGCCGCCCGGGCCGCGGCGTCGGCCCTGCCGCCCGTGCTCACCGTGGCGCCGGGCCGCATCCACGCCGCCCGCGTGTTCGGGCCCTGGGCGCCGGTGGACCGCTCCACGCCCGCCCGCGCGGAGATCGAGGACCGGCTGGACTTCCTCGTCGACCACTACCGGCGGCAGGTGGAGCAGCGCCGCTGGTACGGCTTCTGGGACTACGGCGACGTCATGCACGCCTACGACGGCGACCGGCACAGCTGGCGCTACGACGTCGGCGGGTACGCGTGGGACAACTCCGAGCTCTCGCCGGACCTGTGGCTCTGGCTGTCCTACCTGCGCTCGGGCCGGCCGGAGACCTTCCGGCTCGCCGAGGCGCTGACGCGTCACACCGGTGAGGTGGACGTCTACCACGCCGGACCGTGGGCGGGCCTGGGCACCCGGCACAACGTCCAGCACTGGGGTTGCAGCGCGAAGCAGCTGCGCATCTCCACGGCCGCCTACCGTCGCTACCTCTACCACCTCACCGCGGACGAGCGGGTCGGGGACCTGCTCGAGGAGCTCGCCCACGCCGAGCAGACTTTGCTCGTGCTCGACCCGACCCGCAAGGTGCGCTCGGACGTCTACGCACCGGACCCGTCCGCGACCGCCGTCGGGCTCGGCACCGACTACTCGGCACTGCTCGCCACCTGGCTCACCCAGTGGGAGCGCCACGGCGACGCGCCCGCCGGCCGGGCGGCGCGGGCCAAGCTCGAGGGCACAATGACCGACATCGGGAACCTGCCGCAGGGCTTCCTCACCGGTGAGGCGCTGCTGGACCTGGCGACCGGCCGGTTCGACACCTCCCGCGACCGCATCGCCGTCTCCCACCTGAGCGCCGTGTTCGGGCTGGTGGAGATGGTCGCCGAGGTGACCGACCTCCTCGACGTCCCCGGGTTCGAGGACGCCTGGCTGCAGTACTGCCGGCTCTACCTCGCCTCCCCGGACGAGCAGGCCGCCGCGGTCGGTCGGCCACTGAAGGGCATCTCGCTCGTGCAGGCGCACTCCCGGCTCGCGGCGTGGGCCGCGGCCCGGACCGGGGACCGCGAGCTGGCCACGCGCGCCTGGCGGGCCTTCTTCGTCGACTCCGGCGACCAGCTCAACGTCAACTCCCTGGTCCGGCAGGAGACGTGGGACGTGACGCGCGTCGACGGTCCCGAGGTGCTCGAGCCCGTCGACGAGGCGCCCTACCTCTCCACGAACGACGCCGCCCAGTTCGGCCTGGCCGCGATCCAGAACCTCGCGCTGATCGGGGACGCGCTCGAGGACGCCCGGGCCGAGATCTTCGGCTGGTCGGGGCACGACCGGAGTCGAGATAGTTGACGCATGACCGCTGACTCCGTCCTCGTCTTCACACGTACCACCGGCTTCCGGCACGACTCGATCCCGGCGGGGGTGGCGGCGGTCCGTGTGCTCGCGGCCGACGACGGGCTCGACGTCGTGCACACCGAGGACCCCGGCGCCTTCACGCCCGAGACCCTCGCCGGCTACCGCGCCGTCGTGTGGCTCTCGGCGTCCGGGAACGTGCTCGAGCCGGACCAGCGGCGCGCCTTCGCCGACTGGCTCGCGGCGGGCGGCGGCTTCGCGGGCGTCCATGGCGCCTCGACGGCGGAGCCGGACTGGCCCGAGTACCAGCGGATCGTCGGTGCACGGTTCACCCAGCACCCCGCGATCCAGGCCGCGACGGTCCGGGTCGAGGACGCCGACCACCCCTCCACGGCGGGCCTGCCCGCCGTCTGGGAGCACACCGACGAGTGGTACGACTTCGCCACCGACCCGCGCGGCGCCGGGGTGCGGGTCCTGCTCACCGTGGACGAGTCCACCTACGACGGCGGACGGATGGGCGAGGACCACCCCGTCGCGTGGGCGAGCGAGTACGGGCAGGGGCGCTGCTGGTACACCGCGCTCGGTCACAGCACCGAGCTGTACGAGCAGGGCGGGCGCTTCCTCGTGCACCTTCGTGGCGGGCTGCGCAGCGTCTGGTCCTGAGGGCCGTCGTCGCTAGTCTGCACGCTGGAGGGAGACATGCCGACGACAGCCGCCCGGGGGACGTGGTCCTCGCTGCGCCCGTCGCTGCGCACCTGGTGGGGGCGGTACGTCGTCGTCTCGTGCACGGCGATCGTGGTGCTCGTGGGCGCCGTCGTGGCCGCCGGCGGCCTCCGGAGTGCCGAGGCGGTACCGCTGCCCGAGTGGCAGGCCGGCGAGCAGCACGACCTCGGCGAGGTCGAGGCGACCGTGCTGGACCACATGGTCACCGACGACGTCAGGGCCGACTACCTCGAGTACGTCGACGGTCCCGCGGTGGCGTGGCTCGTGGTCCGTGTCGAGGTCGCCGCCCACGAGGAGACGGTGGAGTTCGTCCCCGAGGTCGTCGCCCCGCCGGAGGGCGTCGTCATGGGTGACGAGCCGGAGACAGTCGTGGCCCTGCAGGACGGGACGACCGGACCCGCGATCCATCCCGGGCTGCCGCAGCAGGTCGCCTACTTCTGGCCCCTGCGGGACCCGCGGGACGTGCCCGACCCGCTCCGGATGGACGTGCTGGTCCGGCCCTGGGCGTTCAGCCCGACCTCCAACCGCTACACCTGGGGCCAGGAGGAGCCGGCGGCCCGGATCACGATCCCCCGCAACGATACGATGCCCGGCCTGTTCGAGGAGGAGTGGTGAGCCGCGCCGGCACCTGGCTGCTCGCGGCCGCGGTCCTCGCCGCCGGCATGCTCGCCACCCACGCCGAGACCGAGTGGCCGGTCGAACGGGGCTTCGCCCACCACGGTGCGGTCGGCGAGGAGCTGGTGGTGCAGCCGGGGACCGTCGTCGTCCACGGCGCCCGCGCGGCCGCCGCGTACTCGGACGGGTACGACGGCACGCTCGCCTCGGACGGCGTGTGGGTCGCGGTGGACGTCACCCTGACCGGAGGCCGCGAACCCGTCGACATCTCCACGTGGTCCCTGCGCGACGGCGCCGGCCGCCGGTACCTGGTCAGCGACCGGGCGCTCCCGGGCAGCTTCGGCGCCGTCCAGCCCGGCTCGCCGGTCCGCGGCGAGGTCGTCTTCGAGGTGCCGCGGGACGCGCTCGGCGATGTCGAGATCTGGGTCAACCACGGCATCGACGAGCCGCGGCTCGCGGACTATGCCGTCGTCCCCGTGCACGTCGAGCGGCTCGCGCACGAACCGATGACTGCCGAGCCGCCGGCCCTGGTGCCCCGATGAGATCGACGGTCGCGAACTGGGCCGCGCTCGTGCTGCTGGTGCCGGCGCTGACGGCGTTCGGCTGGATCGCGAGCGAGGAGCTGCGGCTCCAGTGGCGCACCGAGCCGCACGAGGCCGTCGGACCGGGGCCGGACGGGTGGGCGCAGATCGACCGGACCCGCGTGCGGATCGCCTCGTTCGAGGAGCTCCACGTCGTGACGGACGACGTCGAGCAGTGGGAGCCGCCGCAGGGGTACACGGTGTGGCAGGTGACCATCGACGTCGAGTCGGAGCTCCCGGAGGAGACGACGTGCGACGTGCGGCTCTTCGACGACGACGGGAACGCCTACACGGCCCCGGGAGCCGGCGTCGAGCTCCCGGTGTCGGCCTGGGGCACCCTGACCTGCGGCGGACCGGCGGACGACCCGACGTACTCGACGATGTTCCTCCTGCCCGAGTCCGCGCGGCCGACGGCACTCGAGCTATCCAGCGCGTTCGGGGCCTACAGCCACAGCCCCGAGTACTTCCGGCTCCCGGTCTCCTGAGCGCTGCAGGCGCAGGCTGCCCGGGAGGCCGAGGCTGCGCAGCAGCGAGTCGATCGCGGAGGCGACGAGCGCGAGGGTCAGGACCCGGACCACGACCGTCTCGAGCATGTCCAGCGGCGGCCACAGCAGCGCCCAGAAGTCCCCGATGCTTCGGGCACCGAAGATCAGGCGCGCCAGCTCGAAGAGGAGCGTGCCGGAGCGGTCCGCCGCGAGGAACGCCAGGCAGAACAGCAGCACCGGCTGCCAGCCGGCGCGCGCGATGAGGATCCCGGCGCCGACGACCCCGCCGAACCGCCGCTCCGGGTCGGTGAGGAGACGCAGGCCGCGATCGGCCCGGTCGTCGCCGAGCCGGCCCACCAGACGGTCGGTGACGGCCCGCCCGCGCAGGTCCCGCGCCCGCAGTACCCGCTCCGCGTGGACGCCGTAGACGATGCCGGCCACGGCCAGCCACGCGAGCGGAACCACGAACGCCGCCAGTGCGGCGTCGGCCACCGTCCCGAACCAGCCGAGCACCGTGGTGACCACGCCGCTGAGCTCGGGAAGGTCGATCGACACCGACCTCCACCACGCCTCGACCGCCACACCGACGCTCCGGGTGCGCCACCAGCCCGCGAGGCCCTCGAGGAACGACTTCACGACCCAGGCGGCGAGCACCAGCCACACGACCTCGCAGTACCCCCCGACCAGCCGGAGGACCGACCGGCGCGCCTCGTGACCCGGTGGCGTGCGGCGCACGAGCCGGGTGAGCACCTGCCGGAGCGAGAGGGCCACGGCGATGGTCACCAGGATGACGGCCGAGGTGCCCTGCGGCAGTCGGGTCGTGATGTCCTCGGTCTCGCCGAGGTCCTCGAACGTCGCCAGACCGAACGCGAGCACGTCCTCGTCCAGGTACCCGTAGTGCTCGTAGATGACGAGGAACGGCAGCATGGCGGCCGCGCTGCCGACCACGAGCGAGGTGATCACGCGCTCACCGGGCATCCGGGAGCGCATGGTGAGCAGCATCCCCACCACCGTCAGCAGC
This sequence comes from Georgenia alba, assembly GCF_042665525.1. Taxonomy (NCBI): domain Bacteria; kingdom Bacillati; phylum Actinomycetota; class Actinomycetes; order Allobogoriellales; family Allobogoriellaceae; genus Georgenia; species Georgenia alba. Next base: position 933,689 of record NZ_JBHTCQ010000001.1, read on the forward strand.
TGGACCAGCGGTGCCAGCGCGAGGACGAGCTGACTGAGGGCCACCGACGTCCGGTTGGCGAGCACGGTCGCCTGCAGGACGTACTCGCGCGCGACCACCGAGACGATCGCCAGGAGCAGCAGCATCGGCCAGTGCGCGCCGATGAGCCGGAAGGCGTCGGCGATGACGTCCCAGCCCGCACGCAGCACACCGGGTCGGCGGCCGGGTTGCTGCGCAGGGCCTGGGAGCACGGCGCCAGAGTAGCCGGAGCACGGCGGCGGACCTGGGGGGAGCCCGCCGCCGCGCCGGCCGGCCGACGCGCCGCACCCCTTCCTGCCGACGCGCCGTGGTGGTGACGCTAGGCGGCCGTCCTGGGGCGGACCTGCACGCAGCCTGAGGTGCGGGTGAACGCTCAGGCGGGCGAGAGGCGCACCTCGGCCGCCTTCACCGCGAGCACCACCTCGGTCCCCGGGGCCAGGTCGAGGGCGCCGACGGCGGCCGGGGTGATGTCGGCGGACATCGTGTGGTCGCCGGCGGCGCGGCAACGGACCCGCACGAGCTCGCCCTGCCGCTCGAGCACCTCGACGCGCGCCGGGACGGCTGTGCGCGGGCTGCCGCCCGGGGCGTGCGCGTGCACGGAGACCGCCCGCGGGGAGAACGTCGCCGCCACCGCACCTCCGGGCTCGCAGCCGGCGTCGGGCAGCCCGTGCAGGACCAGCCCGCCCGGAGCGGTCACCGACTCCCCGTCCGGTCCGAGCCGTCCGGCCACCAGGTTCATGCCGGCCAGCTGCGCGGCGAAGCTCGAGCGGGGCCGGGTGAGGACGTCGAGGGCCGCGCCGGTCTCGACCACCCGGCCGTCCTGCAGCACGACGACGGAGTCGGCCACCGCGAGCACGTCCAGCAGGTCGTGCGTCACCAGCACCGCGGCCCGGCCGGCGTCCCGCAGCACGCGCCGCAGCACCTGACGGACCTCGGTGGCGCCGGTGACGTCGAGGGCGGAGAGCGGCTCGTCGAGCAGCACGACCTCGGGGTCGGGCGCGAGGGCGCGCGCGAGCGCCACACGCTGGGCCTGGCCTCCGGAGAGCGTGCCGGGCATGCGTTCGGCGAGGCCGGCGGCCCCGACCGTCTCGAGCGTCGCCCGTGCCCGCCGTTCGGCGTCGGTGCGCGAGGCACCCGCGGCCCGCGGGCCGAACGCGACGTTGGCGAGGACGTCCAGGTGCGGGAACAGCAGCGGGTCCTGGGCCAGGAGCGCGACCCGGCGTGCGTGCGGCGGGAGCCAGGTCGCGGCGTCGGACACGCGGCGGTCACCGACCCGCACCTCGCCGTCGGCGGCGCGCAGCGTCCCCGCCGCCAGGGACAGCACGGTGGACTTCCCGGCGCCGTTCGGACCGAGCAGCGCCACCACCTCGCCGGCCGGCACCGTGACGTCCACGTCGAACCCGCGCTCGGGAACGCGGGCACGCACTGCCAGAGCGGTCCCGGTCGTCGCGTCCGTCCGGGCCGTCACGTCGCCGCCCTGGGTCGGGGTGCGGCGGGCGGCCGCTGGGTGGCCAGCACGATGACCGCGGCGACGGCGAGCAGGAGGACCGCCAGCGCGAGCGCGGCGGAGGGGTCGGTCTCCCGTTGCAGGTAGATCTCCAGCGGCAGCGTCCGGGTCACCCCCTGCAGCGACCCGGCGAAGGTGAGGGTCGCGCCGAACTCACCGAGGCAGCGGGCGAACGCGAGGGCCGTGCCGGTGCCGATCGCGGGCAGCAGCAGCGGCAGCGTGACCCGCCGCAGCACCGTGCCCGGGCGGGCGCCGAGGGTGGCCGCGACCGTCTCGTACCGCGCGCCCGCGGTCCGCGCCGCACCCTCGAGGGACAGCACGAGGAAGGGCAGGGCGACGAACGTCTGCGCGAGGACGACCGCCGTCGTGGAGAAGGCGATCGAGATGCCCAGGGCCTCGAGCCGCGCGCCGATCAGGCCGGTGCGTCCCAGCGTGGTCAGCAGGGCGAAGCCGGAGACCACCGGGGGGAGCACGAGGGGCAGCAGCACCAGCGTGCGGATGGCACGCAGCCCCGGCAACCGTGCCCGTGCCAGCACGAGCGCGAGCGGGACGCCGAGCACCAGGCACAGCGCAGTGGCCGCCACCGACGTGCGCACGCTCAGCCACAGCGCGGCGAGCGACGCCTCCGAGGTGAGCAGGGCCGGCAGGCGCGGCCACGGCACCTCGAGCAGCAGGCCGAGCACGGGGACCGCGACGAGCAGGGCGCCGAGGAGCGCCAGCAGCAGCGCCGTCCGCGGCAGGCCCGGGAAGCGGTCGGGCACCGCTGCGGCGTCCCGCGACGTTCGCGTGCCGGGACTCATGGTAGGTCGAAGCCCGCCTCGGCCAGCGCCTCTCGCCCGGGGTCGCCGGTCAGCGCGTCGAGCCAGGCGCGGGCACGCTCCGGCTGGTCCGTCCCCGCGACGACGGCGGCCGGGTAGGCGTTCGTCACCTGGTCGGCCTCGGGGACCTCGACCTGCTCGACCTCGCCACGGGCGCGCACGACGTCGCTGGTGTAGACGACGGCGGCGTCGGCCTGACCGGAGGTGACGGTCCCGAGCACGTCGGTGACGTTCGGCTCCTCGCTCGCCGGGTCCAGCTCGACCCCGGCCAGGTCGGCCAGCTCCAGGGCAGCCGCCCCGCACGGCACCTGGGGCGCGCACACCACGAGCGTCGCGTCCTGCAGGTCGTCCATGCCGGTGATCCCCGCGGGATTGCCGGCCGGGACCACGAGCGCGGGATGGTTGGCGGCGACGATCTCGGGCTCCTCGACGGCGCCGTCCTCGACCGCGCGGGCCATCGTCTCCTCGTCCGCGGTCACCAGGACGTCCGCCGGGGCTCCGGAGACGACCTGCGAGACGAGGTCGGAGGAGCCGGCCGCCGAGACGTTCGCCTCGATGCGCGCCTCCTGCGAGACCCGGTCGGCGACCTCCGCGAGGGAGGCCGCGACGAACACCGTGAGCTCGCCCTCCGGTTCCTCCGCGCCAGTGGCGCAGCCTCCGAGTGCCCCCGCCAGTAGAGCCGCGACCACGGCGCCGGTCAGGCGACGGCTACGCATCCGCCCTCCGGTCGGCGATTGCGTCGACGAGCGCCAGATGCTCCTCGAGGCCGTCCGACGCCGTGACGGCACGGGCGACGAGCTCGTCCACCTCGTCGGGGAACGGCTCCAGGCCGGTGCGGATCCCGGCGGCGTCGTCGGCGAGGACGGCGGACTCGATCGGCTGGTAGCCGTGCCGCGCGAAGTTCGCCGCGTAGGTGGGGATGGCCGCGTACTTCTCCGCCTCCCGGTGGGCCACCTCGCGCGCGGCCGGGCCGAGGGCGCAGCGGACGTACAGAGCGACGGCGCCCCCGGGGCCGCCCGCCTCCCGCACGTCACGGTCCCGGTCGCCGAGAGCCTCGCGCGCCACGCCGGGCGTGAGCCAGTTGAGCAGCACCCCGTCCGCCTCGGTCACCGCGAGGCGGCGCATGCGCGGGCCAAGGGCACCGACCAGCACCGGCACACCGAGCTCGTCACGCAGCGTCCGCACCGCGTCCCGTGCGGTGCCCAGCGGGTGCGGCCGGCGGCTGGCGCCGATGCCGAGCACGAGCCGGTCGGTGGGCAGGGCCAGGTCCGCCACGCGGGCGGCGACATCGTCGGCGGGATACAGGTCCACCGGCAGCACCCCGGTGGCGAGCCGAAGGGTCGAGGTGACCTCTGCAGCCGCCGCGAGGGCGGCGAGCGCGTCGCCGTCCCGGCCGGGCTGGTTCACCCACAGCGTGCGCAGGCCCGCGCGCTCGACGGCGGGCGCCAGCTCCCGCACGAGCTGCGGGTCCACCGTGGCGGTGATGCCGTAGCCGAGGTGTCTGCTCATGAGGTTCCTCCCGGTGTCTCGACGATGACGGTGGTCGCCTTCACGACCGCGGTGGCCAGCGAGCCGGGCTCCAGCCCGAGCTCCTCGGCGGCCTCCCGGCTCATGAGGGAGACCACGCGGTAGGGGCCGCACTGCAGCTCGACCTGCGCCATGACGCCGTCGGCGGTGACGTTGGTGACCAGCCCGGTGAAGCGGTTGCGTGCGGACCGGCCCACTCCGCCGTCGTCCGCGCGGTGGCTGCGGGCGGCGAGGTCCTGCGCGTGGCGAGCCAGCGCAGCGCCGTCGACCACCTTGCGCCCGGCCGCATCCGGCGACGCCGCGAGGCTGCCGCTCTCGACCCACCGGCGGACGGTGTCGGGGCTCACACCGAGGAGCGAGGCGGCCTCACTGATCCGAAAATGCGGCACGAATGACACTCTAGCGCCGCATATGCGACTCCAGTGCCGCCTTCTGCAGCCCTCGTGCCCGGGCCGGCTATGCGGCGTCCTCGCCGTACGCGGCGGTGAGCACGGCGCGGACCTCCGGCTTGCCGACCGGGCGCGGGTTGTCGACCGGCAGCGCCATGGTCACCCGGTCCACCGCCTCCTCGAGGCTGCGCAGGGGCAGCCCGATCTGGGTGAGCGTGCGGGGCGCCGCGACGGACGCCGCCAGGCCGCGCAGGCCGCTGACCGCCTCCGGCGCGCCGAGGGCCCGGGCGATCCGGTCCGCCGTCGCGGGCACCGCGGGGGCGTTGAGTGCCAGCACGTGCGGCAGCACCACCGCGTGCAGCGCGGCGCTGGGCAGGTGGAAGGCGCCGCCGAGCACGTGGCAGATGGTGTGGTGCAGGCCGGTGGACGTGGCCGCGAACGTCATGCCTGCCAGGTGCGCGCCGTAGAGGAGCTGCTCGCCCGCGGTGTACGCCGTGCCGGCCCAGGTGGTGACCGGGTCCGTGAAGGCGTGCTCGGGGGTCTGCGCCGCCGCCAGGCCGCGCGGACCGATGCTCCGCAGCCCGGCGGCGATCGAGCGCATCGCCTCGTCCGCCAGCGCGGCGCCGATCGGGTTGGCGCCGGGCGACCAGTAGGCCTCCACGACGTGCGCGACGGCGTTCAGTCCCGAGGTGACGGCGAGCTCGCGGGGCAGCCGGTCGGTCAGGTCGGGGTCGAGGATCACCGCGCGCGGCCGCACCGCCGGGTCCACGCCGGTCTCCTTGCGGCCACCGTGGGTCACGCTCCACAGCGGCGTCGCCTCGCTCCCGGAGTACGTCGTGGGCACCGCGACGACCGGCAGGTGCAGGTCGCGGGCCACGATCTTGGCCGTGCCGATCGTGGAGCCACCGCCGATGGCGAGCACCGTGTCCGCGCGGTTCAGCCGGGCGTGCCGGACCACCCGCTCGGCCACCGGTGCCGGCACGTGCTCGTCGATCTCGCCGAACCACGCGACCACGGCGTCGACGAACGGCTGGACGGCCGCCTCGGCCAGCGCGCGATGGTCGGCGTCCGCCACCACCATGATGCGGCCGGCACGGAGCCGGGCGATCTCGCCGGCCAGCGCTGTGCGGACGGTGCCGCGACCGAAGACGACTCGTGCGGGCGCCTGCTCGAAGGTGAACTCCTCCACGGTGCCTCCTCGTCCTTGCTCATCTGGGTGACATGATTCACACATTGTGGCCCCGGCGGGTTCCGGTTGTGGGAGCTCGCGCCGGTGGAGAGGGACCGATACGGGATCGCGGGAGGAGTGGGGGTGCGGACGGTATCCGGGTGGGTGGTCGGCAGGTCCCCGGTTCTTGTCGTCTTCTTCGGCGTGATCCTCGGCCTTCTCCTGCCGGCGCCGCTGCTGGCGTTCGTGCTGCCCGCTCCCGTGCCGTTGATCCTGGGACCGTGCCTCGGTGTCGCTGGCCTGGCCTGGCTGGTGAGCTGGATGTACCCGACGGTCCGCTTCGACGAGACGGACCTGTACCTGGGACGGCGGACCGTCCCGCTGACCTCGCTGACCCGGGTCGAGCGCACCTTCACCGGAGGCCACGGCCCGACGTATCTGATCTACCGTCTCGTCTCGTCGGCGGGTCCGCGCGCTCGCGTCCTCCTCGGCGGAGGGCCGCTGAAGCCGATCGGGCCGGACGGGCTGGCTGCGTTGCGCGACCTGATCGCGACCGCACCCGTGGTCGCGCCCGCCGACGGTCTGAGCGAGGACCAGCGGACCCTGCTCGCCCGCCTGAAGGTCGGTGCGGCGGTCGCCGTGAGCGCCGCCCAGGCGTTGCGCGAGATCGACGAGGCCCGCGGGGTACAGCCGCCCCAGGTGATCGAACCACCGTGGCACAGCGAGGAGGAGATCCGGCTCTTCCTGGAGGAGCACGACGCGGCGGAGCGGGCGATCGCCGCGCGACCGCAGGGTGCCGCGCGGATGCGGCGCGCCGCCGTCGGCGGGCTCGTCGTCGCCGGGCTGGCCGTTCTGGGTGGGGCGATCGTCGGGGTGGTGCTTGAACAGTCCGACGCGCTCACCGACGAGGCCAACATGCTGGTCGCCCTCGCCGTGGTCGGTGGGATCGTCCTCGGCCTGCTCGCCGGGCTCGTGCTGTGTCTGGCGCACGACCTCGACGTGCGCCGTGGCCACCAGATCGCGCGCCGGGCGGCCCGGGACCGTCAGGGTGGCGGGCAGGGCCTGCCCGTCCGGTACCTCGACGCGTTGGCGCTGCACGGTGACTGGACGGCACGGGTGCTCCTCGCGACCCTCGGCTCGCTCGGCCTCGTCGGCGTGATCGTGGGCATCGTGATCCACATCGAGCTCGGCGGCACCGCCGGTGCCGTGACCGCGATCGTCTCCGGTGTGCTGGGGGCCGCGGCGATACCCGGCTGGCGGCAGCTGACCCGACGACGGAACGAGCGCCTTCTCGAGGTGGTCGTCCTGGCCGGGCCGCAGGCGTCCCTCCTCGTGCACGGATCGCCCGTGGACCTCGCGGTCGGTGGAGCGCCCTGACCGCGGGGGGAGCGCCTGCCGTCCGGGTCTACTGCCGTGGCCCACGCACGGTGTACGCCACCACGCCCGTCACGCCGAGCGCGACGGCGGTCAGCAGCGCCGCGGTCGACCCGCCGGGCTGCGCGGACCAGGTGAGCGCCTGCCCCCACCACGGCGGTGACACCGGGAAGAGCTCGTAGGCGATCCGGGGGGCGGACCCGAGCCAGACCACCGGCCCGATCCACGCACGGTTCGCGCCCAGCGTCACGGCGCCGATCGTGAGGACGCCACCCGAGCCGACGGCGTTACGTCCCGCCTCCGCGAGGGGTCCCAGGCCCTGCCCGCCGACATGGGACGCCAGCACCAGGCAGAACGCCAGCGCCACGATCGACGCCGCGTGCAGGGCTCGGACCGATCGCCACGGCAGGGCGCCGGCTCGGTCGAGGTCGAGGTCGGACCCCGCGAGCCCGTGCCCGGCCGCGGCCACGGCCAGGGCGACGACCAGCTGACCGCAGGCGCGCGCCGCACCGGCACTGTCCATGACCGCCGCGACGCACCACAGCGCGCCGCCGCCGACCCACGCCACGAGGACGGACCCCACCACGCGGCGGTCGCGCGCGAGCAGCACCACCGCCCGGGCCACGGATCGGGCACCCCGGGGCCGGGCACGGTGCGTGCCGGGGCTCACGCGCCGTCGCCGAGCAGGAGCCCGAGGCGATCGCCCTCGGCGCAGCCGAGCTCGGCCTCCCGCAGGGCCGCCACCCGGGTGCGCTGCTCGTCCCGCGGCAGCGACCGGAGCGCGTCGTACACCGGGTGGGTGACGGACGCCGGGGGTACCCAGCCGAGGTCTTCGTCGAGGCTCTCCGGAGCGTACGGTCGCTCGCCGAGCAGCCAGGCGGCGGCGACGACGCGCGCGGTGGCGTACCGTTCCCATTCCGTCGGGGCGACGTCGGGGCACGCCAGGGTCCCCGCGCCCATCAGCAACGTCCAGGTCAGCTCGTCGCGGGTCATCTCGATCCGTCCGGCCTCGTCGGTATAGACCTCCGCGTGGAGGACCGACGGGTCGGGCGCGGGCAACCCGGGCTGGGAATCGTTGCCGTAGTAGATCGCGACGACGCGCGCCGGGGCTTGCGGCAGTCGCTCCCGGAGCACGGCCAGCACCTCCCGGCCCGGCTCGACCAGGTAGGGGAGCAGCAGCGGAGCGCCGCGGCGGGCGCACACCCGGGGTGCGTCCGAGGTGCAGACCTCCTCGATCGCCCCGTCGTCCAGGGCGACGCCGGCGGACAGGTGGGGCGGCAGGAGCGCCAGCGTGCCACCGAGGCCGGCCGCGATCGGCACCGCCGCGAGTCCGCGCAGGTGCCGGGTCGGGACGAAGAGCAGCAGGCTTGCGGCGGCGAGCGCCACCGCCCAGACGACCTGGGCGGTCAGGACCGGCGGCGTCAGTCGCTCGAAGGCGTTGATCCCCTCGGAGCTGCCCGGCGCGAGCAGCCACGCGCTCGGGTACCGCCCGTCGGCGTCGCCCTCGGGATCGGTGAAGACGGTGAGCGTGACGAGTCCGAGGAAGCCGCCGACCACCAGCAGCGGAGGCGTCACGACCCACGGCATCAGCCGGCCGACCGCCAGCCCGAGCCAGACCGCGGCGATGGGGTGGACGAGCGTCGCCACCAGCGCGGGGACCATCCAGGCCGGGACGTAGACCCCGGTCAGCCAGGCGTGGATCATCGCGGCGATGAGCGGAACACCGAACCCGAGGGCCGCGCCGATCCCGAGCGCCGCCGCGAGCGTGGTGCGCCGGACCCCGGACGGGCGGGGAGTCGCCGCCAGGAGCTCGTCGGTGCGGGAGCGCCGGTCGCGACGCGCCTGCCACGCACCGAGGCCGAGCAGCACCGGGATCAGCACGAGGAGCTGGCTCCGTCCGTCCCCGACGAGCACGGAGGCCGAACCGCCGTACGTCGCGACGGCCAGTGCGGCGGCCGCCGCGGCGGCCAGCGCGGCGAAGGGGGCGGCAGACCGCCGCAGCTCGAGGCGCAGGATGCGGAGGCTCACGGACGCGTCGCCTCTCGGTGCCGGCGCATGAGAGCCGAGTAGCCGCGCTCAGCGGCGCTGTCCCCCGGGTCGCCCGGAGCCGTCTCGCCGGCCGCGGCCAGGTCCTTCGGGGTCCCGGTCATGACGATCTGCCCGGTGTGGATCAGGCTCACGTCCGTGCACGCGGCGGCGACGTCCTCCACGAGGTGCGTCGAGACCAGGACGCAGGAGTCGGTCCCGAGGTCGCGCAGCAGCGCACGGAAGTCCAGCCGCTGGTCCGGGTCGAGCCCGGCGGTGGGCTCGTCCAGCAGCAGGATCCGGGGGTCGTTGACGATGGCCTGGGCGATGCCCGCGCGGCGCAGCATGCCGCCGGAGAGCGTCTTCATCCGATGGTCGGCGCGATCGGTCAGCTGCACCCGATCGATCGCGCGCTGCACCGCTGCCGGGATCGTCCCGGCCGGCAGCTCCTTCAGCCAGGCGACGTACTCGACGAACTCACGCACGGTGAAGTTGCGGTAGTAGCCGAACTCCTGCGGCAGGTAGCCGAGCCGACGGCGCACGGGCCGCAGGTCGTCGTGCGCGACGTCGTGGCCGAGGACGGTGAGCCTGCCGGCCGCGGGCCGCAGCACGGTCGCCACCGCACGCATGAGGGTGGTCTTCCCCGCGCCGTTGGGGCCGAGCAGCCCGTGGACGCCGTTCCGCAGCCGCAGGTCGAGGCGGTCGACGGCGAGGCTGTGCCCCGCGTGCACGGACAGATCGCTGGCCTCGACGGCCCAGGCGTAGGTGGTGGGCGCCAGGGGGTCGTCGGCTGCGGAGTGCCGGCCGGTCACCGGTTCCACCTCGGGTCGGCCGGGCGTGAGAAGCCCCGCCCGTAGGCGGCCAGGACGGCCGTCAGGACCACGGCGAGCGCCGCCCAGGCCGGGAGGAAGACCGGCTCGAGGATCGCCGAGGGCTCGCGCAGGACGAGGCCGGGGGCGATGACCAGACCCGCCCACGCGAGGGCGAGCCAGCGGCTGGCCCGCCGCACCCCGATCCGCGCACCGAGGGCGAGTGAGCCGGCGGTGAAGGCCAGGCTCGGCAGCAACCAGCGGACCGGCGCGACGCCCACGAGGAACCCCGCGACCGCGAGCACGGGAAGGGTGGCCAGGAGCACCATGAGCGTGCGGCGCAGCACCAGCTCGAGTCCCGCCCGGGGGCTGGATATCACCAGCTCGTGGGCCGGGTCGAGGCCGCGGGACCAGGCGGCGGCCACGCCCGCGAGGGGCGCCACCGGTGCGAGGAGGAGCACGAGGGACGGGTAGGCGTCGCCGTCGAGCGCGTCGAGGACGTCCAGGACCACCGCCACCGCCACGACCAGGACGGTCATGAGGATGCGGGGGAGCACCGCGGGTGCGATCCACGCCCGGCGCAGCCCGGCGAGGCGGTGCACGTGCGTGGACCAGGCCGACCGGGCCGGCATCTGGGGGACGGAGGAGGCCGCGTGGAGGACGCGCGTCCCGACGTCGGACACCAGCGCCGTGAGGTCGCCGGGCGCCACCCGCGCCAGCTCCTCCCGGCAGCGTCCGCATCGTTCGAGGTGGACCTCGACGGTCCATGCCGCGGCGCCGGCGTCCGCCAGGACACCGCGGCCACCGGCGTACCGCTCGAGGACCGTGGCGGGGATGTGCTGCTCGGTCACGACAACGCCTCCCTCAGCGCGATCCGCGCGCGGCGGGCGCGCGTCTTGACGGTGCCCTCGGGGATGCCGAGCAGCACCGATGTCTCACGGACGCTCAACCCGTCCAGCACAGTCGCCTGGAGGACCTGGCGCAGCTCCGGCGCGAGACCGCGCAACGCCGACCACAACGGCTCGTCGAGCGCGTGGGTCAGCACGGCGTCCTCCGTCGCGGGTGCGAACCGCGGCGCGTCGGTCGGTGCCGGCCGCCGCTCCCGCCCGCGGCGCCGGTACGCGTCGACCAGCCGGCGCGCGGCGATCGTCCAGAGCCAGCCGACGGCGCTGCCGTCCGCTCCGCCGTCGACGAACGACTGCGCGGCCCGCCAGACCGCGAGGTAGGTCTCCTGCATCGCGTCGGCAACCAGGTCGTCGTCGGCGCACCGTCGTCGCAGCCGGACCGCCAGCCACGGCGCCGTGCGCGCGTAGAACTCCTCGAAGGCGGCGCGGTCACCGTGCGCGATCCGCCGGAGGAGCCCCGACTCGTCCATCGTCACATCCAGGTAGACGTCGCCAACCGCCGCTGCGGTTCACCGGCCCATCATCGTCCCGATGCGGGAGCGCCGGGGCGGGTCCGGCGCGGCCTCGGCCGTGCGGCTCCGCGAGGTCGGGCTACCGTTGCCCTGTGCAGCCCGAGATCCCCGGCGTGGTCATCACCGTCTCCGACCGTTGCGCGCGCGGGGAGGCCGAGGACGTCTCCGGACCGGTGGCGGCGCGGCTGCTCGAGTCCGCCGGGCTGGCGACGTCCGTCGTCGTGGTGCCCGACGGCGTGCAGTCGGTACGGGAAGCCGTCCGTGCCGCGCTCGACGAGGGCGCGCGGCTCGTGCTGACGACCGGCGGCACCGGGATCTCACCCCGGGACCTGACCCCGGAGGGCACGCGTGAGGTGCTGAGCCGGGAGCTGCCCGGCCTGGCCGAGGCTATCCGCGCCCGCGGGGCCGCCTCCGTGCAGACCGCGGTGCTCTCCCGCGGGCTGGTGGGCATCGCCGCCGGCCGGGACGGGGAGGCGCTCGTGGTCAACGCACCGGGCTCGCCCGGCGGCGTCGACGATGCGGTCGCGGTGGTCGCGCCGTTGCTGGCGCACATCTTCGACCAGCTCGACGGCGGCGACCACTGACCTTTCTTGCTCCCGCGTCGCTCACGACGCGGTCGGCTCAGTCCGAGCCGACGTCGTCCCACGTGTCGACGTCCTCGGCCTCCCGGCCCTGGGCGGGGACCTCGGCGAGGTCGAGGCCCGCGACCAGTGCGTGCAGCGCCCCGCCGGTCCGCACGGCGAGGCGACGGCGCAGCACGCCGGCGCGGTAGACGGCCGTGAGCCACTGCGGCTGACCGGTGGCGTCGATCAGCACCGCGCCGTCGTGCGACTCGGCAGCGGCGACGAGTCGCGGCACCGCGGGGGCGGCGCGGGGGACGTCGCAGGCCAGCACGAGGACGAGGTCCGCATCGGGCGGCAGTGCCTCGAGGCCGGCCGCCAGGCCGGCCACCGGGCCGCCGTAGCGCGGGCTCTCCAGGGTGCGCCGCACACCGTCTGGCACCGACACCTCCTCGGGGGCGACGACCACCACGCGGGTCGCCTCCGTCGTCGCCGCGAGCGTGTGGTCCAGGAGGCGCCGGCCCTCGAGGACGACGTCCGGCTTGGACGCCCCGCCGAGACGGTCGGCGCGGCCGCCCGCCAGGATGACGGCGTCGAACGTGCTCGTCGGCCCGCCCGCGGCCGGCTGCCCGCTCACTCGGGCCGCCGCCAGTCACCGGAGCGCCCGCCGGACTTGGCGACCACCTTCACCCCGGTGATCTCCGCCGACCGGTCGACCCCCTTGACCATGTCCACCACGGCCAGGGCCGCCACCGACACCGCTGTCAGCGCCTCCATCTCCACGCCGGTCCGGTCAGCGGTGCGGACCGTCGCCGTGATGACCACCCGGTCGTGAGCCAGCTCGAGATCCACGGCGCAGCCGTGCACACCGATCGTGTGCGCCAGCGGCAGCAGCTCCGGGGTTCGCTTCGCCGCGGCGATCCCGGCCACGCGCGCCACGGCGAGCACGTCGCCCTTGGGCACCGTGCCCTCGCGCAGGGCCGCCATGACGGCCTCGCTGCACCGGACCTCGCCGGTGGCGACCGCCTCGCGGACGGTGGGCTGCTTGCCGGTGACGTCGACCATGCGGGCGTTGCCGGCCTCGTCCAGATGCGTGAGCTTCACGGGACCATCATGACGGTCACCGCGTCTCCCTCCGCCACGGACTCCACCTCGGCGTCGACGATGGCGAGGGCCTCGGCGGCCGCGAGCGAGGCCACCAGGTGGGACTGGGAGCCGCGCTCCGCGGAGGGGCGCACCCGCAGCAGGTGGTCGTCCTCCTCGTCGGTGCCGTCGAACGCGACCGGGATGTACTGGCACCGGCCGGGCGGCGAACGCCAGCCCGTCGCGGCGACGCCGTCCAGCAGGAGCGGCCGCAGCGAGTCGGCGTCGTCCGGGCGCGCGAAGCCGGACATCACCCGCAGCGCGGGCTCGACGAACACCATGAACGAGACGAACACGCTGACCGGGTTGCCCGGGAGGCAGAAGATCGGTACCGGCCGCTCGCCGTCGTGCAGCACGCCGAAGCCCTGCGGCTTGCCGGGCTGCATCGCCACGGCCCGGAACGCCACGTCGCCGAGCGGCCCGAGGACCTCCTTGACGACGTCGTACGCGCCGGCGCTCACCCCGCCGGTCGTCACGAGCGCGTCGACGCCGCCGAGGCGCCTGGCGAGCACGTCCCGCAGCTCGCTCGGCCGGTCCCCGAGGATGCCCAGCGGCACGGGTGTCGCGCCGAGCTGCTCGGCCAGGCCCAGCAGCAGCACGTTGTTCGACTCCGGGATCTGCCCCGGCCCGAGCGGCTCGCCCGGCGCGACGAGCTCGTCGCCCGTGGTGAGCACGCCCAGGCGCACCCGGGGGCGGACGGGCAGCGTGCCGTGCCCGGTCGAGGCGGCGGTGGCGAGGTCGCGCGGCCGCACGGTCCGGCCGCCGCGCAGCACCTGGGTCCCCGGGGTGACGTCCTCGCCGGCACGGCGCACGTGCGAACCGGCCGGGGCGTGGATCAGCACCTCCTCGGGGGCGTCCTTGCCGTCGGCGGGCCCGGCGGGCTGGTCGGTGCGCTCGACGGGGACGACGGCGTCCGCGCCGGGCGGGATCGGGGCGCCGGTCATGATGCGGGCGGCCGTGCCCGGACCGACCCGGGGGAGCGCGTCGGCCCCGGCCGGGATGTCCCCGACCACCCGCAGCCGGACCGGCCGGGACTCCGTGGCGTCGGCGACGTCCGCGGCGAGGACGGCGTAGCCGTCCATGGCCGAGTTGTCGAAGGGAGGGACCTCCACGCGCGCGACGACGTCCTCGACGAGCCGGCATCCCAGCGCCTCGGTGAGCGGCAGCTGTCGCACCGGCAACGGGGTGATCTGCGCCAGCACCGCGGCGCGGTGCTCCTCGACCGTGATCATGCAGCCGCCTCTCCTCGGGTCGGTTTGCGTGGGTCCGTCAGTACGTGGGCAGGTCCGGGTCGACGTCGGCGACCCACGCCAGCACGCCGCCGCGCACGTCGACCGCCCGGGCGCCGGCGTCGGTGAGCGCCCGGACCGCCTGGGCGGAGCGTTGACCGCTGCGGCAGTGCACGAGCAGCTCGCGGGCCACGCCGCCGGGTGGATGGAGGTCCAGCCTGTGCACCACGGCCTGCGGGTCGGCGAGGACGTCACCGAGCGGCACGTTCACGGCGCCCGGGATGGCGACGATCCCCCGCTCCGGCGCCTCCCGGACGTCGAGGAGGACGAAGTCGTCGGTGCCGCGGGCGCGCGCGTCCAGCCGGGCGGCGAGACCGGCGGCGGTGATGGCCGGAAGGTCGTCGGAAGGTGCCTCTCCATCGGCCGCCACGGGAGTCGGCGCCGGGGCGGCGTGGGGCCGTGGCCGGACGGGCAGCTCGCTCCACCGCTGGGCGAGTGCGTCGAGGACGAGGACCCGGCCGAGCAGCGGCTCCCCGGTACCCGTGAGGAGCTTGACCGCCTCGGTCGCCATGACCGACCCGACCTGCCCGCACATCGCGCCGAGCACCCCGGCCTGACCGCAGGAGGGCGTCGTGCCCTCGGGCGGCGGCATCGGGAAGAGGTCCCGCAGGGTGACGCCGGGGGGTGCGGGGGTCTCGTCGTGGGCCGCGGCGGGCCGGGACCAGAACACCGAGACCTGGGCGTCGAAGCGGAGGATCGACCCCCACACCACCGGGATGCCGAGCTCGGCGCAGGTGTCCGAGACCAGGTAGCGGGTCGGGAAGTTGTCGGTCCCGTCGAGCACGACGTGGTGACCACCGAGCAGGTCGCGCGCGTTGTCCGCCTCGAGGCGGCCGTGGTGCGTGCTGACCTGGACCTCCGGGTTGAGGGCCCGTACGTGCGCCGCGGCGGATTCGACCTTCGGCCGGCCGACGTCCGCCATGGTGTGGATCACCTGGCGCTGCAGGTTGGAGGGCTCGACCACGTCGTCGTCGATGATCGTCAGGTGCCCGACGCCCGCCGCGGCGAGGTACTGCAGGACCGGCGCACCCAGGCCCCCGGCGCCCATGACCGCGACGCGGGAGGCGAGCAGCCGACGCTGACCCTCGTGCCCGAGCGGGCCGAGCAGGAGGTGGCGGGAGTACCGCTGGACCTGGTCCCGGGTCAGCTCCGGCCCCGGGTCCACCAGCGGCTTCAGGCGCATGCCCCAACTCTAGGTCGCGCCGGCCACGTCGAGATGTCGGTGCTCAGCCGATCTCGACGAGCCCCACCGAGCTCAGCGCCGAGTACACGCCCAGCAGCAGGATGGCCACACCGCTGACCGTGACCGCCACGGTCGCGAACCGTCCGCCGCGCAGCTCAGGTTCGACGTAGGTGCGCCGGAGGTACCACGCGGCGACCGCCACCGCGGCCAGGAAGATCCCGCCCGAGAACCCGCCGACGAGGATCATCACGAACGGCGCGGACATCCACAGCAGGGTGAGCAGCCACGCGAGTGGCAGCGCCACGATGAAGACCCGCGTCCATCGGTTGCGGCTGCGTGAGTCGGTCCACGTGAAGCCACCCATGATGCTCACCGCGTTCGACCACTGCCGCGACCACGAAGGGATCGCCGCCCACAGGGTCGAGCCGAGCGCCGCCACCGCTCCGACGAGGTAGACGATCCGGCCCCACTCGCCGAGCGCTCCGGTGTAGGTCTCGGAGAGGACCATGATCATGTCGTTGCCCTCCGGGGCGAGTCCCTGCGGGTGGAGGACCGCGGCACCCATGACGTAGAAGGCCATGGTGGCGACCGTGTAGATCAGCCAGGACGTCATCGCGTCCTTCTGCATGACCGCGATCCACCCCTTGACACGGCGCCGGTACCCGGAAGAGCCGTCGTTGGGGCCGGACCAGCGGGCGTACCCCTTCTCCAGGCACCAGTACGTGTAGGCCGTGATCTCCTCCGACGCCACACCGGTGAGGCCGAACATGGCGAGCGCGACGCCGATGGCTCCCACGGGTAGCGACAAGGACAGTCCTGAGGCGATGTCGCCGCCGGAGTACCCGTACTCGGTGGCGGGCAGGCCGAGGGTGATGACCAGCGTCACGACGACGAAGAGCATCGTCAGGAACACGGCCACTTTCTCGATGAGCGCGTAGCGGTTCGAGTACAGGGTCGCGATCGCCACCACGGTGACCAGGACCGACCAGACCGTCAGGGACGTCGCCTCGAGCGGTCCGGAGCCGATCGGAAGAAGGATCGACAGTGCGGCGGCCAGGCCCCCGATGACGCCGCCGGTCTGGATGAGCTTGGACAGTGCGAACAGGATCCACAGGATGAAGATCCAGCCGAACCTGCCCACGCGTGGCGGGACGAGGGTGTAGCCCTCCATCGCGCCCCGACCGGTGACGATGGCGTACCTCGCCAGCTCGACCTGGACCGCGACCTTGACCAGCGTCGAGAAGACGACGAGCCACAGCAGGACGAACCCGGCCTCCGCCCCCAGGGCGGTGGCGGTGATGAGCTCACCCGCGCCGACGATGGACGCCGAGACGATGAGACCTGGCCCGAAGAACCGGAGCGATCCGCGCCAGGTCGTCGGTGGTTCGCGGACGTCGGCAGGGTCGAGGTGATACGGATCGCCACCGACGACGGTGCGCTCCGGCTGGGTCCCGGGGCTGCTCGCTGCTGCGGACACTGCGATCTCCTTCGATCCGGATGCCGGGCTCGTCCTGGCCTACCAGTCGTGGACGGAGCCGTCGAGGCGGCGGGCGACCGGGAGGTACTTCGGGTCGTACGGGAACCTCTCGGCGGCGGCCTCGTCAACCTCGACGCCCAGGCCCGGTGCGTCGGACGGCACGAGCATGCCGTCCGCGAAGCGGTAGCCGGGCCGGAACACCTCGTGGGTGAGGCGCATGTGCGCCATGTACTCCTGGATGCCGAAGTTCGGCACCGTCACGTCCAGGTGCACCGCGGCGGACAGTGAGACGGGGGAGAGGTCGGTGGCCCCGTGCGAGCCAGTCCGCACCTGGTACAGCTCCGCCAGGTTGAAGATCCGCCTGAGGTGGGTGATGCCGCCGGCGTGCGAGACGGAGGTCCGCACGTAGTCGATGAGCTGCTCGGTGATGAGGTGCTGGACGTCCCAGATCGAGTTGAGGATCTCACCGACCGCGATCGGGGTGGTGGTCCGCGAGCGGATGAGCCGGAAGCCCTCCTGGTGCTCGGCCGGCGTCGGGTCCTCCATCCAGAACAGGTTGAGCTCCTCCACGGACCGGCCGAACCGGGCAGCCTCGTTGGGGGAGAGGCGGTGGTGCACGTCGTGCAGGAGGTGCACGGTCGGCCCGATCGCGTCGCGGACCGCAGCCAGGTACTTCGGGGCCTGGTCCAGGTACTCCGGTGTCGACCACGCCTGCTCCTCCGGGAGGGCGGCGTCCGCCGGGTCGTAGACCTCGCCGCCGTGGCCCAGCCCGTAGACCCCAGGGACGCCCGCGAGACCGGCCTGCGCCCGCACGGCGAGGTACCCCTCGTCGCGGAACCGGGCGACGTCGTCGAGCAGCTCGGGGACGTCCGCGCCGGCGGCGTGGCCGTAGACCGTCGCCCCTTCGCGGGCCCTGCCGCCGAGGAGCTCGTAGACCGGCAGGCCGGCGACCTTGCCCTTGATGTCCCACAGCGCGACGTCGACCGCGGCGATCGCCGTCATGGTCACCGGGCCGCGGCGCCAGTAGGCGCCCTTGTACAGGTAGGACCAGGTGTCCTCGATGCGGGCCGGGTCGCGGCCCACCAGCAGCGGGCAGACGTGGTCCCGCAGGTAGGACGCGACGGCGAGCTCCCGGCCGTTGAGCGTCGCGTCGCCCCATCCCACGACGCCGTCGGAGGTGGTGATCTTGAGGGTGACGAAGTTCCGGCCGGGCGAGGAGACGATGACTTTCGCCTCGGTGATGGTGCTCATGGCCGTGCCCCTCCGCGCTCGCCGTCCCCGCCCGCTGCGGGCAGCGAGCGTACCGGCCAGTCGGCGTACTCGCGGCCGTCCCGGCGCGCCGGCGCCGTCTCCGGGACGAAGCGCAGCGCGACGATGCTGATGACGACCAGCACGGCGACGTAGAGCGCCGGCCACACGTAGCTCCCGCCACCGGCCATCATCAGTGCCGTCGAGGCGACCGTGAAGGGCCCGGACGCGATCATCGCGCCGAACTGCCACACGACCGAGACGCCGGAGTAGCGCGCCTGGGACGGGAACAGCTCGGGGAAGTAGGACGCCTGCGGCGCGTACGTGCCGGCGTGGCCGAGGGCGAGACCTGCGATGAGCGCGACGGTGATGATCGCGGTGTTCTGCGTCTCCACCGCCTCCAGCGCCGGGACGATGAGCAGCAGGTTCAGCACCGCGGCGACCAGGTACACCGGTCTGCGGCCCACGCGGTCGGTGAGGCGACCGAGCAGCGGGATGGCGACGATCTCGCAGATGATCGCGATGATCACCGCGTCGAGGATGATCTGCGAGTTGAGCTGGTTGGCCTCGGCATAGGCGACGAGGAACAACGTGTAGAACGGGAAGACGGCTGCCTCGACGAACTTCGTGAGCAATCCCCCGATGACCTCCTTGCGGTGGTCACGCGCGAGGGTCTTCAGCGGCGCGCGGTGCTCGGCCTCCTGCTCCTTGACGGCCCGGAAGGTCTTGGACTCCGGCACCCGCAGACGGATGTACAGGCCGATGACGACCACGAAGATGCTCAGCAGGAACGGCACCCGCCAGCCCCAGGCGAGGAAGTCCTCGTTCGGCATCGTGCCCATGAGCCAGGCGAACAGCGCGGTGGGGATGAGGTAGGCGACGGGCGAGCCGAGCTGGACGAAGCTGGCGTAGAACCCGCGCCGGTTCGCCGGCGCGGCCTCGGCGGTGAGGAGCACGGCCCCACCCTGCTCGCCGCCGACGCCGAAGCCCTGGATGAGTCGGACGAGGACGAGGATGATCGGGGCCCACACGCCGATCTGGTCGTAGGTGGGCATGAGCCCGACGGCGAACGTCCCCAGCCCGGTGAGCAGGAGGGTGAAGACGAGGGCGCGCTTGCGGCCGATGCGGTCACCGACGTGGCCCCAGACCACCCCGCCGAGGGGGCGGGCGAAGAAGCCGACCGCGTAGGTCGAGAAGGCGGCGAGCATGCCCACGAGCCGATCGGACTCGGGGAAGAAGACGTCGTTCAGCACCAGCGCCGCCGCGGTGCCGTAGATGAAGAAGTCGTAGTACTCCGCGATCGTGCCGATCACGGAGGCGGAGACCGTCCGGCGCAAGGTCTTCGGGTCGGTCGGCCGCTGGTGCTCCGCAGCGGCCGTCGGGCTCGCGCTGCTGCTCCCGTTCGGCTCGTGGACCGGGTCTGTGGTGGTCACGGTGTGCTCCTCGATGCGCTGCTGCTGCACGTCGTGGGCCCTGGTGGGCCATGGTTGGGCGGACAAACGCGCACTACCATACAAGTGTGCTGGGTAGGGTCAAGGCGAGGACGACAGCGCCGAGCTCGGCGCGACGTGGGCAGCAGGGGGTCAGGTGAAACGGCACGAGGTCGCGGCGCAGGGGCGGCGCCTTCGCCGCGCGACGGAGCTGAGGCGGCTCACCGCGTCCGGCCGGAACTTCCGAGGGGTCGTCCACCAGGAGCTGCGCGACCGCATCGTCCGGCTCGAGCTGGCCCCGGGAGCACACCTGTCGGAGAACGAGCTCTCGCGCGAGCTCGGCGTGAGCCGCACGCCGGTCCGCGAGAGCCTCATCCTGCTCGCGGAAGAGGGCCTCGTGACCGTGCTGCCGCAGGTCGGGAGCTTCGTCGCGCCGATCGACCTGGGCGAGATCACCACCGCCCAGTTCGTCCGCGAGTCTCTGGAGTGCGCTGCGATCGAGCGCGCTGCGCAGGAGCGTTCCGAGGCGGACCTGTCGGCGCTCGAGGTGCTCCTGGACCAGCAGGTGGCGGACGACCGTGCGCAGGACAACGAGGCCTTCTTCGGGCACGACGAGGACTTTCACGCCCGGCTGATGGTCGCATCGGGGTTCGGGTCCGTCTGGCGCACGGTCGGCCAGGCCAAGGCTCAGCTCGACCGGGCGCGGCGACTCTCGCTCGGTGACGTCCAGTCCCTCGCGACGCTCGTCGAGCAGCACCGCGCGATCCTCGAGCGCCTCCGTGAGCGTGACGGCGCAGGGGCCGTGGCTGCCCTCCGGGAGCATCTGCGCCAGGTGTTCACCGACGTCGCACAGCTGCGCGAGCGCCGGCCCGAGCTGTTCGCCGAGGACTAGCGTCCCGCGGGGTCGGCCGGCCAGTGCTGTGACTGACATCGCCCTCCTCGCATTAGATGCATGGTGCATGTAGGTGTATGGTCGGGACGTGCCTGTTTCACGTCTTGACGCCAGCGAGCGCCTGATCGACGAGGTCGGCGCCTTCCTCCGCCGGACCCGGGCGTCGAGCATCCTCGTCGCGCAGAGCTGCGGGCTCCAGGTCACCCACGTCCAGCTCCTCTTCGCGCTGCGGCGCCTCGGGGAGAGCCGGGTCGCGACGCTCGCCGAGACCCAGCTGGTCGACCCGTCGGTCGCGAGCCGGCAGGTCGCCGGGCTCGAGAAGCTCGGGCTGGTGGAGCGGCGCAGCGATCCGGAGGACGCGCGCGCGGCCCTGGTCTCCCTCACCGAGAAGGGCCACGCGAAGCTCGGCGAGGTGCGCCGTCGTCATCGCGAGGTGGTCACGGCGGCCCTGGCGGACTGGCCGGTCGAGCGCGTCACCCGGCTCACGGACGACCTGAGCGCGTTCGTCGTGGCGTCCGGTCCTGTCTACGACGAGCTCGCCGGTGAGAGGGCCGGCATCCTGGAGGTCGTGTGAGATCGCGTCCCAAGGACCTGACGCAGCGGCGTGCCTACGCCGGCATGACCCCCGAGCAGGCGGAGGTCGCGCACGCGGAGCACCGCCAGATCCTCAAGGTTCTGCCCGGCCTCCTGCTGGCGATGTTCGTCTCGACCCTCTCGATGATGATCGTGGGCAATGCGCTGCCGGTGATCGTGGGGGAGATCGGCGGGACGCAGCAGCAGTACACCTGGATCGTCACGGCCTCGATCCTCGCCTCCACCGTGGCCACCCCCATCGTCGGCAAGCTCGCCGACCTCTTCGACAAGAAGCGGCTCCTGCTCGGATCGATCGCCGTCTTCGCGGTGGGCTCCCTGCTGGCGGGGATGAGCGTCTCGGCCGGGATGCTGATCGCTGTCCGCGTGCTCCAGGGGCTCGGGATGGGCGCCATCATGGTGCTCGTCCAGATCACCATCGCCTCGATCATCCCGCCCCGCCAGCGTGGCCGGTACAACGGCTACCTCGGTTCGGTGATGGCCACCTCGACCGTCGCCGGTCCACTGGTCGGCGGCATCATCGTGGACGTCGAGTGGCTCGGCTGGCGCTGGTGCTTCTGGGCCATGCTGCCGTTCATGGCGGTGGCGCTCGTGGTGCTGTGGAAGAACCTGCAGGTGCCGACCGTCCGGCGCCCCGGGGTCCGCGTCGACTGGGCGGGTGCGGTGCTCGTCTCGCTCGCGGCGACGCTGCTGCTGCTCTGGATCTCCTTCGCGGACCACTCCTTCGCCTGGTTGTCCTGGCAGACGGCCGCCCTGCTCTCGGGGGCCGTGCTGGCGAGCGTGGCGTTCGTGCTGGTCGAACGGCGCACGCCTGAGCCGGTGGTCCCCCTGCACATCCTCACCGAGCGGAACACGGCCCTGGCGATCGTGGCGAGCCTCGCGGTCGGCACGGTGATGTTCGGCAACAACATCTTCCTCGGCCAGTACTTCCAGATCGGGCGCGGGTTCACGCCGACGGCCTCCGGCTGGATGATCCTGCCGCTCATGCTGGGGCTGCTCGTCTCCTCGACCGTCTCGGGGAACCTCGTCTCGCGTTCCGGCCGGTGGAAGCCGCACGTGCTCGGTGGCGTGACCCTGCTCGCCGTGGGCGTGGGCCTGCTGGTCTCGATCCGTGCGACGACCCCGCTGCCGCTGATCGCCGGGTTCCTGCTGATCGCCGGGCTGGGGCTCGGTGCCTCGATGCAGAACCTCGTGCTCGCCGTCCAGAACAGCAACAGCCTCGCCAACGTGGGTGCTGCCACCTCGACGGTGACCTTCTTCCGCACGCTGGGCGGCGCGGTGGGGATCCAGCTCCTCGGAGCGATCTACGCGCACCGGGTGACGTCGCTGACCGTCGAGGAGCTGGGCGCCAGGGGGATCGACCCGGGTCAGATGGACGCGCAGTCGTCCTCGCTCGACCTGTCGGTGCTGCCGCCGCCGGTGGTCGAGGCGATCCGCGACGCCTACGGGAACGGCGTGAGCACCGTGTTCCTGATCGCGGCGGGCATCGCGGTGCTGGGCGTGATCGCCGTCCTCCTCATGCGCTCGACCATGCTGCGCAGCACATGGGACGTCCCCGAGCCCGCTCGGCAGGCGCTCGAGGACGACGCCGGTCCCGGGACGGCCGCGGCCCCGGGGGATCTCACGCCGGCTGCGACGGCGATGGTGGACCGCTCGGCAGTGCCGCGTGCGGACGGGGCGGAGCCGGCGCCGGAGCATGGCGCACCTCGGTCATCTCGTCATGCGAGTCAGGCCTCGGCGGGCAGGAAATCGTCCGAGTGACGCGGGAGGATCGGCTCCGACGCCGACCCCGGAGGAGCCACCGTGCCCGACCTTCCGTGTCCGATCGACCCTGACGGCCTTCGTCCGTCGACCCTCGCGGTGCGCGGCGGTCAGCGCCGCAGCGCCTACCAGGAGACGTCCGAGCCGCTCTACCTCACCCAGGGTTTCGTCTACGACACGGCGGCCGAGGCGGCCGCGGCGTTCGCCGAGGAGATCGACCGGTACACCTACAGCCGGTACGCGAACCCGACCGTCACCACGTTCGAGGAACGGCTCGCCCTGCTCGACGGCGCCGAGGAGGGCCTGGCGACGGCGACCGGCATGGCGGCGGTCTTCACCGCCGTCGCCTCGCTGGTGCGCTCCGGGTCGCGGATCGTGGCGGCGCGGGAGCTCTTCGGGTCCACAGTCACCGTCTTCGACGAGATCCTGGCCGGCTGGGGCGTGCGGACCGACTACGTGGTGGGGACCGACGTCGAGCAGTGGGCGGCGGCGCTCGCGACGCCGGCCGACGTCGTGTTCCTCGAGTCACCGTCCAACCCGATGCAGGACGTGCTCGACGTGCGCGAGATCGCGCGGCTGGGTCACGAGGCCGGGGCCGTGGTCATCCTCGACAACGTCTTCGCGACGCCGGTGCTCCAGCGACCGCTCGAGCTCGGCGTCGACCTCGTCGTGTACTCGGCGACCAAGCACATCGACGGCCAGGGCCGTTGCATGGGCGGCGCCATCCTGGGCAGCCGCGAGCTGCTCGGCGGCCGCATCCGGACGATGTATCGGATGACGGGCCCGAATCTCTCACCGTTCAACGCGTGGGTCCTCACCAAGGGCCTGGAGACGCTGCCCCTGCGGGTGCGGGCGATGTCCGCGAGCGCGCTCGAGCTGGCCGGGTGGCTCGAGGCGCAGCCGGGGGTGGCCTCGGTGCGGTACCCGTTCCTGCCCTCCCACCCGCAGCACGCCCTCGCGCGGGCGCAGATGAGCGGCGGCGGGTCGGTCGTGACGGTCACGCTCGAGGGCGGTGGTGGGGCGGGTTCCGGCGTCGAGCCTGCGTTCGCGTTCCTCGACGCGCTGCGCCTCATCGACCTCTCCAGCAACCTCGGCGACGCCAAGACGCTCGCGACCCATCCGGCGACGACGACGCACTGCCGTGTGCCCCCGGACGCACGCCGGGGCATGGGCATCTCCGAGGCCACCGTGCGGCTCTCGGTGGGCCTGGAGGACATCGAGGACCTACGGGAGGACCTGGCCCGCGGTCTGGCCGCCCTGCGAGCCTGAGCTCGGGTCCCGCACGCCGGCAACGACCTCGAGACCGGATCAGCGAGGGTATCTTGACAACACCCTGTCATGCTATGACAGCATGCTGTCGTCATGCCCGGATCACACCCCAGCGACGAGGCCGAGGCCTACCGGCTCCTCATGGCAGACGTGTACGAGCTCGCGAGCGCGGCGCGGCGCACCAGCGACCGGGTGGCGGCGCGGCACGGGCAGTCGGTGGCGCGCTGGCACGTGATGAGCGTGGTGGCGGAGGAGGAGGTGAGCGTGCCGGGGGTCGCCTCCCGCCTCGGGCTGACGCGGCAGAGCGTCCAGCGGGTCGTCGACCGGCTCGCCGCGGACGGGCTCGTGGCCAGGCGGGACAACCCACGCCATCGTGCCTCCCCGCTGGTCGGTCTCACCCCGG
This sequence comes from Georgenia alba, assembly GCF_042665525.1. NCBI lineage: Bacteria > Bacillati > Actinomycetota > Actinomycetes > Allobogoriellales > Allobogoriellaceae > Georgenia > Georgenia alba. The sequence continues at coordinate 957,987 of NZ_JBHTCQ010000001.1, forward strand.
CGGGGCGCCGGGTCCTCGACCGGCTGGTGGCGGACGCCGACGCGGATCGCGAGGCGATGCTGGCAGCCGGGGGCGTGCACCGGCGGGACCTGCTGGCCGCGCGGCAGACCGTCCGGACCCTGCTCGCCCTGCTCCGCTCGCGGGGGTAGGCCGGCCTGGCCGGACGTAGGGTGAGCGCCGTGACGGCGAAGCGCGCATGCCTCGGCGGCCCTACCTCCACGGGCTGATGGCGGCCGGCCGCAGCCCCGGCGTCAGTCCACGGTCAGTCCACGACGCCGTAGAGCCGGTCGCCCGCGTCACCCAGGCCGGGGACGATGAACCGCTGGTTGTTGAGGCGCTCGTCGACCGCCGCGGTGACGATGCCGACGTCACCACGCTCACCCACGGCCTGCTCCAGGGTCTGGAGCCCTTCCGGGGCGGCGAGCAGGCAGATCGCCGTGACGTCGACCGCGCCCCGTTCGAGGAGGTACTCGACGGCGGCGATCAGGGTGTGGCCGGTGGCCAGCATCGGATCCAGCACGAAGCACTGACGGCCCGAGAGGTCGTCGGGCAGCCGGTTGGCGTACGTGATCGCCTCGAAGGTCTGCTCGTCGCGCTGCATGCCGAGGAAGCCGACCTCCGCCGTCGGCAGCAGGCGGCTCATGCCGGCGAGCATGCCGAGCCCCGCGCGCAGGATCGGCACCACGATCGGGCGCGGCGCCGCGAGGTGGATGCCGGTGGTGCGCGCCACCGGGGTGTCGATCTCGACCTCGGTGACGCGGACGTCCCGGGTGGCCTCGTAGGCGAGGAGCGTGACGAGCTCGTCCACCAGCAGCCGGAAGGTGGGGGACTCCGTCCGCTGGTCACGCAGGACGGTGAGCTTGTGGGCGATGAGCGGGTGGTCGGCCACGTGGACGCGCATGGGGCCAACCTACCGGCCGCCATGGCCGGGCACGGCCCTGCCATCATGGCGGCATGACGGCTGGACCGGGCTCGCGTGCCACCCCGGAGGTGGACGCCGCCATGGTCGAGGCGCTGCGCCTCGCCCAGGAGGCCGCGGACGACGGCGACGTACCCGTCGGCGCCGTCGTGCTGGGCCCCGACGGCGCGCGACTGGGCGGCGGCCGCAACCGCCGGGAGGTCGACGGTGACCCGACCGCGCACGCCGAGATCCTCGCCCTCCGGCAGGCGGCGGCAACGCTCGGTACCTGGCGTCTGGAGGGCTGCACCCTCGTCGTGACGCTCGAGCCGTGCACCATGTGCGCGGGCGCCGTGGTCCTCTCGCGTCTCGCGCGGGTCGTGCTCGGCGCCTGGGACCCCAAGGCCGGCGCCACCGGCTCGGTCCGCGACGTCGTGCGGGACGCCCGTCTCAACCACCGCGTCGAGGTGATGTCCGGTGTCCGGGCCGCGGAGAGCGGCGAGCTGCTGCGCGACTTCTTCGACGCGCGCCGCGGCACCGCGGAGCAGGCCTGAGGCGACGTGCGTGCCGCGCGCCGCCTCGGGAGACTGGCCGCATGATCCGCCGACACCTCGTCGTCCACGGCCGCGTGCAGGGCGTCGGGTTCCGCTACACGTGCGAGGAGGTCGCCGCCCGCCTCGGGGTGAGTGGCTGGGTCCGCAACCGGCCGGACGGCACGGTCGAGATCGTCGTCGAGGGCGAGCCCGACGCCGTCGGGAAGCTCGTGGAATGGGCGGACCGGGGCCCGCGGCTCGCCGACGTCGCCCGCGTCGAGGCGAGTGACGAGGAGCCGGAGGGGCTGCGCGGGTTCCGGACCCGGTAGCGAGCCGGGAGCAGCTGCGCGGGAACCTCATGCGCCGAGGGCGCGGGCCAGTGTCGGGAGTGCCTCCGAGGTCCCCACGTGCACGCGGAGGTGCGCCAGGTCGTCGCCTCGGGTGGTGCCGCGGTTCACGATCCCGACCGGGCGGCCGGCCTTCGCCGCCCGCCGGACGTACCGCAGCCCGCCCATCACGGCCAACGACGATCCCGCGACCAGCAGTGCCTCGGCCTCGTCGACGATCGCACCGGCCTCCTCGACCCGGTCCCGCGGGGTGTTGTCACCGAAGAAGACGACGTCGGGCTTGAGGATGCCGCCGCACCGCGGGCAGTCGGCGATCCGGAACTCCGCCGTCGAGTCCAGCACCACGTCCGCGTCCGGTGCCACCTCGAGGTCAGCCACGGCGCTCAGACTGTCCAGCCAGTGCGGGTTGAGGGCGACGAGCGTGGCGTCGTGCTCCTCGCGGCTGAGCACCAGTCCGCAGGCAAGGCACAGCACGCGGTCGTAGCGGCCGTGCAGGTGGACCACGTGCCGCGAGCCGGCCCGCACGTGCAGCAGGTCGATGTTCTGCGTGATGAGCCCGGTGAGCAGGCCGGCGCGCTCCATGGCGGCCAGCGCGTGGTGGCCCGGGTTCGGCTCGGCCTGCTGCAGGTGCCGCCAGCCGATGTGGTTGCGTGCCCAGTAGTGACGACGGAACCGCTCCGAGGAGACGAACTGCTGGTGCGTCATGGGCCGGCGCGGACGGGCACCGGGAGAGCGATAGTCCGGGATGCCGGAGTCGGTCGAGATCCCCGCGCCGGTCAGCACCGCGAGCCGCCGCCCGGACAGCAGCTCCACGAGCGGCTGCAGGGCCGCCTGGACGTCCTCCGGGTCGGGCAGCGCCCCCTCGGCCGGCGGCGCGATCGTCATCGGCCGCACGACGAGCCGCGGCGGCGACCCGCTGGGGAAGAGGTCCGCCACGGTGTGCTGCGCGGGGCGGGGACGGTCGCTCTCAGGCACCGCGCCAGGTTACGGCGGGATCCGGCCGCGGGCACCGCGTCAGGTTACGACGGCGTGACAAGGCGGCGTTTCGCGAGCGCGACGGTGGGGGACGCCCGTACCGTCGTGACATGGACAGCACGGCTGGTGCGGACCTGGCCGTCCGCGGCCGCGAGGTGGTCACGTCCTACCTCGCGGGGGTCGACGTCGCGTGGACCGATGAGGACGAGGAGCTCGTCGAGATCCTCAACGGCGCGGGGCACCTGCGCCGCATCCGGGTGTCGGTGACCGACGGTGACGTGTGGCTGCTGCAGCGCGCCCTGCTCGACGAGGAGCCGGAGATCGAGGGGGGCTGGTGGTCGTTCGTCCGGGTGCGCCGGGACGCCGCGGAGCCGGAGGTCTACCTGGCCGCGGAGGACGGGGTGCGCGAGCTCATGCACCGGCTCACCCGGCGGGAGGCGGCGGTGGGTGCCGGCACGGAGCCGACCGAACAGGTCGAGCCCGCCCCGGCGCCGGTCCAGATGCGGGACGAGGCGGTCCGCGTCTGCGACGGCGACCTGCGACCCCTGCTGCGGTCCTGGCGCGAGCTGACCATGGGATTCTGAGGCCTCGGCTCGACGAGAGGGAGCATCCGGCGGCCGGTGGCACCCGCTCGCACGAGCTTCTCGCCCGACGTGACCCGTCGCACGCACCCACGGTTTGGGGCGCCATGAGGCCGCCCGGTACCATCGACGGCCGAGGTAGCGTGTCCGAGCGGCCGAAGGTGCAGCACTCGAAATGCTGTGTGGTTAACAGCCACCGTGGGTTCAAATCCCACCGCTACCGCGCTGGTGAGGTGTCGGGACATCGTGCACACGGTGTCCCGACATTTCGCTTTCCGGGGCTGTGTGTCCGGGCGCGAACGTGGCAGGGGCCGCGTCTACCGCCGGTAGATGCGTGCGGCATTCGCGAGCAGGACCTTGTTCCGGTCCGAGGTCGGTATGCCCGAGAGGTGGTGGCGGGCTGCCTCGAGGCTGGAGGAGTACTCCCCGTAGGAGAGCGCGTGCGGCAGGTCGCTGCCCCACAGCAGCCGGTCCGCCCCGAACACCCGGAGGAGTTCCGAGACGAGCCCGGTGAGGTCCTGGAACGGAGCCGTGTGGCCGGAGAGGGCTCCGAACGCGGACAGCTTGAGGTAGACCTCGGGCACGTCTGCCAGCGCCAGCATGTCGTCGACGAAGCGGCGCGGCGTTCCGGGACGGCAGTAGCCCAGATGGTCGATGACCACGGTGACGGTCGGATGTCGCCGAGCCATCGTCAGCACGGCGCGGAGCTGATGCGGCTCGACCAGAAGACTCAGGACGGCATCGACTCCCTCTGCCGCACGCCAGACGTCTGCGCCGGCCAGCGGCCAGCTCCGGTCGCGACCAAGGCCGACCATGCGGATGCCCCGGTAGCCCGCGCGGGGTGTGAAGCGGGTACGGAGCTCCTCGACCGACGGCGGCCGCAGCGGGTCCGCCAGGCAGACGCCGACCAGTCGGTCGGGGAACCGACGCAGCACCTCGTCCAGGTAACCGTGGTCCGGCCCGTACACCCTCGGCTGGATGACGGCGGCTGCCGCGACACCGGCAGTCCCCAGGTCCCGGACCAGATGTTCCACCGGGTACGGGCTGCGTGGCACGGGCACGTCGTCGTACGGACCAAACGGGAAGGCCGCCGTGTCTGCCGACCACACGTGGGTGTGAGTGTCGAACGCCACAGGGTCAACCAACGGTGGCCCCCTCCGTGATGCCACGATCGATCGAGCGTTGCGCGACGAGGTAGACGACCAGCACCGGCACGAGCGCGAGTGCCGCCGCGGCGAGCATGAGGTTCTGCTGCGGCCGCTCGGCATTCGCGAACTGGACGAGACCCTGTTGGACCGGCATCAGCTCGGCGTCGCGGAAGACCACCAGGGCGAGGGTGAACTCGTTCCACACGTGCACCAGGTTGAGCACCGCCGACGCGGCCAGTCCCGGCCGCGCCAGCGGCAGCATGACGCGCGTGAAGATCCGCCACTTCGAGGCGCCGTCGATCACCGCCGCCTCCTCGACCTCCACCGGGATGGCCCGGAAGAAGCGGATGAGGATGAACACGCTCAGGGGCAGGGTGCTGGCCGTCATCGCGGCCACATAGCCGATCCGGGTGTTCGTCAGACCGAGGTCCAGCAACGTCGAGTAGAGCGGCAGGAAGATGGCGGACGCCGGAACCATCAGCATGGCCAGGGTCACCCCGAGGGCGAACAGCCGAGCGGGGAACCGGTGCCGCGCGAATCCGTACGCCGCCATCGCCGCGAGCAGCACCGAGACCGGGACGACGACGGCGCTGTAGAGCACGCTGTTGCCGACGTACTGGTAGAACCTGCCGTCGGTCCACACGTCGGCGAAGTTCGACCAACGCAACGTGCCGGGCAGGATGCTCTCCCCGCGGTTGATCTCGGCGGTCGACTGGAGCGCACCCGTGTACAGCAGCACGAGGGGGCAGAGCGTCGCCAAGGCGCCCGCGACGAGGAGCGCGTACACCGCTGCCCGCGAGGGGCGGAGCCGACGCGTGCCGGCGCTCGCGGTCGACCTGGCCCTACGCATCGGGACTCCGTCTCGCGACCACGAACTGCACGACGGACAGCACCACGAGGACGAGTCCGAACACGATCGACATGGCAGCGCCCAGCCCGAACTCGTAGTTCTCGAACGACTCCTTGTAGATGCGGAGCGTGGGGACCTCGGTGCGGAATCCCGGACCGCCGTCCGTCGTGACGAGCACCGTGCCGAAGATCTGCAGCGCGAGCAGGACGGAGACGACCGAGACGACCACCGTGACCGGGCGCAGGAGCGGCCAGACCACGTACCGGAACCGGGCCCACGCACCCGCGCCGTCGAGCATCGCGGCCTCCCTGACGCTGGAGGGGATGTTCTGCAGACCGGCAAGGAACAGCAGGAACCCGAAGCCCCAGTGGGACCACACGTACACGAACGCGACGGCCCAGAAGGCGGTGTCCGGCTCCCCGAACCACGCGTGCCGCCACGTCTCCGACCCGATCACCGCCAGCAGCTCGTTGACCGGACCGATCGCAGGATCGAGCAGCCAGTCCCAGAGGAAGCCGAAGACGACCGGTGACAGCATCCACGGAAGGAAGAACACGGCTCGGAAGAAACGGGCACCCCGCGGATCGGTGTTCACCGCGAGGGCCATGACCAGGCCGAGCGCGCCGCCGACGAGCAGGCCGACCGCACCGAAGCCGAAGGCATTGCCCATCGACCGCCAGAACACCTCGTCGCCCCAGAGCCGGTGGTAGTTCTCGAGCCCGACGAAGGTCGGCGTGAACGAGATGCCGTCCCACTCCTGCAGGCTGAGCAGCGCCCCACGGAACAACGGGTAGACCTGGAGGGCGGCGATGAGGACCATGGCCGGCAGGACGAACGCGGCGCCCGTGAGCTGAGCCCGGCGGGACCGCGACGTCGCGCCCCTAACCCTCATCCTGCGCCGCCTGCACGTTCGTCAGGATCCCCGCCGCGTCGTTGTCGCCGACCAGGAGCTGCTGGACGCCGCGTGAGAGGGCGTCGGCGACCGGTGTCAGCAGGGCAGCCTCGGGCGGCATGATCCGGTCCATGTGCTCCGCGAACGGCGTGATCCTGGGGTCGAGGTCGTCGGGCGAGGACATGACGGCGGGGTTCACCGGGATGGTCGGCAGTGCCCGGGCGTAGTGTCGCTGCTGCTCAGGTGCGGTGAACCAGCGCAGGTACTCCACGATCTCCTCCACGCGAGGGCTGCGGGCGTTGATCGCGACGCTCTTGCTCTTCCCGCCCTGGATGCGCATCTCGGCGGAGGTCGGCGGCGGTGGGAGGAACGCCCCGAACCCGTCGAACTCGGCGTCCAGGCTCTGTCCCACCGGGATGCTGCTCGAGAATCCGAAAGCCGTGGCCAGATTCTTCTGGGCGAAGAACGCCTGCTCGACGTCGGGCATCTGCCAGGTGGTCGAACCGGGCGCGAGCACGTCCGCGTCCCTCAGCTCCTGGAGGAGCTCCAGGACGGTCCGCCACTCGGCACTGGTCCACGGGTGCTCGCCCGCCGTCGTCGCCACGACGGTGTCGACCCCGAGCAGGTTGCTGCCGAAGGTCAACGCGAACGCCTCCGGGCCGTAGGTCTGGCCCGGGTTCATCCCGAAGGGCTGGTCGGTCACGTTCCGGAGCTGTCGGAGCGCGCTGACGAACTCGTCCCAGGTGGCGGGCGGTTCCTCGGGGTCGAGGTCGGCCTGCCGCCACAGGTCGTGGTTGCAGAGCATCATCCAGCAGTTGCCGTCGAACGGCACCGAGTAGATGCCGGGCTCGACTCCCCACCGGTTCTCGGCTGCGTACGTCGTGTAGGCCAGCAGCTCGGGGCTGAAGCTGTCGCGCCAGCCGTCGTCCATCACGTCGGTGAGGTCCAGCGGCCATCCGCCGTCCACGTAGGGGGCGTGGTCGTTCAGGGTGCCGCCGAGCGTCGGGTAGTAGAGGTCGGGCATCTCCCGCGCCTGGGCCCGGGCGCGCAACGCCTGGTCGTAGTCCTGAGCGATCGTCTCCACCCGGATCCTGACTGCGGCCTCGTCCCGGTAGCGGGCGTTCAGCTCCTCGAGCACCGGCTCCTGGCCGGTCGAGGCGTTGAGATAGCTGATCGCCCCGTCCGACGCCGAGGACTCGGGGCGACATGCCGCCAGACCCGGGATGGCGACCATCGCGGCCAGGAGACTGCCGCGGCGAAGCACGGACCGTCTGGTGAGCGTGCCGTTCATGGAACTCCTCCTTGAGTGGGAGCGACAACGTGGTGAGGTGCGGACGCCTACCGGGTGGCGAGGCGGCCGGGACCGGCGACGGGTATGCCCGCCTGGAGGACCATCTGCGGGGAGCCGAGTAGATCGGGGTCGGTCCGGAGGTCGCCGTCGTAGACGCAGATGTCCGCCACCCGCCCGGGGAGCAGGGACCCGAACGTGGCTCCCTTCCCCATCGCCTCGGCCGGCAGACCGGTCGCGCGCCAGAGCACCTCCGCGAGGCTGAGCTGCCATCGACGTGCGGCCTGGGCCAGGAGGTCGGGAAAGTCACCGACCGCCGGACCGAAGGCGTCACTGGTGAAGAAGGTGCGCGGCGCGAGCTCCGGCAGGCTGCGCAGCAGCCGCCACCGGTCCTCGGGGACGTCCGCCTCCGGCGGCTCCTGACGGGCGTCGACCTCCCGGAGCGGCACCATGGCGGCGCCGAGGTTGAGGTCGACGTAGACCTTCCTCGCCGCCATCTCGGCGATGACCTCGTGGTCGACGTCGAGCCGCCCGTCCTGCGCGGCCAGGAAGTTGCAGTGTGCGATCACCTGAACGCCGGCGAGAACCGCACGCCGGATTCCCTCCGTGGCGTTCGCGTGCGCGACGACCTGTACCCCCAGCCGGTCGGCCTCGGCGACCACGGCAGCCAGCTCGTCGGTCGAGTACTGCGCGCTCCGCCGGTCGGTGTGCGGGTCCATCGAGCCGCCCGTGGCCATCACCTTGACCGCGTCCGGCCGTTGCGGTGCCAGGTCTCGCAGGCGCGCCCGAAGCTCCTCGGTGCCGTCGGCGGTCACGCCGAGGAACTCCCCGTGCCCGCCGGAGGTGGTCAGGCACGGTCCGCATGCGAGCACCCGGGCGCCGCGGACGAGCCCCGTCCGCAGGAGCCTGCGGACGTCCAGAGCAATGCCCTCGGGCGAGCCGCAGTCGCGGACCGTGGTGACGCCTCGGCTCAGGGCGGACTGGGCGCCGGCCAGCGCCCACGCCGAGTAGCCCTGTGGTCGTGGGGCCATGTCGGGCCAACCCGGGTCCGTGGGGCGGCCGTACGCGAGGTGGACGTGTGCGTCGACCAGGCCCGGCGTGAGGGTCGAGGTGTCGAGATCCCGCCGTCTGGCGTCCGCTGCCGCCGGGTGGGCCAGGACGGCGGTCGCAGGCCCGGCGGCGACGATGCGGCCGTCGTCGAACAGGATCGCGGCGTCCTCGACGCCCGGACCTCCGGTCCCGTCCAGGAGCAGACCGGCCACGATGACGCCGGCTCCGGGAACGCTCATCCGCGCTCACCGTCCAGACCGGCTGTCCTGCGCGACGGCGCCGTCCGGTAGCGCAGGGAGGCGCCGCCGTCGACCGCGAGGACGTGACCGTTCACGAAGCGCGACCGCGGGTCGGTGAGGTAGAGCACGGCGTCGACCACGTCCTCGGTCGTCCCCCAGGAACCGTCGAGCGCATCGGTGCCCGCCGCGGGTCTCGAGGACGGGTCCGTCCAGATCGGTCCGGGCGCGACGGCGTTCACGCGGATCGCCGCCGCCGCCCACTCGCCGGCGAGGCACTTGGTCAGCATGATGAGTCCGGCCTTGCTGACGCAGTAGTCGACGGTTCCGGCGTTCGGGACGAGTCCTTGCAGGGACGCCATGTTGACGATGGACCCACCGCCGGGTCCCATGCTGCGTGCCACCACCTGCGAGCAGATGAACGCGCCGGTCACGTTCACGTCGAGGACGCGCCGCCAACGCTGGAGCGGCATGTCGAGCGCCCTACCACCCACCTGGCCACCTGGCCGGACAGAGGTGAGCGCTGCGTTGTTCACCAGGGCCGTCGGCGTGCCGTAGCGTGCGGCGGCCTCGTCCACGGCCCGCTCGACGGCACGGGCATCTGTCGTGTCGGCGACGTACGACGTGGTGTCGGGGCCGAGTGCCAGCGCGACCTCCTCGACGGCCGCGCGGTCGACGTCGAGCAGTGCGACCGCGGCGCCGGCCTCGGCCGCCGCCCGGGCGACGGCTGCGCCGATTCCGTGGCCCGCCCCTGTGACGACCACGACCTGTCCTGCCAGATCCCTGAGCGTCACGATGCTCCGTAGGGCCTGCCACGACCGTCGTGGGCGAAGAGCGCGGGCAGCCCTCCGGTGTGGACGAAGACCGGTGTGCGGCCGCCCTCGACGTTGCCGTCAGCCACGTCCTGGACGAGGCCGGACATCCCTTTGGCGGTGTAGACCGGGTCCAGCAGCAGCCCGTCCACCTGGGCACAGCGCGTGAGCAGCTCCCACACCGGGCCGGACGCGACCGCGTAGTCCGGTCCGCCGTGGTCCAGGACGACCACGTCCCTGGCGCGGATCGGGCTGGTCAGGCCGAGGAGGGTTGCGGCGTCGGCGGCGAGGGCCGCAATGCGCTCGGCGATGCCCTCCGGCAGTGGGCGCCACCCCACGCCGGTCACGGTCCAGTCGAGCCCGAGCAGGCGCGCGCCCAGCAGGAGGCCCGTCAGGACGACACCTTCGGAGGTCGCGAACACGGCGACCTTCTCCACGTCCCGGGCCCGCAGCTGCTCGGCCATCTCGAGGACGCACCGCAGGTAGCCCAGCACGCCGAGCGGGTGGACGGAGGACTCCAGCACGTACGGACGACGCCCCCGGCGGCGGTGCTCCTCGGCCACCGCGTGCATGCGTGCAGCCGTCGCCCCGCGATCGGTGATCCGGGGATCGTCGTCGACCCACTCGATCTCGGCGCCGAGCAGGGATGTGATCAGGTAGTTGCCGCCAACGGTCCCGGCGCGACCGCGCCGCAGGATCAGAACCGGGCGCATCCCGGCACGAACGGCGGCCGCCGCGCACAGGCGCGCATGGTTGGACTGCGCGACCCCGCCGCCGGCGACGAAGACGTCGCAGGACTGCGACTGCGCATCGGCGACGATGTACTCGAGCGCGCGCACCTTGCTGCCGCCGAACGCCAGGCCGGTGAGGTCGTCCCGCTTGACCAGCAGCTCCGGAACGCCCAGCTCCGCGGCCAGCCCGGGCAGTGGTTCGAGCGGGGTCGTGGCGTGCGTGAAGGTGAGCCTGGGGAACGCCTCCAGCGCAGAGGTCAACTCGTCACGGGTCACGCGCGAACCCGCGTCCCCGCGGCGCTGCGTGAGGTCAGTCCCCGGGCACATGATGGGCAACCGCCGAGATCTCCACGCGGAACTCGGGCCGGCCCAGCCGGGAGATCTCCACCGTGGTCCGGCTCGGGTACGCGCCTTCGGGGAAGGTGTCGCGGTAGGCGGCGTCGACCGCGTCGATGTCCGTGATGTCGGTGAGGAAGACCTGCGTGCTGACGACGTCGGACATCCGGGAACCGGCCGCCTCGAGAGCGGCTCGGACGTTCTGAAGCACCTGGGCGACCTGCTCACCGGCGTCCTCGCCTGCCGTCGAGCCGTCCGCTCGCACCGGTACCTGGCCAGAGACGTAGACCCACTCCCCGGACGACGCCGCGGGTGAGTAGGGGCGGCCAGAGTGCCACGAGCGGCTGGTGTGCGTGTTCACGATTCGTCTGCCCTTCGTCGGGTGGTGTATTGGTATACCACCATGCCACCGAGTGCGTCCAGGGCGTCACGGCATGGGGTGCTCGTCTCGGCGCGGGTCAGCGTTCGACGTGGGTCAGAGCTCGACGTCCGTCAACGCGCCCTCGTCCTCGCAGGAGCGGTGCACGGCCTCGATGACGGCCACGGACTCGGTCGCGTCGGATGCGGTGACGGGTGCGGGTCGCCGGCTCCGGACGGCGCCGACGAAGCCGGCGATCTCCTCACGGATGTCCCCGATGGGGGCGCCCGCGTGCCCCATCGGCCAGTGGAACACGTCCGGTGTGCGATGCCGGCCGCTCCGCTCGTCGATGACGTGCACGCTGTCGTGGCCGAGGTCGCAGGTGACCGCGCCGTCCGACGCGACGACCTCGAGCCCCGCGGTCATTCCTGCCGGGAAGCTGCTCGGCCAGATCCACGACCAGTCGAAGCCGATCGCCGCGCCGTTCTGGAGGACCAGCTCGCCTCGAACGACGTCGTAGGTCCTGCTGAGGACGGAGTGGCCGATCGCGCGGACCGCCGCGATCCGTTGCCCGGTGACGTAGCGGACCAGATCGACGTCGTGGATGCCGAGGAACCACGCGACCGAGGTTCGGCCGGCGATGCGGGACGCCGTAGCGGTGCTGCTGCATCGCCAGATCCTCCCTGCCTGCAGGTTGCCGAGCTCGCCTTCGCGGACGGTGGCGCGCAGTGCCGCCACACGCGGGTCGAAGCGCAGGATCTGGCCCACCATGATCTGGTCCGGGCCGGCGAGATCCATCATCGTCCGGCACTCCGTGACGCTCGTGGCGAACGGCTTCTCGATGAGCAGAGGCGTCCCGCGCTCGAGGAACGGGCGCAGGGCGGAGAGCCGTACGTGGTCGGGCAGGCATGCGGAGACGGCGTCGACGTCGCCGAGCTGGGCCGGGTCGCGCAGGACGCGGCAGGGGAGCCGTCCGAGCAGCTCGTGCCGGGTGGGGTCGGGCTCGACGATCGCCACGAGCTCGACGTCCGGCAGGCTCGCGTACACCTGGGCGTGGAGGATGCCCATCACCCCGCCGCCGAGAACCGCGCATCGAAGGGTCATGGTTCGCGAGCTCCTCGTGATCGGCGCGTGGTAGATGGCATACTGGTATACCAACCATAGGAGGTGGCGCGTGCACGAGTCCATGTCGATCGAACCCGAGCTGCGAAAGGCGCTGCAGCGCGTGAGCGTGGCGACGTTGACGACACAGCTGTTCGTCCGGGGTTTGCGCTCGACCTACCTGTCCGGTCCGGTCCCCTTGCGCCCCGACCAGCCACAGATGGTCGGTCCCGCCTATACGGTGCGCAGCATCCCGGCCCGCGAGGACCTCGACGTCCTGAGCGTGTTCGACGACTACGACCACCCGCAGCGTCGAGCGATCGAGGAAGCGCCGCCCGACTCGGTGCTCGTCATCGACTCGCGACGGGACACGACGGCCGCCTCCCTCGGCCACATCCTGGCGACGCGGTTCGAGGTGCGCGGTGGCGCCGGGATCGTCACGGACGGATCGGTCCGGGACGTCGACGGGTTCAGAACGCTCACGATGCCCACGTTCGCCGACGGTGCCGCGCCGACGACCAACCTGGCGCGCCACCATGTCGTCGACCTGAACCAACCCATCGCCTGCGGTGGAGTGGCTGTGTACCCGGGCGACGTCATGGTCGGAGGGTCGGACGGTGTCATCTGCATCCCCGCACACCTGGCGGAGGAGATCGCCGAGGAGGCGCTGAAGCAGGAGCAGCTGGAGGATTTCATCCTGGAGCGGATCAGGTCCGGCCATCCGCTCCGGAACAACTACCCGGCGAGCACGCAGACCCTCGAGATCTACGAGCGAGAACGGCGCTCCTAGCCGGATCTCAGGACAGGTGGTCCGTCCGGCTGTCCAGGGCGCGGCGGATGTGGTCGTGCATGAGCTGCTCGCCCTCGTCTGCCGATCCGGCGACGGCGAGCTCCAGGAGTCGCCGGTGCTCGGACTGTTCCTGGGACGTCATCTTCTGGTCATCCCACACGACCGAGACGGTGGCGAGCGCCGTCAGGTCCTGCAACCGGTCGAGACTCTCCACGATGAGCGGGTTCGGGCACGCGCCGTACAGACACTGGTGGAACGCGCGGTTGGCGAGGACCGCAGCGGGCCAGTCGGCGCGAGCCCTGAGGAGTTCGGAGCGCTCCAGATGCTTGCTCGCCTCGTCGGTGTCGATCCTGCCGGTGCGGATGCTCTCGGCGTACGCCCAAGGCTCGAGCAGCAGGCGTTGTTCGTACACATGCCGCGCGTCCTGCGCCGAGAGCCTGCGCACCACGGATCCGCGATTCCGCGTCGTGGTGACCAGCCCGGATGCCGTGAGCTGGATGAGCGCCTCCCGGACGGGCGTCTTCGAGACTCCCAGCTCGGCCGCGAGCCGGCGCTCGACCAGCACCTGGTCGCCCGGCAGCCGTCCGCTGAGGATGGACTCGCGCAGAGCGGCCGCGATCAGGTCCATCTGACTCGTGGCCCGCCCCAGAGGCCCGGTCAGGATCGACGGCTCCGCGCTCACATCCGGTTGGTCTACCACCACGTGCGGTCCCTTCACTGCTCCGACGGCGATCCGGCCGCCGTCGGCTGCGACAGCACGCGCCGGACGATGTCGACCAGGCGCGCGACCGCCTCGTTGACCAGTTCCTCGCCTGCGTCGGCACGGGCCAGGTCCGGGCGTCCGACGACGCCTGTCGGGTTGATCTTGTCGAACGATCTCACGGTACGCACATGGTCGCCGCCGAACAGGTGCTGGTCGGGCCACGACGTCGGCGTGCCGCCCTCCGGCACGAGACGGGCACGGACGAGCTCGGGCCACAGGAACAGCATCATCGACGTCTCCATGGCGCAGGCGTGCCCCGCTGATCGAGGGTCGTCGAACAGTCGCGCGACGATGTCGCCGAGGAGCTCGAAGTACGAGACGGACCACGTCGGGACACCTTGGGCAGCAAGGTCCGCGGCCGCGACCTGGAGCACGCCCCGGTTACCGCCGTGACCGTTGACGATCACCACGTGGTTGCCGTCGGCGTGCAGTGCGGCGCAGACGTCGGTGAGGAGCGCGACGAAGGTGGATGTCCGGAGACTCACGGTGCCGGCGAAGGTCGTGTGGTGCCAGGAGCACCCGTAGCTGAGCGGTTCCGCCACGGTCACCGCATCTCCGAGCACCCCGGCAACGCGGTGGCACAGGGCGGTCGCCAGCCAGGCGTCGACCCCGAGCGGGAGGTGCGGACCGTGCTGCTCGACGGCGCCGGCCGGGACGAGCACCGCTCGCGGCGTCGACGCCTGCTGCCGCTCCGGGCTGGTCCTTCGGGCATACGACGTGGCGGGCGGGGAGGTCGGACGGTCATTCATGACTCAGAAGCCTCTCAGGTCGACGCTGATCGTCTTGAGATCGGTCATCGCCTCGAGTGTCTGCAGGCCCCCGATCCGGCCGAGGCCGCTCGACGTCCCGCTGCCCCCACCGAACGGGAGGTGGAGCTCCCAGTAGGTCGACGGGCCGTTGATGACCACGGTCCCCGTCCGTGCCGCTTCCGCCACACGCATCGCACGGCCCATGTTGCGTGTCCACACCGCACTCGCCAGGCCGAACTGCCGGGACTGCAGCGCCTCCAGCACCTCCGCGATGTCGTCGAAGGGTGTCAGCGGTGCGATCGGACCGAAGCTCTCCTCGGCGAAGAGGGTGGCGTCCCGTGGGACGCCGGTGAGGACGGTCGGCTCGTAGTAGTTCTCCGTCGGGCGGCCAGGTGCCCGGCCGCCGCCGGTCAGGACTCTGGCACCGAGGTCGACGGCATCGGCGATGTGACGGTCCATCTTGTCCGCCACGTCGTGGTTGTTGAGCGGCCCCAACGACGTACCCGGATCTTCCGGCGCGCCGAGCCGGCGCTCCTGGGCCAACGCGGCCACGAGCGCGCCCAGCTCCGCCTGGATGCTCCGCTCGACGAGGACCACCTCGCTGGCCGAGCAGATCTGCCCGGCGTTGGTGAACGACGCGGCAGCGATCGCCTCGGCAGCCAGCTCGAGGTTCGCATCTGCGAAGACGATCGTCGGACCGTTGCCCCCGAGCTCGAGGAGCTGAGCCTTGCCGGCAGCTCGATGAGCGATGTGGCGCCCGGTGGTGACGCTGCCCGTAAAGCCGACTGCGTCGACGTCCGGGTGGGCGACCGCGGCGTCACCCACGACTGAGCCCTCACCCGTGACCAGATTGATGACCCCCGGCGGTACGCCCGCCTCCTCGAGGATCTCCGCGAGAGCCACCGCGCACAGGCTGGTGCTCGGTGCCGGGATCCATACCACGGTGTTCCCGGTCGCGAGCGCAGGTGCAAGGTACTCGGTCGGGATGTTGACCGGCGCGTTCCACGGGGTGACGACCGCATACACGCCACGTGGCTGCCGGACGGTGGAGACGCGCTTGTGAGGGTCTTCGACCGGGATCGTCTGGCCGTAGAGGTGCTTCACGTGGGCGGCAGCGTTCCGGTAGCCCGTTGCGGCCTTTCGGACCTCGGGCAACGCCTCGCGGTGGAGGGGCTTTCCCTGGTCCGCCGAGACCACCGCCGCCAGATGGGCCTCGTTCTCCAGGATGAGCTGTGCGATGCGCTCGCAGATCGCCGCTCGCTCCCAGACCGGCAGCAGGCGGTAGTCGTTGAAGGCGGCGCGGGCCGCCCGGACCGCGGCATCGACGTCCTCCGCGGTTCCCCGCTGGAGCGTGCCGATGGCGCGACCCGTCGAGGGGCTCGTCGCGGTGAACGTCTGACCATCCGCACCGGACCGCCAGGACCCGCCGATCCAGAGGTGCTTGGGTCGGGGCTCCTCCTGGCCGTTCATCGCCGTCCGCGACGTCACAGCTCGAGCCCGAACGCGGAGGCGATCGTGTAGGCGCCGATGAGGGCTATCGCAAGGCTGCTGACGACCAGAGCAACCGTGAACGCGGCGCCGCCGCGCAGGTGTCGCGGGGTCGACCGCCGCAACATCCAGATGGCGACCATGGTCGCCAGCAGGAAGCATCCGCTCACGATGCCGGTGATCTGCACCATCACCACAGGCAGGCGGATGAAGAGGTACGACGCGCCCCACGCCACCGGCAACGCGACGGTGAAGACCTTGAACCACGTCTCGCGCGACGCACGGTCCGTCCAGTCGATGAGGCGGGCGTTGGACATCAGGTCGGTCATGATGTGGCCCCATGCCGCGACACCGACCCACAGGGTGGACAGGAGGACGGCAACCGCTCCGATCAGGAAGATTGCGGTCGCCCACTCGCCGAGCGTGTCCGAGTACAGCCGGCTGAGCGCGTCGATCATCTCGGAGTCGCCCTCGGGCACGATGTTCTGCGAGTGCAGGACGGCCGCGCCCATCAGATAGAACGCGAGCGTCGAGAACGTGTACACCACCCACGAGACCATGGCGTCCTTCTGCATCACGCCGATCCAGCCCCTGGCCCGGGCCGCCCACTCCGGCGAGCCGTCGTCAGGGCCCGTCCAACGGGCGTAGCCCTTCTCGATGCACCAGTAGGTGTAGAGCGTCATCTCCTCGGCCGCGACCCCGGTCAGTGCGAACATGGCGACGGCGGCGCCGAGCGCACCGGGCGGCACCGCGAACTCCATGCCGCGGAGCACGTCGTCGGCGGTGTATCCGAAGTCCGTGAACGGAAGTCCGACGGCGATCAGCACTGTCAGCACGGAGAACACGACAACCATGCCGATCGCCAGCTTCTCCAGGCGCCGGTAGCGGTTGGAGTAGAGCAGCACCACGGTGGACACGACCACGACGGCGACCCAGAACGTGGTCGAGCCGACACTGTCCGGACTTCCGATGGGCAGCAGAAAGCTCATCGCCAGTGCGACTCCACCGACCACGGCGCCACTTTGCAGAACCTTGGCCACCGCGAGGATCGCGAGGATCACGTTCGGCCAGGCCAGCGACCCGATGCGTCCGGAGATGGTGTTGAAGCCCGTGACCGCGGTTCGCCCGGTCGTGATGGTCCAGCGAGCCAGCTCAACCTGGAGTGCGACCTTCACGAGCGTGGCGACGACCACCAGCCAGAGCAGGACGAAGCCCACCTGTGCCCCGAGGGTCGTGGTCACGATGAGTTCCCCCGAGCCGACGATCGAGGCGCTCGTCACGAGCCCCGGGCCCAGATAGCGCAGGCTGGCCCTCCAGCCTCGCGGCGGCTCCTTCACATCCTCCGGCGCCAGTGCGTAAGGGTCCCGCTCGGCCGGAATGGCAACGGTCATGATGATCGCCTCCTCGCGTGGCATACTGGTATACCATCCTGTCTCGGGAATGACCAAGAGTGCCTGGACGAAGGAGCGCGACGAGGCCTCGTCGCCCGTGACGACATGCCGCCGAGTTGCCGAACGATGAGACCACTGGGGGTCCGCCGATGACGATCGACCTGCGTGCCGTGCGCGAGAGGTTGACCAGCCCGCTGCTGAGCGACGCGATCGAGGCGCTTGGTGGTGTGCCGCGCTGCCTCGGACATGACGTGGCTCCACTACTTCCGGGGTCGGTCGTCGCCGGATGGGCGTTCCCGGTCCGGCTCGAACGGGTCGACGAGCGGCCCGACGTGCCGTATCGCGGCCTGCTCGCGGCCCTCGACGCCGTCGGCGCGGACGAGGTCTTCGTGGTCCCGACCGGACGGGCAACGGACGTGGCCGTGTGGGGCGAGCTGCTGTCCACCTCCTGTCAGGCCCGTGGCGCCGCGGGTGCGGTGACCGACGGCCTGGTCCGCGACACCCGGCAGGTGCGCGGTCTGGGTTTCCCGGTGTTCGCCACCGGCACGCTACCGCTGGACATCAACGGTCGGTTCGAGGTCGTCGCGCACCGCGTCCCGGCAGAGGTCGACGGGGTCGGGATCGAGCCGGGGGACCTGATCTTCGGAGACTCCGACGGCGTCCTGGTGATCACCGCCGCCGAGGCCGACACCGTCGTCGCGGACGCCCTGGCGAAGGCCGACGGCGAATCACGGTTCCGCGCCGCCGTCGCGGGGGGCATGCTGCCCGGGGAGGCGTACGAGCGGTTCGGAGTCCTGTGATGTCACGAGCGACGCCGGTGACCGCGGATCTGTCGTTGACGGGCCGGGTGGCCATGGTGACCGGTGCCGGGACAGGGATCGGCCGGGCGATCGCCGTCGGGCTGGCCGGCGCCGGCGCCGACGTCGTCGGGCTCTACCGCACGCACCAGGGAGACACCGAGGGGCAGGTCGCGGCCCTCGGCCGCCGCTATCTCGGCGTCCGCTGCGATCTCGCCGTCGCCGGCGAGGCGGACCTCGCGGCGCTGGTCCGTGACGCTCGCGAAGAGCTCGGCGGTCTCGACGTCCTGGTCAACAACGCCGGCATCATCCGCCGCTCACCGGCGCTGGAGCACAGCCGGGAGGACTGGGACGCCGTGCTCGAGACGAACCTCGGGGCCGGCTTCCGGCTCAGCCAGGCCTTCGCACGTGCGCTCCCGGAGCGCACGGCGGACGGCCGGGGGAGTCGCGGCAAGATCATCAACATCGCCTCCATGCTGTCGTTCCAGGGAGGCATCAGCACGGCCGCCTACACGGCGAGCAAGTCGGCGCTCCTCGGCGTCACCCGGCTGCTCGCGAACGAGTGGGCACCGCTCGGCATCAACGTCAACGCCATCGCGCCCGGCTACGTCGAGACCGAGGCGACCGAGGCGTTGCGCGCCGACCGCGACAGGAGCGAAGCCATCCTCGGACGCATCCCCGCCGGCCGCTGGGGCCGGCCGGACGATCTGCAGGGTGCCGCCGTGCTCCTCGCCTCGGCCGCGTCGGACTACATCCACGGCGCGGTGCTGCCGGTCGACGGGGGGTGGCTGGCCCGGTGAGCGTCGACGGTACCGTCCCGCCGCAGGACGCCGTGTGGTCGTCCGCGGCCCTCGCGCACTTCCGCGAGGAGATCTTGGCGCACGAGGCGCACCAGCTGAACACCGGCTGGGAGGACGTCCTCGTGCCGCTCGGTCTCGAGCTGGCCGGCCGGGCGTTCGGCGACGCGACGATGCGCGCGTGGGTCCGGACCTGGGTCGAGTACCACCTGGGCGTCGCCACGGTTCGCCAGTCCGTGGAGAGCTACCGGCCGCAACGGTCCGGCGAGCCGCTGCGCGGTGTGGTGCTCTCGCCGTACTGCGGCGAGTGGGGGGTCGCCATGGTCCTGGCACTCGTCGAGCACCCCCGCGCCATGGAAGCGGCACGGGAGATCGCCGACCACATCTGCGACGACGGACTGCGGGCGCGTGACGGTGCGCTGCTCCACGGGCCCTTCTCGCTCCGGGTGTGGGTCGACACCCTCTACTACTCCGCCGTTCCGCTCGCCCGGGTCTACGCGGCCACCGGCGAGGAGCGCTACGCCCGCGAGGCGATCCGGCAGTGCCTCCTGCACGCCGAACACCTGCGTGACCCGTCCACCGGCGACTTCGTCCACGATGCCGACCCGGTGACGGGGCAGCGGACCGCATCACCGTGGTCCCGCGGCAACGGATGGATCGTCATGGCGCTCGCCGACACGCTCCGGCACATCCCGCACGAGATGCACGGGTGGTCCGAGGTCATGGAGACCTACCGCTCCCTGGTCGCCGCGATGATCCGCGTGCAGCATCCGTCCGGGCTCTGGCGGATCGTGCCGGGCAACGACGAAGCCCACCTGGAGACCTCCGGCTCCGCCATGATCGCCACCGGGATCGCCGTCGGTCTCGCCGAGGAATGGCTCGACCCCAGCCTGGCCGGCGCCGTCCAGCGGACCTGGCGCGAGCTCCCGGGCTGGATCGACAAGGGCGGGCGACTCCAGGGATGCCAGACACCCGCCGGCCACGGCGGTTGGGAGACGCACAAGAAGTCGTCCCTCGGCAGCCGGACCTACGGGGACGGCAGCCTCCTCCGGCTGGCCGCGGAACTGCGCGGTGCGGCGCTGATCTGACCTCTCAACCGACCCAAGGAGGAGTCCACCATGGCTGAGTACGGCCAGGAGTACTTCGAGGACATCGGCACGTCCGCCGGCGTCAACACGTTGCGGGCGAACACCTGCCGGCTCATCGACTTCGCGCTCGTCGTGCTCCAGGACGGCGAGGCGCATCGCTTCGAGACGGCGTCGCGCGAGTTCGGGATCGTGGTCCTCACCGGCACCGTCGACGTCGCCGTGGGCTCCCGGGTGTTCTCCGGCGTCGGTGGTCGAAGCTCCGTCTTCGCGGCGCCTCCGTCGATGGTCTACGCGCCCTGCGGCGCGGAGGTGACCGTGACCGCGTCCGGTGATGCCGAGGTCGCGCTGTGCTCGGCGCCGTCCGAGAGCGACCTCGAGCCGTACCTCGTCGGTCCGGACGATGTGACCCGCGGGACCTGGGGACAGCACAACACCACGCGCGACTACGCGTTCACGATCGACGCCACGCGACCGAGTGAACGCCTCTACGTCGCCGAGGTCACCGTCTCCAGCGGCAACTGGGCAACCTACCCACCGCACAAGCACGAGGACGACGCACCCGAGCGGGGTGAGCTGTTCCAGGAGGAGATGTACTACTACCGGGTCTCGCCCGCGACGGGGTTCGGATTCTGCGGTCTGTACGGCGGCAAGGTCGGCTCGGACTACGCGTTCGTGGTGCGCGACCGGACGATGCTGAAGATGCCGCACGGATACCACGTGGTCACCGCGGCGCCGGGGTACAAGGTCTGGTACCTCGCCCTGTTCGCCGGGAACTCGAAGGGCGCCGCGCCGCAGACCGACCCGGACCACGCCTGGTACCACAACGTCGAGACCGTGCTCGGCAACCTCCGCCCGTGACTCCGGCGTCCTGACCGAGATCCGTCCACGTGTCCTGATCTCGGTCCTCACCGGCGACGGGAGGCGCGTGGCCTCGCCGCGAGCTCACCGGGCGGGCCACCGTGCCGGGCCGGCACGGGCACGACACAATCGGCACCATGTGGACCGCCTACTGGACGACGGCGCCCGGCGTGGGAGAGCTGCGCACCGAACGCGGCCGGGCACCCGGCGAGGGCGAGGCGCTCGTTCGCACCCTCCGGTCGGGGATCTCGCGTGGCACCGAGACCCTGATCCACACCGGTGCCGTCCCGGCGCAGGTGGCCGGCCTCATGCGGGCGCCGTTCCAGGCCGGCGACCTGCCCGGCCCGGTCAAGTACGGCTACCTCAACGTCGGCGTCGTCGAGGACGGGCCCGCCGACCTCGTCGGCCGGCGCGTCTTCGTCCTCCATCCGCACCAGGACCGGTACGTCGTCCCGGCCGCCGCGCTGACGCCCGTTCCCGACGACGTGCCGACCGACCGGGCCGTGCTCGCCGGGACGGTGGAGACGGCCGTCAACGTCCTGTGGGACGCCGCCCCGCGGCTCGGTGACCGGATCGCCGTCGTCGGGACGGGCATGGTGGGCGGCATGGTCGCCGCGCTGCTGCGGACCTTCCCGCTCGGGCGGCTCCAGATGGTCGACCCCGACCCGGCCCGCCGTGGGCTCGCCCACGCCCTGGGCGTCGACCTCGTGCACCCGGACGACGCGGCCGGCGACTGCGACGTCGTCGTGCACTGCTCGGCCACCGAGGCCGGACTGGCGCGAGGCCTGGAGCTGCTCGGGGATGAGGGCGAGCTCGTCGAGGTCTCCTGGTACGGCACCCACGGCCCTCGCGTCCCGCTGGGCGGTCCGTTCCATGCCCGTCGGCTCACCATCCGCGCCAGCCAGGTGGGCGCCGTCGCCGCTGCGCGTCGTGCCCGCCGATCGACGGCGGACCGTCTCGCCCTCGCAGTGCGCACCCTGGCCGACCCGGTCTTCGACGCCTTCCTCACCGGCCGCTCCGACTTCGCCGACCTGCCGGCCACCATGCCCCGCCTGGCTGCGGGCGAGGGTTCCCCGCTCTGTCATCTGATCGACTATCCCGAGTCCGCCGAGAGCCAGTAGGAGACCCGTGTACGCGCTCACCGTCCGCGACCGCATGATGATCGCCCACTCGCTCCCGCACCCCGTGTTCGGCCCTGCGCAGGGTCTGCACGGCGCCACCTACGTGGTCGAGCTGACCATCCGGCGCGCCGAGCTCGGAGAGGAGGCCTTCGTCATCGACATCGGCGAGGCCACCACCCTGCTGCGCGAGGCGCTTGCCGATCTCGACTACGCCAACCTCGACGATCACCCGGAGCTCGCCGGCACCCTGACCACCACCGAGGCCCTCGCCCGATTCGTCGCCGACCGCGTGGCCGGTCGGCTGGCCGGCGGCCCGTACGCCGGTCTCGACGTGACGCTGCGCGAGCATCCCGACGCCTGGGCCACATACAGCCGAGACCTGTGATCGCCTTCGTCAGCTGGGACGACACCCGCCCCTCGGGCGGCAACACCTACGACGCCGCCCTGGTCGCGGCGCTGCGGTCCGCAGGCAGCAGCGTCACCGTCCATGCTCTCCCGGGATCGTGGCCGGTGCCCGAACCGGCCGCGCTCGTGGCACTCGCGGACGTGCTCCAGGAGCATCCGGTGAGCCTCGTGGACGGCATCGTCGCGTCCGCGGCGCCCGACCAGATCGAGGTCGCGGTCGCGGCGGGTCGCCGCGTCGTCGTCCTGTTCCACATGGCCACGGCTGACGAGGTCGGCCTGCCGGCGGTGGAGCGGGACCGCCGCGAGGACCTCGAGGGAAGGGCGCTGCGGGCGGCGAGCGCCGTCGTCGCAACCTCGGCCACGGCGGCCGACAGCCTCGCCGGCCGTCACGGGCTCACGGACGTTCGCGTGGCCCGCCCCGGTGCCACGCCCTCGCCCGTCGCCCCGGGCAGCAGTGCCGAGCCCCGGTTGCTGAGCATCGGCACGCTCAGCGCGACCAAGGACCAGGCCACGGCCGTGCGTGCCCTCGGGCTGCTGCGTGACCTCCCGTGGAGCGCCCGCTTCGTCGGGCCGGCCGACGTCGAGCCCGCGTACGCGCACCAGGTCAGCACGCTCGTCGACGAGACCGGCCTCGCCGATCGTGTCCGGCTCACCGGTGGCCTCACCGGCGACGCGCTCGAGCAGCAGTGGCGCGACGCCGACCTGCTCCTGCTGACGTCACGGACGGAGACTTTCGGCCTGGTCGTCACCGAGGCGCTCGCCAGAGGCGTCCCGGCGGTGGTCAGCGCCGGGACCGGGGCCGTCGAGGCGCTCGGGCGCGGTGCGGGGCCGCCGAGGGAGACGCTGCCCGGTTGCTCGGTCCGCGCGGGCGACTCTGCCGCGCTCGCCACGGTGCTGCGCCGCTGGCTCACGGAGCCTGACCTGCGGTCGGACTGGCGACGGGCCGCGCTCGCACACCGCGACCGGCTGCCGGGCTGGAGCACCACGGCCGCCGTCGTGCAGGGCGTCCTCGGGGTCGACGGGTAGGAGTCGGAGGCGTCGGAGCGCAGGCGGTCCGTGACGCCGACCCTGACGCCGACGTGACTACCGCAGGGTTCGCCGCGACGCGGACAGGTCGAACTCGGTGCACACGTCGTCGCCGAGCACGAACCGGCGCACCGGTGCCCCGACGGCGTCGGCCAGCCGGTCCGCGCCGTCGAACCGGATACCCGGGATCCCGTCGCCGATGAGCAGCGGCGCCGTCGTGAGGAACAGCCGGTCCAGGACCCCGGCGGCCAGGAACGCGGACACCAGGCGGCCACCGCCCTCCACGAGGACCCGGCCGAGACCGCGTGCCCGCAGCACCGCGAGCACGCCCGCCGGGTCGAACCGGCCCGCGGCGTCCAGCGGCAACCGCACCACGTTCACGTGCCGCGCCGCGGTGCCGTTCGGCCCTTCGGCGTCGTTGCCGAGCACCCACAGGGTCGGGGCAGCATCGTCGGTGAACACCCGGGACCCGCGCGGGGCACGTCCGCCCGGGTCGAGGACCACCCGCACCGGGTTCGCCCCCGGCACCGCCCGCACGGTCAGCCGGGGGTCGTCCGCGGCGACCGTGGCGGCCCCGACGACCACCGCATCCACCAGCGCCCGCAGCCGGTGCAGGTGCGTGCGGTCCTGCTCGCCGGTGACGAACTCCGCGTCGCCGGTGCGTGCCGCGATGAAGCCGTCCATGCTCTGGCCCAGCTGGGCGATGGTCAGCGGCGACCCGGCTGCGACCAGCGGACCGTATCGGTCCAGGAGCATCGCATCCGTGCCGGCGGCGGCCTGGTCCGGAACCCGGCCGGTCAGCATCTGCGTCCACGGGTCCGGCAGCGCCGCGACCGTGTCGTGCCGCATACGGCGTCGCTTGGTGTCGAGGTAGAACGCGTTCTCCGGACGGTCCGGCACGGTGAGGACGTGCCGCGAGACCACCTGGATCCCGAGCTCGCCCAGTCGTTCGGCCTTCTCCGGGTTGGCCGACATCAGACGCACCCGCGTGGCGCCGAGGTCGTGCAGGATGTCCGCGACCTCCTCGTAGGTGCGGGCGTCCGCCGGGTAGCCGAGCTCGAGGTTCGCGTCCACGGTGTCCAGGCCGGCGTCCTGCAGCGCGTAGGCACGCAGCTTGGCGAGCAGCCCGATGCCGCGACCCTCGTGGCCGCGCACGTACACCAGGGCGCCGCGGCCCTCGCGCGCGATTTCCGCGAGCGCGGCCTGGAGCTGTTCACCGCAGTCGCAGCGTCGCGAGCCCAGTGCGTCACCGGTGAGGCACTCGGAGTGCACGCGCACCAGCGGCGGGGTGGCGGCGTCCGAGGCGACGTCGCCCATCACCAGCGCGACGTGCCCGAGTCCGCCGGCACCGTCGTAGCCGTACATCTCGAACGTCCCGTGGGCGGTCGGCAGCGTCGTCGCGACCGTGCGTCGCACTCCCAGACCAGGCAGATCGGTCACCGTAGAACTTTGACACACCGTGCCTGCCCGTGCCCCACGGAAAGCTGCTCATCTCGGCGCTGATCAGGGTCCGCGCAGGGCCGGACGTGCGACCGGCGGCTGACGGGTGTTCACCGACGCGACATCCGGGAGCCCTGCCGTGCGCGCACTCCGTCCGCTCGGCGAGCGACCACCGTGCCCGCACGCCACGCCACCCGCGTCCTGACGGGCGGAGCCGCGTTCGTCACTGCCCACGGGCTGGCCGGCGAGCCCACCGCCGAGCCGAGCGAGGACTCGAGCGGAACGGACGAGGACGAGGAGCCGGACTCTCTCCCGGAGACGCGGGGCCGCGCAGCGCCACGCTCCCGGGCGCGACCGGGCTGCTCGGCGCCGGAACCGTTCTGATCTGGCTGCGCCGTCAGCCTGGCCTGAGGCCAGGCTGACTACGTCTGAGACCGACGCGAAAGCACGATCTGTGGACCGTCGTCCGTAGATCGAGTCGCGTGCCGAACGGCGCGATCCAGCTTTGGTAGAGCCGTTGCCACATCCGCGCGGTAGCACTAATGTCACGCAACCTAGGCAGTTCGAGGTCGTTGGGGCCAATGGCGGCGCCAGAGGTTCGAGTGATCGCGCCGCGACTCGGCCCCGAGAGGGGGAGCTTGCCATGACTGCGCCAGGGGTGGAGCCCGAGAACCCGCAACAGCAACCACCAGTAGAGCCGGGCGGCAAGCGCAAGGTCGATCGCAGCTGGTTCGCGCGGCACAAGATCCTCACCGCGCTGGGTGTCATCGTCGTCATCATCGTCATCGCCAGCATCGCGACGCAGGGCGGTTCACCAGAAGCGCCCTCTGGAGAAGAGCCGACTGATGCGGGCCAGGGTGAGGCGGATCAGGGCCAGCAGCCCAACGATGACGAAGGAGAGACCGAGGAGCAGGCTCCCGAGAACGAGGGCCCGGCCGATCCGTTCGCTGATCTGTATCCAGGCTTTGACGAGGTGAGTGAGAGCGGCAGCGGAGACGCAGTGGTGGCCGTGCCCGCGTCCGTCGCGATGGTGACGGCAACGCACGACGGCTCAGGCAACTTCAGCATCACCGTGATCGACGAGGCGAATCAGCCAACAGGCGACCTGCTGGTGAACACAATCGGGTCGTACTCGGGTACGACTGCTTATGGGCTGAACCAGCTTGGTGAACCCGCCAGCATCCAGGTGACCGCCGATGGTGCATGGACGCTCGACTTCGCCCCCATGTCGACAGCGCCGGAGCTGACGTTGCCTGCGGAGAGCGAGGGGGACAGTGTCTTCCGGTACACCGGAGACGCGGGAACGTGGGCAGTCAGCCACTCCGGGCAATCGAACTTCACTGTCACGGAGTACCCGGAACTTATCCCGAGCTTGCTTGTGAACGAGATCGGGAATTATTCGGGGAGCGTTCCCGCAGTCGCCGGGCCGGCAATTGTGACGATCACAGCCGACGGCACATGGTCCATCCAGCCGGAGTAGTGCGGCTCTCCCGCTCAGCGGCTCTGCCGGATTCGGGGTCGGTCAGTCATCCTCGACGGCACGACGACGCAGGATCGCGGCGAGGATCGCGCCGGACACGTTGTGCCACACCGAGAACACCGCACCTGGCAGGGCCGCGAACGGACTGAAGTACTGAGCCGCGAGGCCCGCGGCCAGGCCCGAGTTCTGCATGCCCACCTCGATGGCGACCGTCCGGCGGGCGCGCTCGGGCCGTCCGGTGAGCGCCGCGAGGCCGTAGCCGAGCAGGTAACCGAACCCGTTGTGCAGCACGACGGCGACGAGCACCAG
Organism: Georgenia alba; assembly: GCF_042665525.1. Taxonomy (NCBI): domain Bacteria; kingdom Bacillati; phylum Actinomycetota; class Actinomycetes; order Allobogoriellales; family Allobogoriellaceae; genus Georgenia; species Georgenia alba. The sequence goes on from NZ_JBHTCQ010000001.1 coordinate 984,625, forward strand.
GAGGCCGGCGGCGACGATCGCGTCGGCGCTACCGGCGACGACGGCCGCCACCACCAGGGCGATCGCCGCGACCGAGATCCACGGCAGCACGGGCAGCGCGCGGCGGACCGCCTGCGGCAGCAGCAGCCGGACCACCAGGCCGAGCGCCACCGGCACGAGGACGATCTGGACGATCGTCAGCGCCATGGACGCGGCGTCGACCGGCAGGTACTGGCCCGCGAGCCACAACGTCAGCAGCGGCGTCAGGAGCGGAGCGAGCAGGGTGGAGACCGACGTCATCGTCACCGACAGCGCGGTGTCGCCCTTCGCAAGGTAGGTCACCACGTTCGAGGCCGTCCCGCCCGGCGCGCAGCCGACGAGGATGACGCCCGCGGCCAGCGCAGGATCCAGCCCCAGGGCCTGTGCGATGAGCCAGCCCACCACCGGCATGATGACGAACTGGCCCACCACGCCGATGAGCACCGGCAGCGGCCGGGCGACGACCATCGCGAAGTCCGGCGGCGTGAGGGTCAGACCCATCCCGAACATGATGATGCCGAGCAGCGGGTTGATGGCCGGCTCCAGAGTTCCGAAGACCCCGGGGAGCGCGAAGCCCAGGACGCCGCCCGCGATGATCAGCAGCGGGAAGACGGTCACCGCGATCCGGCCGCTCCGCTCCTCCGCGGCGCTCGTCGCGGTGGTGGGGCGGTCCGGGCCCTCGTCCCCACCGGCAGGGACGGGATCGATCGTGCTCATGGGCGCCGATGATCCTCCGCGTCGGGCCGCAGGCCGTCGTTCGCCCACGATCCGGACGAGGTGGGCCACCGGCTGGACGCGCGGGCCGGAGGCGCTCGGGCCGCAGCGGGGAACCGCCGCTCAGCGGGCGTACTGGGCGACGAAGGCCGCGATGATCCGTTGCGGCACGCTCACGTCGACGCCGCGCACACGCGCCTCCACCACGGCCTGCTGACCGGGCGCGAAGTAGCCGGCGTCACGGTAGATCCGGATCCGTTCGACGATCCCCGGCTCGTCGAGCTCCGGGTGGAACTGGGTGCCGTAGAGGTTGCGGCCGACCCGGAACATCTGCACCGGGCACACCTCGCCCCGGGCGAGCAGCACCGCGGAGTCCGGGAGCTTGGAGATCGCCTCCTTGTGCCCGACGTAGGCCGTGAACGACGGCGGAAGGTCGGCCAGCAGAGGGTCCGCCGCACCGTTCTCGGTCACCTCGACGGTGATCGGGCCGACCGGCTCGGCGTGCGTCGAGTCCAGCACGGCACCGAGCTGCCGACCCAACGTCCCCACCCCGTAGCAGGCGCCGAAGAACGGGAAGTCCACCGTCACCAGGCGCCGGATCAACGTGCCGAGGTCGTGCTCCACCCGCCGTTGCGTGTCCGACTTGTGCTCCTCGGGGATCGAGCTGGTGAACGGGCTGCCCCCGAGGATGACGCCGGAGTAGTGCTCGAGATCGATCTCCGGCAGCGGCCGCGACTCCAGGCGCACCCGGTGCAGCTCGTGCTCCGCCAGTCCTCCGTATTGCAGGAAGGCGGCGTACTCGGCGTCGGCCGCCGCGTCCTCGGGTCGCGTGCCCAGCAGCAGGAAGGGCCTCACGTCCCGGCCCACAGCGCCAGGGCCAGCAGCGCCCACATCACGGTGAGGGTGTAGCCGAGGACGAGCCCGGTGATCGCCAGCCCGCGTCCGCCCCAGTAGCCGTCGGTCATCCGGTGCAGCGCGAGGTGCCCGCAGACGACCGCGGCGAGGCCGACCCCTGGCAGCAGCGCCAGGACGCCGAGGATCACCGCCGCGACGGCGAGCGGGTGGTTGACCGGCTCCGGCGCGGTGTAGCCCTCGTCCGCGAACGACGTGGTGGCCAGGGCCGCCTCGGTCCCCGGGAAGACGAGCGGTTCCTCCCGCTGCGCGGACACACCGGTCGTGGGCAGACCCAGCCGTTCGGCGTCCGCGGGGGACGCGTGGTCGTAGGTGGCGGAGGCGCCGTAGTCGCCGTACGGACTCGGCGCCGGCGTCGCCCGGCGCGGGCCGGAAGGTGCGGCGAAGGGGTTCTCCGGCTCGGGGCCCTGCCCGGCCGCGCGTGTGTCCATCCCTGCCTCCTGACGTCGGCTCCAGGATCGCACAGCGACATCGGCCGGCGGAGGCTCGCGGTCACCTGTGACAGGGCCGAAACAGGAGCGCACTAGGGTGTGCTCGCGACACGGAGGGAGAACGCGATGGGCGCGCGCACGTGGTGGCGGTGGACGGTGCACGGGGACGGGCGGCACATCGGTCCCGGCGAGGTGGTCGCGCCCGAGGAGCGGCTCAGCTGGCCCCTGACCATCGGCATCGGCGCGCAGCATGTCATCGCCATGTTCGGGGCCACGTTCCTGGTCCCCGCGATCACGGGGTTCCCGGCCTCCACCACCCTCTTCTTCTCCGCCGTCGGCACCATCCTCTTCCTCGTCATCACTGCCGGCCGGGTGCCCAGCTACCTCGGCTCGAGCTTCGCCTTCCTCGCGCCGATCGGCGCGGCCACCGCGACGGGAGAGATGTCCAGCGCGCTCGGCGGCATCATCGCCGTCGGCCTCATGCTCATCCTCGTCGGCGCCGTCGTGCACGTCGCCGGATCGAGGTGGATCGACGCGGTCATGCCACCGGTGGTGACCGGTGCGATCGTCGCGCTCATCGGGCTCAACCTGGCGCCTGCCGCGTGGCAGAACGTCCAGGAAGGAGCCGTCACCGCCGTCGTCACGATCGTGGCGATCCTGCTCTCCGCGGTGCTGTTCCGCGGGTTCCTCGGCCGGCTGTCCATCTTGCTGGGCGTGGTCGTCGGCTACGCCGTCGCCGCCGTGCGTGGCGAGGTGGACTTCACGGACGTACGGGCGGCACCCTGGGTCGGCCTGCCCGAGTTCGTCGCCCCGAGCTTCGACCCGACGTTGCTCGGACTCTTCGTCCCCGTCGTGCTGGTGCTGGTCGCGGAGAACGTCGGGCACGTGAAGTCGGTGGCGGCCATGACCGGCCGCGACCTGGACCCGGTCATGGGCCGGGCGCTCCTCGCGGACGGCGTGTCCACGGCGCTTGCCGGCGCCGGCGGAGGGTCCGGCACCACGACCTACGCCGAGAACATCGGCGTGATGGCCGCGACGAAGGTGTACTCGACGGCCGCGTACGTCGTCGCCGCGGCGTTCGCGTTCCTGCTCAGCCTCTCGCCGAAGTTCGGCGAGCTCGTCGGATCGGTCCCGCTCGGCGTCCTCGGCGGCGCGGGCACCGTGCTGTACGGGATGATCGGCGTCCTCGGCGTGCGGATCTGGGTGCAGAACCGCGTCGACTTCTCCAACCCGATCAACCTGAACGTCGCCGCCGTGGCGCTCGTCGTCGCGATCGCCGACTACACCTGGGTCGCGGGATCCATGACGTTCGGCGGCATCGCGCTGGGATCCGCTGCGGCCATCGCCGTCTACCACGGGATGCGCGGGATCGCTCGCCTCCGCGGGACGGACCCGACGCCGGTCGACGCGGACGCGCCGCGCGACCCGGTCCGCTGAGAGCGAGGAGGCTCAGGCGCGGCCGGAGGTCTCCACCGGCCGACAGTCCTCCGGGCCGGCGAGCGGCTCCTCGGGGTCGAGCGCCGCGATCTCGTCCGGCGTGAGCATGGCCTCGTACTCGGCGCCGAGGACGACGTCGACCGCCTCGTTCTCGCGACCGTCCGCCAGCGACACGACCGAACCGGGGAAGAGGCGAGCCAGCGAGTAGGCGGCCGTCACGCCCTGCGGACCGGTGATGATCTGGACGGCGCCCTCGAACGCGCCCTCCGGCCAGTTCGCCGCGTCGTTGACCAGCACGCCGGCGCGGCTGAGCGCCTCGCCGGTCTCGCCGGCCAGACCGTTCCGGTCCGTGCCGTTGTAGACGACCGCCGTGATGCTGCCGAGGTCGAGCGGCGTTGCGTCCTCGGGCGGGCACGGCTGGACCACCGGCTCCTCCGAGGGCTCCTCCCTGGAGAAGTCACGGGCGAAGGGCGACGGCAGCAGCCCGGACCACATGGCGCCCGCGATGAGCGCCAGGACCAGGAGGATCGTGACCAGGCCGCCGAAGATGACCGTCTGCCGTTGCTGGAGACGACGGCGGCGAGCCGCTCGGGCCTCGCGGGCTGACGTGATGGGGGCTGTCACAGGAGGAAACGGTAACCGACTCTAGGCCGCTGTCGTCGGACGTCCTTGGTCGTCGAGCTCCAGGACCCGGGCGTGCAGGACCTGGCGCTGCTGCAGCGCGGTGCGCAGCGCCCGGTGCAGGCCGTCCTCCAGGTACAGCTCGCCACGCCACGACACCACGTGGGCGAAGAGGTCACCGAAGAACGTCGAGTCCGACGCCAGGAGGTGCCGCAGGTCCAGCGTGCTCTTCGTCGTCACGAGCTGGTCCAGCCGCACCTGTCGCGGCGGGATCTCCGCCCAGTCGCGGTCGGTGGCCAACCCGTGGTCGGGATACGGCCGGCCATCACCGACACCCTTGAACATCACGCGAGCGATCCTAGGACGTCGCCCCGGGCGATCCTGCCCGGGACGGGCGTCAGGCGACTCGGATGAAGACCGGGTTCGACATGTAGATGGGCGACTCGTAGAGCGGGGTCGAGGGGTTCCGGGCGGCGATGTGCTGGCCGTTGCCGGTGTAGATCCCGATGTGGCCGGGCTCCCAGACCAGGTCGCCGGGCTGCGCCTCGGCGGCGGAGACCACGTAGCCGGCGGCGTACTGGCCGTCGGTGGTCGACGGCAGGGAGATGCCGACCTGGGAGTAGACGTACTGCGTGAAGCCGGAGCAGTCGAAGCCGGCCGGGGTGTTCCCGCCGTAGACGTACGGCGTGCCGATGTACTGCCGGGCGATGGCGACGATCTGCGCGCCGATCCCGGAGGCCGGCGCGGAGGAGACCGTCTCGCTGGTCGACGGCGCGGCGGAGCTCGCCGACGACGTGGTGTCCTCACGGTAGGTGTCGCGGGAGACGGCGGACTCGCGCTCGACCACCGGCTCCGGCTCGGGCTCCGGCGGCGGGGGCGGCGGCGTCGCCTCGGCCTCTGCCGCGTCGACCGACCATGATGCGTCGGCGGAGGTGCTGACCTCGGGGGTGGTGACCAGCGCGGTGCGGGCCTCACCGGTGACGGTGACGTCGGCCTGCGGCTGAGCCTGGGTGGTGGTCGTCTCGGGCGCCGCGGCCGCGGACGAGGCGGCCATGGTCAGCGCGAGCGACGAGGACGCCATCGTCAGGACGCCACGGCGGGCACGGACCTTCGAGAAGGACAGCGACGAGAACGGGGTGAGCGGGCGGACCGGTGCGCGGTGCCGGGCCGAGCCACGGCTACCGGTGGGGACCTCAGACAACGAACGAACCTCTCCTGACCGCCTGCGGGGTGAGCTGTCGGGTTCGGGCCGGAGCAGCCCGGCACGGTCTGGACCGTGCTTCACCCCAAGACCTCCCTGAGGAGGTCGGTTGAACCGTGGTTCCCCCGTCCCTGCCGACCGATCTGCTCGCACCGGCTCCGAGTGCGGCGGCAGGGTTCGGCTTCCCGCCTCGGAGACTCCACGCGGAGGGGCCCGCGGAGCGGTGCCGACGCTATCGCGAAAGGGTGGTCGATGTCACGTTTCGGTCACGCCCGTGTGGATGGCGTGGCATCTGGTGCCAGAGATGCCCGTGAGAGCGCGGATACCGGAGCTGCCGCTCCACCGTGCCGGCGTGTCGCGACCCGCTGCCGAGCCGGAGCTCCGGGGGCGACGTCGGGGGCACGGCCACGCGACGTCACCGTGGCGGAGGATGGGGGATTCGAACCCCCGAGGGCGTTAACCCAACACGCTTTCCAAGCGTGCGCCATAGGCCACTAGGCGAATCCTCCTGGGTGGGACGCCTCGCGGCGCCGGGAGACGAGACTACCGGAGGCCGTCCCGCCGGCTCGACCTGCGCCCCCCGCCGGAGGGGTGGAGTTCGTCACCGTCGTGCCGCACGGCGCAGGATTGGACGCGCAGGTTGGACGTGGTCGCGCCGCGGTCCGTAGACTCGGCGATCGACCCCTCGTGCGGCGTCATCTTGCCGAATCCCCCAGGGCCGGAAGGCAGCAAGGGTAAGTGAGCTCTGGCGGGTGTGCGGGGGGTCCTTTCGTGCCGTCGTCGCCTGTTGTGGACCGCTGTGTGCCAGGTGTCGGTCCGCCCGGCTAACCTCGATCCGTGAGCACCGCCCTCTACCGCCGCTACCGGCCGGAGACCTTCCAGGAGGTCATCGGCCAGGGGCACGTCACGGAGCCGCTCATGGCGGCGTTGCGAGGGGACCGCGCCAACCACGCCTACCTCTTCTCCGGCCCGCGCGGCTGCGGCAAGACCACGTCCGCCCGGATCCTGGCGCGCTGCCTCAACTGCGCGCAGGGGCCGACGGACACCCCGTGCGGGGAGTGCCCCTCGTGCGTGGAGCTGGCGCGTGACGGCGCCGGCTCCCTCGACGTCGTCGAGATCGACGCGGCCTCCCACAACGGGGTCGACGACGCCCGGGAGCTGCGCGAGCGCGCCAGCTTCGCGCCCGCCCGCGACCGGTACAAGATCTTCATCCTGGACGAGGCCCACATGGTCACCGCGCAGGGATTCAACGCCCTGCTGAAGCTCGTCGAGGAGCCGCCGGACCATGTGAAGTTCGTCTTCGCCACCACCGAGCCCGAGAAGGTCATCGGCACCATCCGCTCGCGCACGCACCACTACCCGTTCCGGCTGGTGCCGCCCGAGCAGCTCCTCGGCTACCTCGAGCAGCTGTGCACCGCCGAGGGCGTCGAGGTCGGTGGCGGGGTGCTGCCCATGGTCGTGCGGGCCGGCGGCGGATCTGTCCGGGACACACTCTCGGTCCTCGACCAGCTCCTCGCCGGTGCGCAGGACGGCCTCGACTACGACCGCGCGCTCGCGCTGCTCGGCTACACGGACGTCGCACTGCTGGACGACGTCGTCGACTCCCTGGCCGCGCGCGACGGCGCCAGCCTCTTCCGTGTGGTCGACCGCGTGATCGAGTCCGGCCACGATCCTCGCCGGTTCGTGGAGGACCTGCTCGAGCGGCTGCGCGACCTGGTGATCATCGCGATGGCGGGCGAGCAGGCCGTCGCTGCGCTGCGCGGCCAGCCGGCCGACCAGCTCCAGCGCATGCAGACGCAGGCGCGCAACCTCGGACCGGCTCAGACCTCCCGTGCCGCGGACCTGGTGAACGACGCCCTCACCGAGATGTCCGGTGCCACCTCGCCCCGGCTGCAGCTGGAACTCCTGTGCGCCCGGTTGCTGCTCCCCGCGGCGGACGACCGGGACGCCGGCTACGGCGCCCGGCTCGACCAGCTCGAACGGCGGCTCACCGGGGGAGAACCGGTCGGCGCCACGCCGGCTGCCACCTCGGCGGCAACGGCCCGGCCGGCCGCGACCGCCACGACGCAGACCACCGACGGCGGGCCCGGCGCCGCCGGCAGCGCCACGGAGGCGCCCGCACCCGCCGTGCGGCCCGACGAGCCGGCTCCGGACTCGGCGAGGTCCGTCGAGGAGCCCTCCCGGGCCCCCGTCACGGCGGACGCACCGCCCGCGGCGCCGACCGACGATCCGGCCGCGGCGGTTCCCGAGCCGCAGGGCGGGGGGCCGGAGCCACAGAGCCCTCCGGAGCCCTCGGCCGCGCCCGCCGAGCAGGCGGCCCCGGCGCCCGAGCCCCGGCCGGACCCGTCATCGCCCGCACCAGAGCCGGGCGGTGACGTGGACGCCGAGATGATCCGCCGCCGCTGGGACGAGGTCCTCGCGACGCTCGCCGACCTGCGCCGCGTGACGTGGACCCTCGTCCACCAGCACGCCCAGGTGGGGACGGTCAACGGCGGGACGCTGCAGCTCCGCTTCGCGAGCGCCGGCCTGGCCTCCACCTTCCGCGGCGGTGCGCACGCCGGGCACGTCGAGCGGGCGCTGGAGCAGCGGCTCGGGGTGCGGCTGCGCGTCGAGGGCGTGGTCGACGACGGTGGCGGCGCGCCACCCGTCGCCGCTCCACCTCCACGGCCGAGCGGAAGCTCCGCCGTGGAGGAGGCGCGCACGAGCTGGGCGACGCCCGCCTCGCCGCCACGGCCCACCGCGACCCCCGACCGCGGTGCGGCCCGCTCCGCCGGCTCGGCCGCCGTCGCGGGCGGTCCCTCCGGCCGGGACGCGGCCGAGGAGCCGGCCGACGACGACCCCGAGCCGGCCCGCGCCACGACCGTCGTGCGGCCCGGCCCGGTCTCCGCGGGCACACCCGGGAGCGCGGCCTCCGGGCCGTCGGCCGGCTCACCGTCCGCCGCCTCGTCCCCGTCCGCCGCCACGTCCCCGTCCGCCGCCACGCCGGCGCGCCCGCGGGTGGCCCCGGCTGACGACGTGCCCTCCGCGGACGACCCGGACGCCGAGGGGTCCGGCATGGTCGGCGCGCCGCTCGTGGCGCAGATCCTCGGCGGCACGGTGATCGAGGAGATCACCACCCCGGACGCCGCGGGGACGTAGGCTGTCCCGGTGTACGAAGGTGCGGTCCAGGACCTGATCGACGAGCTCGGCAGGCTTCCTGGCGTCGGCCCCAAGAGCGCCCAGCGCATCGCCTTCCACATCCTCGCCACGGATGCGGACGACGTGTCCCGGCTCGCCCGCGCGCTGACCGAGGTCAAGGCCAAGGTCCGCTTCTGCGAGGTCTGCGGGAACGTCTCTGAGCAGGAACGTTGCCGGATCTGCGCCGACCCGCGTCGCAGCTCGGCCGTCCTCTGCGTGGTCGAGGAGCCGAAGGACGTCGTGGTGATCGAGCGCACCCGTGAGTTCGCCGGGCGCTACCACGTGCTCGGCGGCGCCATCAACCCTATCGACGGGGTCGGGCCAGACGACCTGCGCATCCGGGAGCTGATGACCCGGCTCGCCGACGGCGAGATAGAGGAGGTCATCATCGCCACCGACCCGAACATCGAGGGGGAGGCCACCGCGACCTACCTGACCCGCATGATGCGCGGGATGGGGATCGCCGTCTCCCGGCTCGCGTCCGGCCTGCCCGTCGGCGGCGACCTCGAGTACGCGGACGAGGTGACCCTCGGCCGGGCCTTCGAGGGCCGTCGGCGCGTCGAGGTCTGACGTTCCGCGGGCATCCCCCGCGGCCCGTCCCGACGGCGCGGAGGATGTCCGGCAGATGGGCATCGGGCGCCTCTCCGGTGCCCCGCGCACGGCGCCGTCCGTACTATGGACCGGTCCACGAGACCGCCCGGCGCTCGGGCGGCGAGAAGTCCCAACCCCTAGGAGTTGTTCCTCCCCGTGGCCCTTGTCGTCCAGAAGTTCGGAGGCTCGTCGGTCGCCGACGCAGCCAGCATCCAACGCGTCGCCCGCAGGGTGGTCGCCACCAAGGAGGCGGGCCACGACGTGGTCGTCGTCGTCTCGGCGATGGGCGACACGACGGATGACCTGCTCGACCTCGCGGGCCAGATCACGGCGAACGCCCCTGCGCGCGAGATGGACATCCTGCTCACCGCCGGCGAGCGGATCTCGATGGCGCTGCTCGCCATGGCGGTCACCGAGCTGGGCGTCCAGGCGCGGTCCTACACCGGCCAGCAGGCCGGGCTCCGCACGGACCGGCGCTACGGCAAGGCCTCGATCGTCGCCATCGGGCCCGACCGCATCAACAGCGCTCTGTCCGAGGGCAAGGTGGCCATCGTCGCCGGCTTCCAGGGCGTCAACGAGCTCAACGACGTCACGACCCTCGGCCGCGGCGGGTCCGACACGACCGCCGTCGCGCTCGCCGCGGCGCTCGAGGCGGACGTGTGCGAGATCTACACGGACGTCGACGGGCTCTTCACCGCCGACCCGCGCATCGTGCCGGCCGCGCGTCACGTCAGCCACATCACGTACGAGGAGACGCTCGAGCTGGCCGCGAACGGCGCGAAGGTCCTGCACCTGCGCGCCGTGGAATTCGCCCGGCGATACGGCGTTCCACTGCATGTCCGTTCGTCGTTCTCGCAGAAGGAAGGGACCTGGGTCACCGACGCCAGCGTCACCGCTCCGGGCCAGGAGGAAAACATGGAAGACCCGATCATCTCCGGTGTCGCGCACGACAACAGCCAGGGCAAGATCACCGTCGTCGACCTGCCCGACGTCCCCGGCATCGCGGCACGGCTGTTCCAGGTCGTCGCGAGTGTCGACGCCAACATCGACATGATCGTCCAGAACGTCTCCACCCACGGCACGGGACGCACGGACATCTCCTTCACGCTGCCCGAGGCCGATGGCCGCGCGGTGCGCCAAGCCCTGGCCGACGCCGCCGACGACCTGCAGTACAGCGAGGTCCGCTGGGACGACCAGATCGGCAAGCTCTCTCTCGTGGGTGCCGGGATGCGCTCCCACCCCGGCGTCTCGGCACGGCTCTTCGACGCCCTGTCCGAGGCGGGCGTGAACATCGAGATGATCTCGACCTCGGAGATCCGCATCTCGGTGGTCACCCGCGCCGAGGACCTCGTCGCCGCGGTCCGCGCGGTCCACTCCGCGTTCGAGCTGGACGCGACCGAGACCGAGGCCGTGGTCTACGGAGGGACCGGACGATGACGACGACGGAGCGCCAGGTCGGGCATGGCATCACCCTCGCGGTCGTCGGCGCCACGGGCCAGGTGGGCCGCGTCATGCGCACCCTGCTCGAGGAGCGCGACTTCCCCGCGGCCCGTGTGCGGTTCTTCTCCTCCGCCCGGTCCGCCGGCACCACGCTCCCGTTCCGCGGCACCGAGGTTCCCGTCGAGGACGTCGCGACGGCGGACCTGTCCGGCATCGACATCGCCGTCTTCTCCGCCGGCGGGACGGCGTCGCGCGAGCACGCACCTCGGTTCGCGGCCGCAGGCGCCGTCGTCGTGGACAACTCCTCCGCCTGGCGCATGGACCCGGAGGTCCCGCTGGTGGTCTCCGAGGTCAACCCGCACGCCCTCGCCGACCGCCCCAAGGGCATCGTCGCGAACCCCAACTGCACCACCATGGCGGCCATGCCCGTCCTCAAGGTGCTCGACACCGAGGCCGGTCTGACCCGCCTGGTGGCCTCGACGTACCAGGCGGTCTCGGGTTCCGGCCGTGCGGGCGTCGCCGAGCTCGAGGGTCAGGTCCGGGCCGCTGTGGAGCAGGACGTCGCCGCGCTCACGCTCGACGGGGCCGCGGTGAGCTTCCCCGAGCCGACGGCGTACGTGGCGCCGATCGCCTTCGACGTCGTCGCCCTCGCCGGAGACCTCGTCGAGGACGGGTCCGGGGAGACGAACGAGGAGCAGAAGCTGCGCAACGAGTCGCGCAAGATCCTCGAGCTGCCGGACCTGCCCGTCTCGGGCACCTGCGTGCGGGTGCCGGTCTTCACCGGGCATGCCCTGTCCATCAACGCGGAGTTCGCCCGGCCGATCAGCCCGGACCGGGCGCGCGAGCTGCTCGCCGACGCCCCCGGCGTCGAGCTGGCCGAGGTCCCGACGCCGCTCGCCGCAGCCGGCCAGGACCCGAGCTACGTCGGCCGGATCCGCCAGGACCCGTCCGTCCCCGGCGGCCGCGGGCTCGCCCTGTTCGTGACGGGGGACAACCTCCGCAAGGGGGCGGCTCTCAACACGATCCAGATCGCCGAGCTCCTCGCCGCGGAGCTCGTCCAGGTCTGACCCGGGTGCACCGACCTCGCGCGAGGCGGCTGGGCCAGGCTAGGAGCCTCGACCCCCGGCCGCCTCGCCGCGGTGTGGGCGCCGTCACGTGCACGGCCGTGACCGGGTTCACGGCCCCCACCAGCCGTCTCAGCATGCGGACCGCATTTGGGGTGCGCGGTCCGAACCGCCCGCCGCGAGGTTTCCCGCACGAGGCTGCCGGGTCCGTGCGACCGAGGCGTCCCGAGGCGCCGCGAACCGCGCCGTGGTCCGGTTTCCCTGGGCGCCGAAGGTGCATACGGTAGAGGGCGGTATGCCGATGACGACGCAGGACGACACCGACGATCCGCCGCACGCGGCGACCACGCCCGACCTCACCATCCGCCCGACGACGCGGGCGGACGGTGCTGCGATGTGGCGCCTGGCGCGCGACGGCGGAGTGCTCGACCTCAACTCGTCGTACGCGTACCTGCTCTACGCCCAGGACTTCGCCGACACCTGCCGAGTCGCCACGCTGGACGGCTCGGTCGTCGGCTTCGTCTTGGCGCACCGGCCCCCGGCGCGGCCCGGCAGCCTCTTCGTGTGGCAGGTCGGCGTCTCGCCCGAGGCGCGCGGCCGCCGCATCGCCGCGAGGATGATCGAGGACCTGCTCGACTCCCTCGACGTCGAGACGCTGGAGGCCACGGTGACCGAGTCGAACACCGCGTCCCGGGCGCTCTTCAGCGGCATCGCCGCGCGACGAGGCGCCGAGCTGACGTGGCGCGAGTTCGTCCGGGGTGGCGACTTCCCGGACGAGGGCCACGAGGCGGAGCCGCTGCTGCAGATCCCGGTCGGGCACTGACGCGCCCGGACCGGCACGAGACCAGGCCCGAGACCGGGCACGAGGAGGCCGCCACCGGCGGCCACGGACACGAAGGAAAGCATGCCCCTCACACCCACGACAGACGGCACGGAGCACGAGTCCGGAGTCCGCAGCTACTCGCGCAGCTGGCCGGTCGTGTTCGACCGCGCGGTGGGATCCACCCTCTACGCGGAGGACGGCACCGAGTACCTCGACTTCTTCGCCGGTGCGGGGACCCTCAACTACGGGCACAACAACCCGACCCTGAAGAAGGCCCTCCTGGAGTACCTCTCCGGGGACCACATCGTCCACTCCCTCGACATGCTCACCACCGCGCGGCGTGAGTTCCTGCGCACCTTCGCCGAGCAGATCCTCGAGCCCCGCGGCCTCGACCACAAGGTCATGTTCCCCGGACCCGGCGGCGCGAACGCCGTCGAGGCCGCCCTGAAGCTGGCCCGCAAGGTCACCGGCCGCGAGGCCGTGGTCTCCTTCACCAACGCCTTCCACGGCATGACGCTTGGCGCGCTGTCCGTCACGGGCAACTCCATGAAGCGCGGCGGTGCCGGCATCCCGCTGGTGCACGCCACACCCATGCCGTACGACGACTACTTCGACGGCGACATCCCCGACTTCGTCTACTTCGAGCGGATGCTCGAGGACGCCGGCTCGGGGCTCAACGAGCCCGCCGCGGTGATCGTCGAGACTCTCCAGGGCGAGGGCGGGATGAACACCGCGCGGATCGAGTGGCTCCGCGGTCTGGCCGAGCTGTGCAAGCGGCACGACATCCTGCTGGTCGTCGACGACATCCAGATGGGCTGCGGACGTACCGGCGGCTTCTTCTCCTTCGAGGAGGCCGGGATCGTCCCGGACATCATCACGCTGTCCAAGTCCATCTCCGGCTACGGCCTGCCGCTCGCCCTGACCCTGGTACGCCCCGAGCTCGACGTCTTCGAGCCCGGCGAGCACAACGGCACCTTCCGCGGTTTCGCCCCGGCGTTCGTCACCGCCACCGAGGCGATCCGCACCTACTGGTCGGACGACGCGCTCCAGCGCTCGACGACCGAGAAGGGCGCACTGGTCGAGGGGGCGCTCAACGCGCTGGTCGCCAAGCACCCCGACGCCGGCTTGGTCGCCAAGGGACGTGGCCTGGCACGTGGGCTGCAGTTCGAGAACGCCGAGCAGGCCGGCCAGGTGTGCCGCGAGGCGTTCCGGCGCGGGCTGATCATGGAGACCTCCGGCCCGCTCGACGAGGTGGCGAAGTTCCTGCCGCCGCTGACCATCACCGAGGACGAGCTGAAGCGCGGCCTCACGCTCTTCGGCGAGGCCGTCGACACAGTCCTGTCCTGACTCTCCTGTCCTGACCGATACCCCAGAAAGGGCATCCACGAGCATGATCGTTCGCACGACCGACGAGATCACCGACACCGAGCACGACATCAAGACCGAGAACTGGCGCAGCAAGCGCATCGTGCTCGCCAAGGAGGGTGTCGGGTTCTCCGTGCACGAGACCACCCTGTACGCGGGGACGGTCAACGAGTTCTGGTACGCCAACCACATCGAGGCGGTGTTCGTCGTCGAGGGCGAGGGGCAGATCACGGATCTGGCGTCCGGTGAGACCCACCAGCTGGGCCCCGGCTCGCTCTACCTGCTGAACGACCACGACAAGCACCGCGTGGAGCCGCGTACCGAGATGCGCACGGTGTGCGTGTTCAACCCGCCGGTCACCGGTCGTGAGGTGCACGACGAGAACGGCGTCTACCCGCTGGTGACCGAGACGAGCTGAACTCGCCGCGTGCGTGACGTCACGATCCCGGGCCTGCCCGGGAGAAGGGATAGTTCATGACCGCGACGATCGACCCGACCACCGATCTGTATCCGACCCGCCTGTCCGGGCCGGGGGCGATGATCCAGCGTGAGCACCCGACGGTGTGGGGCTCCGCGGAGGACGGCCCGTTCGACGCCGCCGCTCTGCGGGCCCACGAGGATCGTGGCTTCACGATCCTCGAGGACTTCATCTCCGGCCAGGAGGTCGAGGCCTACACCGCCGAGCTCAACCGGCTCGCCTCCGACGAGTCCCTCAAGAGCGACCACCGCGTGGTCACCGAGAAGGTCTCGGGCGAGGTCCGCTCGGTGTTCGAGGTCCAGAAGCTCAGCGAGAAGCTGGACGCCCTCAGCCGCGACCCGCGGCTGCTGGACCGGGCGCGCCAGCTGCTCGGCTCGGACGTCTACCTGCACCAGACCCGGATCAACTTCATGCCCGGGTTCAAGGGCACCGGGTTCTACTGGCACTCGGACTTCGAGACCTGGCACGCCGAGGACGGCATGCCCGCGCCCCGCGCGGTCAGCTGCTCCATCGCGCTGACCCGGAACTACCCCTTCAACGGGGGCCTCATGGTCATGCCGGGCTCGCACCGCACCTACGTGCAGTGCGTGGGGGAGACGCCGGAGAACAACCACGCCTCCTCCCTCAAGGAGCAGAAGATCGGCGTGCCGAGCGAGGACGACATCACCCAGATGGCCGAGGAGTTCGGCGTCGACCAGTTCACCGGTCCCGCCGGGTCGGCCCTGTGGTTCGACTCGAACATCATGCACGGCTCCGGGAACAACATCACGCCGTTCCCGCGCTCGAACATCTTCATGGTGTTCAACAGCGTGGAGAACGCCCTGACCGAGCCGTTCGGCGCGTCGTCGGCCCGGCCTGAGCACATCGCGAGCCGGGACACCACGCCGCTGCGCTAGTCCGGGTGCGGGGCTGGCTCGGGCGCAGGCCGCCCGAGCCAGTCCGGCCGCCGGCCGACCGCGGCACCGAGGCTGCTCACGGCACCGCCCGCGCGCCGTGATGCCCGGGTCAGCGGACGAACGCGGGACCCGCCGAGGGGTCCGCGCGATACTCCAGCGCCCACCGCAACCGTTCCCGCGAGGTCGCGGTGAGCGGCTCCGGCAACGCGTCGAGCGGGAACCACCCGACCTCGAGGGACTCGTCGTCCCCCACACGCGCCTCGCCCGCGACGTACCGGCACAGGAACGTCAGGTCGAGGTACTGGGCCAGGTCCCCGTTCGCGTGCGTCACGGGCGCACCGGCGCGGACGGACGTCAGGGCCACCGCCTCGGCCTCGACCGCGGTCTCCTCCGCGATCTCCCGCACCAGCCCGACCGCCGGCTCCTCGCCCGGCTCCAGGATCCCGCTGACCAGTGCCCACCAGCCGGTGTCGGCGCGGCGCACCATGAGGACCCGGTCGGCGGCGTCCAGCACCACTGCCGTCACCCCCGGCAGCCACAGCAGGTCGTGGCCGACCTGATCGCGGAGCGCGGTGATGAACGGCGGGATGGGCACCGCTCGACCCTACGGTCCCGGGCGGCGTGACGGCCGGTCAGCCGGCCGGCGGGTGGCTCACCGAGTCTCCGGCAGGCTGCTCGGCGGCTCGTTCGGGTCGCCGGAGTCGTCGCCCGGGGCGGGCCCCTCGGTCGGTTCCTCGGTGGGTCCGTCGGTCGGTTCCTCGGTGGGCCCCTCGGTCGGCTCCTCGCCGGCCCGGGCCGCGGTGACGACGACGGACGGGCGCGGGACGGAGCTTCCGCCGTCGGGCCAGTTCGACGCGGGGCTCTCGAAGCTTGCGCCGTCGATCTCCCCGGGGTGTTGGACCGCGACGATGACCCGGTCCTCGGTGACGACCGGGCCGCACGTCTCGGCCCCGGTCGGCACCGCCAGGAACTGGCGCACCTGGCCGCGCAGGTCGCCCTCCAGCGGCACCTGGTACAGCGCGTCGTTCCAGCCGACGGAGTCGGGCTGGCCGTCGGTGCTGATCCACAGGTTGCCCGCCGGGTCGAACGCCAGGTTGTCGGGGCAGGAGATGGTGGACACCTGGGACTTGTCGAAGCCGGCGAAGTAGGTGCTCGGGTCGTCCGGCGACCCGCAGACCAGGAGGATCCGCCAGGCGAAGGCCGTGGCGCCGGCGTCCTCGTTCTCCTCGACGATCTCGATGACGTGACCGTCCTTGTTGTCGAAGCGTGGGTTGGCCTCGTCGACCTCCGCCTCGCCCTCGACACGGTCGGTGTTGTTGGTGCACGCCACGTAGACGCGTCCCGTTGCGGGGCTGGGCTCGACGTCCTCGGGCCGGTCCATGCGGGTGGCGCCGACCGCGTCACCCGCCTGACGGGTGAAGATGAGCACCTCCTCGGCGGACATGCCCGGCACGTGCGAGGTGGTGCCGGAGACGAGCGGGATCCACTCGCCCGAACCGTCGAACTCACCGTCCTCCGGCAGCGTGCCGACGCCGTCGATCTCGGCGGCCGGGCTGTCCCCGGTGAACCGGGCGACGTACAGCGTCCCGCTGTCCAGCAGCGTGGCGTTGTTCGCGTCGTCGCCCTCGACGTAGACGCCGTCGGAGACGAACTTGTACAGGTAGTCGAACACCTCGTCATCGCCCATGTAGGCGACCGCGCGGCCGTCCTCCGCGATGTTGATGGTGGCGGCCTCGTGCTTGAAACGTCCGAGAGCCGTGCGCTTGCGGGGGGTCGAGGACGGGTCGAACGGGTCGACCTCGACGATCCACCCGAACCGGTTGATCTCGTTCGGCTCCTGGGCGAGGTCGAACCGCGGGTCGAAGGTCTCCCAGAGCCGCTCGGACGCCCCCTCGGTCGCGCCGTAGCGCACAAGCCGCTCCTGCGCCGTCGGGTCCGTGACCGCCGACGAGTTGGCGAAGTACTGGTTGAAGTTCTCCTCGGCGGTCAGCCAGGTGCCCCACGGCGTCAGGCCGCCGGCACAGTTGTTGAGGGTGCCGAGGACGGTCCGGCCCTCCGGGTCGGCCGAGGTCTGCAGGTGCTGCGAGCCTGCCGCCGGACCGGTGAGCTCGAACTCCGTGGTCGCGGTGAGCCGGCGGTTGAGCGGCGCGTCGAGGACCGGGGTCAGGGCGCCGGAGTCCTCGCCCCGCAGGGTGACCACCGACAGGCCGTGGGCCGCCCACGCGGTCGCGACCTGGGCCTCCGTCGGGCTGGCCGCGTCGTACGCCGGGAACATGAGTGTCTCGTCGGTGTACTCGTGGTTCACGACCATGAGGAACTGGCCGTCCTCGAGCTCGAACAGGCCGACGTGGTCGTTGTTGTAGCCGAACTGACGGGCCTGGCCCTCCGCCGTCTGGTTGGCCGGGTCGAACTCGGCGGCGTCGGAGAACAGGGGGTCACCCCATCGGATGACGATGTGGGGGACGTAGCCGTCGGGGACCACGAAGGCGTCCCCGGTCTGCTGGTCGATCGGCTCGAAGACCAGCCCTTCCGGACCGCCCGACGGCGGGGGCTCGGTGGCGGCGAGGACCCGGTCGGCGAGGGCGGCGCTCGTGCCGGCGGTGGCGGCTAGGACCAGGCCGGCCTTGAGGACGGAGCGACGTGAGAAGGCGGCGGCCGCGACGTCCCCGAAGTACGGGTTCCCCGACCTGTTGGGGACCTCGTGGAAGCAGGCGTTGCCGCAGCGGTAGCGGCAGGTCAGCGCGGACCGGCCACCGCCGTGTCCGGGCAGCAGCGGAAGGAACGTGCGGCGTGCAGGGGGCTTGGGCGGCATCTTCGCTCCTCGGAGGGGGATGGACGCGCACACGCTAGGCACCTCAGGTGGCCGCGAGGCTGGGGGGAGGTGAACGCCAGGAGAACTTGCCGGTGGGGGCGTCGAGGAGCGTCTCAGGCCTGCCCGATCCGCCTCCCGTCCGCGCGGTAGGTGACGACGACGGACGGCCGCGGCACCGACGTCCCGCCGTCCGGCCAGTGCGACGCCTGGTCCTCGTACGTCGCGCCGTCGATCTCGCCGGGGTGCTGCACGGCGACGAGGACGCGCCGGTCCGTGATCACCGGCCCGCACGTCTCCGCGCCGGTCGGCACCGCGAGGAACTGGCGCACCTCGCCCCGTCTGCGACCCGAGACCGCGACCCCGTAGAGGGCGTCGTTGGTGCCGAGGCTGCCGGGCTGGCCGTCGGTGCTGATCCACAGGTTGCCGTGACTGTCGAACGCCACGTTGTCCGGGCACGAGATGGGGGAGACCTGGGACTTGTCGAAGCCGGCGAAGTAGGTGCTCTCGTCCTCGGGATCGCCGCACACGAGGAGCAGCCGCCAGCCGAAGGTGCCGGCAGCAGCGTCACCGTGCTCCTCCGCCAGCTCGAGCACCTGGCCGTGCTTGTTCTCGGCCCGCGGATTGGCCTCGTCGGCCTGCTCCGGGGTGCGCGCCGTGTTGTTCGTCAGGGCGGCGTAGACCACGCCGGTGCGTGGGTGGGGCTCGACGTCCTCCGGGCGGTCCATCTTCGTGGCACCCATGGCGTCCGCGGCCTGGCGGGTGAAGACCAGCACCTCCTCGGGCGTCATGCCCGGCACGTGCGAGGTGGTGCCGGAGACCAGGGGGATCCACTCGCCCGAGCCGTCGAACTCGCCGTCGCCCGGCAACGCGCCGCTGCCGTCGATCTCCGCGGGAGGACTGTCCCCGGTGAGACGCGCGACGTAGAGCGTGCCGTTCTCCAGGAGCGTCATGTTGTGCGCGCGGTCGCCGCGGCGGTACCTCTCGTGCGAGACGAACTTGTACAGGTACTCGAAGCGTTCGTCGTCGCCCATGTAGGCGACGGCGCGGCCGTCGTCGCTGAGCCGTATCGTGGCGCCCTCGTGCTTGAGGCGGCCGAGCGCCGTGCGCTTCCTCGGCGTCGAGGACGGGTCGTACGGATCGACCTCGACGACCCAGCCGAACCGGTTGACCTCGTTGGGCTCCTGCGCGAGGTCCCAGCGCGGGTCGAAGCGCTCCCACTTGCGCTCCGACTCCCCGTCGAGCACGCCGTAGCGGGCGAGGCGCTCCCGGGCGACCTCGTCGGTGACGGCCTCGGCGTGTGCGAAGTACTGGTGGAAGTTCTCCTCGCCGGTCAGCCAGGTGCCCCAGGGGGTGAGGCCGCCGGCGCAGTTGTTGAGGGTGCCGAGCACGGTCCGCCCGTCCGGGTCCGCGTGGGTGCGGACGTACTCGGACCCGGCGGCCGGTCCGGTGAGCTCGAAGGCTGCGGTCAGCGGCAGCCTGCGATTCAGCTCATGGTCGACGACCACGTCGAGCGCGCCCGAGCGGCGGCCCCGGCGGGAACCGGTGACGGCCACGACGGTCAGGCCGTGCGCCGCCCAGGCGACCTCGACCTGCTGGCGGGTGGGGTTCTCCGGATCGTACGCGGGGAACATGATCTCTTCGTTGGTGTACTCGTGGTTGACCACCAGGACGTGGTCGTCGCGGTGGTGCCCCAGCGGCAGCAGGCCCAGGTGATCGTTGTTGTAGCCGAACTGGCGGGCCTGCGCGGCGGCCGTCTGGTTCTCCGGGTCGAACTCCGGCGCGTCGGAGAACAGCGGGTCGCCCCACCGGACGAGGACGTCGTGCAGGTACCCCGGCGGGACGGTGACGCGATCCCCGGTCTGCTGGGAGATCGGCTCGAAACGCAGCCCGACGGCGGGTCCTCCGGGAGCGTGCGGTGGCGGACCCGCCGCAGCGGGTCCCGCCTGCGTCGCGGCCGCACCAGTCGCGAGCGCGACGACCGCTCCGGCCCTCAGCACGGAGCGTCGGGAGAGTGCCTCGGTCAATACGTCGCCGAAGTACGGGTTCGCAGACGTGTTGGGGGCGGCATGGAAGCAGGCGTCGCCGCATCGGTACCGGCAGGTCATCGCCGCCCTGCCGCCCCCGTGGGCGGGCACCAGGGGGAGGAGCGTGGGACGTGCTGTGCGTGGCATTGTGCATCTCCTCGTCGAGATCGGCGCTCACATGCTGGCAGCCTGTCACGGCCGTCGCATCTGGTGGAGGTCGGGCGGCACGACGACGGCCCGGGCCCTCACGTGGAGGACCCGGGCCGGTTGTCGGGGTGGCGGGATTTGAACCCACGACCTCTTCGTCCCGAACGAAGCGCGCTACCAAGCTGCGCCACACCCCGAGGTGGGACCGGCGGCTCCTCGCCCTCCGCCTCCGGTGGGTCCTCGTTCCTCGGACCCACGCTCCGCCTCGGGCTCGTCGCCAACCGATCAGCCGGTCCAGGATAGCCGAGCGGGCACGCTGCCGTGAAACGCGATCGAGCCGCCTGCCGGTGTTTGAGACACATGCCACGCAGGACCCGTCGACGCAGCCACCGAGGCGGCCCGACCTCGCAGGCCCTCAGCCCTGGCGAGGTACCAGGGTGAGCAGGCTGGCCTCCGGCGGGCAGGCGAAGCGCACGGGGGTGTAGGGGCTGGTGCCGAGCCCGGCCGAGACGTTCAGCCAGACGGAGTGCTCGCCTCCCACGGTGCCAGGTCGCGAGTCCGGCCAACCGTGCAGACCGGAGGCGCGGCGGCGGTCGAGGTCGCAGTTCGTCACGAGAGCACCGAACCCGGGAACGCACAGCTGGCCCCCGTGGGTATGGCCCGCGAGGATGAGGTCGGCACCGTCGTCGTGCATGGCGTCGAGCACGCGGCGGTACGGCGCGTGGGCGACACCGAGGTGCAGCACCGCACGGTCGTCGTCGTCGGCGTCCGGGAAGACGTCGAGGTCGAGGTGCGGGTCGTCGACGCCGACGAGGGAGAGCTGGGCGTCGCCGACGGTGACGCGGTCCCGGCGGTTGTTCAGGTCCACCCAGCCGGCACGGGAGAGCGCCGCAGCGAGCTCGCCCGAGGGCAGCCGCTCGTCGGGCACGCGCTTCTCGGCGTCGGGAAAGAAGTACCGGATCGGGTTCTTCGGCTCGGGCGCGTAGTAGTCGTTCGAGCCGAAGACGAAGGCGCCGGGACCGTCGAGGAACGGCGCGTACGCCTCCAGCACGGACGGCACCGCGAGCCGGTGAGCCATGTTGTCGCCGGTCGTCACGACCAGGTCGGGCTCCTCTGCGGCGAGGTCACGGACCCAGGCGACCTTGTCCCGCTGGCTGGGCACGAGGTGAAGGTCGGACAGGTGCAGCAGTCGGATCGGTGCCGCACCTGCGGGCAGCACCGGGACGGTATGGCGCCGCAGGGTGTAACGGGTCGCCTCGGTCAGCGCCCACCCGAGCCCTCCGGCTGCCGCGAGGGCGAGGCCGGCGCCGAGGCGCCGCAGGCCGACGGCGCTCAGCCGTTGCCCCAACCGCCCCAGCCGGAGCCACCGCCCCAGCCGGGCCACGAGTTGTTGGGACCGCCACCGAAGCCGCCGCCGCCGTTGCCGCCGTGGCCGCCGCCGCCGCCGTTGCCGCCGCCGCCGTTGCCGCCGCCGCCGTTGCCGCCGCCGCCGTTGCCGCCGCCGCCGCCGCCGTTGCCGCCGCCGCCGTTGCCGCCACCGCCGTTGTCGTCGTCGTCCGGCTCCGGCTCGGGCTCGGGCGCGGGCGCGGGACCCAGGCTGGGCAGGATGGTGACGTTGGAGCCGGCAGAGACGGTGCCGTAGGGAGTGGTCCCGGCGGCGTAGCCGGGCGTCACGTTCGCGTAGATCGGATCACCAACGCTCACCTCGAAGCCCATGTCCTCCAGCGTGGCCGTCGCCTCGTCGATGCTCATGCCCGCGACATAGGGGATCGGGACCTGCTCGCCGTAGATCTCGTCGGTCCCGGCCTCGGGGAAGTTCCGGTGCTCCTCGCCCTCCAGGGCGCGCTCCATGTACGCGCGCCACGTGGGGGCGGGGATGGCGCCGCCGTAGACGAGCTCGTGGTACTCACCGTCGATGGTCGAGTCGAACATCGACCGCGTGCCCTCCTGGAAGCCCATCCAGATGGCGGCCGAGAGCTGCGGCGTGTAGCCCACGAACCAGGCGGCCGAGTCGTCGTTCGCCGTCCCGGTCTTGCCGGCGGCCGGCCGCCCGTCCGGCAGAACCGCCTGGTAACCGGTCGAGTCGGTCGGGGGTGTGACCACCTCCTGGAGGGCGTGGTTCACCCCGTTCACGACGTCGGGCTCGAGAACCTGCTCGCACGAGGGGTCGAAGGACGCGATCTCGTCGCCCGACCGGTCGGTGATGTGGGTGATGGCCCGCGGGTCGCAGCGTTCGCCCTGGTTCGCCAGCGTGGCGAACGCGACCGACTGGCTCAGCGGGGTGATGGTGTTCGAACCGAGGACCGCCGCCGGGTTGGGCGTGAGCGGGTCGCCGGTGCCGGTCTGGATGCCCATGCGCTCAGCGTTCTCGACGATGTTGCACATGTTCATCTGGTTGGCCATCTCGACGAACGTGAGGTTCACGGACTGCCGGGTGGCCTCCTGGACGGTCATGTAGCCGCCGCCGATGCCCTCGAGGTTGTTCGGCTCGTACGTGTCCTCGTAGCGGCCGCACGGGATGTTCCAGGACGAGGCCGGGAAGTAGTCGTTCGAGGAGTTGACGGTGTCCATCAGCGAGTGACCCTGCTTGAGCCACTCGATCAACGTGAAGACCTTGAAGGACGAGCCTGACTGGAAGCCGCTGCCCCCGCCGTGGCTCCGGCCGACGTTGAGGTTGACGGTGGTGGCGTTCGGATCGTCCTCGCTCGGGTTGCCCCAGTTGGTGTTCTGGACCATCGAGCGGATGTAGCCGGTTCCGGGCTCGACGGCGTTCAGCGCCATCTTGATGCCGGACTCGTCGTTGATCGGCACGGCCCCGGTCACGGCGTCCTGGGCGGCCTGCTGCCGCTCCGGCTGGAGCGTGGTGTGGATGACCAGCCCGCCGCGGTACAGCTGCTGCTGCCGGTCCTCGCGCGAGGATCCCCACTCCTCGGACAGGAGGAGCTCATCCACCACGTACTCACAGAAATAGGCCGAGATGCCTGCCGCCGCACAGCCGTTGGGCGTGGGGGAGACGTTCAGCATCTCCTCGATCGTCGTGGCCCTCGCCTCGTCGTACTCCTCCTGGGTGATGTACCCCTGGTTGTGCATGGCGCTGAGGACGAGGTCGCGGCGCGCCTTGGCATTCTCCGGGTTCTCCACGGGGTCGTGCCGGGCCGGCGACTGGGTGATCCCCGCCAGCAGCGCACCCTCCGCGACGCTCAGGTCCGCGGCCGACTTGGAGAAGTAGTACTGGGCCGCGACCTCGACGCCGTACTGCGACGGGCCGAACTGCGCGATGTTCAGGTAGCCCTCGAGGATCTGGTCCTTCGTGTACTGCTGCTCGATCGTGATCGCCAGGCGGGCCTCCTCGAGCTTGCGGCCCAGCGTCGTCTCGGTGGCCTGCTGGATCAGCTGCTCGTCACCGCTGAGCCGTCCCTGCTCGATGAGCATGTTCTTCACGTACTGCTGCGTCAGGGTGGAGGCGCCCTCCGTGGCACCGCCCGTGATGTTGTTGACGAACGCCCGCATGATGCCCTCGGGGTCCACGCCACGGTGCTCGTAGAATCGCCGGTCCTCGATCGCCACCACGGCGTCGCGCATGGCCGGGGCGATCTCGTCGATCTGGACGACGACGCGGTTGTCCGCGTAGATGGTGGCGAGCAGGGACCCGTCGGCGGCGACGATCTGGCTGCTCTGGGACGGTTCCGGCACGGCCAGCTCGCTCGGCAGGTCCTGGAACATGTCCTCGGTCGACTGGCTCACCGCACCGACGGCACCCACCGCCGGCATGACCAGGCCGGCCGCGAGCACACCGCCGAGCCCGGAGACCAGGACGAAGGCGAGCAGCATGACCAGCAGCTGTGCCGGCCGGACGGCGCGCCCGGACGCTGACGACGGAGACGACATGCAGCCCAGGGTACGCAACGGACGGAGGGGAACGGGGCGAGGCGTGGCGGGTTCCACACGGGTTCGCGGGTGGCTGAGGGCCCTGTATCCGACCGGTTGATGGCGGTTCGGTCACGTCTTGGTCACGTCTGGGTCACGACCCTTCCCTGCGGTTCAACTCGCGCCCTAACGTCGCGAGCAGCAGCACGAGGGTCCGGGCCCGCCGGGGCCCGGCGAGGAGGGACCTGATGCCCGTCGACGACGACCAGACCTGGGCGTCCCGCGCCGCCTGCGCGGGTTGCGAGCCGGACAGGCTCTTCGTGCAGGGAGCCGCGCAGCGCGAGGTGCGCGAGCTCTGCTTCTCCTGTCCGGTGCGACTGGACTGCCTGGCCGATGCACTGACCTCCCACACCGCCTTCGGGGTCTGGGGCGGGCTGACCGAACGGGAGCGCCGGGCCGTGCTGCGGCAGTATCCGCACGTGACCAACTGGGCCGAGTGGCTCCGCGAGGCCGACGACGAGCTCGTGGACGAGCTGCAGGCCGACCGGCCGCCACGGGTCATCGCCCGCATGCGGGCCCAGCAACGGGCGCGGCTCGAGGAGGCGCGGACCGCCTGACGGCGGGGAGGGGCAGCCTCCTAGGATGAGCGCATGACAAAGTGGGAGTACGCCACCATCCCCCTGCTGATCCACAACACCAAGGGCATCCTCGACCAGTGGGGCGAGGACGGCTGGGAGCTGGTGCAGGTCGTGCCCGGGCCGCAAGGCTCCAACAATCTCGTGGCCTATCTCAAGCGGCCGAAGGGCGCCGGTGAGTAGCCCCTCGGCGCGGCTGGCCGAGCTGGGCCTCGTGCTGCCCGCGGTGCCAGCGCCGGTCGCGTCCTACGTGCCGGCCGTGCGGCACGGCGACCTCGTCTTCAGCTCGGGCCAGCTCCCGATGGTCGACGGCGCTCTCGGCGTCACGGGCAAGGTCGGGACCTCGCCCGGCGCGGTGAGCGGGGACGTCGCGCGCGACGCTGCGCGGACGTGCGCCCTCAACGCCGTCGCCGCGGTCGCCGCCGAGGCCGGCGGCATCGACGCGATCACCGCCGTGGTCAAGGTGACCGGCTTCGTCGCCTCGGAGCCGGGTTTCGGTGGCCAGCCGGCCGTCGTGGACGGTGCCTCCGAGCTGCTCGGCAGCGTGTTCGGAGACGGCGGACGGCACGCGCGCAGCGCGGTCGGCGTCGCCGTCCTGCCGCTCGACGCGCCGGTGGAGATCGAGATCGTCGTCGCCGTCTCCTGACCGGTCGCCGACTCGTCACACTTGTGCGGGAGGGTGGCGCGTGGGACGGGTCAGCGGGCCCGGCGGCGGAGGCGGTCCACCTCGATCAGCAGCACCGCCCGGCCCTCCAGGCGGATCCAGCCGCGGGAGACGAACTCGGCCAACGACTTGTTGACCGTCTCCCGGGAGGCGCCGACGAGCTGCGCGAGCTCCTCCTGGGTGAGGTCGTGCGGGACGTGGACGCCCTGGTCGGTCGTCCGGCCGAAGCGGTCGGCCAGGTCGAGCAGGGCCTTCGCCACCCGGCCGGGGACGTCGGAGAAGACGAGGTCGGCGAGCGACTCGTTGGTTCGCCGGAGCCGGCGGGCGAGTGCCCGAAGCATGTGCTTGGCCAGCTCGGGCCGGGTCTCGAGGAACGACATGAGCGCGGAGTGCTCGAGGGTGAGCAGCCGGCTCGGCGCGACCGCGGTCGCCGTCGTGGAGCGAGGGCCCGGGTCGAAGAGCGTGAGCTCGCCGACCAGCTCGCTCGGCCCGAGCACGGCGAGCAGGTTCTCCCGGCCGTCCGACGCCGTGTGCCCGAGCTTCAGCTTGCCGTCGACGATGATGTAGAGCCGGTCACCGGGGTCGCCCTCGTTGAACAGGGTCTCTCCGCGACGAAGGGTCGTCTCGGTCATGAGGGACCGCAGCCCTGCCTGGTCCTGCTCGTCCAGCGCGTCGAAGAGCGGCACGCTTCCGATGACGTTCTGTTCCACCTCAGGTCCCATCGATCGTCTTTCCCGCGCCCGCCCCGGGGTCGCGACGGCCCCCATCCTGCCATCACCTGTGACGGAGGGCACATGTCTTCGGGTGTGGGCGGGTCGATCTAGTCTCGACCCATGACCGCACGTGCCTCCGGCGCCCGCACGTCGACCACCCGGCGCAGGCCACCGCGACCACGCTCGAAGAAGGCCGCCAAGGAGCAGGCTCTCGCCGTCGATGCGCTGCTTGCCGAGGAGTGGCCGGACGCTCGGTGCGAGCTCGATTTCACCAACCCGCTCGAGCTGCTCGTGGCAACCGTGCTGTCCGCGCAGACCACAGACAAGCGTGTGAACCAGGTGACGCCCGCGCTCTTCGCGGCCTACCCCGACGCCGCCGCGTACGCCGCGGCCAGGCGCGAGGACCTCGAGGAGATCCTGCGTCCACTCGGCTTCTTCCGTGCCAAGGCGGCGTCCCTCCAGGGCCTGGCCGCCGCCCTGGTGGCCGACCATGCCGGCGAGGTGCCGGACACGCTGGAGGAGCTCGTGAGGCTGCCCGGCGTCGGCCGGAAGACCGCGAACGTCGTCCTCGGCAACGCGTTCGGCATCCCGGGCATCACGGTCGACACGCACGTCGGCCGTCTCGCCCGGCGCCTCGCGTGGAGCCGGGAGAAGGACGCGGTCAAGGTCGAGAAGGACATCGCCGCGCTGCTGCCGCCCGAGGAGTGGACGATGGCGTGCCACCGGCTCATCTTCCACGGCCGTCGGGTGTGCCACTCGCGCAGGCCCGCCTGTGGTGCGTGCGTGCTGGCCGGGCTGTGCCCGTCCTACGGCGAGGGCGAGACGGACCCGGAGAAGGCCCGCGCGCTCGTGACGGCCTGAGACCGTCAGAGGCAGATCTCTCCGAGGAAGTCCACGAGAAGCTCGGTGACTGCGTCGGGAGCTTCCTCGGGCAGGAAGTGCCCGGCGCCGTCGATCGTCTCGGTCCGGAACGGACCGGTGACGAAGCCGGCGTCGTGCCGGAAGGACCAGGCCGGCCACAACGGGTCGAGCGCACCGCGGACCGTCAGGGTCGGCACCGTGACCGGGGCACTCACCTGCTCGAGGTAGCGGCGGCCGTCGGGTCGCGGCGTCGAGCGGAGCAGCCAGCGGAAGTGCTCCATCGTGGAGTGCGCGGCGAACGGCAGCGCCAGCGCGTCCGTGTAGCGGACGGCCTCGGCGAACGCGCCGTCGTTGCCGGGTGCCGACCAGGCCACCAGCAGCCGCCGCACCAGGTCACCGGTCCGGATCGCCCGTTCCGGGAACCACGGCACCTGGAAGCGCAGCAACATGGCCAGCGCCCGCGGGGGGACCGGTGTGCGGAGCCGGTGCAGCGGCACCGGATGGGGGTTCGCGAGCACGGCGACGGCGCGGGTCAGCGACGGCGCGACGTGCGGCATCGACCACGCCACGGTCCCGCCGAACCCGTGGCCGACCACTACGGCCTCGCCGAATCCGAGCGACCGGACGACGCCGGCGACGTCCCGTGCCAGGACGTCCGTCTCGTGATGGTGCGGAGGCTTGTCACTCCCGGCGAACCCGCGCAGGTCCATCGCGACCACCGCGTAGCCCGCCTCCGCCAACCGGGGAATCTGGTGCCGCCACGCCCACCAGAACTGCGGGAACGCGTGCAGCAGGACGACCAGGGGCCGTCGTGGCTCGAGGTCACCGGCAGTGGCGACGTGGAACTGCGCACCGTTGGCGGCGACGTCGCGGTGCTGCCACGGACCTGGGACCAGCACACTGCTCGAGTCGGCGACCACGCTCCGCGACGTTACCGTCACCGGCCGCCGTCACATGAGCGACTGTGTCGCGATGTAGGCCGCGGTGCCGCCGATGATGCTCAGCAGGGCGTTGCGGCGCCACAGGTGCAGGCCCGCGGTGACCGCCACGCCGACCAGCTCCGGCACGCCGTGCGGGGCGGCGGTGAGGTCGACCTCCGCGAGCGTGTAGACCACGAGGATGGCCATGACTCCGAGCGGCATGGACCGTGCCAGGTAGTCGACGACGGCGGAGTCCTGCACCCGCCGCAGGGCGACGAACGGCGCCAGCCGGAGCGCGTAGGTCACGGCGAAGATCACCAGGAGCGTCAGGAGGATCCGCCACTCAGGCACGGCGGCTCCTCCTCACTGCGAGCCGGGCCACCAGCACGATCACGAAGGCGCCGAGTGCGAGGACCAGCATGGCCCCCGGCGCCACCACGAGGGCCAGGACCGCGCAGCCGAGGGCGATCAGCAGCGAGGTGCGGTCCGGTGCGGCACGGTAGGCGTCGATGGTCAGCACGACGAACAGGGCGGTGAGCGCGAAACCGAGGCCCTCGACGTCGAGGCCGACGCCGTGGCCGAGGAGCGCGCCCACGGTGGATCCGGTCACCCAGTACATCTGGCAGAAGATCTCGGTGCCGAGGACGCGCGGGCCGGTCAGCTGAGCGTGCGGCCGGGTCGCCAGCAGGGCGTACGCCTCGTCCGTCAGGGCGTGCACGCCGTACAGCCGGCCTGGGGCCGACCGGATCTTCCGCAGCGGGAAGGACAGGCCGTAGAAGACATGCCTGAAGTTGACGAAGAACGTCGTGGCCGCGACCTGGACGAGCCCGACGCCGCCCGTCACCAGGCTGATGGCGAGGAACTCCATTGAGCCGGCGTAGATGACCACCGAGAAGACCGGTGCCCACCACCACTCCAGCCCGGAGGTGACGAGCAGGACTCCGAACGCCGCACCGAGCGGCAGGTAGCCCATCCCGACGCCGACGGTGTCCCGCAGGGCCTTGACGACCTCGTCACGTGTGCGGACGGGTCCATCTGGCATGCCCTCAGGCTACGAGAGCACGAGGGCCTCCCAGGCCCGCGAACGTGACGGAGTGGCGCGAGGCGTCTGCGGGGGCGGCGGTCGGAGTGCCGGCAGGCTGGGTGGGCCTGGCCGTCGCGACGAGGAACGAGGAGCGACTGGTGCGCCTGCCGGCGCCCGACCGCCGCCCCCAGGAGAGCAGGTGGGCCTCAGCCCGCCTTCATGCCCTTGGAGATCTGCTCCATGACCGAGGAGTCGGCCAGCGTCGTGACGTCACCCGCCTCGCGGCCCTCGGCGATGTCCCGGAGCAGCCGGCGCATGATCTTCCCCGACCGCGTCTTCGGCAGCTCGGCGACCACGAGGATCGACCGCGGCTTGGCGATCGGGCCGATCTCCTTCGCCACGTGGTTGCGCAGCTCGGCGACCACGTCGCCACCCTCGCCCTCCTCGTCCGCGCGAGAGACCGCCTCGGCGCGGAGGATGACGAACGCGACGACGGCCTGACCGGTCGTGTCGTCCTTGGCGCCGACGACGGCCGCCTCGGCCACGGACGGGTGGGAGACGAGCGCCGACTCGATCTCGGTCGTCGAGAGCCGGTGCCCGGAGACGTTCATGACGTCGTCCACGCGGCCGAGCAGCCAGACGTCGCCGTCCTCGTCCTTCTTGGCGCCGTCACCGGCGAAGTACATGTTCTCGAAGCGCGACCAGTAGGTCTCCTGGAACCGCTGCGGGTCCCCCCAGATGCCGCGCAGCATGGACGGCCACGGCTCGGTGAGGACGAGGTACCCGCCGCCGCCGTTCGGGACGGGCTTGCCGGCCTCGTTGAGGACGTCCGCGCTGATGCCCGGCAGCGGCACCTGGGCGGAGCCTGGCTTGGCCGCGGTGACACCGGGGAGCGGGGAGATCATGATGGCGCCCGTCTCGGTCTGCCACCACGTGTCGACGATCGGCGTCTTCCCGCCGCCGATGGTGTTGCGGTACCAGATCCACGCCTCGGGGTTGATCGGCTCGCCGACGCTGCCGAGCACCCGCAGCGAGGACAGGTCGTGCTTGTTCGGGTACTCCTCGCCCCACTTCATGCAGGCGCGGATCGCGGTGGGCGCGGTGTAGAGGATCGTGACCTTGTACTTCTCCACGATGTCCCACCACCGGTCCTTGTCCGGGGTGTCCGGCGTGCCCTCGTAGAGGACCTGCGTGGTGCCGTTGAGGAGCGGGCCGTAGGTGACGTAGCTGTGCCCGGTGACCCAGCCGATGTCGGCGGTGCACCAGTAGACGTCGGTCTCCGGCTTGTGGTCGAAGACGTGGCGGAACGTGAAGGCGGTCTGGGTGAGGTAACCGCCGGTGGTGTGCAGGATGCCCTTGGGCTTCCCGGTGGTGCCGGAGGTGTACAGGATGAACAGCGGGTGCTCCGCCTCGACGTCGACCGGCGCGTGCTCTGGGGAGGCCGCCTCCAACGCCTCGCCCCACCGGACGTCACGCCCCTCGGTCCAGGCGACCTCCTGGCCGGTGCGCTCGACCACGAGGACGTGCCGCACGTCGGTGCCCTTGGCGAGCGCCTCGTCGACCGCGGGCTTCAGCGCGCTCGGCTTGCCCCGGCGGTAGCCGCCGTCGGCGGTGATGACCACGCGGGCGTCGGCGTCGATGATCCTGCTGTGCAGGGCCTCGGCGGAGAACCCGCCGAAGACCACCGAGTGCGGGGCGCCGATGCGGGCGCACGCCAGCATCGCGATGACTGCCTCGGGGATCATCGGGAGGTAGATGGCCACCCGGTCCCCGGTGGCGACGCCGAGCTCGGTGAGGGCGTTCGCGGCGCGGGAGACCTGGTCCTTGAGCTCGGCGTAGGTCAGCGTCCGGGTGTCACCGGGCTCGCCCTCGAAGTGGATGGCGACGCGGTCGCCGAGGCCGGCCTCCACGTGCCGGTCGACGGCGTTGTACGCGGCGTTGAGCGTGCCGTCGGCGAACCACCGGGCGACCGGGGCGCCGGAGAAGTCGAGCACCTCGGTGAAGTCCTTCGACCACGTGATGAGCTCCCGGGCCTGCTGCGCCCAGAACGCCTCGCGGTCGGTTGCCGCGACGTCGTACATCTCGACGGTGGCGTTCGCCTGCGCGGCGAACTCAGGGCTGGGCGGGAAGGTCCTGGTCTCGTGGAGGAGGTTCTCGAGATCGGCACCCGGCTGGGTGGCTTCGTTCTGGGACATCTGCGTCCTCCCGTGACGAGGTCGTGGTGGCCCCGGGGTGTGCCCAGGGCGCACGGAAGCTGTCGAGAGCAACATATCGAAGTTGCGGCGTCGTGCAGACTCCGGCGACGGGCCGTGCGGGGACCGCCTGCGCGCGTCAGGCCTTGTTGTTGCCGTGGCGGGCCGTGCGGCGCTCGTACGCCTCACGACGGCGCTGCTCGGCGCGGCCGGCCCGGCGGACTCCCGCCGAGACCAGGCCGACGACGAACAGCGTCAGGCCGTAGAGCGCGAGCCGGCCGGAGGGGCCGTCCTGCAACAGGTGATGGGCCACGTTCCCGCCGAACGCGTTGAGCCCCTCGAGCCAGTCCGTGACGGGTCCGAGCAGATCTGCCGCCCGGGCGGGGACGGCGACGAACGCGGTGCCCACGAGCAGGACGATCAACCCGACGACGGTCGCGCCGAGCGCGGAAAAGCGGGCCGCGAGAAGGACGACGACGGTGACCACCAACCCCGCGGCGAGCTCGATGAGCGCCGCCGGGGAGACGACACCGGTCTGCCACGGGCTGTTCTCGCCGAGGGTCAGCCGGGCTCCGGCGTCGGCCACGAGGTACCAGGCCACCGGCCCGAGGATCAGGGTGATCAGGAGGCTCCACCAGTGTGCGCCCGCGCGAGAGCGCGGCCGCGCCTCCGTCGCGCCGGCCAGCACGGCCTCCGAAGGCCTCTCCCGATCGGTGCCCCAGCGTTCCCGCAGCTGTGCCTCGTCCGCGGACGTGCTCGCCCCGGCCGGTGCCGCTGCGGCGTCCTCGTCACGTGCGGGCGCGGTGGCCGGGGTGATCG
The DNA here is from genome assembly GCF_042665525.1 of Georgenia alba. Classification (NCBI taxonomy): domain Bacteria; kingdom Bacillati; phylum Actinomycetota; class Actinomycetes; order Allobogoriellales; family Allobogoriellaceae; genus Georgenia; species Georgenia alba. The sequence continues at coordinate 1,016,471 of NZ_JBHTCQ010000001.1, forward strand.
GTGCGGCGTGCGCGGGGCCGCTCTCGCGATCAGCGGTGCCGGCGGGCGACGAGGTGCTCGTCGTGCTCGAGGAGCTGGTCGCGGCGGTCGTGCGGGGCTCGTCGGTCCGGCCGAGGAATCCCTGGCGCCGGGTCGCCGTCGAGGTGAGCTCATCGTCCCGCGCGCTGTCAGCGGGCTCGCTGGGCTCGCCCGCCGTCCGTGCGCCGGCTGCGGGTGTGCCGCTGGGCGGGGTGGTGGTGGCGGGTCTGCCGGGGTCAGGCGCGACGGCCGCGGAGGGCTCGTCGGCCGGTGCTGGGGAGGAGTCGTCCGTGGCGGGCTCGGCGAGCCAGCTCGGCCGGCTCGGTGGCGGGGTCTCCCCAGCGGGCACGGAGGCACTCTGCTCCGAGGACCCGCCGGGTACCTCCGTGGCGTCGGTGGCCTCGTCGGGGCGGTTCGGGTCGGGCGTGGTCACAGGTCCTCCTCGGCTTCTCTGACGGATTCCACGCTACTGCCGGAGGTGTGCGCGGCCCGGGGGACGCGCCGCATCCACATGCGGCCGCGTCACGCCGCGTCGTCCACAGGCCGTGCCGGAGGCCCGGCCGAGTCGTGGGCGGCCGCTGCATGGTGGGCGACGAGTGAGTCGCCCGCACGAGAGGAGACGACGGTGACGACAGGAACGAGCTCCGCGATGCTGCTCGAGGACCCCGCGGCCGCGTCGCCGCACGACGGCGTGGTGCCCGTCGTCCTGCACGGTGACGACCCGGAGCTCGTCAACCGCGTCCGGAGGCTGGCCGACCTGGCGGGGCTGGAGCTGGACGTCGTCCCGGGCGACCGTCGTGTCCCGCCGGCCGCGGTCGTGCTGGAGGAGACCACGGCCGGCTCGCTCGACGTGTTCGTGGACCCGTCCCGTGCCGCCGCCGCGGAGACCGCGATCCCGTCCGCGGTGCGTCTCCCGGCAGACGAGGCCCGCCTGCTGGACGTGCTCGTCACCGCGGCGACGCCGCACCGAGCCCGGACGGTCGGCGTGCTGGCCGCCCACGGCGGCGCGGGCGCCTCCGCGCTCGCGGCCGTGCTCGCGCGGGCGTGCGTCACCGCCGGCTCCGCGACCGCCCTGGTGGACCTCGACCCTGCGGGCGGCGGCCTCGACGTGCTGCTCGGCCTCGAGTTCGACCCGGGGCGCCGCTGGGCCGACATCCGCGAGGAGCGGGGGGCTCTCGTCTCGGAACGGCTGGCGCTCGCGCTGCCCACCTGGCACCTGGTCCGCGTGCTGTCCGGCGACCGCCGCGGTGGCGCCGACGTCGAAGACCTCGTGGTGCGCTCGGCCGTCCGGGCCCTCGGTCAGGGGCACGACGTCGTGGTCCTCGACCTGCCGCGCCAGGTCCTGGCGCCCGGCGCGGCGCGCGACCTGTGGCTGGACCGGTGCGACGACGTCGTCCTGCTCTGCTGCGGCGGGGTGCGGGCCGGTGCCGCGGCGATGGCTGCCGCACCGCTGCAGGCGGCCGGCTGCGCAGTCCACCTCGTCGTGCGGGCTCCCGCCGCGGAGGCCGAGGAGGTCGCCGCCTCGGCGGGGCTGCCGCTGGCGGCGGTGATGCGCACGGAGCGCAAGCTCGCCTCCGACGTCGAGCACGGCCTGCGGCCGGGCGACCGGCGACGCGGAGCCCTCATGGCGACCGCTCGAGAGCTTGTCCGCGCGCTGGGTCTGCGGTCGTGACGGAGGGAGCGGACGCCGTCGCCCAGGTGCGCCGCGAGCTCGTACGGGGCAGGCCGCTGACCGGAGCCCTCACGGAGGTCGACCGGCTGGGTGCGGCCGGGCTCCTCGGCCTGGAGAGCGCCGTCCGGGCCGAGATGCGCGGTGCCGGGCCGCTGCAGTCCCTGCTGGACGACCCGGCTGTCACCGACGTGCTGGTCAACGGTGGTGCCGGTGTCTGGGTGGACCGTGGCGGCGGGTTGGTGCCGGTGGAGACGGGCATCGACCTCGGTCCCACCGCCGTTCGCCGGCTCGCGACCCGGCTGGCCGCGGCGTGCGGCCAGCGGCTGGACGACGCGAGCCCGGTGGTCGACGGCACGCTGTCCGACGGCACACGGCTGCATGCCGTCCTGCCGCCCCTCTCGGCGAACGGGACCCTGATCTCGCTGCGCACCCACCGGCCGCAGGCCCTCACCCTGGAGGACCTCGCCGTCCGGGGCACCGTTCCCGCTGCGCTCGTCCCGGTGCTGCACGCCCTCGTGGAGGCGCGCGCCAACGTCCTCGTCTCGGGAGCGACCGGTGCGGGCAAGACGACGTTGCTGGCCGCGCTCCTGTCTCTCGTGCCCGAGGACGAGCGCATCGTCTGCATCGAGGAGTCGGCCGAGCTGCGGCCGGACCACCCGCACGTGGTGCACCTCCAGGTGCGGCGCGCCAACGTCCAGCAGGTCGGCGAGGTGCCGCTCGCCGAGCTCGTCCGTGCCGCCATGCGGATGCGGCCGGATCGCATCGTGCTCGGTGAGTGCCGTGGCGCGGAGGTTCGGGACGTGCTCGCCGCGCTGAACACCGGGCACGAGGGCGGCTGGGCGACCGTGCACGCCAACGCCGTGGTCGACGTCCCGGCCAGGCTCGTCGCGCTCGGGTCGCTGGCCGGACTCGCGGAGGAGACGACGACGGCGCAGGCAGTCGCGGCGGTCGACGCCGTGATCCACCTCCGTCGCGACCGGAGCGGGGTCCGACGGCTCGCGGAGATCGGCGTGCTCGGCCGAGAGGGGACGACCATGCGGTGCGACCCGGCCCTCGAGGTCCGAGACGGCGAGGTCCTGACGCGGCCCGGCTGGGACGGGCTTGCGCTGCGACTCGGGCTGTCACGTCCGGGCACCGGCCGCCGGGCGGGTGGTGCCGTCCGCGGCCGCCACGCCGCGGCGCCATGACCGCGCTCGCGGCCGGCGCGCTGCTTGCCGCCGCGCTGGCACTGCTGGTGGCACCCGGTCGTCCGCTCCCACGCCCGCGCCGCCCGATGCCGGTTCCGCGCCGCCGGCGCAGGCGCCGCTCCCGGGCGAGAGACCTCGACCTCGGGTCGCTCGTCATGGAGGTCGCCACCAGGCTCCGGGCGGGCGCGCCGGTGGAGCAGGCCTGGGGCGAGTCGTTCGACCGGGCCGGCCTGCCGGCGGGCGACGACTCGGAGGACGGGGTACCGCCCCAGCTGCTCGCGCTCGCCCGCCGACCGCTCCGGACGGGCCGGGCGGGACGGCGCCGGCACGTCACCGTGAGCCCGACCACGGCCGGCGCGCTGCCGGGCACCCTCGCGGCCTGCCGACTCACCCGCGAGCTGGGCGCCCCGTTGGCCGACGTCCTGCAGCGCTGCGCCGACGGGCTGACGGAGGCGGGACAGGCGCAGGCAGCACGATCCATCGCGCTCGCGGGCCCGCGGGCCACGGCGAGACTGCTGGGCTGGCTGCCGGCGCTCGGTCTCGTGCTCGGGCTCGCGGTGGGAGCCGACCCGTTCGGCGTGCTCCTGGGCGGAGGTGCGGGCACCGCGTGCCTCGTGCTCGGCATCGCGCTCGTGCTCGCCGGGCGGCGGTGGGTGGCCGCACTGCAGCGCGCCGCCGTCGGCGGCGGCACCGAGCGGGGGAGGCGGTTCAGTCGGGCCCGGTCACGGGGGCGGCCATGACGGGGTCCGGGTTCCTGCTGGTGCTGCTGGCCGGGCTGGCCTGCCTGCCGTGGGCGGTGCGCCGCAGGTGCGCACGGCCGTCGGCCCCGTCCCGCCGCCCACGACGGGTGCCGGCGACCGAGGTCGACGTCGCCGTGCTGCTCGATCTCGCGGACGCCGCGCTCGCCGCCGGGGCGTCGGTGCCGGGCACCCTCACCGCGCTCGGCCGGGCGGTCGACGGACCCGGGACGACGTCGGCCACCGGCGATGCGCTCGTCCAGGCGGGCCGGGCCCTCCTGCTCGGCGCCGACTGGTCGGAGGCCTGGTCGGAGGCCCCCGAGACCCTCGGCCGGCTCCGTGACGCCCTCGAGCCCGCGTGGGTCGACGGCGCCGCGCCCGGGCCGTTGCTCCGGCAGGCGGCCGGGGCGGTCCGTGCGGACCGGTCCCGGCAGGCCCAGGAGGCGGCGGCCCGCCTCGGGGTCCGGCTCGTCCTGCCGCTCGGCCTGTGCTACCTCCCGGCGTTCGTGCTCCTCGGGGTCGTGCCCGTGGTCCTGGGCGCGGGCTGGCTCGTGCTCGGGCAGTGACCGCGTGCGGCGGCGAGCCGGACGACGTCGCCGTGCGCGGAGACGTTCTCGCCGATGGCCGCCACGGCCTCGGCCGGGGGTAGCGCGCGCACGTCCACGACGCGCTCGCCGTCCGGTGGGTTGGTCGGTGCCGACACAACCTCGGCGGGGCCGACGGCGAACGACCAGTACGACGTGGGGTGCGGCAGATGTGGCCGGTAGGGCGACGGGCGCTCGCTCACGGCGCGGAGCGCCAGGAGATGTGTCAGCTCGCCGCGGAGCTCGGCACCGGCCTCCTCGCGGAGCTCTCGGCGGGCAAGGTCGGCCAGGGACTCGTCGGGCTCACGCGTCCCGCCCGGGAGGAACACGTCACCGTCCTCGCCCACGCACACGAGCACGTGCCCGCGGTCGGTGACGGCGACGAGGTGCAGCTTCGCGACCAGGCCGTCGGGTGGCACATCGAAGGTCCCGAGTACCCGGCAGCCTGCGAACTCCAGGTACCGCTCGGTGAAGAGGGTCGGGAACTCGCCGCTCGACGGCTCGCTGCGCATGGCATGCACCCTGCCACCTGGGCGGCCGGACGCCGTCCCGTGCACAGCTGCGCGTGACGCGGACGGCCCGTCCACACACGCGACGGTCACGCCCGCACGGCGTCGCCCGGACGGCGCAGGCTCGCTCCCGTGACCGGTGTCCCGCCGGTCAGCATCCAGTCCTCGGTGACCCCGAGGGCGTCGAGGAAGGAGACACGATGACAGTTAGACGTCGGGCCGGGCGGGTGCGGGCGGCCCTCACCCGCCGGGTCCGATCCTTGCGTGCCACGGCCGACGGCGGCATGGCGACGGCGGAGTACGCCCTCGTCATGGTCGCTGCGGCCGCCCTGGCCGGGATCCTGCTCCTCATCATCAGGAGCGACTTCGTCAGGGGGCTGCTCGAGGCCATCTTCCGGCGGGCGCTCGGGATCGATTGAGCCGATGAGCCGGACGGCACGACCGTCGGCGGGCGGGGGTGCGGCTCCCCGCCCGCCGACGGGCCAGGATCACGAGCAGGTGCGTCGCCGCGGGAGCACGATGCCGTCCCGCGTGCCTCGCCGGGAAGACCCTGAGCGCGGCTCCGCGACCGCTGAGACCGCGCTCGTCCTGCCGGCTGTCGTCATGCTGCTCGTGGTGCTGCTGGTGGCGGCGTCCGCGGCCGTGACGCAGGTCAGGGTCGCCGACGCGGCTCGGGCGGGCGCCCGGTCGGCGGCGCTGGGCGAGACGTCCCAGGTGGTGCACGACCTCACGCAGGAGCTCGCCGGCGAGGACGCCGCGGTCCGCATCGGGCGCGACGGCGCCTACGTCGTCGTCGAGGTGACGCGCCGCATCCCGGGTCCACTCGGCCTGGCAGACCTGCAGGCCAGTGCGAGCGCACGGGCGCTGCCCGAGCCGGGGGAGGGGCCGTGACGCGCGGCCGCACCAGGAAGGCCGGCGGCGGGACGATGGACGACGATCCTCAGCGCGGGTCCGGCACGGTCCTCGGCCTCGCGCTCATCGCCCTGCTGCTCACCGCGACCCTCGTCGTCGTCGGGCTCGCCCGCGCGGTCCACGCCCGAGGGGTAGCGCAGACTGCGGCCGACCTCGGCGCGCTCGCCGGCGCGACCGCCTTGCACGCGGGCGGCGCCGCCGAGCCGTGCGCGGTGGCCCGTGAGGTGGTGAGCACCAACGACGCGGAGCTGGTGACCTGTCGCGTGGCGGGCGAGGACGTCGAGGTCGGCGCGAGCGTCGCCGTCGTGGCCGAGGGGTGGCCGGTCGAGGGACGGGAGCTGCACGCCCGTGCGGAGGCCCGCGCCGGACCGGATCGGTGAATGGGCCTCAGTCGGGCCCGGGCCCGTTCGGTGCGCAGCGCAGCAGCAGCGACAGCAGCCGCACCGCACCCTCCTTGTGCAGCGGTGAGTTGCCGTTGCCGCACTTCGGTGACTGCACACACGCGGGGCACCCGTCGGCGCAGCCGCACGAGACGATCGCGTCGCTGGTCGCGCGCACCCATTCGAGCGCCGCCCGGTACCCGCGTTCGGCGAACCCGGCGCCGCCCGGGTAGCCGTCGTGGACGAACACGGTCGGCTGACCGGTCTGCGGGTGCAGCGCCGTCGACAGGCCGCCGATGTCCCAGCGGTCACAGGTCGCCAGCAGCGGCAGCAGCCCGATCGAGGCGTGCTCCGCCGCATGCAGCGCACCGGGAAGCGTGTCCCGGCCCACCCCTGCGGCCTCGCACGCGGACTCCGGAAGGGTCCACCACACGGACGTCGTCGGCAGCACCCGCTCCGGCATGTCCAGCGGGTAGGAGCCGACGATCTCCAGCCCCGGCAGGCGCCGCCGGTCGTAGCCCGTCACGCGGCTGGTGACCTCGACGTCACCGAACCGCCACACCACCGTCGTGCCGTCGCGGTCCGCCCACTCCGAGGTCTGCCGGACCGAGAGCACCCGGACCGAGGACGTCGAGCGCGCCTTGGTCCGGTAGCTCACGTCGCTCTCGGCACGCACCAGCGCGACGTCGTCCTCGAGCGCGTCCACCACGAACGTCCGGCCCTGATGCAGGTACACGGCACCCGGGTGGACCGTGGAGTCCGCGCGGGCGCCGTCGACCGTGCCCAGCACGGTGCCCGTGGCCGCCTCCACGATCTGCACCGGCGGCTCGCCCCCGCCCCGCAGGTCTGTCAGGTCCTGCGGTCGCTCCGGGCGGGCGATGTCCCAGAACCACCCCGTCGGGCGTCGGCGCAGCAGTCCACGCCGCTCCAGCTCCTCGAGCAGCTCGGTGCCGCCCAGGCCGAACAGCGGCAGGTCGCCGTCGGTCAGCGGAAGCTCCGCCGCCGCGGCGCACAGGTGCGGGGCGAGCACGTACGGGTTGGCGGGGTCGAACGTCGTCGCCTCGACGCCGAAGACCGTCTCAGGGTGGTGCACGACGAACGCGTCGAGCGGGTCCTCGCTCGCCACCAGCACCGCGACGCCGTCCGCCCCGGCGCGACCGGCCCGGCCGGCCTGCTGCCACATCGACACCCTGGTCCCCGGCCAGCCGGCCATCACGACGGCGTCCAGCCCCGAGACGTCCACACCGAGCTCGAGCGCGTTGGTGGTCGCCAGCGCGAGCAGGTCACCGGTGCGCAGCGCCTGCTCCAGCTCGCGCCGTTCCTCGGGCAGGTAGCCGCCGCGGTACGCCGCGACGCGGGCCGGCAGGTCTGGGTCGACCTCCCGCACCCGCGCACGGGTCTGCTCGGCCACCACCTCCGCCCCGTACCGGGACCGCACGAAGGCCAGCGACCGGGCGCCGGCGGCCGTGAGGTCCGCCAGCAGCTCGGCGGTCTCGGTCGTCGCGCTGCGTCGCGGGCCGGAGGACAGTGGCTCGTCCTGACCGTCGGACGCCGGCAGGTCGACCCCTTCGCCGGGCCAACCCCCGACGATCGCGGGCTGCCACAGCGCGAGCGTGCGCCGCCCGGCCGGTGCCGAGTCCTCGGTGACGGAGACGATCTCCTCCTCCGGCGCCCCGATCAGCCGCGCGGCGGTGAGGCTCGGCTCCGCCGTCGTCGCGGAGGCGGCGACGACGGTCGGGTCACCACCCATCGAACGGGCGAGCCGCAGCAGGCGCCGCACGACCAGCGCGACGTGCGCCCCGAGCACGCCGCGGTAGGCGTGGCACTCGTCGAGCACCACGTAGCGCAGACCCGAGAGCAGCCGTTGCCAGCGCCGGTGGCCCGGCAGCAGCGAGTAGTGCAGGAAGTCCGGGTTGGACAGCACCACGTCCGCGTGGTCACGCGCCCAGTCACGCTCGGTCAGCGGGGTGTCACCGTCGCACGTCGTGACGCGGACGTCACGGATCTGCGCCGCGCTCAGCAGCCGCTCGAGCCCGGCGAGCTGGTCGGCGGCGAGCGCCTTCGTGGGGGAGAGGTAGAGCACCGTCGGCCGCCGGCCGTAGGACGCGATGCTGCCGGTCCGGGGACGCGCTTCGCGCGGACCGCCCCGGACGGCGGAGAGCGCCGGCAGCCAGGCCGCGAGCGACTTGCCCGACCCGGTCCCGGTCGCGAGCACCGTGTGCCTCCCGGCGTGGACGGCGTCGGCCGCAGCGACCTGGTGCACCCACGGTGCGCCCACGCCCAGCGCGCGGTAGCCGGCGACGAGATCGGGGTCGGCCCACGCGGGCCACTCTGCGGTACGTCCCTCGCGAGCGGAGATCACCTCGAGGTGGACAAGTCGTCCGTCACGCGAGCCGACCCGCTGCAGCAGCTCGACGAGGTCTGAAGAAGGCACCGTCCCAGTCTGGCCCGCCGTGTCCATGTTGCGGACATCGAATGTCCAGCAGGTACGCTCGGCCGGAATCAACACCACAGCGTCGCTGTCGTCGCTGAGGGCAGATGCCGAGGAGGGCGGATGCTGGAACTGGGTACCACGAGCCTGACGATCGTCGGGGTCATCGCCGGGGTCGCGATCGTTGCGCTGGTGATCGCCGTGCTGCTGCGGCGTCAGGTGCTCGCGGCCGACACGGGGTCTCCCCGGATGCAGGAGATCGCCGGCGCGATCGAGGAGGGCGCCCAGGCGTATCTGCGGCGGCAGTTCCGGACGCTCGGCATCTTCGCCGTGGTCGTCTTCGCGCTGCTCTTCCTCCTGCCCGCCGACATGAGCGTCAAGATCGGTCGAGCGATCGCGTTCCTGTTCGGCGCCGGGTTCTCCGCCGCGATCGGGTACCTCGGCATGTCCCTGGCCGTGCGCGCGAACGTCCGCGTCGCAGCCGTCGCCTCAGTCCCCGGGGGCCGGTCGATCGGTGCAGGGATCGCCTTCCGCACCGGCGGCGTGGTCGGCATGAGCGTCGTCGGCCTGGGCCTGCTCGGAGCGGCCGGGGTGGTCCTCGTCTACCGCGGGGACGCTCCCGCCGTGCTCGAGGGCTTCGGCTTCGGCGCGGCGCTGCTCGCGATGTTCATGCGGGTCGGCGGCGGCATCTTCACCAAGGCGGCCGACGTCGGTGCCGACCTCGTCGGCAAGGTCGAGCAGGGCATCCCCGAGGACGACCCGCGCAACGCCGCCACCATCGCGGACAACGTCGGCGACAACGTCGGCGACTGCGCCGGCATGGCCGCCGACCTGTTCGAGTCCTACGCGGTGGTGCTCGTCGCGTCCCTCATCCTCGGCACCGCCGCCATGGGCGAGCAGGGACTGGTGCTGCCGCTCATCGTCACCGCGGTCGGCGCCGTCGTCGCCGCCCTCGGCGTCGTCATCACCCGGGTCCGCGGCAGCGAGTCCGGCCTGACCGCCATCAACCGGGGCTTCTACATCTCCGCCGTCGTCGGCGTGGTCCTCGCCGCCATCGCGACCCTCGCCTACCTGCCCTCCAGCTTCGGCGAGATCCAGGGCGTCAGCGAGGAGCTGGCGGACCACACGGGTAACCCGCAGCTGATCGTCATCGCCGCGGTCGTCGTCGGCATCGTGCTCGCGGGCGTCATCCTGTGGCTCACCGGCTACTTCACCGGCACGACCTCGAAGCCCACCAAGCACGTCGCCGCCACCTCGCGCACCGGTGCCGCCACCGTGGTGCTCTCCGGCATCGGCGTCGGGTTCTCCTCCGCGGTCTACACCGCCGGCATCATCGCCGCGGCGATCTGCGCGGTCTTCCTCATCGCCGGCGGCAGCGTCTGGCTGGCGCTCTTCCTCGTCGCGCTCGCCGGCTGCGGCCTGCTCACGACGGTCGGCATCATCGTCGCGATGGACACGTTCGGGCCCATCAGCGACAACGCACAGGGCGTCGCCGAGATGTCCGGCGAGGTGGACGAGGAGGGTGCCCAGGTCCTCACCGACCTCGACGCCGTCGGCAACACCACCAAGGCCATCACGAAGGGCATCGCGATCGCGACGGCGGTGCTCGCCGCCACCGCGCTGTTCGGCTCCTACGCCGATGCCGTCACTCATGCGCTGGCTGAGATCAGCGACGCCGGTCAGGCCATGGCCGGCGGCGTGGTCGGCGCGATGGTGACCTACGAGATCATCTCGCCGATCACGCTCGTCGGCGTCATCCTCGGCGGCGCCACCGTCTTCCTGTTCTCCGGGCTGGCGATCGACGCGGTCACCCGGGCGGCGGGTGCCATCGTCTTCGAGGTGCGCCGACAGTTCCGCGAGATGCCCGGGATCATGACCGGGCAGGACCGGCCGGACTACGCACGCGTGGTGGACATCTGCACCAAGGACTCCCTGCGCGAGCTGGCCACGCCCGGTCTCCTGGCCGCGTTCGCCCCGATCGCCGTCGGGTTCGGACTCGGCGTCGGACCGCTGGCCGGCTTCCTCGCCGGGACGATCGGCGCGGGCGTGCTCATGGCCGTGTTCCTCGCCAACTCCGGCGGCGCCTGGGACAACGCGAAGAAGATCGTCGAGGACGGCCACTACGGCGGGAAGGGCTCCGAGGCCCACGCCGCGACGGTCATCGGCGACACGGTCGGTGACCCGTTCAAGGACACGGCCGGTCCGGCGATCAACCCGCTCATCAAGGTCATGAACCTGGTGTCGCTGCTCATCGCCCCGGCCGTCGTCCAGCTGAGCGTCCCCGCCGACACCAACCACGCCGTGCGCATCTCGATCGCGGTCGTGGCGGCTGCGATCGCGCTCGGTGCCGTGTTCGTCTCGCGGCGTCGCACCGGCACGGTCGACACCGCCGACGACGGCGCGAGCACCGACGTGCCGCAGCCCGTGGAGTCCTGAGGGCACTGCCCGTACGAGTTCGCCCGATCGGTCGGTCGACCGATCGGGCGAACTCGTTGGTGAGGACGGGCCCCGCTACCGCTTCCGGCGGAAGCGGGACGTCCTCGTCGTGGGGCTGGTCGAGGCCCCGTCCGAGCCGCTCGTCCCGCCGTTGCCGCTGACCTCGGCGTAGGCCTTCTCGAAGCGCTCGTCGAAGTGCTCGTCGAAGTGCTCCGGCACCTGCGTCGAGACCTCTTCCTCGATGTGGCTGGTCAGCTGCGAGGAGACCCGGCGGGCGAGCTCCTCCCGCCGCTGCCGCCGCTCGGCCTCCACCAGGACCTGGTGCTCCTCGCTCAGCGCCTTGTAGACCGAGGCACACATGCCGATCATGACGACCGCGACGGGGATCGAGGTGAGGATCGCCGCGTCACGCAGCATCTCCAGCCCGCCGGCGACGAGCAGGGCGATCGCCACGGCTCCCTCGAGGAGCGCCCAGAGCACGCGGCTCCACTTCGGCGGGTCGACGTCACCGCCCGAGGACAGCATGTCGACGACGAGCGAGCCGGAGTCGGAGGAGGTGATGAAGAAGATCGCCACCAGCAGCGTCGCGACCACGGCGAGCACCCACGCCACGGGGGTCGGCGAGAACCCGTCGATGTAGTTGTACAGCACGTTCTCCGGCTGGACGTCCGGACCGCCGAGCTCGGGGTTGTAGAGCCCGCCGACGCCGTCCTCCCAGGCTCGGCGGATGGCGCCCGCCCCCATGACGGTGAACCAGACGAAGGTCAGGGCAGTCGGGACCAGCAGCACGCCGCCGATGAACTCACGGACGGTCCGGCCACGGGAGATGCGTGCGATGAAGACGCCGACGAAGGGCGCCCACGAGATCCACCAGCCCCAGTAGAAGACCGTCCACCAGCGCTGCCAGACCTGACCGGCCTCACCGGTGTACGCGGAGGTGTTGAACGTCAGCCCGACGACGTTCTGCATGTAGCTGCCGAGGGACTGCACGAGGTCGCGCAGGAGGTACATCGTGGGTCCGAGCAGCAGCAGGGCGATGAGGAACACGCCCGCCATGCCCAGGTTGATGTTCGAGAGCCACTTGATGCCCTTGGAGACGCCACTCACCACGGAGGTCAGGGCGCACAGCGTGATGACGCAGATGACGACGATGAGCACGGTGTTCGAGACGGAGCCGTTCTCGTTGATCTGGCTCTCGGGGACCAGGCCGAGGTAGTTCAGGCCGGCGGAGATCTGCTGCACGCCCAGACCCAGCGAGGTGGCGACACCGAAGAGCGTGCCGACCACGGCGATGACGTCGATGACGTCGCCGATCCAACCCTTGACCCGGTCGCCGAGCAGCGGCTCGAGCGCCCAGCGGATGGAGATGGGCCGCCCCTTGCGGTGGATCGCGTATGCGACGGCGAGACCCACCACGGCGTAGATCGCCCACGCGTGGAAGCCCCAGTGGAGGAAGACCTGGTTCATCGCCGCCTCGGCCCGCTCGGCCGCCGGCGCGCCGGCCGACAGACCCGGCTTGGGGCTGGCGAAGTAGGTGAGCGGCTCGGCCGCCCCCCAGAACACCAGGCCGATCCCCATGCCGGCCGCGAAGAGCATCGCGAACCAGGCGACCAGGGAGAACTCGGGCTCGTCCTCGTCCTTGCCGAGCTTGATGTCGCCGAACCGGCTCAGGCCCATGACGAGCGAGAAGACGATGAAGCCGGCGACGGCGATGACGAACCACGGTCCGAGAGCCGGCACGACTCCGTTCATCATCAGGCTCTCGAGGCCTGCGCTGGCCTGGGACGGCCAGACGAAGGCCACCACGACCCCGCCGAGGAGGATGGCGAGCGCCGGGATGAAGATGCGTGGCGCCGCGATCAGCTTCTTTCGCTCGGGTGGTCGCGGTGTCGGCGGGTCCGCCGTCGTGGCGGAACTTCTCGGTGTGTCACTCATGGCACTCCTCGGGCTCGGTCTGCATCTCACCGGCCCGCCACGAGCCAGACACGTCGCCAGGTCCGTCGGGCGCGTGTCTGCCTGGTGCCGGGCCGCAGGTGTCGCGGAAAACGGTCCCCGACGTTAGCGGCTTACCCGTCCATCGTGCACCCATCGCCGCTCATCGGGCAGAGGTGCGGCCGCGTGGCGGCGCCCCGTCACTGCCGCAAGATGAAGCCGCTCCGGGTGCGCCGGCGCTCTCCCCGGGTCACGATGGGGCGATGAGCGACCTCACATCGATCCCGCCCCAGAGCCAGGACTGGCCGGGTACCACGGCCGACCTGCAGCCGGCCCCGGACCACGGTGAGACGTCCTACACCGGCCGCGACCGGCTGGTCGGCAAGCGCGCCCTCATCACCGGTGGCGACTCCGGCATCGGCCGGGCCGTCGCCATCGCCTTCGCGAAGGAGGGGGCCGACGTCGCGATCGCGTACCTGCCAGAGGAGCAGCAGGACGCCGAGGAGACGCAGAGGCAGGTGGAGGCGGCCGGGCGCCGGTGCGTCCTGTGTCCCACGGACCAGCGGACCGAGCAGGCCAACGTCGAGCTCGTCTCCAGCGCCGTGCACGAGCTCGGCGGGCTGGACGTCCTGGTCAACAATGCCGGCTTCCAGATGACCCACAGCGACCTGGAGGACTTCCCGGGCGAGCAGGTGGAGCGGACCTTCGCCACCAACGTGTACGCCACGTTCTGGCTGACGAAGGCGGCCGCGCCGCACCTGCAGAGCGGCTCGGCCGTCATCAACACCACCTCGATCCAGGCGTTCCAGCCGTCGGAGCCGCTGCTGGACTACGCCGCGACCAAGGCGGCGCTGAACAACCTCACGGTCAACCTGGCCGCCCAGCTGGGCCCGCGTGGCATCCGGGTCAACGCGGTCGCGCCCGGTCCGATCTGGACCCCGCTGATCCCCTCCACGTTCCCCGGCGAGCGCGTGGAGGGTTTCGGCTCGGACACGCCGCTCGGACGGGCGGGCGAGCCCATCGAGGTGGCCACGGCCTTCGTCTACCTGGCGAGCGACGAGGCCAGCTACGTCTCCGGCACCGTCCTGGGGGTCACCGGCGGGAAGCCCGTCTTCTGACGACGCCGGGAGGCTGACGAGCGCGAGCGAGGCGGGCCGAGGACCGTCCGGCGCCGAGTGATCCGCACAACGAAGGCGCGCGACCGGGCGACGGCGCCCTCTACCGTAGGTCCGTGATCTCGGACGTGCGCGACGGCGGCCGCCGGGTGGTCGGGGGGCTCCTCGCCGTCGCGGCGGCCGGTGCCGTGCTGGGCGTCTGGCGGTTCTTCGTCACCACCCCGAGCGGGCAGCGACTCGACGAGATCGCGTACGAGGGCTCCACGATCGGCCGCAGCCGGCTGTTCGAGACGGCGCACCAGGTGCTCGACGTCGTCTCGATCCCGTTCCTCGTCGTCGTCATCGCGGTCGGTGCCGGCCTGGCGCTGCTCCGGCGCCGCTGGCGGCACGCGATCGCCGTGTGCGCCGTCGTCGGCGGTGCGAACCTCACCACGCAGGTGCTGAAGTACCAGGTCCTGACCCGGCCCGACCTCGACATCTCCACGCTTCAGGACAACTCGCTGCCGTCGGGTCACACCACCGTCGCGGGGACGGTGGCCGCCGCCGCGTTCCTCGCCGCCCCGCCTCGCTGGCGGTGGGTGGCGGCTCTGCTCGGCGCTGTGTACGCCGGCGGCACCGGGGTCGCGACCATGATCGGTGGCTGGCACCGCGCCAGCGATGTGGTGGCCGCGCTCCTGGTCGTCGCGGCGTGGTTGTTCGCGGCGCTCGCGGTCCTCGGCCCGGCCGGGGACGACACCGGCCGGGCCGCGCCGGCGTGGGTGCGGACGGCCGACAGGCTCGCGCGTCCCCTGCTCGCGGTCGTCGGCATCGGGGCGGGTCTGGTCGCGCTGCTCAGTCTGCTGCTGACCACCCAGGTCACCGGGGCCAGTCGCACGGAGCTGATGATCGCGTACGGTGGAGCCAGCGTCGGGGTGGTGGCAGTGACCTGCCTGAGCACCCTGGCCGCCCTGCAGCTGGCCACGCGTCGTGCCCGTGGCCCGTCGCACCGGTAGCACCGGCCCGACTGCGGGGTCCCTCGCTGTCGAGGTACCGTCGGCGCGAAAACCCCGCCGCCGCGCAGGCGGTTCATCAAGTAAGGAAGGTCCGCGTGGCCACACCCCGCAAGCTCGTGATCGTCGAGTCGCCCGCCAAGGCGCGCACCATCGGCGCGTACCTGGGTTCCGACTTCGACGTCGAGGCCAGCGTCGGGCACATTCGTGACCTGCCGCAGCCGTCCGAGCTTCCGGCGGACATGAAGAAGGGCCCGTACGGCAAGTTCGCGGTCGACGTCGAGGGCGACTTCGACCCGTACTACGTCGTCGCACCGGACAAGAAGAAGAAGGTCAGCGAGCTCAAGCGCGCCCTCAAGGAGGCCGACGAGCTCTACCTCGCCACGGACGAGGACCGGGAGGGCGAGGCCATCGCCTGGCATCTCCTGGACGTCCTCAAGCCCAAGGTGCCGGTCAAGCGGATGGTCTTCCACGAGATCACCCGGGAGGCCATCAGCCGGGCGCTGGAGAACACCCGCGAGGTCGACGACCGCCTGGTCGACGCTCAGGAGACGCGCCGGATCCTCGACCGGCTGGTCGGCTACGAGGTCTCCCCGCTGCTGTGGCGGAAGGTCAAGCCGGGCATCTCGGCCGGCCGGGTCCAGTCCGTCGCGACCCGGCTGGTGGTGGAGCGCGAGCGTGAGCGCATGGCGTTCCGAGCGGCGTCCTACTGGGACGTGCGCGGCACCTTCACCGGTGGTCCCGAGGACGACCGGTCGCAGTTCGAGGCGCGGCTGGTCACGCTCGGCGGGAGGAAGGTCGCCGTCGGCCGCGACTTCCGGGACGACGGCACGCTCAAGCCGTCCGCGGTGAAGGCCGACACCCTCCACCTCGACAAGGCGGTCGCGACCGACGTCGCCACGGCGCTGCAGGAGGTCGAGGCCCGCGTCGTCTCGGTCGAGACCAAGCCGTACACGCGGCGCCCGGCCGCGCCGTTCACCACCTCGACGCTGCAGCAGGAGGCGTCGCGGAAGCTCCGGATGAGTGCCCGCGAGACCATGCGGACGGCGCAGGGGCTGTACGAGAACGGCTACATCACGTACATGCGGACCGACTCGCCCGTGCTGTCCTCGCAGGCGATCTCCGCCGCCCGCAGCCAGGCGGCCGAGCTGTACGGCCCGGAGTACGTGGCGGACAAGCCCCGCACCTACGGCAAGGCGAAGGGGGCGCAGGAGGCACACGAGGCCATCCGGCCGGCCGGAGACTCCTTCCGCACCCCCGGGCAGGTCGCGGCCCGGCTGAACCCGACCGAGCTGAAGCTCTACGACCTCATCTGGAAGCGCACCGTCGCCTCCCAGATGGCCGACGCGCGCGGCTCCACCGCCACCCTCCGGCTCGGTGCCGACCCGGTCCTGGCGGACGGCGGCGAGACCCGTGCCGAGCTGACCGCCTCCGGGACCGTGATCACCTTCCGCGGCTTCCTCGCCGCCTACGAGGAAGGGCGAGACGCCGACCGGTACGACGGCGAGAGGTCCCGCGACGACGCCCGGCTCCCGGCCGTCTCCGAGGGGGACGCGGTCCAGACCGACGAGGTCAGTGCCGAGGGTCACGAGACCACACCGCCGCCCCGGTACACGGAGGCCAGCCTGGTCAAGGCGCTCGAGGAGCGGGGCATCGGCCGGCCCTCCACCTACGCGGCGACCATCTCGGTCATCGTCGACCGCGGCTACGTCGAACGACGTGCCCAGGCCCTCGTGCCCACCTGGCTGGCCTTCTCCGTGGTCCGGCTCCTCGAGGACAACCTGCCCCGGCTGGTCGACTACGACTTCACCGCCGAGATGGAGGCCGACCTCGACCGGATCGCCGCCGGCGAGGCGGAGCGGGTCAGCTGGCTCGCGGGGTTCTACCGCGGTGACGCGAGCGCCGACCGGCCGGGCCTGAAGAACATCGTGGCGGACCTCGGTGACATCGACGCCCGGGCCGCCAACAGCATCGACATCGGCGAGGGCATCACGCTGCGCGTCGGCCGCTACGGCCCGTACCTCGAGGAGGGGCAGGGGGAGGACGGCCGCGCCGCGCGCCGCGCCTCGGTGCCGGATGACATCGCGCCCGACGAGCTGACCGTCGACGTCGCCCGCGAGCTGCTCGCCAAGCAGGCCGACGACGGGCGCGAGCTCGGCACGGACCCCGAGACCGGCCGCACGATCGTCGCCCGGAACGGTCGCTTCGGCCCGTACGTGACGGAGGTCGTCGAGGAGGACGGCGCCGCGTCGTCGAACGGGAAGAAGAAGTCCACCAAGAAGCCGCGGCCTCGCACCGCGTCGCTGCTGAAGTCGATGCAGCTCGAGACGGTCGACCTGGAGCAGGCGCTGAAGCTCCTCAAGCTGCCCCGCGTGGTGGGCACCGACCCCGACGGCGTCGAGATCACCGCCCAGAACGGCCGGTACGGGCCCTACCTCAAGCGCGGCACCGACTCCCGATCCCTGGAGACCGAGGAGCAGATCTTCGACATCACCCTCGAGGAGGCGCTGGCGATCTACGCCCAGCCGAAGCGGGGCCGGGGTGCCAGCGCCCGGCCGCCGCTGCGCGAGCTCGGTACCGACCCCACGTCGGGCAAGCCC
Organism: Georgenia alba; assembly: GCF_042665525.1. Taxonomy (NCBI): domain Bacteria; kingdom Bacillati; phylum Actinomycetota; class Actinomycetes; order Allobogoriellales; family Allobogoriellaceae; genus Georgenia; species Georgenia alba. Next base: position 1,033,973 of record NZ_JBHTCQ010000001.1, read on the forward strand.
GTGGTGGTCAAGGACGGTCGGTTCGGGCCGTACGTGACCGACGGTGAGACCAACGCGACCCTCCGCAAGGACGACGAGGTCGACTCGATCAGCCCGGAGCGTGGCTACGAGCTCCTGGCGGAGAAGCGAGCCAAGGGACCGACGAAGCGACCGGCACGACGCGGCGGCAGCTCCTCGCGCGGACGGTCGACCGCGAGGAAGGGCTGACCGATGAGCATGCCACGGGCCGACAAGAGGCAGCAGCCGAACGGGTTGTTCCTCCGGGTCGTGATGATCGAGGGGGCCGCCCTGGCGGCGGTGACCCTGCTGTACGTCTTCGACGTGATCGAGAACGACCTGTTCGTCGGACTGATCACGGCCGTGGCGCTGCTGGGTGGCTCCATCCTTGCCTTCACCCTGATGCGGCAGGCCCGCCGCACGCAGCAGCCTGCCGGTCAAGACGGACCGGCCGTGGACCCGGGCGGCAGCACCGTCCACGGGAGCGGCGCCTCCATCTCCGGCACCGGACCCGCAGCCGGGCAGACCGGGGCCGACGCCCCGGACGGCGTCGGTGACGGCTACGACCCGATGAGGAAGTACCGCTCGCCGAACGCGTGAGACCGCCGGGCCTGCCGACCGAGCGGTCCGCGGGCACGCCCGGTCCCCTTAGATTGAGGCCATGAGCTCACCGGTGACCTCCCTGAACCTGACGGCGCCGCCGGACCCGTACGAGGCCCCGCCGCTGCGTTGGGGCATCCTCGGGGCCGGCGGCATCGCCCGGAAGTTCGCCACCGAGGTTCCCGCGAACTCTGCCCAGCGGGTCGTCGCCGTGGGCTCACGCTCCGCCGCCAAGGCCGCCGGGTTCGCCGAGGCGCACGGCATCTCCCGCGCGCACGGCAGCTACGCCGACCTCGTCACCGACCCCGAGGTCGACGTCGTCTACGTCGCGACTCCCCACAGCCACCACCGCGACCACGCGGTCCTCGCCCTCGAGGCCGGCAAGCCGGTGCTCGTCGAGAAGGCGTTCACGCGCAACGCTCGCGAGGCGCGGGAGGTGCTCGAGGCGGCCGAGAGCCGCGGGCTCTTCGCGATGGAGGCGATGTGGACCCGGTTCCTGCCGCACATGACGGCGCTGCGGCACCTCGTGGCGTCCGGCGCGCTCGGCGACGTGCTCGCTGTGCACGGGGACCACGGTCAGCGGCTCCCGCACGTGGAACGGCTCCGCGAACCCGGCTTGGCGGGCGGCGCCCTCCTCGACCTCGGCGTCTATCCCATCTCCTTCATCCACAGCCTGCTCGGCCGGCCGGAGGCGATCCACGCCGTCGGGATGCTCTCCGACGCGGGGGTCGACGTCCACGAGGCCGTGAGCCTCACGTACGGCAACGCCGTCGGCGTCGCGACGGCGAACATGTGGGCCCGGAGCCGGACGTCGGCATCCGTCATCGGGACCGAGGGCCGGATCGACCTCGCGGACACCTTCTTCGTGCCGACGACGTTCACCGTCACCCCGGCGGACGGTGACCCCTGGACGTGGTCCGAACCCGGCGTGACCGGCGGGTTCCAGTACCAGGCGGCCGAGGTGGCGCGCTGCGTGGCGGTCGGGTCTCAGCAGTCGGAGATCCTGTCGTGGGCGGCGACCGTGGAGGTCATGGAGATCATGGACGAGGTGCGCCGGCAGCTGGGCGTCGTGTACCCGGGGGAGTAGCGGTCGTCCGGGTCACCTTCACGGGCCGGGCAGTGGGTGTCGCGGGACGTCCAGGTCCGATCGCTCGTTCCTCGCTCCGGACCCGCCAGACCCAACCAGCCCCGCGACACCCACCACCCGGGCCTCGGGTGGCGCGGCGGCACTCCCGCCCGGCACCGCTGGCAGCGATCAGTCGTTCCTCGCTCCGGACCCGCCAGACCCAACCAGCCCCGCGAACCCACTGCCCGGCCCTCGGGTGGCGCGGCGGCACTCCCGGCCGGCACCGCTGGACCATCGGCTTCGGCGCGGTGGTGTCGGCGTGCCCGACTACGCTGGCCGGGTGAGTCACGAGGTCCCGCCGTCCGCGTCCGGCGACACCGGAGCGTTCCCGGGCCGGTTCGTCTCGCTCGAGGGCGGTGACGGTGCCGGCAAGACCACCCAGCGGGACCTGCTCGGCGCCTGGCTCACGGCCCTCGGTCACGAGGTGGTCCTCACGCGGGAGCCCGGCGGCACGGACCTCGGCAGCGTGCTGCGTGACGCCGTGCTGCACGGCGACGACCTCGATCCGCGGACCGAGGCGCTGCTCTACGCGACCGACCGCGCCCATCACGTGCACCGGGTGGTGCGGCCGGCGCTGGCCCGGGGAGCCGTCGTCGTCACGGACCGCTACCTCGACTCCTCGGTCGCCTACCAAGGGGCGGCCCGGGACCTCGGCGCCGGCGAGATCCGCGACCTCAACCTGTGGGCCACCGAAGGGCTCCTGCCGGACCTCACCGTGCTGCTCGACCTCGACCCGTCCGTGGGCGCCGGCCGACGGGCCGACGCTCCCGACCGCCTCGAGCGCGAGTCCGCCGCGTTCCACACCCTGGTGCGCGAGCACTTCCTCGCCCTGGCGGACGCCGAGCCGAACCGGTTCCTCGTGCTGGACGCCACCCTCCCGCCCCAGGAGGTCCATGCCGCCGTGCGGGACCGTCTCGCCGCCATGCTCCCGGAGCTCGCCTCGTGAGCGTGTGGGACGACGTCGTCGGCCAGGACGCCGTCGTCGCCACCCTCTCGGACGCCGTCCGGGCCTCCCGCCAGGGCGCGGGCGACGCCGCGGCCCGCGCCATGACCCACGCGTGGCTCGTCACCGGGCCACCCGGCTCCGGGAGGTCGGTCGCGGCACGCGCGTTCGCCGCGGCGCTGCAGTGCACGGACCCCGACGAGCCAGGCTGCGGACGCTGCCACGACTGCACGACCGTCATGGCGGGCACCCATGCCGACGTCACCCTGGTGGGCACCGAGAAGGTCATCTTCAGCATCGACGAGATCCGTCCGCTCGTCTCCCAGGCCCAGCGGGCGCCGGCGCGTGGCCGGTGGCGCGTGATGCTCATGGAGGACGCCGACCGGATGGTGGAGCGGACGTCCAACGTGCTCCTCAAGGCCGTCGAGGAGCCACCGCCGCGGACCGTGTGGCTGCTGTGCGCGCCCAGTCCGGAGGACGTGCTCACCACGATCCGGTCCCGCTGCCGCGGCGTCCACCTCCGGGTGCCCGACCCCCGAGCCGTCGCCGACCTCCTCGTCCGTCGTGACGCGCTCTCCCCGGACGTGGCACTCGCGGCGGCTCGCGCGGCGCAGTCGCACGTGGGCCTGGCCCGGCGGCTCGCCCGGGATCCCGCAGCGCGTGAGCGCCGCAGGCGGCTCCTCGCCGTACCGGCCGGCATCCGGGGGGTCGGCGACGCCGTGCTGGCGGCCGCGGAACTCATCGAGACGGCGAACGCCGACGCGAAGGCGGCGACCGAGGAGCGCGACGCCGCCGAGAAGGCCGAGCTGCTGCGCAGCCTGGGCGCCGACGCCGGGACACGGCTGCCACCGGCGCTGCGGGGACAGGTCCGCCAGCTGGAGGACGAGCAGAAGCGGCGCGCGACGCGGGCGCAGCGGGACGTCCTCGACCGGGCGATGGTGGATCTGCTGTCGCTCTACCGCGACGTCCTCGTCGTCCAGCTCGGCGCCGAGGTGGACCTCGTCAACACGGACCTCGAGGCGGAGGTGCGCCGGCTGGCCGGCGCCACCACCCCGGAGCAGACCGTCCGGCGGATGGACGCCGTGGGCGTCGCGCGCGAGCGGCTGGAGGCCAACGTCGCACCCCTCCTCGCCGTCGAGGCGATGATGGTCGCCCTGCGTCCCCAGGCGGGCTGAGCGACACCCGCGCCATCCGGCGTCCGGGTGCCGGACGCGGCGCGGACCCGCGGGTAGCGTGATCTGGTGCGCGCCTCCCTCCGCCGAGCAGTGCCGTCCGCCGCCGTGCTCGCGCTCGTGCTGGCGGGGTGCGTCGGGCCGGAGCCGATGGAGCGGGTGCAGACGCCCGCACACCCGTCGGACGCCTCGGCTGCCGCGACGCCCCCGTCCGCCGACCTCGCCGAGTTCTACGCACAGGAGCTGGACTGGAGCAGCTGCGGCGAGCTGGATTGCGCGCGGCTGACGGTTCCGCTCGACTACGACGCCCCGGATGCGGAGTCCATCGAGCTGGCGGTCACGCGGCGGCCGAGCGACGACGGCGACGCCATCGGCAACCTCGTCCTGAACCCGGGTGGACCGGGCACCTCGGCCACGCGCTTCGTCGGCACGGTCGGCGACCGGTGGACCGGGGAGCTGCTCTCCGCCTACGACGTCGTCGGGCTCGATCCGCGGGGTGTGGGCCGCTCGGCGGCCGTCGAGTGCGTCAGCGATGCGCAGCTCGACCAGGTGCGTGCCGCCGACCACGACATGTCGAGCCAGGAAGGCGTCGCCGCGTTCCGCGCGGACGCGCGGACCATCGCGGAGGGCTGCGCGGAGGGGACCGGTGAGCTGCTCGGTCACGTCGACACCGTCTCGGCCGCCCGCGACATGGACGTGCTGCGTGCGGTGCTGGGGGAGGAGAGCCTCGACTACGTCGGCTTCTCCTACGGGACCGAGCTGGGCGCGCGTTACGCGGAGCTCTTCCCCGCGCGCGTGGGGCGGTTCGTGCTGGACGGCGGACTCGACCCGACGCTGACGGACGAGGAGAGGACGCGGGACCAGGCCATGGCGTTCGAGCGGGCGCTGCGCAGCTACGTCGAGGACTGTCTGGCCTGGACGGAATGCCCGCTGACCGGCGACCCCGAGCAGGCGCTCCAGCAGATCGGGACCGTGCTCGAGCTCGCCTCCGCCAACCCGCTCCCCACGGACGATCCCGACGGCCGCGAGCTCACCGCGTCACTGGCCTTCTCCGGGATCCTCATGCCGCTGTACACGCCGCGGTCCTGGCCCGCGTTGTCCGGTGCGCTCACGCAGGCCATCCACGACGGCGACGGCTCCGGCCTGCTCGCGCTGGCGGACAGCATGGCCGGGCGCGGGCCGGACGGCACGTACGCCGACAACTCCACCGAGGCCAACTGGGCGGTCGAGTGCCTCGAGCATCCCGCCGACGGTGACCTCGCCCAGTGGCGTCAGGAGGCCGCGCAGCTCGCCGAGGCGGCTCCGCTCCTCGGTCCCTCGTTCGCCTTCGGCGACACACTCTGCGAGCCGTGGCCCGTCGCCGCCGAGGCCAGCAACGCTCCGGTCCGGGCCGACGGGGCCGCACCGATCGTCGTCGTCGGCACGACCGGTGACCCGGCGACACCCTACGAGTGGAGCGAGTCCCTCGCCGAGCAGCTCGCCTCGGGCGTCCTCGTCACCTACGAGGGGGAGGGCCACACGGCCTACGGACGCTCCAACGCCTGCGTGACCGACGCCCTCGACGCCTATCTCGTCGACGGGGTGGTCCCCGTCGACGGTCTGACCTGCTGAACCGGGTCGTTGGCGACCTCGCCAGGTGTCGCGGGTCACGCCCGGATCTTTTGTCCTGGCACACCGCGCCCTTGTACAGTTGTCTGCGCCGCGTCGCCGGTTCGGCGACAGTGCCGCCTTAGCTCAGTCGGCAGAGCGATTCACTCGTAATGAATAGGTCGTGGGTTCGATTCCCACAGGCGGCTCCACGAGGCCCGGGCCAATGGTCCGGGCCTTCTGTGTGCCACGGGCACCCGTCGGGGAATGCGTCAACAATGTCCGAGCCCGGGTGGCGCGCTGGCGGGTCCATAATGTGGCCGGTCCGGCAATCCCGGGTAGGCCAATCCGGACGTCGCGCACCGGAAGCCGGACCGGGATGACCAGGAATGTGCGGCGACGCGGAGTTTCTCGGTAGCCGCCGGCCGGGCCATGAGCCGCCGACCGGCGATCCGCGATGCCCCCGCGAGCCCGGCGCCGTTCACGATGCGGCCGAGGTCACTCGTGATCTCGTGCTCGGGACCGCGCGCAGGGCTGCGGCGCCCTAGACTTGGCGCCGTGGACTACCTCGTGGCACTCGTCCCCTCCGTGGGGACGGGAATTCTCTTCTTCATCGCCATACGTGCGATCGTCCGGGCCGACCGAAAAGAACGCGACGCCATGCGCAAGCTGGAGCAGGAGTCCCTCTCGAAAACCGCCTCACCGTCGCAGGCCACGGAATAGTCGATCCCACCCGGCAGCGTCCGGATGGTGACATTTCCTCCCGCAACAATTAGGGTGGCCCGTGGGAACACACCACGACGTGGCGTACCCGATGAATCTTCGGCAAATCGCGACACTGGGGAGAACACATGGCGCAGAAGGTGCAGGTCCAGCTCATCGACGACATCGACGGCTCGCCTGCGGACGAGACCGTCACGTTCGCCCTGGACGGCGTGACCTACGAGATCGACCTGACCGACGCGCACAGCAAGGCGCTGCGCGAGTCGTTCGCGGAGTGGGTCGGCCACGCGCGACGGGCGGGCGGCCGGCGTACGACCGGGCGGCGCGGCTCCCGCTCGGGCTCGTCCTCCGACGCCGGCAAGATTCGCGACTGGGCGCGGAAGCACGGGTACGAGGTCTCCGAGCGCGGCCGGATCTCCGCCGAGGTCCGCGAGGCCTACCAGAAGGCCAACTCCTGAGCCCGACCACGAGCACAACGACGGCGGCCGGTCACCACGGGTGGCCGGCCGCCGTCGTGCTCGTGATGGAATGGGCGCATGACATACACCCTCGTGCTGCTCCGCCACGGCGAGAGCGAGTGGAACGCGAAGAACCTCTTCACCGGCTGGGTGGACGTCCCGCTCTCGGAGCAGGGCGTGCAGGAGGCCGTGCAGGGCGGCCGGATGCTGGTGGACGCGGGGATCCTCCCGGACGTCGTCCACACGTCGCTGCTGCGCCGCGCGATCTCCACGGCGAACCTCGCTCTCGACGCGGCTGACCGGCACTGGATCGGCGTGCACCGGCACTGGCGGCTCAACGAGCGCCACTACGGCGCGCTGCAGGGCAAGAACAAGAAGGAGATCCGCGACGAGTACGGCGAGGAGCAGTTCATGCTCTGGCGCCGCTCCTACGACGTCCCGCCGCCGGAGATCGAGCTCGGCTCGGAGTACTCCCAGGACGCCGACGCGCGGTACGCAGGGGAGCCCATCCCGCGCTCGGAGGCCCTCAAGCAGGTGCTCGAGCGGGCCCTGCCGTACTGGGAGCAGGCGATCGTCCCGGATCTGAAGGCGGGCCGCACCGTCCTGGTCGCCGCGCACGGCAACTCGCTGCGGGCGATCATCAAGCACCTCGACGGGATCGACGACGAGACCATCTCCGGCCTCAACGTCCCCACCGGGATCCCGCTCGTGTACGAGCTCGACGAGACCTTCGCCCCGACGGTCCGTGGCGGCCGCTACCTCGACCCGGCGGCCGCCGAGGCCGCGATCGCCGCGGTGGCGAACCAGGGTCGGTAGCCGCCGCAGCCTGCCCGTACGGACGACGACGGCGGCCCCGCACCGTGCGGGGCCGCCGTCGTGCTCGTGCTGGTGCCCGGCTCGGGATCAGGCTCCTTCGGAGGTCCGTGCGGTCTCTGCGGCGGCGACGGCGTTGGTCAGGTCGCCGGTGACCAGGAAGGAGATCCGGCGGGCCACCGAGACCCCGTGGTCGCCGAAGCGCTCGAGGTAGCGGCCGAGCAGCACGACGTCGACGAGCTGCTGGCGGGTCAGCTCGGAGCTGTCGTCGAGGACCACCTCGAACGATGTGCGGTGCAGCCGGTCCAGGACCTCGTCCTCCGACTCGATGCTCGCGGCCAGGCCGAGGTCATGGGTCTGCAGCAGGTGCACGGTCTGCGTCCCGACCTTCGCGGCCTGGGTCGCCATCTGCAGCAGGACGTCGCGCGCCGGGCCCTGGGCGGCGCTCTCCGGGTAGCGGCCGCGTGCGACGTCGGCGACGTGCCGCGCCAGGTCGCCCATGCGCTCGAGGGTCGAGGAGAGCCGCAGCGCGGTCACGACCACGCGGAGGTCGGTGGCCACCGGCTGCTGCCGCGCGAGCAGCGAGACGGCCTGCTCGTCGATGCTGTGCTGGATCTCGTCGATCCGTTCGTCGGCGTCGATCACCTGCTCGGCGAGCGTGAGGTCCGCGGTCTCGAGGGCCGTGGTCGCCTTCTCGATCCCGGTGGACATCTGCTCGGCCATGCTGACCAGGTCGAGGCCCAGCTGCTCTATCTCTTGCTTGAAGATCTCACGCATCGTGGGCTCCTTGCTCGGTCGTGACATCCGCCGTCGGACGGGGTGCCGAGCACCACGCCACGTGCGGTCTACCTCCAACGGTAGCCAAGTGCGCACCTGTGTACGACCGGTGGCGCGCGGGTGAACGCCTCGTGACCGCCCCGAGTGAGGTCGGTGAACACCCGACCGGCGGCCTAGTCTGGACGGCATGGAGCTCTGGCAGATCCTCAGCATCGTGCTGCTGGCTCTGCTCGTCGTCGCCGCTGCGGTGATCGCCTTCCTGCTGAGTGAGCGCGAGCGGCGCAGCCGCGACCAGGGAGAGGGTGACGGCCTGGACGACGTCGTGTCCGTCCTGTCCGTCCTGCCCCAGGCGGTGGTGGTGCTCGAGCCCGACGACGAGGTCCAGCGGGCGAGCGGGGCCGCCTACTCCTTCGGCCTGGTCCGCAACGACACCCTCGCCCACGCCGAGATCCGCGAGATGGTCAAGGCGTTGCGGCGCGACGGGGAGATCAGGGACGCCGAGGTCTCGCTCGGGCGCGGCGGCGACGGTGCGGGAGCCATGCGGATGGACGTCCGGGTCGCCCCCCTGCGGAACAGCCGGGTCCTGGTGCTCGCGGAGGACCGCACCGAGGCCCGCCGGCTGGAGGAGATGCGCAGGGACTTCACCGCCAACGTCTCGCACGAGCTCAAGACGCCCGTCGGCGCCCTGTCGCTGCTCGCGGAGACGATCGCGGAGGCGGCCGACGAGCCGGACACGGTCCGGCACTTCGCCGACCAGATGCGCAAGGAGTCCTCCCGCCTGGCCACCCTCGTGCAGGAGCTCATCGAGCTCTCCCGGCTCCAGCGGCCGGACGCGCTCGTCGATCCGGAGCTGGTCGACGTGGACGAGGTGGTCGCGGAGGCGGTCGACCGGGTCCGTGTCGAGGCGGATGCCCGCAAGGTGAACCTCGTCCGGGGCGGCACAGCCGGGCTCAAGGTCTACGGGGACGCGGCACTGCTGACGACCGCCGTGCGCAACCTGCTGGACAACGCCGTCCGGTACTCCCGGCCCGCCGGCCGTGTCTCGGTCGGGATCTCCCGGCACGACGCCCTGGTGCGGATCGCCGTCGTCGACCAGGGCACGGGCATCGCGCCCGAGCAGCGCGCGCGGGTCTTCGAGCGCTTCTACCGCGGCGACGAGGCGCGCTCCCGCGAGACCGGCGGCTCGGGCCTCGGGCTCAGCATCGTCAAGCACATCGTCAACGACCACGGCGGCACCATCGAGCTCTGGTCCACCTCGGGCAAGGGCTCGACCTTCACGATCGTGCTGCCAGAGGCGTACGGTCCGGACAACGCGGACGACGAGGCCGCGACCGACCGGGACGACGAGGCGCCCGTGGGTACCGAGCAGAGCAGACAGGACGGGACGGCGGCGGAGCCGGAGTCACGGGCCCCGGCCCGCGGGTTCGGACGACCGGCCGCCGCACGGCAGACGCAGATGGAGGACAGCCACCGATGACGACCATCCTTCTCGTGGAGGACGAGGCCTCGTACCGCGAACCGCTCACGTTCAAGCTCGAGCGCGACGGGTACGACGTGGTCGCCGTCGCCGACGGGCACGACGCCCTCACCGCCTACGACCGGGGTGGCATCGACATCGTGCTGCTGGACCTCATGCTCCCGCGGCTGTCCGGGACAGAGGTCTGCCGGCAGCTGCGCCAGCGCGGGAACGTCCCGGTCATCATGCTCACCGCGAAGGACAGCGAGATCGACAAGGTCGTCGGGCTGGAGATCGGGGCGGACGACTACCTCACGAAGCCGTACTCCTACCGCGAGCTCGTGGCCCGGGTGCACGCGGTGCTGCGGCGCGGCGGGGCGCAGGACGATCTCTCCCAGCCGTCGGTGTTGAGCGTGGGCCGGGTGCGCATGGACGTGGACCGGCACGAGCTGTCGGTGGACGACGAGCTCGTGCCCATGCCGCTGCGCGAGTTCGAGCTCCTCGAGCTCTTCCTGCGCAACCCGGACCGAGTGCTCACGCGCGGCCAGCTCATCGACCGGATCTGGGGCTCGAACTACGTCGGCGACACCAAGACGCTGGACGTCCACGTCAAGCGGGTGCGCGCCAAGATCGAGAAGGACCCGGCGCACCCGACCATGCTGCAGACGGTCCGCGGTCTCGGCTACAAGCTGGTCACGCCCGAGGAGTAGCGCCCGGCACCCCCGCAGTCGGGGAGACTCAGTCGCGGCTGGACGGCGTCCAGGTCTCGCCCGACTGTGCGGACTCGAGGAAGTCGTCGTACGGCGGGATGGTGCCGTCGAGCACGGGGACGCGCGTCGTCGTCTCCCCGTCCTGGGACGTCGCGACGACGGACGGCAGGACAGCACCAGGCGGCACCTCGACCTGGTCGACGGTGATGCCCGCCTCGGTGAAGTTGACGGTGGCCTCCGGCTCGACCGTGACCGGGATCGGCGCACCCGACTCCCCGAACGTGAAGGAGACCTCGACCGCCTCCGTCCCGCGGTTCACCACGGCCCCGAGCAGGTGACCGGTCTCCCCGTCGGCCTCCGTGAGGACCATGAGGTTCTCCACCACGAGGTCGCTCCGGATCGGCACGCGCACGCCGTCGCTCGGGGCGTACGGCTCGGCGGTGGTGATGGGGTTCATCGTCGCGCAGCCGCCGGCGGCTGCGGCGACGGCGATGCCGGTCGCGGCGAGAGAGACCAGACGTGTGCGGCGGGTGGTGCGGGCCACGGAACTACTCCTTCTCGGGGTGTCGGGACAGCGCTGCGGCCCTCCCAGGAGGAGGTTACCCGAGTCGGCCGTTTCCTCGGCACAGTCGACGCCTCCTCGTCGCCGACCTGGGCGGATGCCCGGGAGCCGCGGAATCACGCCACTTTGGCGTGGTAGACTGGAGGCCTTCACGACCGAGGAGAACAACACAATGACCTTCGCTGTCGGCGAGACCGTCGTCTACCCCCACCACGGGGCCGCGCTGATCGAGGACATCTCCACCAGAGTCATCCGCGGCGAGGAGAAGACCTACCTCCACCTCCGAGTCGCCCAGGGCGACCTCACGATCCAGGTTCCCGCCGAGAACGTCGATCTCGTCGGTGTCCGCGACGTCGTCGGCAAGGACGGGCTCGAGAAGGTCTTCGAGGTCCTGCGCGCGCCGTACACCGAGGAGCCGACGAACTGGTCCCGCCGGTACAAGGCCAACGTCGAGAAGATCGCCTCCGGCGACGTCATCAAGGTCGCCGAGGTCGTGCGTGACCTCTCCCGTCGTGACACCGACCGCGGCCTGTCCGCCGGTGAGAAGCGGATGCTCGCCAAGGCCCGCCAGATCCTCGTCTCGGAGCTCGCGCTCGCGGAGAAGACCGAGGAGGACAAGGCCGAGGCGATCCTGGACGACGTCCTCGCGTCCTGACCTGACTGCCGTCCGCGACTGATGGCCTCGGTCGCCGTCCTCACCTCGGCCGGCTCGGGCACCCGACTGGGCCGGAACATGCCGAAGGGGCTCGTCGAGCTCGACGGCGTGAGCCTGGTCGTCCGCGCCGCCCGCGGCCTCGCCGACGCCGGATGCCTGAGCGGGCTCGTCGTCACCGTCCCGGTGGCCGAGGTCACCACGTTCGCGGCGTGCTTCCCGGGCGATGTGGTGCCCGGCACCAGGCTCCCGGTCCGGGTGGTGCCCGGCGGTGACACCCGGCAGGCCTCGGTAGCCGCCGGTCTCGCCGCCCTGGACGACGACGTCGACGTCGTGCTCGTGCACGACGCCGCCCGGTGCCTCACCCCGCCCACCCTCGTCCACGCCGTCGAGGCGGCCGTCCGCTCGGGGCGTGGCGCCGTCGTACCGGCGTTGCCGGTCACCGACACGGTCAAGCGGGTCGGCCCAGTCCAGCCCGACGGCGCCGCCCCGGTCGCCGCCACCGTGGACCGTGCCGACCTCCGTGCCGTCCAGACGCCACAGGGCTTCGACCGCGCCCTGCTCGTGCGTGCGCACGCGAGTGGCGCTCACCTCGCCGCGGAAGAGGAGTCCGCCGTCTCCGACGACGCCGGACTGGTCGAGGCTCTCGGCGAGCCGGTGTGGGTGGTGCCCGGCGACGAACGCGCCCTGAAGATCACCACCCCTCGCGACCTCGCGCTGGCCGAGCTCCTCCTCCGCGAGACACCATGAACGTCATGGACCTGCGCACCGGCATCGGCACGGACGTGCATGCCTTCGCCCCGGAGGGCTCCGGAAGGCCGATGCGCCTGGCGTGCCTGGACTGGCCGGGCGAGACCGGACTCGCGGGGCACAGCGACGCCGACGTCGCAGCGCACGCCGCATGCGACGCGATCCTCTCCGCCGCCGGCCTCGGCGACCTCGGCACCCAGTTCGGCACGGACGATCCTGCCTGGGCCGGCGCGTCGGGCGCGGCGCTGCTGGGCGAGTCGGCCCGTCGGGTACGCGGGGCCGGCTGGGAGATCGGCAACGTCGCCGTCCAGGTGATCGGCAACCGGCCCCGGGTCGGTTCGCGTCGCGCCGAGGCCGAGCAGGCGATGGGGGCGGCGCTCGGTGCGCCCGTCTCGCTCTCCGCCACGACGACCGACGGGCTGGGGCTCACCGGCCGCGGCGAGGGCGTCGCCGCCATCGCGACCGCTCTCCTCACCCGCCCCTGACCCCCGCCGAGTCGTCACAGGGTTGACGAGTCGCGGTCAGAGGCGGGGGGTCTTGAGCGGGAGGAAGGCCGCCAGCCCGAGGGCGAGGGTCACCACGATGCCGAGCATGCCGAGCCGGGCGCCGCCCATGGCGGTGAAGACGCCGATGAGGAACGGGGAGAGGAAGCTCACCGCGCGGCCGGCCGTCGCGTACAGGCCGAACGTCTCGTTCACGTCCTTCGGCGGCACGATGCGCGTGAGCAACGTCCGGGACGCGGACTGGACCGCACCCACGAGGGAGGCGATCGCCAGGCCGCAGACCCAGAAGACGGCGGTGGCGTCGAACGCGATGATGACCAGGCCGAAGACGATCATCGCGACGAGCGTGCCGATGATGATCGGACGGGGCCCGATGCGGTCGTCCACCCGGCCGAACACCCACGTCCCGGCGGCCGCGACCACATTGGCCGCGATGCCGAAGATCGCCACCTGGACCGTGTCCATCCCGTACGAGCTCGCCGCGATCACACCCGCGAAGGAGAAGATCGCTCCCAGCCCGTCCCGGTAGACGGCCGACGCGACCAGGAAATGCAGGATGCGACGCTCCTCGTGCCACATGCGCACCACCCTGCGGACGATCTCGCGGTAGGTGCGCACCACCCCGAACGGCTCACGGTCGAGCTCCCGTTCGGGCACGTCGGCGGGCCCCCAGATCATCAGCGGCACCGAGAAGACGGCGAACCAGCCCGCGCACAGCAGCGCCACGGCGCGGGCGTTCTGCGCCTCCTGCGTGGGCAGTCCCAGCATGCCGCCGTCGAGGATCATCCCGAACAGCGCGATGACGAGGGCGACGACGCCGCCGACGTACCCCAGCGCCCACGCCGTCCCGGAGATCCGGCCGACCGTCGACGGCGTCGCGATGACGTGCAGCATGCCGTTGTAGAACACCGTCGCGATCTCGGCGATGACGGACGCCAGCGCGATGAGGGTGACGCCGAGCAGCAGGTAGCCGTGCTCGGGACGGACGAACCACATCGCCGCCATCGTGAGGACGACCAGCAGCGTCGAGACGGTCAGCAGCAGGCGCCGGTTGCGCACCCGGTCCGCCCAGGCGCCCATCAGGGGCGCGAGGAGCGCCACGAGGATCCCGGCGATCGTCTGGGAGTTGGCGTACACCTGCTGACCCTGCTCGGGGTCGGCCGCGACGGTGCCGGTGACGTACACCGAGAAGACGAAGGACAGGATGACCGTGTTGAACGCGTTGGACCCGAAGTCCCACAGGCTCCACGCGGCGACCACGCGGCGTGGGGCGGGCGACTCCGGGAGATCCGGTGCGGGAGCGGCGGGCGCGCGGCCCGGATCCGAGGGGTTCGTCACGGGCGAACCGTAGCGGCCCCGGGTGCCCGGACGGTGACGAAACCGCGCCGTGGTGCGCAGGTAGCCTGGCGTGGTGAGCCTCAGCCTTTACGACTCCGCCACCCGGTCGGTGCGCCCGTTCGAGCCGCTCGAGCCCGGCAAGGTCGGCATCTACCTGTGCGGCCCGACGCCGCAGGGCTCACCGCACGTGGGGCACGTCCGCGCCGCGATCGCCTTCGACGTGCTCGTGCGGTGGCTGCGTCGTCGGGGCCTGGACGTCACGCTGGTCCGCAACGTCACCGACATCGACGACAAGATCCTGACCAAGTCCGCCGAGGCGGACGCCCCGTGGTGGGCGTGGGCGTACCGGTTCGAGCGTGAGTTCGCCGCGGCGTACGACGCCCTCGGGGTCGAGTCGCCCACGTACGAGCCGCGCGCCACCGGTCACGTGCCGGAGATGGTCTCCCTGGTCGAGACCCTGCTCAAGCGCGGTCACGCCTACACCGGTGACGAGGGCAACGTCTGGTTCGACGTCCGCTCGCTGGCGGAGTACGGCTCCCTCACCCGTCAGACCCTCGAGAACATGGTCGCCGAGGAGGAGCCGGCCGCCTCCGACAAGCGCGACCCCCACGACTTCGCGCTGTGGAAGGCCGCCAAGCCCGACGAGCCGGCGACCGCCTCCTGGACCACCCCGTTCGGGCGCGGCCGGCCCGGCTGGCACCTGGAGTGCTCGGCGATGGCCCGCCGCTACCTCGGCGAGACCTTCGACATCCATGGTGGCGGCATCGACCTGCGGTTCCCGCACCACGAGAACGAGCAGGCGCAGTCCCACGCCGCTGGCTACGGCTTCGCCCGGTTCTGGCTGCACAACGCCTGGGTGACCACCGGCGGGGAGAAGATGAGCAAGTCGCTCGGCAACTCCCTCGTGGTCGGCGTCGTCCTCCGGCACGTCCCGGCAGCGGTCCTGCGGTACGCCCTCGGCACCGTGCACTACCGCTCCACGGTCGAGTTCTCCGACGTCACGACGGCGGAGGCCGCCACCTCGTGGGACCGGTTCACCGGCTTCGTCAGCCGCGCCGCCGACCTGGTCGGGGAGGTACCGGCCGAGGAGGTCGCCGGACTCGGCGCGGACGACCTGCCCACCGGGTTCGCCGCCGCGATGGACGACGACCTCAACGTCTCCGCCGCCCTCGCGGTCATCCATGAGCACCTGCGCGCCGGCAACACGGCACTCGCCCAGGGAGATGCCGCGGCGGTACGGACCGCGCAGAGAGACGTCCGGGCCATGCTCGACGTCCTGGGCCTGGACCCGCTCGCCGAGCCGTGGCGCGGCTCCGGCGGCGGCTCGGCGGAACGGGCCGCGCTCGACGCGCTGGTCACGGCTGTGCTCGCCGAGCGTGACGAGGCACGCGCCGCCAGGGACTGGGCGCGGGCCGACGCGCTGAGGGACCGGCTCGCCGCGGCCGGCGTCGTGGTCGAGGACTCCCCGGACGGGGCCCGCTGGCACCTTGGAGGTCGATGATGGCCGGCAACTCCCGCCGCCGCGGCTCGATCCGCAAGCCGGGAAGCAAGAAGGGCCAGACGGTCGGGTCCGGCGGTCAGGGTCGCAAGGCCCTGCGCGGGCGAGGCCCGACCCCGAAGGCGGAGGACCGTCCGTACCACCCGGCGGCGAAGCGCAAGGCCGCGGCCGAGCGGCGCGAGTCGCGGCAGCGCACGGAGAACGCGGGCGCACAGCGTGCCGGCAAGGTGCGCGCCGCCGTCGGGATCGACGCCGAGAGCGAGCTGATCGCGGGCCGCAACCCCGTCACCGAGGCGGTCCGTGCGGGCGTGCCGCTGCGGCGGGTGCTGCTCTCCGCGGGCAAGGCCACCGACGAGCGCGTCGCCGAGGTGGTGCGCACCGCCACGGCACTGGGCGCTCCGCTGGTCGAGATCTCTCGGACCGACCTGGATCACCTCACCGACGGCGCCGTGCACCAGGGCGTCGCGATCGAGGTCCCCCCGTACGAGTACCGCGACGTCGCCGACCTGCTCGCCGCGGCGGACAGGTCGGACCGTCCCGCCCTCGTCGTCGCCCTCGACGGCGTGACGGACCCGCACAACCTCGGTGCCGTGCTGCGCAGCGCCGGTGCCTTCGGCGCCGACGGCCTGCTGATCCCCGAGCGTCGCTCGGCCGCGGTGACCGCGACGGCGTGGAAGGTCTCGGCGGGGGCCGCGGCGCGCGTGCCCGTGGCCCGGGCGACCAACCTGGTCCGGGCCCTGGAGCAGCTCAAGGACGCCGGCTGCTTCGTCGTCGGGCTCGACGGCGAGGGGCCGGTCGGGGTCGGCGAGCTCGAGCTCGCCACCGAGCCACTGGTGCTGGTCACCGGCTCGGAGGGCAAGGGCCTGTCCCGCCTGGTCCGCCAGACCTGCGACGTCGTCGCGTCCATCCCGATCGCGCAGGCGGTGGAGTCGCTCAACGCCGCCGTGGCCACCGGCATCGCGCTGTACGAGATCGCTCGCCGCCGCTGACGAACGTCTATGCGGAGGTCGGGCGAACAGACCCGTCTCCAGCGGAGGACGAGGAAGCGCGGCATCGGACATTGCCGCCGTGCGACCTGACCCGGTCGGGTCCCTCCGGCAGGCCCGGAGATCTCACCCCCTGGGACCAACCTCAGGAAATCCTCAAGATCTGAAGTTGCTCAACCACCACCCCGTCGACGTGCGGGAAACGGCTCCGGTTGGTGTGCTCAGCGCGCGGCGATTGGGGGGCACGCGGTGCAGGTCATGGTGGTCGGGGGCGACGAGCAGCTCGGCGTCGCGCTCTCGCACGCCCTGCAACGGCGTGGGCTGAACGTCCTCCGGGCACGCAGCGGAGCCGCCGCGCTCCAGCAGCTGCGCCCCGGCACCGACCTGGTGCTCCTCGACATCGCGCTGCCCGACATGGACGCCCTCACCGTCTGCCGCCGGGTGCGCCGGGCCGCGGACGCCGCGATCATCATGACGGCCGGCAGCTCCGGGGTATCCGCCCGAATCCGCGGCCTGGAGGCGGGCGCCGACGACTTCGTCACGAGACCCTTCGACGTGCGCGAGATGGTCGCCCGGATCGAGGCGGTGCTCCGCCGCCGGCAGGCGGGTCGGGTTCCGGACGAGCCGAAGGACCGTGTCGAGGTCCGCGGCATCGCCATCGACGTCGCCGCCCACAAGGTCAGGCTGACCAACGGTCGGCTGGCTCGCCTGACCCGCATGGAGTTCGAGCTCCTGGCCGCCCTGGCGCGGCGCGACGGCGCCGTGGTCACCCGGGAGAGCCTGCTGCACGAGGTCTGGGGCTCCGGCTGGAAGGGCCTGGAACGCTCGCTCGAGGTGCACGTGAGCTCGATCCGCCGCAAGCTCGGCGTCCCTGGTGTGGTGGAGACCGTCCGCGGGGTCGGCTACCGGCTCGGCACCGAGGGCTAGCCGCACGGGCCTGCTCCTGTGCCGGCCGAGCGGTCCCTGGGAGTACGGCCCGGCCGGCACAGGGCGTCTGCAGGCCCGCCGACCCCCGCCGCATCGCCGGCGTGCGCGCGGCAGGTGTTCCCGACTATGCCGATGGGCCGCGCGCGACCGCGTGCCAGTTGAGACACGTCAGAGGTCTCCGGCGGCGGGCCCCACGAAGCCTCGCCCGTGACGTTGACAACCTCGTGCGCCGCCCGGTTCCGTCTGCGCCGGGTCCGGGGGGCGGTGGCCGTGTGGGCTGCCGCGCCCTTTCGTCCCGGACGGCGAGGAGCAGACATGCCGAGCAGTGACAGCGAGCCGGGCGGTGTCGACACCGCGCCCGCCCCGCCCACCGCGCCCGCGCCGGACGCCGAGCCCGGCCAGACCGACTCGGGTGCGACGGCAGAGCCGCTGGCCGACGACACCGTGGACGAACCGGCGCCGGCCGGCTCCGACCTCTCGACGTCCGGGACGACGTCCTCACTCCCGCTCGCCACCACCGCCGCCTGGCACCTGGCCCGCCGCGCCGCGCACGCCCCCACCGCCGAGATCGCCGCCAGGATCGCGGCGATGGGCACGCATGCGTGGATCGACCGGCAGCTGGAGCCGGAGGGCATCGGCGACTCCCGCCTCGAGGACTACGTCAGCCGGTACTTCCCGTGGTCGCGACTGCCCGCTGCCCAGCTGGAGAACGCCACCGGAGGCCGTCCGTTCCTCGCCGAGTACCAGGTCCGCATCGCCCTTCTGGCGCGTGCCCGGTTCACCGAGCGGGTCCTGCTCGAGACCGTCGTCGAGACTCTCTCCGACCACATCTACGTCCCCCTCGCCGGGAAGGGCGCGCCGTTCTCGCCGGACTGGGACCAGACGCTGCGCCGGCACGCGCTCGGCCCCTTCAACGAGCTGCTGCACGCGGCCCTCCGGCACCCCGCCGTGCTGCGGTCCTTCGACAACCAGCACAGCACGAAGGACTCGCCGAACGAGAACCTGGGCCGTGAGCTGCTCGAGCTGATGACGGTCGGGTCGGGCCACTACACCGAGGAGGACGTGCGGCAGTCCGCGCTCCTGCTCACCGGCCACACCATCGACTGGGACACGCTGGAGTACGCGTTCGTGCCGGAGCGGCACCACGTCGGCGCTCTGCAGATCATGGGCTTCGCCCACCCGAACGCCTCCGCGGAGGCAGGGCCCACCGTCCTGGCCGAGTACGTCGACCACCTCGCCCACCACGAGGCCACCGCCCTCAGGCTCGCCCGTCGGTTCGCCGTCCGGTACATCAGCGACGCACCCTCCGCGGCGGTGGTCGAGGACCTCGCCGCCGCCTACCTCGACGGCGACACCTCCATCGCGAGCCTCGTCCGGGCGACGCTCACCCACGAGGAGTTCCGCACCTCGGCGGGCCGGAAGTGGAAGCGGCCGCTCGAGTACGTGATGACGATCGCGCGGGCGGCCCGTCCGGCCGAGTTCGTTCCCGACGGCCGGGTCGGGGCCAACCGCGAGTTCGACACCGGCGCCTACGGCTGGCTGGTCGGCCTCGGCCAGCACCTGCCGCGCGGGTGGCCGGGCGTGGACGGGTATCCCGACACCGCGCCGTACTGGCGGTCCCCGAACCGGACGCTCGCCATGTGGAACGGCACGGTGCATGCGGTCAAGGGGGACGCGTCCGAGTCCGGCGTCACCGACTGGGCGCAGGTCCTCGAGATCGGGCTGGGCGACAACGTGCTTCGGACGGCCGAGCGCATCACGCAGCACCTGACGGGATTCACCTGGCCACGCGCCCACCTGGAGGATGTCGCCGCCATGCTCGGCAACGGTGGCGAGCGGGCGGTCGGCCCGTCGGACGTGATCACCGAGCACTCCGTCACCTGGCACATCAAGGACGCCCTCCAGCTCGTGTTCGCGAGCCCCTACGGATTCCTGCGATAGAGCGGAGTGCGACATGACCCAGACCCGGCGGAAGACGCGGTTCACGCGCGGAGCGGCACTGCTCCGGGAAGACGTCGTCACGCCCCTGCACCATCACGACGACGCCCGGGACACCCTCGTCGTGGACGTCGACGGCGAGCGCCGTGCGATGAGCCCGTGCGAGGCGGACGGCTTCGTCACGGACAACTTCTCCCTGCCCGAGCTCACCGACGTCGAGCACGTCGACGGCGGCCCACGCCACATCTCCCGCCGCCACGTCCTCGCCGGGGCCGCCGCCGGGATCGGTGGCCTGCTCGCCGGTTCGCTCATGCCGCGCTACTCCTTCGCCGCGACCGGCGACGGCACCACCGCACGCGACCTCCTCGTGTGCGTCTTCATGCGGGGCGGGTTCGACGGGCTGTCCGCCGTCGCGCCGGTGGGCGACTCCGCGTACTACGCCGCGCGGCCCACGATCGCCGTCCGTCCGGAGCAGACCATCGCCCTGGACGACACCTGGGGACTGAACGCGAACATGGCGGCGCTGCGGCCGCTGTGGGACGCCGGCGACTTCGCCGTCGTCCAGGGCTCCGGCTCCCCGGAGATCAGCCGGTCCCACTTCGACGACCAGGCGGCCGTCGAGCGGGCGGCGCCCGCCAACGTGCGGTCCGGCTGGCTGGGCCGCCACCTGCAGACCTCGTCCGCGCAGACCGGGACGCTCCGTGGCGTGACCGTGGGGAGCGCCTCGGTGCTCTCCCTGGCGACCACCGCCATGGACACCCTGGCGATGTCCAGCCTCGACTCGTTCGACCTGCGCACCCACACGCCGGCTGCGCGGGGCCGGGTCAGGGCCGTGCTCGACGAGATGTACGGGGCCGCCGGTGGGGCCGTCGCGGAGCAGGCGGACACCACGTTCGAGGCGATCGACCACGTCCGCAGCGTCCGTGAGATGGGCGTCTCGACGGCGCCGGGCGTCACCTACCCGGACTCGGCCTGGGGTCGCGGGCTGGCCGAGGTCGCCAAGGTGGCGAAGGCCGGCGTCGGCGTCGAGGTCGCGTGCCTGGACATCGACGACTGGGACATGCACGCCCGGCTCGGGCAGGCCGTCAACTCCGGCGACTGGTTCTCCAGCCGGTCCCGCGACCTTGCCCAGGGGCTGGCGTCGTTCCGCGAGGACCTGGGCGAGCGGTGGGCCACCACGACGGTCGTCACGATGAGCGAGTTCGGGCGGCGGGTGGCGGAGAACGGCTCCGGCGGCCTGGACCACGGCCAGGGCAACACGATGTTCGTGCTCGGTGGCGGGATCAACGGGGGCCGGGTCTACGGGTCCGTCCCGTCGCTGCGCGCCTCCAACCTCGTGCTGGGCGACGTGCCGGTCTCGGTCGACTACCGGCAGGCGCTCGCGGAGATCGTCACCGCCCGCCTCGGCAACGGCGCCAACCTCGCCGAGATCTTCCCGGGCTTCACCCCCGGTGACCCGCTCGGCATCGCGTAGGACTGCCCGAGGCTCCGAAACCCGCCCGAGGCTCTGAAGAACGTCAAGTCCGGCCCGTGGGCTGGCGGCTCGCCGTGGCACACCTAGGCTGCCGATGACATGGCACCTCACCACAGCGACCTGACGGTCGACGTCGTCATCTGCTGCTACACCCTCGACCGCTGGGAGCTCCTGGTGGCGGCGGTGCGGTCGGTGCGTGCCCAGACCCGCCGCCCGGGCCGGCTGGTCATCAGCGTCGACCACAACCGCGCGCTCTTCGAGCGGTGCGCCGCCGAGTGGGGCGCGGAACCGGTAGCCACTGACGGCCCGGTTCCCGTCGTCGTCGAGAACCGGTATCCGGGCCGGCTCGGGTCCGCCCGGAACACGGGTATCGAGCACTGCACCGCGGACGTCGTCGCGTTCCTGGACGACGACGCCGCGGCCGAGCCGGACTGGCTCGAGACCCTGCTCGCGGTCTATGCGGACCGACGCATCTACGCCGTCGGCGGCGCGCCGCGGCCGCGTTACGAGGCGCCCCGGCCGGCCTGGCTGCCCGAGTCCTTCAACTGGGTCTTCGGCTGCCACTACGAGGGACTGCCGGAGACCCTGGCCCCAGTCCGCCATCTCATCGGGGCGAACATGAGCGTGCGGCGCGCGCCGTTCGTCGCGCTCGGCGGCTTCCACGCGGACGACCACGACGATCAGGACCTCTCGCACAACATCGCCCACACCTACGGGCCGGACGCCGTCATCTACGAGCCGAAGGCGCGGGTCAACCACTTCGTCAGCGCGAACCGGTTGACCTGGCAGTACTTCTCCCGGCGCTGCTTCGTCGTCAACCGCAGCAAGGTGGCCTCGGTGGCCGACATGGGCGAGGCGGGCAACATCGGCGCCGAGCTGCGCTTCGCGCTCGGCGTGGCGCGGTCCCTGCCGCGTGCCCTGCGTGCCGCCGCACGCCGGGACGTCCGGCCCCTGCAGCACTTCGCGGTGGCGGTCACCGGCCTGGGCCTGGCCGGTGCCGGGCACCTGGTCGGAAAGGTGGAGCTCGCGCTGGGCCGGCGCAGGCCGCAGCTCAGCACCGGGCTCGAGAGACCGTCCGCCGCCGCGCCCGACGAGGTGACCGCGCGGCCCGCCCCGGCCCGTGGCGTGGAGGAGCCGGCGTGGAGAACCTGATCGTCGGCTCCGGCCCGTCCGCCGCGGGCGCCGCGCTGGCGCTGTGCGCCGATGAGTCCCAGTCCGTCACCGTCGTCGACATCGGTGAACGACTCGAGGACGACGCCCGCTCCGCCGTCGCGCGGCTGGCGGGCCAGGACGCCGCCGGATGGTCGGCGCGGGACGTCGAGACGATCTCCGAGCAGCCGGTGCGCGTCGGTGCCGGGCGGATCCCGCAGAAGCGTGCGTACGGCTCGGACTTCGCCTTCCGGGACCGCGGCCAGCAGGACGGCGTCCTGCTGCCGACGGGTGGCAACACGGCACCGGTG
Source organism: Georgenia alba (assembly GCF_042665525.1). NCBI lineage: Bacteria > Bacillati > Actinomycetota > Actinomycetes > Allobogoriellales > Allobogoriellaceae > Georgenia > Georgenia alba. The sequence goes on from NZ_JBHTCQ010000001.1 coordinate 1,056,423, forward strand.
TCCGGGGCGCTCGGCGGGTTCTCCAACGTCTGGGGTGCCCAGGCGATGCCGTTCTCGCGGAGCACGTTCGACAGCTGGCCGGTGTCCTGGACGGACATCGAGCCGCACTACCGGGCGGTGCTCGCCGAGGTGCCGCTGGCGGCCGAGGAGGACGACTACGCCGAGGAGTTCCCGCTGCTGGGGCCCAGCGGGCCGCTGCCGCCCGTCTCCGCGCGGACCGGACGCGTCCTGGACCGGTACGCCCGGCACCGGGAGGCGATCCGGCGCGCGGGCGTCGTCGTCGGCAAGGCACGGATCGCGCTGGCGTCCGCGCCGTGCGTCCGGTGCGGACTGTGCATGACGGGATGTCCGTACGGGTTGATCTACTCGGCCAGCCACACCTTCGAGCGGCTGATCCGCGCCGGCCGGATCCGGTACCTCTCGGACATGCTCGTCACCCGCGTGCGGGGCGGTGACCGGCCCGCGGTGACCGGCGTCGAGCTCGCCACCGGATCCCCGTTCAGCCTCTCGGCGGACCGCGTGCTCGTCGGCGCCGGCGCGATCGGGACCAGCCGGATCGTGCTGTCGTCGATGGACAACCCTCCGGCCGCTGTTCCGCTCCAGGAGTCCATGCAGTTCCTGGTGCCGTTCGTCTCCGCGACCAGCACCGGCGACCCGCGCCGGAACCCCGGCGGCGACTTCACCCTCAACCAGTTCAACATGCTCGTCGAGTTCGACCACCGCGCCTACACGACCTCCCAGATCCACTGCTACCCGTACAACCCGGCCATCGCGGGTGCCCTGCCGGCGCCGCTCCGGGCGAAGGTGATGGACCGGGCGGCCGGTGAGCTGCTGGGCCGGCTCACCGCCGGCTTCGGATACCTGCCGTCCTGGGAGGCGCCGCAGCTCACCCTCCGGCTCGAGCGCGGCCGGGGCGACCGGTTGGCCGAGGTGTCCGTCCAGGTCAGGACCGCCGAGAAGCCCCTGCTGCGCAAGGTCCTCGCCCGGCTGGCCCAGGTGGCGCCCCGGCTGGACCTGTACCCGGTGCTCCCGATGGTCACCCCGTCCGGGCCGGCCAAGAGCTACCACTTCGGGTCGACCTTCCCGCACGGCCAGGGCTCCGACCTGCTCGGCCGCGTGGACGGCCTGCCAGGCGTCCACCTCATCGACGGCGCCGTGCTCCCGTCCGTCCCGTCGACCACGTTCACCCTCACCGTGATGGCGAACGCGCACCGGATCGCGAGCGAGGCGCTGCGTGCCTGACGCACGGGTGGTGGGCATCACCGGCGCCGGCGGTTACGTCGGCACCGTGCTGACGCGGCACTTCCGTCAGGCCGGGTGGCACGTGGTGGCGCTGCAGCGTTCCGCTCCCGCCGACCCGGCGGTCGAGCACCGCCCCTACGACCTCACCTCCGCGCCGGGCCCGGCGCTGTTCGAAGGGCTCGACGCGCTGGTGCACTGCGCGTACGACCTCCGGCTCATCGACGAGGCGGAGATCCGCCGGGTCAACCTGCTGGGCACGGAACGGCTCTTCGAGGCCGCACGGACGGCCGGGGTCGGCTCCCTCGTCCTGATCTCCTCGATGTCCGCGTACGAGGGGACCACGCAGATCTACGGCCGTACCAAGCTGGCGTGCGAGCATCTCACCACCCAGCTCGGGGGCACCTCGCTGCGCCTCGGCCTCGTCTACGGCGACGGCGGCGGCGGCATGGCGGGCGCCCTGACCACACTCGCCACCCTCCCGGTGGCCCCGGTGCTGCGGCCGGAGCCCTACCAGTACACGGTGCACGAGGACGACATGGCGCGCTGCGTCCTCTCGGTGACGGCGCAGCGGCCCGTGACGACCCGGATGGCCGGCGTCGCCAACGGGCGCCGCGTCCCGTTCGACGAGGTGCTGCGCGGCCTGCGCAGGTCCGCGACCGGTTCGGCGAGCATGCGCGTCGCCCCGGTGCCGGGCCGCCTGCTCGGCACGGCGCTGCGCCTCGCCGAGCGCAGCGGGCTGCGGCTGCCGTTCCGGGCCGACTCGCTCGACGGCCTCGTGCGGCCGGCGCCGGCCGTGCCGAACATCGACCTGTGGACGCAGCGGCGCATCACGCTGCGTGACTACGCCGACCACATGCTCGGGGCCGCACCCGAGGCCTGACCGGGACCTGACCGCACGCGCTGCCCGTCAGGCGGGCGCCTTGTGATAGGCGCTCACCTCTCGCGCGTGCGCGGTCACCGGCGTCGCGGACGCCGAGCCCTCGGGGCGCTGGTAGACGAGGTCGTCGACGTCGGAGGTGACGATCTCGGCGCCGTCGACGGTCGTCGTCGCGGCCGCCGTGTAGCCGTCCTTGAACCCGACCGTGTCGTCCCGCCCGTGCACCGGCTCACCACTCGCGTTCGTGCGGTGCCGCACCGGGAAGTCCAGCCGGAGCTGGAGTCCGTCGAGCACACCCCTCGGCGCGGTGACCACGAAGGTGGGTACGCGACCGGCGCACGTCGCAGACACCTCGACCTGGGCCGGGACCGCCCTCGAACCCCACTCGGCTCCCGTGCCGAGGCCTCGGGCCAGCAGACGCCCGCCGGGGAAGAGGAGCTCGCCGTCCTCGCAGAGCTCGAGGTCGTCGTCGAGCGTCACCTCGGTCACCGATTCCGTCCAGGCGCCGGCTCGGAGGTTGACGCCCCAGACGGCATGGGGGCCGTCCGGGTCGACGAGCGCCCCGTCGGGCCGCAGAGCGGTCGCCACCCCCTGGCCGCCCACCCACCAGGCGTAGGCGTTCTCGGGACGAACCGGCCCGCCGACATGTTGCTCGATCGTGACGGTCTGCCCCGGATAGACGTCGAGGACCATGACACCGTCGGTGAACATCAGCTCGGACTGGTCGAACCGGGTCGTGAAGTGTGCGGTGCCGCTGACATCGGTGTGGCGGTCGATGTACTCGGTGAACGTCGCGACGAGCGTCCCGTCCTCGACCACGACGTCCGCAGCGACGGACCCGTCCTCGGCGATGAGCTCGAACGGGACGATCGACGTGGCGTCGAGGACCGACGGCAGTGCGACGGCCATGCGATCACCGGCCGTCCAGGTGTCGGGCACCGACCAGGCGAGGTCGGTCCGGGCGGTCGCGTACTGCCCGTAGGTCACGTCATCGAGCCGCGCGCTCGTGACGGCGCCCGGACCGGACGTGACCCGGGCCGGTGACTGCGGTCCGACCGGCACGCGGCCGCCCGCCCGGTCGGCCGGTGCCGGGGACGCGCCGGCCGTCACGACCACCGCGGCCGTCATGCCGACGGCCGCCACATACGCAGCGACGTCTCGCAGGTTCATCTCTTCGCTCCAGTCCGGGCCCGGCCGCGCGGCGGTGCAGGGCGACCGAGGGTGACGACAGATGGCGGGCCGCGGGCCCGTCGAGGCATCCGACGGGACGACCGGTCACGAGCCGCCCACCTCGAGACTGTGAACGCGGAGGCCGCGAAAGCGCCCGCGGACCGAGCCGATTTGAGGCCGTTCAGAGGCTTCCGGACGCGAGCCTCAGGACTCGATCAAATGCCGGGATCTGGACCAGCTGTCACGGCCCGGCTCCCGCAAGATGCTGGGCAAGGCAACCGGACGTTCCGCACCACCGTCGCCGCGGGTGACGGCGCGGGACGAGGGTCCAGATCCAGGGGGGAACTTGTGACCACGACCTACGGCACCGCCGTCCAGCCGATGCGTTCGGTGGACGATCTCGACTCGACCCGCACGCCACGCGTACGCGACGACGCGCTCGACGTGAGCGTGGTCATCCCGACCATGAACGAGGCGCTCAACATCGCCGAGGTGCTCAAGGTGATGCCGCCCGTCGCCGAGCTCATCGTGGTGGACTCCGAGTCCACCGACGGCACCGTCGAGGCGGTGCTCGAGCAGTGGCCGGACGCCGTCATCATTCGTCAGGGCCGCAACGGCAAGGGCGCCGCCATGCGCGCCGGCTTCGCCGCGGCGAGCCGCGAGAACATCGTGGCCATCGATGCGGACGGCAGCATGGATCCGCGCGAGATTCCCGCGTTCATCGCGATGTTCGAGCGCGGGTTCGACGTCGTGAAGGGCTCGCGGGCCGCCTGCGGAGGCGGCTCGACCGACCTCACCCCCCTCCGCGCGGCTGGGAACCGCGGCCTGTGCACGCTGTACAACGTCGCCTTCCGGTCCAACATGTCCGACCTGTGCTACGGCTTCATCGGCTTCCGCCGTCGAGTCCTTCCGTCGCTCGCGCTGTACGCGGACGGCTTCGAGATCGAGGCGCAGATCCTCTGCCACGCCCAGCTCGCCGGGATGCGCATCGCCGAGGTGCCGTCCCTGGAGCTCGACCGCATCCACGGGGAGACGAACCTGCGCACCTGGAGCGACGGCTACCGGGTGCTCAAGGCCATCCTCCGCTCCCGGTTCGCCTCAGGCCGCGAGATCTGGCGATTCCGTGACGTCGAGCGCCGAGAGAGCGAGGCGCTCGCGGGTGTCCCGCGCGGGGACCGGCTCCGGCTCGCGGCACCCACCCTCACGCCGTGAGCACGAGTCTGGACCCGCTGACCCGCACCGTCCTTCGACGCACCCTCGTGGTGGCGCTGCCGACCCGGTGAGGAGGAGACCATGACCGAGCTGCATGCCCTCGCATCGGCGCGGCCGTCCAACGAGGACACCCCCTCGACGGCGACCACGGGCACCGCACGGCCCACCTGGTTCGACATCCACGGGTACGCGACCGTCGCGGTCGAGTCCAACACGCCGGCCGAGCATCTCTTCCGGGAGAAGCTGCTGCCGTTCCACGCCGCACCACCCTCCGGGGCGCGGCCGGACATCGCGGTCGGCCTCGGATCGAGCGTCCGGCTGCGTGCCCACGGCGGCCCGCGCGACGCGTTGCGGATCACCGACGGCGGCGTGGACGCGCTCGCTGGCCGGGTGCACGTGCGGCGCGTCGGCGACCGTTTCGACCTGAGCGGTCGCGGCGAGCTCGTCACCGCGGTGCTTCCTCTGGTCGATGCGGTGGCGGCGGGGCGTGGTGCCGCCCTGGTCCGCGGCGCGAGCTTCGCCGTCGGAGGGCGTGGCCTCTTCATCCCCGCCTGGGGCACCGCGGCCCGTGCCGCAGTCGTCGCGAGCATGCTGGCGTCCGAGCACGTGGCCCTCATGGGCGACGACTGGGCGTTCCTGGGAGCTGACGGGCGCCTGCTCGGGTACGCGGGCCAGATGATGCTGGAGCAGTCCGATCGGGCGTACTTCCCGCACCTGTTCGCGCCCCGGTCCCCGGCCGGCCGCCTCGCCGACCGGGCTCTGCGGTTCACGAACGGCCGGACCGACGGCGTGGTCGTCCACCCGCGGACGTTCCTGCCGGCGGAGAAGGTCGCGGCCAGCGCACCGCTCGCCGCGGTGTGCCTCGTCGAGCCGTGGGACGGGCCCCACCTCGAGCTCGTCCGGCGGGACACCGACGGGGTGGTGCGGCGCATCCTGGGCAACGTGGTCGCCCGGCTTCCGGAGCCCTCTCGCCTGGTGCTGACCAGGCTGGCCGAAGCCGGCCTGATCGGGCTTGACGAGCACTTCGGTGCCAAGGGTGAGGTCCTGCGCCGTGCACTCGAGGGCGTCACGCCGACCGCACTCCGCGTCCCTGCCGCGTGGCCGGCGCGGCGGGCGGCCCACGCGATCGCCGAGCGCGCGGTGGACCTGCTGTGAGCGCGGCGGCGCCGCGGCCCGCCGATCTCGCCCCCGGCCCGGCCGTCGACCGGCCCGGCGAGGCGCCCCGGCACGTCACGCTGGCGCTGCTCGTGGTGACCCTGGCGACGGTTGCGCTGAGCGTCACCGACGGCCCGCCGTCGGCGCGGCTGCCCCTCCTGCTGGTGTTCGTGTGCACGGCGCCGGGTTGGGTGCTCTTCGCGCGCGCCCAGGACCCCGCGCCCCGCCGGTGGACGGTGGTGATCGCCGCGAGCGTCGCGATCTCGATCCTGCTCGCCATGGTCATGCTGCTCACGAACTGGTGGGAGCCGGCGGCCGTCATGCTGGCGCTGGAGGTGCTCACCGCCGTCGGCCTCGTGATCCGTCTGGCTCGGCGCCGCGACCGGCGCTCGGGTGACACCTCGTGACGGCGACGGCGACCGCCCGGGAGGAGACCGTGTCTGCGCGGCGGGGCGGCGGCCGCGGGGGCATGTTCGCGGATGGTGCGGCCCTCGGCGGGAGCGCCACCGTCACCGCCCTCGCCGGACTGCTCGGCTGGCTGATCGCCGCGCGGATGCTCCCGCAGGCCCAGGTCGGTGAGGCCTCCGGTTTCGTCAACGCCTTCAAGATGGTCGCCGCGATCTCCGAGCTCGGCCTGGCGTTCGGGCTGCTGCGCTGGCTGCCCCGAGCGGGTTCCGCCGGGGCCACCCTGGTGACGCGGTGCTTCGTCGTGACGGTCGCCCTCGGCCTGGTGGTGGCCGCCGTGTGGTTCCTCGTCCAGCCGGGCACCATCCCGGCCGCCTCCGAACCGCTGCCGTGGCTGGCGGCAGGGGGCCTGTTCGTGCTCGGCGCCGTCTCCTGGGCGCTGTTCAGCTTGCAGGACGACGCGCTCACCGGCCTCGGGTGGGCGCGGTGGGTCCCGGTCGAGAACGTCACGTTCGCCGTCGTCCGCATCGGGCTGCTGGTGGCTCTGGCGCCCCTGCTCGGCGCGCTCGGCATCGTCCTGTCCTGGGTGGTGCCGGTGGTCATCGGCGTGGTCGTCGTGACCACCCTCATGCTTCGCCGGGCCCGCCGCGCCACCGGGCCCGCGCTGCTGCCGGGCCGCCAGGAGGTGGCAGGCCTCGTCGGGCCGGCGTACACCGCGCACCTTGCCGTGTCGGTCGCCGGCAACGTCATCCCCCTGGTGGCGATCGCACGGTTCGGCACCGAGGTCGGCGCTGCGTTCTTCGTGGTGTGGACCGGCCTGCAGGCCCTCGAGTTCGCCACCACCGGGTTCGGCAACTCGCTCGCCATCCGGATCGCCGCGGACGCGGACGACCGCCGCGGCCTCATCCGCCACCTCGCCGTCCGGGTGGCCATGGTCCTGGTGCCCACGCTCGCCCTGGCCGCGCTGCTCGCCGACGTGATCATGGGCCTGTTCGGCGCGAGCTACCTCTCGATGACGCCACTGCTGCGCTGGGTGCTGCTCGGCTTCGCCGCGCGTGCGGCGGTGCTCATCGTCGTCGCCGTGCACACTGGCGCCGGTCGCGGGTTCCGCCTCGGGCTGCTCCACGTGGTGAACGCCGCGGGGCTCATGGTCGCGGCCTTGGTGACGCCGGACGTCACCACGATCGGCGTGCTGTACGTCTGCTGGCAGGTCCTGTGCGCCGTCGGCGCGGCCGTCGACCTGGCGAGGGTCGAACGACGATGAGCACCGGACTGGACGAGCAGCGCGTGACGCTGGGTGATCTGTTCCCCGAGCGCGGGACCGCCCCGCCGAACGGTGCGCCCACCCCGCAGGACCGTCACGAGCGGCGGCGGGAGCTCGCGCACCTGCTGAAGGACCTGGCACCCGCGGCGCTGGTCCTCCTCGGGGTGCTGCTGTGGGCCGTGGGGCTGGAGCCGGTGGACCCGGACACGCTCGACGGCTACGGCCTGATCACGAAGCTGTCCCCGGTGTGCCTGACCGGCATCGTGCTGGTCGGTGCCGCCGGGGCGTGGGAGCTCTTCGGGCAGCGACGCACGATCGTGCTCGCCCTCGCCACGATCGGGCTCTGGCTCTCCGTCTCGGCCACGCAGCCGCTGGTCTACGGTCCCGCGCGCCTGCCGTGGGGATGGATCCATGCCGGCTTCTCCGAGCACATCGGGATGACCGGGGACGTGATCCACAACTTCGACATCCGGTTCTCCTGGCCGGCCATGTTCACCGTCACCCAGATGTGGGCCGAGGCGGCCGGCCTGGAACGCGTGGACCGGATGATCGAGCTGGCGCCCGTGGCCTTCACCGGGATCGCCGCCCTCGGCGTTGGCGCGCTCGCGCAGGCGGTGGCCGGTCCGGGCCGTGTCGCGTGGCTGGCGGTCTGGCTCTTCCTGGCCGCCAGCTGGACCGAGCAGGACTACTTCTCGCCGCAGGCGCTCACCTACTGCCTGTACGTCGCCGGTCTCGCGATCATGGTCTCCGACCTCACCAGTCCCGGCCCCGCCACCGGCGGCCGGATCCTGCCCTGGCGCCGCTCGGTGCCGCCGACGACGCCGGGCACCCGCATCCGCGCGCACGTGCTCCTGCTGCTCCTCGCGGTCGCGCTGGCCCCGACGCATCAGCTCTCGCCGTTCGTCCTCGCCGGCATGGCCCTGGTCCTGCTGCTGTTCGGGCGGCTCTCCAGTGCCTGGCTGCCGATCATGCTGCTCTCTGCGCCGACCGTGTGGTTCTTCCTCGGCGCGCGGGAGACCTGGGTCAACGAGCTCGAGAAGATCGTCGGCGGCATCGGTGACTTCGGCGGGTCTCTGAACGCCGGCGTCACCGACCGGGTCTCGGGCGACCTCGGTCATCAGGTCATCACCTCCGGGCGGATCGGGGTCTTCCTGCTGGTGGGCCTGATCGCGTTCGTCGGCTGGCTCGTGCTGCGCCGCGCGGCGCACCGGACGTGGGCGCTCCCGGTGCTGGCCGGTTCGACGTTCCTCATCGCGGCCGTCCAGCCGTACGGCGGCGAGATCTTCATGCGGTGCTACCTCTTCTCGCTGCCGTGGCTGGCGATCGGCATCGGCTACGCCCTCGAGGCGCTCAGGTCGCGCGCCGTCCTCGCTCGAGTCGTCTCGGCGGTCCTCGTCGGCGCGCTCGCGGTGAGCTGCCTCGCCTTGCGGGGCGGCAACGACGCGTGGCTCACCTTCACCGACGGTGACCTGGCGGTCATGGACGTCGCGTACGGCCAGGCACGGGAGGGGGAGACGATCGTCGTGCTGCGGTGGTCCACCCCGCTGCAGATGGCCGCGGCCGCGGACGTCCCGCAGCGCGGCATGGACGAGCTCGACTCGGAGGAGCGCCCCTGCGTCACGGAGGAGCAGATGGTCGCGTGCCTCGAGCAGGACGAGGTCGAGTACGTGGTCATCACCCCGCAGCAGGACCGCGAAGGGGTCATCCTCGACGGTATGGAGCCGGGCTGGACCGGCCAGGTCGCCGACGGGCTCCTCGCCCACGGCTACCGGGTGGTCTACGAGCACGACGGACGGCTGCTGCTCGCGCGTGAGGACCGGGAGGCCGGCCCATGATGTGGACCGCCGTGCTCGGGGCCATCACGTGGATCGCCTTCCTCGTGGCCTGCCTCACCCGGGTCGTGCTGGCCGAGCGGTCCGCCGGGACGGGCGGTGCCGACGAGCGCACGCCGCTGCCGCGCCGGTCGGCGGCGGTGCGCCGGCTCGACGTCGCCATCGCGTTCCTCACCGTGGCGTGCCTCGCGTCGCTGTTCGGTCACTTCTTCCAGGTGCTGTCCGATGTCGCGAGCTGAAGGGGGAGCGGTGCACGCACCGACCGTCTCGATCGTCATCCCGATCCACAACGGCGAGCGATTCCTGCGGGCCACGCTCAGCAGCGTCCTCGCCCAGTCCGGTGTCGACTTCGAGGTGGTGGCGGTCAACAACGCCTCGACCGACGCCACGGCTGCCGTCCTGGCCGAGTGGGACGATCCGCGCCTCCGCGTGCTCACCACCACCACGCTGCTGCCGCTGGCGCAGAACTGGCGGTTCGCGATGTCCCACGCGCGGGGCGACTTGGTCAAGGTGGTGTGTGCCGACGACCTGATCTACCCGGGCATGCTCGCGACCCAGGCGGCGATGCTCACCGAGCATCCTGCGCTGGCGGTCGTCGCCTGCCGGCGCGACTTCATCGACGAGCACGGCCGGACGCTGCAGGCGGCCCGAGGGCTGTACGGGCTCACCGGTTGGCGGACCGGCGCCGAGGTGGTCCGCCAGGTGGTGACCCTGGGCATCAACCCGATCGGGGAGTCCGCAGGAGTGATGTTCCGGCGGGACGACTACGAGACCGTCGGCGGGTTCGACACCCGGCGCACGTTCCCGATGGACATCGACCTGTGGCTCCGCCTGCTCGAGCGCGGCCACCTGTACGGGCAGGCGGAGAGCCGGGCGGCGTTCCGCCTGTCCACGGCGGGTCTCTCGGCGGCACACTCCAGGCACCAGCACGCCGAGAACACCGCGTTCGCCACGGAGGCTGCCGCGCACTGGAACGTCTCGTCCGTCCAGCGCGGGCTCGGCCGCGTGCTCCAGCCGCTCGCCTGGTGGGCATGGGCGCTACGGGCACGACTGTTCGGCGCCGTGACCGGCCTGCGGCGCAGCCACAGGGAACCGGCGGCCATCCCATCGCCGCCCTCCCTCCGCACCGAGCCGACGGCGGAGTCCGCGCCACGGTGAGCACGGCGGCTGGCAGCACACCCACCACCCATCGACCAGGAGAGGCGAACGGAGCCATGCCCCGCTACGAGACAGCACAACGGGACCACAGCCGCTCGACGCGCACGCGTCCTGCTCCGGGGCGGGGGGCGTACGTCCTCGGCATGCACCGGTCCGGGACGTCCGTCGTCACCGGTGTGCTCGACCGCCTCGGGCTCGACGGTGGGCCCCGCGACCTGATGCTCGACGGCGACCGGTTCAACGCCGACGGGTACTGGGAGCAGCGGCCACTCGTGGAGCTGCACCGGGCGATCCTGCGCCGTGAACGGGGTTTCGCCTCGGCACCACCGAAGGAACCGATGTGGTACTCGGCCCGTTCGCGGGAGCTGGCCGCCCGCGGCATCGACCAGGTGCTGTCCGTCTTCGCGGACCGGCCGTGGTTCCTCAAGGATCCCGCGCACTGCCTGTTGCTCGATCTGTGGGACGACCATCGCGGCCTCGGTGACCTCGCCGTCGTGGTGAGCCGAGCCCCCCGGCACGTGGCACGCTCGCTCCGGCACCGGAACCGCTACAGCGAGGCGATGGCGCTCGGCCTGTGGGAGCGGTACAGCCGCGCAACGCTCGGCAACCTCGCCGGGCGGGCCTGCCATTTCGTCCGTTACGAGGACCTGCTCGAGGACCCGCACGGCACCGTCGCGGATCTGGCCGCCACGCTGAACGAGGTGTTCGGTATGGACCTCGGCCCCGAGATCGTCACGCATGCGGCGGAGCTGGTGCGGCCGTCCGACCGGGCCTCCAGCTCGAGCGCGACGGCCGTGGCGAACGCCCCGCTGGCACGGGAGCAGTCCGAGCTGGACGAGATCCTGACCGGACTGCGCGGTTACCACCGGCGCTTCGGTGGCGTGGTTCTCCCCGCACCCAGTTCCGTGGGGGTCCGTGCGCTCGAGCGTCGGCGTCGCCTCCTGCTCCTGGCGACATCCGTCGTCACTCTCGACCTCGACCGCTCGGCGCGGCTGGACCGCCGGGGGCGATGAGGAACGATGCTGCTGGAGTTCGAGCGGACGGCGAAGCGGATCCTCCAACCACTCACCTCGCCGGGCACCCGGCGCCGCATCATCGCCGCGCGTGACTCGGCGGTGGGTCTGGTCGCCGGGGGTCGAAGCCGGCTGCCGGGGGAGCGTCAGCTACCCGGCCTGCTCATCGCCGGCGCTCAGAAAGCTGGAACGACATATCTCGACCGGCAGCTCGCGCGGCACCCGGAGATCGGCGTCCCACTCACCAAGGAGCTCCACTTCTTCGACGATCGGCATCACCGTGGTCCGGCGTGGTACGGCGGGCACTTCGCGCGACGTGGGCGGTACCGGCTGACCATCGAGGCGAGCCCGGGGTACATGTTCCACCCGCACGCGCCCGGCCGGATCGCCGCGACGTTGCCGGAGGTCCGGGTGGTGCTCCTGCTGCGGGATCCCCTGCGGCGGGCGCACTCGCACTACCTCCATGAGCGCCGGCTCGGCTTCGAGACCGCGTCGACGTTCGAGGAGGCGATCGACCTCGAGCCGGCGCGGGTCGAGCCGGATCTGCGCCGCATCGAGCAGGACGAGTCGGCGGTCGGGTTCGCCTGGCGCCACTGCTCCTACCTCTCCCGCGGGCACTACCTCGATCAGGTGCGCCGCTGCCACCGGGCGCTCGGCCGGGACCGCGTCCTGGTGCTCAGATCCGAGGACATGTACGCCCGGCCCGCCCAGACGGTGGCACGGGTCGTCGAGTTCGCCGGGTTGGAGCCATGGGTTCCGGAACGGTTCGCTCCGAACGACATGGCGGCCACGGGTGGACCCAGGCTGGCCGGGGCCACCCGGGAACGCCTTGCCGAGTACTTCCGGCCGCACAACGAGGCGCTCGCCGAGTATCTCGGCACCGACGTGTGGTGGTGACCTCGCCGAGGTGACTCAGCGGCCGGCGCGCGTGATCCCCGACTCGCCGGCCACCAGCAGCAGGGCGAGCAGCGCGAGCCCGGCGACCCCGAGGCCGGAGTAGGCGACGTCACCGCCGCCGGGCGGTGCGACCGTGATCGGGTTCGCCGCGGGGCCGGTCGCGGAGACGTGGCCGTCGACGGCCGGCGCGGAGACCAGCTCGTCGAGGAGGTCGAAGTCTGCGACCCCGGTGACCTCGACGGTGTCGCCCGGGTGGGCGGCGGCCCTGCCCGTCGCGGCCGCCCACCCGCTCGCGGTCGCGGCGGTGTCATGGACGCAGTCCTGGACCTCTGCATGGCCTGGCGGCCCGTCGGTGGCGCCGGAGCCGGCCGCCGGGCGGCTGGACGCGCCGTCGTCCGTGCCGGGGGCGCTGCCTCCCCCGGGAGTGGGATCAGTGCCTCCCCCGGGGCCGGGTAGATCACCGGGCGGGGTCACACCCGGGTCCGGATCCGGCTCGCGCGGCGGCTCGTCCGGGGTGACCTCGCGCGGCGGCTCGTCCGGGATGACCGGGTCGACGATCTCCTCCGGGTCGGAGGCCGGGCCGTCGTCCCCCAGTACGTCATCCACGACGCCGCCCTCGCCGGCGACGTTCTCGACCGCACCTGCCGCGTCGCCGTCGGCGATGTTCTCCACGGCATCACCCACGTCCTCGGTGACGCCGTCCGTCACGCCGCCCGGCCCGACCAGCTTCTCGACCGCACCATCCTCCCCGGCAACACCCTCGACCGCTCCGCCGACGTCGCCGCTCGTGAGGCTCTCGACCGTGCGACGGACCCCTCCTTCGGGGCCGACCACGTTGTCCACCAGGCCGTTCTCCCCGGCCACGCCGGGGACGAGGTCCGAGGGTGCGGCGGCGTGCGCGGCGCCGCCCATGAGCAGCAGCGCGCCTGTGAGCAACACGGTCGAGAGCACCCGCGTGACCCGCGTGCGGTGTGTTCGCATGATCATGGGCTCCTGACTGGGGGGTGAACTCCGCCCAGGACGGACGGTGGGGGCAAGAACCGGGAGGGGTCGGCCGTCCACCCCTCAGTCAGGAGCGGCGGAGACCTCGGGCAGCGCCTCGAGGTGGCCCGGCGTGCGCGCCGGGATGGGCAGGCTGAACGGATGATGCCCGAGTGCCCCCGACCCGTTCATCTCGACCCCCTGCGTCCGATCTGGCCTGCCTTCGTCACGCTAGCCGCGGCCCGGGCGCGCGGTACTCGCAGTTGATGAAGTTCTGATCTTGGCGATCCGCCGCGAAACGGCACATTCCCACGGTCAGCCGCGGACGCGGCGCGGCGCCGCCAGCGACCGCAGGGCGGGTGCGACGGCACGCCCCGCCAGCACCGTCTCGGGGCCGTCCGAGAGCGCCCGGGCGTAGTCCGGCAGGGCCCGCGTGAAGGCACGGGCGGTATGGTCCACCTCGGCCGGGCCGTGCGCGGCCGAGGTGACGAGCGACTGTCCGAGCACCCCGTTCGTGAGAAGGCCGGCGAGCAGCACGGTGCGCATCGCCTGGCTGGGGCGGCCGTCCGCGTCGAGGGTGGCGAACATCAGGCACGCCGGGTGCCCGGTGATTCTGACGTGGTCCGTCAGCCCGGCATCCGCGACGACGGCGGTGAGGGCATTGCGAAGCTCCTCCCCGGTCCGGTGCAGCGCGGCCAGTGGCTCGTGGTCGCGGTGCTCGGCGAGCACCGCGCGAAGCGCAGCGAGACCCACCGACTCCGGCCCGTAGGTGGTGGACAGCAGGAAGGAGCGGGGCTGGTCGGTTCGCAGACCGCCGAGCTCCATGAGGTCGGCCCGCCCGGTCAGGGCGGAGATCGCGTAGCCGTTGCCGATGCCCTTGCCCCAGCAGGCCAGGTCGGGGGTGACGCCGCTGAGCGCCTGCACCCCGCCGGCGGCCCACCGGAAGCCGGTGATGATCTCGTCGAAGATCAGCACCACGCCGTGGCGCCGGCAGAGCGCGCGCACGCCCTCGAGGTACCCGGGCGGCGGTTCGGCGGTCGCGGTGGCGGGCTGCATGACGACCGCGGCGAGCTCCTCGCCGTGGGCGTCCAGCAGCTCCTCGAGCGCCTGCAGGTCTCCGTACGGGAACAGGGTCCCGGCCGCCCGGGACGCCGCCGGGACGCCGCGGTCCATCGGGGTGTGCGCGATGAACCAGTCGTCCACCGAGAAGAAGCTCTGGTCGCAGATCGCGATGCGGTCGCGCCCGGTCGCGGCCCGCGCCAGGCGCACCGCCGCGGTGGTGACGTCCGAGCCGTTCTTGGCGAACTTGACCTGGTCCGCACCGGGGACCTGGTCCAGGAACTCCTCGGCCGCGGCGAGCTCCAGGGTGGACGGGCGGGAGAAGTTGACCCCGTCGCCCAGCACTCGCGCGACGGCGGCGTCCACCCCGGGGTGTGCGTGACCGAGGGTCACCGCGCGCAGGCCGCTGCCGTACTCGACGTAGCAGTTGCCGTCCACGTCCCACACCAGCGCGCCCCGCCCACGCACCAGCACAGGCGCCATGCCGTCGGGGTACTGGTCCTCGCCGCGGGCATAGGTGTGCGCACCGCCCGGCACGAGCGTGTGCAGCCGCCGCTGGGCAGCGGTCGACCCGGTGAACCGGCGCACGTGCCGGCTCGGAGCGCCGATCGTCGGGGAGTCCGGCCGGTGGGCAACCAGCCGGCCGGCCAGCTCGGGGACGGTGTCCGTGAGCTCCTCGAGGAGGTCCTCGAGGAGGACGAGGACCTCGTCCGGGCGTCGCGCCACGAGCTCCTCAGGGCTGATCACCGGGATCTCGGTGCCGGGCAACAGCCTCCCCTGCTTGTCCGGCGAGGCGTCGGCGACGGCGGGAAGCAGGTCGGGACCGACGCCCGCGAGACGGAGCAACGTGATGGCCCGGGACGCTGCCGCATACCCGAGCACGGACGTCCCGCGGTCGCGGGCGGCGCGCAGATGGTCCGCCAGCGCACGCGCGCCGTCGCGTGCGGCGCGGTCCAGCACGCGCAGCCCGCCCGGCGTGGTGAGCCCCGCCCGCTCGTCGGCCGCCAGCAGGGCGGTCAGCTCGGACGGTGCCGGATGGTCCGCCGGGAGGTCGACGGCGCGCCGGGCCGCCAGCACCACCGTCTCGCCGTACAGCGGGTAGGACCGGGCCCACACCGCTGTCAGCCCCGTGCGGTGCAGGAGGCGCGTCAACGCCGTGGTGGACCAGTACGCGTAGTGGCCGTGGCGCAGGTCGTTCCACTGCCGACCCGCGACGATCCCGGCGAGGCTGTGGACCTGGAGCACCAGCAGCCCGCCCTGGCGCAGCGCGGCGGCGCGGGCGGCCAGCGCGGCGGCCTGGTCGGGCTCGTGCATGAGGCCGAACGAGTCGATCACCAGGTCCGCGGCAGCGTCGACGGCGCGCAGCCCGCGATCCTCCAGGAGAGGCAGCCAGGACCCGCCGTGCGGCGAGGGGAACTCGCGCACGGCCGGGTCGCCGTCGGCCGGGAGCAGCCCGTCGGCCGCGAGGTCGGCGACCACGCGCCGGGCCTGCTCGCGCAGCGCGCGCGGCTCGGCGCCCGGTGTCTCCTCACCCGCTGTGTCCTCGCCCGGCGGTTCGCCGCCGGCGTCCGCGAGCTGGGCGAGGCCGCAGCGGGTGCAGCACCACATGGCGAGCGGCGCCGTCGGGGGTGTCGGGGCGTCCGGCAGCGGGAAGGCCTTCGCGTCCGGCTGCGCGCCGAGGTCGAGGACCACGTCCGACGGGCCGCCGGGCGCGCCGCAGGCGCGGCAGGTCCGCGGCTCGGGCCGGACCGGGGACTCCGGGGACGCCGGGAGCGCCGCGACGAGCTCGGACCAGGACCCGGCGGCCGCGTCACGGGGACTGAGCCGGGCCGTGCCCGGCCGCCAGGGGATCGCGAGCTCCGGGTCGTCGTGGCACACGGCGACGTCCTCGCCCGGGTCGTGCGGGCGGTCGATGCGGTAGCAGACGTCGGCCGGGCCGTCGGAGAGCACCTGGAACCCGTGCAGCATCCCGGCGGGGATCCACAGCGCCCGCATCGAGACGTCGTCGAGCTCGACCGCGAGGTGCCGGCCGAAGGTCGCCGAGCCCGGCCGCGCGTCCACCACGACGTCGAGGATCCGGCCGCGGGCGCATCGGACCAGCTTGGCCTCGCCGTCGCCGCGGCGGCCGTGCAGTCCGCGGATGACGCCCGGTTCGCTGCGCGACTGCGAGTCCTGGCAGTCGGGTCCGGGGTGGATGCCGTGCTCGGCGGCTGCGGCGGCGTCGAAGGTCCGGGTGAAGAGGCCGCGGTCGTCCCGGTGCACGGCCGGGGTCAGCAGCAGCACCCCGTCCAGCTCGGTGGTGGTGATCTCCATCCCGTTGCCGTCCGGGGACTAGGCGGCGGGGCGGAAGGCGTCGTCGAGGCGTCCGGCACCACGCTGCCGCTGCAGCACGGCCAGCCGGACGAAGTCGTGGTCGAATCCCTCCGTGGTCAGGCCGTGGCGGGTGTACGCGTCCACCAGCTCGCGGGCGCCGTCGGCGGCGCTCCACCGGCAGCGGAACCCGGGCAGCGCCGCCCGGAGGGCCGAGAAGTCCACGCGGTACGAACGCGGGTCGGGTCCGGCTTCCCCGGTGATCTCGAGCGTCGCCCCGGGCACGGCGTCCACGACGATCTCGGCGATCTGCGCGACGGTGAGGTTGTTCGTCTCGTCGCCGACGTTGAAGGCGCGCGCCCCGACGACGGCCGGGTCGGCGTCGAGCATGCGGGTGAAGGCCTCGGCGACGTCGGCGGCGTGCACCAACGGCCGCCAGGGCGTGCCGTCAGACAGCACCCGCACGCGCGAGGTGAGCACGGCGTGGCCGACGAGGTTGTTCAGCACGATGTCTGCCCGTAGCCGCGGAGAGAACCCGAATGCCGTCGCGTTGCGTAGCGACGTCGGGACGAAGTCGGCGTCGGCGAGCCTCGCCAGCTCCGCCTCGACGCTCACCTTGCTGATGGCGTACGGGGTGAGCGGCGCGAGCGGGGCGTCCTCCGTGACCGGGACCGTGGTGTCGGCGGCGCCGTACACCGAGCAGGTCGAGGCGTAGAGGAACCTGCGGACGCCCGCCTGCTTGGCAAGCCGGGCGAGCCGGGTCGAGGCGTCCCGGTTGATCGCGTAGGTGCGTTCCGGCTCCAACGACCCGAGCGGGTCGTTGGACAGCGCGGCGAGGTGGATCGCGGCCTCGAAGCCGTCCAGGTCGGCCTCCTGCACGTCCCGGACGTCGCGGCGGCGCGTCGGCGGGTCGGCCGGGGCGGGCCCCAACACCTGCTCCGCGAACAGCCCGCTGTCCAGGCCGGTCACCTCGTGACCGGCGGCCTGCAGCGCCCCGCTCATCACGGTCCCGAGGTACCCCTGGTTCCCGGTCAGCAGCACACGCATGACAGTCCCTCCGTCCTCCCCGGCCGGCCGCGGTCCCCGCGCGGCGGCATCAGCGCTGTCCCGGCAGCGCCCACGGGCGCTCGCCCGAGCTCCACAGGCGGTCCAGCTCCGCGCGCTCCTTGAACGTGTCCGCGGGCTTCCAGAATCCGTCGTAGGGCTGGGCCATCAGCAGGCCTCGCTCCGCCAGCCGCGGGCAGGTGTCCTCCATCATGTCCTCCTCGGGCCGCAGCCAGTCGAAGATGCCGGGCCGCATGATCAGGTAGCCGCCGTTCTCCCGGAGCGGCATCTGCGACACCGGCGTCACGTCGGTGACCGTGGTCCCGTCCTCGCCGACGCCGAGCACGTGGAACGACTGCTGCGGCGGGACGGCGAGCATGGACAGCAGGGCGTCCGGGTGGGCCGCGAACCGCTCGAGCATCGGCTCCAGCGGCGCGTTGCACAGGACGTCGGCGTAGTTCGCCAGGAAGAGCTCCTCGCCGGCGAGGAGGTCGCGGACGGCCAGCAGCCGCTGGTTCAACGTGCTCTCCAGGCCGGTGTGCACGAAGTGGATCGTCCAGTCGGAGATGTCCGTCGAGGTGAGCTCGACCTCGCCCCGGCGCAGGACGAAGTCGTTCGACGTGGTCTCGTTGTGCTCGAGGAAGAACCGGGTGATGTGCTCGGCGCCGTAACCCAGGCACAGCACGAACTCCGTGTGCCCGTGATGGGCGTAGTAGCTCATCACGTGCCACAGCAGCGGCATCGGCCCGACGAGCTGCATCGGCTTCGGGATCCGGTCCTCGCTGCCACCCCGCATCCGCATCCCGTAGCCGCCGCAGAACAGGACGACCTTCATGCGGCCCCCTCGATCGCAGCCGCGCCCGGATCGATGACCGTGAGCCGCGGCTGGGCGAACACGAGGCGGCCGCCCCATCGCCCTACGCCGGACAGCTGGCCGGTGATCTCCTCGCGCAGGTTCCACGGCAGGACGAGGATGAGGTCCGGCCGCTCCTGCTCGATCCGGTCGACGTCCACGACCGGTATGCGGGTCCCCGGTGCGTAGCGGCCGTGCTTGTACGGGTTCTTGTCGGCGATCCAGGCGAGCAGATCGGGCCGCACGCCCGCGTAGTTCAGGAGTGTCTGGCCCTTGCCCGCCGCGCCGTACCCGACCACCCGCTGACCCGCGGCGCGGGCGTCCAGCAGCAGGCGGAGCAAGCCGTCCCGGATCTGCCCGACGGCTGGGGCGAGTCCCTGGTACCCGGCTGGTGTGTCGAGCCCGGCGGTCCGCTCCAGTTGCCTCACCCGGGCGACGGCGCCGCTCACCGGGACGTCGGAGGCCGCCGGGACGGCCCACAGCCGGATCGAGCCGCCGTGCGTGGGCAGCAGCTCGACGTCTACCAGGCGCAGCCCGGCGACGGCGAGGGCGCGCTCGGCCGCGAGCACCGTCCAGTACTGGAAGTGCTCGTGGTAGATGGTGTCGAACTGGGCGTCGCGGACCAGGCTCAGTGCGTGGTGCACCTCGATCGAGATCCTCCCGTGCTCCGCGACCAAGGTGGCGAGCGCGCGGGTGAAGCCGACCACGTCGGGTACGTGCGCCCAGACGTTGTTGGCGATCACGAGGTCGGCCGGCCCGTGCTCGGCGCGCACGCGCTCCGCCGTCGCCTTGTCCAGGAAGGCGGTGTGCACGGGCACGCCACGCCGGCGCGCGGCGTCGGAGCAGTTCTCGCTGGGCTCGATGCCGAGACACCGGATGCCGCGAGCGGCGACGTGCTGGAGCAGGTAGCCGTCATTGGCGGCGACCTCGACCACGAACGCGTCCGCCGGGAGAAGCTCGCGGGCGGCCCGCTCCACGAAGCGACGCGCGTGCGCGACCCACGATGAGGAGAAGGAGGAGTAATAGGCGTAGTCGGTGAAGTTGTCCGCGGGTGAGAGCAGCGGCGGGATCTGCAGCAGCAGGCAGTCGGCGCACAGCCGGAGGTGCAGCGGCAGGCCCGGCTCCGGCTCGTCGAGCTGGTCCGCCGTCATGAATCGCTGGCACGGCGGCGCTGCGCCGAGATCGAGAACGCTCCGCAGGTCCGCGCGCCCACAGAGGCGACACGTCAGGCCGGCAGGTGCAGGTGTCATGGTCGCGCCTTCCCCCCAGATGGCATGCACCACGGCGGCCGCGTTGCCGATCGGTTCGGCGCGGTCCGCCGGCCTCCCGGAGCCCGGGACGCACGACCACGATGCGGCCGAACTCCCCGAGCATCGGGTCCGCTGCGGCCGAGTTGAGCAAGTTCAGAGGCGTGATGTCGCGGCGCGGTGGGACCGTGAGTGCTCCTGTCACCAGGCAGACTGCGGCCCTCACGCCGGTGTGCGAGGAGGTCAGGTCTGTGAGATAGACCTCAAATCCACCTCAAGCGGTGATCAGGGGGGTGCCATTTCGCCCGAGATGTGTTCGGCTTCACTCACGGAGTGGGGGCACTCCGACCTGGATACCCTGGGAGTTGTGTAGGAGATGATGCGAACCGATCCACCAGGCCGCGAGCGTGCCCCTCACGAACTCGAGGAGTGCGCGCATGCAGTTGATGGTGGTCGAGGACGATGAGCAGGTATCGAAGGCTCTCGTCGCAGTACTGGACAGACAAGGCTTCGACGTGGTCAAGGCACGCGACGGAGCCAGCGCACTGGCAACCCTGACGCCCGCTACCGACCTGGTGCTGCTCGATCTCGGGCTGCCCGACATGGACGGTTTCGAGGTCTGTTGGCGGATCCGCAAGATGTCGGACGCGCCGGTCATCATGGCGACCGGCCGGAGCCCGGTCCACGCCCGGGTCAAGGGTTTCGAGCTTGGTGCCGACGACTACGTGACCAAGCCGTACGACCTTCGCGAGATCCTGGCGCGGGTCGAGGCGGTGCTGCGCCGTCGGCGCAGGGAGACCGACGAGGCTCTCGACGGCCCCGTGGTGGTCGACGGCGTCACGATCGACCTGGCGACGCGCCGGGTCCTCCGTCCGGACCGTAGCGAGGTCGCCCTGACCCGCAAGGAGTTCGACATCCTCGGCCTGCTCGCGCAGCGCCGCGGGTCGGTCGTGCGGCGCGAGCGGCTCCTGCGCAACGTGTGGGGATCCGGTTGGAAGGGTCTGGAGCGGACGCTCGAGGTGCACGTGGCGTCCCTCCGGCGCAAGCTCGGCGAGCACGCCCTGGTCGAGACGGTGCGTGGTGTCGGCTACCGGCTCGCCACCACCGAGTAGGCCGGCGCCGGATGCGTCGCCGACTCGCGCAGTTCCTCTATGTCCCGAGCGTGGCGCTTCTGGCCGTGCTGGGGCTCGCGTACGCCTGCAGCGTGGCGCAGGCGAACCAGCAGGAGGCCCACCTCGAGCGGCTGCGTGATGCGGCGTACCTGGCCCTCGTCGCGCGTCAGTCACTCGTGGACCGTGACACCTCGATCGTGTCCGACGACCTGGAGCGCTACCGCGAGGTGTACGGGATCGGCGCCGCGGTCCTGGACTCCTCGGGTGAGACGTGGGCGAGCAACGGGCTCGATGCCGCGGGCGTCGAGGAGGCCGAGGCCGCGCTCGCCGGTCGCCGGAGCCACCCGCACGGGCACGTGCTTCCGTGGCAGATCGAGCACGTCGTGGTCGCGGAGCCGGTCTTCGTCGGCGGTGACGTCGCCGGAGCGGTGGTCATCGTCGCCGACGCCGACGCACTCTCGCGCGATGCGTGGATCCACGTCGGCCTGCTGATCGCCGGTGCCGCCGGGGCCCTGCTGCTGGCGGGCTGGGTCGCCGGGCGCATCGCGGACTGGGTGCTGCGTCCGGTCCGGTCGGTGGAGGCCGCCATGTGGGAGATCGGCTCCGGGGACCTCGCGGCACGAATCCCGGCGTCCGTCGGGCCGCCCGAGATCGGCGGCGTCGTCGAGCGGTTCAACGAGATGGCGGACAAGGTGGAGACGCTGGTCCAGCGGCGTCAGGAGTTCGTCTCGAACGTCTCGCACGAGCTGCGCACTCCGCTGAGTGGCGCCTTGCTGCGTATCGACGAGCTGCAGGCGTCGCTGCCTTCCGAACACACCGTCGAGGTGGAGGAAGTCCGCTCGGAGGTGCTGCGGATCGCTCGCACCCTCGACGAGATGCTGCGGCTCGCCGACGATGCGATGCCGGACCACGAGACCGAGCAGGTCGACGTGCAGGAGCTGGTCCGACACCGTGCCGAGGACTGGCGTCGACTCGTCGGGGGACGTGAGATCACCGTCACCACGCCGACGTTGGAGCCCTCGTGGGCAATGATCAACCGGACGGCCGTGGAGGCGGCACTCGACGCGATCATCCACAACGCGGTCAAGTACTCGCCGGACAGCACCCCCGTGGAGATGGCGGTGGACACGGCCGGCGGCCTGATCGAGGTGACCGTGCGCGACCACGGCACCGGTGTCCCGCCGGACGAGCTCGAGAAGATCACCGAGCGCGCATGGCGCAGCCCGTCGCATGCCGACGTGCGCGGCACCGGTCTCGGGCTGTCGATCGCGGCCGAGCTTCTGGCGACGAACGGTGGATCGCTCGAGCTGAGACTGCCGCGCGACGGCGGCCTGCTCGCCTGTCTGCGCATTCCGACCTGGGAGGTGACGGCGTGAGCCGGCCACGCAGAATCGTCGTCGCGCTGCTTGCGTTGGCGGCGGTGGCGCCCATCCTCGGCTGTGACCGTGGCGAGAACGAGGAGCTTCCTGATCCGCTGGTCATCTCGGCCGGGAGCCCCTCCGGGATCTACCACGGCTACGGGGAGCGGCTCGGCGACGAGATGGCGTCGGCTCTCGATCTCGAGGTCGAGGTGCTGCCGACCGACGGGTCGGTGGACAACCTGCAGGATCTCGCCGACGGCAGGGCCGACATCGCCTTCAGTACGGTGGACGCCGCAGCGGACGCGGTTGCCGGCGTGGGCGACTTCGACGAGCCGCTCGAGGTCTCGGCACTGGCACGGATCTACGACGACTTCGTCCATCTCGTCGTTCTCGACGACTCGGCGGTGCGATCGGTCCGCGACCTGCGGAACCGGACGGTCTCGCTCGGTGCCTCCGGCTCGGGCACCGCGGTCATCGCGGACCGGCTGCTCGCCGCCGCCGAGCTGCCGCGCTCGCAGGTCGACGTGCGGATGCTCGGCCTGACCGAGTCCGTCGCGGCCCTGCGACGCGGCGAGGTCGATGCCTTCTTCTGGTCGGGCGGGCTCGGTACACCGGGGCTGTCCGAGCTGGCCGACGAGGTGCCGATCCGGCTGGTGCCGCTGGCCGGCGCCGTCCGGTCATTGCGTGCCGAGCACCGCAGCGGCTACCGCCACGGCAGGATCCCGGAAGGCACGTACGGACTCACCGAGGACGTCGCGACCGTCGCGGTCCCGAACGTCCTCATGGTTCGCAACGACCTTCCCGCGCCGGTGGCGGAACGGGTGCTGGCGACCGTGTTCGACGCCGGCGGGCGGATCGCGTCCGACGTGCCCGCAGCGACACTGCTGGATCCGGTGAAGGCGATCTTCACCGAGCCGGTGGACCTGCACCCCGGTGCGGTCACCTACTACCGGGACGCCCAGGGCCTGTCGGGCTGAACCCGGCCCGACGTTCAGCCGTCCGCGGCGGACCAGCGCTCGATCTCGACGGTGATGTCGCCGTCCTGCTGCACGGGGTCCGGGCCGTTGTTGGTGATGAGCTGGCCGCCGGTGGACCACAGGGTGATGCCGTCGACGCTCATCGGCGCGGAGTCGTAGAAGTACCCGGTCATCCGCTCGTTCGTCTCGAAGTGCTCCTGGAGGTAGCCCTCGGCGTCGGCGTATGAGCTGAACGGCGTGCCCCGGAACGGGTCGACGAGCGGCTGGTCGGCGTAGGCGTCGAACGCCCCGCGGCACAGGTCCATGCTGTTGCGCACGAAGGTCGGCGGTGGCATGTGCCCGGCCCGCTCGACGGTGGCCCCGAGCCCGGGTGAGAACGTCAGGCCGATCTCGGCCTGGTCCGCGCCGACCTCCACGGCCTCGACGCCGACGCGGACGGGACCTGGCCAGCCGTACACCCGGGCCGGGGTGAACCCGTCCGGGGCCGACCACGGGCAGAACTCGGCGTGACCGTGCGAGCTGCCGTCCTCCGCCGTCCCGAGCCAGATCTCGTCCGTCGTGGTGTAGTCGAACCGTCCGGTCGCCTGCAGGCTCCCGTCGTTCATGCCGTAGATCGCGCCGGTGATCTCGCCGAACGGGACCTGACCGTCCTGGCTCTCGTGCGGGGCGGGACGCGCCCAGCCCCAGTGGGTGCCGTGCAGGACGGTGTCGTTCGCGTGGGGCAGCAGCCCGGTGGCGATCGGGTGGTCGCCACCGAAGGAGAACGTGGCGCGGTACGGGTAGATCCAGTCCACGTCGAGGACGTCGACATCGCCCGGCCCGTCTCCGTAGTACCCGAGGGTGGCCAGGACCGCGACGACGTTGATGCTCCCGTCGGCCCACGTCCACTGGGGCAGCATGCGCCGGATGTCCTCCGGGGTGAGGTGCGGGTGCTCGGCGAGGATGACGGCGATGAGCCCGGAGATGAGGGGGGCCGCGTAGGACGTGCCCTCGACGACCTCGTAGCCGCCGCCGGACTGGGCGACGAGCAGCTGCATGGCCGGTGCGAGCACGTCGACGTCCCCGCGCCGTGGGCTGCAGTCGAACACGTCGCCCCACGGCGTGATGCCGCCGACGGAGATGACTCGGTCCACCACCGCGGGCCACTGCGGCGCATTCGTGGGGAACTCGTCGGGGCAGCGGTCGGCCGGTCCGTTGTTCCCGGCGCTCGTGACCACGACCACGCCGTTGGCCTCCGCGTAGTCGACAGCCGCCTCGAAGCCTTCCGGGCACGTCTCGATCGGCCCGAGCCCTCCGCACGCCCAGCCCCACGAGATGTTGATGATGTCGGCACCGTTGTCGACCGCCCACGTGATGCCCTCGATCGCGTTCTCGAGGTCCGCGTGGCCCTCGTTGTCGGAGATCTTGACGGGCATGACCGTGGCCCCGGGCGCGATCCCGGGGACCGCACCCTCCGGCTGGCCGACGATCAACGACGCGACGCCGGTGCCATGGCCGAACGCGTCGTAGGTGTCGGCACCCTCCTCGCCGAGCGAGATACCGGGGCCCAGCGCGCCCCCGATGGAGGAATGGATCCCGTTGACACCGCTGTCGAGGACCGCGATCCGCACGCCGTCGCCGCGTGGCTCACCGGGGAGCTCCTCGAACCCCATGTACTGGGTCTGCCACGTGGTCGACGAGGTCGGGAACGGCTCTCCGGGTTCGCCCTCGGTGTCATGCGGCCGACCGGGCAGGTTGAAACCGGCCTCGCGCACCGTGGTGCCGTCGGCGTTCTCCCGCGCCTCCTCGAGCACCTGCTCCGCCTCGCGCCGGTCGGCGACGGGCACGACCTCCGTGCGCGGGGGGTAGCCCTGCTCGACGAGCAGGACCTCGTCCGGGTCCCGCACCTGGTGCTCCGCCGGCTCGGTGGAGCCCCCCACGTCGGTCTCCGTGACCTCGGAGCGCACGTCTCCCTCGCCGATCGTGGCGATGCTCAGCGTCTCGCCGGCCGGGGCGCGGGCGGCGTCGACGCTGACGGCGCACTCGCCGTTCTGGCAGAGCTCGACGGGAAGGACCATGCCCTGGTCGCCGGCGAGGAGCTCGTAGCCGATCGCCTCGTCCACCGGGGACCAGGTGACCTCGACGCTCGGCCCCGTGCCGGTGGCGGAGAGGGTTTCCACCGCCGGTGGCGGGTCGGGGCGTGATCCGGCACCGCCCGCGCCGCCGCCGTCCGGCCGCTTGTCGTCGGTGCACGCCACGACGAACGCGGCCACCGTGAACACGGTGACGATCGCTGCCCCCCGGCGCCTCATGGGGCCGGAGCGTAGTCGAGGACGCCACACGGTCGTAAGGTCGCTGGTGGGTCGCGTGTCGCCCGCGCACCTGATCGATGCGCCGTCATCCAGGAGGAGGAGTCATGGCCCGTCCACCGATCCCCGAGCAGTTCGTCGCGGTGCTCGAACGAGCGAACCCGGCGGTCATGGCGACCGTCCGGCCCGACGGCAGCCCGGTGTCCGTGGCGACCTGGTACCTGTGGGACGACGGTCGGGTCCTGCTGAACATGGACGCCGGGCGCAAGCGGCTCGAGCACCTGCGCGCCGACCCGCGCGTCTCGCTCACCGTGCTCGACGACGAGAACTGGGGCCGTCACGTCAGCCTGCAGGGGACGGTCACGTTGTCGGACGACCCGGACCTGAACGGCATCGACCGCCTCGCGCGGCAGTACGGGCTGGAGGAGTACCCCGTCCGTGACCGTCCGCGGATGGACGCCTGGATGAGCGTGGACGCGTACCACGCCTGGGGCTTCTGAGCGGTCTCAGCCGTACGGCCCCCACCGGGTTGCGTCGTCGCCGTCCTGGAGGGTCCGCAGCCGGTGGAACGCCTGGTCGCGGAACCTCGGCGCGTGGCCGGCCTTGAGCAGTCCGTAGGTGGTCGTGCTGAGCTCGCGGACCCGGCGTAGCACCGGCCACGCCTCGTGCCGGGTGACGTCGAGACCGTAGGCATGAACCAGAGCCCGCTGCCGTCGCTTGAAGCCGAAGCGCGCCGCGTTGACCGCCGTCGGCACCAGGTCCTGCAGCTGCGGACCACGTGCCACCTGGTCGAGGTCGCACAGCACCGGCCGGCCGTCGACTGACCTCAGCAGGTTCCCGATGTGCGCATCACCGTGGAGAACGCCGAGGCGCAGCGTCGGAGCAACCTCCGCGTACGACTGTTCCAGCGTGGCGACCTCCCGGGCCAGCCAGCGCCGGTCACCCGCCGTCAGCCCGGCCGGCAGGTCCGGGCGGCCGATGCGGGTGCGGAGCGTGGTGAACGGTGCCCACTCGGGCAGGTCCTCGTGGTCGCCGAGCGCGTGCAGATCGCGGAGGGCCACGCCCAGGTGCTCCACGCGCCAGTCGACCTCCGGCGCGTCTGCCGACTCCCAGAACGTCGCGACGTACCCCCGTGCGGTGACCGGCTGGGCCGTCTCCAGCAGCCGGCTCACCGGAGCTCCGGCGTCGGCGAGCCAGCGGGCGAGGGTCACCTGCCGGGTGACCGCCGCGCGGGCGGTGTCCCGGCGCAGCCGGACCACGACCGGGGCCGTGGTGAGGCGGTAGACCACGTTGATCGAGTCGTTGAGGAGCTCGGCGCCGGCGGGGTCGAGCCCGGCGCTCCGGCAGACGGCCGCCAGGGCGGCCCGGCGCCGCAACTTCGTCAGACCGAGGCTCGCACGTGCTCTGATCACCCGACCACCCCTCCCACCCCTCCGCATCCGGTCTCCGGCGCTACCCGTCGACGGCCGGCATCTCCACGGAGTCCCGGTCCAGGAAGGATCGCTCGTCCGGCCGGTGCCTCAGGACGTTCTCGACGTAGGACTCGATGGCCTCGGCCAGCGGCACGTCTCGTTCCTGCTGCTGGGAGACGAACCACCGGTGCTCGAGCACCTCGTGGAAGATCTCAGCGGGTTCGAGCTTGCGGCGCAGCTCCCGCGGGACCGCACGGACGGTGGGCGTGAACACCTCGTCCAGCCAGTCGTGCGCCACGATCACCGGGTCGTCGTTCTGGCGGTCCGTCTCGGCCCGGTAGGAGTCGAGGTCGTTGAGCATGCGGCGAGCCTGGTTCTCCTGCACGTCGAGCCCGGTCAGCCGCATGATCTGCCGGTGGTAGTGGCCGGCGTCGACCACCTTGGGCTGGATGGAGACGGTGGTTCCGCCAACGTCCGTGGTGAGCGTCAGCTCCCCGACGTCGAAGCCGAGGTCGTTGAGCCGGTTGATCCGCTCCGTGACCCGCCACCGCTCGGCGGTGTCGAAGGACTCCTCCTGGGTGAGCTCGGACCACAGCGACTCGTACCGCTCGACGATCTGGTTGCCGACGTCGACCACGTCGACGTCCTCGTCGAGGACCTCACCGGCCTGGAGGTCCATCAGCTCGCCGATGATGTTGGTGCGGGCGAGGTCCACGTCGTAGCCGCGCTGGCCGTGCGTCAGCGACGGATGCAGCTCACCGGTCTCCGCGTCCACCAGGTACGCCGCGAACGCACCGGCGTCGCGGCGGAAGAGCGTGTTCGACAGCGAGACGTCGCCCCAGTAGAAGCCGAGCAGGTGGAGTCGCACCAGCAGGACGCTGAGGGCGTCGATGAGGCGGCCGGCGGTCTCGGGCCGCATGTACTGGCTGAACAGGGCGCGGTAGGGGAGGGAGTACTGGAGGTGCTCGGTGACGAGCACGGAGTTCAGCTCCTCGCCGTCGGGCGCGGTCCGGCCCGTGATGACGGCGAGCGGCTGGACGGCAGGCGCCTCGAGCCTGCCCAGCGCCCGCAGGAGCTCGTACTCCTGGTAGGCGACCCGCTCGCCGATCTCCTTGAGCGCGATGACGCGCCCGGAGAGCCGGACGAATCGGACCACGTGGCGGGAGATGCCTCGCGGGAGTGCGGCCAGGACGTCCGTCGGCCACTCCTCGAGGGGGACCTCCCACGGCAGGTCGAGCAGGGCAGGGTCCACCCGAGCGGCGGTGATCTGCAGCTGCTGGGCCATCGTCGTTCTCCTGGGCGAGCCGGGAAGGGCTCGGGTGAAACGCCAGGGGCGGGTCCGGTGGGACCCGCCCCTGGTCGGTGTCGCGCTCGCGACGCGGGAACTATGCGGGCAGACGCTCGCCGGTCGCGTTGGAGAACACGTGCTCCTCGCCCTCACGGATCTGGACGTGGATCGTGTCGCCCTTCATCGGCACGTCGCGCGGGTCGACGCGGACGATGATCTGGCTGGAGTCCTCGCCGGAACCGAGGTGCTCGGCGAGCTCCTTGTCGCCGGCCAGCGATCCGTAGACGAACGCGTCGGAGCCGAGCTCCTCGACGAGGTTCACCTTGACGGGGATGCCGCCGTTGCCCTCCGGGACCTGGTTCAGCGACTCGGGACGGAAGCCGAGGACCACCTTGCCGTCGTCCTCCGCCGAGATCGCGTCGAGGGTGGCCCGGGTGAGCGGCACGGTCGCGGAGCCGAGCACCGCCTTGCCGTCCTGGACCTGGAAGTCGCCCAGGTTCATGGCCGGGGAGCCGATGAAGCCCGCCACGAAGACGTTCGCCGGCTTCTCGTACATCTCCCGCGGGGTGCCGACCTGCTGCAGCAGGCCGTCCTTGAGGACCGCGATGCGGTCACCCATGGTCAGCGCCTCGGTCTGGTCGTGCGTGACGTAGACCGTGGTGACGCCGAGCCGGCGCTGCAGCGACGCGATCTGCGTGCGGGTCTGCACGCGGAGCTTCGCGTCGAGGTTGGACAGCGGCTCGTCCATGAGGAACACGCGCGGCTGACGCACGATCGCGCGGCCCATAGCCACACGCTGACGCTGACCACCGGAGAGCGCCTTCGGCTTGCGACCGAGGTACTCGGTGAGGTCGAGGATCTTCGCCGCCTCCTCGACGCGCTGCCGGATCTCCGCCTTCGGAGTGCCGGCGATCTTCAGCGCGAAGCCCATGTTGTCGGCGACCGACATGTGCGGGTACAGCGCGTAGTTCTGGAAGACCATGGCGATGTCACGGTCCTTGGGCTGGACGTCGGTGACGTCCCGGTCCCCGATGAAGATCCGCCCGGAGTTGACGTCCTCGAGACCCGCCAGCATGCGCAGCGAGGTCGACTTGCCGCAGCCGGAGGGGCCGACGAGGACGAGGAACTCGCCGTCGGCGATCTCGATGTCGAGCGCGTCGACAGCGGGGCGCTCCGACCCGGGGTAGATCCTGGTGGCCTTGTCGAAGGTGACAGTTGCCATGGTGGTGCACATCCCTTCACCGGCAGGTACGTGCCGGACGATCCGTTGTGAAAGGTGCCAGGTCGCGTGTCCGCACTGACACAGCGTGCTGCCGCGAACCCATGCCCGCGACAGCTGCCGGGGACATACTGTCACATGTCGGGTTACGGGAAGGTGTCGGTCTCCTGGGAAATCGCTGGGCGGACCCGCTCGCGCAGCTCGGCGAGGCGGAGCAGCACCGCTGAGAGCTCGTCGGGGTCCGCCACCCGGTACGCGGCCCGCGTCGCGCCGTCGCCGACCTTGAGCGGGACGTCCCCCGTGGCCGCGTCGAGCACCGTGAAGGCGTCCTCGTCGGTGGTGTCGTCCCCCGCGTAGAGCGCGGCGTCGGCCCCGACGGCGGAGCGCAGCTCGAGGAGCGCGTCCCCCTTGGTCACCGCCACGACCGCCAGCTCGATGACCTCCTTGCCGAGGATGACGCGCACGCCCTCGCGGGCACCGGGGCCGTCGAGGACCTGGCGCGTCAGCGTCTCCGCCTGCTCCTGCCCGGCCGGCCGGGTGTGCACCACGATCGCGGTCGGCTTGGCCTGCACCCAGGCGCCGTCGACCGGGGCGGCCAGCGCCTCGGTCTCCCGGAGCAGCTCGGCCCGGAGCACGGCCTGATCCTCCGTGAGGTCGACCGGGTCGGCGGCCAGTCGAGCCGCGCCGTCGGGCCCGACGGCGGAACGTCCCCACTGGGCGCCGTGCGACCCGATGACGCGGGTCTTGTCCGGCAGGTCGGCGAGCGCGACGAGGTCCTCGGCGTCGCGGCCGGAGACAACCGCCACCTCGACGTCCGGCAGCCCCGCGAGGCGCACGACGGCCTCGGCGGACGCGGGCAGCACCCGGGACGTGGTCGGGTCGAGCACGAGCGGCGCCAGCACCCCGTCGAAGTCCAGTCCGACGACGATCCGCGGGTGGGCGACGAAACGGTGCAGGGCCTCGTCGAGCCCGGGATCGAGCTGGGCGGTGAAGAGTGGTGCGCTCACTCCCGGTCCCGGGACGCCGGCGTCGCCGTCGATGGTGCCGTCCGCGGTCTCGGGATCGGGGTGAGTCACGGAGCCTCCTGCTTCCTGGTCCGGGTGGCGGTCCTGCCGTCCGTGCCGGACGCAGCCTCCGTGGACTGCTCCGGCGTCGTCGGCTGCGCGGCCACGGTACCCATCTCGGGCGGTGTGGGCACGGACATGGCGAGGTAGCCGAGGAAGTCGTCGGCCCAGCGTTGGACGTCGTGCTCGAGCACCCGCCGGCGCAGCCCGCGCATCCGCCGCCTGGCTTCCTTCTTCTCCATGCCGACGGCACGCATGATGGTGGCCTTGGTGCCGTCGATGTCGTGCGGGTTGACGGTCAGCGCGTGCGTGAGCTCGTCCGCCGCGCCGGTGAACTCCGAGAGCACCAGCACGCCGCCGAGGTCGGAGCGTGCGGCCACGTACTCCTTGGCGACGAGGTTCATCCCGTCCCGGAGTGAGGTGACGAGCATGATGTCCGCGGCCACGTACAGGGCCGCCATCTCCTCCACCGGGTAGGAGTGGTGCAGGTAGTGCACGGCGGCCCGGCCGAGGGTGCCGTAGTCACCGTTGATCCGCCCGACGGTGACCTCGACCTCGTCGCGCAGCTGCCGGTACTGGTCCACGCGCTCCCGCGACGGGCTGGCCACCTGCACCATGCACGCCTCCGGGATGCGCAGCTGGCCGTCCTCGAGGAGCTCGCCGAAGGCCTTGAGCCGGTGCCGGATCCCCTTGGTGTAGTCGAGCCTGTCCACGCCGAGGAGCAGCACGTCCGGGTTGCCGAGCTCGGCCCGGATGCGCTTCGCCCGCTCGACCACCTCCGGTGTCCGGGCGAGCTGGTCGAAGGACTCGGCGTCGATGGAGATGGGGAACGCCTGGGCACGGACCGTGCGGTCGGGACGGGACCACCGGCCGGGGATCGTCACCTGCGGCCCGCGGACCTGCAGGTCAGTCAGCCGGCGCACCGCGCGCAGGAAGTTCGCGGCATCACCGGGCCGCTGGAACCCGACGAGGTCCGCGCCGAGCAGCCCCTCGACCACCTGCTGCCGCCACGGCAGCTGGGTGAAGATCTCCAGCGGCGGGAACGGGATGTGGTTGAAGAAGCCGATCTTCACGTCCGGCCGCAGCAGGCGCAGGACGGACGGGACCAGCTGGAGCTGGTAGTCGTGCACCCATACGGTTCCGCCCGGCGCGACGGCCTCCGCGGCCGCCGCGGCGAACCGCCGGTTCACCGAGGCGTACGTGTTCCACCAGGTGCGGTGGAACTCCGGCGGCACGATGACGTCGTGGTAGAGGGGCCACAGGGTGGCGTTGGAGAAGCCCTCGTAGTAGCGGGCGACCTCGTCCCCGCTGAGGGTGACGGGCCACAGCCGCATGCCCTCGGCGTCGAACGGCTCGTGCTCGAGGTCCACCTTGCCGGACCAGCCGACCCACGCGCCGTCGTTCTTCTGCATGATCGGCGCGAGCGCGGTGACCAGGCCGCCGGGGGACCGTTCCCAGTCCAGCGACCCGTCCTCCGCGACGGTGATGTCGACGGGTAGACGGTTGGCGACGACGACGAACTCGTGTTCTCCGGCTGGCACGGGTCATCAGCTCCTTCGATCTCGCTCAAACCGTACTGGCAGCCCGACGAGGTTCGCCCGCCGGCGGCCCGGAGGTGGCACGGCGGACGGGGTCCGCACGGCCCGGAGGGCATGGCGAGCGTGGCCCGCCCGCGGCGCGCCGGTGTGCTGGGTACGTTGTGGGCATGACCGAGCCGGTGGACCCGACGCCCGACGGGCAGCGTGAGGTCGGCGGCTACCGGCTGCTGCGACGACTCGGCGCCGGCGGGATGGGCACCGTCCACGAGGCGGTCGACGCCGACGGCCGGCACGTCGCGCTGAAGCTCCTCCACCCGCACATCGCCACCGACCCTCAGGCGCGCCGGCGGCTCGCCCGGGAGGTGGCGCTGCTGCACCGCGTCAAGGACGCGGGAGTGGCCCGGGTGCTCGACGCGGAGGTGGAGGACGCGGAGGCGTTCGTCGTGACCGAGCTGGTCGACGGGCCCACGCTCGAGGACGACGTCACCGACGGCGGGGCGTTCACGCTCGACGAGCTCGCCGGGCTCGCGCACGGCCTCGCCGCGTCCCTGCGGGCCATCCACGCGCAGGGCATCGTGCACCGTGACCTCAAGCCCGGGAACGTCATGCTCTCCGACGACGGCCCGGTCCTCATCGACTTCGGCATCGCCCAGGTGGCCGACGACGTCCGGCTGACGCAGACCGGCCTGGTCACCGGCACGCCCGGCTACCTCGACCCCGAGGTGATCGCCGGTGGCGACCCCGGCACGGCGGGGGACTGGTGGGCGTGGGCGGCGGTGCTGCTCTTCTCGGCCACCGCCCGCCCGCCGTTCGGTCGCGGTGCCATCGAGGCCGTGCTGGCCCGGGTCGCGACCGGCCGGGCCGACACGACCGGCCTGCCCGCCACCGTGGGACGGGCGCTGCGCGGCGCGCTCGACCCGGATCCCGACCGCCGGCTGCCGCCGGAGCAGGTCCTCGAGGTGCTCGACGTCGCCGCGGACGATCCCGAGGCCGCGGGGGACCCGGAGGGTACGGACACGCAGGACGGCGTCGACCGGGCCGCCGCCACGACGCCACTGGGGATGGGCGCGGCGCCGACGGCGCCGGTGATCCCGCCCACCATGCCGGTCGCGCGGCCCGGAACGGCGGCCTCGTCCGGGGCGGAGCCGCCGACGGGGCGGACGCCCGAGGACCTCGACCCGGCGCCGCTGACCGACGTCCAGCCGGTGCACGGCGCCGGCCCCGCCACGAAGGTCTTGCCGGCGATGGGCGGGCACCCCGGACCGGTGCCCGACGAGACCGCCGGCCCGTCGCCGTCGCCCTACCCGCTCGGACCGCCCGAGACGATGCCGCCGCCGGGGGCGTACGCCACCCCCCGCTGGGCCGTGCCCGCCCGACGGCGCAGCGCCACCGTGCTCGCCGTCGGGGTGGGGGTGAGCGCCGCCGCGGCGTCGTTCCCCGGCATCTTCATCGTCGTGGCCGTCGCCCTGCTGGTGCTCACGGCGACCACCGGCTGGGCCGGCCGGTCCCGGCGCTCCTCCCGGCTGCGCCGGGGCCTGCGGCGGGGCGACGACGCACGGATGGTGGCCGGACTGCCGTGGCACCTGCTCCGAGGGGTCGGGGTGCTGCTGCCCGGTGTCGCCGTCGGGGCGGTGCTGGGCGGCGTGCTGTGGTGGTTCGGGGGGCAGGTCGCCCTCCCCGTCGCCGCGAACATCCAGGAGCCGGTCGCGCTCTGGGCCGCCGGGTTCCTGGCGCTCTTCGCCGCGTGGCTCACCCCGACCTCGAGCGCCGCCCGGGACGGCGCACGGGCATGGCTCGACGTGCTGACCCCCGGCCCCGGCTACCGTGCGCTGCTGGTCACGGTGTTCCTGGGGTATGCGGCGGTGGTGGCCGTCCAGGTGGCCCTCGGCGAGGCCCCGGCTGCCACCTGGGTCCCGCTGCCTATTACGCTGGTGCGGTGACGAAAGCGGACTCCTCCAGCTCCAGCAAGGCGCAGCGCCGCGAGGCGGCGCGTCTGCAGGCCAAGAAGCTTCGCGAGGCGCAGGCTCGGCGCGAGCGACGCAACCGCAGTCTCCTCATCGGCGGAGTGGTCGTGCTCGTGCTCGCCGTGGCTGCCGCGCTGTTCTTCATCATCCGCGAGGGCACACGCTCGGTCATCACCGATGTGGAGGCCATCCCGCAGCAGACATCCGTCGACGACGGCGGGATCTCGCTCGGTCAGGATCTCGTGGCTGGCTCGGAGAACGCAGGCGCCCCGGTCCTGGACGTCTACCTCGACTTCCAGTGCCCCCACTGCGCGGACTTCGAGGAGGTCAACGCCGGTGACATCGACGAGCTCGTCGGCGCCGGAGACGTGACGGTCCGGTACCACCCGGTCTCGATCCTCTCTGAGGGTGACCGGCAGAGCTGGTCCTACCGCGCGGCAGAGGCCGCGGCCGTCGTCGCGGACGGGGCGCCGGAGGCGTACAACGACTTCCAGACGGGCCTCTTCGGTCTCGTGGGTCAGGCGCAGGCCGAGCCGGGCGACGAGGAGATCATCCAGCTAGCCCGGGAGGTCGGTGTCCCGCAGGACGTCGCCGACCAGATCTCCGGCACCCGGTTCAACCCGTGGGTCGACGCCACGACCCGGCAGATGAGCCGTGACGGGTTCGGCGGGACACCGACCGTGCTCATCGACGGCGAGGAGTTCGAGGAGTGGGGGACCCCCGGTGCGCTCGCGGAGGCGATCCGGGGCCAGTCCGGCGAGTGAACCGGTGTGTCGGCCCGCAGACCGGCGGGCTGGCAGACTGAGGACCCGACGGCGCACGCCGTCAAGCCGCCTTAGCTCAGTTGGTAGAGCATCCGCCTTGTAAGCGGACGGCCGTCGGTTCGAGTCCGACAGGCGGCTCCGCCTGACGCCCAGGTGGTCCCTACGTGCCCACCTGGGCGGCCGGCGTCAGCCGATCCGGTGGGCGGCGTTCTCGTTCTTCAGCGTGGCGTTCAGGTTGGCGCGCACGCCCGGCGCGAACGACTGGCGGGGACCGGCGTAGCCGCTGTTGTAGAAGACGGTCACCGTCTCACCGGTGCGGTTCCACACCGACGCCGTGTCGTTCTTGACGCACCGGTACTGGCCGTTCCCCGGGCCTCGGAACTCGTAGCACGTCGGCTGCTCGTCGCCGTAGTCCTCGATCGAGGTGTTGAAGTCGGACACCGACCCCTCGTTGTCACTGTTGTAGTACAGGCAGAACTCGCCTCGTTCGCACACGCCGTTGCGTGCCTCCGGGTCCGGATCCGGTGCTGATCCGCCCCCGGCGAGCTCGCGCAGCTCCGCCTCCGTGCCGGCGAAGTAGTTGCGGTCGGTGTCGGCCGGGATGCCGTCGACCTGGGCGGTGGAGGTGTACTGCCACATCACCCAGTCGTTCCACCCGCCGGGGATGTCGGGGGCGGAGACGTCGTAGTGCGCGATCCACAGCGGGTACTCCGCGAAATCGTTGGTAGCCATGTTCGACTCCCAGAAGCTGGGGTACGTGTAGATGATCGGCGTGCGCCCGAAGAGGCGCTCGGTCTCGGTCAGGAACGTCGAGACCCAGGTCTGCAGCTGCGCCGGGCTCAGGCCCTTGGCGTCCTCGATGTCGAGGATCGGGGGCAGGGTGCCCTCGCCGTTCCTGCCCTCGGTGACCTCGAAGTAGTGCTGGGCCTCGCCGAGCGCGTCCTGCCTGACCGGCGTGCCGACGTCGGCGAAGTGGTAGGAACCGACGACCATGCCGTTGGCCTCCGCGGCGTCGAAGTCGTCGGCGAAGTACTCGTTGTCGTAGTTGCCGGTCATCCCCTCGGTCGCCTTGACGATGGCGAAGTCCTCGGCCGCCGCCACGGCGCCCCAGTCGATCGCGGCGCCCGACGGATGCTGGAAGGACGAGACGTCGACCCCCGTGACGTCGGAGGCCTCGGCATCGACGGCCTGCGACGAGGTGGAATTCATGCCCATGATGGTTGTGGCCAGGAGGACCGCTCCTGCGACGGAGCCGGTCAGCTGCCGCGAACGACGCACGATGAATCTCCTTCGATACAGGGATGGAGACGACGCGACCGGCTGGTGTCTGCCCGGCCGTGGACGCCATTGCCCCCACCATCGAGGGCCCCCACGGGTGTCCGACACCCGTCTGACACAGCTCGTGACACCTGACAGCCGGCGCGTGACAGATGCGGGCCGGTAGAGGGCGCCGCCGGGACGACCCTGAGACGCCCCACGAACCAGCGACGACGTCGCGCGTCAGCCCACCCAGCGGCGCACGAAGTCGTTGCGGAACTTGCCGTCCGGGTCCAGCCGAGCTGCCAGCTCGAGGAAGTCCTCCCGGCGCGGGTAGAGGGCGCGGACGCGCGCCGGGTCGGCCGCGGTGACCTTGCCCCAGTGGGGGCGGCCGTCGTATGGGGCGAACGCGGCGTCCACGGCGGGCAGCACGGCCGCCACCCGCGCGGTGTCACGCACCAGTGTGAAGTGGAAGGCGACGCAGTCCTGCCGGTGCATCGGGCTCAACCATGCGGTGTCGGCGGCCACGGAGCGGACCTCGGCCACCTGCACCAGGCCGGCCAGCGGCTCGGCCAGCCCGCGCAGTGCCCGGAGTGCCTCGGCGGCGTGCTGCCGGGGCACGAGGTACTCGCACTGGATCTCCTCGCCGGCGCTGGGCATGTGGTCCGCGCGGAAGTGGGGGAGCCGGTCCCAGGAGGGGCCGGCCTCGCCCAGCTGCGCCGTCGCGTTGGCCGGGTCGACGCCGGGGATCGGGTGGAACGGCTCGTCCATCGCCGGCGTCCCGGCCACCTCGGACGGCCACGGCGCGTCCAGCTCCGTGCCGGCACGCTTGACCCACACCGACTCGAAGACGTCCTCGCGGAGCGTGGTGAAGCAGCTGACCGAGTAGCCCAGGCGGCTGATCTCCTCGAACCCCTCGACGACGGCGTCGAACGGCACCGGGCCGTACACGGTCTGCGCGACCTCGAACGCGGAGACCGTCTCCAGCGCCATGGACGTCACGAGGCCGAGCGCGCCGAGCGAGACTCGCGCGCCGTCGAGCTCCTCGTCCTCGAGCAGGCGCGTCCCGCCGTCGGCGTCGATGAGCTCGACGGCGGAGAGCTGGGCAGCGAGGATCGGGTTGCCGACGCCGCTGCCGTGGGTCGCCGTCGCGAGGCTGCCGGCCACCGAGATGTGGGGCAGGGAGGCGAAGTTGGGCAGCGAGCGGCCGCGGTCGTGCAGGTACAGCGCCAGGTCCGCGTAGCGCGTCGACGAGCTGACGCGCACCCGGCCGGTGGCTTCGTCGAGCTCCGGCTCGACGGCGGGGGGCGGGACGTCCTCCCCGGAGGTGGCCGTGAGGCGGGGGTGCCGGTAG
Organism: Georgenia alba; assembly: GCF_042665525.1. Classification (NCBI taxonomy): domain Bacteria; kingdom Bacillati; phylum Actinomycetota; class Actinomycetes; order Allobogoriellales; family Allobogoriellaceae; genus Georgenia; species Georgenia alba. The sequence continues at coordinate 1,093,740 of NZ_JBHTCQ010000001.1, forward strand.
GCGAGGTGACGGAGGCTGATCAGCGTCTCTGCGGAGTCGGTGACGTCGTTGAAGCTGTGCCGGCTTCCCGTCGCGCGCACGTGACGGGAGCGGGCGACGGCCTCGGCGGCGTCGGCGAGGCTCGTGGGTTCGACGAGGGCTCCGGCGATCGTCCGGCTGCCGGACCAGTTGCTGAGGGCGACGGTGCTCACGCCCTGAGGGTGCCACAGGCGGCGGTGCGCCCCCGCGTGGGTCCGTCACACGGAGACGTCAGATCCTCGCCGTGGCGCGTCAGGCGGCCGAGCCGCCCGTGCCGCCGCCGGTGGTCCGGCCGTAGACGAAGTCCTCCTCCTCGTCCGGCCCGGCACCGACGAGCTCGTCGTCGGAGGCAAAACGCTCGGCGTCCGTGCGTGGCGCGCCTGCGGCGCGTCCGCCGCTGAGGACGTCCCGCGAGCGGTCGTCCTCCTCGTCCGGGCGCACGAGCCCGCGGTGGACCAGTGCCTCGGTGACGAGGTCGGGCCGCCTGCCGGGGTCGTGACGGGTCATCGCTCACCAGCTCCTCTGTCCTTGGTGGGACGGGCCCGACCGGGACGGGGTGGGTCCCGACCGGTCCTCAGGGTGATGATGCCCACATCCGGGGCGCGCGCGCGAGCGCGACCCGCATATGTCTCGCGGGTTTCACGCGCGCGAAACGTGGCGTTGACCTCGGCAGGACCTTCGCGTGACGGCTCGGGGACACCGCCTCAGGTCAGGGACCAGTCCACCGGCTCGGCGCCGGCCTCGGCGAGCAGGGCGTTGGCCCGGGAGAACGGACGCGACCCGAAGAACCCGCGGGAGGCCGACAGCGGGCTCGGGTGCGCGGAGGCGATGATCGGCGTCGGGCCGAGCATCGGGCGCAACGTGCCCGCGTCGCGGCCCCAGAGGATCGCGACGAAGGGCGCCTCCCGCGCGACGAGGGTGCGGATGGCGTGCTCGGTGATCGCCTCCCAGCCTTTGCCACGGTGCGAGGCGGGGGCGCCTGGTCGCACCGTCAGGACCCGGTTGAGCAGCATGACGCCGCTGCGCGCCCACGGGGTGAGGTCGCCGCTCTGGGGCACGGGCAGGCCGAGGTCGTCCCACAGCTCGGCGTAGATGTTCTGCAGCGACCGCGGGACCGGACGTACGTGCGGCTGGACGGAGAAGGACAGCCCCATCGGGTGGCCGGGCGTGGGGTAGGGGTCCTGGCCGACGATGAGGACCCGGACGTTCTGCAGCGGATAGGTGAAGGCGCGCAGCACGTCCGTCCCCGCGGGGAGGTAGCCGTGGCCGGCACGGTTCTCCTCCCGCAGGAAGTCGCCCATGGTGTGGATCTGGTCCTCCACGGGTGCCAGGGCACGTGCCCAGCCGGCGTCGATCAGGTTCTCCAGGCCGGTCGCAGTCACGTCCGGGAGACTATCCGTCGGCCGGGGAATGACACGACTGTCATTCCCCCCTAGCATGGGCCGAGCGAGCGAGAGGAGGCAGAGATGGCACATGCCGAAGCCGAGGCGAGGAGTACCCACGCGACCGGCCTGAGCGAGTCCGAGGCCGCCATCCTCGCCTTCGAGCGGCAGTGGTGGAAGTACGCGGGCGCCAAGGAGACGGCGATCCGCGAGCTCTTCGACATGACGGCCACCCGGTACTACCAGGTGCTCAACCAGCTCATCGACTCCGAGGCGGCGCTCGCCGCCGACCCCATGCTCGTCAAGCGGCTGCGCCGCATGCGGGCGAATCGGCAGCGTGAGCGCTCGGCGCGTCGGCTCGGCGCCGACCTGTGACGCCGCCGCGCCCGCGACGACGAAGCCAGCGAGGCCACTGAACGGTTAACCTCGCCTCGTGACCACCCCAGACGAGGAATACCCCGACGACGAGTTCGACGCCGCGGGTCGGGACCGTAGCCCCCAGGGTGTCCACCGGGGTCCGCGGCCGCTGTGGCGCGCGTTGCTCCCCGTCCTCGGCGTGGTCGTCGCCGCCCTGCTGCTGGCGTGGGGGGCGATCGCGCTGCTCGGTGGCGGCGGAGGTCCCGAGCCGACGGCCGGCCCGACGTCGCCGCCCGCATCCGAGGAGACCACCGAGGAACCGACGGACTCCGAGACGACCGAGCCCACCGACGAGCCGACCACTGACGAGCCGACGACGGAGGAGCCGACGGAGGAGATCGACTACGACACCACGATCACCGTGCTCAACGGTGCAGGTGTCGCAGGGCTCGCCGCGCAGACCAGCGACCAGCTCTCCGGTGAGGGCTTCACGGACCTCGTCCCCGAGGACTACGCCTTCGAGGAGCCGACGAGCACGACGCTCTACTACAACAACGCGGAGCTCCAGCCCACGGCGGAGGCGGTGGCCGAGATCCTCGGCATCGAGAACGTGGTCGAGAGCTCGGACGCCACCGTCTCGATCGCGGTCGTCCTGCGCCCCGACTTCACCGGCTGATGACCAGCGCAAGGCCGGGGCCGGTGCCATGAGCCGTGAGGTGCGTGACGCCGTCGTCGTCGGCAGCGGGCCGGGCGGCCTGGCCGCCGCGGTGACGCTGGCCCGGGCGGGCCTGGACGTCCTCGTCCTGGAGGCCCAGCCCACGGCCGGCGGCGGCGCCCGCACTCTCGACCTCGGCCTTGCGCCGGACCTCACGCACGACCTGTGCTCCGCAGTCCATCCGCTGGCCCTCGCGAGCCCGTTCCTGCGGGCCTTCGACCTGCCCGCCCGCGGCGTCGAGCTCGCGGTCCCCGAGCTGTCCTACGCCCAGCCGTTCGAGGGGCGGGACGCGGGCCTGGCCTACCGCGACCTGGACCGCACGGCCGAGGGGCTGGGCGCCGACGGGCCGGCCTGGCGGCGGCTCATGGCGCCCCTCGTCGAGCACAACGACGCGGTGGTGGCCCTCGGCCTGGGCGACCACCGTTCGGTACCGGGTGAGCTGCTCTCGCCCGGCGGCGTGCAGGCCGCGATCGCGTTCGGCACCGCCATGCTCGAGCAGGGCACGCCCCTGTGGGGCGCACGGTTCACCGACGACGTCGCACCGGCCCTGCTGACCGGGGTCGCCGCCCACACCATCAGCGCGCTGCCCTCGCTGCCGTCCTCCGGCACGGCCCTGCTGCTGGGGTCCCTCGCGCACGCCGTCGGGTGGGCGATCCCGGTGGGGGGCAGCCAGCGCATCACCGACGCGCTCGTCGCCGACCTGCGCGCCCACCGCGGCGAGCTGCGCCTGGACACCCCGGTCACCACCTGGCGGGCGCTGCCGCGGGCCCGTGCCTACCTCTTCGACACGACGCCCGGCACGCTCGCCCGGGTCTGGGGCGAGCGGATGACTCCGACGGCGAGGCGCGCACTGGAGCGCCACCGGCACGGCCAGGCCGCCGCGAAGGTCGACTTCGTCCTGTCCGGTCCCGTCCCGTGGTCCGACCCGCGCGTCGGCGGCGCCGCGACGGTGCACCTGGGCGGCAGCCGGGAGGAGATGGCGGCCGCCGAGAACACCGTCCAGGCCGGCCGGCACGCGGACCGGCCCCTGGTGCTGCTCTCGGACCCGACCGTCGCCGACCCGTCCCGGGCCGTCGGGGGACTGCGGCCGTTGTGGACCTATGCGCACGTCCCGGCGGGCTCCCCGCGCGACGTCACCGAGACGGTCACCGCCCAGATCGAGAGGTTCGCGCCGGGCTTCCGGGACCTCGTGGTCGCCGCGCGGTGCATCCCCGCCGCGCGGATGGCCGAGCACAACGCCAACTATCCCGGCGGTGACATCGCCGCGGGCGCCATCACGATGCGGCGGATGGCACTCGGCCCGCGGCTCGCCTGGGACCCGTACCGCGCGGGCGTCCCCGGCGTGTACCTGTGCTCGCAGGTCGTCCCGCCGGGCCCCGGCGTGCACGGGCTGACCGGGTGGTTCGCCGGCCGGCGCGCGCTCCGCGAGCGGTTCGGTATCCGGCGCGCGCCGGACCTGGCCCCTGACGGCGTGGTCACCTGACGACCTGCGGCACCGGGCGCTTCGGCGGCCGGCCGTCACCCGTGGACGTCCCGCGCAGCCGGCGAGCGACCCACGGGCCGAGGTAGGTGCGTGCCCAGGTGAGCTCACCCCGCAGCCGCTCCGAGCGTGCCCGCGGCGGCAGCGGCTCGAGCGGGTCGTCCCAGGAGGCGGTCCGTGGCTCGAGGCCGAGCGCGACCAGTGCGGCCTGTGCCACGCGCTCGTGCCCCGCCGTCGACAGGTGGACCCGGTCTGACGCCCACATCCTCGGGTCGCGCAGGCTCCGCATGCCCCACAGGTCGAGCACGTGGGCGCCGTGGCGGCGGGCGATGGACCACACGTGCGTGTTGAAGACGGCCACCTTGGGCCGGATGGCGCGCAGCAGCCCCACGGACGGATCGGTCCCGCTGGCCATGAGGACGTCGACGCCACGCCGCCGGACCTGTGCCACCGCGGCGTCGAGCCGGCCGGCCAGCGCGTCCGGGTCCGAACCGGGGCGCAGCAGGTCGTTCCCGCCGCCGACCACGGAGACCAGGTCCGGCTCCAGCTCCAGGGCCGCCGGGAGCTGCTCGCCCAGGATCTGTCCCAGGAGCCGTCCGCGCACGGCGAGGTTGGCGTACTCCACCGTGGCCGGCGGCGCCAGGTCGGCGAGCTGACGCGCGAGGAGGTCCGCCCAGCCCCGGGTGACCTCAGGCTCCGCGGGGTCGGTGTCCCACAGTCCTTCGGTCATGGAGTCGCCGGTCGCGACGTATCGACGCCACCTCACAGCTCGCCTGCCTCCTCCAGCGCCGCGACGGCGAGCACCACGTTCGCGCACGACCACGCCAACGGGGCGACGGCGGCCGGCGAGCCGTCGGCCAGGACCTTCTCCGGGATCGCGCCCGAGGCGGTGCGGTGCGCGGCGACCCAGTCGAGGTAGGCGAACGCCCGGTCCGGATGACCGTTCTCGGCCGCGGTCAGGGCGTAGAGCGTCGTCTGCGGCGTCCAGGTGATGCCGTCCCGCTTCCAGCCGGCGCCCGGCGCCACACCACCGGCGGGACGTGCCATCTCCTCGGTCGAGCGCAGCCACGCCTCCGGTGAGCCGGCGAGGGGCTGGACGGTGAAGGGCGGCAGCAGCATCGCCGTCGCCGCGTCCCGGCCGTCCGTGCCGAGCAGCGCCGAGAGCAGGTCGGTCTCGGCGTACCGCTGGTAGCCGCCCGGGCCGAACGTCGCCTCGACGGCGGTGCGGACCTGGGCGGCGCGCTCCGCCGTCGTCTCGGCGCGGGCGGTCTCGCCGTGGGTCGCGTACAGCTCGGAGACGTGCTCGAGCCCCGCGAGCAGGGGCGCGACCGTACCGAGCGTGAGCTCCTCCTCCGCCACCTCCCAGTAGTCCGCTGACGCCGGCGGCAGGTGCGGCGGGGCGGCCGTCGCGTCCAGCACGTGGTCCGTGGTGGCGTCGAGCATCGGGCGAAGTCGCTCGAACGCGGCCGACCGTGCGTCGTCGTCGATCTGCGTCAGCACCGTCGCGGCGGACCACAGGACCCAGCCGTTGCCGTCGAGCTGAGGGCCGCGGTCGTCGGGGACGCCGGAGCCGTCGGGCAGGTAACGGGCCTGGAAGCCGCCGTCCTCGTCCTGCAGCGAGCCGACGAAGTCGAGGATCTCGAGCGAGTCACCGGGGTGGCCCGCCGTCGCCAGGGCCGCCGCCACGAAGGAGGCGTCCCGGGGCCAGACGTACCGCCACCGGTCGGTCCAGGCGGCGACGGCGGCCCCGGGCGCGGCCCGGGTGAGCGAACCGTCCTCGGGGAACGTGCCGCCGACCAGGGTGTGCATGTCCAGCAACGCGTCGGTGACGAGTCCCTCGTAGCGGGTGCCGGCGCCCGGCACGGTGCCGGAGGCGAGCCAGTCTCGATGCGCGTCGGCCAGCGACCAGGCCTGGGGGTCGTCCGCCGAACGCGCGAGCACGCGGCTGCCGGGCAGGTACAGCGCGGGCCGGTGCGCGGCGACGTCGGCGACGGTGCCGTCGGCCCGCACGTGCACGCCGTCGAGGTAGAGGTCGACGAACGCCTCGGTGGGCTCGGTGGCCCGGTGGTGCACGACCCACAGCGCCGGCCCGGTGAGCAACAGGATCCCGAGCGCGGCGGAAAGGGCCCGGCGGCGCCGCGGCACCGCGGGACCGGGCGGGCGCGGTTCCGCGCGCGGCGGTGCGGACCGCTCGCGCAGCTCCGCCAAGGTCATCCCGGCAGGTTAGTCGTTCGCTCCGGCGGTCCGGTCGGGTTGCCTCGCGAATCTTGCACTCGCCCCGTGAGAGTGCCAGTATCGAGTTAGCACTCTCGTGACGAGAGTGACAACACCCAGGTTGGTCGGTGAGGCCAGGGCGACGGCGGGACGTGACCGTCGGAGTCGTGGCCGTCCGTCGCGGGCGCCGCCAGCCGTACCACCACCCAGTGGAGGATCCAAGCATGGCCAAGACCATCGCTTTCGACGAGGATGCCCGGCGCGGCATGGAGCGGGGTCTGAACACCCTCGCTGACACCGTCAAGGTCACCCTCGGGCCCAAGGGCCGCAACGTCGTCCTGGAGAAGAAGTGGGGTGCCCCCACCATCACCAACGACGGCGTGTCCATCGCCAAGGAGATCGAGCTCGAGGAGCCGTACGAGAAGATCGGCGCCGAGCTCGTCAAGGAGGTCGCCAAGAAGACGGACGACGTCGCGGGTGACGGCACCACCACCGCCACCGTGCTCGCCCAGGCTCTCGTCCGCGAGGGCCTGCGCAACGTCGCCGCCGGCGCCAACCCCATCGCCCTGAAGCGCGGCATCGAGAAGGCCGTCGAGGCCGTCACCGAGAAGCTCTTCGCGCAGGCGAAGGAGGTCGAGACCAAGGAGCAGATCGCGGCGACCGCCGCCATCTCCGCCGGCGACCCGGCCATCGGTGAGCTCATCGCCGAGGCTCTCGACAAGGTCGGCAAGGAGGGCGTCGTCACGGTCGAGGAGTCGCAGACCTTCGGTCTGGAGCTCGAGCTCACCGAGGGCATGCGCTTCGACAAGGGCTACCTCTCGCCGTACTTCGTGACCGACCCGGAGCGCCAGGAGGTCGTCCTCGAGGACGCCTACGTCCTGCTCGTCGAGTCCAAGATCTCGAACGTCAAGGACCTGCTGCCGCTGCTGGAGAAGGTCATCCAGTCCGGCAAGCCGCTCGCGATCATCGCCGAGGACGTCGAGGGCGAGGCCCTCGCGACCCTGATCGTCAACAAGATCCGCGGCACCTTCAAGTCGGCCGCCGTCAAGGCTCCCGGCTTCGGTGACCGTCGCAAGGCGATGCTGCAGGACATGGCCATCCTCACCGGCGGCCAGGTCATCTCCGAGACCATCGGTCTCAAGCTCGAGAACGCCGACCTCGACATGCTCGGCAAGGCTCGCAAGGTCGTCATGACCAAGGACGAGACCACCATCGTCGAGGGTGCCGGCGACGCCGCGCAGATCGAGGGCCGGGTCTCCCAGATCCGCACCGAGATCGAGAACTCCGACAGCGACTACGACCGTGAGAAGCTGCAGGAGCGTCTGGCGAAGCTGGCCGGCGGCGTGGCCGTCATCAAGGCTGGTGCCGCCACCGAGGTCGAGCTCAAGGAGCGCAAGCACCGCATCGAGGACGCCGTGCGCAACGCCAAGGCGGCCGTCGAGGAGGGCATCGTCGCCGGTGGTGGCGTCGCCCTCATCCAGGCCGGCAAGGAGGCGTTCGCCGCGCTCGAGATCAGCGGCGACGAGTCGACCGGCGCGAGCATCGTCAAGGTTGCGCTGGACGCTCCGCTCAAGCAGATCGCGATCAACGCGGGTCTGGAGGGCGGCGTCGTGGCCGAGAAGGTGCGCGGCCTCCCCGCCGGTCAGGGCCTGAACGCCGCGACCGGCGAGTACGAGGACCTGCTCGGTGCCGGCGTGTCCGACCCGGTGAAGGTGACCCGCTCTGCCCTGCAGAACGCGGCCTCCATCGCCGGTCTGTTCCTCACCACCGAGGCCGTCGTGGCCGACAAGCCGGAGAAGCAGCCGGCGCCGGCCGGTGGCGGCGAGCCCGACATGGGCGGCATGGGCTTCTGAGCCTGACCGCCTAGCCCGGAACCCAGGGCCCGAGACCCGCCGCACAGGCGGGCTCGGAGAACGGCTGGAGGGCGGCACCCCCGTTGCGGGGGTGCCGCCCTTCCGCGTGTACGGAGACGCCTGAGTTGCGAGGCTTGGGTACATCAAGCGCGGGCTACCTCTGGGACTCGGCTCGGTACCGTGCCCTCATGAGTGGAGCTCCCCCACGGGGGGCGCACCCGCGGGTGCTGCTCGCGGCGGCGTCCGAGCTGCTCGGCGAGCGGGAGGTCGTCGCCTGGTGTCGCCGGCTGCTGAGCGGTCAGGAGCGCGACGACGACCCGGACCTGGCCTGGCTCGGCGGCACCGAGGACTGGGCCCTGTACTGGCGCCGGGTGTGGGGCGCCCGTGGCCTGCTGTACGTCTGGGACGACGACGCGGCGACGGTTGACGCCGTGGCCAACGGTCTCGACGACGAGCACTGGCGGGTGCGGGAGATGGCCTGCAAGGTCGTCCGTGCGCGTCGGCTCTCGGTGCTGGCCGGCGAGGTCTCCGCGCTGCGCGACGACGGGAACGACCGGGTGCGGGCCGCCGCGGACCGGGCGCTGGCAACCCTCGCCTGACGGTCCGCCGGACCGGACGCTCCACGGACGGCCGACGGAGGTTCGCCGGGCGGACATCTGCGCCGGGCCGACCGGCCGCGCTCTAGGTTGGTCCTGTGTCCGAGCTCTTCACCGACTTCACCGACATCGACGGCTTCGTCCGCATCCCCCGCCTCACCGCCGTGACCACCGGTCCCACCGGGCGTGTGGTCGCCGCGATCCAGGAGGCCGACGAGCACGGCTCGCGCTTCGTCTCCGCACTCTGGGAGCTCGACCCGACCGGCGGGGGTGACGCCCGCCGACTCACCTTCTCCGAGAAGGGGGAGAGCGGGCCGGTCCTCACCCGGGACGGGTCGTTGCTGTTCACCTCCGCACGGCCGGACCCGCAGGGCTCCGACGGCGAGGAGGACGTGTCCGCCATCTGGCGCCTGCCCGAGCGCGGCGAGGCGAGCGTCCTCGCCTCGACCCCGGGCGGGCTCGAGATCCTCGCGGTGGCCGACGACGGCGCCGTCCTCGCAGCCACCTCCGTGCTGCCCGGCGGCACCCTCGAGGACGACGCCGAGCGACGCAAGGAACGCAAGGACGCGAAGCGCACGGCCATCTGGCACACCGGCATGCCGATCCGGTTCTGGGACCGCGAGCTCGGCGACGTCAGCCCGCGCCTGGTCCTCGTCACGCCCGACGGCGAGGTCACCGACCTGATTCCCGACGCCGACACGGTCAACCTCCGCAACGCCGCCGCGGACATCTCGCCCGACGGCGGCACCGTCGCCACGACCTGGACCGTGCGCACCCGCGGGGCCGAGACCGCGACGTCGGTGCTCCTGGTCGACGTCGCCACGGGCGAGCGCACCACCTTCCTCGCGGCCACCGAGCACGAGCACTACGGCGCCCCGCGGTTCTCCCGCGACGGGAGCAGGATCGCGGTGACCCGCTCGACCGTCTCCAGCAACACCGACACGAGCTACGCGTTCCTCGAGATCCACCCCGTGGACGGCGGGGAGCCGACCCGCGTCGACGTCGGCGACGTCACCGTGGATGAGTACACCTGGAGCGACGACGGCACGCTCGTCGTCGCCGGCGACCTGCACTCCCGCGGCGCGATCCTCGCGGTCGACGGCGCGACCGGCGCGGTGCGCACCCTCGCCGACGACGCCGTCTACGTGAGCGTGGCGCCGACCGCGGACGGTTCCGCCGTCGTGGCGCTGCGCTCCGACGTCGCCACGCCGGCGCGGGCGGTCGTCGTGGCACGCGCGGGCGGTCAGGCGCGCGAGCTGGCCGCCCCGGGCGGCGTCGGCGAGCTGCCCGGCACCCTGGAGTGGGTCGAGACCGAGATCGACGGCGTGCGGGTCGGCGGTTGGCTGTGCCTCCCGGCGGGCGCGTCCACCGAGCGGCCCGCGCCGGTGATGCTGTGGATCCACGGCGGACCGCACGCGTCCTACAACGCGTGGAGCTGGCGATGGTGCCCGTGGCTTGCCGTCGCACGCGGGTACGCCGTCCTCATGCCGGACCCCGCGATGTCCACCGGGTACGGCCACGCCGGGCTCAACCGCGGCTGGCCGCGCCGTGCCGACGTCGTCTACCGCGAGTGCGAGACGCTTCTCGACCAGGTGCTGGGGTGCGCGGAGCTCGACGGCACGCGAACCGCGATGCTGGGTGCGTCGTTCGGCGGGTTCATGGCGAACTGGATCGCCGGTCACACGGACCGGTTCGACGCGATCGTCTCCCACGCCGGCCTGTGGGCCCTGGAGCAGCAGCACCGCACCACCGATGCGGCCGCGTCGAAGATGCGGGTGCACGGCCACGAGGACGACGAGCCCGACTGGTACCGGACCTACTCCCCGGACCGCGCCGTCGCCGACATCAGCACACCGGTGCTCCTGACGCACGGCAACCGGGACTACCGCGTGCCGGTCAGCGAGGGCATCCGGCTGTGGTGGGAGCTGGTCTCCCGCTGGCCCGGAGACCCGGCGGACCTACCGCACCGGTTCCTGCAGATGACGTCGGAGAACCACTGGGTCCTGACCCCGTCGAACCAGGTGACGTGGAACCGCACGGTCCTGGCGTTCTGCGACCAGCACGTGCTCGGGGGCGACCCGGTCCCGGACGTCCTGCCCTGGTGAGCGGGCCGCGGTCAGTGGCCGTGGTGGGCAGGCGGTGACCCGGCCTCCTGGCCCGGCTCGACCACGACGAACTGGCCCATCATCCCCTCGTCCTCGTGCAGCAGCATGTGGCAGTGATACATGTACGGCACGTCCGGGTCGGCGTAGTCCTCGAAGCGCATGACCAACCGGTAGGTGCGGTTCGGCTCCAGGTAGATGGTGTCCTTGCGGCCGGCCAGCTCCGGCGGAGGCTGGGCACCGTCGATCGAGGCGACCTCGAACTGCACGTCGTGCACGTGGAAGCTGTGCGGCACCGGGTGACGATTGCGGACCTCCCAGATCTCGGTCTCACCGACGGTGACCGTCTCGTCGATCCGGCTCATGTCCATCCGGCGGCCGTTGATCTCCCGGTCCTGCAGCTCGAACGTCCGGGTGACCGTCGCCGCCGCCTCGTCCGGACCGGTGTCGTGGTGCGCCCACCGCGGTTCCGGCGACGGAGCCAGCTCCGCCGCGGCACGCAGCTCGAGCACGTCGAACGCGTCGTTGCCGCCGAACGCGAACGGCGCCGCGACGCCGCCGAGGTCGGGGTCTGCCGAACGCAGCCGCACCGTCTCGCCGGGCCGCATCTCCACCACGATCTCCGCCCGTTCCCCCGGCGAGAGCCGCACGCCGTCCGTGCGTACCGGGCGCGCGAGGAGGCCGCCGTCCGTACCGACGAGGTCGAACGTCCGGTCCTCGAACCCGAAGGCATACGTCCGCGCGGTCGAGCCGTTCAGCAGCCGGAGCCGGACGCGCTCGGTGGTGACCGCGTGGTACGCGCCCACGGTGCCGTTGGCCATGACGAGGTCGCCGTGCAGGCCCACCGCGTTGCCGTCCGAGTCGAGGTCCAGCTCGCCGTCCTCATCGAGCGTCTTGTCCTGGACGATCACCGGGACGTCGTCCACGCCGTACTCGCTCGGCAGCGAGGCGGCGCGGGAGGCGTCGTCGTCGAGGAGGAACAGGCCGGCCAGGCCCCGGTAGACGTGCTCCTCGGTCTGCCCGTGCGGGTGCGGGTGGTACCAGAGCGTGGCGGCCGGCTGGTCGATCTCCCAGCTGGGCCGCCAGGTCGCGCCGGGCTCGACCGGCTGGTGCGGCCCGCCGTCCATCTCGGCCGGCAGGTGCATGCCGTGCCAGTGCACGCTCGTGGCCTCCGTGAGGCCGTTCGTGACCTCGACCGCCACCCGCTCACCGCGCTCGGCCCGCAACGTGGGGCCGAGGTAGCTCCCGTCGAATCCCCACGTGGTGGTCATGGTGCCGGGGAGGAAGGACGTCCTGCCCTGCTGCGCGGTGAGCTCGAAGACCCGGACGCCGTCCTCGACGCGGGACTCGGCGAGCGGCGGGACGGTCAGCTCGGCCGAGAAGTCCTGGTCACGGACCGGCGAGGTGCTCGGGATCGCGCCGCACGCGGCGGCCGCGACCGCCGTGACCGCGGCGAGGACCGCCGCACGCCGCGCACGGGCGGTCGTCCTCACGGGCGGGTTCCACGCAGCCGCTGCACCAGCAGCGCCAGGACACCCGCGACGGCGCCCCAGATCGCGTTCGTGGCCAGCATCGGCACGATGGCGACCGGCGTGGCGAGCGGGCCCTGCAGCGTGCCGGTCATCACGGGGGAGAGGACCGCGCTGAGCGCGATGCTGCAGGCCGCGTACGCCAGACCGGCCAGCGTCAGCGTCAGCACCGGCCGCGGGGCACGGCCGATCCCGACGACCGCGACCCACACGAGCGTGATGAGCATGGTCAGGCCGAGAGCGACCACCGGGGTGGGCAGGGCGTCGGCCACCCCGGTGATGCGCACCAGCGGGCGGGCGAGGGCCAGCGCGCCCAGGCCGATGACGAGCGACCAGCGCAGGTGCGGACCGGCCTGCCCGTGGAAGGCGGCAGGGTCGGGATGGGGGATCGGAGAGGGGTGGTGTGTCATGCTCAGAACGCTAGAAATCGGCGGCCTGGCGCCACATCGGCCCGCAGGCGTCTCCTGCCGCCGCGCGGGCTCGACATCGGGTGTCGCTTCCGGGCGACATCACCCTGACGCCTGCGGACGGTGTCTCGGGGTCGCCCCGATTCCTAGGCTGTCCCCGTGCCCACCGGACGGCAGCCCACCGCGCATCGCGACGACGTCGACCCACGCCTGGTCGACGGCGTGCTCGCGCTCGCGATGGCCGTTGCCGTCGCGGTGCTCGTCGCGGCCGACTTCGAGAGCTCGGGCCGGTCGGGACCGCTCGCGTACGCCTTCGCCGCCGGCTTCGGTGCACTCGTGCTGCTGCGGCGGGTCGCCCCGCGCACGATGCTGGTGCTCACCGTGCTCGGTGTCTTCGCGCACTACGCGCTCGGTCTCCCGGTGATCGGGATCGCGCTGCCCGCGGTCGCGGCCCTGTACTCGGCCGCCGAGCTGGGCAGGACCCGTTGGGCCGCCGGGGCCGGCGTCGTGCTGATCGGGGTCTCCGCGTACTTCCGGGTGGTCGAGGGCCAGCCCACCTCCTACCTGTACGGCTACGAGCTGCTGACCAACGTGGCGCTCGTGGCCGCGGCGGTGGCGCTCGGCGTCGCGGTGCGGCTCACGCGTGAGGCCCGCGAGCACGCCGAGCGCATCGCGGCGTTGACCGCGGCCGAGCAGGAGCGCGCGGCCGACCAGCGGCTCCAGGCCGAGCGTGTGCGGATCGCGCGGGACCTGCACGACGTCGTCGGGCACACCATGTCCGTGATCGCGGTCCACTCCGGCGTGGCGTCCGAGGCGGTCGGCCGGGACGACGACGCCGCCCGGGAGGCGCTGGACCGCGTCCGCGAGGCGACGTCGGCGACGATGCGTGACCTGCGGGCGACCGTGAAGGTGCTGCGCACGCCCGGCACCGAGGACGCGCCGCGCGGCACCTTGGGACTTCGGGACCTCGAGCCGCTGCTGTACCCGGCCGAGGCGGCCGGCCTGGAGGTCGACGTCGAGATCGACGTCCCGGACGGGAGCATCGACGCGGCCGTCGACGCGGCGGCGTACCGGATCGTGCAGGAGTCGCTGACCAACGTGCTCCGGCATGCCGGCGCCGGCCGTGCGTCGGTCCGGGCGGTGCTCGAGGGCGAGACGGTGCATCTGCGGGTCGAGGACGACGGCACCGGCTCGCGCGGTCAGGACCTCGGCGCCGCCGACGGACAGGGCATCGCCGGCATGCGGGAACGGGCCGCTCTGCTCGGCGGACGGCTCGAGGCGGGCGACCGGCCGGGCGGTGGCTTCGTGGTCACCGCCGCGCTACCCGCGAGACTGCTCCCATGATCCGCATCGTGCTCGTCGACGACCAGGAGCTGGTCCGCACCGGCCTGCGCACCCTGGCGGAGCGCGACGGCGACATCTCCGTGGTGGCGGAGGCTGGGACCGGGCGCTCGGGCTTGTCCCGGGTCCGCGAGCTTCGCCCGGACGTGGTGCTCATGGACATCCGGATGCCGGAGATGGACGGCCTGGAGGCGACGCGCGCGATCGTCGCCGATCCGGCGCTCACGGGCGTGCGGGTTCTCGTACTGACCACGTTCGACGAGGACGAGCACGTCTTCGAGGCGATCAGGTCAGGCGCTGCCGGCTATCTGCTCAAGGACATCTCCCCGGACGAGCTGCGCCACGCCATCCGTGTGGTGGCCGCCGGGGAGTCGCTGCTGAGCCCGCAGGTCACCGCACGGGTCATGCGGGCACTGGTCGCCGGGCCGCCGCGGCAGGATGCGCGCCGGCTCGAGGGCCTGACGGACCGCGAACGGGAGGTCCTCGAGCAGGTCGGCAGAGGGCTGACGAACGACGAGATCGCCCGCGAGCTCTATCTCAGCCCGGCGACGGCCCGCACGTACGTCTCCCGCCTGCTCGCCAAGCTCGACGCCCGGGACCGGGCGGCGTTGATCGTGCTGGCCTACGAGACCGGCCTGGTCCGGCCGGGAGCCTGAACGACCTGGCAGTCGGGAATGTCCCGCGCACTCTTGTCATATACCCCTTGGGGGTATTCAATACCCCCAAGGGGTATATGAGGGAGGGTGGCATGGACGACCGGACGGCGGTGCGGACGGACGCACGGGCGGACCTTCCCGCCCCGTGGCCAGGACGCAGGTTCGTGGTGCCGATCGGCATCGGGGTCGTGAGCGGTGGGGTGCTGATGCTCGGGGGCGTCTCGGCCGACTCGCCCGCGGTGCCGGTCGGTGTCGCGGTGCTCGCCTACCTAGCCGCGGGCGCCACGGGGATGCGGTGGATGGCGTGGGCCTGGGTGGTCATCGCCTCGCTGATCATGACCGTCACCACGGTGCTCGACGTCAGCTGGTGGCCGTGGTTCGCCGTCGCCGGTGCGCTGATCGCCCTGGTGGGCCTCCTGCGACGACCGCGCGCGACTGCTGCCCAGGTCGCTGCGATGCTGGGGTACTTCGGCGTCGCGGTCCTCGCGCTGTACCTGGAGCCCAGGATCGGTCTTGCGCTCGCAGGCCTGGCGCTGGCGGCCCACGCCGGGTGGGACTACGTCCACTACCGCAAGGACGTCGTGGTCCACCGCGTGCTCGCGGTGTGGTGCATGGGGCTCGACCTCACCGCCGGCCTCGCCTCGCTGGTGATCGCGGCCCTCGGCTGACGGTCGGCCGTCAGGTCAGCTTCCTCGCGGCGTCGTCCCCGCCTCGAGGTCGGCCAGCTCCGCCGCCATGTTGGCCCGGGCGGGGGCTTCCCACCGGGACCTGCCGGACGCCGTGCGGAACAGCTCCGTGTGCCCGAGCAGGCCCCGGAGCACCGTGGCGCGCCCGCTGCGGAAGTCGGCCTCGGGAACATGGCCGTACTCGGCGCGCACCGCTCGCGCGTACCTGCCGTAGCGGTGCGGGGAGGCGCCGAGGATGCCGAGGTCCGCATCGCACAGCACGGCTCCGGCGACGTCGTCCCGCTGCGGGTCGTGCCCGGCGGTGAGCCGGACCAGACGGGACACCTCGGCGGCGGTGCGTTCCTCGACGCCGACGGATGCCAACCGCTTCGCCGCCAGGTCCGCCGACCGGTCCTCGTCGTCCGGCCCGCCGTCGTACACGGCGTCGTGGAACCACGCCGCAAGACGCACCGACGGGGTGACCGGCTCGCCGTCGTCGCCGAGGTCGTCCAGCCGGGTGAGGACCTCCTCGAGATGGATGAGGTCGTGGTACCGGCGGTGGGGCTCGCTCCACCGGTCGAGGAGCTCCCCGCCCAGGTCGCGCCACGGGGCCTCGAGACCGTCGTCGACCACGACCCGCCCGAGATCCGCCCAGCGCCCGGCGAGGCGGCGGCGCAGCCGGCGGCCCCGCTCCCGACGGCGGTCGGCGCCCCGCACCCGCAGTCCGGACCGGCGCAGGCGGACCAGCAGCTCCTTCCCGCTCACCGGCGTGGCGCCTGCGGCCAGCAGCGCCTCGACGCGCTCGGCCGGCACGTCGTAGTGGTCGAGGTCGAAGGACCGGTCCGGCACCCCGTTCGTACGGGCGAAGTCGTGCAGCTCCTCCAGCGACACGTCCGAGACCAGGTGGGCCCAGACCGTCCCGTGGGCCTCCCACCGCGGTGGGTCGAGCAGGATGGCCATCCCGTGATGCTACGGCGGCGGGGCGCCCGACGGGCCGCGACTCAGACCGCGAACAGGCTCTGGGCGTTGGACTCGGCGTCCTCATAGGTCCGTGCCGCGGTGTCCAGGGCCAGGGTGATCTGCTCCAGCGCGGCCTCGACCGTGGTCTGCGTGGCGCGCCACTGGTCCGCGCAGGCGCCGAAGGCCTGGGACGCGGTCCCCGTCCACGACTGCTGCAGGGTGACCAGGTGCGCCATCATGTTGCTCACCTCGGTGCGGACGTTGGCCGTGGTCGCGCGGGTCTGCTGCGCGGCGATGACGATGTCGCCGCTGTCGACCGTGAACTGTGCCATCGTGAGCTCCTCCCATCCGCACCCCGGTGGTGCGGTCGGAGTCACGCTAGGAAGGGCGCCAGGCCCAGCGCTCCGGCCGCTCGCCGCCCTGTGGAGGAGGCGTCAGAAGAGTGCCCGTTGTGGACAGGCCCAGGGCCTAGAGGCCTGGCGCCGGACTAACGGTCGCGGCGGCCGTCCTTCCGCTTCTTCTTGCGCGGACGGTCCAGCAGGTCCGGCTCTCGCTCGATCCCGTGCTGCGGGGCGGCGGGCTGCTCACCCGTCGGGGGCTCGTCGAGGTCCGAGCGCTCCGGCCCGCGTGGTCCGTCCGGCCGGGTGACGGAGTCCGGGGTCGGCGCGCTCGCCGGGCTCGGCGGGGTCAGGGTGGACGCGCGGCTGACCGCGCGGGGCTCGTGCTCGTGCAGGGCCCGAGTGACGTCACGCCGCCGCGGGCGCTCCGCGCGGTCGCGGCCGGCGCGGCGGACGGCCTGCTCGACGAGGTCGCGAGAGGTCCGCGCCACGGCGGCCCGATCCTCCTCGTGCGACTCACCCCGTCCACGGGGGCTCAGGTCGGCGGGCAGGGACTCGAGCGAGGACTGCAGGACGCGGTCCTCGTCAGCCGGCGGGCCGGCGAAGGCGGTGCCGTCCGCTTCGGCGTCGGTGCCGGCGCCGGTCGGCCGCGGCTCTGCCGGTGCGGTTCGCGTCCGGGGGTCCTCCGGCCCAGGCCACGGCGCCCCGGCGGGAACCGCCGGACGGCCGACGGCCGCCTCGAAGACGTGCGGGCTCGGGTCATCCGGCGCCGGCGCGTCTGCGACCACGTCGTGCGCGGCCTCGGCCGCCGCCACGGTGCCCTCGGGCCCGGCCTCGCCGAGGCTCTCGAGCTCCTTACGGAGCCGGCCGAGCTCCGCGGTGAGGTTCTCTCGCGCGGCGTCCTCCCACTGCTGACCCATCGGCGAGACGAAGATGTTCCGCCGCGCGAGCAGCTTGGAGACGATGGCGGAGCGCGCCTCGACGTAGTGCCGAAGGGGGATGTGGGTGTACTCGGCCCGCACCGCCTTGCGGTACGCCTGGTACTTCTGCGGATCGGCGGCCAGGATGCCTAGGTCCGCGTCGGACAGGGCCAGGCAGTCGATGTCCTTGCTCTTGATCTCGTGCCGCTTGAGCCCCAGGATCAGCTCAGCGATCCGGTCCAGCGCCGGCTCCGGGACGCCGAGCGCCCCGAGCTCCTCGCGGGCCAGCGCCGCGGACGCCACCTCGTCCTCGCCCCCGCTGCGGGCGTACGTCTTCGTCGCGACGGAGCTGAACACGGCGCCGTGGTACCAGGCCGCCAGTCGCACCATGTCGGGGTTGTGCGTCTCCTCGGCGAGCTCGTCGACGCGGGCGAGCATGTCGATGAGGTGCTTGCAGTTGTGGAAGTGCCGGTCGGGCTCCTGCCAGCGTTCCAGGAGCCGGTGGCAGGTGCCTTCGATCTCGTCGCGGCTCGCGGTGGCCCCGACGGCGAGAGCGCTGCGGACGAACGCTGCGGGCAACCATTGGGGTACGTCGGTGACGCCCATGGTGACTCAGATCCTCGGGTGGGTGCTCTCTCGTTCGGTCGACCGATCGTAGAACAGCCCGCGACCCCCGCGCGCCCCGACGAGCATGAGTCCAGTCACAACCCCCGGCAGGCCCCGCCGAGGGCGGGAGGTGGCGCCCGAGGCCTGTAGCATGCGCGGGATGTCCACATCCTTGGAGAAGGCGCACGTGCTGCTCACGGGCGCGACCGGCTTCGTGGGCCAGGCCGTCCTCGAGAGGCTCCTCTCCTCCTATCCCGACACGCGGATCAGCGTGCTCGTGCGCCCGCGCGGCGAGATCGGCGCCGAGCAGCGCGTCGAGAAGCTCCTGCGCAAGCCGGTCTTCGGGCCCTGGCGGGAGCGGCTCGGCGAAGAGGCCGCCGCGCAGGCCGTCCAGGAGCGCGTGAGCGTCCTGTCCGGCGACCTGGGCGCGCTCCCGCCGCTGCCGCGGGACGTCGACGTCGTGATCCACTCGGCGTCCACCGTCTCCTTCGACCTGCCGATCGACGAGGCGTTCGCCGCCAACGTCGCCGGGCCCGCCTCCCTGTACGAGGCGCTCCTTGCGGCCGGTGCCGACCCCCACGTCGTGCACGTGTCGACCGCGTACGTCGCCGGCCTGCGCAAGGGGGTGGCCGAGGAGCGTTCGCTGGACCACACCATCGACCGCGACGTCGAGCTCGCGTCCGCGACCGCCGCCCGTCAGGTGGCGGAGAAGGACTCCCGCACGACCGAGGTGCTTCAGCCCCTGCTCGCCCGGGCCCGGGCCGAGCACCGGCGCGCCGGGCCGCAGGCCGTCGCGCAGGCCGCGGAGGCGCTGCGCGTCGAGTGGGTGAAGAACACCCTCGTCGAGCAGGGCCGCACGCGTGCGCTGTCCCTCGGCTGGCCGGACGTCTACACCTTCACCAAGGCGATGGGGGAGCGGGTCGCCGAGGACCTGTGGGCCGGGAACGGGCACCGGCTCTCGGTCGTGCGCCCGACGATCATCGAGTCGGCGCTGCGCCACCCCTACCCCGGCTGGATCGACGGCTTCAAGGTCGCCGACCCGCTCATCGCCGCCTATGGCCGCGGCCTCCTGCCCGAGTTCCCCGCCCTGGCCGACACGGTGCTGGACGTGATCCCCGTCGACTTCGTCGTCGGCGCCATCCTCGCCGCCGCGGCCGCACCTCCCGAGCCCGGTGGGTCGTCGTACTACCAGGTCAGCTCGGGCATCTCGAACCCGCTGCGGCTCGGCCCGCTCGTGCAGACCGTCCGCGAGTACTTCTCTGCGAACCCGCTCAAGGACGCCGACGGCTCCCATGTCGCTGTTCCGGCGTGGTCCTTCCCGCACCCCGGGGCCGTCGAGCGGGCGCTGCGGCGCCGGGAGATCGCCGTCGAGCTCGCGGACAAGGCGGTGAACCGGCTCCCCGCGAACGACCGCACCCGGGGCTGGCTCTCCACCCTGTACAAGGCGCGCAGGGACCTGAAGACCCTGCGGAAGTTCACCTCGCTGTACCAGCCGTACACGCAGACCGAGGTGATCTTCGACGACGCCCGGACCAGGGCCCTGCACCAGGCGCTCCCCGAGGAGCGGAAGGCGGAGCACGGGTTCGACGTCACGGAGATCGACTGGCGGCACTACCTCCAGTCGGTCCACATCCCTGGCGTGCCGGGGCTGATGAAGGACCGTTCGTCCACAGGCGAGCCGACCCCGACGTCGCGGTCCGCGCTGCCGCGCCGCGACGACGTCCTCGCAGTCTTCGACCTCCAGCGCACCGTCGCCGCAGCCACGCTCGTCGAGCAGTACCTGTGGGTCGAGCTGGCCGCCCGCCCGCCGTCGCGGTGGCCCGTCTCCTTCGCGAACCTCGTGGCCCTGGCGCCGCGCTACCTCCAGGCCGAGCGCCGCGACCGCGCCGACTTCATCCGGACCTTCATGCGGCGCTACGCCGGCGTCGACGAGGAGGAGCTGCGCGGCGTCATCGCCCGCAAGGTCACCCCGTCGCTGCGGCGCGACCTGCTCACCGAGGCCGTCGAGCAGATCCGCGCGCACCGCGAGGCCGGGCACCGCACCGTGCTGGTGACCGGAGAGATCGACGTCTTCGTCGAGCCGCTCGCCCCGATGTTCGACGAGATCGTCGCCGGGAAGATGGAGACCGACGACGACGGTCGGTGGACCGGGCACCTCGAGACCTCCCCGCTGGTCGGCGAGGCTCGTGCCGCCTGGCTGCGCCGCTACGCGCGGGAGCGCGGGATGGACCTGTCCGCGTCCTATGCTTACGGCGACAGCTACGCGGACCGGCCGTGGCTGGAGGTCGTCGGACACCCCAACGCCGTCAACCCCGACGCCAGCCTCTACCGGTACGCCCGAGCGCGGAGGTGGCCCGTCCACACCTGGACCCAGACCGCCGAGGGCCGGCTGAGCCCGGTGCTGCGCAGCATCAGGGGAGCGACGTGAGGGCACGAGCAGCGGGTGCGGAGACCGCGGTGAGCCTCCTGCGCGGCAGGGCGCTCGTCACCGGTGGTACCTCCGGCATCGGGCTCGCGTTCGCCCGCGCGCTCGCCTCCCGCGGCTGCGACCTCGTACTGGTGGCTCGGGACGAGGCGCGGCTGCGCAAGACGTCCGACCAGCTGCGCTGGCGGTACGGCGTCGCGGTGGAGACCCTGGTCGCCGATCTCTCCCGCCGTGAGGACGTCTCCGCCGTTGCCGAGCGTCTCATCGACCCCGACACGCCGGTCGAGATCCTCGTCAACAACGCCGGCAAGGGCGTCCATGTGCCCCTCCTGGCGGAGGACACCGGCGAGCTCGAGCACGCGAACGACCTGATGATCCGGGCCGTCCTGGTGCTCGGCGGGGCCGCCGGCCGGGCCATGAAGGACCGCGGCCACGGGGTGGTGATCAATGTCGCATCGGTGGCCAGCCTGATACCGATGGGGGCATACTCCGCCATCAAGGCGTGGGTACGGACGTACTCGGACTCGCTGGCCCTGGAGCTGGCAGGGACGGGGGTGCAGGTGACGACCCTGCTCCCCGGGTGGGTACGGACGGAGTTCCACGACCGGGCCGGGATCCGCACCGGTTCGATCCCCGACGCCCTGTGGCTCGACGCGGACCGGGTCGTCGAGGAATGCCTCGCGGACGTCGAGAACGGGAGGGTGCGTTCAGTGCCGTCGAAACGGTTCGCCACGCTCGCCTTCCTGGCCCAGCACGCCCCGCGGCCGCTCGTCCGGCGAGCCACCGCGATGATCAAGGGGGGACGCTCATGAACGCCTCGGGCACCGGCCGCTATCACGCCGGCTGGCACCGGGCGGTGCGCTACGTCGCGCAGCGTCTCCTGCTCCGGCCGGTCGTCAACACGGTCACCCGCACCACCGTCGAGGGCCTGGACAACCTCGAGGGCCTCACCCGACCGTTCGTCGTCGTCGCGAACCACTCCAGCCACCTCGACACCGCCGTGATGATCTCCTCGCTGCCGCGCGAGATCACCCGCAACCTCGCGGTCGGCGCCGCGGCGGACTACTTCTACGCGAAGTGGTGGACGAAGCTGGCCACCTCGGTCTTCTTCAACACCTACCCGATCCACCGGACTGCCGGCACCTCCCGCCGCCGCGGCCGGAAGGGACTCACGCAACGTCTGGTCTCCGAGGACGTGCCGGTGCTCATCTTCCCGGAGGGCACCCGCTCGCGCGACGGCGTCATGCGCGCCTTCAAGCCGGGGGCCGCCGCCATCTGCGTCTCCAAGAACGTGCCGTGCGTGCCGATCGCGCTGCTCGGCGCCTACGAGGCCATGCCGCCCGGCCGGAACTGGCCGGTGGAGGGGCGCCCGCGGGTACGGATGCTCGTCGGGCGTCCGATGCGTCCCCGGCCAGGGGAGAAGTCCCGCGAGTTCAACGACCGCGTCGCCGCCCGCGTGCGCACGATGCTCGACATGCAGACGCCGTACGTCGTCGCCGACTCCGCGGCGCCGCCCACCGAGACCCGCCAGGCCCGCGAGGAGGCCTCGTGAGCCGGAGTCCTCGCGCACGGAGGGCGGGGCCCGACCAGCACGAGGTGTGCCCGAGCGACGCACCGCAGGACTCAGGAGAAGGGGCTGCACAGTGACGGGTGTCCCGCACCAGAAGTGGTGGGGCTGGGGCGTCGAGGGGGTCGCGTTCAACCACCGCGACAAGCCCAAGATGGCGCCGTTCGTCCTCGAGCGCGTCGGCATCGACCTCGACGCGCCCGGCAGCCCGCCGCCGCGGTTCGAGGACGTCGACGTCCCCGCGTCGCGGCTGGGTGAGGACCTCGCCGCCACCCTCGGCTCCGCCGTCGGGGAGGACCACGTGTCCACCGACGACCTCGAGCGCGTCGTACACACCTACGGCAAGGGCCTGGTGGACCTGGTCCGCGTGCGCGCCGGCATGCTTCCCCGCGTGCCCGACGTCGTCGTCTACCCCGGCGACGAGGACGAGGTCCGGGCGGTCCTCGACGCGGTCGTGGCCGCGGACGCCGTGCTCATCCCGTTCGGCGGGGGCTCGAACATCGCCGGGTCGCTCACCCCGCCCCCCGAGGAGGAGCGCGTCGTCGTCTCCCTGGACCTCGGCCGGCTGAACCGCGTCCTGGAGATCGACGAGGCGGCCGGGCTGGCCCGGATCCAGGCGGGTGTCCAGGGGCCTGACATGGAGGAGCAGCTGCAGGCCCGTGGCTGGACGATGGGGCACCAGCCGGACAGCTTCCGCCACTCCACCCTCGGCGGCTGGATCGCCACGCGTTCCTCCGGCATGCAGTCGGACAAGTACGGCGACATCGCCGACATCACCCGCGGCCTGCGCATGGTCCAGCCGGGCAAGGTCGTCGTGCTGCGGCCGCTGCCGTCCACCTCCTCGGGGCCCAGCGTCCGGGAGATGATCCTCGGCTCCGAAGGACGCCTCGGGGTCATCACGGAAGCCTGGGTGCAGGTGCACCGGGTCCCGGAGAACCGCGACATCATCGCCTACCTGTACCCCTCCTGGGCGGCCGCCCTGGCCGCCATGCAGGAGATCTCCACCTCGGACGCAGCCCCGACGGTCACGCGCGTCTCGGACGCGAACGAGACGGCGTTCTCCTTCTCCACGCAGAAGGAGTCCCAGGGCGTCTCGCGGAAGGTCCAGACCGTCCTGTTCGACGTGCTCGAGCGGCGCGGCTGGGACCTGGACGCCGTCTGCCTGTCCTACGTGGGCTACGAGGGCGGTGCCGGGAAGGTCAAGGCCGAGAAGGCGATCGTCGGGAAGATCGTGCGCAAGCACGGCGGCATCAA
Organism: Georgenia alba; assembly: GCF_042665525.1. Taxonomy (NCBI): domain Bacteria; kingdom Bacillati; phylum Actinomycetota; class Actinomycetes; order Allobogoriellales; family Allobogoriellaceae; genus Georgenia; species Georgenia alba. The sequence goes on from NZ_JBHTCQ010000001.1 coordinate 1,117,125, forward strand.
GCTCGGCCGGGGGCCCGGCGCGCTGTACGACCAGAAGAAGTTCGACACCCCCTACATCCGCGACTTCCTGCTGGACATCGGCGGGCTGGCGGACGTCTCCGAGACGGCGACGCCGTGGTCGAAGCTGCTGGACATCTACAACGGCACCGTCCGGGCGGCCCACGAGGCGTTCGACGGGATCGGGGTGCGCGGCTTCATCATGTGCCACCTCTCGCACAGCTACCACTCCGGCGCGTGCCTGTACTTCACGTTCGCCTTCGCCCCGGGTGTGCAGGACCCCGAGCAGCAGATCGAGCGCTACTGGGTGGTCAAGCGGGCGATCCAGCAGACGTTCGTGGACATGGACGGGACGATCTCCCACCACCACGGCGTGGGCACGGACCACGCGCACTGGCTCGAGCAGGACATCTCTTCCGCCGGCACCGACATCATGGTCTCCCTGCTGCACGGCGTTGACCCGGGCCGCAACCTCAACCCGGGGAAGGTCCTGCCGGCGAACCGGGAGCGGTGAGCGGGCCGGAGACGGGCAGTGCCACCTGGACGGTCGCTCCGCCACCCGGTGTCTGCGTGACGCGCACGGCGCCGCCGTGCGCGCCGACGACGCTGGCCACGATGGCCAGGCCGAGGCCCGAGCCGCCCGAGACGCGGGCGCGGGAGGGGTCGGACCGGTAGAACCGCTCGAACACCCGGGCAGCGTCCCCCTCCGGGATCCCGGGGCCGTGGTCGCGTACCTCCAGCTGCGCCCACCCCGGGTCGATCATCCCGACGGCGAGCTCCAGCGGGCTGCCCGCCGGGGTGTGCCGCAGCACGTTCCCGGCGAGGTTCGCCACGATCTGCCGGACGCGGTCAGCGTCGGCCCGCACGACGACCGGCGTCCCGCTGTCGGGCCCGGCGCCGTCGAGGGTGACCACGGAGACGGCGCGATCGGGCGCCTGCGCGCGGGTGTCGGACGCCGCGTCCTCGGCGACGGTGCGCAGGTCGACGTCGGTGAGGTTCAGGGGTCTGCCCTCGTCCAGCCGGGCGAGCTGCAGCAGGTCCTCCACGAGGTTCCCCATCCGGGTGGCCTCCGCCTCGACGCGACCCAGGGCGCGGGGGACGTCGTCGGGCGGCACGCCGCCCATCCGGTACAGCTCGCCGTACCCGCGGATGGTCGACAGCGGCGTGCGCAGCTCGTGCGAGGCGTCCGAGACGAACCGGCGCATCCGTTCCTCGGAGGCGGCACGCGCGTCGAAGGACCGTTCGATCTGGGACAGCATCGTGTTGAGGGACCCTGCCAGGGAGCCCACCTCGGTCGACGGCGGGAGCGCGGGCACGCGCCGGGAGAGGTCGCCCGCCGCGATCGCGCCCGCCGTCGCCTCGATCTCGCGCAGCGGCCGCAGCGAGCGGCGCACCGCGCCCCAGGCCAGCAGCGCCCCGACGCCGACGATCACCACGGCGGACAGCAGCACCAGCCGCGTGGTCGCCTTCATGGTCTGCTCGACCCCGCTGAGGGGCAGCGCCACCGTCACGCCGCCCACCACGGGACCGCCGCGGACCTCGTTGAGAGGGAGGGTGACCGCGCGCCAGGCGGTGGGGCCGTCACCGGGCACGGTCTCCGGCCCGATCGGGCCGGTCGAGGCGAGCTGGTCGACGTCGACGTCCCCGACGACCGGCCGACCGGCCCGGGCGGCGGTCACGTCGCTGACGATCTCGTGCGCCGCCACGCCTTCGACCTGCACCCGGACGTAGTACTGCGACGGCAGCACGCTCGCGCCCGGTCGGCTGTCGGTCAGCTGGTCCACGGTGCGCTGGCCGAGCTCCTGGGCGGAGGCGGCGAGCTGGTCGTCGACCTGACGCACCAGGTTGGCCCGGAGCAGGGTCGTCGTGGCGGTCCCGGCGGCAGCGACGCCCACCAGCAGCAGCACCGTGATGATCGCGACGAGCCGGACGCTCAGCGGGACGGTGCGCCAGCGCGCGTGCAGGCGCGCGAGCGGGCCGGGCCGCCGCTCCGCCGTCGGGCTGGTCATCGTCCGGGCGGCCGCCGCAGGACGTAACCCACGCCGCGGCGGGTGTGCACCAGCGGCACCAGCTCCTCGGCCGCGGCACCGGTCAGGCCGAGGTGCTCGGCCGAGTCGATCTTGCGGCGGAGGTAGGAGATGTAGGACTCCACGATCGCCGGCTCGCCGGTGAAGTCGTAGTCCCACACGTGGTCGAGGATCTGCGCCTTCGAGACGACCCGCTCGGCGTTGATCATGAGGTAGCGCAGGAGCTTGAACTCGGTGGGGGAGAGGTCCACGGGCTGCCCCGCGCGGCGGACCTCGTGGGCGTCCTCGTCGAGCTCGAGGTCGGCGTAGGTGAGCGTGCCGTCGTCCTCGGCGGGGGGCCTGCTGCGGCGCAGCACGGCGCGGATCCGGGCGACGACCTCCTCGAGGCTGAACGGTTTGGTGACGTAGTCGTCGCCGCCCACCGTGAGGCCCTGGACCTTGTCGTTCATGTCGTCGCGGGCGGTGAGGAAGAGCACGGGGACGTCCGCCTGGTGTGCGCGCAGCCGCCGCAGCACCGTGAAGCCGTCCATGTCCGGCAGCATGATGTCCAGGACCACCAGGTCCGGCGGCGTCTCGGCCGCGGCCCGGAGCGCGGCGTTGCCGTCCTCGGCCGTGACCACCTCGAACCCGGCGAACTTCAGGGATGCGGAGAGCAGCTCGCGGATGGACGGTTCGTCGTCCACCACGAGCAGGCGGCCCTCCGCCGCGGTGGCAGTGGCGCGCGTGCTGGCGTTCATGCCTCCAGTGTCACGCCGCAGGCTGGAGGTTTCCTGGGAAGGTCCTGACGTCCGCTCGGGTCCGGACCACTGGATAGGGTCGTGCCTCATGCGTGCTGCTTCGCTGAGGGCGCCCGGCGTCGTCGAGGTCGACGACGCCCCCGAGCCCGCCGCCACCGCACCGGGTGAGGTCGTGGTGCGGATGCACCGCACGTCCATCTGCGGCTCGGACGTGCACGTGATCCTGCACGGGTTCCACGAGGACGGCTGCCTCGGCATGCCGGGCTATCCCGGCCACGAGGGCCTCGGCACTGTGGTGGAGTCCCGCTCGTCCTCCGTGCGGGAGGGCGAGCTGGTGCTCACCGTGCCCCGACCTGCCGAGGGCCGCTGCTTCGCCCAGTACCAGCTGGTCGCCGACACCCAGGTGGTCCCGGTGCCCGCCGGGGACGCGGAGGAGCGGCTGCTCATGGCGCAGCAGTACGGCACGACGCTGTACGCGATGCGCAGCTTCTGGCCCGACGGCGGAACGCTGCGTGAGCCGGGCACGGTGGCGATCGCCGGTGCGGGCTCAGCCGGCCTGTTCTTCGTCCAGCTGGCCCGCCGCGCCGGCTTCGAGCACATCCTCGTCTCCGACCTCGACCCACGCCGCCTCGAGGTGGCGGAGCGGCTCGGTGCGGCGACCACGGTGCACGCACCGTCCGGGTCGCTGACGGACGCCGTCATGGACGTCACCCGTGGTGAGGGCGCGGACCTCGTCATCGAAGCGGCCGGCTACGACCTCACCCGCGCCCAGGCGGTCGCCGCGGTGGCGACGCGTGGCACGATCGGCCTCTTCGGGTTTCCCGAACGACGCGGTGACGCACCCTTCCCGATGTACGCGGCGTTCCGCAAGGTCGCGCGGATCCAGTGGGCCGGCAGCACCCAGTCCGAGCCCGGCCTCGTCGCGTTCCGTGACGCGGTGCGGCACATCCACGACGGCGAGATCGACGTCGAGCACTGCCTGGGCGACCTGCGCGGGCTCGACGACCTCCCGGAGGCCGTCGAGGTGGCGTCCGAGCCCGGCCGCGGGCCGGTCAAGCTCGTCATCGACCCGTGGAACGGGGCCGGGCCGTCATAGCGAGACCGTGGCCGCCACTGCGCCGCCAGGCGCCGTCGTCGCCCGGACCGCCGCCGCGGTCTCCTCGGCCACCAGGTCCGCGTTGATGACGGCGCCGGCCATCGCACCGGCCGCGGCGGACGCGCCGACCTGCGCGGAGAGGTCCGTGACGTTGCCGGCCACCCACACCCCGGGCACCTCCGTGCGGCCCGTGGGGTCGGCCGGGACGTGCACCCCGACGCCGGACGGGTGGGGCACCGGCGCGAGCCCGAGCTGGTCCAGGAACTCGGCGCGCGCCACCATCCCGGTCCCGACCGCGACGACCTCACGCGGGACCACTGTCCCGTCGGCGAGCCGTACCCCCGTGATGCGGTCCCCGGTGACCTCGAGCGACTCGACCGCCCCGTCGACGACCCGGATCCCACGAGCCGCCAGCTCCTCGGCCTGGTGGTCCTCCAGCTGCGGAGACAGGTGGCGGAAGTACACGACGTCGTCGCTCAACTGGCGGAAGAGCTGTGCGGCGTGCAGCGACATCGGCCCGGTGGCGAGCACTCCGATCGGGCGGTCGCGCACCTCCCAGCCGTGGCAGTACGGGCAGTGCACGACGTCGCGACCCCACCGCTCCCGCAGCCCGTCGATGGCCGGCAGGTCGTCGACCAGCCCGGTCGTGACGAGCAGCCGCCGGGCGTGGACGGTCCGCAGGCCGGCGACGGTGACCGCGAAGCCGTCGACCTCGCGGGTCACGGCCGTAACGGTGCCGGTGAGCACGTGTCCGCCGTAGCGGCGCACCTCGGCCCGACCGGTGGCGAGCAGCTCGGCCGGCGGGACGCCGTCGTGGCCGAGCATGCCGTGCACTGCCGCGGCCGAGGCATTGCGCGGCTCTCCCGCGTCGATCACCACCACGGCCCGGCGGCTCCGCGCCAGCATCAGCGCCCCGTTCAGGCCGGCGGCACCACCACCGACCACCACCACGTCATACCTGTCCTGCAGCGCGTCGTTCGTCATGTGTCTCGCACCTCCGAGAGGAGAATGCTTCTCAACAGGGCGTCATCGCAAGTAGTGTTGCGGAAGTGGCAAACTGGTCGCATGTCGGACCTGGAACAGGCACTCTCCGCCGTCGGCCCGCGGCTGCGCGCCCTGCGGCAGGATCGCGGCACGACCCTGGCGGCCCTGTCACAGGAGACGGGAATCTCCGTCAGCACGCTCTCCCGGCTGGAGTCAGGTGCCCGGCGCCCGAGCCTGGAGCTGCTCCTGCCGATCGCCCGCGCGCATCGCGTCTCCCTCGACGACCTGGTCGACGCACCACCCGTCGGCGACCCGCGAGTGGACCTGCGCCCGGTGACCCGGCACGGGGTGGTCCACGTCCCGCTCTCGCGCCGGTCCGAGGGCATCCAGGCCTACAAGCTGATCATCCCGCCGCGTCCGGGGCCCGCGGAGCCGCAGGCCCACGAGGGTTACGAGTGGTTCTACGTGCTCGACGGCCGTCTCCGGCTCGTGCTGGCCGACCGGGATCTGGTGCTCGAGCCCGGCGAGGCGGCCGAGTTCGACACCCGGGTGCCGCACTGGTTCGGTCCCGCCGACGGCGAACCCGTCGAGCTCCTCAGCCTGTTCGGCCGGCAGGGCGAGCGCGCCCATCTGCGTGCCCGCCCACGTGGACGTTAGGCGGCCGGACGCTAGAACGTCAGCACCGGCCGCCCGCGCAGGCCGCCGGCCTCCAGCAGTCGGTGCGCCTCGGCGGCCTGCGCGGCCGGGAAGGTGCGTGCGACCCGCGGCGTGAGGCGGCCGTCCTCGACCAGCCCGGTCAGCTCCCGCAGCAGGTCGGCGCGGTGCACGTAGTCGCCGACCATCACCGGATGGACCGTGACGCCCCGCCCGACGTCCTCGTGCCAGCCGCGCACCGAGACGAAGCCGCCGCCGTCGCGCACGGCCGGGACCAGCTCCGCATGGAGCAGCGCGGCGTCGACGGCACCGTCCACGCCCTCCGGCACCACCGCCCGCACCCGAGCCGCGACGTCCGGACCGGCCGGGACGAAGTCGTGCGGAGCCAGGCTGCTGAGCAGCTCCCGGTCGTGCTCCCGGGCGATCGCGATCGTCCGCAGCCCGCGGAGGGCGGCGAGCTGCAGCAGGTAGCCGCCGAGCGCCCCGGCCGCGCCGCTGACCGCCAGCACGCCGCCGTCCGGCAGGTCGAGGAGGTCGAGCGCGCGCAGCGCGGTCAGGCCGTTCATCGGCACCGTCGCGGCGTGCACCAGGTCTGTCCCGGCGGGTGCCGGCGCCACCTGGTCGGCGTCGACGACGAGCTTCTCCACGTACGCTCCGCCCTCCGGGCGGAAGGGCGGGACGACGGCGATGACGGCGTCGCCGACCGTCAGATCCGCAACGCCCCGCGTCACGTCCGCCGCCACCTCGTCCAGCACGCCGGCGGCGTCCCACCCGGGGATCACCGGAGCGGCGTCGACCCCCGGCCGCAGACCGGCACGTGTGGCCACGTCCGACGGGTTGACGGTCGCGGCGGCAACGTGCAGCCGCACCTGCCCGGGCCCGGCGTGCGGCTCGGGGAGCTCCAGCACCTCGAGCGCCTCGGGCCCACCGAACTCTCGTACTCCGACGGCGCGCACGCGGTGACGGTACCGCGGTGCGTGTACCTAGGTCCGCGGTGCTTCCGCCACGTGGCGCCCGTGACCGGGCAGCGGCGCCGCCAGCAGCGCGTCCCGCAGCTCCGCCGGCAGGTCCGGGGGCTCGTCGACCGGCACCGCGAGGCCGTGCAACGTCCTCGCGTAGTAGTTCCGCAACGACGCGGCGAGGACGACGTCGACGATCTGCCGGTCCGTCAGGCCGGCATCGCGCAGCCGTGCGCTGTCCGAATCGGTGATCGACGCGGAGTCGCGGCTGACCTGCACGGCCAGGTCCATGGCGGCGACCTCCGCATCGCTCAACCCGGCCTCGTGGTAGTCCTGCACGATCCGGGCGAGCTGGTCGTCTCCGAACAGCGAGCGAGCCCGGCGACCGTGTGCGAGCAGGCACGACCCGGACCCGACCGCCTTGGCCACTGCGAGCGTGACCAGCTCGTACAGGCGCAGCCCCAGGCTGGGCAGGATCGCCCCGACGATCGCCTCGAACGCCCGCAGTGCCTCCGGGTTCACCGCCATCACGCGGGTGTGGATCGGCACGTAGCCCAGGTTCTCGAGGTCCTCCGCGTAGATCGCGGCGACCTCGTCGCTCGCGTCCTCGGGGTCCGCCGTCCGGATGATCGTCATGGCCGCTCCACCTCTCCGTGGCCCCCCGCGCCACCATGGTGACGCAGGCCGGGGAGGTGCGGAAGGCTTTCGGATCCCGCTGCCGCGGTCGCTGACGATGGCAACCGTTGACATCTATAACGAATCGTCGTCACCATGCATCCGGCGTCGCCGTCGCGACGACCTCGACGTGGAGGACGTGGATGCACAACCAGGGAATCGGGTCCTGGCCGCACCGTCGGCGTATGAAGTCCGCCGACCGGACCGTGCTGGTCAGCGCAGAGAGGCGGCTGAGCTACGCCGAGCTCGCCGACCGGGTGGATCGGCTCGCCGACGCGCTCGCGGAACGCGGCGTGCGTCGTGGCGACCGCGTCGCCTACCTGGGCGAGAACGACCCCGCCTTCCTCGAGACGCTGTTCGCGTGCGGCTGCCTCGGCGCGGTGTTCGTCCCGCTCAACACCCGCTGGGCGGTGCCGGAGATCAGCTACGGCCTGTCCGACTCCGGCAGCCGGACGCTCGTGGTGGCCGAGAACCTCGCCGATGCCGGAACCCGTGGTGCCGACGGGACCGAGGTGTCCGACGTCGTCGTCGTGCGGGCGACGCCGGACGGCGACCTCCCCGCCGGGACGACGAGCTACGAGGAGGTGCTGGCCGCGGGCCGTCCGGTGCACCGGGACGAGCCGGTGGCGCTGGAGGACCCGGCCATCATCCTCTACACCTCGGGCACCACCGGGCGCCCGAAGGGTGCCGTACTCACCCACGGGAACCTCACTTGGAACGCGGTGAACGTCGTCATCGACTACGACGTGCACGCCGACGAGGTCGCGTTGATGATCTCGCCGATGTTCCACGTCGCCGCCCTCGGCCAGGGCGTGCTGCCCACCATCCTCAAGGGCGGCACCCTCGTGCTGGAGGCGAAGTTCGACCCCGGCCGCGTCCTGGAGCTCGTCGAGCGGCACCGCATCTCCTACCTCAGCGGCGTCCCGACCACGTACCAGATGCTCGCCGAGCACCCGGCCTGGGACAGCACCGACATCAGCTCGCTCCAGCGCCTCACCTGCGGCGGATCGACGGTGCCGCTGCGAGTGCTGGAGGCCTACGAGGCGCGCGGACTGTCCTTCTCCCAGGGCTATGGGATGACCGAGACCTCGCCCGGCGCCACCGGACTCATGGCCACCCACACCCGCAGCAAGATGGGCTCGGTCGGCCTTCCGCAGTTCTTCACCGACGTCCGCGTCAGCCGCCCCGACGGCACCCCCGCCGGGCCGGGTGAGGTCGGCGAGATCCAGATCTCCGGGCCGAACGTCATCCGGGAGTACTGGCACAAGCCCGAGGCCTCGGCGGAGGCGCGCACGCAGGACGGCTGGTTCCGCTCCGGCGACCTCGGCCACCTCGACGAGGAGGGCTTCCTCTACGTCTCGGACCGGCTCAAGGACATGATCATCTCCGGCGGGGAGAACATCTACCCCGCCGAGGTGGAGCAGGTCATCGCCGAGCTGGAGGCGGTGGGCAGCGTCGCCGTCATCGGCCAGCCGGACGAGAAGTGGGGCGAGGTGCCGGTCGCCGTCGTCACGGTGCGCGAGGGATACTCCCTGAGCGCCGAGGACGTGATTGGCCAGGTGGACGGCCGGCTGGCCCGGTACAAGATCCCCAAGCGCGTGATCTTCGTCGACGACATGCCCCGCACCGCCAGCGGCAAGATCCGCAAGACCGACCTGCGGCAGCGCCACACCACCTGAGCGCCGCGATGTCCGAAACCCGCTAGCACGGTGCCGGGCGCCGGGTGAGGATGGACGGCATGAGCGCCCCCGCCCGCCTCGCGACGGCGGACCCCGCCCGCCTCGAGGACCCCGTCTTCGCGGAGCGGTACCGCGCCATCACAGCCCGGGACACCCGCTTCGACGGCCAGTTCGTCACCGCCGTGCGCAGCACCGGCATCTACTGCCGGCCCTCCTGCCCCGCGCGGACGCCGAAGCCGGCGAACGTCTCCTTCTACCTCACCTCCGCCGCCGCCCACGAGGCCGGCTACCGCGCCTGCCGGCGCTGTCTGCCCGAGGCCGCGCCCGGCAGCCCGGAGTGGAACCTGCGCGGCGACCTCGCCGGACGAGCCATGCGCCTGCTGGCCGACGGCGTGGTCGACCGCGAAGGGGTCGGCGGCCTGGCCGCGCGGCTCGGCTACAGCCCTCGCCAGCTCCAGCGGCTGCTGACCGCCGAGCTCGGCGCCGGGCCGCGCGCTCTTGCCCGCGCCCAGCGTGCCCAGACCGCCCGCGCCCTGCTCGTCGGTTCCGACCTGCGCATGGCGGACGTCGCCTTCGCGGCGGGCTTCGGCAGCATTCGCCAGTTCAACGACACGATCGGTGAGGTCTTCGGAACCACCCCGAGCGAGCTGCGGCGCCGCAGCAGGCGGCCCGCCACCGACCGGACCCGGTCCGCGCGCGGCCCGGCTGTCCGCCTCTCCCTGCTGCTACCGGTCCGGGCGCCGTTCGACGCACGGGGCGTCATCGGCTTCCTCGCCGCCCGCGCGGTGGACGGGGTCGAGGTCGCCGACGCGGACGGGCCGGTGCTGACCTACGCCCGGACCCTCGCCCTCCCGCACGGCCCGGCTGCCGCCGAGGTCACCTGCACACCGGCGGACGGGCCCGGCGTGTGGCGGGTGGAGCTCGCCCTCGAGCTCGCCGCGCTGGGTGACGTCGGCGTCGCCGTCGCGCGTCTGCGCCGGCTGCTCGACCTCGACGCGGACCCAGCTGCGGTCGACGCCGCGCTCGCTGCCGACGCGGCCCTCGCTGCCCGGGTCGCGGCCACCCCCGGCGTCCGGGTTCCGGGCGCCGCGGACCCGGCCGAGATCGTCGTGCGCGCGATCGTGGGGCAGCAGGTCAGCGTTGCCGCGGCGCGCACCCACCTGAGCCGGCTCGCGACGGCGGGCACGCCTTACGCCTCCTCCGTCCCGGGTCTCACGCGCCTGTTCCCGACGGCGGAGCAGGTCGCCCAGCACGGGGCGACGTACCTGCGGCTGCCCGCACGCACCCGCGCCACCGTGCTGGACACGGCCCGGGCGCTCGCCGACGGTGACCTGACCGTCGACGTCGGGCAGGACCCCGACGCCCTGCGCGCGGAGCTCCGGAGCCGGCCGGGCATCGGACCGTGGACCGCCGCCTACGTCGCGATGCGGGTGCTCGGCGACCCGGACGCGTGGCTCGACGGCGACGTCGCCCTGCTCGCCGGCGCCCGGCACCTCGGACTGCTCGGCGACGGCCCGCGGTCCCGCCTGTCGCGGGAGCTCGCCGCCCGCGCGCAGGTCTGGGCGCCGTGGCGCTCGTACGCGCAGATGCACCTCTGGGCGGCACAGCACACGCGCCGCCCCAGCAGCACCCGAATGGGAGACGAGACATGACTACTGCCACCGCCACCACGGCCGCCGCCACCACCCTGGAGACCCCCGACGGGCCCTTCAGCATCGTCGTCGCCGACGGCGCGGTGCTGGCCTCCGGCTGGACCGCCGAGGTCGGCGAGCTGGTCGCGCTCATCCACCCCGGCCTGCGGCCCGCCGACGTCCGGTCCGGCAGCCGGTCGGACGGGCTGGGCGAGGCGAGCGACGCCGTCGCCGCGTACTACGACGGCGATCACGCGGCCCCCGGCCGTGTGACCGTGCGCCAGCGCTCGGGCTCGTACCGCGAGCTGGCGTGGGAGGCGCTGCGCGGCGTGCCGGCGGGAGAGCGCGTGACGTACACCGAGCTGGCGCGCCGCTCGGGGCGCCCGGCCGCCGTGCGCGCCGCCGCCGGGGCGTGCGCCCGGAACGCCGCCGCCCTGTTCGTCCCGTGCCACCGTGTCCTGCGCACCGACGGCACCCTCGGCGGCTTCCGCTACGGGACGGAGCTCAAGGAGCGGTTGCTGGGCCGGGAGCGGGCGGCGGCCACGCCGTGAGGCGCCGGCCCGCGCTGAGCTCGGTACATGACAGCTTCATCCCGTCGGTCGCCGTGCCTACCCGCCGAAGTCGAGCCACGTCCCGGCCAGCGGCACCTGCCCCACACCCGGTGCGGACCAGTCGCACACGCCCGTCGGGAACGCCTGCTCGAGCCGAGCCCACTGGGCGTCCGTGAATTCCACCGGGTAGGCGTCCCGGTCCAGCGGCTGCAGCGCGCACTTGAGCACGTCCGAGGCGAGCGGCCCGCCGGCCACCACCCGAGGGTCGGCGTGGTAGGGGAACGCCTCGTTGCACACGCCCTCGTCGGAGTAGCTGATCGTCTCTGAGACGAACGAACCGTCCGCGAGGTAGCAGCCGTCGGTGAGGTCACGGGGCCGCGCCGCCACCGTCTCCGCCCGGCTCGGCTCGCCTCCGCCGGTCAGCGCCAGGCGCTCGGTGAGCCACGCGTCCATCGCGGCCAGCGCGTCCGCGGCCATCTGCGCGCCCACCGCCGGGTCGTCCGGTGAGGTCCACGAGACGTGGGTGTCGGCATTGCCGTGCGCGGCGAGCACCCGCTCCCGCATCACCCACGAGCGATACCGGTCGTGGAAGTCTCCGACGTCGTCGCGGTAGCGCCGGATCTCGAGCACCGGTGTGTGCACCAGTCCGCCGGTGAACTGGTTGAGCCGGCCGGTCGCATACGCGGCCGTCAGCGCCTCGGGGCTGGCCTCGGAGCGCGTGGCCGTCCGGTTGCCGTTCAGGTCCATCCCGCCGACCTCGGCGTTCAGGTCCACGAACTGCTCCGCACTGATCGTCCCGTCCGCGAGCGCGCGGAGCCCGTACTGGACGCCGACGTTGTCGGGCGCGGTCCGCCGTCCGTAGCCGTTCTCGTCGACGCCGTAGACGTTGCGATTCAGGTCGGAGACCGTGCAACGCAACCCGTCGGGGTTCTCCTCGCTCCAGAGGTCCTCGGCCGGGATCGACGGGTGGCAGCCGGTCTGCGGGTTGTCGACGCCGTCGAACAGGCTGTACCCGAAGCACGCGTCCGCGGTGCCGTATCCCGTGACCGCCTGCCGTGCGGCGTCGGACCACTCGAGGTCTGTGCTCTGCCAGTAGTTGAGGAACCCGCGGCAGTCGTGCCCGTTCGGTGTGACGGACCGTTCGTCGGAGTAGCCGATGTCGCCGATGACGCCGTCCAGGATGCCCGGGTAGGCGTTCGAGATCAGCAGCTGCTGCATCGTTCCCGCCGAACCGCCCCAGCCCATCGTGAGGTCCACCGGGCCGAGGGTCTCGACGAGATGCTCCTTGACCATCATGGCGGTCTCCGCAGAGGTCACGTCGTCGCAGTTCTGCTGGTACACGTTCAGCGTCGAGGAGGCGACGGCGTATCCCTGGGACAGCATCAAGTCCTGCTCGACACCGCCGGTCGCCTCGCCCTGGTGGTGGCCGACGCCGCACCCGCCGCCGAAGGTGTAGACGAGACGTTCGTTCCAGCCCGGGGTGTCCGTCCAGGCGTCCGGGGCCGGGTTCCCCGGCACATGCAGCACGGCCGTCTCGTAGACGGCCCGGTTGAGCGTGCCGCGCTCGATCCGGACGACGTACGGGACTTCCTCGCCCTCCGTCGTCGTGGTGGTGGCCACGTCGTCCGGAAGCCCGCCGTCGGGCAGGTCGGCGAACGTCCCGCCGGTCGTTCGGTAACGGTAGGTCACCTGGGTGCCGTCGACGTGGCAGAAGTCGTCCACGTCGCCCAGGTTCCACGGCGCACCGTCGGCGCTGCAGTACAGCGAGGTCTGCGGGCCCGAGAAGACCGGACCGGTCGCGGGATGGTTCGTCAGCTCGAGCTCCGCCACCGGGCGGCCGCGCCCGGCGCCGTTGCTCTCCACCCGGAGGGTGTTGACGCCGTGGTCCAGGCCGTCCACCAGTCCGACCAGCACCCGTGGCTCCGTGGGCGCGAAGGCGGAGGTGACGTCGACGTCGTCGACGGTGACCTCGACGTGGTGGACCGGGACGTTGCGCGGCACGGTCACCGCCACCAGCGCGTCACCTCCGGTGACGGTGTCCGGCCGGCCGGAGAGCACCTCGACGGTGAACCCGGGCGGCGGCGCGGAGGCAGCCGGCGCCGCGACGACCACGCCGCACAGCAGTGCGACGCCACCCAAGACCGCCGCCGTCAGTCGACCCGTGCGAGTCATCTCGGACCTCCTTGTCCGGTCATCGACGAAAGAGCGGGGACGGGGACGCCGTTGTCCCCGCCCTCGCTGCTCTACGGCAGGAACTCGTCGAGGTCGATCGGCTCGCCGTAGATCCCGTCGCGCACGGCCATCTCGTTGACCGCCTCGATCGAGGGCCGGTCGATCTCCGCGCTGAGGCCCTCCAGCCGGATGGACTCGGCGAGCGCGGCGTCCATCTCGAGGATCTCCGGAAGCACCTCCCGCTGCAGGTCCGGGTTCTCGTCCGCGAGCGCCAGCGCCTCGGTCGCCGCGGCGGTGAACGCCTCGACCACCTCGGGACTCTCCTCGGCGTACTGGCCGGAGGTGAACAGCACCATCGTCGACAGCCCCGGTGCGACCAGCTGGTTCTGGTACTCCACGAGCCGGGCGTCGTCCCCCGCGATGGAGATGAACGGCTCCGGCAGCCACGCCCCGTCGACGTCGCCGTTGGCCAGCGCGGCCGGGATGTCCGGGAACGGCAGCTCGACGAAGTCGATCGTGTCGGGGTCGCCACCGGCCTGCCGGACCATCTCGCGGATCGTGAGGTCGCCCAGGCCCCCCAGGGTGTTCACCGCGATGGACGCCCCCTCGAGATCGGTGATCTCTCGGATGTCGGTCTGCGCGCCGACGTAGGTGCCGTTGATGTCGTCACCCTCGGCGAAGGAGTGCGAGTAGCCGGACACGACCTCGACGTCGAGTCCCTGGGACTCGGCCTGCATGAGGCTCAGCGGGTTGGAGGTCGCGAACTGGTACTCACCCGCCATCACGGACGGCAGCAGGGCGGCGCCGCCCTGGCCCTGGGTGATCGTCACATCCAGCCCGTGCTCCTCGAAGATGCCCTCGCGGACGCCGATCTCCAGGCCGACCGCAGCCGAGACCGGGAGGGTCGCGACGGTGATCGGGGTCAGCTCGTCGCCGCCACCGCCACCGCCGCCGTTCCCGCCCTCACCGCCGGGCGGCTCCTCGCCGCCCCCGCCGCTGCACGCGGCGAGCGCCAACGACACGGCCAGCGCCAGCACACACGTCTTCGTGCGCATCGATAGGTCCTTCCTGGTGAGGGGTCCCACGTCGACCTCATCGGCGAGGTGGCCGCAACCTAGCATGCAGCCACTTAGCGTCGTCAATGATTGACATCGTCATTGATCAAGTCGTGATCTCCGGGTGGTCCCGACTCTTGACAGCGACGGACGGCACCGTCCGCAAAGTGGACACGACGTGCGTCGGCCGCTGCGAGTCGTAGGGTGCCCGAACGGGACCGGACATGTGTTCGCCAGGCGCACTGCGCCACGCCCCCAGCAGCGTCCAGAGGAGTACGCACCATGTCAGCACCGGCGCCGCGCATCTCCAGAGCACGGCTGTTCACCGCCAGCCTCGTCGGCACCTCGATCGAGTGGTACGACTACTACATCTTCGGCTCCGCGGCCGCGCTGGTCTTCGGGTCCATCTACTACTCGCCCGAGGCCTCGCCCCTCGCCGCCCAGCTCGCCGCCTACGCGACCTTCGCCGTCGGGTTCGTGGCCCGCCCGCTCGGCGCGGCGGTGTTCGGTCACCTCGGCGACCGGTTCGGCCGCAAGGCCACGCTCGTCGCGACCCTGCTGCTGACCGGCGGCTCGACGTTCCTCGTCGGCCTGCTGCCCACGTACGCGGCGATCGGTCTTACGGCGCCGATCGTGCTGCTCCTGCTGCGGCTCCTCCAGGGCTTCGGCGTCGGCGGGGAGTGGGGCGGCGCCGTCCTCATCGCGACCGAGCACGCATCGCCGCGGCGCCGGGCGATCTATGGCAGCTTCGCCCAGTTCGGCGTCCCGATCGGCGTGCTGACCTCGAACCTCGCCTTCCTGGCGGTCGGTGGCCTGGGGGAGGAGGACTTCATGTCCTGGGGCTGGCGCATCCCGTTCCTCCTGAGCATCCTGCTCGTCGGCGTCGGCTTCTTCGTGCGCACGCGGCTGGAGGACGCCCCGGAGTTCAAGAAGCTCCGGGAGAAGCGGCAGGTGCACCGGGCCCCGTTCGCCGAGCTGGTCCGACGGCAGCCGCGGAACCTCATCCTGGGCAGCCTCGCCGCCATCGCCCCGCCTGCGGTCGGCTACACCGTGATGGTGTACATGCTCGACTACGGCACCAGCGTGGTCGGCTTCGAGCGGACCACCCTGCAGTGGCTGATCCTCACCTCGGCGTTCGTCTGGATGGCCGCGATCGCGCTCGCCGCCGTGGCCGCCGACCGCTTCGGCGCCAAGAAGGTCTACGCGATCGGCGCGGTCACCGCCGTGCTGTGGCCCTACCCGCTCTTCCCCATGGTCAACACCGAGAGCGCCGGTCTCGCCTTCACCGCGTTCGCCGTGGCGGCCGTCGTCCAGGGCATCATGGCGGGCGCGCAGGGCGGCCTGTTCACGGAGATCTTCGACGTCGACGTCCGCTACAGCGGCATCTCCATCGCCTATCAGCTCGGTGGCATGGTCGGCGGTGCGCTCACCCCGATCGTCCTCAGCACGCTGTGGGGCACCTACCAGTCGGCCACCCCGTTGGCGCTGTGGGTCGCGGGACTCAGCCTGGTCAGCCTGATCACCGTGTTCGGGCTGCGCACGCCGGAGCGTGCCTCGGCCGAGCCGGAGTCCGCGACCACCCGCTGAGTTGCCTCAGCCGAAGACGACCGTCGAGTTCCCGTCCCGGAAGACCCGGTCCTCGCAGTGCCAGCCCACGGCGCGGGCGAGCACCCGGCGCTCGACGTCGGCGCCGGTGCGCACGTGGTCGGCGACGGTGTCGGCATGGCTCACCCGGGCGACGTCCTGCTCGATGATCGGGCCCTCGTCGAGGTCCTCGGTGACGTAGTGCGCCGTCGCGCCGATGAGCTTCACGCCCCGCTCCTTCGCGCGCTGGTAGGGCCCCGCGCCCATGAACGCCGGCAGGAACGAGTGGTGGATGTTGATGATCGGGACGCCGACCTGCTCGAGGAAGTCTCCGGAGAGGATCTGCATGTAGCGGGCGAGCACGACGAAGTCGACGTTGCCCCGAACCAGCTCGAGCTGCCGGCGCTCGGCGTCGGCCTTGTCCTTGCCGACCGGCACATGGAAGTACGGCACGTCGAACGGGCGGACCGCGTCGGCGAGGTCGGGGTGGTTGTCGACCACCATCGTGGTGGTCATCGAGAGCTCTCCCCGACGTTCCCGCCACAGCAGGTCCAGCAGGCAGTGGTCCATCCGCGAGGCGAAGATCGCGACCCGCTTGCGCCGCGACGCCTCGCTCAGCCGCCAGCTCATCCGTAGCGGCTCGAGCGCCTCGGCGAGTCGTGCCTCGAGCTCGGCGCGGCGGGCCGCGAAGCCGGGCAGGTGGAACTCGGTGCGCTGGAAGAACCGCCCGCCCGCCGGGTCGGTCGAGTGCTGGTCGAGCGAGACGATGTTGGCTCCGTGCTCGCTGAGCAGGCCCGAGACCGCGGAGACGATGCCCGGGCGGTCCTCACCCTGCACCATGAGGCGACCTCGGTCCGCCAGGCTCTCGCCGTTCCGGTCGGTCGTGGTCGGCGCTGCGGTCACGGCTGGTCCCTCTTCCTCGTCGAGGCGCGAGCCGCCATGGTCGCAATGCCCGACAGTTTCGTCAACAATTCTTCCGACAGTTGGACCGACATCTGGTCAAGGACAGGTCAGGTCACAGTGTTGACACGATTGTTGACGGCTTGTCGCGGCGGCCATACTCTCGCGGCACGGTTCCGGCGATGACGCGGGCACGGCTGCCAGGAGAAGCAATGACGCAGGTGGACGCACAGGTGGACGCACGAGGCACGTCGGTCAGCCATGGCCACTAGGTTGACGCTGCGCGATGTCAGTCTGAGCTTCGGCGGCATCCACGTCCTGCAGGACGTCAGTCTCGAGGCCGAGCCCGGCACGGTGCTCGGCCTCGTGGGCCCGAACGGGGCCGGGAAGACCTCATTGTTCAACTGCATCAGCGGCCACTACCGGCCCACCGCCGGCTCCGTCCGGCTCGACGACGTGGACGCGCTGCGGCTGCATCCCTCACGCCTCGCCGGGGTCGGGCTGGCACGGACGTTCCAGCACCCCGCCCTGCAGCTGAACGCCACGGTGCTGGAGAACGTCCTGCTGGGCGCGCACTCCCGGCTGCCCGGCGGACCGGTGTCCTGGTCGTTGCGGCTGCCGGCCACGGCACGCGCGGAGCGGGAGGTGCGCACGGACGCCCGTGAGCTGCTGGAGCGGTTCGGTCTCGGCTGGGCCGTCTCGCTGCGCGCGGACGAGCTCTCCCACGGCCTGCACAAGGGCGTCGAGCTGTGCCGGGCCATGCTCTCCCGCCCCAGCCTGCTGTTGCTGGACGAGCCGGCGGCCGGTCTCTCGCACGGCGAGGTCGAGCAGTTCATCGCCTCCATCCGTGACCTGCGTCAGGATCACGATGTCACGATCGTCGTGGTCGAGCACCACATGGGCGTCATCGCGGCTCTGACGGACAAGGTCGTGGTCCTCGACCACGGCCGCAAGCTCATGGAGGGCACGGCCGAGGAGGCACGCAAGGATCCGCGCG
Organism: Georgenia alba; assembly: GCF_042665525.1. Taxonomy (NCBI): domain Bacteria; kingdom Bacillati; phylum Actinomycetota; class Actinomycetes; order Allobogoriellales; family Allobogoriellaceae; genus Georgenia; species Georgenia alba. Next base: position 1,134,823 of record NZ_JBHTCQ010000001.1, read on the forward strand.
TCGTGGAGGCATACCTCGGGGTGTCAGCATGAGCGCGAGGAGCCCCCGCGGAGGGACGCCGAGGGACGAGGTGTACCGGAGCGAGGCACCGCAGCGCTCATGCAGATGGAGCACAGCATGAGCGCGAGGAGCCCCCGCGGAGGGACGCCGAGGGACGAGGTGTACCGGAGCGAGGCACCGCAGCGCTCATGCAGATGGAGCACAGCATGAGCGCCCTGCTGGAGCTGGACGACGTGACCGCCTCCTACGGGCACGTCCAGGTCCTCTACGGCGTCTCGCTCGCCGTCGAGGACGGGGGCGCCGTCGGGATCCTCGGCGCCAACGGCGCCGGGAAGACGACGACGCTCAGGGCCATCAGCGGGATGGTGCGCACCGGCGGGTCCATCACCTTCGACGGGATGAGCCTCGTGGGGCTCCGGCCCGATCAGGTCGCCCGGCTCGGCATCGCCCACGTGCCCGAGGGGCGCGGCACGCTCGGGCACCTCACCGTCAAGGAGAACCTCCTCGTCGGCGCCTACCAACGCAAGAACCGGGCGGAGATCGCGCAGGACGTCGAGCGCTGCCTCGACCTCTTCCCGAACCTCGCGGACCGCATCTCCGCCAGCGCCGCCTCGCTCTCCGGCGGTGAGCAGCAGATGCTCGCCGTGGCCCGCGGGATCATGGCCCGCCCCCGACTGCTCCTGCTGGACGAGGCGTCGCTCGGCCTCGCTCCCAGCACGGCCGCCAACGTCTACGGGGCGATCGGGCGCCTGCGGCGCGAATCGTCCCTGTCGATGCTCGTCGTCGAGCAGAACGCGGCCCTCGCCTTCACCCTCGTCGAGTCCGCCACCGTGCTCGAGACCGGACGCAGCGTGCTGTCCGGCCCGAAGGAGGAGCTGATGGGCAAGGACGAGATCCGACGCGCGTACCTGGGGAGCTGAGATGGCCCGCTTCGTCCAGCTCGTCGTCGACGGTCTCGCGACCGGCTCCATCTACGCGGCCCTCGCCCTGGCGATCGTCCTGGTCAACCGGGCCACCGGGCTCATCAACTTCGCCCAGGGCTCGATGGCGGTCTTCTCCACCTACATCGCGTTCTCCTTCGTCCAGACCGGTCTGCCCGTCGCGGTCGCCATCCTGCTCGCCGTCGTGGTCTCCTTCTTCTTCGGCGCGTTCATCGAGCGGGTCGTCATCCGCCGATTCGAAGGTGGCTCGCACGACGTCGCCGTCGTGGTGACGGTGGGCCTGTTCGTCCTGCTCGCCGGCATCTCCGGCTGGCTCTGGAGCTACAACCACCGGGAGTTCCCCTCGCTGTTCCCGCTGGACTCGGTGCCGGTGGCGGGCGCGGCCGTCGGGTTGCGGAACATCGGGACGATCGTGACGGTCGTCGCCGTCATGGGTCTCCTGCAGCTGCTGTTCCTCAAGACGAAGCTCGGCCTGGCGCTGCGTGCGGTCTCCGGCAACCAGACCTCCTCGGCACTGTCCGGGCTGCCCGTCGGCCGGCTCCTCATGATCGGCTGGGGCCTGGCCGCCGCGCTCGGCGCGATCGGCGGGGCGCTCGTGGCGCCCAAGCTGTTCCTCACGCCCTCGATGCTGGACTTCGCACTCGTCTACGCCCTGGCGGCCGCCATCCTGGGGGGCCTCGACTCACCGGTCGGCGCCGTCGTCGCGGCGTGGTTCATCGGCGTGGCGGAGAACCTCGCCGGCGGCTACATCTCGTTCATCGGCGACGACCTCAAGATCGCCGTGCCGATGGCCCTCATGTTCCTGATCCTCGTCGTGCGGCCGCAGGGCCTGTTCGGGCACCGCGAGGTGGTGAGGGTATGAGCGGATCTCCACGTCCCGGCGCCGCCACGGCCGCTCCGGCAGGCACCGGCGGCAGACTCACCTCCGTGCTGGCGAACCGCTGGGTGCGGGTGGGCCTGGCCCTGGTGCTCGTGGCCCTCGTGCTCGGCGCGCCGCTCAACATGACGCCCTACGCCGTCTACCAGATGACGATGGTGGCGGTCTTCGCCGTCGCGGTGCTCGGCCTCAACATCGTCATGGGGTACACCGGCCAGGTCTCCCTCGGCCAGTCCGCGTTCCTCGGGCTCGGGGCGTACGTCACCGCCTACGGCGTCACTCACGGCTGGAACCTCGTGCTGACGTTCGTGGCCGCCTGCGCGCTGCCGGCCGTGATCGGGTGGCTCGTCGCGCTCGCCGCGGCCCGGCTGCGCGGCCTGGCCATCGCGATGGTCACCATCACGCTGCCCATCGTCGGGATCCCGCTCGCCCGGCGGTTCGACGAGATCACCGGCGGCTCCGGTGGCATGACCGTCGCCTTCCTCGAGGCGCCCTCGTGGTCCGGGCTCGACAACGACCAGTGGCGCTACTACGTCGTCGTGCTGGTGGCCGCGGCCTTCTTCCTGCTCGCCAGCAACCTGCTGCGCGGGCGCATCGGCCGGGCGTTCGCGATCGTGCGGGACAACGAGTCCGTCGCGATGGCCATGGGCGTCTCGCCCTACCGGTACAAGGTCCTCGCGTTCACGGTCTCGGCGCTCTTCGGCGGGTGCGCCGGCTTCCTCTACCTCGCCGGCGTCCAGTACGTCTCCCCGGAGACGCTCAGCTTCCACACCGCGATCAACATCCTGGCGGCCATGGTCATCGGCGGCAGCGCCACCATCGTCGGGTCGCTGCTCGGGGGCCTGTACTACGTGTTCGTCCCGTTCGTCGCAGCCCAGGTCAACCCGAACCGCGCGGCGATGATCTCCGGCATCATCCTTCTCGTCATCCTCTTCGTCCTGCCGGGCGGCCTCGCGACGCTGCCGCGCACCGTGCGCCGGCTCCGGCGGGGCGGCAGCTCGTCCCGGGCCGCAGCAGACGGCTGACGATCCTTCGGTTACGACAGAGAGGTACGAACCATGAGGAAGACCGCAGTCCAGGTCCTGGCGCTCACCGGCGCGGCCGTGCTCGCCCTGTCCGCGTGCGGACGCGACTCCGGCGGCGGAGGTGGGGGAGGTGGAGGCGGCGAGGACGGCGGTGCGGTGGAGAGCTCGCCGGGAATCACGGAGGACCAGATCACCTTCGGCATCACGACGCCGATGTCCGGGCCCACGGCCGGGCCCGGCACCTGCACCGTCGCAGGCGTGACCGCCTACATGGGGCGCCGCAACGCCGAGGGCGGCATCGAGTTCGGCGACGGCCGGACCCGCACCGTGGAGATCCGCTCCTACGACGACGCCTACGACCCCGCCCGCGCCGTCAGCAACTTCCGCCAGATGATCAACGACGGCGTCTTCGGCAACATCCAGAGCCTCGGCACCCCCACCAACCTCGCGGTCATGCCGCTCGCCAACGAGCAGCAGGTTCCGCAGGTCTTCCTCACCACGGGCGCGAGCCAGTTCTCCGCGGACCCGGAGGCGAACCCGTACACCCTCGGGTTCGTGCCCACCTACGTCTCCGAGGGCGAGGCGTTCGGGCAGCTGCTGGTGGACGCGGGCGAGCCGATCACCGTCGCGGTGCTCGCCCAGAACGACGACTTCGGCAACGACTACGTCGAGGGCCTGGAGTCCGCGATCGAGGGCAGCGACGTCGAGATCGTCGCCCGCGCCACCTACGAGCCCGCCGACACCGCCGTGGACGCCCAGATCACCGACCTCGCGGACAGCGGCGCGGACGTGTTCTTCAACGCCAACTCCCAGCACAACCTCGCGGTCCAGTCGCTGCTCCAGGCGCAGCAGCTCGGCTGGACGCCGCGGGTCTTCCTGCCCTCGAACACCTCGAGCGTCACCGACGTCCTGGAGCCGGGCAACGGCGGCGCCTTCCCGGGCGTGTTCACGACCGCGTCCTCGAAGGACCCCAACGACCCCGTCTACGCCGAGGACGAGGACGTGGTCCAGTTCCAGGAGGACATGGCGGAGTACTCCTCGGACATCACCACGACCTTCGTGCCGCACTGCGCGTGGAGCTACGCGGCCGGCGCCGCCCTCGAGGAGGCGTTCACCATGATGGAGGAGCCGACCCGCGACAGCTTCATGGAGGCCGTCCGCAGCATCGAGGGGCTCGACGCCCCGATGCTCCTGGACGGCGTCACCATCAACACCACCGAGCCCGGCGTGCCCCCGATCAACGAGGTCGTGGTGACCGAGTTCAACGGAGAGAAGTACGTCGAGTCCGAGGGATACTGAGCAGCGGGGGAAACCGGTTCTGGGAGACCCCGGAGCTCTCGTCGACGAAGGGAGAGCAGCATGACCCTGCAGGAGGCGCCGGCGACGGCGCAGGAGTCAGGGCCGGTCACCACCGGCATCTACATCGGAGGCACCGCCCGCGAGACGAGCGACCACCTCGAGATCCGCGACCCGGCGGACCCGAGCGTCGTCGTCGGCCGGGCCGCGGCCGCGACGACGGCGGACGCGGAGGAGGCGGTCGCCGCCGCCAAGGCGGCCTTCCCGGAGTGGTCCGCACGCTCCCCGCAGGACCGGGCCGCCGCGATCCTCGAGGCGATCTCCGGGCTCGAGGAGCACCGGGACGCGGACGCCCGGGTGCTCGCGCAGGAGAACGGCAAGATCCTGCCGGAGGCGAGCGTCGACCTGCTGGTCTTCAGCATCCGCACCGAGCTGGCCGCGGCGCTCGCGGACGAGGTCGAGGCCACCGTCGAGCTGCCCGGGCCGCCGGTGACCACCACGGTCGGCTACCAGCCGCTCGGCGTGGTCACCATCATCGTGCCGTTCAACTGGCCGGTCGCCATTCTCGGCGCGTCCCTGCCGCACGCCCTCATGGCCGGGAACACCGTCATCGTCAAGCCGCCGCCGACCTGCCCGCTGGGGACCACGCGGGTGGTCCAGCGGGTAGCCGAGAAGCTGCCGCCCGGCGTCCTCAACGTCATCACCGGGCGCGACGCCGACATGGCACCGCTCATCCAGAGCCCGGACGTGGCGAAGGTGTGCTTCACCGGAAGCGTCGGCGGTGGCGCGAAGATCATGGAGCTCGCGGCGCCCTCGCTGACCCGGGTGACGCTCGAGCTCGGCGGCAACGACCCCGCGATCGTCCTCGACGACGCGGTCCTCGACGACGACGCGTTCGACAGGCTCTTCGCGGCGGTGTACGACACCACCGGCCAGATCTGCATGAACGCCAAGCGGATCTACGTCCACCGGTCCCGGTACGAGGAGGTCGTCGCGGGCCTGGAGGCTCGGCTGGGCCGGACGGTGCTCGGTCACGCCCTCGAGGAGGGCACCACCATGGGCCCGCTGCACTCGCCGAAGCAGAAGGAGTTCGTCGAGTCGCTGGTGGCCGAGGCCAAGGAGTCGGGCGCCGAGGTGCGCGAGTTCGGCGAGCTGCCCGCCGGGTACCCGGACGGCAACTTCGTCCGGCCCTCGCTGGTGCTCGATCCGAAGCCTGACCTGCGAGTGGTCACCGAGGAGCAGTTCGGCCCGACCGTCCCGATCCTCCCGTTCGAGACGGAGGAGGAGGCCGTCGCCGCGGCGAACGACACCTGGGGCGGGCTGTGCGGCTCGGTCTGGACGGCGGACAAGGAGCGTGCGAACCGCGTCGGCTCCCAGCTGGTCTGCGGCTTCGTCTTCGTCAACGACCACGGCGCCACGCGGCTGGACCTGCGGGCGCCGTTCGGCGGCATGAAGAGCAGCGGCGTGGGGCGTGAGCAGGGCATCGAGGGCGTCCGGGACTTCCAGGACACCCGCTCCATCGGGCACCTGCAGCTCTGATCCAGGTCGCGGGTCGTCAGCGGTGCGCGCGTGCCGTTGACGACTCGCGAGCCCGCGGGTCTGCGGTGGTCCGCAGGCTCTCACGGCCGCGGACAGTCGACCTCGCCGTCGGCGACGGCGTGGAGCCAGGCGCGGGTGCCGTCGGTCATCCAGGCCGGGACGCCCAGCGTGCCGAGGTAGGCCGCGGCGTCGTCCATCTCGTGCGCGCGGCGGGCGGCGTGCGCCCGCGTGCTCGCCGCCAGGTGGTCGACGAAAGCGGCGCCGTCGTCGGCCGTGAGCTCGCGCGCCATCTGGTCGTGCAGCCACGCGACGGCCTCCGGGCCTGCTCGGCCGGCCGCGGTGAGGCCCTCGAGGACGAGCCCGGCGAGTCCCTTCATGAACACGCTCCGCAGCAGCTTCAGCCGCGCGGAGGCGCCGGCCTCCGGCCCGGCCTGGGAGACGGGCACGCCCAGCGGCGTCAGCAGGTGGGCCAGGGGCTTCGCGCCGGTCCCGGACAGCAGCAGCGGCGTCAGCAGTCCGGCGCGCGCGGTGGGCGCGAGCACGGCGACGTCGGCGAACAGGACACCGGCGTCCGCGGCGGAGCTGGCGAGCTCGGCCTTGAGGTCCGGGGAGGCGGTGTTGAGGTCGGCGTACACCGCCGCGACGCCGTCGCGTCCGGTCTCGCGTCCGGCCAGTGCCGGAAGTGCGGCCTCGAGCGCCTCCCGGGCGCAGTGCGCGGTGACGAGCGAGAGGACGACGTCGGCGCCGCGGGCGGCCTCGGCGTCGCCCTCGGCGAGGCGAAGGTCGGGTGTCCGGGCGGCCGCGGCCTCCGCGGCCGCCGGATCGGGGTCGTACGCCGTCACGACGACGCCGCGCGCCACGAGGCCGTGGGCGTAGATCTGCCCGGCCTCACCGAGCCCCAGGACGGCGACGTGCATCGTTCACTCTCCTTCGCCCGCGCGCATGATTGTCAACAAAATTGTCGGGGTTGTATGGTCGCCACGATGCCGGACGACGGCGACGGCGAGAGTGGGGGAGCAGATGGCCGCGGGAGCGACGGACGAGGCGGGTGACGGCGTCACGTCCGGCACCGGGCACCTCGCGCAGGCGATCCGGGAAGCGATCATCAGCGGTGAGTTCGCGCCCCACCAGCGCCTCATCGAGACCGACCTGTCGACGACGTACGGCGCCAGCCGCGCCGCGGTGCGCACCGCGCTGCTCGAGCTCGCCGGCGAGGGACTCGTGGACCGCATGCCGCACCGCGGGTCCCGGGTCCGGGCGATCACCGTCGAGGACGCCATCGAGATCCTCGAGGTCCGGATCGGCGTCGAGAGCCTGTGTGCGGCCAAGGCGGCCGAGCGCATCGAGGCGGCCGAGATCGAGGAGTTCCGGCAGCTCCGCGAAGACCTCCTGGCGTCGGTCTCCGCCGGCGATCTCATGCGGTACTCCGAGCTGAACCGGCACCTCGACAAGCGGATCCGCGAGGTCAGCCGCCACCAGGTGGCGTCCGACGTGCTCTCCCGGCTCCACGCGCAGAGCATCCGGCACCAGTTCCGGCTCTCCTTCCAGCCCGCCCGTGCCGCGCGCTCGGCTCCCGAGCACGCCGCCATCATCGACGCGATCGTCGCGCGCGACCCCGACGCCGCCGCCGAGGCGACCCGCGCGCACCTGGAGAGCGTCATCGAGGCCCTCCGCGCCTGACGGCCAGCCAGCCGGACCGGCGGGAGTGTCGCGGGGCTGGTTGGGTCTGGCGGGTGCCCCAGGGCGGGCGGCGCCCCGCCGCCGTCCGCCCGTAAGGCGACCCGCCCGCGTAAGGCGACCCGCCCGTAAGGCGACCAGTCAGGCGTCACGACACGATCGGCGTGCCGTGCGTGTGGAACGTCTCGATGGTCTTCATCCCCCACGCCTGCCCCTTCTTCCGCTCCTCCTCGGACCACTCGACCACCGGCTGGTCGGGGTCCAGCAGCAGCCGCGCGCCGGCCTGGGCGAACTCGATGCGGTTGCCGCCGGGCTCCCAGACGTAGAGGAAGAACGTCTGGTTGATGGCGTGCTTGTGCGGCCCGGACTCGATGTGGATGCCGTTCTCCAGGAAGATGTCGGCCGCCTTGAGCACGTCCTCGCGGGTGTCGGGAGCGAACGCGACGTGGTGCAGGCGGTTGCCGTGCTTCGTCCAGTCGTCGGAGTACACGACGTCGTAGGACTTCAGTCCGAAGTGGAACCACCAGGCCGCGAACTTCCCGCTGTCCAGGCGGATGCGCTCGGACTCACGCATCCCGAGCGCCTTCGCGAGGAACTCACCGTTGGCCTCGACGTCCTTCGCGAGGTAGTTGATGTGGTCCAGCCGGCGGGCGTTGACCCCACGGCCGGGGAACGCGGACGCCTGGTTCTTCAGCGCCGGCTTGTCGTCGGTGGCGATGTAGCGCTCGGTCTCGTAGTAGATCGCCATGTCGTGCTCGTCGGGGTCGCGGAAGAGGTAGGTCGGGCCGGTGCCGACCTCCCCGTCGGTCCAGCCCACACCCAGACCCATCTCCTCGATGGCGGCCACGCGGCGCTCGAGCGCCTCCTGGCTGGCGGCCCGGAAGGACGTCCGCCCCACCCCGGCGGCGTCGCGGGCGGTGAGCTTGATCGTGTACAGCTCGTACTCGTCCCAGGTGCGCAGGTACACGGAGTCGCCCTCCTCGGCGACCACCCGCATGGCGAGCAGGTCGCGGAAGAACCACAGGCTCTTGTCGAACACCGGCGTGAAGATCTCCACGTTCGCCAGGTGTGCGACGTCGAACGACGTGTAGTGGGTCATGGCGGCAGTCCTCTCTGCGGGCGGGACGGGGTCAGGGGCGGGGGAAAACCACGCCGTCGAACAGCTTCCGAGCGGTGCGCAGCACGCTCGAGGACGCGGTGGTCAGCCGACCGCCGACCTCGGTGAGGTCGGCGGTGACGTCGAGGTGCCCGGTCGGGTGCTCGACGGGCATGTGTGCGCCCGGCGCGCGGGCGTCGTCGAGGTCGGCCAGCTCGTGCGCGACCGAGCCGGGCACCCGGACGGCGGCGGCGACCGTGAGGGCGCCGAGCACGCCGATCGAGGTGTGCACCGTGACGGGCAGGAAGCTCCGCGTCCCGATCACGCCGCCGTGGCGGGGCGGGGAGAGCAGGACGACCTTGGGGACGGTGGTGCGGGAGACGTCGCCCATGCCCATGAGCCCTGCCGCCTCGGCACGGATCTCGGCGACCCGGGCGCCGAGGGACTCGTCGGCCTCGAGGTCGGCGGGTTCCTCGGTGCCGTGCACGTCGAGGTCGGCGGCGTTCAGCAGCACGGACGGCATCCCGTTGTCCACGCAGGTGACCCGGGTGCCGTCGGCGAGGACGTCGACCGCGCGGCCGGTCGGCAGCAGCGCACCGGTGGCCGACCCGGCGGTGTCGGCGAACTCGAGCGAGACCGGTGCCGCGGTTCCGGGGACCCCGTCGATGGCGAGGTCCCCGGCGTAGTCGACCCGCCTTCCGGGGGTCGCGAACGTGGCCGTCGCGTAGCTGTCGGAGTTGACCATCCGGATCCGGACCGACGTCGACTCCTGGCCGGCCGCGTGCAGCCCACGCTCGACGGCGAACGGGCCGATCCCGGCGAGGATGTTGCCGCAGTTCTGCCGGTCGGTGACCTCGGCGCGGTCGACCATGACCTGCAGGAACAGGTAGTCGACGTCGGCGCGCTCGTCCTGGGACGGAGCCACCACGGCCACCTTCGAGGTCAGCGGGTGCGCGCCGCCGATGCCGTCGATCTGCCGCGGGTCCGGGCTGCCCATGACGCGCAGCAGCAGGTCGTCGCGGGCGGCGGTGTCGGCGGGCAGGTCCTCGGCGAGGAAGTAGGCACCCTTGGAGGTGCCGCCCCGCATGAGGAGGCAGCGGACGCCGTCGAGCTCGGGGTCAGGCACCGGGCGCGTCGCTCCCGTCAGAGCCGGCACCGAGGTCGTGCGAGCCGTCGTGCGAGCCGTCGACGTAGGTGACACCGAGGTCGGCGAGCACCTGCCGCAGGCCGTACCGGTCCAGCCCCAGCTCGCCCTCGAGGAACGCGGCCCGGGTGGCGGCCTCCTTGGCCTCCCGGGCCCGGGACGCCTCGATCGCCGAGCCGGCCTCGCCGCGCGGGACGCACAGCACGCCGTCGTCGTCGGCGAGGATCACGTCACCCGGGCGCACGAGGGTCCGGCCGATCGTCACCGGCACGTTCACCGACCCCGCGGTCGCCTTCACGGTGCCCTGGGCGTGCACCGCGGCAGACCAGGCGGGGAAGCCCATCTCGCGCAGCTCGGCGGTGTCCCGCACGCCCGTGGTGGTCACGAGCCCACGGACCCCGCGGTGGGCCAGCGCGGTGGCGAACAGCTCGCCGAACGCGCCGTCGAGCGACTCCGAGGTCGTGGTGACCACCAGCACGTCACCGGGCCGGCACTGCTCCACGGCCGCGTGGATCATGAGGTTGTCACCCGGCCACGACAGCACCGTCACCGCGGTTCCGGCGATGCGGGTGCCCGACTGGATCGGCCGTAGGTGCGGACCGAGCAGCCCGGTCCGTCCCATGGCCTCGTGGACGGTGGCGACGCCGAAGCCGGCGAGCTCGTCGACCTCCGCGAGCGCCGCCCGTGGCGGGTTGGTGACGATGACGTGCTGCACCGGTGCCCTCACTCCAGACGGTCGGTGACCTGCGGGTAGTAGCGCATGAACGCCTCCGCCTTCGTCTCGGTGGGGAGACCGAGGTTGGGGCCGGCGTTGCGCTTGAGCTGAACACCGCGCCGGGTGGCCAGGTCCGTGTAGTAGTCCCACATGTGCTGCTGGGCCCCCATCTGCTCCATCGCCCGGCGCTTGGCGTCGAAGGCGTCGGTGATGTCCAGCAGCACCTCGGGCTTGAAGTCGCACTGCTCGGGCTGGTGCGGCTCGAAGAGGTAGACCGGGGGAGCGCCGAGCGGCTCGCCGGGGGCGTCGTAGCCGATCGCCTGGGCGAGGACCCGGGCGCGCAGCGCGAGCCGCGCGGCCTCGGGATGGTCCTCGTTGTACGGGTCGTGGAGGGTGTGGGTCAGCACCACGGTCGGCACGACCTCCCGGTAGACGCGCACGAGCTGGTCGAGCAGCTCGCGGGTGCCGATCAGCGGGTAGTCGCCCGCGTCGAGGAACCGGGTCTCGGCGCCGAGCGCCGCGGCGGCCCGCTCGGCCTCGTCCCGGCGGATCGCCTTGATCTCCTCCAGGCCCTTGCCCTCTCGCCAGGCCTTGGCGGACTCGCCGCGCTCGCCGTAGGAGACGCACACGACGACGGCACGTTCTCCGCGTGCCGTCGCCGAGGCGATCGCGCCGCCGGCCCGCCAGACGAAGTCACCCGCGTGGGCGCTCACGACGAGGAGGGTGGGCGACACGGTGGCCATGGGCGAAGGACTCCTTGGACTCGACGTCGTCGGCGGCTCGGTGGGCCGGCCCCGGGATCAACTCACCGGGCCCGACCCACGCGGTCAGCGAACCACCGGGCGCGGCTGATTGTCAACAATCGTGTCAGCAATGACGCACACACCGTCCGATGCGCGACAAGATTGCTGACAATCCTGTTGACCCGTATGGTCGCCGGTTGTAGGTTCGCCATCGGCTGTGCAGCGCGCAGTCGCCAGACGACGAGGTCGAAGAGGTAGACACGACGATGAGTTCCGCCGAGAAGATCGACGCCGCGGCCCACCGGCCCACGATGCGCTCGTTCTTCGAAGGGCTGCGGTACGAGGTGATGCCGTTCAAGGGCGTGGACGAGAAGGTCCTCCAGCACGTCCCGAAGGACGTCAAGGTCACCGTGACCGCCTCACCGGGCAAGGGCATCTGGCGGACGATCGACTTCGCGACCCGCCTCGCGGGCGAGGGGTACGCCGTCGTGCCGCACCTGTCCTCCCGCATGATCAAGGACGAGGCGGAGCTCGCGGACATCATCGCCAAGACCACCGAGGCGGGGATCACCGAGGTCTTCGTCGTCGGCGGTGACGCGCCCGAGCCGGCCGGCAAGTTCACCGGGTCGCCGCAGCTCATCCGCGCGCTGAAGGAGCTCGACCACCCCTTCGCCGAGGTCGGCATCACCGGCTACCCGGAGGGTCACGCCGACGTCCCCGACGACAAGCTCGACGCCGACCTGCGGGAGAAGGCCCAGGTGGGCACGTACATCGCCACGCAGATCTGCTTCGACGCGCCGACCATCCTGGGCTGGGCGCGGGGCCTGAAGACGAGCGGGATCGACCAGCCGATCTGGGTGGGCATGCCGGGCGAAGTGAACCGGGAGAAGCTCGTGCGGATCTCCGCGAGCATCGGCCTGGGTGCCTCGGCGCGGTTCCTCAAGAAGCAGCAGGGGATGCTCTGGCGCTTCCTGCTGCCGGGCGGCTACAGCCCGAACAAGATCGTGCGCGGGCTCGCCCCGCACGTCGGCGCCGCCGACCACGCCATCGCCGGCTTCCACATCTTCACCTTCAACGAGATCGAGGGCACCGAGAAGTGGCGGCAGCGGATGCTCGAGAAGTACCCCGCCTGACCGGTCGCACCAGCACCTGACACCAGCCGCAACACGAGGCCAGCAGCCACGGAGAGGTAAGGAAGAGATGACCGCGAAGAACCTGCAGGAAGTCCTGGACGCTTCCGGCAACATCGTCGAGCTGCTCAGGAGCTCGCAGATCGGCGCCTACGTCTACCCGGTGGTGGCGTCCGAGTTCACCAACTGGCAGCGTGAGCAGCAGGCCTGGCGCAAGACCGCCGTGCTGTTCGACCAGTCCCACCACATGGTGAACCTGTTCATCGAGGGGCCCGATGCGCTCAAGCTGATCTCGGACACGGCGATCAACACCGTCGCGAACTTCGAGGTGAACCTCGCCAAGCAGTACGTGCCGACCACGGCGGCCGGGAACGTCATCGGTGACGGCATCCTGTTCCGCGAGGAGGAGGAGCGGTTCGTCTTCGTGGGCCGCGCCCCCGCCGCGAACTGGCTCATGTTCCACGGGGAGACGGGTGGCTACAACGTCTCCATCGAGAAGGACGACCGTTCCCCGTCCCGCCCGAACGGCAAGCTCGTGACCCGCAAGTACTGGCGCCTGCAGATCCAGGGCCCCAACGCCTGGCAGGTCATCGAGAAGGTCAACGGCGGCCCGGTCGAGCGGCTGAAGTTCTTCCGCATGGGCCACATGAACGTGGCCGGCGAGCAGGTCCGCACCCTGCGGCACGGCATGGCCGGGGCGCCGGGCCTGGAGCTGTGGGGCCCGTACGAGACCTACGACAAGGTCCGCGACACCATCCTCGAGCAGGGCGCCGAGTTCGGCATCGAGCCGGTCGGTTCCCGCGCCTACTCCTCCAACACGCTGGAGTCGGGCTGGATCCCCTCCCCGCTCCCGGCGATCTACACCGGCGAGGAGGAGCGCGCCTACCGTGAGTGGCTGCCGGCGAACGGGTACGAGGCCACCAACGCGCTGGCCGGGTCCTACGTGACGGACAGCATCGAGGACTACTACACCAACCCGTGGGAGCTCGGTTACGGCTCCTTCGTGAAGTTCGACCACGACTTCATCGGCCGGGACGCCCTGGAGAAGATCGACCCCGCAGCCCAGCGGAAGAAGGTCACCTTCCAGTGGGACGCCAAGGACCTCGCGGACATCATGACGTCGCTGCTCGACGTCGAGGGCCCGGGCTACCAGTTCTTCAACCTGCCGAACGCCAACTACGGCTCCTCGAACTTCGACGAGGTCAAGGACGCCGCCGGCAAGGTGGTCGGGCTGTCGATGTTCACCGGCTACAGTGCGAACGAGCGCCGGGGCCTGTCGCTGGGCACCGTGGACCCGGACGTCGAGGTCGGCACCGAGCTCACCCTCACCTGGGGCGAGCCCGACGGCGGGTCGTCGAAGTCCTCGGTCCAGCCGCACAAGCAGAAGGACGTCAAGGTTGTCGTCAGCCCGGTGCCGTACGCCGTCACCGCGCGAACGGAGTACCGCGAGGGCGGCGGCTGGCGCTCCAAGGCCGCCGGCTGACGGTCTCCCGGCCGGCCGAGGCCGCACATGACGCCCGGGGCTGCACGTGCCGCGTGCCGCCCCGGGCGTTCTGTGCTGCCGGGGGCACGCTCAGAGGTCGATGGTCCCCGTGATCACGGTGGTCGTCTCACCGGCGACCCAGATCTCGCCGTCGCGCTCGCTGACGTGGGCGCGGCCGGACCGACCGAGGACCGTGCCCTGCGCAGCCACGTACGACGACGGCGCGACGCCGCTGTCCCGCAGCCACCGGCCCAGGCCGGCGTTGAGGCTGCCGGTGACCGGGTCCTCGTCGCCGGTGTCCATGAACGCCCGCACCTCGAACGTCACCTCGCCACCGGGAGGGTGCGGTCCCACCACGCCGACGTCGAGCCCGCCCAGCATGCCGTAGTCCGGTTCGACCGAGAGCACGCGCTCGGCCGAGCCGAGGCGCAGCGCGAGCCATTCGGGGCCGTTGACCAGCCAGGACGCGTCCACGACGTCGTCCGGTGCCATACCGAGCGCGCGCGTGGCCCGGGCGAGGACCTCCGGCTCGGGGCGCTCGTACCGGACGAGGGGAGGCCCGGCGAAGGCCCGCCGGCCGCCGTCGTCCACGACCCGGACCAGGCCCGCACCGCACTCCTGGACCAGTCCGTCGGACGATGTGGGCGTCCCCCCGGAGGCAAGCCACGCGTGCGCCGAGCCCAGCGTCGGGTGCCCCGCGAACGGCAGCTCGACCGAGGGGGTGAAGATCCGCACCCGGTAGTCCGCCTCCGGCACGGTGGGCGGCAGCAGGAACGTGGTCTCGGACAGGTTGGTCCACGACGCGAGCCGGCGCATCGTCTCCTCGGACAGGCCTTCGGCGTCCGCCACGACGGCGACCGGGTTGCCACCCAGTGCCTCGCCGGAGAAGACGTTCACCTGGAGGAAGCGGCGTGCGGTCGGCTCAGCCATCGGCCCACAGTAGCCGCGACGGGGCGGACGGGCGGAGTGGTCGGGGCGAGCGGTTGTCTAGGCTGCCGGTGTTCCGCGACCACGTCGAGACTGGGAGGTGAACGGTGCCCGAGCTGCCGCGGCCCGCGTTCCGCCGCAAGGACAACGGCACGGTCGACCCCGTGGCCGCGACGGACCGCTGGTTCCTCTCGCACGGGCTCGCCTACTTCGTGCCCGAGCAGCGCCAGGGCGCCCGCGAGGCGCTCCGGCTGCGGCGGACCTTCCCCTTCCTCGTCCTCGCGTTCGTGGTGGCGGGCGCCGCCGGGGCGACGCTGGCCTATCTCACGCGTCAGGTCGCCGCAGCACCGGCGCTGCTGATCTCGGCCGGGCTGCTGGCGGCGCTCTGGTATGCGCTCACGGCACTGCGCGCCCGCCCGATCATCACCTGGGCGCTGACCCGCGGATTCGCCGGCCTGCGCACCCTGCTGCCGATGATGAGCCGCGCGTTGCCCCTGCTCCTGCTGTTCGTCACGTTCCTGTTCATCAACGCCGAGGTCTGGGAGATGTCGGCCTCGCTGCGCTGGGGCACGATGTGGCTGACCTGTCTGCTGTTCGTCCTCCTGTCGGTGGGGTTCCTCCTGGTCCGCCTGCCGGAGGAGGTCGACACCGTCGACGACGTCGTCGACGCCGAGTTCCTTCGCCGCGGCAGTCGCGGCACCCCCCTCGAGAGCAGCTGCCGCAGCCTCCTGGAGGCCGACGAGGTCGACCTCGTCGGCTACGCCCAGGTCCGCGGGTACGAGCGGGCGAACCTCGTTGCCGTCCTGGTCATCATCCAGGCGGTCCAGGTCTTCCTGCTCGCGATGACCGTGTTCTTCTTCTTCCTCATCTTCGGCCTGCTCGTGATGAATGTGGGGACTCAGGAGAACTGGACCGGGCTCGATCCCAGCCAGTTCAGCGAACATGCACAGGTCTTCGGCGCGTTCTCGGTGCCGTTGATCAAGGTCTCCCTCTTCCTCTCGGCGTTCTCCGCCCTGCACCTGGCGGTCTCCTCCGTGACGGACGAGACCTACCGCAACCAGTTCTTCGGTGCCGTGCTGCGCGAGATGCAGCAGGCCGTGGCGCTGCGCGCGATCTACCGCGCCGTCCGCGAGCGCCGCGAGCCGCAGACCGACTCCCCGAGCTAGAGCGCGAGGTAGGTCGCCCGCCCCGCGAGGATCGTCGCGGCGACCGGCATGTCCCGCAGCCGCGCCGCCACCGCCGCGGTCCCGGCACCGGCCGGCAGGTCGCGCGCCAGCGGGTCCGCGTCGAGCAGGACGACGTCGCCCCGCGAGCCGACCCCGACCGTCCCCTGACCGTCGGTGGAGGCCGCGAGCGCCTCCGCGGCGGTCACGTGCTGCTCCGGGTGCCACGGCTCACGCTCGTCGGCGCTGCGGTGCACCGCAGCGGCCATCGCGAGCCACGGGTGCAGCCGCGCGACCGGGGCGTCGGACCCGAAGACCACCTCCGCGCCCGCGTCGAGCAGCGTGCGCAGCGGGAAGGAGTCGGCGGCCCGGCCCGGCCAGCGCTCCTCGGTCACGTCACGGTCGTCAAGCAGGTGCGCCGGCTGGACGGAGGCCCGTACCCCGAGCGTGGCGAACCGCTCGGCCTGCCCGGGCGCGAGCAGCTGCGCGTGCTCGACCGAGCCCCGGGCGCCGGCCGCCTCGACGGCGTCGAGCGCGATCCCGACGGCGGCGTCCCCGATGGCGTGCACCGCGACCTCGAGCCCGTGCCGGGCGGCCCGGCGCAGCAGCGCCGTCAGCTCCTCGGGCGGCACGTTCTGCACGCCGTGCGGGCTCGCCGCGTCGATGGGCTCCGGGTACGCGGTCGAGGTGTGCGCCGTCGCGGTGTTCAGCGAGCCGTCGGAGATGACCTTCAGCGGCCCCATGGTCACCAGGCCACGTCCGCCGGGCAGCGGCACGCCGGTTCGCAGACCCGCGGCGAGCACCTCCTCGAGCCGGTCCGGGTAGGTAGCGGTCCGGACCCGGAGCCGGTCCGTGCCGGCGGCCACCCGCGCCGGCCACTCGGTCCGGTTGTCCGCCCACTCCATGTCGGTGACCCCGACCACCCCGCGTGCGGCCGCCGTCGCCTGCGCCTTGGGGTAGCCGTCGGTCGGACGGACACCGGGCAGCTCCGCCATCCGGGTGAGGGCCTCGAACCACGGGTTCTCGCGGACCAGGCCGTCGGCGTCCCCGTCCCCGGGCAGCTCCAGCATCCGGCGGGCACGGGTGGAGACCCAGCCGCAGTGCACGTCGTTGGAGACGAGCACGACGGCGCGCTCGCCCGCCACGGCGTCGAGCGCGGCCAGGGACGGCTCGTCCGGCCAGCCGGCCTGGAAGAACCCGAACCCGACGGCGGGTGCGTCGGCCGGCGGCGCCTCCGGTCCGGCGAGGTAGTCACGCAGCAGCGTCAGGGCCTCGGCCGCCGATCCGGCCGAGGTGAGGTCCAGCCGCTGGAACGTCTGGGCCGCCTGCCTGAAGTGGACGTGCTGGTCCCACAGCCCGGGGATCGCCCACCGGCCGTCCGCGTCGAGCTGCTCCTCGCCGGGCGCACGCTCCAGCGACGACGCGACGGCGGTGACGGACCCGGCCGCGATACGGACGTCCACCGGGCCGTCCGGGGGCAGGAGGTGGTTCCCGGCCGGGTCCGCCGTCGTGCGGGCCCGGACGGGCACGAGCCGGACGCGTCGCAGCAGCAGCGACTCCCGCGTTGCCATGGCCTACGTCTACCAGCAGCGACCCGCCGCGGGTCCGAACGTCTCCCGCTGTGGGCGAGGCAGGCGCCTAGACTCGGTGACGTGCCGTCCGAACTGGCGTCGAAGCTGCATCCTGACTGCACACCGGTCGCCTGGATGCTGGGGAGCTGGCGCGGCAACGGGCACGGGCACTACCCGACGATCGAGAAGTTCCACCACACCGAGGAGCTGGTCGTCAGCCACGACGGACGGCCTTTCCTCAGCTACGTCTCCCGGGCCTGGCTCATCGACGACCACGCGGAGAAGATCCGGCCCGCGGCGTCCGAGTCGGGGTTTCTGCGCTGCCGGCCCGGTGGGGAGATCGAGATGGTGCTCGCCCACAGCACGGGCGTGGTCGAGGTCTGGTCCGGCCGCATGGACGGGCGGCGGCTCGAGCTCGTCACCGACTCCGTGGCCCGGACCGGCTCCGCGAAGGAGTACGTGGGGGGCCGCCGGCACTACGAGCTCCTCGACGGAGACCTCGTCTGGAGCATGGACATGGCGGCGGTGGGGGAGCCCATCCAGCCCCACCTGTGGACCAGGCTGAAGCCGGACTGACCGTTACAGGTAGCGCGTCGGGTCGAACTGCTCGAGCGGGATGATGCGGACCCGGGGCAGCACAGAGGTGAACGCCCCCAGGTCGTCCTCGAGGTCGTAGACCCGCAGCCCCTGGTCCTTCAGTGCCGCGACGTCCGCGTTGAGGAACTCCCGGAAGCACAGCACGCCGACGTTGCGGCCCGCCGCGAGCAGGTCCTCCAGCTGCGGGATGTAGTCCCCGTCGTGCGAGGCGAGGAGCACGTCGCCGCTGTCCCGCTCGAGGATCGCCTGGATCGTGCGCTGGATACCGATGTCGACGACCTTCTCGTGCCCGGTTCCGGACAGCGGGATGGGGTGGAAGTCCATGGCGAGCAAGGCCTGGACGAAGCTCATCGGCATCTGGCCGCTGGTCGCGTTGAGGAAGAAGAGCGCACGGGCGTTGGTGTCCCAGACGTCCGCGGCGAACTGCCGCACGCGGTCCCAGCGCGGCCGTTCCTCCGGGGCCGGGCGCCGGCCCAGGACGCTCATCCCGAGGGTGGCGTCGATGTTCTCGCCGTCGACCAGCAGATACGTGCTCGGGGCGGCGGGCGACGGTTCGGCCATGGAGGGCAGCCTACCCAGCAGGCATCCGGCACCGTGCTCGTTGCCGCTGCTGCGGCTCGCCGCGCTCCCAGGTGTCCGTCGTAGGCTTCCCGGGTGCACTTCAGCCCGAGCGTGACGCTGCTGGCGGGCGGGGTCGGCGGCGCGAAGCTCGCGCAGGGGCTGGCCGGCGCCCTCCAGCGGCCCGAGGACCTGACCGTCGTGGTCAACACCGGCGACGACGACGTCATCTACGGCCTCGACGTCAGTCCCGACCTCGACACCGTCATGTACACCCTCGCCGGCCTCGCCAACCCGGAGACCGGGTGGGGCGTCGCCGACGACACCTTCACCACCCTGGACGCCATGGCCGCCCTCGGGGAGGACACGTGGTTCCGCATCGGCGACCGCGACCTCGCCACCAACGTGCTGCGGACGGCACGACGGCGCAGCGGCGCCACGCTCAGCGAGGTCACCGCCGAGCTGTGCCGCGGCCTCGGGGTGCGGCCACGGCTGCTGCCGATGACCGACCAACGGGTCGCCACGGTGGTGACGACGCCGGACGGGCGGCTGGACTTCCAGGAGTACTTCGTCGCTCGCCGGCACGCCGACCGGGTGCTCGGCGTGAGCTACGACGGGGTGAGCGAGTCTCGACCCGCACCGGGCGTCCTCGAGACGCTCGGCGAGGCCGACGTCGTCGTGCTCGCGCCGTCCAACCCCTACCTCTCGATCGGTCCCATCCTCGCCGTCCCAGGGGTGCGCGAGGCGCTCGCGGCGACGACGGCCCGCAAGACCGCGGTGAGCCCGATCGTCGGCGGACGTGCCCTGAAGGGCCCGGCCGCGGCGATCCTGGAGGCGATGGGGCACGAGGTCTCCGCGCTCGGCGTCGCGCGGATGTGGGCCGGGGTCGTCGACGAGCTCGTCCTCGACGTCGCCGACGCCGCACTCGCGCCCGCCGTCGAGGAGGTCGGGCTGTCCGTCGTCGTCACCCGCACCGTGATGTCCGGCGCCGAGGACCGGGTACGCCTGGCCCGGGAGCTGCTCGAACGATGACGAGGAACCTGTCACCCGCCGGGGACGCCGACGTGCTCGCCGGACGTGTCATCGCCGTCGTCCCGTTGCGTGGCGGCGGCAACGGCAAGACGCGGCTGGCGGAGGACCTGGCGCCCGAGCAACGGACCCGGCTCGTCGGCGCACTCGCCCGGCACGTGGTCACCACCCTCGTCGGCGTGGTCGACCGGGTGGTCGTCGTCACCGGAGACGTCGGCTACGCCACCCGCGCCATCGGCCGCCCGTGCGCCCGGATCGACGCCGTCGAGCAGGTCCGGTCAGGGCTCAACGGCGCGGTCGCCGACGGTGTCGAGTTCGCGTTCGCGGGCCGTGCCGAGCGCGTCGTCGTCATGCACGCTGACCTTCCGCTGCTGACCACGGACGACGTCCTGGCGCTGCTGGCACCCTCGGCGCCCGTGGTCCTGGCACCGGACCGGGCGGAGGAGGGGACGAACGCGGTCGTGGTGCACCGATCCGCCGCCGCATGGCGGTTCCGGTTCGGTCCCGGCAGCGCGGCCGCCCACCGCGCCGAGGCCGAGCGGCTCGGCCTCACGCCGCACGTCCTGCGCCGTCCCGGGCTCGGCACCGACCTGGACACCCCCGCCGACTGGGCGCGGCTGCCCGACGGCGTGCGGGCGGAGCTGCTCCGGACGGCGGGCTGAGACCGTCACGGCCCGACGGCGGAGCCGGCCTCACCACCGGCCGCGGTGGAGGACGTCCGCGGTCGGCCGGCGCGAGCGCCGGGACGGCGAGCCGCCGGGCGTTGAGTCCGGATGCGGATGCCCGACGGTGATCGCGCCCACCGGCTCGTGTCCCTCGGGGACGCCGAATGCAGTCCGGAGCTCGTCCACGCGCTGCGCCGGGATCCCCAACAGGCAGGCGCCGAGCCCTTCGTCGACGGCGGTCTGCAGGATGAGCAGCACCGCCATGCCGGTGTCCACGAACCAGTACGGCACCGACCAAGGCAGGCCGTCGACCGGTGCGCCTGCCGGCGCCCGCCCGCCGGCCCGCCCGCCCGACCGCCTGGCAGCCCCCGACTTGTCGGGCTCGGCGTAACGACGCCGGTACGCGGCCTCGGACGCCAGCGGCACGATCACCACGGGCGCGGTCCGCATGCCACGCAGCCACCGGTCCGGCGACCCCGCCCGGTCCGGCGGGGTCGCCGCTGACCAGAAGCGCGCGACGTCCTCGGCCGAGTCGAGCACGAGGAAGTCCCAGCCCTGGGTGAAGCCGGCGTTCGGTGCCCGGGTGGCGTTCTCGATCATGCGGTGCACCGCCGCGGGGTCCACCGGGTCCGCCGTGTAGCGCCGCACCATCCGCCGTCGCCGGACCACCTCCTGGAAGTCCATGACCACGATCCTGCCGTGCGCGCCGGCGCGGAGCGAGGATGTGCCGGGTGCAGGACGAGGACGGCATGGCGCAGGATGGGGCGATCACCGAGCGTCGACGAAGGAGTTCACATGAGCACGACCGAGACGACCGCGCAGCCGTGGGACGGGCGCATCTTCACCGGTGAGTGGAGCGTCGGCGGCGGCGAGCCGCTCGAGGTGCGGGCGCCCGCGACGGGCCGGCCCATCGCCCGCGTCGGCACCGCCACCACGACCGACCTCGACGTCGCGGTCGCCGCCGCGTCAGCCGCCCAACGGCACTGGGCGGCCCTGACCTACGAGAAGCGGGCGAAGGTCTTCCTCGACGCCGCGAGGCTGCTCGAGGAGGACCCGACGCGGCTCACCCGCTGGATCGTGCCGGAGTCGGGATCCGGCCAGGGGAAGGCCGCCTTCGAGGTCGGCCTCGTCGTCTCGGAGCTGACCGAGGCCGCCGCGTTGGCGGCCGCGCCCTACGGCGAGCTGCTGCGCAGCACCAAGCCGCGCCTGTCGGTCGCGCGGCGGGTGCCGATCGGCGTCGTCGGTGTCATCTCGCCGTTCAACTTCCCCGCGATCCTGTCCATGCGGTCGGTGGCGCCCGCGCTGGCGCTCGGCAACGCCGTCGTCCTCAAGCCGGACCCGCGCACCACCATCTCCGGGGGCTTCGCGCTCGCCCAGCTGCTCTCTGACGCCGGGTTGCCGGCCGGCCTGCTGCAGGTGCTGCCGGGCGGCGCCGACCTGGGGCAGGCGCTCGTCACGCATCCGCGGGTGCCGTGCCTGTCCTTCACCGGGTCCACCGCCGCCGGCCGGAAGATCGGGGAGGCGGCCGCGCCGCTGCTGAAGAAGGTCCACCTCGAGCTCGGCGGCAACAACGCACTGCTCGTGCTGCCGGACGTCGACGTGGCCGCGGCCGCGTCCGCCGGCGCCTGGGGCTCGTTCCTGCACCAGGGCCAGATCTGCATGACCACGGGCCGGCACCTGGTCCATGCCGACATCGCCGAGGAGTACGGCGAGGCCCTCGCCGAGAAGGCGAACCACCTGCCGGTCGGCGACCCGACCGACCCGAACAACGCGCTCGGACCCATCATCGACGAGCGGCAGCGCGACAAGGTCCACGGGCTCGTCACCTCGACCGTCGAGGCCGGCGCCGGCCTCGCCGCGGGCGGCACCTACGACGGGCTGTTCTACCGGCCCACGGTGCTGACCCAGGTGCCGCTGGACGCTCCCGGCTTCACCGAGGAGATCTTCGGTCCCGTGGCGCCGGTGACCACGTACTCCACGATCGACGAGGCGATCGAGATCATCAACGCCTCCGAGTACGGCCTCTCGGTCGGCATCCTCACCCGCGACGCGTTCGGGGCGTACGAGCTGGCGGACCGCATCGCCTCCGGCGCGGTGCACATCAACGACCAGACCGTCGACGACGAGGCGGTCATCCCGTTCGGCGGGATCAAGGCCTCCGGCGTCGGCGGGCGGTTCGGCGGGCACAGCGCCAACCTGGAGACCTTCACCGAGACCCAGTGGATCACCGTGCAGTCACGGATCGAGCGCTACCCGTTCTGACGTCGTCGGACTCGCGAGCCTCGACGTCGCCAGCCGGCCCGGGCAGGCCGCGCCACGCAGGAACGACTCGGCGCCGGGCGGAGAGCCCGGCGCCGAGTCGTCACTGTCGCGTCAGTAGGTCGTGCGGTCCTCCTCGGGCGCCGGAGCGGCGGCACCCTCCTGCGCGTTGCCGGTGATCTGACCGGCCGGGCCCCCGGAACGGAGCGCGGCCAGACGCGCCTCGATCTCGGCGTCGTGGCTGTGGTCCTCCAGCTCGGCGAACTGCGACTCCAGGCTGGCGCCCTGGATCTCGGCCTGGCCGGCCACGCGCGCCTCCTCCCGGCGCACCGACTCCTCGAAGCGGGAGATCTCGGTGGTGGGGTCCATGACGTTGATCGAGGAGATCGCGCTCTGCACCTTCGACTGCGCCTCGGCGCTCTTGGAGCGGGCCACGAGCTGGTCACGCTTGGACTTCAGCTCGTCCAGCTTGAGGCGCATCTGGGTCAGGCCGTCCTTGAGCTTGTCGACCACCTGGTTCTGGGAGTCGATCATCGGCTCGGCCTGCTTGGCCTCGTTCTCGGCGTTGATCTGCTTGCTGACCGCGATCTTGGCGAGGTTGTCGAAGCGGGCGGCCTCGGACTCGTCGCCGGCGGCCCGCAGCTCGGACGCCTTGTTCGTCGCGGCGAGCGCCTTCTGGCCCCAGTCACGTGCCTCCGCCAGGTCGGCGGCGTGGTCCTGCTCGGCCAGGCGCAGGTTGCCGATCGTCACCGCGACGGCGTCCTCCGCCTCGGCGATCGAGGAGGTGTAGTCGCGCACGAGCTGGTCGAGCATCTTCTGCGGGTCCTCGGCGCGGTCGAGGATCGCGTTGATGTTCGCGCGGGTGAGCTGGGCGATACGGCCCAGGATGCTCTGCTTCTCTGCCATGGTGCTGCCCTTCTTGGTCGGTGGGCTGATTCTCACTGTCTCGGACGGGGTGTGCCAGTGGCTTGTCACGACGTCGGCGGCCGGGCCGCCGGGGCGTCAGAAGCGACCACCGCCTCCACCGAAGCCACCGCCGCCGAAGCCTCCTCCGCCGCCGCCGAAGCCGCCGCCTCCGCCCCAGCCACCGCCGAAGCCGCCCCCGCGGCCACCGCCCAGGACGCTGCCGATGATGCCGCCCAGGACGAGTGATCCGACGTCCACGCCGCCGCGGCGACCGCCGCCGTAACCGCCTCCTCCGAAGCCGCCTCCGCCGAAGCCGCCCCAGTCGTCGTCCCAGCGGCTCGCGTCCCGCTGGGCGAGGTTCTGCGCGTCTGCGGCGCGGCGCTCGGCCTCGGCCAGGTGTCTCATGGCCGCGACGGGGTCCTGGCCCGCGAGCCGGTGCGCCTCGCCCGCCAACCGCTCTGCCTCCGACAGGCGGGTGCGAGCCTCGGGCCCGACCGAGCCGCGGTGGGTCGAGATGTAGGCGGAGACGCTGCGGAGGCGCGCGTCGAACCGGCCGAGCCGGTCATGGAGCTGCGCCCCGGCGCGACGACGGTTCTCGTCCTCGGACCGCACGCCGGCCAGGGCGGCGTCGATCGCGGTCTCCGCGGACTCCAGGCGCTGCAGCGCGGCGAGCGGGTCGCCGCCCGTCCGTGCCTCGTGCCCCTGGGCGATGGCTGCCTCGGCCTCCTTGCGGCGGGCGTTGATGTCCAGGTCGTCAGGGGCGAGCCGGCGGGCGTCCTGCACATCGGCGGTGATCGAGGCGATGGCGACGTCGAGCCGCTCCGCGGCGTCCTCGAGGGTGGCGCCCGCGCCCTGCACCTCCTGCAGGAGCGTCGCGGCCTGCCCGATCGCCTCCTCGGCGATCCGCACGTGCGTGACGGCGGTCTGCCGGTCGCCGCCCGCGACCTTCTCCCGTCCCTCCTGCACGGACTCCCGCGCCGAGGTGAGCAGTGCCTTGGCCTGGTCAGGGTTCTTCGAGACCGACGTCAGGGCACCGGTGGGATAGCGGTTGGCGAGCTGGGCCAGCTGGGCGCGTGCGCCCTCGATCTGCCGCTCGACCTCGGTGGCGCGCTGCTCCATCTCGTCGAGTGCCTGTGGCGCACGGGCCTGGATGTCGCGCAGCTTCGCGAAGTGCTCCGCCTGGGCCGAGAGCGCGTCGTCGATCTCGCTGGTGAGCTGGATGATGTCGGCGTACATCTGCCGCTGCTGCGGCTCGGTCTCCGGGATGTGGTCGTCCAGCTTCTGGCGGATGCTGAACGCCTTGCGGGACGCCTCCTTGGCCTGCTCGAGCGCTGCGGTGAACCGGTCCGTCGCCTGCAGCCCGAACTGCGCCTTGGCGAACCCGAGCTCCTCCTCGGAGCTGCGGATGGCGTCGTCCGCGGCGAGCAGGGCGTGGCCGGCGCGCGCCGAGAGTTGCTCGGTGGGCAGGTTGAGCGGGTGGTCCGGCGGCAGCTTCGGCTTGGACTCGCGGGGTGCCTGCTGCTGCTCGCCCTGGCCGCGGCGGCTGCGCCGTCGTACCGCGACGACGACGCCGATCACCCCGACGACAACGACGATCGCCACGAGAACGCCCAAGAAGCCGATCGCGCCGCCCAGGCCGCCGCCGGTGGCGAGGTCCTGGACTCCCTCGGCGTAGGCGACGCCGGCTCCGGACCAGTCGCCGTCGCTGAGCTCGGGCAGGACCTGATCCTCGATCATCGCGTCCAGATCGTCCTGGCTGTAAGCGGCGTCGTTGCTGGCCGACGCGCCCCATGCGCTGTCATCGATGGCGACGACGAGCAGCGGGTTGTTGTTCCCGAAGTTGGACATCTCGGCGGTCTCGCGAGACCACGTGCCGGCGTCAGCACCGTCGAACGTGGAGATGAACGCGACGAACGGGACTTCGCCTTCCACCTCGTCGAACGCCTGCTGGATCTCGTCGACATCACCCGGGCTGAGCGTCCCGGTCGTGTCATTGACCTGCTCGGGCAGGTTCATCGGGTCCTCGGCGGCGGCCGGCGAGGCAAGGGTGAGCGCTGGCACGACGGCGAGGGCGGCGGCAGCCAGCGTCGAGGCAGCACGGAGTCTCACACGGTGATCCTTGCCTGGCAGGACCGGACCACGCAACGCGTTGAGGTCCCCATTCGCTGACGGAGGAGGTGGGAACTCCCGAGCCCTGACCTGCGTTGACCCTCGGAACCCCCTGCGCCCAGTCGTCAATCGTGTGCTGAGTCGTCCGCTGTGTACGACAAGTCGGCACAGCACGCCGGGGGTGGGTCATGCGTCGCTGGGGGCGAGGTCCTCGGCGTCGACGATCGTGTAGCTGTACCCCTGCTCCGCGAGGAAGCGCTGGCGGTGCGCGGCGAAGTCCTGGTCCACGGTGTCCCGCGCGACGACGGCGTAGAAGTGCGCGGTGCGCCCGTCCTGCTTCGGCCGCATGAGCCGGCCCAGCCGCTGCGCCTCCTCCTGCCGGGACCCGAACGAGCCGGAGACCTGCACGGCGAGCGACGCCTCGGGCAGGTCGATGGAGAAGTTCGCGACCTTCGAGACCACCAGGAGCGGGATCTCCCCGGTGCGGAAGCCCGCGAAGAGGCGCTGCCGCTCCGCGACCGTCGTCTGCCCGGTGATGAGCGGTGCCTCCAGGGACTCGGCGAGCTCCTCGAGCTGGTCGATGTACTGGCCGATGATGAGCGTCTGCTCGCCGGGATGCCTGGCCAGGATCTGCTTGACCACGCCGGTCTTGCCCGGCGCGGAGGCGGCCAGCCGGTACCGCTCCTCGGGCTCCGCCGTCGCGTACACGAGGCGGTCCGACTCCGGCAGGGTCAGCCGGACCTCGACGCACTCCGCCGGCGCGATGTAGCCCTGCGCCTCGATGTCCTTCCACGGCGCGTCGTACCGCTTCGGTCCGATGAGGGAGAACACCTCGTCCTCCCGGCCGTCCTCCCGCACCAGCGTGGCCGTCAGGCCCAGGCGACGGCGCGCCTGCAGGTCAGCTGTCATCCGGAAGATGGGCGCCGGCAGCAGGTGCACCTCGTCGTAGACGATGAGGCCCCAGTCGTGCGCGTCGAGCAGCTCCAGGTGGGTGTAGACGCCCTTGCGCCTGTTCGTGAGCACCTGGTACGTCGCGATCGTCACCGGCCGGACGTCCTTGCGGGCGCCGGAGTACTCGCCGATCTCGTCGTCGGTCAGCGTGGTGCGCCGGACCAGCTCCTCCCGCCACTGCCGCGCTGCCACGGTGTTCGTCACCAGGATCAGCGTGGTCGTCGACGAGCGGGCCATCGCACCGGCGCCGACGAGCGTCTTGCCCGCCCCGCACGGCAGCACCACGACGCCGGAGCCGCCGTGCCAGAAGGTCTCCACGGCTTCCTCCTGGTACGGCCGGAGGTGCCAGTCCGCCTGGTCGAGCGCGATGGCGTGGGACTCGCCGTCGACGTAGCCGGCGAGGTCCTCCGCCGGCCAGCCGAGCTTGACCAGCGCCTGCTTGAGCCGCCCGCGCTCCGAGGGATGGACGACGACGTCCTCCTCGTCGATCCGTGCGCCGAGCATGCCCTTGGTGCGCCTGGACCGCAGGACCTCCTCCAGCACCGGCTTGTCCAGCGCGTGCAGCACCAGCCCGTGGGTCGGGTGCTTGACGAGCTGCAGCCGCCCGTACCGGTCCATGGTCTCGGCGACGTCGACCAGCAGCGGGTGCGGCACGGGGTAGCGCGAGTAACGCACCAGGGCGTCCACGACCTGCTCGGCGTCGTGGCCCGCGGCGCGGGCGTTCCACAGACCCAGCGGCGTGAGCCGGTAGGTGTGCACGTGCTCCGGGGCGCGCTCGAGCTCGGCGAACGGCGCGATGGCGCGGCGTGCGTCCTTCGCCTCGGGATGGTCGACCTCGAGGAGCAGGGACTTGTCGGACTGGACGATCAGCGGGCCGTCGGGCATCACGACATTGTCGCGCCTCGCCGGCCCGCGCGGCGAGCGGGCGTTCGTCACATGCTGGCGACCCGGGCACCCTCGCCGCGGGTGACCCCCACACCGAGGTTGTAGCTCAGGTGTCCGCCGAGGTACCCACCGACGGCGACGCCGGTGAGGCCCAGCATGCTGAGGAACGTGCCGGTGCGGTGGTGCTCCCGGCGCCGGGCGAGCCAGCTGCCGAGGAAGCACACGGACGCGACGGCGTTCGCCCCTGCGTGCGCGACGGCGACCCGCTGGGGCTGGCGGTCCCGCCGGCCGAGCCCGGCGAAGTCGGACAGGCCGGACGCCACCGTCGGCAGGGTGCTCACCAGAGCGGCGCCGACCAGGCGCCGGGCGGCCGTGCGGTCCTGCTCGTCACCGGTCAGGTCCAGGACGGTCGCGCCGAGGTTCAGACCGATCGGTGCGACGACGAGAAGGGGATGCAGGGCGTGCCCGAGCTGTTTGCCGTGGAGGGCGTCTCGGAGCGCCCCCTGCGGAACCAGCGTCTCGGCGGCGTGCGTGACCCTGTCCGCGAGCTCGTCCAGCACCGTCGAGCGTTCGAGCGTGCGGACCGCGTGCGTCAACATCGACTACCTCCGTCTCGCTGTGCGTCGGTGGGCCGAGCGTAGGTCCGATCCGGCCGGCCCGCCCGTCGAGCGCGAGCGCGCCCGCGAGACCGCGTTCGCGGACCTTGCGTCGGACGTGGGTGGGCGCCCGTACCGTGCCTCGGGTGAAGGAGACCGAGAAGGAGATGGCGGCGCTGCAGCGGCTCATGGATGCCTCGCATGCCGGCGGCACGCCGCACCTGAAGGAGATCGTCAGCGGTGAGCATCGGCTGACTGCCCAGCAGGTCGTCGACCTCATGACGGGCATGAAGGTCCTCAGCCTTGCCACCGTCACCGCCCGCGGCGAGCCGCGCGTCAGCGCCGTCGACGGGCACTTCCTGCACGGCAGGTGGACCTTCGGTACCGACGGCCGGTCGGCGAAGGCGCGGCACCTGGCGGCGCGGCCCGCGGTCAGCGCGGCACATGTCGACGGTGAACGGGTCGGGGTCTTCGTGCACGGCCACGCTCGCATGCTCACTGCAGGCGATGCCGATCTCGAGGAGACGGTCGCGCACTGGGCCGCGCACTACGGCTCCGACCCGCGGACCTGGGGTGAGGACGTCCGCCTCTACGTCCTGGAGCCCACCTGGATGGTCGGGTACGGGAACCCGGAGTGACGGCGCGCCCACCCTGCCGAGCACGTACGCTTCCGCGGAAGCGCCCGCTCGTCGCAGGAGGACCATGGACGTCTCACAGCGGTCCGCCGTTCCCGCCTTCGAGGTGATGCGGATCCTCGACCGGGTCGCCGAGCTGCGCGCCCAGGGCCGCGACGTGGTCTCCCTGTGCGCGGGCGAGCCCTCCGGCGGCGCTCCCGCGGCCGTGCACGCCCGCGCCGAGCGGATCCACGCGGAGCGTGCCGACCTCGGCTACACCCCCGCGCTCGGGGTCCGGCAGCTGCGGGAGGCCGTCGCCGCGCACTACGGCCGCTGGTACGGCCTGGACGTCGACCCGTCCCGGGTTGCCATCACCACCGGATCCTCCGGAGCCTTCCTGCTCGCCTTCCTCGCCGCCTTCGACGTCGGCGACCGGGTGGCCCTCGCCCGTCCCGGCTACCCCGCCTACCGCAACATCCTGCGTGCGCTGGGCTGCGAGGTGGTCGAGATCGACTGCGGCCCGGCCGAGCGCTTCCAGCCCACCCCCGAGGCGCTCGAGGCGGCGGCACGGTCCGGGCCCCTGGCCGGGCTGGTCCTCGCCTCACCGGCGAACCCGACCGGCACCATGGTCCGCCGCCCCGACCTGGAGCGGCTCTCCACCTGGTGCCACGAGCACGGCGTACGCCTCGTCAGCGACGAGATCTACCACGGCATCACCTACCCGGAGGACCCGGCCGACCCGGACGCGCGCGGGGTGTGCGCATGGGAGGTCGGGGACGCGGCGGGCGACGGACCGGGGCGCTCCGCCGTCGTGGTGTCCTCGTTCTCGAAGTACTGGGGCATGACCGGGTGGCGGCTGGGCTGGGCGCTCGTCCCGGACGACCTCGTCGACGCGGTCGACGCGCTCGCCGGGAATGTCGCCCTGTGCCCGCCGACGCCCGCTCAGCTCGCCGCCGTCGCGGCCTTCACCGAGGAGTCCTACACCGAGGCCGACGCGCGCGTGGCCGAGTTCGCCGCCACCCGATCCCTCCTGCTGGACCGGCTTGACCGGCTCGGTTGGGGCAACGTGGCACCGGCAGACGGCGCTTTCTACCTGTACGCGGACCTCGGTGACCGGCTCGGCGCCGCATCGGACTCCAGCGCGTGGTGCGCCGACCTGCTGGAGGAGGAAGGGGTCGCCGTCGTCCCGGGCGCGGACTTCGACGGCGTCAACGGCGGGCGGTACGTGCGGCTCTCGCTGGCCGCCGGCCGGGCGGCGGTGGCCGAGGCGGTGGAGCGGATCGTGGCCTTCCAGGCGCGTCGGTGACTGCCGCCTCGGGCAGCTGCCGGTAGGTCCGGCACACCACCGGTCGTGCGCGGGCCCGCTCCGAGGGGCCGAGTCACACCGAGCGCCGCTGCACCGTCTCGGGGGCATGAGTACCAGCACACCCGGCGGTGCCGCACGCCCGCCGCGCCCCGTCCCGCCGCGGCCCCGCCGGTTGGCGCGCCGGCCCGCCGGATCGGTGGCAGGCTGAGGAGGGTGACTCGCACCGAGGAGTTCACCGAGCTGCGGCCGATGCTGTTTGCGATCGCCTACCGGATCCTGGGCTCCGTGAGCGAGGCCGAGGACGCGGTGCAGGAGACCTGGCTGCGCTACGTCGGCACGGACACGGTGCCGCAGAACCCGAAGGCGTTCCTCTCCGCCGTGGTCACCCGCATCTCGATCGACGTCCTGCGCTCGGCACGCGTGCGACGCGAGCAGTACACGGGGGAGTGGTTCCCGGAGCCGATCCTCGAGGATCCCTACGACGACCCCGAGCGCGCGGCGGAGCTCGCCGACTCGGTCTCCATGGCCGCGCTGCTCCTGCTCGAGCGCCTCAGCCCGCTGGAGCGGGCGGTGTTCGTGCTGCACGAGGTGTTCGGCTTCCGCTTCGCCGAGGTGGCGGCCGCCGTCGACCGGTCCGAGGCCGCGTGCCGTCAGCTCGCCGTGCGCGCCCGCCGCCACATGGAGGCGGGCCGGCCGCGGTTCGAGGCCGACCGGCGGGAGCGTGAGGAGCTCGCCGCCCGCTTCGTCGACGCCTTCCGGGAAGGCGACGTGGACGCCTTGCGCGAGCTGCTGGCCGCCGACGTGTCGGTCTCCGGCGACGGCGGCGGCAAGGCGCCCGCCTTCCGGCGGCCGGTGGTGGGCGTGGAGAAGGTCTGCCGCGTCTTCGCCGCGTTCGCGGAGGCGCTCGGGACCACCGGAGCGGTGGTGGAACCGCACGAGGTCAACCACCAGCCCGGCGTGGTCGTGCGCGACCGGGAGGGCCTAGTGGCGGCGATCATGGTCCTCGACGTCCTCGACGGACGCATCCAGGCGGTCCGCGCGGTCGCCAACCCCGACAAGCTCGCCCACCTGGGGCCGGTGGCGGACGTCTGGGCGCTGCACCGGGAGGGGATCCAGGCGCGCCGTCGGCGCACCTGAACGGTGTCCGCGGCCGCTCAGCCGAGCGCCTCCCGCAGGCGCTGCGCGTACCCGGCCGCCTCGGCGTCGTCGGCGTACTTGGTGCGCGGCCAGAAGAACCCGCGCAGCCCGTCGCCCTTCGTCCGGGGCACCACGTGGGTGTGGAGGTGCGCCACGGACTGGCTGACGGTGTTGTTCACGGCCACGAACGAGCCCTGCGCGCCGAGCCCTTCGACCATCGCCGTGGCGAGCCGCTGCACCGCGCCGAGGTAGGGCGCGAGCTGCTCCGCCGGGAGGTCCGGCAGCGTGACGACGTGAGCGCGGGGCACCAGCAGCACATGCCCCTTGAAGACCGGGCGCACGTCGAGGAACCCGACCACGTCCTCCGTCTCCAGGACGCGGTGGGCCGGGCCGCCGTCGACGACGCCGCAGAAGACGCAGGGCTTGCCGCTCACGTGAGCGATCCCGGGTCGTCCGGCACGTCGACGGCGTAGTGTCGCAGCAGCTCCAGCGGAATCACCTCGAGGGCCCGCTCGTGGGTGCAGGCCAGCACCACGGGGGCCGCAACACCGTCCGCGTGGGCCTGCAGCCACCGGGCGGCGACCACGCACCAGCGGTCGCCTGGGTCGAGCCCCGGGAACTGCCACTCCGGACGCGGCGTCATCAGGTCGTTCCCGACCCGGCGCTGCTGGTCGAGGAACGCCTGGGTCATGACGGCGCAGACGCTGTGGTTGCCGAGGTCGGTCTCGTCGGCGAGGCAGCGGCCGGTGCGGTAGTAGCCGGTGACGGGATCGGTCCCGCACTCCTCCAGCTCACCGCCCAGCACGTTCCGGTCCGCCATGGCGGCATCATCGCAGGCCGTGTCGCCGCGTCACACCGGCTCCGCCCTCAGCCGCCCTCGGCGGGCGCGGTCGAGGCGGTCCGGACCGCCGAGATGCGATGGATGGCCACGGTCAGCTCGGTCTCGCGGTCCAGGTCGGCGACCCGCACCCGTCCGCCCTCGACGCTGAGCGGCCGCACCCGGCGGCGTTCCGGTGTGCCGAGAGACCCGACGACGACGATCTCGACCTCCTCGCCGGCCCGGCTGGAGGCCCGCAGCAGCTCCAGCGCGTGCACGGGATCCGTCGCGACCGGTCCGTCGACCGATCGGTCCGCCACGTCCCGCCGCACCTGCGCCTCCCCGGTTCGCATGCGGGCGACGGCACGGGTGAGGTCCTCCCGGTCGGGCCTTCGCGCGTACACCCCGACGGCGGCACCCGGGTAGGCGGGCACTGCGCGCGAACCGGCACGGGGGCGTGCGACGACGCCGTTCGCGCCCTCCGCCACCGGCGCGTGGCCGGCGTCGCGCAGCACACGCAGCACGTCGCCCGGGGCGGCGTCGGAGACCAGGACGGTGGGCGCCAGTGCGCGCAACCCGAGCGAGGAGAGCGACGGGTCGCCGACCAGCTCCGCACCGACCGCCTCGCCCGGCACCCGCAGGAACGATGCCGCGGCGCCGATCCGTACCTGCCCGTGGCGGCGGGCGGCGTCCCGCAGCAGGTACTCCAGGGCCTGGGGGAGGGGCGTGCGAGAGTAGCCGGCCAGTCGCTCCAGGACCTGCGCAGCATCCATGCCCGCGTCGAGGGCGCGCCGCACAGAGCTGGCGGTGAACCGCACTGTCAGGCCCGAGCCGCGCGACTCGACGTCCGCCGTGTGCTCGAGCAGCTCCGCCAGCTCCGGCTCCGGGCGGCCGGGCACCACCGCGGTGAGGTCGCCTTGCACGAGCAGCTCTCCGACCGCCTCGGGCAGCGCCTGTTCCAGCGCCTCGGCCACGGCAGACTCCTGTCTCGTCTCGAGCAGGGCGCGGCCGGCGGCGGTGAGTGCGCCGGCCCCGGTCAGGCCGAGAGCCTCGAGCTCCGAGAGGATCGCGCCGCCGGTGGCTGCAGCGGTACCGCCGCGCGGCCTCTCCCAGGTCAGCAGCGCGTGCACCTGCTCGCCGTCCGGCGCCGATCCCTCAGGCAGGGCGGCGAGAGCGCCGAGCGTGCGACGGCGCAGCTCTACCGCCCAGCCCCGCTCCAGCGTGGGCTCCAGGACGGACCGGAGGGAGCCCTCCTCGCGCGTGCCCACCAACCACGGCACGCGTGCCGAGTCGAGCCAGGCCAGGCACAGCTGTGCCCACTGCAGCGGCAGCGGGTCGGCGAGCCAGTCCTCGGCCGTCCGTGCCGGGATCCAGGACTCCTGCTCCTCGCCGTCCCGGGAGAGCAGTCCGGTCATCGCCGTGAGCTCGACGACGAACGCCGCCCGTTCCTCCGAGACGTCCAGCGCGGTGGCCACGCGCCGGAGCTCGCGCACCCCGACGCCGCCGGAGCGCAGCACCCGGCCGCCCTCGGTGCGCCAGGTCTCCAGGAGCAGCGTCACCAGGCGCACGACCTCCTCGGCATTGCGTGCTCCCTCGGCGTCGACGACGGTCGCCGCAACCGTGCGGTACGCGGGGTGCGGCGGGTGCGGGGTCTCGCGGTGCGTGCGGGAGTCGCGCGCCGCCAGCCCGACCTCGCGGGGCAGCACGAGCTGGGTGGGGGAGACGCGGTGCAGCAACCCGTGCTCCAGGAGCCAGCCGGCCCCCTCGGGCAGCGTCCCGGCCGTCACCGTGCCGACCGGCGGCCCCCAGGTCAGGGCCTCGAGCGTCCCGATGGCCGAGCCGGGGGCTTCGGCGAGCACCTCCCGCAGCTCCTCGGCGCTCGTCGGTGCCGCGTCGGCCGGCGCGTCGAGCTCGGCCAGCGTGGGCCCCAGACCGGCCGGGTGTGGCCCGAGCGCCTCGGCGAGGGCTGCGACCGGTGCGCCGTCGACGACGAGGGCGAGCTCCGCCAGGCGCGCCAGGGCGGGTGCGGCGTCGGCCCCGACGGCCGTGGTGAGGTCCGCAGCCGTGCTGCGGCCCAGCGGAGCGAGCGCGACGACGGCCTCGGCGATCGCCAGCTCCAGCCCGTCCAGGGCCGCCAGCGCACGGTCGACGCTCGGCCGAGACCCTGCGCGGGCCGCGAGGGACGTGAGCGAGGACGGCGCAGGGGTGGCCAGGTCAGGGCGGGTGGCGAGCAGGGCGACGAGGCCGTCGTCGTCGCGGTGTGCGAGCGCGGCCGCGAGCTCAGGGGTCCCGGCTGTCGATCCCATCCGCACCACAGTACGGCGGGTGCGGCGGATACGGCCCGGTCGTGTCCGCTCCCGGCACAACGACGCACCCGCGCGGGCACGCGTCGGTATCCTTGGAGGTCAGGACGTGGCGCCGGCACCGGCCGGCGCCTCATCGCGTAGAGAGAGCAAGAGGTCATCCCGTGCCTACCGGCAAGGTCAAGTGGTACGACGCCGACAAGGGCTTCGGCTTCATCGCCGACGACGAAGGCGGTGAGGTCTTTCTGCACGCCTCCGCGGTGCCCGAAGGCGCCACCCTGAAGTCCGGCAGCCGCGTCGAGTTCGGCATCGCCGACGGGCGCAAGGGTCCCTCCGCGCTCTCCGTCCGCGTGCTCGAGGCTCCGCCGTCGGTGTCGAAGGGACACCGGCGCAAGCCGGAGGACATGGTCCCGATCATCGAGGACCTCATCAAGGCGCTGGACCGCGCCTCGAACTCGCTGCACCGGGGCAAGTACCCGGAGAACGGTCAGCGGCTCGCGCAGGTGCTGCGCCACGTGGCCGACCAGTTCGAGGCCTGAGGCCGGCAGGCGCCCTCAGGCCCGGCCGGCCTCGATGGCGTCGAGGTCCCGCACCGCGAAGCGGTGGTGCAGCCACTCCTCGTTGATGATCACGCCCAGGCACTGCCGGACGGTCGGTACCTGGCTCGCCCACGGGGGCCGGCCGCGCCGCTCCTCGAGCTCGTCCGCGGTGACCGCGGCGAGGTAGTCGCGCACCATCGCCACCCTGCCCGCCCGCATCTCGAGCACCTCGGCGTACGACGGCGTCGCCTCGGCGTCCAGGCCGAGCTCCGCCAGGTCGCCCTCCCACTCGGTGAACACGACCCCGAGCGGATGGAACGGTTTGTCGCGCCGCAGGACGGCCATCCCGAGCCAGGCGTCGGTGGCGAGGACGAGGTGGCGGAGCGTCTGGGAGAACGACCACTCGTCGTCGACCGAGATCTCGGTCGTCTCGGGCGGCATGCGGTCGACCCGCTCCAGGGTGCGCTCCCACATCTCCTCGAGCATGGCCCAGCCGGACCGCAGCTCGTCCGGCGTGGTGGCGCGCAGCGCTGCCCGCTCGGGGTGCCTGCGGTCCAGCTCGGCCTCGATCAACGGCTGGACCTCGACGCCGTTGACCACGAGGTTGCCGAGCTCGCCGTCGATGTCTGCATCGGCGAGGTAGACGCCGCGCAGGCGGGAGCCGCGGAGGTCGGAGTCATGGATCCGGGTGCCGCGCAGGTTCACGCGTTCGAACCGGGAGTTCCGCAGGTCCACGTCGGTGTGCTCGAGCATGACTGGACGGTAGACCGGCCCACTGACACCGGGCAGAGGCCGACACGTCGTGGTGGCGACGTCGGATGGGCCGCCGCTTCACCCGGCGTGCCGGACGCACCGGGTGGCCGCCGGCCGGACCTCCAGGCGCGCCGCCGGGATCGGCTCGTGGCACACCTCGCACCGGCCGTAGGTCCCGGCGGCGAGCCGGTCGAGTGCCGCCAGAAGACCCTCGCGCTCGGACTCCGCGTGCGCCACCAGGGTCGCCGTCTGCTGGCGCTCCCAGGCAAGGGTCGCCCCCTCCGGGTCGTGCTCGTCGTCGACGTTCGCGTCGCGGGCGGCGTCCACGAGGCCGTCGAGCTCCCGGCGTTGCCGCGCCAGCCGGGCCTCGACCTCGGCGAGCCGGGCTCGCAAGCGGGCGCCGGCGTCGTCGCTCACCGTTGCGCCGAGTGGGCTCAGCGACCGGCCGCCACGGCGGCGGTCTGCGGGTAGGCCTCGTGCAGCAACCCCCCGAGGTAGCGGGCGATCTGCCGCGGTCCGGACCGCGGTGCCACGGCCTCGACGTCGGAGTTGTAGTTCGTGTTCGTGTTGACGTCGTAGGTCAGGGTGCGCCCGTCGAACGTGCGGATGTTCTCGATGCCGGTCACCTCCAGGCCCAGGCGGCGGGTGAAGTCGATGTACTTGCCGACGATCGGGTCGTCCGCATACCCCTCGCGGAGCGAGAAGAGCCCGACCGCCTCGTCCGGCGCCATCGAGATGGTGGCCCCGGGCGGCATGATCGGCCGGCCCGTCGCCGGGTCGATGGCGCACGCGTCGGCCGGGCAGAGCTGGAAGCCGCCGCGCTCGGTGTCCCCGCGGACGGCGTAGACGAGCTCGTGGCCGACGATCTCGACCCGGGTGATGCCGCCGTCGGCGGCGACGACGTACTCCTGGATGAGGGTGATCCCGTCGACCGGCTCCTCGTACTCCTCGCCGCGGACGTACTCCTCGAGGTCCGCGTAACTGTCGAACCGGCGCACGCCCAGGCCCTTGCCGCCCTGGTTGTGCTTGGTGACGAACGGCGTCGGAAAGTCCTCGGCGGCCTGCAGGACCTGCTCACGGCCCACGGCGGCGACGGTGCGTGGCGTGTCGATGCCGGCGGCGCGCAGCGCGGTGAGCTGGTCGACCTTGCTCATCTCCAGCTCGAGGACGCGGCGGCCGTTGACCACCCGGCGTCCGTGCGCCTCGAGCCACGACAGGACGGCACGCGCGTAGTCCTTGGACAACCCGTGCTCGCGGGTATGGGACGAGGCGGAGATCCGCGACCAGAAGATGCCCTCGGGCGGGCTCGCGTCGAGGTCGAGCGTTCCCTCGGTGAGCAGCCACTCCTCCATCGGGAGTCCCTCCGCCGCGAACGCGTCGGCGAACGGCGGGAACCACTCGGGGTTCTCGTGCAGGGCGTAGATCTTCGGTGCAGCGGTCACGGTGGATCCTTCGGTTGAGGCGACAACCATTCCAGCAGACCGGGCGCCGGAGGTATTCCTGCCGTCGCGCCGGTCCCACGTGCCGGACGGGCGCGGGGGGATCCGACACGGCACCGACTCCACACCACATCCCGGCGGCACATCCGGGTGTCATTGCGGCCATCATCTGGCCGCGGTGGTCCGTACCTTGACGCCATGGACATGAGACTCGAGCTGGTCTGCGTACCGGTGAGCGACGTCGACCGGGCCAAGGAGTTCTACGAGCGCGTCGGGTTCGTGCTCGACCACGACCACACGGTCAGCGACGAGGTCCGGTTCGTGCAGCTGACCCCGCCCGGGTCCGCCTGCTCGATCGCGATCGGCGACGGGCTGACCGACATGCCGCCGGGGTCGGTGCGCGGGCTGCAGATGGTGATCGACGACGCCGACGCCGCGCGGGCGGACCTCCTCGCGCGCGGGGTCGAGGTGAGTGAGGTGGACGAGCAGCCGTGGGGCAGGTTCGTCCACTTCTCCGACCCGGACGGCAACGCCTGGGCGCTGCAGCAGATGCCCGCCTGGACCTGACGGCCGCCCGCCCGGCAGGACCCGGCAAGATGGCCCCATGCCCGAGGTCGCCCCGCCCCGCCGGCGTGTGGCAGCGCACGGTGCCGGCGGAGCAGGACGCCCTCGCCGCGGACGGTTCGGTCGATGGTCGCTGCTGGCCTGGAAAGAAGGTCTTGGTTACCGAGACGAAGTTTCCGCGTGAACCGTTTGGACTCAGCCCTCGAGCCCCCTGGTCGGGCTTCCTCGCACCCCACTCGTTCCTCGCTCGTGCTCGTCAGCCCTGGAGGAAGATGCCGTTGCCCGGGCCGATCGGCAGGTCGAGGAAGAAGAACACGGTGAGGATCGCGGCCCAGACCAGCCAGAAGCACACGGTGAACGGCAGCAGCCGCGCCATCACGCTGCCGAGACCCGCCTCCGGCTCGTAGCGGCGCAGGAACGTCAGCAGCACCACCATGTACGGGTTCAGCGGCGTGATGATCTGCGTGGCAGAGTCGCCCACCCGGAACGCCGCCTGCGTGAACGCGGGCTCGTAGCCGATGAGCGCGAACATCGGCACGAACACGGCGGCCATCAGGGTCCACAGCGACGAGCCCGAGATGATGAAGAGGTTGAGCAGTGACGCGACCACCAGGAAGCCGAGGATCGCGCCGTAGCCGGTGAGCCCGATCTGCTCGAGCGCGGTGGCGCCCGTGACGGCGATCCACGAGCCGACGCCGGACCACTCGAAGACGGCGATGAACTGGCCGAGGATGAAGGCGACCACGAGGAACGGGAGCATGTCCTTCAGGGCCTGGCCGAACATCGCCGGCACGTCCTCGAACCGCCTGATCGACCGGCTGACCATGCCGTAGACCACGCCGGGGACGATGAACAGCGTGAAGACGATGAACACGATCGAGTCGAGCAGCGGGGACTCGGGGAGGAACCCGCCGTCCTCGTTCCGCCACGGCGATCCGGGGACCGTGAAGGCCACCGCCAGGGCGACGACGGTGATGAGCGCGGCGACGCCCGTGCCCACCAGCGCGCGACGCTCCTGCGGCGTGAGCTCGGCGGTGAGCGCCGTGTCCGCCGGCTCGCCGTCCGCGTCCTCCTCGAGAGTCATCTCGACCGGGACGCCCTGGCGGGTCACCCGCGGCTCGAGGACCTTGTCGATGAGGAACCCGGCGAGGCACGCGAGGATGATCGCGGCGACGATGTTGAAGTACCAGTTCGAGACCGGGTTCACCGGGGCGCCCGGGTTGGGCAGGATCCCGACCACGGAGCTCGTGATCCCGGCGAAGAGGGCGTCGATGCTGGTGACGAGCACGTTCGTGGAGTAGCCCGCGCCGGCGGCCGCGAAGCCGCCCAGCAGACCGGCCACCGGGTGGCGGCCGGCGGCTCGGAAGACCATGGCCGCGAGCGGCGGGATGACGATGAACGCGGTGTCGGACATGACGTTGCCGCAGACGCCGACGAACCCGACGGCGTACGGCAGCGCCCACCGGGGGGCCGAGCCGAACGCCGCCCTGATGCCCGCACCGAGCAGCCCGGACTTCTCCGCGACGCCGACGGCGAGCAGGATCGGCAGCACGGTGACCAGCGGCGGGAAGCCGACGTAGTTGACGCCGAGGTTCGCCGTGAGCCAGGTCAGTCCCGCCGCGGTGAACAGCCCCTGGATCTCGATGACCTCGTCGCTGCCGGGGATCTGCACGCTCACGCCGGCCCAGGCCATGGCGGTGGATGCCACGGCGATGACGCCGAAGAGGATGAGGAAGAGCGCGAACGGTTCCGGGAGCTTGTTGCCGACCCGTTCGATCCCGGCGAGGAACCGGTCGGTGCGCGTCGTGGTCGCAGGCGTCGGTGAGGTGCTCACGCGATCTCTCCCTGTGCGGGCCCGCCGCGGCGGGCATCTGGGTCGGGTCGTCGGTCGGCTGCCCCCGGCCGTCCGCCCGTGCCCGGTGAGCCTAGAGGCGGCCGACGGACGTGCACACCCCGTCCGCATCCCGGAAGTGGCGCGGCGAAGCCAGGGCCGCGGAGTGGCGGACCGGTGCCACTCCTTACGATGACCTGCATGACGACCCCTGCGCCGAGCACGGCCTACCTCGACCACCTGGTCGACGAGACCCAGGAACGCATGCGCACGCTGGCCGGTCGCCCGGCGAGCGAGCCCGACGGCGGGGCCCCGGAGGCCCTCGGCGCGGCGGTCGAGGCGGCCGCCGACGGTCTCCGCGAGGAGCTCGGCGGCATCGTCGAGACGCTCCACGCCCAGCCGGAGACGGCCTTCCAGGAGCACGAGAGCGCCCGGCTGCTGGTGGAGACCGTGCGGCGCCACGGCATCGAGGCGGAGCTCGGCGCCCACGGCGTCCCGACGGCGTTCCGCGCCGAGCTCGGCACGGCGGGCAGCGGGCCCACCATCGCGATCTGCGCCGAGTACGACGCCCTGCCCGGCATCGGTCACGCCTGCGGCCACAACGTCATCGCCGCCGCCGGCGTCGGCGCGTTCCTCGCCCTGCGCGCGACCATGACCGGTGACCACGCACCCGCTGGCCGCGTCGTGCTGCTCGGCACACCGGCCGAGGAGGGGCACAGCGGCAAGGAGGTCCTCGCGCGCAACGGCGCCCTGGACGGGATCGACGCCGCCGTCATGGTCCACCCCTACCCGC
Organism: Georgenia alba; assembly: GCF_042665525.1. NCBI lineage: Bacteria > Bacillati > Actinomycetota > Actinomycetes > Allobogoriellales > Allobogoriellaceae > Georgenia > Georgenia alba. The sequence continues at coordinate 1,174,801 of NZ_JBHTCQ010000001.1, forward strand.
ACGACGTCGCCGACCAGGTGTGGCTCGGCCGCCGGCTGCTGACCTGGACGTTCACAGGTCGCTCAGCGCACGCCTCCGCCCAGCCGTTCATGGGCCGCAACGCGCTCGACGCCGCCAACCTCGCGTACCAGGGCATCGGTCTGCTGCGCCAGCAGATGCCTCCGGTCGACCGCATCCACGCCACCGTCGTCGAGGGCGGCACGAGCCCGAACATCGTCCCCGACCGTGCCGTCATGCGGCTGTACGCCCGCTCCAAGTACCCGGACACGCTCAAGGACCTCTCCCGGCGGCTGGACGACGTCGCACGCGGCGCCGCCCTCATGACCGGCACCGAGGTCGAGATCAGCTGGGACGACGGCGCGCTGCCCTCCCTGCCCGTCCGCACCAGCACCACGCTCACCGAGCGATGGGTCGCCGCCCAGCGGCGCCGCGGCCGCGAGCCCCTGCCCGCCGGGGTGCTGTCGGAGACCATCGCCGCCTCGACCGACTTCGGTAACGTCTCCTACCGCCTCCCCGGCATCCACCCGCTCATCCAGATCTCCGACCCGGGCGTCGCCCTGCACACCCCGGCGTTCGCCGAGGCCGCCGCGAGCCCGGCGGCGCGCGACGCCGCCGTCGACGGCGCCGTCGGACTGGCCCGGACCGCGCTGGACTACCTGTGCGACGCCGACCTGCGCCGCGCGGTGGCGGAGGAGTTCGCCGCCCAGGGCGGCCCGATCGACGTCGAGACCTACTTCGGCTGACGGGCCGGCGGCCTACTTGGCGATGAGCGTCGTCTCGAAGGTGTAGGTGTCCGGGCGGTAGCAGTGCTGCCCGAACTCGACGGCCCGGCCGGTGGCGTCGTAGGCCACTCGCTCCATCGTCAGCACCGGGCTGCCCTTGTCGACCTCGAGCAGGTCGGCCTCGTCGCGCTCCTCCCGCCGGGCGCCGATCCGCTGCTTGGCCACTCGGATCGTCACTCCGCGGGCGCGCAGGATCTGGTAGAGGCCGCGGCTCTCCAGCTGGTCCGTGGTGATGTCGGCGTACGCCGAGGGCAGGTAGTTCTCCATGATCGCGACGGGCACGCCGTCGCTGCTGCGCCGGCGGCGCACGAAGAGGACGTCCGTGCCCGGGTCCACGCCCAGGCTCTCGGCGACCTTCTCGGGGGCCGGCACCACCTCGTGGGCGAGCACCGTCGTACCGGGCTCGTGCTGCGAGCTCTGCAGGTCCTCGTACAGGCTCGTCAGCTCGACCTGGCGCGTGACCTGCCCGTGGACGACCTGCGTCCCGACACCCCGCCGGCGGACCAGCAGGCCCTTGCCCACCAGCTCCTGGATGGCCCGCCGCACGGTCGGACGGGAGAGCCCGAGCCGTTGGCCGATCCCGATCTCCGTCTCCAGGCGGGAGCCGGCGGGGATCCGTCCGTCCCGGATCGCCGCCTCCAGGCGGTTCGAGATCTGGAAGTAGAGCGGTACCGGTCCTGTGCGGTCGAGGTCGGCGAACAGGTCGTCGGGCCACACGACGTCGTCGTTCACTCGTGCCCTCCGTGCCCGAACGGGTTCAACCTGATGTCGCGACAATCCTACCTAGGCCCGGTTTTGCCGGTCAGGATGGAGGGATCTCGACCCGGGGGATGACGCTCGTCACGCTCGAGCGATATTGTCACGACATTCGATCAAGTCGACGGAACGGCTGGAACATGACCGACGCGCCACCCCTCCTGGACCTGCTGGCGATCGGGCGTCTCGGCGTCGACCTGTACCCCCTGCAGGACGGGGTCGGGCTCGAGGACGTGCAGACGTTCGGGAAGTACCTCGGCGGCAGCGCCGCCAACGTCACCGTCGCCGCCGCACGGCACGGACTGCGTGCCGGGCTCGTCTCCCGGGTCGGCGACGATCCCTTCGGCCGCTACCTCCACCGCGAGCTCGACACCCTGGGCGTCGACCGCCGCCACGTGCCGGTCGACCCCCACCTGAAGACGCCGGTCACCTTCTGCGAGATCTTCCCGCCGGACCACTTCCCCATCTACTTCTACCGGGAGCCGAAGGCCCCGGACCTCAACGTCGAGCCGGACGACCTGGACCTGACCGCGGTCCGTTCCTCCCGGATCTTCTGGGTCACCGTCACCGGGCTCAGCCAGGAGCCCAGCCGGGAGTCCCACCACGTCGCCCTCGCCGCACGGGGCCGCACCAGCCACACCGTGGTCGACCTCGACTACCGCCCGACGTTCTGGCCGGAGCCCGGCGAGGCGACCGCGCAGATCGCCCGGGTGCTCGAGCACGCGACCGTGGCCGTCGGCAACCGCGAGGAGTGCGAGGTCGCCGTCGGCGAGACCGAGCCGGTCCGCGCGGCCGACGCCCTGCTGGATCGTGGCGTCGAGCTCGCCGTCGTCAAGCAGGGACCGAAGGGCGTCCTGGCCCGGACCGCCGATGAGACCGTCGAGGTGCCCCCGTACCCGGTCGACGTCGTCAACGGCCTCGGCGCAGGGGACGCCTTCGGCGGCGCCCTGTGCCACGGGCTCCTGTCCGGGTGGGGCCTCGAGCGGATGCTCCGCTTCGCCAACGTGGCCGGCGCCATCGTGGCGGGACGGCGAGAGTGCTCGACCGCGATGCCGGTCACCGCCGAGGTCGAGGCGATCCTGCAGGAGGTGCGCGGATGACCGCACACCTGAGTGACGCCACCTTCGCCCGGCTGCGCGACATCCGCGCCCGCCGGCCCGAGGCCGTCGGCGAAGCCCTCGCGGCCCGGGCCCGCCGGGAGATCCTCCACGACGACGGACGGCTGCTCGTCGTCGCGGCCGACCACCCGGCACGCGGCGCCCTGGCGGTGGGGCCGGACCCCACCGCCATGGCGGACCGCTACGACCTGCTGAACCGGCTCGCGACCGCTCTCTCCCGGCCCGGCGTGGACGGCGTGCTCGGGACCCCTGACATCATCGACGACCTCGCCGTCCTCGGACTGCTCGAGGACAAGGTCGTGGTCGGGTCGATGAACCGTGGCGGGCTGCGCGGCGCGGCCTTCGAGATCGACGACCGCTACACCGGCTACGACGTCGCCTCGATGGTCGCTGCCGGCGTCGACGTCGCCAAGGTGCTGATCCGCGTCAGCCGCGAGGACCCCGCGACCGCGCCGACGCTCGAGGCCACCGCACGCGCCGTGACGGCGGCCGCCGCCGCGCGCCTGCCGATCATGCTGGAGCCCTTCATGAGCCGGTGGGAGAACGGCCGGGTGGTCAACGACCTGACCACCGACGCGGTGATCGAGTCCGTCGCGATCGCCGCCGGCCTGGGTGCCAGCAGCGCCTACACGTGGATGAAGCTGCCGGTCGTGGAGAACATGGAACGTGTGCTCGCGGCCACCACGCTGCCGACCCTGCTGCTGGGCGGCGACTCCGGCGCCGACCCGGGCGAGAGGTTCGCCGCCTGGGAGCGTGCCCTCGACCTTCCCGGCGTCCGGGGGCTGACCGTCGGACGCACCCTGCTGTACCCGCCGGACGGCGACGTCGCCGCCGCCGTCGACCACGCGGCCAGGCTGGTCCACCCCGCCCTGGCCGCCGCCTGAACCTGCCCGACCCGTCAACGAGGAGCCCCAGATGAGCACCACCGACGCCGCACCCGCCACCCAGGCCGCCCCGGTCGACCTGCCGATCGTGCCGCACTGGATCGACGGCGCCGAGCGTGCCCCGGCCGGCGGACGAACGGCTGAGGTCTACAACCCGGCGACCGGAGCCGTCTCCGCGCACGTCGCGCTCGCGGACGAGGCGGACGTCGCCGCCGCGATCGCCTCCGCGTCCCGCGGGTTCGAGACCTGGCGGGAGTACTCGATCGCCAAGCGCCAGTCCGTGCTCTTCGCCTTCCGGGAGCTGCTCAACGCGCGCAAGGCAGAGCTCGCCGAGATCATCACCGCCGAGCACGGCAAGGTCCTCTCCGACGCCATGGGCGAGATCCTGCGCGGCCTGGAGGTCGTCGAGCTGGCCTGCGGCTTCCCGAGCTTGCTCAAGGGTGGCTTCTCCGAGAACGCGTCGACCGGCATCGACGTGTACTCCCTCAGGCAGCCGCTCGGTGTCACGGGCATCATCAGTCCGTTCAACTTCCCGGCCATGGTGCCGATGTGGTTCTTCCCGATCGCCATCGCGGCCGGGAACGCCGTGGTCCTCAAGCCCAGCGAGAAGGACCCGTCCGCCTCGATCTGGATGGCGCGGCTCTGGCAGGAGGCCGGGCTGCCCGACGGCGCCTTCACGGTGCTGCAGGGCGACAAGACTGCCGTCGACGGCCTGCTGACCAGCCCCGACGTGCAGTCGATCTCGTTCGTCGGGTCCACGCCGATCGCGCAGTACATCTACGAGACCGCCTCCCGCCACGGCAAGCGGGTCCAGGCGCTGGGCGGTGCGAAGAACCACATGCTGGTGCTGCCCGACGCCGACCTCGACCTCGCCGCCGACCAGGCCGTCAACGCCGGCTACGGCGCCGCCGGCGAGCGATGCATGGCCATCTCGGTGGTGCTCGCCGTCGAGCCGGTCGCCGACGAGCTCGTCGGCAAGATCAAGGAGCGGATCGCCCGGCTCAGGATCGGCAACGGCGCCGGCGGTCCCGACGGCGAGCCGGACATGGGTCCGCTCATCACCAGCCAGCACCGCGAGAGGGTCGCCGGCTACGTCGACATCGCCGAGGCCGACGGCGCGCGGATCGTCGTCGACGGCCGCGGCTGCTCGGTCGAGGGGCACGAGGACGGCTTCTTCTTCGGGCCCACCCTGATCGACGACGTCCCCACGACCTCGCGCGCCTACCAGGAGGAGATCTTCGGGCCGGTCCTCGAGGTCGTGAGGGTGCCCTCCTTCCGGGACGGCGTCGACCTGATCAACTCCGGCGCCTTCGGCAACGGCACGGCGATCTTCACCAACGACGGCGGCGCCGCCCGGCGGTTCCAGCACGAGGTCCAGGTGGGGATGATCGGCATCAACGTGCCGATCCCGGTGCCCGTGGCCTACCACTCCTTCGGCGGCTGGAAGTCCTCGCTGTTCGGCGACGCGAAGGCCTATGGCGAGCACGGCTTCGACTTCTTCACCCGCGAGAAGGCGATCACGAGCCGGTGGCTCGACCCGGCCCAGCACGGTGGCATCAACCTCGGGTTCCCGCAGAACCACTGAGCCCTCGCGCCCGCCGTCCGCTCCGGACCGCGGCAGCGCGCGGCCCGGCCCCACGTCCGAAGGAGAAGAGATGAGCCAGGAGCGCTGGTTCCACCGGCGCGGGACGCTCGCCCGCGAAGGGTGGGAGTCCGTCGTGGACACCGCCACCCCCGGGTGGGAGCACACCGGCCTGAAGGTCGCCGAGCTGGCCGACGGGGCCGAGCTTTCCCTCGGGGAGACCGGCGTGGAGCGGGTCGTCGTGCCGCTCGCCGGCTCGTTCGCCGTCACCGCCACCGTCGACGGAACCACCACGACGACGCGGCTGGCCGGCAGGCCGTCGGTCTTCGCCGGGCCGACCGACGTGCTCTACCTGCCCACCGGTGCCACCGGCGTCGTCACCGGGCAGGGCCGGGTCGCGGTGGCGACGTCGCCGACCGGCGACGTGCGCCCGGTCCGGCACGTCGCTGCCGAGGAGACGCCGGTCGAGCTGCGGGGCGCCGGCGCCTGCAGCCGTCAGGTGCACAACTTCGGCACCCCGCAGGCGCTCGACGCCGCACGGCTCATCGTGTGCGAGGTCATCACACCGGCCGGGAACTGGTCCTCCTACCCCGAGCACAAGCACGACGAGCACGTGCCCGGCCACGAGACCCGGCTCGAGGAGATCTACTACTTCGAGGCCGCGCCGGAGGCCGGCTCCGGTGCCGCCGGCGGTGACCCGGACGGCGCCTTCGGCCTGTTCAGCACCTACTCCTCGCCCGCGGGCGAGATCGACATCAACGCGATCGTGCGCACCGGAGACGTCGCGCTGGTCCCGTACGGCTACCACGGCCCGGCGGTCGCCGCCCCGGGCTATGACCTCTACTACCTCAACGTCATGGCCGGGCCCGACCCGGAACGGGCCTGGCTGATCAGCGACGACCCGGCCCACACCTGGGTCCGGACCACCTGGGAGACCCAGCAGGTCGATGCCCGGCTTCCCTACGGCAAGGAGCGGCAGCAGTGACGACCACACGACGCATGACGGTCAGCCAGGCACTCATCGAGTTCCTGGCCCACCAGTGGACCGTCGACGGCGAGATCCGCGAACGCACCATCCCTGGCGTGCTCGGCATCTTCGGCCACGGCAACGTCGCCGGGGTCGGGCAGGCGCTGCAGCAGCTCAACGTCGAACGGCCGGACCTGATGCCGTACCACCAGGCCCGCAACGAGCAGGCGATGGTGCACCAGGCCGTCGGCTACGCCCGCATGCGGCGCCGTCGGGCGACGTTCGCCGCCGCGGCGTCGGTCGGCCCCGGCGCGACGAACATGCTCACCGGCGCGGCGCTCGCGACGACCAACCGGCTGCCCGCCCTGCTGCTGCCCAGCGACACCTTCGCCACCCGGGTCGCCGACCCGGTGCTCCAGCAGCTCGAGCAGCCGTGGGACATCGGCCTGACGGTCAACGACGCGTTCCGGCCGCTGTCGAGGTTCTTCGACCGGGTGCAGCGCCCGGAGCAGCTGTACTCGATCGCGCTCGCCGCGATGCGCGTCCTCACCGACCCCGCCGAGACCGGCGCGGTCACCATCGCCCTGCCGGAGGACGTCCAGACCCAGCTCCTCGACGTGCCGGCCGAGTTCCTCGCCGACCGCGAGTGGCACCTGCGCCGGCCGGTGCCCGAGCATGGCCCGCTGAAGCGGGCGGTCGCCGCGATCCGCGGCGCGCGCCGGCCCGTCGTCGTCGCGGGCGGCGGCGTGCTGTACTCCGGCGCCGAGGACGCCCTGCGAGAGTTCGTCGAGGCCACCGGGGTCCCCGTGGGCACGACGCAGGCCGGTGGCGGGGTGCTCGCGTGGGACCACCCGCAGAACCTCGGGGGCGTCGGCGCCACGGGCTCGCTCGCCGCGAACCGGATCGCCGCGGAGGCGGACGTCGTCATCGGTATCGGCACCCGCTACAGCGACTTCACGACGGCGTCGCGGACCGCGTTCCAGAACCCCGACGTCACCTTCGTCAACGTCAACGTGGCCCCCTTCGACGCCTACAAGCACGGCACCCAGCTGCCCGTCGTCGCCGACGCCCGGGAGGCGATCCGCGCCCTGACCGCCGAGCTGGCCGGCCATCGCGTCGACGCCGCCTACGGTGCCCAGGTCGCCCGGGAGCGGGCGGCCTGGGACGGGATGGTGGACAAGGCGTTCGCGCCGTCCGGCCGGGAGCTGCCGGGACAGCCCGAGATCATCGGCGCGGTCCAGCGGGCGAGCGACCCGCGCGACGTCCTCGTCCAGGCGGCCGGCTCGCTGCCGGGGGACCTGCAGAAGCTGTGGCGGGTGCGCGACCCGCTCGGCTACCACGTCGAGTACGCCTACTCCTGCATGGGCTACGAGATCGCGGGTGGGCTCGGTGTCCGGCGCGCCGTCGTCGCCGCGGGCGAGGACCGCGACGTCATCGTCATGGTCGGCGACGGGTCCTACCTCATGCTGCACAGCGAGCTGGTCACCGCGGTCGCGGAGGGCATCAAGATCATCGTCGTGCTCATCCAGAACCACGGGTTCGCCTCCATCGGGCACCTCTCGGAGAGCGTCGGGACGCAGCGGTTCGGCACCAAGTACCGCCGCTACGACCACACGACGCGCAACTTCCAGGGTGAGGAGATCCTCCCGGTCGACCTCGCCGCGAACGCGCGCAGCTACGGCATCGACGTCATCGAGGTCGAGCCCACGACGGACGCCATCCGTGACCTGGGCGAGGCGATCGCCACCGCGAAGGCCTCCACGACCTCGACCCTCATCCACATCAACTCCGACCCACTCCTCTACGCGCCCGACGGGGCCGGCTGGTGGGACGTCCCGGTCGCGGAGACCTCGAGCGCCGAGACGACCCGCACCGCCCGCGAGGAGTACCTCGGGCAGCAGGCGCGCCAGCGCCCGCTGCTCGGCTGAGACCCCTGAGAAGGAGATGGCATGACTGACGCGACCGCCCCCGCCGCCCGCGTCGCGGGAGAGAACCCCGGCCTGCGGATCGGCACGGCCCCCGACTCGTGGGGAGTGTGGTTCCCCGACGACCCGAACCAGGTTCCGTGGCAGCGGTTCCTCGACGAGGTCGTCCAGGCGGGCTACACCTGGATCGAGCTCGGACCGTACGGCTACCTGCCCACCGACCCCCACCAGCTCGAGGACGAGCTCGGCAGCCGCGGACTGAAGCTTGCCGGCGGCACCGTGTTCACCGGCTTCCACAAGAGCGACGACGAGTGGCAGCGGGCGTGGGACCAGGCGGTGAAGGTCGCCGGGCTCGCCTCCCGGCTCGGCGCGGAGCACATCGTGGTCATCCCCGACCTGTGGCGCAGCGACGCCACCAGCGAGGTGCTGGAGTCGCGCACCCTCACCGACGAGCAGTGGGCCAAGCTTGCCGCCGGTCACGACCGGCTGGGCAAGGCGCTCCTGGAGGAGTACGGCGTTCGGCAGCAGTTCCACTCGCACGCCGACAGCCACGTCGGGACAACCCGTGAGGTGCTGCGCTTCCTCGACGAGACCGACCCGCAGTACACGAACCTGTGCCTCGACACCGGCCACTTCGCCTACTACGGCGGCGACAACCTGCGCCTCATCGAGCAGCGACCCGAGCGCATCGGCTACCTCCACCTCAAGCAGGTCGACACCTCGCTGCTGTTCGACGTCCTCAAGAACGACGTGCCGTTCGCCGACGCCGTGAGTCAGGGGATCATGGTCGAGCCGCCCCACGGTGTGCCGGACCTCGCGCCCGTCATCGAGGCCGTCGCGCGGATCGACCCGGACATCTTCGCCATCGTGGAGCAGGACATGTACGGCTGCGACGTCGACCGTCCGTTCCCGATCGCGCGGCGTACCCGTGAGCACATCTTCGGGTGCACCCACCTGGCCCGCATCACATGACCGGCGAGGCCTACCGAACTAGGTCAGGATGTCGCGACAAACGGTTGACGGCCCTGAACCGGCTACGCCAGACTGACGACGCAGTGCGTCTGTTCCCCGGGGCCGGCCCCCGACTCGTCGACGCCGACGGGATGGACCAAGGAGGCGGCGGATGACCGTGACCACCGACCGGATCGGCGCCCCGCCGCCGGACGCGCCGGGGCGCGGTGCGCAGGGCCGCAGCCGCGGGCTGTTCGCCGCCCTGACGGTGGTCCGGCTCGGACCGGTGCTCCTGCTCCTGCTCATCGTCGCGGTCATGGCGCTGATCAGCCCGGTCTTCCTCAGTCCGTTCAACCTCGGCAACGTCGGCCTGGAGGCGTCGGTCGTCGCGATCCTCGCGCTCGGCCAGCTGCTGGTCATCATCACCGCCGGCATCGACCTCTCGGTCGGCTCCGTCATCGCGATGTCGAGCATCATCGCCGCGCTGTGGATCCGGGACCTCGACCTGGTCAGCGGATGGCTGGTGATCCCGTCGATGGTCTTGGTGGGCGGCCTCGCCGGCGCGATCAACGGCACGCTGTACGTCAAGGGCAAGCTGCCGCACCCGTTCCTGCCCACGCTCGCCATGCTCATGGTGGCGCGCGGCGTCGCCCTGCTGGTCAGCGGCGGCCAGCCGATCACCGGGATGCCTGAGTCGGTCAACGCCATCGGCTCGGCACGCATCGGGCAGATGCCGCTCGCCGTGCTCCTCGTCGCCGGCCTGGCCGTCGTCGTCGGCGTGGTGCTGAGACGGATCACCTGGGGGCAGTGGATCTACGCGATCGGTGGCAACCGGGAGGGCGCGCGGCGTGTGGGGGTCCCGGTCAACCGGGTGACCATCTCCGTGTACGTCTTCAGCGGCATGTGCGCCGGCACCGCCGCCATCGTCGTCTCCGGCCAGACGAACTCCGCCTACCCGACCGCCGGGAACCTCATGGAGCTGTCCGCCATCGCGGCCGTCATCATCGGCGGCGCGAGCTTCTTCGGCGGCCGGGGCACGGTCATCGGCACGCTCGTCGGGGCACTGATCCTCGGCGTCATCCAGAACGGGCTGAACCTCATGAACGTCCCGAGCAGCTGGCAGTACGTGGCGCTCGGCACCGCCGTCGTCATCGCCGTCGAGCTCGACGTGCTCCGCTCCCGGCTGGAGACACGGCTCCGCACGGTCCGGACCGAGGAGTCGGAGTCGTGACGGCGCCGATCGAGCCGGCCGGCGCCGCCGGCGGGGCGCCCGTGCTGGAGATCCGGGGCGCGGTCAAGCGCTTCGGCGCGGTCACGGCGCTGGCCGGCGTGGACCTCACCGTGGGACACCGGCAGGTGGTCGGGCTGCTGGGGGACAACGGTGCCGGCAAGTCGACCCTCATCAAGGCCATCACCGGGGTGCACCAGCTGGACGAGGGGAAGATCCTGCTGGACGGGCGAGAGGTCACGGTCGACGCGCCGACCACGGCGCGGGCCCACGGCATCGAGGCCGTCTACCAGGACCTCGCGCTCTTCGACAACCTCGACGTCGTCACCAACCTCTACCTCGGGCACGAGCTCACCCGCCCGCGCGGGCTGCGCGGACTGGGCTGGCTCGACCGGCGCGCGATGCAGCGGGACGCGCAGGAGCGCCTCGAGAAGCTGCAGGTCCACCTCCCGGACCTGCGCGGGCACGTCGGCCTCATGTCCGGCGGGCAGCGCCAGGCCATCGCGGTGGCGCGCGCGTGCGCCTTCGCGAGCCGCATCCTCATCCTCGACGAGCCCACCGCGGCGCTCGGCGTCCGGGAGACCCGCAACGTGCTCGACACCGTCCGCCGCCTCCCGGAGGACCACGACATCTCGGTGATCCTCATCTCCCACAACATGGATCACGTGGTCCAGGTGTGCGACGACGCCGTCGTCATGCGCCAGGGCCGCGTGGTGGGGACCGCCGTGCCGTCACCGGAGACGGTCGAGGACATCGTCGGGATGATCGTCGGTGCCAAGGAAGGCGCTGGACAGAAGGGAAGGTCAGCATGAGACCGTCACGCGCACGTGCCGCTCTCGGGGCCGCGCTCGGCGCCTCGCTCGCGCTCGCCGCCTGCAGCAGCGGCCAGGGGGAGGACGGCGGAGGGGGCGACGGCCAGCACGACGTCGCCGTCATCCTCAAGACCGTCTCCTCGCCGTTCTGGCTCCAGGTGGCCGGCGGCGTCGAACGGGCCGGGCAGGAGACCGGCGCGAACGTCACCATCCAGGGCGCGACCGCCGAGACCGAGGTGCAGGAGCAGATCGACCTCGTCCGCTCGGCGATCACCCAGCAGGTCGACGCCCTCGTCGTCGCGCCGACCCAGGCGGACCAGCTCCAGCCCATCCTCGACCAGGCCGTCGGTCAGGACATCCCCGTCCTGCTCGTCGACACCGACATCGAAGGATGGGACGGCAAGGTGTCGTTCGTCGGGACGGACAACCACGGGGTCGGCGTCACGGCGGGAGAGTTCATCCTCGAGCAGGCCGACCCCGGTCAGGTCGCCGTCATCCGGGGCGTGCCCGGCAACCCGTCGACGGACGACCGGGTCGACGGCGTGCTGGAGACGCTCGAGGGGAGCGACTTCGAGGTGGTCGCCGACCTCGCGGCCAACTCCGACCGTGCCGAGGGCCGGGCCGTGATGGCCGACATCCTCACCGCCAACCCCGACGTCTCGGTGGTCTTCGCCGCCAACGACGACATGGCGCTGGGGGCACTCGAGGCGATCAAGTCCGCCGGCCTCGCCATGGAGGACATCATGGTGATCGGCGTGGACGGCACCAGCGACGCCGTCAGCTCGATGACGGCCGGTGAGCTCGACGCCAGCATCGCGCAGAACTCCTTCGACATGGGCCGCACGGTCGTGGAGATGACCGTCCAGCACCTCGACGGCGAGCAGATCGAGGCACAGGTCGACACCGGGGTGACGGTGGTGACCCCGGAGAACGCGGAGGAGTACGGCTCGCAGCTCGAGGACCAGGAGGCCGACCTCTCGTGACCCGGGTCGCGACACCGGTCGCCGTGACCGGGGCAGGAGCCCGATGAGGATCGGCGTCGTCGGCCTCGGTGCCATGGGGACGAGCCACATCGAGACCCTGCGGCAGCACCTCCCCGAGGTGGTGGTGAGCGCGGTGCACGACGCCGACCGGCGCCGCAGCGCCGCGGTCGCCGCCGAGCTGGGGGCGGCGCAGGCCACGGACCCGCAGGACCTGGTCGGCGCCGTCGACGCGGTCGTGGTGTGCTCCCCGGACGAGACGCACACCGAGATCGTCCTGGCGTGCCTCGCGGCGGGGCGGCCCGTGCTGTGCGAGAAGCCGCTGGGTGTCACCGCCGAGGAGTCACGCGCCGTCGTCGCGGCCGAGGTCGCCGCCGGCGGCCGACTCGTCACCGTCGGGTTCATGCGCCGCTTCGACCCCGGTTACGCCGAGCTGCGGCGGGCGGTCGCGGACGGGACGGTCGGCAGACCCGTCCTGGTCCACAACGTCCACCGCAACCTCGCCCCGCACCCGTCCGCGACCAGCGAGGGCCTCGTGGTGAACTCGATGGTCCACGAGCTCGACCTGCTGCCGTGGCTCGTCGGTGGTGCGGTGACGAGCCTGGCGGTGCGCAGCCCGCGCACCGACGGACTCCGGGACCCGCAGGTCGCGCTGGTCGAGATCGACGGCGGACGGGTGCTCGCGACCGTCGAGGTCTTCCTCGCGGCCCGCTACGGCTACGACATCCGGTGCGAGGTGGTGGGCACCGACGGGACGGTCGAGCTGCGGCCGCCCGGCCACCTGCGGCACCGTGTCGGCGGCACGGCGGGCACCGCGGTCCCCACGGACTTCCGGGAGCGGTTCGCCGAGGCGTACCGGCGTGAGCTGATCGCCTGGGTCCACGCCGCCGAGCACGGGGGAGCCACCGGCGCCTCGGCGTGGGACGGACACGTGGCCAACCTCGTCTCGGCGGCCGGGGTGCGGTCGCTGCGCACCGGGGAGCCGGTGGACGTGACCGCCGAGGCCGTCCCGGACCTGTACGCCTGACCATCCGGGTGCCTTGTTCGAGAGAGGAGAGTCACGTGCGTGACCGGCTCCGTATCGGCGTCGTCGGCCTCGGCCGCATCGGCGCCGAGCACGCCGTCGTGGTGGCGGGCCACCCACGGGTCGGCGAGGTCGTGCTCGCCGACGCCGCACCGGGGCGGGCCGCGGAGGTCGCCGCCCGGCTCGGCGGGCACGGGACCGAGGCCCGTGCCGCCGAGGTCGACGCGCTCGCGGACGCGGGCCTCGACGGCCTCGTCGTCGCCTCCTCGACACCGACCCACGCCGAGCTCGTCCGGCGTTTCGTCCCGCTCGGCGTCGCCGTGCTCTGCGAGAAGCCGCTCGCGCTGGATCTCGAGACCACCGCCGCCGTCGTCGCGGAGGCCGAGAACCACGGCGCCCTGCTCGCCGTCGGGTTCCAGCGCCGGTTCGACGCGGGCTACCGAAGCGCACGGGAGGCGCTGCGGACGGGCAAGCTGGGCGAGCTGCGCCGGGCACACGTGGTCACCTGCGACGCCGCACCTCCCCCGGAGGAGTTCATCAGCGCCTCCGGCGGGATCTTCAAGGACTGCCTGGTGCACGACTTCGACGTGCTCCGCTGGCTCACCGGACGGGAGGTCGTCACCGTGCACGCCACGGGCGTCAACCGCGGCGCGGCCTACTTCGGTGCCGCCGGCGACGTCGACGAGGCCGCCGCCGTCCTCACGCTCGACGACGGCACGCTCGTCACCGCGCAGGCGTCCCGGTACAACGGCGCCGGGTACGACGTCCGGGCCGAGCTGGCCGGCACGCGCGGCACCGTCGTCGTCGGGCTCGAGGACCGTGCACCGGTGACCTCTGCCGAGCCCGGTGTCGACTACCCGCCGCCGGGGCCGCGGTGGCCCAACTTCTGGGAACGGTTCCTGCCCGCGTACCGGGCCGAGGTCTCCGCCTTCGTCGACCTCGTGGACGGACGCCCCGCCGATCTGGCCGGCCCGCAGGACGCGCTCGCCGCCACCCGAGTGGCTGAGGCGGCCGGGCGGTCCCTGGCCGAGGGGCGCCCGGTGGACCTCCTGGAGGTCCGGGGATGAGGAGCCCCTCGACCGGTCCGGCTTCTCCCGGGCGGAAGGGGCACTGACGCGCCGATCGGCGTGCCCCTAGCGTGACCGCCCGGCGGCAGCGACGCCGCCGCACCGGGACGGAGGAGTACGAAGGCCGTGACCGAGAAGCTGTGGGACCCCGAGCTCGACACCGCGCCCTGGGAGGAGGTCCTGGCCTGGCAGCGTTCGCTCATGCCGGACTTCCTCATCGGCCTGCGGGACCGGTCCCCGTTCTACGTCGACCACCTGCGGGCGGCGCCGGTCGAGGAGGCCGATCGCGACGACGCCTGGCGCGAGATCCCGTTCGTCACCAAGGACGACGTGCGCCGCAACCAGCGCGAGCGCCCGCCCGAGCTGCTGCTCGGCACGATGCAGTCGGTGCCGTCGGACCGCATCGTCCAGGTCCTCGGATCCTCCGGCACCACCGGCAACCCCACCTTCTACGGGCTCACCGCCGATGACCTGGAACGGTGGACGGAGTCCCTCGCGAACTGGATGACGACCGCCGGCGTCGGGCCGGGGAACGTCGTCGCGCTCACCACCGGCATGCCGATCGTGGCAGGCGGCATGCCGTACGCCGACGCGGTCCGACGCGCCGGGGCGACGCTGGCGTGGATCGGCGGCCAGACCACCGAGCGGATGGTCCGGCTGCTGGAGCTGTTGCGGGTGGACGTGCTCATGGGCACGGCCTCCTTCGTCTCCTTCTTCGCCGAGCGCTGCGAGGAGGTCCTCGGCTACCCCGCCCGCGAGCTGCCGATCCGGACGATCCTCGCGGGCGGCGAGCCGGGCATGGGGCACCGCGAGGTCCGCCGCCGGGTCACGGAGGCGTGGGGCGTCGAGCGGATCAGCGAGGTCATGGGCCTGTGCGACGTCCTCGCCGGCATCTGGTCGCAGTGCGGCTCCGGCGAGGGCATGCACCTCACCGCCGCACGCAACGTGCACGTCGAGCTCGTCGACCCCGAGACCGGCGAGCCGATCGAGTGGACGGGCGGCGCCACCGGCGAGGCCGTCTACACGACCTTCACCCGGATCGCGACACCCATGGTGCGGTACCGCTCCCGCGACCACATGCGGGTGGTCGGCACCACCTGCGCGTGCGGGCGCACCGCCCCCCGGGTGGAGTGCATCGGACGCACCGACGACATGCTCATCTACAAGGCGATGAACGTCTTCCCCGCCGACATCCGCGACCTCGTCGTGGAGATGTTCCCGGAGCGGGTCGCCGGGCCCATGCGACTGCGCAAGGACACCGCGGACCAGGTGCGGTTCGACGACCCCATCCCGCTGGAGATCGAGCTCACCGGCGGTGGCGACACCGCCGCGCTGGCTCGCGAGATCGAGGAGTCGGTGCGCGTCGCGCTCCGGGTCCGGGTCGCCGTCGAGCCGCTCGAACCCGGCACGATCCCCCTCGGCGTGCACAAGAACGCGCTCACCTACGTCCGGGAGACCGCGGACTGACCGCACGCGAGGTCGCACGCCCGGTCCGGGTGGTGCGGTGCGCCACGCCCTGTCGCCGAACGCGCGACCGCGGGGCTCACCTAGACTGGAGGGCGTGCCTGCAGCCATCACCTCCGCCCGCGTGACCACCGGCCCCGGCAAGGAGACCGTCCTCGCCGGCGCCGTGGACCTGGCGCGGCGGGCCGCCCAGGAGACCGCGCGGGAGGGCCAGGTCGGCGAGCACCTCGGCTTCGTCGTCGAGGGGGAGCGGCTCCTGACGCACCTCTTCGACTCACTGGTGCCGGGCTACAAGGGCTGGCGCTGGGCGGTGAGCGTCGCCCGGCCCCCGCGCGGCCGCACCGCGACCGTCTGCGAGGTCAACCTCGTCCCCGGCGACGCCGCGATCCTCGCGCCCGACTGGGTGCCGTGGGCCGAGCGGCTCAGCCCAGGCGACGTCGGACCCGGGGACGTCCTGCCCTACGTCGAGGAGGACGAGCGCCTCGAGCCCGGGTACGAGGCCACGGGCGAGGACGCCGACGAGCTGGCGATCTTCGAGCTCGGCCTCGGCCGCGAGCGCGTGCTCTCCCCGGCGGGCCGGGACCAGGCCATGACGCGCTGGTACGAGGGTGACCACGGCCCCTTCGCGGCGGCCGCGAAGGCGGCTCGGGCACAGTGCTCCACCTGCGGCTTCTTCCTCAAGCTCGCCGGTGCTCCGCGTGCGGTGTTCGGCGTCTGCGCGAACGAGTGGTCGCCGTCGGACGGCCAGGTGGTCTCGATGGACCACGGCTGCGGCGCGCACTCCGAGACCCGCGGCCCGGAGCCGGCCTCGATGTGGCAGACCTCCGACCCGGTCGTGAACGAGCGCGACCTCGAGGTGCTCTCGACCGAGCCGATGCGCCGCGAGGCACCCGACGAGCCGACTCCCGACCAGGCTGCCGCCGACCAGGCCACCGCCGACCAGAACTGACCCCGCCGGCACGCCCCTGGACGACCACGTCCGAATCGGGCGACCGACGCCCGGACGGAACGGGCCCGCGCCTCTAGCCTTCCTGCATGAGCAACGGCACGGTCGAACGTCCTTTGGCGGACGAGCGACCGTCCAGCGAGGTCAGCATCTTCGTGCGGCACCTCCCGTTCGCCGCAGTCATGCTCGCGCTGATCTTCCGCACCGCCGCCGTGGACCCGGAGACCCTCGGGCACCAGTACTTCTTCGTGGCGATGGTCCTCGGCATCGTCGCGACCGCGGCGTCGCTGATCGTCCCGTGGCGCCGGCTGCCGGCCTGGAGCGCCGCGCTCGTCGCCCTCGCGGACATGGCGGTCGTGGCATTCGTCGAGGCGTCCGGCGTCCAGTGCTCGATCCTGCTCGTCCTGCCCGTGCTGTGGCTGGCGTCTGCCTACGGCACCGCCGGCGTCGTGGTGTCGGTCATCGCCGGCCTCGGGGCGGTCTGGCTGCCCGAGGCGATCGCCTGGCCCGAGCCCCCGGACATCACCGCGGAGCGCCACACCCTGGTACCGATGGTCCTGGCCGCGACGGCGATCTACGTCGCCCTCGCGGAACGTCGCTCCGCGGCCCGGCGTGCCCTGCTGTCCCGGCAGAGCGCCCTGGTCGAGGAGGCCCTGGATGCGGCCAACGCGCACGACGTGCTGCTGCGCGGCATCCTCAACACGATCGACGTCGGCGTCGTCGCCCTGGACGCCGACGGCCGGATCACCCACATCAACCGCCGTGCCGCCGGCCTGCTGAGAGACATCTACAAGGTCGGCGACTACGCCGTCCGTTCGTCGCGGGCGCTCGCCGCCGACGGCGTCACCCCGCTCGGCGTCGACGGCTCACCCACGGTGCGGGCCGCCCGCGGGGAGACCATCGACCGGGAGCTCATCTATCTGGTGCGCGGCGGAACCCGGATGGCCATGCGCGTGTCCGCGGAGTCCCTGCAGGACGACGGCGGAGCTCGCACCGGTGCCGTCGTCGTCTACCAGGACGTCACCGCGGAGACCGAGGCGCTCGCCCAGCGGGAGGAGTTCGTCTCGGCCGTCTCGCACGAGCTGCGCACCCCGCTGACCTCGATCCTGGGTTACCTCGAGCTGGCCGACGACGCACGGGACGTCCCGGAGGAGGTGCGGGCACATCTGCGGGTGGTCGCCCGCAACACCGAGCGGCTGCTGCGGCTCATCTCCGACCTGCTCACCGCCGCCCAGACCCGCGACGGCCAGATCGCCCTCTTCGCCACGCCCGTGGACCTGCGCGAGGTGATCTCCGACGCGGTCCTCACCCACCGACCGCGTGCGCAGGATCGCGGTGTGCAGGTGGTCAATCGCGCCACGCGGCCGTGTGTGGTCAACGGCGACCGGACGCGACTCGGACAGGTCGTGGACAACATCGTCTCGAACGCGATCAAGTACTCCGACGAGGGCAGCACGGTGGTCCTCGACCTCGCCGTGGAGGGCAAGACCGCTCACCTGTCGGTACGCGACCAGGGCATCGGCATCGCCCAGGAGGAGCAGCAGCGCGTGTTCTCCCGCTTCTACCGGGGCCGTGACGTGCGGTCCGGTCCACTGCCCGGCACCGGGCTCGGGCTGCACATCACCCGTCAGCTCGTCGAGGCGCACGGCGGGGAGATCGGCCTCGTCTCCGCGCCCGGCGAGGGCACGACGGTGGACATCTACCTACCGGTCGAGGAGCGGCGATGACACTCGATGTGACCACCCTGCTGGTGTTCTCGGCGCTCGTGACCGTGGCCACCTCCAGCCTGTTCCTGGCCGAGACATGGTCGCGTGAGGCCGACACCGTGGACCGGCTCTGGTCCCTCGGCTTCGCCAGCGCCCTGCTGACGTCGCTGTGCTACGTGACCAGCGAGGTCGTCCCGGAGCTGTGGTTCGCGCTCGCACTCGGTAACGGACTGCTGGCGTTGACCCCGCTGGCGCTCTGGAACGGCATCCGGGTGTACGCCGGGCGGCGCCGTTCGCTGATCGAGGTGTCCGTGGCGGTGGCGCTCCTCGCGGTCCTGGCCACCCTCATCCGGTTCCCGGAGGGTGGCTCGTGGTCCGGCGCGGAGGTGTACCTGCTGGGCAACGCCGCGGGCAGCCTGCTGTCCGCCGGGGAGATCCTGCGGTCGCCGGCGAAGGGCGAGCGCGCGGCGCGGTACCTCGTGGTCATCATGTCCGTCGCCGGGGTCTTCTTCGTGCTCCGCTGGGTCCTGTTCCTCGTCCTGGGTGCGGAGTCCGACCTCTTCCACGCCTATGCCGGCACCGCCGTCGCGTCCCTCGTCGTCCCGCTGTGCATCATGGGCGCGGCGTTCTCGATGACCGTGCTGCGGCACAACCAGGCGCACACCCGGCGCGAGGCGTCCCGCAACTTCGACCCGATGACCGGCGCGCGGACCCAGTCATCGTTCAACCCGCGCGCCGTCGAGCTGCTGCGTGCGGCCGAGGAGGACGGTGCGCCGGTCTGCGTGGTCGCCATCCACCCGGAGAACTACGAGGAGATCGCCCTCGCCTTCGACGGCGACGTCGCCGACCAGGCCCTCGTGCGGGTCGGCGAGGTCACCATCAACATGCTGCCGGCCAGGGCCATCATGGGGCGGGACGCGGTGGACGTCCACTCGTTCCAGGTGGTCCTCCCCGGCACCACCGAGGAGGCGGTGCAGTGGGCGCAGGGGGTGCGGACGGAGCTCATCGCGACCCCCTTCGATGCCGACGGCACCCGCATGCGCCTGTCCGTGCGGCTCGGCATCGCGAGCAGCATCCGGCACGGCTACGAGCTGTGCTCGCTCTGCAACATCTCCCGCGAGGCCGCCGGTGAGGGCACCGACGCCGTCGCGGTCGCCCGTTGACGAGAGCTGGCGAGGGAGATCTTGCGGATCTCTTTGGGATGCCCTGAGGGTGCCCGAAGACCGGGTTGAGGTGCCTCGACGACAGTTCTGACTGCCAGCTGCAGGGGACCGGCGGCGGGGCCGACCTTCGGCCTCGGTGACGAGGGGAGACGTCGATGCTCAGTGAGCTCCTGCAGGAACGTACGACCGTGGCACGCATCGTGCACGAGGTGGAGACCTCGGCCGGGCGGGCCCAGGTGTCCGAGGTGCTGCTGGACCCGGCCCCGCTCCGGGCGCTCGTGGACGACCTGGGGCTGGAGGTCGCACAGGTCTTCGTCCAGCGGTTCGTCCACCAGCTGCCGTTCCGGGTCGACCAGCTTCGGCTGGCGGTGCGGGCCGGTGACGCCGAGCGCGAGTACGACGCCGCGCACAGCCTCGCGTCGGCGTCCTCGATGGTCGGTGCCCGCGCCCTGAGCTGGATCGCCCTGGACTGGGCGACCGCGGCCGTCACGGGACGGCGCACGCCCGGGCTGGCCGGTCTCGTCCGTCTCCGGAGGGTCGCCAGCGAGACCCTTGCCATCCTCGGAGGCGACCCGTCCTAAGCAGGACCTCAGCGGCGCAGCCGGTAACCGACGCCGCGCACGGTCTCGATGAAGCGCGGTGATATCGGCCCGTCGCCGAGCTTCCGGCGCAGGTTGGCGATGTGCACCTCGATCGTGCGGCGGTCGGAGTCGGAGATGACGGCACCGTTCTCGTAGGTGTCCGCCCACGCCCGCACCACGAGCTCGTCCTTGCGCAGCACGCGGGTGGGCGCCTCGAGCACGGCGACGAGCAGGTCGAACTCGGTCCGGGTGAGGCTCAGCGGACGGCCGTCCAGCTCGGCGGTCCGGGCGTCGACGTCGACGACCAGGCCCTGGTGCCGCAGCACCCGGTTCGACGCCGGGGGCGGCGATGACGGCACCGCTGGCGTAGCCGGCTCCGCGGGCGGCTGGACCTGGGTCCCGATGCGGCGGGGGCGACGCAGCATCGCCTCGATGCGGGCCCGCAGCTCGCGCGGTCGGAACGGCTTGGTCACGTAGTCGTCGGCGCCCGAGTCCAGGCCGAGGAGGGTGTCGATCTCCTCGGCACGGCCGGTGAGCATGACCAGATAGGTCGACGAGAACTGCCGGATGCGCCGAGCGACCTCGAAGCCGTCGATGTCGGGCAGGGCGATGTCGAGCGTGGTGACGACCGGGTCGTGCTGGAGCACGAGCTGCACGCCGTCGAGGCCGTTCGCGGCGACGTGCACCGCGAATCCGGCCTGCGAGAGCGTCGTCTCGAGCAGGAAGCGGATGTCCGAGTCGTCCTCGATCACGACGGCGGACCGCAACTCCTGGTGATTCACCCCACGAACGTTAGTGTCAACCGGCGACGTTCGCGGCTCGTCCGCGGCCGCTCGACCAACGAGATCTCGATGATCCGTGCAGGTCGCAGCCCTGCACGTGGGGTCTCAGTGCGACTCCCGGCCCACGACGGCGCCGCTGCGGCCCACCAGGAAGTCCAGGTCCGCACCTCGGTCGGCCTGGAGCACGTGGTCCACGTAGAGCCTCTCCCAGCCCCTCGCGGGGTCCGCGTAGCCCTCGAGAGTCGTCGCGGACACCTGTCGGGCGGCGAGCTCCGCGTCGTCCACGAGCAGCTCCAGCCGCCGCGCGGGGACGTCCAGGAGGATCTCGTCCCCGTCCTGCACCAGGGCCAGCAGCCCGCCCGCCGCGGCCTCCGGCGCCACGTGCAGGACCACGGTGCCGTACGCCGTCCCGCTCATCCGCCCGTCGCAGATGCGGACCATGTCCCGGACCCCGGCCTCGAGCAGCTTCTGCGGCAGCGGCATGTTCGCCACCTCGGGCATTCCCGGGTAGCCCTTCGGGCCGCAGCCGCGCAGCACCAGCACCGAGGAGGCGTCGACGTCGAGGTCGGGGTCGTCGATGCGGGCGCGGAAGTCCTCGATGGAGTCGAACACGACCGCCCGTCCCCGGTGGACGAGGAGCTCGGGGCTGGCCGCGGCGGGCTTGATGATGGCGCCGTCGGGCGCGAGGTTGCCGCGCAGCGTGGCGATGCCGGCGTCGGCGATGAGCGGGCTCTCCCGGGAGGAGATGACCTCGGGGTCCCAGACCTCGTGAACGTCGAGCTCGTCCACCAGCGGACGGCCGGTGACCGTGACGGCCTGCGGGTCCAGCAGGTCACGGACCTGGGCAAGGACGGCGAGCGGCCCGCCCGCCCGGAACAGGTCCTCCATGAGGTAGGTGCCTGCGGGCTGCAGGTTGACCAGCAGAGGGACGTCCTTCCCGATGCGGTCGAAGTCCTCCAGGCCGAGCTCCAGGCCGAGCCGGCCCGCGACCGCAAGCAGGTGGACGACGGCGTTGGTGGAGCCGCCGCATGCGGCGAGCGCCACGATCGCGTTGTGGAACGACCCGGCCGTCAGCACCCGGCTGACCGTGCGGTCCTCCTGAACCAGCTCGACGGCGAGGCGTCCGGCGGTATGGGCGCCCTCCAGCAGCCGGGCGTCGGCCGCCGGGGTGCCGGCGATCCCGGGGATGGTCATGCCGAGCGCCTCGGCCATGATCGCCATGGTGGACGCGGTGCCCATGGTGTTGCAGTGGCCCCGGGAGCGGATCATGGAGGACTCGGAGCGGAGGAAGGTGTCCCGCGGCAGACGGCCGGCGCGCACCTCCTCGCTGAGCTTCCACACGTCCGTGCCGCAGCCGAGCGTCGCGCCGCGGAAGGTGCCGTTGAGCATCGGCCCGCCTGGCACGACCACGGCCGGCAGGTCCACGGACGCGGCCGCCATGAGCAGCGCGGGGATGGTCTTGTCGCACCCGCCGAGGAGGACCAGCCCGTCGATCGGGTTGGCGCGGAACATCTCCTCCATCGCCATCGCGGCCATGTTCCGCCAGAGCATCGCGGTGGGCCTGACGTTCGTCTCGCCGAGGGACACCACGGGAAGGTTGTGCGGGATGCCGCCGGCCTCGTACACGCCCTGCTTGACCGACTGCGCCACCTCGTTCAGGTGCGCGTTGCACGGTGTGAGGTCGGAGGCGGTGTTCGCGATCGCGATCTGCGGCCGGCCCTCGAACGCGGAGGACGGCAGCCCGCGCCGCATCCAGGCGCGGTGGATGTAGGAGTTGCGGTCATCCCCGCCGTACCACTCGTCGCTGCGCAGGTTCACGGTGCTCCATCGGTGCGGTGACCGGGCCAGCGTAGCCACGCTCTGAGGTTCCGCCGTCGAGCCGTCCACGACCCGGCGCTGACCTCCGCACCACCTTCTCCGCAGATCGCCACCGGATCCGGTGGCGATCTGCGGAGAAGGTGGTGCCTCGCCGAGACGCGAGCGCGTCGTGCCGGCCCGCGGGCGATGATGGGGGCTGTGCCACCTGCGACACCTGCTCAGCGACCCGGTGACGAGGCGTACCGCGCCCCGATGTTCCCGTTCCGGTCGGTGGTGCTGGGCGCGTTCGTCCCGACCTTCGTCTTCGAGGTCGGGCTCGGGGCGATGCTGCCGATCATCGCGCCGTCGGCGGTCTCCCGCGGGGCGGACCTGGCGCTGGCGGGCGTGCTCGCGGCGCTGGTCCCGGTCGGGCAGATCCTCGCGGACCTCCCCGCCGGGGCCCTGGCCGCACGGGTGGGGGACCGGCGGGCGATGCTCGCGGCGGGCGGCGTCGCGGCGGTCGCCTTCGGCTGCGCCGCCCTCGCGCCCGGCCTGGTGACGCTCGCCCTGGCGGTGCTGGCCGTCGGGGCCGCTGCCGCCGTCTTCAACCTGGCCCGGCACTCCTACCTCACCGAGATCACGCCGCCGCTGCGGCGCGCTCGGGTGATGTCCACGCTCGGCGGCGTCCACCGGATCGGGCAGTTCGTGGGCCCGTTCGTCGGTGCGCTGGTCATCCACGGCGGCGCCGTCGACCATGCCTACCTGCTCGGGGTCGGCACGGCGCTGGCGGCGACCGTCACGCTGTTCCTGGTCCGCGACGACGCTCGCACCACCGGCGCCCGGGGCCGAACCACCGCGCGGGGACCCGGACTACGGGAGTCGTTGCGCCGGCACCGCCCCGTGCTGACGTCGCTCGGAGTCGCGGTGCTCCTGGTGGGGGCGGTGCGTGGCGCCCGGCAGCAGGTGGTCCCGCTGTGGGGCGAGCACCTCGGCCTCGACCCGGCCGTCACGTCGCTGATCTTCGGGATCGCCGGGGGCGTCGACATGCTGCTCTTCTACCCGGCCGGCAAGGTCATGGACCGCATGGGGCGGCTGTGGGTCGGGATCCCGGCCATGGCGGTCATGGGGGCCGCCATGGTCGTGCTGCCGCTCAGCAGCGGTGCGGTGGGCCTGGCGGTGGCCGCGGGCCTGCTGGGGCTGGGGAACGGCATGAGCTCGGGCATCCTCATGACGCTGGGCTCCGACGTCGCGCCGACCGAGGGCCGCGCCCAGTTCCTCGGGATGTGGCGGGTGCTGCAGGATGGGGGTGTCGCGCTCGGGCCCCTCATCGTCTCGGCCGGCGCCGCCCTCGGCTCGCTCGCCGGCGGCATCTGGGCGGCGGGAGCGCTCGGCCCGGCAGCCGCGGCGGCCCTGGCACGCTGGGTGCCACGGTGGACGGTGCATGCCAACCGCACCACGCGCCGTCGCGCCGGTCTCTTCGACGAGCCGCGGGCCTGATGCGCGCGCCAGACGTGTCCGGACACCTCACCGGGGGCGCCGGGACGCCGGTCCGGCGGTCAGGCCCAGCCGTTCCCACTGCGGCTCGGTGGCGGCGAGCACGAAGGCGCGCGCTGCCGGGCTGAGGCCGTCTGGATGGTGGAGCACCGCGACCTCCAGGCGCACGTCGCACTCCAGGTCGTGGACGATCAGCCCGGACTCGCGCGCCACGGATCGCCACGCCTCGCTGATGACCGCCGTCCCCAGGCCCGAGAGCACCATGGGCAGGATCGCCTCCCGGTGCTCGCTCTCCACGACGGCGACCGCGGACCGGGTCCGCGCCAGCACCTCATCGGCCACCTGGCGCATCCCTGTGCCGGGCTGGCCCACGATGAGGCGCTGACCCTCCAGCTGCTCGTAGGTCAGCGGGCCCCGGGTCGGCAGCTGGGCCTCGTGCGACGAGACGACGATGAAACGTTGCTCGGCGACGGGATGGACCGCCAGGCCGTCGGCGTCGATCGCGTCGGTGGCGGCCGCGATCCCGACCTCCACACCGCCCGAGCGCACCAGGTTGACGACCTCCGGCGGCGTCCCCGCCGCACGGATGGACACCTGAACCATCGGGTGCCGGTCGATGAACCGGTTGATCATCGCCGGCAGCGGGTCGACCGCCTGCGACGGCATCGTCGCGATCACCAGGCGTCCCGCGCGCAGCCCCTGCACCGCATCGACATGGGCGCGCGCCAGTCCGAGCCAGCGCAGCACCTGGCGGGCGGGCACGATCAGTGACTCGCCCGCCACTGTCAGGCTCAGGCGACGACCGGTGCGGTGGAAGAGGTCGGCACGCAGCTCACGCTCCAGCCGCCGGATGGACTGCGAGACCGACGGCTGGGCGACGTACAGCCGCTCGGCCGCCGCGCTGACGCTGCCCTCGTCGACGACGGCGAGGAAGTACTGCAACTGGCGAACATCCATGTCCGAGCGGGGTCCTTCCGGTCCTCGGTGATCCGGATCGAGAGACCGTGCCTATCAGACCGGCACGACCCGCGTGCGCCGTCTCGATCGAACAGTTGCGGCACAACGCTGCGGATCTGCCTGCGGCGGCGCGCCCCAGAGCCATCGATAGGCAGAGGCTATCGATGGCAGTGCGGATAGGTCTTGGACGGGGCGGACGCCCGCCCGGTTCACTCGTGGACGAGCCGCGGTCCAAGGACGGACCGCCGGCGATCGAACTGCCCGACGGAGGACAGCATGAGCATCCGCCGAACTGCCGGAATCGTTGCGTCACTGGCTGCCGCCACCGGTTTGCTGGCCGCGTGTGGCGACGACGTCGAGAGCTACCCGGACGGCCGTGTCGACTACGTCCTGCCGTTCGACGCCGGCGGCGAGTCCGACATCACCGCGCGTCTTCAGCAGCAGCCGCTCCAAGAGGTCCTCGGCGCCGAGGTCTCCATCAGCTACCAGCCCGGTGGCGGCGGGGCGCTGGGGTGGTCTGAGCTCACCCGGACGAACCCGGACGGCTACACGATCATGGGCCACAACCTGCCGCACATCATCCTCCAGCCGATGCTGCGCGACGACGCCGGATACCAGACCGAGGACCTCAAGCAGGTCTACATCTTCCAGTCCACCCCGAACATGCTGGCGGTCCCTGCGGACAGCGACATCGAGAACCTCGACGACTTCGTCCAGGCCGCCGAGGCGGGCGACGTGAGCATCGGAGGCAGCGGCGACTACACCGCCAACCACCTCGGCACGCTCATGCTCGCCGACATGGCGGGCGTCGACCTGACCTACACCCCCTTCACCGGTACCGGTGACGCGGTGCCGGCGCTCCTCGGCGGGCACGTGGATGCCCTCATGACGTACACGCCCATGGCGCACCAGCTCGGCGAGGACATCCGTCCGCTCGCGGTCGCCACCGAGGAACGCATGCCCGGCCTGGAGGACGTGCCGACCTTCGCCGAGCAGGGGTACGACATCGTCGACGGCGCCTACCGCGGCGTCGCGGTGCCGCAGGAGACGCCGGACGAGATCGTCCAGACCCTCGCGGACGCCTTCGCGGAGGTGAACGAGGATCCGGAGCTCGTCTCGCAGTTCGAGGAGCAAGGTTTCGTCCTGGAGAACTACGGGCCGCGGGAGGCCACCGAGTTCACGGCGCAGCGCAGCCAGGAGTACGAGGACCTCCTGAGCCGTCTGGGCATGCTCTGACGTGGGACAGGTCCGAGGGGAGTCCTGATGCTCGAGTCACTCGGTGCCGGCATCCTGCAGAACCTTGCCCCCCCAATGCTCCTGCTCGTGCTGGGCGGGACGGTCGTCGGCATGCTCTTCGGAGCCATGCCCGGGCTGAGCGCGACCATGGGTCTGGCGCTGCTCGTGCCGTTCACGTTCGCGATGGAGCCGACGTCCGGCCTGGTGCTGCTGGGTGCCTTCTACATGGGCTGCATCTACGGCGGCTCGTTCACCGCCATCCTCGTCAACGCCCCCGGTACGCCGTCCTCCATCGCGACGGCGATCGAGGGGTACGCGATGACGAAGAAGGGGCGCAGCGAAGAGGCGGTGGTGGGCGCGACGATCGGTTCGTTCGTCGGGGGTGTGTTCGGCGTCGTCGTCTTCGTGCTCCTGGCGCCGCCCCTCGCCCAGTTCTCGCTGCGGTTCGGTCCCCAGGAGTACTTCTGGGTGGCGATCTTCGGCCTCACCATCGTCGTCAGCCTCGCCAGCGGGTCCGTGCTGAAGGGACTGATCGGTGCCGCCTTCGGCCTGCTCCTCGCCACCATGGGCATCGCACCGGTCGGCGGCGACGTGCGCTTCACCTTCGGCGAGCCCATGCTCCAGGGCGGCATCCCGCTGGTGCCCGCGCTCGTCGGTCTGTTCACCATCCCCGAGGTCATCCGGCTGATCGCCCGGCGCGGCCGACCGGCCGAGATGGCCGACGGCGGCGCACGGCGCTCGCAGCTGCGGGAGGCGGTCACGAAGGTCGTCACAGGTCCCGTCAACCTGGTGCGCTCCGCGGTCCTCGGCGCCGTGGTCGGCATCCTGCCGGGGGCAGGTGGGAACGTCTCGAACCTGGTGGCGTACAACGAGGCGCGCCGGGCGTCGAAGCACCCGGAGAACTATGGCAAGGGCGAGCTCGAGGGAGTCGTCGCCGCCGAGACCGCGAACAACTCGACCGTGAGCGCGAGCATGATCCCGACGCTCACGATCGGTGTCCCCGGCACCCCGCCGGACGCGATCATCATCGGCGTCCTGCTGCTGCACGGGCTGCGGCCCGGTGCCGAGCTGTTCACCTCCTCGGGGAACCTCGTCTACACCTTCGTCGTCGCCCTGGCGGTCGCGGCGGTCCTGATGGTTCCGGTGGGCCTGATCGGCGGCCGCACCCTGCAGCGTGGCGTGATGGCGCTGCCGGCCCGATACCTCGCTCCCGGCATCATGATCCTGGCGATCGTCGGTGCCTACGCGGTGCGGAGCTCGGTCGTCGACGTCGTGATCATGCTCGTGCTGGGCGTGCTGGCCTACGTGCTGGGCACGGCCGGGATCACCGCCGCACCGATCGTCCTCGGGCTCGTGCTCGGAACCATCGCCGAGACCGGGCTCGTCCAGGGACTGCTGACCTCGACCGGGTCCGACGCGCCGTGGACGACGTTCTTCACCCGCCCGTTGTCGATCGTGCTGATCGTGATGTCCGTGGTGTCCCTCGCCTGGCCGTTGGTGCGGGCGCGGCTCAGACGACGCAACGACGAACGCTCCCAGGTGCCGGCCGTCGAGGAGGGGAGCTGACATGGCCACCGAGCGCCCCCGCCGCCCCCGCCGCGCCGGACGGGTCGACGTCGCCGTCGGCGCCGCGGCAGTCGTGCTCGCTGCGGTCTTCTGGACGCAGCGGAGCTACACGAGTCCGAACGGCGGGACGTGGCCGGACGCCATCATCGTGGTCCTGGCGGTGCTCGGTCTCGCCCTGGTCGGCCTCGCCGTCGCGGGCAGGAGCACGGGGAGTGCGCAGGAGCCCGAGCGACTCCCGCTGCCGGCGCTCGTGCGAGCGGTGCTGCTCCTTGCCGCCTGGGTACTGACGCTGCCCCTCCTGGGCTATGCGGTCGGCGGTGTCGTCTTCTTCTTGCTCACGGCCTTGATCATGCGCAAGGGTCGTCCAGGCTGGCGGGGGTTGCTGCTGGACGCCGTCGTCGCCCTCGGTGTAGCGCTGGCCTTCTACCTCCTCTTCACCGAGGTGCTCTACGTCCGCCTGCCCGAGCTGATGTTCTGACCCTTCGACACTCCGCACCCGACCCCACGGCCGCCCGGCCACCGACCCACCCCCGATGGAGGTCCTGCCATGCCGTCCCACCGCATCGCCGTCATCCCCGGAGACGGCATCGGTACCGAAGTGGTCCCGCCCGCCCAGCGTCTGTTGGACGCGGCGGGTGAGCGCTACGGCTTCTCCTTCGAGTGGACCGAGCTCGACTGGTCGTGCGAGTACTACGCCCGCACCGGCCGGATGATGCCGGCCGACGGACTGGAGACGCTTCGGGAGTTCGACCAGATCTTCCTCGGCGCCGTCGGCTACCCGGGCGTTCCGGACCACGTGTCCCTGTGGGGCCTGCTGATCCCGATCCGACGCACCTTCCGCCAGTACGTCAACCTTCGGCCCGTCACCCTGCTGCCCGGTATCGACAGCCCGCTGCGTGATGTCCCCGCCGGCGGCATCGACTTCCTCGTGGTGCGGGAGAACAACGAGGGCGAGTACAGCGAGGTCGGCGGCCGGCTGTACCGAGGGACGGACCAGGAGCTCGCCGTCCAGGAGACGCTCTTCACCCGGGCCGGGGTGGAGCGCGTCATGCGCTACTCGTTCGGCCTCGCGGCCTCGCGCGGTGGACGCCTGGCCTCGGCGACCAAGTCCAACGGGATCATCCACACCATGCCGTTCTGGGACGAGATCTTCCGGGAGCTGGCTCCGGAGTACGCCGAGGTCGAGACGAGCGAGTACCACATCGATGCCCTGGCCGGGCTCTTCGTGCTCGACCCCGGCCGGTTCGACGTCGTCGTGGCCTCGAACCTCTTCGGGGACATCCTCACCGACCTCGGCGCGGCCATCATCGGCAGCATCGGCATCGCACCGTCGGCGAACCTCAACCCGGAGAGAGACCACCCGTCGATGTTCGAGCCCGTCCACGGCTCTGCACCGGACATCGCCGGGACAGGCCGGGCGAACCCGCTCGGCCAGGTGTGGGCGGGCGCCATGATGCTCGAGCACCTCGGCCACACCGACGCCGCACGGGCCGTGCTGACGACCATGGGGAAGGTCCTGGGCGAGACCGGCGTGCGCACGCCTGACCTCGGCGGGACCGCGTCCACCGCCGAGGTGGAGCAGGAGCTGCTGCGCGTCTTCGCGACGCTCGAGGACCAGGAGGAGCGCGCGTGAGGATCGTCGACGTACGGGAGAAGACGTACCCGATCAGCTCCTCCATCCGGAACGCCTACATCGACTTCAGTCGGATGACGTTGAGCCTCGTCGCCGTCGTCACCGACGTCGTACGGGACGGCCGGCCGGTGGTCGGCTACGGCTTCAACTCCAACGGCCGGTACGGCCAGGGCGCCATGCTGCGGGAGCGCTTCGTGCCGCGACTGCTCGAGGCGGACCCGGACGGACTCCTCGACGACGCAGGCACCTTGGACCCGCACCGCGTCTGGGACGCGATGATGGTCAACGAGAAGCCCGGCGGGCACGGTGAGCGTTCCGTGGCGGTCGGCACCGTCGACATGGCGGTCTGGGACGCCGTGGCGAAGATCGAGGAGAAGCCGCTCTACCGGCTGCTCGCGGAGCGCTATGGCGACGGCGAGGGCGACCCGCGCGTCTTCGTCTACGCGGCCGGCGGGTACTACCACCCCGGACAGGACCTCAGGGCCCTCCAGGAGGAGATGCGCGGCTACACCGCCCGCGGGTACTCGGTGGTGAAGAAGAAGATCGGTGGGGCGAGCCTGGAGGAGGACCGCCGACGCATCGAGGCCGTGCTCGAGGCGCTGGAGCCGGGGCAACGGCTCGCCGTCGACGCGAACGGACGGTTCGGCCGCGAGACCGCGCTCGCGTACGCCGAGGCCCTGGAGGAGTACGACCCGTTCTGGTACGAGGAGCCCGGGGATCCGCTCGACTTCGAGCTCCAGGCCGAGATCGGCCGCCGCTACTCCGGGGCGCTGGCGACGGGCGAGAACCTGTTCTCCGTCCAGGACGCCCGCAACCTTGTCCGCTACGGCGGTATGAGACCCGAGAAGGACTGGCTCCAGTTCGACTGCGCGCTCAGCTATGGCCTGGTCGAGTACCTGCGCATCCTGGACATGCTGCGCGACCACGGCTGGTCCCCACGGCGGTGCATCCCGCACGGCGGTCACCAGATGTCGCTCGCGATCGCCGCGGGCCTGGGCCTGGGGGGCAACGAGTCCTATCCCGACCTGTTCCAGCCCTTCGGTGGCTTCCCGGACGGCACGGCCGTCGAGGACGGGTACGTCACGATCCCGGACCTGCCGGGAATCGGCTTCGAAGGCAAGGCCGACCTCTACGCCGTGATGCGCGAGCTGGGGGAGAGGTAGCCGGCTGGGCCGTGCACGGCGGTGCGGCCGGCGTCCGCGACGACGGCGTGCGCACCCGCCTCCGCCAGCCGTGCCCGGTTGTGCTCGTCGGTGTTGACGCACAGCAGGGCACCGCCGCGCTCCTCGAGGCGCGCCGCGGCGCCGTCGATCGCCGCTGCGGCCCCGGGACCCGCCAGCCGGGCGGCGTCCAGATCGAGGACGACGACGGACGCGACCGTCGACAGCGGATCCAGGACGTGGTGCAGCCGCTCCGCGTCCCGACGGCGCAGCACCCCGGTGGGTCGGATCACTGCCGTGAGCCACGGGGCGTCCTCGTCCAGCTCGTGCACCGGGTCGAGCACGACCTCACCGGGCGCGTCGGTCGTCTGCGTCATGCCAGCCTCCTCAGGTCCGCCGACGGGATGTCGACGGGCACCACACTGACGTCCGGTACTGACAGTTGGGTGAACATCCGCCAAGGACAGGCTGGGGAGCCGGACCACGGCTCGTCGTGAACGCCACCGGAGCGGTGCGTAACACCCATGACATGCTGCGGGCCTACGGTCGGACCACGCAGGCTCCGAATTCTGAGGTGAGGCCCCATGTCAGACACCAGCGTGCAGAGCACCGAGGCCGAGACCTCGCCGGTCCGGATGTTCGGCGGCCTCGCCGGCGCGGCCGTGCCACCGCTGATCTTCATCGGCGTACTGTGCTGGCTCTCGATCGCGGAGCGCGCCTCGACCACCAGCTTCTGGGTGGGAGCCGCCGCGGCTCTCATCGTCGGACTGCTGCTCGCCCGGACCAAGCGGGCCTACGCCGAGTCGGTGATCGCCGGGCTCGCCGACCGCACCGGTGCGGTCATCATCGTCGCGTTCATCTTCGCCGGGATCTTCGGCGCCTTCATGAAGGAGGGCGGTCTCGTCGAGGGCCTCCTCTGGCTCGGGCTGGAGACCGGCATCCAGGGTGCGGCCTTCACGGCCTTCGCGTTCCTCCTGGCGGCCGTCTTCGGCACCGGCGTCGGCACGAGCGTCGGCACGGTGACCGCCCTCGTCCCGATCCTCTTCCCGGCCGGCGTCCTGCTCGGCTCGGACCCGACCATGGTGGCAGTCGCGGTCCTCGCCGGCGGCGCCCTCGGCGACAACCTCTCGCCCATCTCCGACACGACGATCGCCTCGTCCTACACGCAGGACGCGACCATGGGCGCGGTCGTGCGGCGACGGCTTCCCCTCGCCCTGACCGCCGGCGCGGTCAGCCTCGTGACCTTCTACGCCGCCGGTGGTGGCGGCGAGGTGGCGGCGGGTGGCAGCGTGACGGCCGAGTCCTCGCCGGTGGGCCTGATCATGCTCCTGCCGTTCGCGCTCGTCATCGTGCTCGCCCTGATGGGCCGGCACATCTTCGAGTCCTTGACCTGGGGGACGCTGTCGGCGCTCGTGCTCGCGCTGCTCACCGGCGCGCTGAGCGGGCCGGACATCTTCCACGTCCCGGCAGAGCGTGACGAGTCCACCGGTCTCGTCGAGGACGCGATCCTGGACGTGACCGGCCCGGTGCTCCTCGTGCTCTTCGTCCTCGGGCTCACCAGGGTGCTCGCGGACTCCGGCGTCATGAGCTGGCTCCTGGCCAAGCTGCAGCGGGCCGCTGCGCGAGGCGTCCGCTCCGCCGAGCTCGTCATCGTCGGGGTGAGCATCCTCTTCACCATCCCGCTGGGCGCCAACGCGCCGGCCATCCTCATGCTCGGCCCGACCATCGCCCGGCCCCTCGGGCAGAAGTACGACCTCGCCCCGGAACGGCGGGCGAACCTGCTCGACTGCGCCGTCTGCACCGTCTTCTACATGCTGCCGTGGCACAACGCCGTCATCGTCTGGTTCGGCGTGGTCGTGGCGGCCGCCGCCGAGTACGACCTGGACGTTCCCTCGATCTGGTCGGCCGGTCTCAACCCCTACGCCTGGGCGCTGCTCGTCGTCGTGGTCGTCTCCGCCCTGACCGGGTGGAACCGTACGTACGAGCGGACGGCGTAGCCGACCCCGCGACCTCGCCACTGCAGCACGACCGAGAGGATCGAGACACCCGATGGATCTGGCCCGCTTTCCCCGTCGCCGGTACACCGAGGCCCCGACGCCGATCGAGCACCTCCCGCGCCTGAGTGCGGCGCTCGGCGGCCCGGACGTCTACGTCAAACGTGACGACCTGCTCGGTCTGGCCTCGGGCGGGAACAAGACCCGCAAGCTGGAGTTCCTCGTCGCGGACGCGCTCGCCCAGGGTGCCGACGCCCTCATCACGACCGGTGCCGTGCAGTCCAACCACTGCCGCCTGACGCTGGCCGCCGCCGTCAAGGAAGGGGTGGCGTGCCACCTGGTGCTCGAGGAGCGCGTGCCCGGTTCCTACAGCGAGGACGCCTCCGGCAACAACCTGCTGTACCGGCTGCTGGGTGCCGACTCCATGACGGTGGTCCCTGCGGGCACCGACCTCGCGGGAGCCATGGAAGAGGTGGCCGAGCGGGTCCGGTCCGCGGGCGGGACGCCGTACGTCATTCCCGGGGGAGGATCGAACGCCCGCGGGGCACTGGGCTATGCCGCCTGTGCCGCGGAGATCCTCGGCCAGACCTTCGACTCCGGCCTGGCACTGGACCACGTGGTGTGCGCCAGCGGCTCGGGCGGGACGCACGCGGGCCTCGTGGCCGGGTTCCACGCCGGCTCCGCCCAGATCCCCTTGACGGGCATCAGCGTCCGCGCCGAGAGGACCGCACAGGAGGAGAAGCTGCACGCGCTCGCCGGCGGCGTCCTCGAGCTGGCCGGCCTGCCGGGCGACCTACCGCGGGAAAAGGTCGTCGTCCGCGACGAGTACGTCGGGCCCGGCTACTCGCTGCCCACTGACGAGATGACCGAGGCGATCCAGCTGTTCGCCCGGACCGAGGGCATCCTCCTGGACCCCGTGTACACGGGGAAGGCGGCGGCGGGGCTCGTCGGCATGATCCGGCAGGGTGAGCTGGCCGCGGGGGAGAAGGTCCTCTTCGTGCACACCGGTGGGGCACCGGCGCTCTACGCCTACCCCGACGCCGCCCTCAAGGTCGTGTCGTGACGGAGGCACCGCTCGTCGGCATCCTCGGTGGGATGGGGCCCGCCGCCACGGCCGCCTTCTACGTCCGGCTCGTCGAGGTCACACCGGCCTCGCGGGATCAGGACCATCCCAAGGTCGTCATGTGGGCCGACCCGTCCGTCCCGGACCGTACTGCCGCCTTGCTCCACGGTGGTGAGAGCATCGTGCCGTGGCTCGAGCGGGGGCTCCTCAGGCTCAGTGATGCCGGTGCGACCTTCGTGGTCTCGCCGTGCAACACCGCGCACGTCTGGCTTCCCGACGTGGCACGGGACGTCGGGGTCGAGCTGCTCAGCATCGTCGACACCGCCGTGGACGCGGCGCTCGAGGAGGTGGGGAGCGGCGGCACCGTCGGTGTGCTGGGTACGCACGCCACGATCGCCAGCGCGATCTACCAGGACGGTCTCGCCGCTCGCGGCCTCACTCCTGTGGTGCCGGACGCGGACCACCAGGCCGGGCTCGTGCGTGCGATCTACGCGGTCAAGGCGGGTGGCGACCAGCTGGGTGAGGCGGGCGCCATCGTGCGCGAGGTGTGCCGGTCGCTGGTCGCCCGCGGCGTCGGCCTCGTGCTCAACGCCTGCACGGAGATCTCGCTCGTGCTCGACGGCGTCGAGCAGATCGTCCCCGTCGTGGACTCCTCCGACGCGCTCGCCCGGGCCACCGTGGACCGGGTCCAGGGCCGCGCATGAGCCTGGTCGGCTCGATCGGAGGCCGCCCGGTGACGCACGCGCACGAGTTAGTCGGGCACCGGCGCGCCGGGTAGCCTTCCGGACGGACCGGACCGAGGAGCTGGAGGCATGCCGACGATGACGACGCAGTGGCTGGGACAGCCTGCTCACACCCGCTGGCTCGAGCAGGAGACCGACGCGCTGCTGCGCTTCGGCCGCGCGTCCCGCACGGCGCAGGGGTTCGGCTATCTCGACGCCGAGGGTGTGGTCGACCCGGCGGCGACGACGGAGCTGTGGATCACCTGCCGGATGACGCACTGCTTCTCCCTCGCGACGCTGCTCGGGCGGCCCGGGTTCGCCCCGCTCGTCGACCACGGCCTCAAGGCCCTGGCCGAGGTGTTCGAGGACACCGAGCACGGCGGGTGGTTCTCCGCCGTCGGACCGGAGGGGCCGGTCGAGACGCGCAAGGAGGCGTACCCGCACGCCTTCGTGCTGCTGGCGACCTCCTCGGCGACGGCGGCCGGCCGGCCTGGCGCGGCCGAGCTGTTCGCGCGTGCCCAGGCCGTGCAGACGCAGCGGTTCTGGCGCGATGCGGAGGGCATGGTCGTCGAGAGCTGGGACCGGACCTTCACGGAGCTGGAGGAGTACCGCGGCGTCAACGCGAACATGCACACGGTCGAGGCATACCTGGCCGCCGCAGACGTCACCGGCGACGAGTCCTGGCTCGACCGGGCGCTGAGCATCGCCCGTCGTGTGGTCGACGACTTCGCCCGAGGCTCCGACTGGCGGATCCCGGAGCACTTCGACCCGGCGTGGACACCGCTGCCGGAGTACAACCGCGACGACCCGGGCCACAAGTTCCGGCCGTTCGGCGCCACCATCGGGCACTGGTTCGAGTGGTCCCGCCTGGTGCTCCAGGCCCGCGACTCGGTGGTCGCCCGGGGCCGGGACCCGGAGCCCTGGATGCTCGAGGGCGCCACCGCCCTGTTCTCGCGCGGGGTGGAGGCCTGGGCGGCCGACGGCGTGAACGGGTTCGTCTACACCGTGGACTTCGACGGCGTGCCGGTCGTGCGTGAGCGGATGCACTGGGTGATCACCGAGGCGATCGGTGCGGCCGCAGTCCTCCATCGTGTGACCGGCGAGGAGAAGTACGACGACTGGTACCGCACCTGCTGGGACCACGCCGCCGAGTACTTCGTCGAGCGGCCCGGCGCCTGGGTCCACGAGCTCGGCCCCGACCTGGCGCCAAGCGCCAAGACGTGGTCCGGCAAGCCGGACATCTACCACTCGCTCCAGGCGACGCTCCTCCCGCGTCTCCCGGTGAGTCCCGCCATCGCGCCGTCGCTCGCCGCCGGGCTGCTCGACAGCTGACGCCGAGGCGGCCGGCGCACCGCTGCGATCAGCCGTTTCACCCTCCTCCCGCCCCCCGGGTGAGGGGCTCGTTCACCCGGCGTTCACCCACCGAACGGCTAGTGACGCCGCCTGCCGGAGAGTTCCCTGGGCATCGCACTGCACACATGTCCGGAGGAACCGAATGTCGAGACGCCTGGGTGTCCGCCCCGCTGGGGCCGCCGCCGTCGCCTCGGAGCCCTTCGGACCCATGGACCGCGTCCTGGCGGCGGTGGGACTGTCGAGCCTATCCCCCCTGCAGCACGACAGAACCGCCGCCAGGACGCAACCCTCGCCCGGGGCGGTCACGCGCGGCTCACGCCGGTCACGTCACGTGTGGCTCTGGATGTGGCCCGCGCTGGCTCCGGACCTCGGTCCGCGCTGGGATCGTCGCTACCGCGCTGCCCTGATCGTGACCGACCTGGTCGT
This sequence comes from Georgenia alba, assembly GCF_042665525.1. Taxonomy (NCBI): domain Bacteria; kingdom Bacillati; phylum Actinomycetota; class Actinomycetes; order Allobogoriellales; family Allobogoriellaceae; genus Georgenia; species Georgenia alba. The sequence goes on from NZ_JBHTCQ010000001.1 coordinate 1,210,920, forward strand.
CCTCGCGCTCGCGGTCGTGATCGCGGACCTCGTCCGCTTCGGCACCGAGCCGGGCACGCTGACCCTGCGGACCGGGGCGACGCTGGACTACGAGGTGGTCGGCGCCCTCGTGGTTCTCGTCTGGTTCTGTGCCCTGACCGCGTGGGACACCCGCGTCCGCAGGGTCATCGGTGCCGGCATGGAGGAGTACCGCCGGGTGCTCAGCGCCACCTTCGGCGCGTTCGGAGGCATTGCCCTCCTGTCCTACCTGGGCCCGGTCGAGCTGTCACGCTCCTACGTCATCGTCGCGCTGCCCGTAGGGGTCTTGCTCCTGCTCGGCGGCCGTCTGGCGTGGCGGCTTGGCCTCGCCCGGGTCCGCAACGACGGGCGTGCCCTCACGGGCACGGTCGTGGTCGGCGACGCGGATCACGTCGAGACCGCGGTCGCCGAGATGAGGCGCCACCCCGAGACCGGGTACACCCCGGTTGCCGTCGCCCTCACATCCTCGGAGGACTCAGGCAGCAGCGGGCAGCCTCCGGTGCCCGAGCTGCCGCGGATCTCCCTCGAGGAGCTGAAGGTTGCGGCGCAGGACCCGCGTCTCGGGGCGGTCCTCGTCGCCGGTGGGATGCCGGCGAAGCAGATCAAGCAGATCGCGTGGGACCTGGAGGCCGGGGAGTCGGAGCTGATGATGGTCTCCCAGCTCACCGATGTCGCAGGGCCGCGGATCCACCAGAGCCCGGTGGACAACCTGCCGGTGGTCCACGTGGACCTGCCACGGTTCTCGGGCGGCGCGCACCTGCTCAAGCGCACCATGGACGTCGCCTTCTCGGCGGGGGTCCTCGTGCTGCTGGCGCCCTTCTATGCGGCGGTCGCGCTCGCGATCAAGCTCGACGACGGAGGACCGGTCTTCTTCCGGCAGGAGCGTGTGGGGCAGGACGGCACCACCTTCCACATGCACAAGTTCCGGTCGATGAGTGTCGACGCCGAGCAGCGTCTCGCGTCGCTGAAGGCGGATGAGCACCAGGAGGGCCCGCTCTTCAAGCGTCGCGACGATCCGCGGGTGACGCGGGTCGGGCGGTTCCTACGGCGCCATTCGATCGACGAGTTCCCGCAGTTCTGGGACGTGCTGCGCGGGAAGATGAGCGTGGTCGGCCCGCGGCCCCCGCTGCCCGTCGAGGTGGCCGAGTACGAGCCGCACGTGCACCGCCGGCTGCTCACCAAGCCCGGTGTCACCGGGCTGTGGCAGGTCTCGGGACGGTCCGACCTGCCGTGGGACGAGGCTGTCCGGCTGGACCTGAGCTACGTGGAGAACTGGTCGGTCAGCGGTGACGTGGTGCTGGTGCTGAAGACGCTGCGTGCCGTCGTCACCGGGTCGGGCGCGTACTGACGGCACTCCGCACGCTCCTCGGTCCGCCGCAGCGTTCGGGCCCGCAGAATGGTGTGATGCCGTCCTACCGCGTGCACGTCCCGGTGGGGCTGTTGCGTCCCGGCGTGGTGCCGGAGGACGTGCTGCCACGAGCGGCGACCGCGGCGGCCGAGATGACCACCGTGGAAGCGAAGGACGTCGGCGTCGTGCGTGGCCGCGCACGGATCACCGTGCGGTTCACTTCGGATGACGATGCGTTCGCGCAGTCGGTCGCGGCTCGCGTGCATGCAGCGGTGGCCGAGCTGGCTGACGTAGGAGGGTCCGAGGTCACGCGAAGGTCGCGCGGACGCTGGGAACCGGTGTGAGGCAGGGCCCACCCGGCAGCGGTGTGAACCGCTATCGGGTGGGACCTGGCCTGCGGGCGCCCGCCCCGCTCCCCCTGCACAGAGGTCGGGCCGCCCGCAGGGACGTGGGTCACGCGGTGACCCGGCTCCTGGTGCGGAGCGCCAGCCCACCAAGGACCAGGAGCGCCGTGAGCCACGCGAGCTCGGTGACGTCCGCACCGGTCGCCGCGAGCTCACCGTCGCCCTGGGCAGCCTCGGAGGGGAGAGTGCCGTTTCCGACACCCATCTCGGGCATACCGGAACCAATGCCGATGCCGGTACCCGGCCGGACAATCGGCCCGGTGGGCGGGCTGAACCCGCCACCGATGCCTCCGATGGTCCCGTCGGACCCGTCGGAGCCGTCTGATCCGTCGGTCCCGTCGGAGCCGTCGTTCCCGTCGTTCCCGTCGGTCCCGTCGTTGCCGTCGTTGCCGTCGTTCCCGTCGGAGCCGTCGTTGCCGTCGGTCCCGTCGTTGCCGTCGTTCCCGTCGGTCCCGTCGGAGCCGTCGGTCCCGTCGGAGCCGTCGTTCCCGTCGGAGCCGTCGTTGCCGTCGGTCCCGTCGTTGCCGTCGGTCCCGTCGGACCCGTCGGAGCCGTCTGATCCGTCGGAGCCGTCTGATCCGTCGGACCCGTCGGACCCGTCGGACCCGTCGGAGCCGTCCGAGCCGTCCGAGCCGTTGGACCCGTCGGACCCGTTGGACCCGTCGTCCGGCGCGGCGACAGCCCGCGACTCGATGACGGTGTCAACGAGGCCGTCGGGACCGATGACGTCGTCCGCGACGCCTTCGACGTTGCCGTTCACGGCGTTCGCGACGAGGTTGTCCTCCCCGACCACGCCGTCAACGACAGCGGCCGCAAGACCGTCGGTGACGCCGTCCTCCGGTGCGTCCGGACCGAGCACGTCATCCAGCGCGCCGTCCTCGGCGGTGACGCTCTCACCGATCTCCGAGACGGCGGAGTCGTCGGGCAGGACGGCGTCAACCGCACCGTCTCCACCCACGACACCCTCGACACCACCGGTGACTGCGTCAGGGACGTTGCCGTCCGTGACACCTTCGGTGATGCCGTCGTCGCCAATTGCAGCCTCGATCAGCTCGCCGAGAGCGCCCGTTGCACTGTCGGCGTCACCGATGACACTGCCAATCGCTTCATCGATGCCTCCCACCGGGTTGCCCTCGTTGAGGCCGTCGGTGATGTTGTCGAGCGCCTCGGAGACAGACCCCTCAGCTCCGACTGTCTCATCGACGAGACCGGGCAGGTTGCCAACCATGCTGTCGCCAGTGTCGCTCACGGCGCCACCAATGATGGACGGGACGTCGACCAGGTCGTCGAGACCTCCATCGGGAGTGCCGGGCTGGGTGTCGCCGTCACCCGGCTGACCGGGCTGCTCGTTGCCGCCTCCGGGGTTGCTCGGCTGGAATCCGAGAAGCCGGAAGAGAGAGCGAGAGGCGTTTCCAATGGTGCCGGTGGTGTCGTCAACGATCCCGCCGATGGTGCTGTCGAGGTCGGGCAGGCCCGGGAGACCGGGCAGCTCGCCGTCGCCGTCACCGGGCAGGCCGGGGAGTCCGGGCAGGCCCGGGTTCTCTCCGTCCCCGTCACCGGGCAGGCCGGGGACGGGGAGGGTGCCGACGACGCCGCCGATGGTGCCGGTGGTGTCGTCGACGATCCCGCCGATGGTGCCGTCGAGGTCGGGCAGGCCCGGGAGACCGGGCAGCTCGCCGTCGCCGTCACCGGGCAGGCCGGGGAGTCCGGGCAGGCCCGGGTTCTCTCCGTCCCCGTCACCCGGGAGGCCGGGGACGGGGAGGGTGCCGACGACGCCGCCGATGGTGCCGGTGGTGTCGTCGACGATCCCGCCGATGGTGCCGTCGAGGTCGGGCAGCCCCGGGAGACCGGGCAGCTCGCCGTCACCGTCACCGGGCAGGCCCGGCAGGCCGGGGAGTCCGGGCAGGCCCGGGCTCTCTCCGTCCCCGTCACCGGGCAGGCCGGGGACGGGGAGGGTGTCGACGATCCCGCCGATGGTGCCGTCGAGGTCGGGCAGGCCCGGGAGACCGGGCAGCTCGCCGTCGCCGTCACCGGGGAGGCCCGGCAGGCCGGGGAGTCCGGGCAGGCCCGGGTTCTCTCCGTCCCCGTCACCCGGGAGGCCGGGGACGGGGAGGGTGTCGATGACGCCGCCGATGGTGCCGGTGGTGTCGTCGACGATCCCGCCGATGGTGCCGTCGAGGTCGGGCAGCCCCGGGAGACCGGGCAGCTCGCCGTCACCGTCACCGGGCAGGCCCGGCAGGCCGGGGAGTCCGGGCAGGCCCGGGGTCTCTCCGTCCCCGTCACCGGGCAGGCCGGGGACGGGGAGGGTGTCGATGACGCCGCCGATGGTGCCGGTGGTGTCGTCAACTGCCCACTCGATGGTTCCGGTCGTGTCGTCAACGACCCCGCTGATGCTGCCAGTGGCGCCGTCCACGACTACTTCGATCGTGCCGGTGGTGTCCTCGACAACCCAGCCGATCGTGCCGGTGCTGTCGCCAACGAGGCCGTTCAGCGTGCGCACCGTGAAACTGGTGATGCCGTTGACGGTTCCGGTGGTGTAGCCGACGACTCCGTTCATCGTGCCGGTGGTTTCGTCGATCACGCCGCCGAGGTCGGGCAGGCCCGGGAGACCGGGCAGCTCGCCGTCGCCGTTACCGGGCAGGCCCGGCAGGCCGGGGAGTCCGGGCAGGCCCGGGTTCTCTCCGTCCCCGTCACCGGGCAGGCCGGGGACGGGGAGGGTGCCGACGACGCCGCCGATGGTGCCGGTGGTGTCGTCGACGATCCCGCCGATGGTGCCGTCGAGGTCGGGCAGGCCCGGGAGACCGGGCAGCTCGCCGTCGCCGTTACCGGGGAGGCCCGGCAGGCCGGGGAGTCCGGGCAGGCCCGGGTTCTCTCCGTCTCCGTCACCGGGCAGGCCGGGGACGGGGAGGGTGTCGACGACGCCGCCGATGGTGCCGGTGGTGTCGTCGACGATCCCGCCGATGGTGCCGTCGAGGTCGGGCAGGCCCGGGAGACCGGGCAGCTCGCCGTCGCCGTCACCGGGGAGGCCCGGGGTCTCTCCGTCCCCGTCACCGGGCAGGCCCGGCAGCCCGGGGAGACCCGGGAGGTCGGGCAGCCCGGGCAGTCCGGGTTCCGGCCATCCGGGCAGGTCGCCCTCGAAGTTGCCGTCACCAGCGCCATCGTTGACGACGGTGTCGTCGTCAGTGACGTGGTTGCTGGTGTCCGTGGGCGAGTTGTTGTCGGAGTTGTTCTCCGTGTTGCCGATAACGGATCCGGCGGTGCCGTCGCCGGTGATCGGCAGGGTGATCGGCGCGGTGGCACCCGCGTCGTCGCCGTTTCCGTTCCCGACTCCGTAGTTGTGCTCACCGTTACCGGAGATCACGCCGTTGACCAGTCCGTCACCCGAACCGTTGCCACCACCGGCGTTGACGGTGGTGTCGTCGTCGGAGACGGCGTTGTCGCTCGTCGTGGGCGAGGTGTTCTCGGAGTTGTTCTCGGTGTTGCCCAGGCCGGTTGCGGTGGTGCCGTCGACGGTCCACGGCAGGGTGATCGGCGCGGTGGCACCCGCGTCGTCGCCGTTGCCGTTCCCGACTCCGTAGTTGTGCTCACCGTTACCGGACACCGGGCCGTTGGCGATGCCTTCACCGGTCCCGTTCCCGCCGAGGTCCTCACCGTCGGTTTCGGCGCCGGCCCCGTTGACGGTGGTGTCGTCGTCGGAGACCGAGTTGCCGGTCTGCGTCGGTGCGGTGTTGGCGGAGTTGTTCTCGGTGTCACCGACAACGGACCCGGTCGAGCCGGAGACGTTCCACGGCAGGGTGATCGGCGCGGTGACACCCGCGTCATCGCCGTTGCCGTTCCCGACTCCGTAGTTGTGCTCGCCGTTACCCGAGACGGCCCCGTTGAGGATGCCTTCACCGGTCCCGTTCCCGGGGCCCCCGTCGACGTCGGCGTCGGTGCCGCCGGCTGAGCCGTTGGCGATGACGTCGTCGTCGGAGACCTGGTTGGTCGCGACGGTCCCGGCGGTGTTGGCCGAGTTGTTCTCGGTGCTGCCGATGACCGATCCGGTGGTTCCGGAGATGCTCCACGGAGCGGTGATCGGGAGCGTGGCGTCAGTGTCATCACCGTTGCCACCGCCGACTCCGAAGTTGTCCTCACCGTTCCCCGATGCGGCGCCGTTGAGGATGCCTTCACCGGTCCCGTTCCCGGAACCGTCGGCAGGCTGCCCGTCGGCGACACCGCCGTTGGTGGTGGTGTCGTCGTCGGAGACCGCGTTGTCGGTCTCCGTGGGACCCCTGTTGACCGAGTGGTTCTCGGCGCTGCCGAGCCCGGTCGCCGTGGTTCCGGAGACGTTCACCGGAAGCGTGACAGGCGCGACGCCGTCGACGTCGTCCCCGTTCCCGCTGCCGACTCCGTAGTTGTGCTCGCCGTTCCCGGAGGCCGCACCGTTGGCGATGCCCTCACCGGTCCCGTTTCCGAGTCCACCGTCGACATCGACACCGTTGCCCGCGGCGGAGCCGTTGGTGGTGGTGTCGTCGTCCTCGACCTGATTGGTCGCGGTGGTCGGAGCACGGCTCACCGACCGATTCTCGGCAGTGCCGACAACCGACCCGGTGGTGCCGGAGAGGTTCACCGGAGCGGTGACCGGGAGCGTGGCGTCGGTGTCATCACCGTTGCCGAGCCCGACTCCGTAGTTGTGCTCGCCGTCGCCGGAGGCAGCCCCGTTGAGGATGCCCTCGCCGATGCCGTTCCCGGTGCTCCCGTCGACGTCGGCTTCAGCGCCCTCGGCGGAGCCGTTGGCGATGCCGTCATCGTCAGAGACCGTGTTCGACGTGGTGGTTCCGCTGGTGTTCACCGAGGTGTTCTCGGTGTTGCCGACTCCGGAGATGGCGCTGCCGGTGGCGTTGATCGGCAGGGTGATCGGCGTGGTGGCACCCACGTCGTCCCCGTTGCCGCCCCCGACTCCGTAGTTGTGCTCGCCGTTCCCGGAGGCCGCGCCGTTGGCGAGGCCCTCCCCGATGCCGTTACCGCCTCCGAGACCAGCGATGCTCGCGGCGTCGCCACCACCGTTGGCGGTGGTGTCGTCGTCCGAGACGTCGTTGGTCGCCGTGGTGGGCGCGGTGTTCACCGAGCGGTTCTCGCTGTTCCCGACAACCGACCCGGCGTTCCCGGAGACGTTGACCGGCAGGGTGATCGGCGCGGTGGCACCCGCGTCGTCCCCGTTGCCGCCGCCGACTCCGTAGTTGTGCTCGCCGTTGCCGGATGCCGATCCGTTGAGGAGACCGTCGCCGATCCCGTTCCCCGAAGCGCCGTCGACACCGGTGCCGTCGGCGGAGCCGTTGGCGGTGGTGTCGTCGTCCGAGAACTCATTGGTGGCGGTCGTCGGTGCGGTGTTCACGGAGGTGTTCTCCGAGTTCCCGACCCCGGAGATGGCGTTGCCCGAGACGTTCACCGGAAGGGTGACCGGTGCCGTCGCGTCCACGTCCTCGGCGTTGCCGCTGCCGACCCCGTAGTTGTGCTCACCGTCGCCGGAGGCAGGGCCGTTGGCGATGCCCTCGCCGCTCCCGTTGCCGAGGCTGCCGTCGACGGCGACATCGGTGCCGTCGGCGGAGCCGTTGGCGGTGGTGTCGTCGTCCTGGACCTCGTTGGTTGCGGTCGTCGCGGCGTTCGTCTCCGAGTCGGCCTCCGAGTCGCCGATCAGGCTGATCGCGTTCCCGGAGACGTTCACCGGGATGGTGATCGGCGCGGTGGCACCGGCGTCGTCGGCGTTGCCGCTGCCGACTCCGTAGTTGTGCTCACCGTTGCCCGAGGCGACGCCGTTGGCGATGCCCTCGCCGGTCCCGTTCCCGGACTCGTCGGCTCCGGCACCGCGCTCGGTGGTGTCGTCGTCGAGGACCGTGTTGGACGTGGCGGTCGAGGCGTCGGTCTGTGCGTCCGACTCCGAGCCGCCGACCAGCCCCACGGAGTTGCCGGAGGTGTTCACCGACACGGCGACTGGTAGGTCGACGCTGGCGTCGTCGGCGTTACCCCCGCCCACTCCGTAGTTGTGCTCGCCGTCGCCGGAGGCAGGGCCGTTGGCGATACCTTCGCCGGCGCCATTCCCAGAGCTCCCGTCGGCACCGTCGTCGACATCCGAACCGCCGGCGGACCCGTTCGCGGTGGTGTCGTCGTCGGAGACGGAGTTCTCCGCCGTCCTCGACGCATCGGTCTGCGACGACGAGGAAGAGTCTCCGACGACACCGACGGAGTTGCCCGAGACGTTGATCGGGACGTTGATCGGTGCGGTGACGTCGGCGTCGTCGGCGTTGCCGCTGCCGACTCCGTAGTTGTGCTCACCGTTGCCCGAGGCGGCGCCGTTGGCGACACCGTCCCCGGAACCGTTGTCGCCGCCGTTCCCCTGGCTGGGAGCGTCGTCGGAGCTGGTCAGCCCGACCGCGTCCGTCGTGGTGTCGATGGCACCGGTGACGGTGGACGCGGCGCGTGCGACCGTTGATGGTTCGTTCTGCTGCTGAGCAGCTGGTGGGTCGTTACCAGCGGGCTCGTTGGCCTCGTCAGAGTCAGCGTCTTGGCCGGTGGGCGCCTGAACGGTTTCCACGACGGCCGAGGTGGTGCTGGCACTGATCTGGTCAACCACGCTGTCGTCGGTTGCGGCGTGCGCCGCCGCTGCTCCGACAACCATGAGCCCACCGGTGAGCAGTGACGTCTGTACTGCCCTCCGAAGGAAGAGATGCATGGCTTGACTCCTGACTGGATGGATGGACCGGCACACCGAACGGGTGCCGAGAGACATGCCGGCAGAATCCGGCCGTCCATCCGTCAGTCGGGAGCGACTGCGACCTCGAGGATGACCTCGAGGAGTGCCGACGGCGAGGCCGCGGCCGCGAGGGTGATCATGGCGTCCGCGGTCGCCAGAAGTCCGCGAACGAGGTCTGTGTCGGCGCTACCGAGCGGGTGCCCGGTGGAGCTCACGCTGGCGCTCGGGCCAGAGGTCGAGGTCATGGCCGGCGTCGGCACACCCTGAGGTGTGCCTGCCGTCCCGCTGACGCTCTCCACGGGCGTGCCCGCAGGGGGTGCGTCGGGGGTGGCCTCGGCCGCCGCGCCCGCTGTCCAGAGAGCGGGGGTGGTGAGGTCGCCGACGTGATACGAGAGGTCGGGATAGGTGAGCTGGTCGAGCTCGAGAGACTCCGGCTGCGAGCTCTCGTCCGCGCCGCGCTCCGCGCTCTCGGCCGGCTGCCGCACCTGCTCGGCGTCGTCGGCGGCGGGTGGCACGGGTGAGGTGGGCGTTGCCGGGTCGGTGGGACCCTCAGGTGAGGGGCGCGTGCCGGGCCCGGGAATCGGGTCGGGACCATCCACGCCAGGGTTGGCAGGCGTGGCGTCGCCGATCGGATCGAGTGGGGAGACCGCGTCGAGGATGGGGTCCGTCACAGGCGGCACCGTCTCGACAACGGGTGTGACCACGGGCGGGACGGCTTCGACGATGGGGGTGGTGACCGAGTCGACGACGTCGACGACAGGTGTGGTCACCGGCGCGACCGGGTCGAGGATCGGTGTCACGACCCGGTCGACGACCGGTTCGAGGACAGCGTCCGTGACCGGGGCCACGACACCGTCGCCGAGGTGCTCGGTCACCCGGCCGACCGATGGGTCCACCACGTCCTCGAGGACTGGGGTCACCGTGCTCTCGAGCACCGGGGCGGTGACCTCGCCGACCGGTCCGACGGCGTCACCAACGCCGGTCGTCACATCGCCGATGCTGTCGGCGACGTTCGTGACCGGCGGCTCGACGACGTCCTCGACGATCGGTTCGACGGCGCGGTCGCTGGCCTGCCGGATGGTCTCTGTGACCGGTGCTGCGTGCTCGGCGACCCGGTCCGTCACGGTCCGGAGCGTCTCGTCGACCGTCGGCGTCACGACGTCCTCGACCGTGGGCTCGACCGTTTCACGGACTCGGTCCGTGGTGTCCCGGACGGTCGGAGCGACGTGTTCGCGGACCGTCTCCTCGACCGGACCGCTCAGCCTCTCCAGGGCGGATGGGCCTGACGTCGGCTCGGAAGATTCGGAAGACTCGGAAGACCTGGAAGGTTCGGCAGGCTCGGCCGGTTCGGCAGGCTCGCGGGTCGGCGCTGCCTCGGCGGGCTGCTGGTCAGTGGTCACGGGATCGTGGCTCGTGGACGCCGTCTCGTGGCTCGTCGGTGCCGGCTGTGGCGCCGACTGTGACTGCGAAGACTGTGACCGGGAGGGCTGCGACGCCGCTCGGCTGGATGCCGAGGCGGCGGAGCTCTCGTCCCGGGTGTCGCTGTTCGGCCCCGACGAGGCCGCACCGACCGCCTGGGTGACGTTGCGCGTGGTCTCGTTCGTCGTGTCCGCGACCGCGCTCGTGGCCTCCTCGGCCACGTCATCGACCGTCTCGGTCGCACCGCCCACGACATCGCTGAGGACGGAGCCGTCGGAGGCGGAGGCGGAGGGCCCGAGCAGGGCGGAGCCGAGTACGACGGCGCCGCCACCGGCTGCCGTCAGGAGGCCGCGCACGACCCAACGCGAGATGCGGGTGATTCCGCCCTCGCCGTTGTCGGCGGGGTCACTCATAGAAGCCGCCCCCCTGCGGATTAGCACTTCGTCCTTCTCAACCGTGGAGATCGGGTGCCACCGGATCCCCGAGTTGAAGGCGGGTGCCACCACCTTCGGTTCTGCATCCGTCGGAGGGCTGACGGGCGGAACGAGATCAATGTAGCGCGTATCACATCGATCGCGCTAGGGCCTTAATCGAATGTTCACCGAGGTCAGCCGCGTGTCGGCCGCATCGCTCGATGCGTTTGCAGGTTTGTTCCGGTCCGCGCGGGCTGTCCGTCTGCGTGCAACGGGCGCCTTGTGCACGCCGCGGCGATGCCGTAGGAGAGGGGCATGACCTCCACCGCGCCCCGCCACCTCGACCACGTCGTCGTCACGACGCCAGACCTTCCCGGCGCCCTGCGCGCGATCGAGGATGCCACCGGCGTCGCGCTAGAGCCGGGTGGTGTCCACCCCACCTTCGGCACTCGGAACTACCTCGCCACGTTCGGTGGCGATGCGTACCTGGAGCTTCTCGGCGCGGACCCGGACAACACCTCCTTCACGGGCGCGCGCCCGTTCCGCGTCGACGACGCCACGACCACATCGGCCGCCACCTGGGCCGCGCACCCGCCGTCGGTGGCGCGGGCGCTCGCCGCCGCCCGCGACGCCGGCCTCGACCTCGGCGAGCCCTACGACGGGGCACGTCGTACGGATGACGGCACGCTTCTGCAGTGGCGCCTCACACCGAACTTCGTGGAGCCTTCCGGCGTCGTGCCGTTCCTCATCGACTGGGGCGAGACGGTCACACCTGCGCGCACGATCGGGCCGCGGCTGACGCTCGCGAGCCTGTCGGCGACCCATCCGGACCCAGAACGGATCGGCGCCGTGCTCGCCGCGATCGGGGTAGACCTCGAGGTGCGCGAGGGCCCCGGACGCCTCTCGCTCACGATCGAGGGGCCGGCCGGACAGATGTCGCTCTGAGCGGCGGTCTGTTCCGCGCTGCGGGACCGCAACTGGCTCGATCGCGGACGTTGCTCTAACGTCTGGCGGGCAATGTGGCCCAAGCAGGGGGGCCTTTCGCACACACCGAAAGGAATGCATTCGCATGGACCTCACACAGAGTCTCCAGGACACCCTGGGCTCACTCGTCGCGTTCGTGCCGAGGCTTCTGGCGGCGCTGGTCATCCTCTTCATCGGATGGATCGTCGCCAAGGTCATCGAGAAGGCTGTCGTCACCGTCATGCGCAAGGTGCGGTTCGGCAACCTGTTGCAGCGCGCCGGTATCGCGGCGCCGATGGAGCGGATGGGTTTCGGTGACGGATCCCGCCTGCTCGCGAAGATCCTCTACTTCGCGATCGTCCTCATCGCGCTGCAGCTGGCGATCGCAAGCCTCGGCATCGTCGCACTCGAGGAGCTGCTCAACAGCCTCGTCGCGCTGCTGCCGCAGATCTTCGTCGCACTGGTCATCGTCGTCATCACCGGCGCCGTGGCCAACGCCATCAAGTCGCTGTTCGGTCCGGCCATCGTCCGGATGCCCGCGGGGAATCTCCTCCTGAGCATCATCGTCGGCGCCATCTGGGTCATCGGGGTCTTCGCCGCCATCGACCAGGTCGGCATCGCGGCGGGCATCGTCGACACGCTGTTCAACGTCATCGTCGGCTCGCTGGGCCTGATCCTCGTGATCAAGTTCGGTGTCGGTGGTGTCTGGGCGGCCAAGGATCGGTTCTGGCCGGCCGTCTACGACCGCGTCACCTCGGCCTCGCAGCCGAACGGTCGCCGTGTGGCGGACACCCCGCCCTCGGCGCCGGAGGCGCCGCCGGCCACGCCGCAGGCGTGACCGTGACGACGGCGGGCTGAGGCCGGCCGTCGCCGCACCCGAGACGTGGGCCGCCACCGCGAGGTGGCGGCCCACGTGCGTGCGCCTCAGAACACCACCGGGAACCAGGTCAGCAGGACCACCGTGACGACGACGGCGCTGACCAGGTTCAGCGCGAAGCCGACCCGGACCATCTCGCCGATGGTGATCTTCCCGGTGCCGTAGATGATCGCGTTGGGCGGGGTGGCCACCGGGAGCATGAACGCGAAGTTCGCGCCCAGCGCCGCGGCCATCATCAACGTGACCGGGTCGATCCCGATCGAGTTCCCGACGACCCCGAAGACGGGAACGATCAGCGTGGCGGTCGCCGTGTTCGAAGTGATCTCGGTGAGGAGCAGCACGAGGCTGGCGCCGGCGAAGACCACCACGGCGGTCGGCACGCCCTCGAGGACGCCGAGCTGCTCGCCGACCCACTCCGAGAGCCCCGACACCTCGAAGCCGCTCGCGATCGCGAGACCGCCGCCGAAGAGGATCAGGACGTCCCACGGAACCTTGCGCGTGTCCTGCCAGGTCAGGATGCGTGATCGCGTGGCCGCGCGGCTCTCGTCGTCGTCCCGGGCCGCCGGCAGGAGGAACAGGGCCACCAGGCCGGCGATGGAGATCATCCCGTCGGAGATCTCGGGCAGCAGCTCGACGAGGAAGAACGAGCGGGTGATCCACAGCAGCGCCACGCACGTGATGACGGCCAGGACGAGCCGCTCGTCGCGCGCCATCGGCCCGAGCCCGGCGAGCTCTCGGCGCACCACCTCCTTGGCGCCCGGGATCTCGCGCCGGTCGAGGCGGAAGGCGACACGGGTGAGAAAGAGCCAGATGATCAGCGCGAACAGGAAGGCGACCGGGGTGCCGAACAGCATGAACTGCCCGAAGCCGATCTCGGTGTCGAACATCTCGCGAGACTGCGCGGCGAAGATCGGGTTCGGGGTGCCGGAGATGAGCGTGCCCATCCCGCCCGCCGTCGCGCCGTACGCCGTGGCGAACAGGAGCGCACGTTCGAGGTTGCGCCGCTTGCGGTCGTCCACGGCGTCGAAGGTGAACTGACTCAGGATCGACATCGCGATCGGCACCATCATCATCGCGGTCGCCGTGTTGGAGATCCACAGCGAGACGAAGGTCGTCGAGAGGATGAAACCGAGGACCAGCCGGCTCGGGTTGGTGCCCAGCACGTTGATGATCGACAGCGCGATGCGCCGGTGGAGGTTGACCTTCTCGAGCGCGGCCGCGATCACGAACCCGCCGAGGAACAGCAGGATGATGTCGTCCGCGTACCTGGTGACGACGTCGTCGTAGCTCGTCACGCCCAGCAGCGGCAGCAGGATGACCGGCAGCAGCGCGGTCGCGGCCAGCGGGATCGCCTCGGTCACCCACCAGGTGGCGATCCAGAGCGTTGCGGCGAGGACGTGCTGGGCATCGCCACCCATCGAGCCCAGCTCCGGTCCCAGCTCCACGACGAGGAAGAGGACCGGGCCCAGGACGAGGCCGATCCGGCGGCCGGAGATGCCGCGGCGGCGGCCGCCGGTGGTGGTCGTCCTCCCGGGGGCGGTTGTCCGTTCTGACGTCATCGTCGGTGTCCTTCCTCCCGGTCGCAGGGCAGCGCCGGGTCGCGGCTCTTGAGGGGGGTGGTGGCGAGGTGCGCCGGGCGGTCGCGGTGCAGATCGCCGGCGCGGGGTCAGTCGATGAGTCCGATGTGCTCCGCGAACGGCCCGTCGAGCCGACGCAGCTCGTCGAGCTCGGCCGGGTCGTGCCCGGTGATGACCCGGACACCGTCCTCGCGGTAGTCACGCGCCAGGTCCAGGCCCTTGTACAGCCCCGGCAGGTCGGTGACCGCCGCGAACGGCATGTCCTCGTCCATCTCACGGCGGAAGTGCACGGCGTCCGAGGCCAGCAGCACTCGACCGGCCGGCGTCTCGACCAGCACCACGCTCTGCCCGGGTGTGTGCCCGCCGACCTCGAGCAGGTCGATCCCCGGTGCCACCTCGGCGTGCCCGACGAACGCCCGCATACGCCCCTCGTCCTCGGCCCGGCGCAGAGCGGCGAGCTCATCCTCCTCGGCGAAGTAGCCGATGAGCAGCTTCTGGGCCATGGGGGAGAACCAGAAGTCCCGCTCCGTCCGGGAGATGACGATCTGCGCCGACGGCAGCAGGTCGACGTTGCCGATGTGGTCGTAGTGGCAGTGCGTGACGATCAGCTGGTGCGGCGCCGCCAGATCCACACCGAGCGCCTCGTACGCCGCGGCGGGCGGGACGAGGACCTGCTTGCCCCGCCGTGCCGCGGCGGCCGCCGAGAAGCCGGTGTCGACCAGCACGGTCCGGGCCTCGTTGCGGATGACCCACAGGTAGTAGTCGGTCGGGTTCGGCCCGTCGTCCTCGCCGTAGAGGTGGTGGTTGAGGTAGACCTCCCGCCGGGTGGTCGGTGCCGTGCCGTGCCGGACGACGGCGATCTCGTACGTCCCGTCAGCCATGTGACCGCACCAGCCGCTCGAGGATCTCGCCCGCCGGTCCGGGCCGGGCGTCGCGGTAGCGCTCGCCGGCCCACATGGACATCGCCTCCGGGTCGCCGGCGCGCCTAGCGGCCGCCCGGACCGGGCCTGTGAGCTGGTTGAGGAACGGGTACCCCGCCGGGGCGTCGGCGTGCGTGGTCATGAACTCGTTGAGCAGCCCACGCGCCCAGCGTCCGCTGAAGGCGCGGGTCAGCGTTGTCTCCCGCTGTCCGGCGAGCAGCTCGCGGCGGTGGGTGGGGTCGGTGCCGGCCTCGTCCGCGACCAGCAACGCCGTCCCCACCTGCACGACGGCGGCCCCCGCCTCGCGTGCCGCGGCCACCGCGGCGGGGGTGGTCAGGCCGCCCGCGGCCACGATCGGTGCGGCGCCGCGCAGGGACCTCAGCAGGTCCTCGAGCGGCTCGGCCGGCGGCTCCACCGTCTGGTCGAACGTGCCGCGGTGCCCGCCGGCGGCCGGCCCCTGGACGCACAGCACGTCCGCGCCGCGCTCCAGCGCGGACCGGGCCTCCGCCGCCGTCGTCACGGTGGCGATCACCGTGGCTCCGGCCCGGTGCAGCGTGTGGACGGCGTCCGCCGGCGGGAAGCCGAAGGTGAAGGACACCAGCGGTACGCCTGCCTCGCGGACCACCTCGAGCTTCTCCTGCCACCCGTCATCGTCCGGGTGCGGGTCCGGCACGGCCAGGGCCGGGTGCGCGGCAGCGAGCCGGTCGCGGTACGCGCGCACCTCCGGTCGGATCTCGTCGGCCTCGGGCACGAAGAGGTTCGCACCGAAGATCTCCGCGTCGCGGCCCACCTCGGTCACCTGCTCGGCAAGCCGCTCGGCGCTGAGGTAGCCGGCCGCGAGGAACCCCGATCCGCCCGCCTCGACGGCGGCGCGCACCAGCGCTGGCGTGGAGGGTCCGCCGGCCATCGGGGCGGCGAGGACGGGGCGGCGCAGGGCCTCGAGCGGGGACGTCATCAGCGCGCTGTGTCCCGGTCGGGTGCGCTCTGGTGCGGCGGGTCCTGGAACGTGACGGCCTGCTTGGGACGCCGGTCGACCCGCAGCTCGAACACATCCGGCCGGGCATAGTGCCCGACCACGTCGAAGTCGAGGTGCCAGCGGGCCCGCATCCGGGGGTCGAGGTCGGCGTACAGGATCGTCTCCTCCTCGTAGACCGGCCCCGCGAGGACGGTCCCGGACGGGTCCACGATGAGGCTGCCGCCGCGCATGAGCACCGAGCCGGGCTCGGCCCCGAAGGCGGTCTCGTAGTCCGCGGGGTAGTCGTCGCGGGTGACGTACTGGCACGCGGAGAGCACGAAGCAGCGGCCCTCCAGGGCGATGTGCCGCATGGAGGCGGGCCAGGTGTCCCGGTCGTCCGCCGTCGGGGCGCAGTAGACGTCGAGATGCTGGCCGTACATCGCCTGCCGCAGCGCCGGCATGTAGTTCTCCCAGCAGATCACCGCGCCGAGGCGTCCGGCGGGGGAGTCGACCACCGGCAGCGTGGAACCGTCGCCGAAACCCCAGACCAGCCGCTCGGCGCCGGTCGGCATGAGCTTGCGGTGGTGGCCGACCCGGCCGCGTGCCGGATCGATCATCACGGCGGTGCAGTACAGCGTGCTGCCGTACCGCTCGATGATCCCGAGGACCACGAACACCCCGTGCTCGGCGGACGCCTCCGCGATCGTGGTCAGCTCGGGCCCGTCGAGCGTGACGGCGCCTGCGGCGTACCGGGCGTACTCCTCGCGGCCCTGCTCGGTGCGCCGGCCCACCGGGCTGCCGAACGTCAGGCCCTTCGGGTAGGTGCCGAGGAACGCCTCCGGGAAGAGCGCCGTCGTCGCGCCGTTCCGCCCTGCCTCGGCGATCAGCCCGACGGCCTTCTCGGTCGTCGCCGCCGGGTCGAACGGCACCGACCCGGCCTGCACCACCGCGACCTTCACCATGCGTGCGTCCTCTCGTCCGACGGGCTCACGTCTGCCGACCTCACGTCTCGGGCCCTCACCTGGTCGCGGCCGCGCTCGGTCGGCGGCTCGGCGTCACGCCGTAGAGGCCCTTCGCCAGCGAGTCGTGGTACTCGTGCTGCACCGGCCGCACCTGCGAGGGTGTGGCCAGAGAGACGATCACGAACACCGGCAGGCCCACGAGCAGACCCGTCATCGCCGGGCCGTACGGCAGCGGCGAGAGACCGAGGACGACGGCGAGCACCACGAGCTCTCCGACGATCACCGAGGCGAGGGCCCCGGACCGGGTGGCGCGGCGCCACACCAACGGGCCGAGGGCGGCCGGGACCAGCTGGCTGCCGATCGCGAAGCCCCGGTCGGCGAGCGGCACCAGGAAGTCCTGGGCCGCGGGCGTGAACCCGAGGATGCACACCAGCGCCGTGAGGCTCAGGACGCATGCGCGGCCCACGACCGTGCGCAGTCGCGGCGTCGCGTCCCGCTTGGCGAACCGCACGTACAGGTCGGAGGTGAGCAGGCTGCCCGAGGAGAGCAGCTGGCTGTTCACGGTCGAGATCCCCGCGGCCACGATCGCCACGACCACCACGGCCCCGAACACCGGCGCGTGCTGGGCGAAGTACAGCGGGATGATCTGGTCGCTGTTCTCCGCCGAGAGCCCGTCGATGAGGCCGGGCGTCCAGGCGAGCATCCCGATGACGCAGGCGCCCATCGCCATGATCCAGGTGTTCCACAGCGGCGTGATGGCGGCAGCCTTCGCGAGGTTCATCGCCGAGCGGGCCGAGTAGTACTTCTGCCACATGTGGGGCATGACCCAGAAACCGAGCGCCAGGCCGATGGTCGTGTCCACGATGGTCCACGGCTCGCCCTTGTTGGTGAGAATCTCGGGGGCGACCTCCTGCAGGTTCCGGAACCCGTCGAACCAGCCGGCGGAGCTGAGGAACGTCATCATGATGATGGTCAGCACGACGCCGAAGAAGAAGCCCATGAAGGTGTCCGTCCACGCGGCGCCTCGGCCGCCCGCGAGGGTGACGAGGACGCCGACGAGCAGGCCGAGGACGACGATGCCCACCCAGTAGGGGATGGCCCCGCCGGTGAGGGTGGACATGGCCCCGGCACCGCCGATGATCTGGATCATCATGTACGGCACCAGCCCGACGATCCCGCAGACGGCGAAGAGGACCCGCAGCGTCGGGCTGCCGTAGTAGTGCTCGACCATGTCGCCCGGCGTGACGAAGCCGAACTTCCGGCCGAGCTGCCAGATCCGGGAGCCGAAGACCCAGATGAACATGGCGTGCACGACGGTCCAGGCGGGGAACGCCCAGAACCAGACGCCGTCCCGGTAGAAGGATCCGACGGCGCCGAGCAGCGTCCACGTGGAGAAGAAGCTCGCGCCCGTGGTCATCATGAGCACGACCGTGCCCAGGCCGCGGTCGGCGAGGAAGAAGTCGTCGGGTGTCTGCTTGTTGAGGCGGGATGCGCCCAGGCTGATGCCGACGAGGATGAGGAGGAAGGTGATCAGGGTGATGACCGTCGCGACGGTGATGCTCATCAGAACCCGTCCTCCTTCGTCCCCTCGCGCTCCTCGGCCTCCTGCTCGTGGTAGTGCCGCATGCGCCGGGCGTAGGGCCGGAAGAACGCGAAGTACACGACCACCACGAGGGCCGTGTTGACGACGTTGATCGCCAGGCCGAACGCCATGGGCTGCGGGAACGGGCCGATGAACGACGGGGCGTTGACCACCCCGAAGTACGGCAGCCACGTGGCCAGGTAGAGCACGAAGAAGGTCGTCAGGACGATGTAGTTCGCCGTGCGTCTCTTCATGGGAAACCTCGACTTCCTTGTCGGCGACGCCCCCGCGGCGTCAGCGGGTGGGTCAGGCCTCCGAGCCGGAGCCGCCCTCGTGGACGGTGACGGTCGGCTCGATGCCGTCGGCTCCGGTGACCTCGCGCCAGGCCTCGACGCCGGCCTGGAAGGCGACGATGCCGGCCTCGGGCAGAGAGATCTCGATGGCCTCGAGGATCTCCCGCGGGCTCAGGCCCAGGTCGAGCGCGACGCGGATGTGGCTCTGGATGTGTCCCTTGGAGGCACGCATCACGGTGAGGGTCACGATGAAGATGAGCTCCTTGGTCTTCCGGTCCAAGGTCCGCTGTTCGAGGTACGCGGCCTTCACGACGCCGTTGGCGGCCTGCAGGACGTCGAAGTCGTGCTTGGCCATGACCTTGTGGTAGTCGAGGACGTAGCCCCGCGAGGTGGCCATGTCGTCGATGTACTGCTGGGCGGCGTCGCTCATGCGTCCTCCGTGTCGGTGTCGGTTCGGCGCTCGCTGCGCGAGCGCAGGTCGGTCCCGGCGCGTGCGGCGACGTACCGGGCCAGCTCGGTGTGGTCCTCCGGGTGATGCGCCGCCGCCTCGCGTGCCGTGTGGGCCGCGGCGCCGGTGACCTCGAGGGGGACCTCGTGGGTCTGGGCCAGGGCGGTGGCGATGCCGATGTCCTTGACCATGAGGTCGAAGGCGAACCCGGAGTCGTAGGTGCCGGTGAGGATGTGGCGGGGGTACTTGACCTCGCTGGCCTGTGACCGGCCGGTGGAGGCGTTGACGACGTCGATCATGACGGCCGGGTCGATGCCGAACCGGCCGGCGACGGCGAGCACCTCGGCGGCCGCGGCGATGTTGGTGGCGGACAGCAGGTTGTTCAGCGCCTTCGCCGCGTGGCCTGCACCGGAGGGACCGACCCGGGTGATGGCGCCCGCCATGGGCTGCAGATGCGTCATGGCCCGGTCGACGTCGGCGCCGGCACCGCCGACCATGATCGACAGCTCGCCGCTGACGGCCTTGGCGACGCCGCCGGAGACGGGGGCGTCGACGTACCCGACGCCGCGCTCGGCCGCCGCGGCCGCGAGTCGTTGCGTGCTGTCCGGCTCGGAGGAGCTCATGTCGATGACCAGGCCGCCGGGTTCCAGCCGACCGAGCAGCCCCGTCCCGCCGGGTGAGCCCGCGCCCTCGAGGATCGCCTCGACCACGCGGGACGAGGGAACCATGAGGATGACGACGTCGATCTGCGCCAGGTCCGTCAGATCCTTGAGCGCGGTCGCTCCCAGCTCGACCGCGGCCCGCCGGAGTGCGGCGGCGTCGGCGTCGTGCAGGGTGACGTCGTGGACGGCCGCGTAGCGGCGCGCCATGGGCAGGCCCATGCGCCCCAGCCCGACGAACAGGGTGGTCATGCCGTGGCCTCCGGTGGGGTCGTCGTGTGCGGGGCGGCGCCGGCGGCCGGCGGCGCCTCGGCGAAGTGGGTCAGCGCGATGGCCTGGGCGGCGCGGACGTGCTCGCGGGTGCGCGACTCGGCCAGGTCCGGATGGCGCGCCTCGATCGCGTCGATGACTGCCGAGAGCTCCGCGTGACTCTGCGTGGCCCGCCCCGGAACCTCGAGGGTGTAGGCCCGCAGCAGCGAGATTCGCGCCTGCACGTTGCCGAGCATCTCTTCGATGACCGGGTTGCCGGCCGCGGCCACCAGGGCCGCGTAGAACTCGTCCTTGGTGGTCACCAGCCGCTCCGGCTCGCCACTCTCGCCCGCAACCCGGAACCTCTCGATGAGCGCCCGGAGGGACGAGACGTCCTCCGCGGTGGCGTGCTCGGCCGCGAGTCGCGCTGCCGTCCCTTCCAGCGCCGCCCGCACCTGATACAGGTGCGTGGCGTTCTCCGCGGTCAGCACGGTGACGATCGGCCCGACGTTCGGCTTCAGCGTGATGAGCTGCTGGCTCTCCAGCTGCCGCAGCGCCTCCCGGATGACGGTCCGGGAGACTCCGAGGTCCTGCTCGAGTCGCTTCTCGACCAGCCGTTCGCCCGGCCGGTAGGCGCCGGAGACGATCTGCTGGCGCAGCACCGCGACGGCCTGGGCGCGCAGCGGCGCGGCCTCGCGGCGCAACGGGATCGTCACGGTGGTCCTCCTTCGAGCAGGTCCTGGCGGAGGATCGTGACACGGTATTACGGTCATACGCAACGCCGCCGACTCGCACAGGGAGATCTGATGCCCACCAGCGCATGGCAGCCGTGGCTCGAGACGTGGCTCCACGCCGTGGGCTCCGATGCGGAGAACGCGCACGTCGGACGGTTCTCACGCTTCGTCGTCGACGCGTGGACCACGGAGGGCGAGCGGTACGTCCTCGGCTACGACGGCGGAGTCGTGCGTCTCGAGCACGACGACGGACCTCCCGGCTCGGCGACGCACCACAGGGAAGGGGTGTCCGACGTCGGGTCGCAGGAGGACCGTCTGGTCCTTCGGGCACCCCGCGACGTGTGGCGCGAGCTTGCCGACCCCTCTGCCGCGCCGCGTCGGCACGACCTGCTGTCGTTGACGAAGGCCGACGACGGGATCGAGATCGTTACGGGCCGCGAGGTGATGATCCGCCACCTGCGGGTGCTGACCCGCCTCGTCGAGCTCGCCAAGGGCGTCGGCAGCGAACCATCGGTGCGGGACGCCCGGGCGAAGGCAGGCCAGGGCGCGGCGCCTCGGTTCGAGGACGTCGTCGGCCGGTACCTGCGGCTCCGCTCCGGCGGTGCCGAACACCGCATCTACGTCGAGATGGCCGGGCCGGACGATCCGGACGTCCCGGTGCTGCTCGCCCTGCACACCGCCGGCGCGGACTCCCGCCAGTACCGCCACCTGCTCGCCGACCCCGCGGTGACCGACCGCTGGCGCGTGATCGCCTTCGATCTCCCGGCGCACGGGCGCTCGCTCCCGCCGCCGGGCTGGTGGCGCCGGGAGTACCTGCTCACCACAGAGACCTACGCGACCCTCGTCGAGGACGTCGCCAGCGCGCTCGGCCTGGACCGGCCCGTGGTGCTCGGCTGCTCCATGGGCGGATCCCTGGTGCTCGAGCTGGCCCGGCGGGACCCGGACCGCTGGGGCGGCGTCATCGGGCTCTCCGGTGCCCTGAGCCTGACGGGCCGCTTCCAGGACTGGCCGCTGCATCCGGACGTGAACGCGCAGCACGTGGTGCCCTCCTGGACCGCCAGCCTCATGGCGCCGAACGCCCCGGAGGAATCCCGCCGCGAGGTCTGGTGGATCTACAGCCAGGGAGGACCGGGGATCTACCGCGGCGACACGTATTTCTACTCGGAGGACCTCGACCTGCGCGAGACGGCGGCCACCATCGACACCGCCCGCTGCCCGGTGTACCTGCTCACCGGCGAGTACGACCACGCCTGCACGCCTGCGGACACCGATGCCGCGCGGGCCGCGATCCCCGGGGCGCGCGGTGGCACCATGCGCGGCATCGGGCACTTCCCGATGGCGGAGAACTATCCGCTGTTCCGGACCTATCTACTGCCCGTCCTGGCGGAGCTGGCCGCGACCGTGACCCACCGAGACGCGCAGGCACGGAGCGCGCAAGAAGAGTAGAAACGAACCAGGGACTCCAGCCGCGACGAAAGGTGCACCCGTGACCACCGTGACCGACCCGACCGCCGTCCTGTCCACCGTCCCGACCGGCCTGCTGATCGGCGGCCAGTGGCGCGACGCCTCCGGTGGCGGGACCTTCGAGGTGCTCGACCCGGCCACCGGCGAGGTGCTGACGTCCGTCGCCGACGCCACGCCGGAGGACGGCATGGCCGCCCTCGACGCCGCCGCGGCCGCGCAGGCCGAGTGGGCCGCGACCGCACCCCGGACCCGCGCCGAGCTGCTCCGCGCCGCGTGGGAGCTGACCATCGAGCGCGCGGACGACCTCGCCACGCTCATGACCCTCGAGATGGGCAAGCCGCTGGCGGACGCCCGCGGCGAGGTCACCTACGGTGCGGAGTTCCTGCGCTGGTTCTCCGAGGAGGCGCCCCGCATCAACGGGCGTTACCAGACCGCCCCGGAGGGAACGCTCCGGATCCTGACCACCAAGCGGCCGGTGGGTCCCTGCCTGTTCATCACGCCGTGGAACTTCCCGCTCGCCATGGCCACCCGGAAGATCGCGCCCGCGCTCGCGGCCGGGTGCACCACCATCCTCAAGCCCGCCAACGCGACGCCGCTGACCGCACTCGCCTTCGGGCAGATCCTCCGCGAGGTCGGCGTCCCGGACGGCGTCGTCAACATCATCCCGACCAACACCGCCCAGCCGGTCACCGGCCCGATCATCCAGGACCGGCGGCTGCGCAAGCTGTCCTTCACCGGCTCCACCGCGGTCGGGTCCGCGCTGCTGAAGGAGGCCGCGGACAACGTGCTGCGCACCTCGATGGAGCTCGGCGGCTGCGCACCGTTCCTCGTCTTCGAGGACGCCGACCTCGACGCCGCGGTCGCCGGGGCCCGGCTGGCCAAGCTGCGGAACATGGGCGAGGCGTGCACGGCCGCCAACCGGCTCTACGTGCACCGCTCCATCGCCGATGACTTCGCGAACGCGCTCACCGAGAACTTCCGCGGCCTGCGCGTCGGTCCCGGGATCGAGGAGGGCACCGACGTCGGCCCGCTCATCTCCGAGGACCAGCGCAGCAAGGTCGTCGAGCTGGTCAGCGCGGCGCGCGACGGGGGAGCCCGCGTCCTGCTGGGCGGGGACCCGGTGGACGGCCCGGGCTACTTCTACCCGCCCACCGTCCTGACCGACGTGCCCACGGACTCGCCCGTCATGACGGAGGAGATCTTCGGCCCCGTCGCCCCGATCGCGACGTTCGAGTCCGAGGAGGAGGTCATCGCGCTCGCGAACGGCCTCGACGTCGGACTGGCCGGCTACATCTTCACCAACGACATGCAGCGGGTGCTGCGACTGAGCGAACGGCTCGAGGTGGGCCTGGTGGGCGTGAACACGGGTCTGATCTCCAACGCGGCCGCGCCGTTCGGTGGCGTCAAGCACTCCGGTCTCGGTCGCGAGGGCGGCGTCGAGGGGATCGAGGAGTTCCTCGAGACGATCTACGTGGGCATTCCGGCCACGTAGGGCGAGACCACGAACGGCTCACCTTGCCGGATCACCCGGCGATCACCCTGGACGGGCGGCCGTTCGGCCGTGATCTTGGGTCGCGGCCGCCAGGCTCCGTCACGTGTTCGAGTGGGAGAGTGCGGTGGAGCCCGCACGACGGCGAAGGACCGGCCTGGCCCTGGGCATCGCCCTGGCCGCGTTCGTGCTCATGCTCGCCGGCGCCCTGGCCGGCGTGCCGGTCCTGCGCGACTCGCCGTCGCCGACCTTCGAGCGCCTCGGTGACCCGTTCGGGACACTGACCGACCGTCCGGGGTCCCACGAGCCGGCGGACGCGAGCGATCCCGTCAACCTGCTGCTCCTGGGCTCCGACTCCCGCAGCACGGCAGACGATCCGGGGGACTGGGTCTACGGAGGCCAGCGGGCCGACGCCATCATGCTCGTCCAGGTGGCCGGAGACCGCCGGAGCGTCACGGCCATGTCCGTCCCGCGCGACTCGTGGGTGGAGATCCCTGGGCACGGGCCGGGCAAGATCAACGCGGCGTTCTCCTTCGGGGGACCGGCACTCATGGTCGAGACGCTGGAGGCACTGACGGGCATCCGGATCGACCACGTGGCGGTCGCCGACTTC
This sequence comes from Georgenia alba, assembly GCF_042665525.1. Taxonomy (NCBI): domain Bacteria; kingdom Bacillati; phylum Actinomycetota; class Actinomycetes; order Allobogoriellales; family Allobogoriellaceae; genus Georgenia; species Georgenia alba. The sequence goes on from NZ_JBHTCQ010000001.1 coordinate 1,235,037, forward strand.
TCCTCCTTCGTGGGGCTCACGGACGACCTCGGCGGGGTCGAGCTCACCCTCTCCCAGCCGCTCACCACGGGCGGGACCACCCTCGAGGCCGGGAGCCGCGTGCTCGACGGCGCACAGGCACTGGCGTACACGCGGGAGCGGTACGACGTGCCAGGAGGCGACCTCGGCAGGGTGCAGCGCCAGCAGGCTTGGCTGCGGGCGGTGATGGAGGCCGCCGAGGAACGTGGCGTGCTCGACGACCCGTCCCAGGCCCTCCGCATCGCCTGGACCCTCATGCGGTCGGTCGCCGTGGACGAAGGGCTCGGCGTCCCCCGTCTGCTCGGGCTCGCCATCGGCCTGCGGGACCTGGACCGTGCCGGCATCCGCTTCCTCACCGCCCCCACGGTCGGGACGGGCTGGAGCCCGGACGGCACGCAGTCGATCGTGCTGCTCGACGAGCTGCTGCTGGAGGAGGTGTCCGCGGCGTTCCGGGACGACCGGATCGCCGAGCTCCTCGACGCGGACACCGGCAGGGTGACCCAGCTGGGCGCGCAGGCGCCGTAACGGGCCGACGGTCGCTCGGACGGACGCCGGTGAACCCGGCGGTCAGGCCACCCGCAGCATCGACCACGACCCCGGAGGCAGCTCGACCGCCTCACCGTCGAGCGGCGTCCGTCCCGCGACGACCGGCGCGATCTCCGGCCTGCCCGGACCGTTGGTGGCATCGAGGTCGGGACCGGTCAGGCACGTGTGCTCGACCGTGCGACCGTCCGCGGCGACGCCGCGCAGGTCGAGGTGAGCGGTCACCGGCCGGTCGGTGGACCTGTTCACCACGAACAGCACGTGCTCGCCGTCCTCCCGGCGAACCGCGGCGACGTCCAGGAGGGGCACGTCGTCGTGCGCGCTGGTCGAGGTGCGCTCGCACGTCACCTGGGCCTGCAGGGCCGTCCCGCGCCCGTACCGCGCCGTGAGCGCGAACGGGAAGAAGGTGGTCTGGCGCCACACCTCCCCGGCACCCGGCTCCGTCCTGATCGGCGCGATGACGTTGACGAGCTGCGCCAGGCAGGCCATCCGGACGCGGTCGCTGCCGCGGAGGAGCGAGTTGAGGAAGCTGCCGACCACCAGCGCGTGGGCGAGGGAGTACGTGTCCTCGATGAGGCGCGGCGCGTGCGGCCAGTGGCCCACGTCTCGCGACCGGGAGTTGTACCAGACGTTCCACTCGTCGAAGGACAGCGACAGGTGGCGGCTGTGACGACCTGCGGCGCGCGCGTAGTCGACGCTGGCGACCACGGAGCGGATGTACTCGTCGACGTCGAGCCCGGCGGCGAGGAAGTCCGCGGTGTCCTGGTACTTCTCCGGATCGGCGTACATGTGCATCGAGACATGGTCGACGTGCCGGTAGGTGTGCTCCAGGACGGTGGCCTCCCACCGCGCGAAGGTCGGCATGGACGGCTTGGACGACCCGCACGCGACCAGCTCGATCGAAGGGTCCACCACCTTCATCGCCGCAGCGGTCTGCGCGGCGAGCTTGCCGTAGTCCTCCGCCGTCTTGTGGCCGAGCTGCCACGGCCCGTCCATCTCGTTGCCCAGGCACCACACCTTGACGCCGTAGGGCTCGGCGGTGCCGTGGCGCCGCCGCAGGTCGGAGGCGGGCGTCCCACCCGGGACGTTGCAGTATTCCAGCAGCGCGAGCGCCTCACGCATCCCACGCGTGCCGAGGTTCACCGCCAGCATCGGGTCCGCCTGCACCGTCCGGCAGTAGCGGAGGAACTCGTCCGTGCCCACCTGGTTCGACTCGACGCTGCGCCAGGCGAGGTCGAGCCGCTCGGGGCGTTCCGACTTCGGTCCGACGCCGTCCTCCCAGTCGTACCCGGAGACGAAGTTGCCGCCTGGATAGCGCAGGATCGTCGGCCCGAGCTCGCGCACCACGGCGGCCACGTCACCGCGGAAGCCGTCCTCGTCGGCCGTCTCGTGCTCGGGTGCGTAGATGCCGTCGTAGACGCCCCGGCCCATGTGCTCCACGAAGGACCCGTAGATGCGGGGGTCGATCTCGGCGATCTCGTAGGCGTCGTCGACGACGATCCGTGCTGTGCTCATTCCGCTCCTCGAGGTTGGGGTGTGCGTCTCGGTGTGCCGGTCACTGGCCGCCCAGGCCCGTCGTCGCCACGCTCTGCACGATCTGCCGCTGGAAGAGCATGAAGACGACGATGAGGGGCAGCCCCGCGAGCGTGGCGGCCGCCATCTCCTGGGAGTAGATCTGGCCGTAGGCGCTCAGCACGTTGGGCAGCCCCACGGGCAGCGTCATCAGCTCGGGCTCGCTGGTGACGATGAAGGGCCACAGGAAGTTGTTCCAGGCGTTGATGAACACGAAGATCGCCACCGCCGCCAGGATGGGGCGGGAGAGCGGGAGGACCACCGACCAGAAGACGCGCAGGCGGGATGCGCCGTCGATCCGGGCGGCCTCTTCGAGCTCGAGCGGGATCCCGTCGAAGAACTTCTTCAGGATGAAGACCATCACGGGCGCGATCACCTGGGGCAGGGCGATGCCCCAGTAGGTGTCGACGAGGCGCCAGCTCACCATCTGCTGGAAGAGCGGGACCACGAGGATCTGTGGCGGCACCATGATCGCGCCGATGGTGAGTGCGAAGAGCAGGTTCTTGCCGCGGAAGGTGGTGCGCGAGAACCCGTACGCGGCGAGCGAGGACACCACCATCGTCAGGACGGTGACGATCACGGCCACGACGACGCTGTTGACGAACCAGGTCTGGATGTTCCCGGCGGCGAGGACCTCCCGGTAGGAGCCGAGGGTGAAGCCGCTCTCCGGGATCCAGGAGAGCGGCAGGGCGCTCGCGTCCGCCTCGGTCTTGAACGAGGTGTCGACGGCCCAGGCGAGGGGGACCAGCCACAGCACGGTCATGACCAGGAGACCGCCCCAGGTCAGCAGGCGTGGACCCCACGACGTGCCCAGCAGCAACCGTTCCTGCTGGGTCTGGAAGGTGAACGACCGGGACGGCCTGGGTCGGCGACGGGTGCCGAGCGAGGCTGCTGACGTGCTGGTCATGCGGTGGTCTCCCTCCGGCGGGCGAGCAGCACCTGGACGATCGAGACGATCACGACGAGGGCGAGGAAGAGGTACGACAGGGCGGCCGCGTAACCCAGGCGGTAGCCCGTGAACCCGGCGTCGTAGACGTAGAGCAGGAAGGACTGGGTGGCCCCGTTCGGACCGCCCTTGGTCATCAGGTAGATCTGGTCGAAGACCTTCAGGGAGGACAGGATCTGCAGGATCAGCACGACGCCGGTGATGCGTCCCAGCTGCGGCAGCGTGATGCTCCAGAGCCGGCGGAACGGTCCGGCGCCGTCGATCGACGCCGCCTCGTAGAGGTGGTTGGGGATCGCCTGCATGGCGGAGAGGTAGAGCAGGAAGTTGAACCCGACCGTCCACCAGACCGTCGCGATCGTCACCGACCACATAGCCGCGTTCTCGTCCGAGAGCCAGCCCACGCCGCCGAGCCCCAGCGAGACGAGGGTCTGGTTCACCAGTCCGAGGTTCTCCTCCAGCAGCCAGCTCCAGACCATGGCGACCGTCGCCACCGGCAGCAGGTACGGCGCGAAGAACGCCAGCCGCCAGAGCCACTGACCGCGTACGCCCGTGTAGACGAGGGTCGCCATGACCAGGGCGACCAGCACCAGCGGCACGGTGCTGATGAGGGTGAAGTACGCCGTGTGCCCGAGCGCCCGCCAGGCCTCGGGGTCGGCCAGCGCCTCGGTGTAGTTGGCCAGCCCGACGAACTCCGGCTCGCCTCCCACGAGCGACTGGTCCGTGAGGCTGAGCCAGACGCCGTAGATGATCGGCCAGATCATGAACAGCACGAAGAAGACGAGGAAGGGGACCACGAACCAGCCGGCGGACCAGGACCGGCCCTCGCGGCGTCGGGTCCGCCCGGCCGTCGCGGCCGGCGCGCTCGGTGCCCGGGCGCTCATCGCGCACCCCCTCGGGTCGGGTTCGGCTGAGCCGCTCTGGACTCGCAGTACGCGACGAGGTCGGCGGCGGCCTGGGCCGGGTCGCCGCCCAGCATCGCGCTCTGCGTCGGGAAGCCCGCCTCGCGCTGGAACTCCGATCCGGAGCCGGTGAACCACGCCTGCGGGTCGAGCGCTGCGCTGTCTGCCGCCTGGACGTAGCTGCTCTGCGGCTCGAGCTCTGCGTACTCGGGAGACGCGGTGATCGGGCTGTAGGCGGGGATGTGGCCGGCCTCCGCCCAGGTGATGCTCGCCTTGAGGAACTCCGCGACGAACTGGTGCGCCTGGCGGCGCTTCGCCGGGTCCGCGGCGAGCTGCGCCGGCAGGACGAAGGAGTGCGAGTCGGCCGCGCCGGCGGGCTCGCCCAGCACGGCGGGGAAGGGTGACGCCGCCAGGTCGGGCACACCGGCGTCGCGGAACGTCGTCAGCTCCCACTCCCCGTTGAAGTGCATCGCGGACCGGCCGTTGCTGAACGAGGCCTCGGCGGCCGCCGGCTGGAGGTTGCCCAGCGCGCGTTCGCCGTCGAAGAGCTGACCGAGGAACGTCATGACGCTCTCCACGCCGTCGACGTCGATGTCGGCGACGCCCTCGCCGAGCTCGAATCGGGTGCCCTGCTGGTTCATCAGGGACCAGAAGAGCCGCCAGGCCATCGCGTCGTCGTTGATGTGCCCGAAGCTCAGCGGGGTCTCGCCGGTGCTACCGCGCAGCTCGTCGAGCGAGGCGAGGAAGTCCTCCGGGCCGTCGAAGGGACGCAGCACGCCGTCCGTCGTCAGCATGCCGACCGCGTCTAGCGGCTCGCGCCGGTAGAAGCAGATGAAGGGGTGGGTGTCCATCGGGATCGCGCGCTGCTCCCCGTCGAAGACGCCCCGGGACCACAGCTCCTGGTCGAAGTCCTCCGGGTGGACACCGAACTCGGCGAGCAGGTCCAGGTCGAAGGGCTCCAGGAGCCCGCCGGGCGCGTACCCGGGCACGCGGGAGAGGTGCAGGATCGCCAGGTCCGGGCCGCGTCCGCCCGTGGAGGCCATCGCCAGCTTGGTGTAGTAGGGCGGGCCCCATTCCAGGACGGTCGAGTGCACGGCGCCCACGGTCGGGCCGATCGTGTCGAGGATGTCCACCAGGAGGACGCCGTCTCCTCCCGAGAAGAGGCTCCAGAACCGGAGGCTCTCGGCGGAGGAGTAGTTGCCGGTGAAGCGGGCGCAGGAGCCCAGGGCGGGCACCGTCAGACCGAGGAGGCCCGCAGCGAGGACTCCTCGCCTGCTGGGCGTCGCGGGTGTCGGTGCGTCCGACCGTGACATCGTGGCTCCCTCGGCGTCGTCGTCGCGGACCAGGTCATCCCGTGTGAACCGTCGCGGGGAACGTAGCCCGATCGTCACACCACAGTCAACGTAGGTATCGCAGTGTCACATGGGCTCGTGCATTCGCGTGAGGTGCGCCGGCTCTGGAGGTGCCTGGCGGCCCGGAAATGCTGTGACATCAACGCCTGTGCTCATCCGTGATGATTGGTTACAGTGCGCGTGACAGTTCGGCGGCGAGGCGAGGGGGCGCGACGTCGTGGACCAGCGGATGATTCCCGAGCAGCGGCGCGAGTGGATCGTCTCGCTGCTGGCGTCCGAGACCGTGGTCTCGGTCCGTGACCTGACCAGGCGCCTGGGCGTATCCCACATGACGGTGCGCCGTGACATCGCGGCTCTCGAGGACGAGGGGCGCGCCAGGTCGGTGAAAGGTGGCGTGCGGGTCGCGCAGCACCTGCGGTCGGAACCGAGCTACGAGGCGAAGGCGGTCACCCATCTCGACCTGAAGAAGAAGATCGCCACCGAGGCCGCTCGTCGGGTGAGCTCCGGCGCGGCCGTCTACCTCGACGCCGGGACGACCGTCGCGGCGCTCGTGCCGTCCCTGCGTGAGCTCTCCGGCCTGACGGTCGTCACGAACGACTTCAGCACCCTCGGGATGCTGATGGACACCGACATCGAGCTGGTCCACATCGGCGGGCACGTCGAGAACCGGAACCGTTCGAGCACCGGTCGCCTGGCCGCCACGACCATGCGGCAGATCAACGTCGACGTCGCGTTCCTCAGCGCCAGCTCCTGGGACGGCGCGCGCGGCCTGACCACGCCCGCGGAGGCCAAGGTCGACGTGAAGCAGGCGGCGCTCGAGGTCGCCTCCACGGCGATCCTGCTCGCCGACTCGACGAAGTACGGCACGTTCGCGATGCACCGGGTCGCCGACCTCGTCGAGTTCGACGAGGTGATCACCGACGACCAGCTGGCCAGCTCGTCCGCGCAGCGCCTTCGCACCATGGGCGTGACCCTGACCCTCGCGACGGGCTGACGGCCGGGCTGTGGCGAGAGCGACTCATTTGTGAGGTAGATCAATCGATCGTCGACAGATATCGGTCGGCTATTGCATCCCGTCCCCGGTGCCAGCATGATCCTCCGTCATGGATACGGACGTGGCAGTGGTCGGGCTGGGCAGCGTCGGGGCGATGGTGAGCTGGCACCTGGCACGCCGGGGGGTGCGCGTCGTCGGTCTCGAGCAGTTCGGGCTGGGGCACGACCATGGTGCGTTCACCGGTGAGTCCCGGCTCTTCCGCACCGGCTACCACGAGAGCCCCGCCTACGTCCCGATGCTGCTCGCCGCACGTGAGCAGTGGCTCGACCTCGAGCAGAGGTCGTCACGCACCCTGTTCCACCCGACGGGCGTCCTGTCGATCGGCCTGCCCGGCACCCCGCAGATGCGCAACGTCCTGGAGTCGCTCGAGCAGAACGACCTGCCGCACGAGGTCCTCGACGCCCCGGCCCTGCGGGAGCGCTATCCCCAGCACGGGTGCCTCACGGAGGAGGTCGGGGTGCTGGACCGGCTCGGCGGTGTGCTGCGGCCGGAGAGCGCCGTGACCGAGACGCTGCGACAGGCCGGGGACGCCGGCGCCGTCCTGCTCGACCGGGAGGAGGTGGTCGAGATCGAGCCGACCGAGCGGGGCGTGCGCCTGAGGACCACCCGGACGACGGTCAGTGCCCGTCACGCCGTGGTCGCCTCGGGTGTGTGGTCCGGCCGTCTCGTTCCCCGGCTCGGCACGGCGCTCACGATCAAGCCGCTCGTGCTCACCTGGTTCGCCCCGGCGGCGCCCCGAGACTTCGCGCCGGAACGGTTCCCCGGGTTCATCCGCGACCTCGACGGCGTCCACCTCTTCGGCGTCCCCTCCCTGGACGGTGCGCTCGTGAAGTCCGGGTGGGCGGACAACTGGGGGAGCGTCGACGCCCCGGAGCAGCTCGGCCGGTTCCTCTCGCCGCAGGAGCTCGAGGCGGTCGGCTCCGACGTCCACCGGCTGCTGCCCGACCTGCCGCCGCAACCGAGCCGCCACTCCGTGCACATGGACGTCTTCACGCCGGACCGGCGCGGCGTCGTCGGACGGGTGGGGCCCGGCGTGACGGTCGCGACCGGATTCTCCGGCCACGGTTTCAAGCTTGCGCCCGTGTTCGGGGAGATCGCGGCCGACCTCGCCACCGGGCAGAGGCCCCGGTACGACGTCGAGATGTTCGACCCGCGACGGTTCGATGCCTGATCTGGAGCTGCGGCTGCTGAGGAACTTCACCGCGGTCTACGAGGCGCGCAGCTTCACCGCGGCGGCCCGACGGCTCCGCACCAGCCAGCCGCCGGTGAGCCAGGCGATCGCCGCGCTCGAGCGGGAGCTGGGGGTGCGCCTCTTCGAGCGGACCACCCGCGCGGTCACCCCCACGAGCGCGGCGGAGACGCTCTACCCGGAGGCCCAGTTCCTGCTGCGCCGGGCTGCGGAGACCGTGACCCTCATCGAGCGAGGTGCACAAGGCCGGCCGGTCCGGCTGGCCGCCGTGACCTCGACGTTCCCGGCACTCCTGCCCGCCATACTGCCGCTCCTGGCGGAGTACGAGCCGGTCGTGACCGAGATGGGCAGCGAGGAGCAGAAGCACGCGCTGGCCGCCGGCCACCTGGACCTGGCCATCCTGCGGGACTGGGGAGATGCGACCGACGACCAGATCGTGCTGGCGGACGAGCGGTTCGTGCTCGCGGTCCCGGCCGACCATCCGCTCGCCGGCACGGGCAGCGCCGCCCTCACCGCCGTCGCCGAGGAGCGGATCGTGCTCTTCGAACGGTCCCGCGCACCGGTGGCGTTCGACGCGATCGCCGGGGCCTGCACCGCCGCGGGATTCAGCCCGAGCCCGATCTGCCACGTGCAGAGCGAGCAGGCGATGCTCGGCCTGGTCTCCGCCGGCGCCGGCGTCGCGATCGTCTCGGAGCTCCTCACGCTGACCCCGTGGCCCGGCGTGAGCTACGTGGCGGTCGACGACGCCACGCACCGCACCCCGCTGCGCGCCAGAGTGGCGCGCGGCGATCCTCTCGGACTCCTGGAGGTCATCGAACGAGCGTTCCGTTCCGCACAGAGCCGACTGGGCTTCGCGACCGCCGAGGCACCGCACGACGGCTCCCAACCCTAAGGAGCTCACATGGAGTTCTCACCGTGGTCCCTGCTTGTCGACGCGGGCCTGATCGGCGTCCTGCTCGTGGTCGGGACGCTCGTCCGCGCCACCGTGCGGCCGATCCAGGCCCTCATGATCCCCGCGAGCGTGATCGCCGGCGTGCTCGGCCTCGCGCTCGGGCCGAACGGGCTGGGCTGGTTGCCCTTCTCCGACCAGGTCGGCACGTACTCCTCGGTGCTGATCGTGGTGGTCTTCGCCTGCCTGGCGTTGACCGACGACTTCGACCTGCGCAAGATCGGCCGGTCGATCGCCGGCTTCGCCGGGTACGGGGTGCTCATGTACGCCGCGCAGGTGGCCGTGGGAACACTGCTGGGGCTTCTGCTGCTCGGTCCTCTGTTCGGCACGCCCGACGGGTTCGGGCTGCTGCTCTTCGCGGGATGGGCCGGCGGCTTCGGCTCCGCCGCCGCCATGGGCACGGTCTTCGCCGACGCCGGATGGGCCGAGGCGCAGTCCCTCGCCTTCACCTCGGCGACGGTCGGTCTGCTGATCGGCATCGTCGGCGGCATCGTCCAGTCGAAGATCGGTGCCGCGCGTGGGTTCGCGCAGGAGTTCGCCGGCGTCACCTCGATCCCGCGGGACATGCGCACCGGCGTGCTCGCCGCCGACTCCGGTCGCCCGGCCATCGGCACGCACACGTTCTCGGCAGGGAGCATCGAGTCGCTGAGCTTCCAGGGTGCGGTGGTCCTCGCGATCTCCGCCGGCGCCTACGGCGTCAACGAGCTGCTCGTCCAGGTCCTCCCGGACGTCGCGTTCCCGCTGTTCTCGATCGCGTTCCTCATCGGTCTGGCCCTGCGGGCGCTGCTGTCCGTCACGAACACGCGACGCCTGGTGGACGGGGAGTCGCTGCGCTCGATCTCCGGCACCGCCACCGACGTCCTCGTGGTGTGCGGCATCGCCTCGATCGTGCCGAGCCTGGTGGCCGGGCACTGGCTCGCCCTGGTGATCCTGTTCGCCGTCGGGCTGGCGCTGTGCCTCGCGCTGGGCATCGGCCTCGCGCCTCGCATGGTGGGCGAGAACTGGTTCGAGAAGCAGATCTTCACGTGGGGCTGGGCAACCGGCTCCGTCTCGACCGGCATCGCGTTGCTCCGGATCGTCGACCCCCGGATGCGTTCGCGCACGCTCGAGGACTTCGCCATCGCCTACCTGCCCGTGCTCCCGGTGGAGGTCACGGCGGTCACGTTCACGCCGGTGCTGGTCATCGCGGGCGGCGCGTGGGCCGTGGCGGGCATCTGGGGAGCGATCGCGGTGGTCGCGCTGGCCGTGCCGCTGCTGCTGCTCCGCGGCTCCCGGACGCGGACGTTCGCGGGCTAGCGGTTCCGGGCGAGAACAGACGACCGCCCCTGCGGATCACTCCGCAGGGGCGGTCGTACCTGTCAGGCCTGGCTGACGGTCAGGGGATCAGAACCAACCGGAGAACCAGTGGCCGCCCCAGCCCGAGAACCAGAAGCTGGCGAGGCTCCACCACTTGTGCCACCAGCCCGGGCCGCCGTCACCGTGGTCCGGCGGACCGTGGTGGTCGCCGTCGTCGCCGCCGTGACCGTCACCGATCACGGTGAAGCTGGCGGCGCCGATGAAGCTGCCGTCCTCGCTCGAGGTGGCCTCGACCGAGTAGCGGCTCGGCTCGTCGATGGTCACGTCGAAGGTTGCGACGCCGTCCTCGACGGGAGCCGTCGCGGACGCCGCGCCCGCGATCTCGATGGACTCATCGGGGATCGTGGGGTTGTGCGACGCGATCTCGATGGTGACCTCGTCGGCGACGGAGGTCTCGACGTAGACCTGGAAGGTCTCGCCGGCCCGCGGGTGGAACTCCGAGAGCGACACCTGGCCCGGGTCGGCGTAGCCGCCGTCGCCGTCGTCGTCGTCGCAGTCGTCCCCGTGGCCGTGGCCCGGGCCATGCCCGTGCCCGTACCCACGTGCATCGAAGTCGTGGCAGTGCCCGTCTCCGTGACCAGGGCCGTGACCGTGCCCCCCGTCGGCGACAGCGCTTGATGGAAGCAGCACCAGCACCGCGGCGGCCGCGGCGGATACTGCATGTCGGCCCGTTCTGCTCATTCTCTTCCCCCAGGAAGTGGTCGGGAACAGGAACTTGCCCGGTCAACGTACCGACCCGTCCGATATTAGGCAAAGGCTTACGGACGGAGTTCGCCCAAACTTCACGATCCGGACCCTTGCGCGAAACACGATGACGTGGCGGTGGCATCACCGCAGGTCCCGGCGGTGTGGCCAGGAAAACGGATGGCGCCTCGGAGGCTTGTGGCCAGCCGGGCGCAGGAGTCAGGGAAGTGGCTCAGTGCGCCTGCCAGGCGTCCTTGTCCGCGCTGAGCTGCGTGACCGGGGCCGGGAGCTCGGCGGCTGCGAGGTGGGCCAGCGTCGTGGATTCGAGGACCCCACGCAGGGCGCCGCGCGCCGCGATCCACACCGTCTGCAGCACCCGGGCGTCGGGGAGGTAGGTGACGGACTCGGGACGTACGCCGTGGACGCTGACGAGCGGCCCGTCGACCGCCCGCATGACGTCCGCGACGGAGATGGCGTCACGATCCCTCGCGAGCAGCCATCCGCCGCCTTGTCCCCGCTGGCTCCGTACGATGCCAGCCCGCCGCAGGTCGGCGAGGATGGACTGCAGGTACTGGTGCGGGATGTCCTGCTCGTTGCCGATGGCCTCCGCGCTCAGGGGCGAAGCGCCCTCGTCCTGGGCGATCTCGATGAGGGCGCGCAACGCGTAGTCCGACTTGGCCGAGACATGCATGCGCCCATGGTGGCAGAGGGCGTACCACCGCGAGGCCAGCTTCCTCGCCGGACCAGGGCTTCCAGCAGCGCGATCACCCGGACGGACGTGGTCCCCGCGTGGCCACGCCGACGAGAACCCGGCCGAGGACCGGGTTCCGGTGTGAGATGTGTCGACGGCCGGTTCAGCCCCCGCCCGGGCCCAGGTAGACCTGCGAGCACAGGAGCTCTTCGCCGTCCCGCACGCAGGCGACGCCGAGTGATTCGGCCTCCGTGGTGAGAAGGTTCATACGGTGTCCGGACGAGTTCGACCACGCCGTGACGACTTCGGCCGGCTCTGCTGCGCTACGAACGAGGTTCTCGCCGCTCCAGGATGCGTCGCAGGCATCCAGCACGTCGTTCATGGGTGCGTGCTCCAGTGCGTCCCCGCCGGTCAACGCCTCCGCCCTGTCCCGGGCATGCCGTATCGCACAGTCCGACCGCTCCAGGGGTGGGCGGTCCTCCGTCTCCCGGAAGGCGTTCGTCTCCGCGAACAGCTCGTCCGCGTAGGCGTCGAGGTCCACGGTCGTCACGTCGATCGTCGGAGGCGAGTCGGAGGTCGTCGCACCACCGGTGGGCGATCCGTCACTGTCGCAGGACCCGAGCGTGGCGGTGGCGAGAGCGACCGCCGCTGCCAGGCCTGCGCGCGCTCGCCTTGCATGCATGTCCAAACTCCTGGTCGAACAGACAGGACGGCCCCCGCATGGTGCGGGGGCCGTCCTCAGTCAGTCAGCTAGGCCGAAGCTCAGGCCTGGGTCTGACGGGTGCGGGCGAAGACCATCGCGCCGGCACCGGCAGCGAGCAGAAGCGCTGCGCCGACCACGAGCGGGGTGCTGTTCGGAGCACCGGTCTCGGGCAGACCGCCGCCGAGACCGCCGTCGTCGTCACCCTCGCCCTCGGAGTAGACCTCGACGACCGCGGAGGCGATGAACTCGCCGTCCGAGTCGGTGGCGACGATCTCGTAGGTGCCCTCCTCGCTGATGGCGACGTCGAAGGCGGCGCTGCCACCCTCGAGGACGCCACTCTGCGACGCGGTGCCCGCGATCTCGATGGCGGAGTCCGGAACGCTCTCGTCCTCGGAGGTGACGGTCAGGGTGACCTCTTCACCGTCCTCGTACTCGTCGGCGCCGAACACGGTCGCCGTGAACGTGAAGGCCTCGCCGCCCTGCTCGTTGGAGATCTCGAGGTAGGCCTCTTCGCCGGCGTAGCCGCCGTCGTCGGTGTCCGCCAGGGCAGCGGTCGGCGCGAGGACGAGGCCCGCGGTGGCAGCGGCCGTAGCCAGTGCGCGTCGGTTCATGCTTTTCCCCCAGGGTTCTGGAAACGCGTGCGGTTAGAACACGGGCACGTTAGCAGTCATCCGCCGCACGGGGAAGTCTGGGTCGAGAACTGTCCAACTGCCGGACCAGGCGTGATCCGCGGCAGCGGTTCGCCGGAGAGGTCCGCCGGAACGTCCATCGTGAAGGTGAACGTCTGCGACTGGCCGGGCGAGAGCACTACTCGTGCGGCGGCCGCGTACAGGTCGTCGTGCATGGACGGTGACACGCCCGTCGAGCCGTCGCTGGACTGGAAATCGGTGATGCGGCCGCCGGTCGGGGCGTAGGCAAAGAGCCGGGTGCGTATATCGCCGACGTCCACCAATCGTCCGTCTCCGACGAGATATGGCGGCAGGTTTTCGAAGTCGGCGGGGACCTCGTTACTGATCGTCACGGCCACCTCGAGCTCACGCGATCCGTCCGGGCGGCACTCGACCTGCCGTATGTCGGCGCTGACGTGCTCGTAGTAGCCGATCTTTGCCGCGGTCAGGTCGTGCACGAAGATCCCGACGACGGGTCGGTCGCCCACGTGCCCGCGCAGCTCTCCCGCAAGGTTGGTCCCGCTGATGAGCGACTGCTCCTGCTCGTGGGCGCTCCAGAGCATGAGGCGCCCCTGCGAGGACACCTCGTCGAGGACCGGGACGACGCCGGCCGCGTTGCCGGCCCCGCCGATCACCTGTTCGAAGATCGCCGCGGCGGCCGCCTCGAAGAACTGGTCCTGGGCCTGCGGGCTCTCGATGTCGAGGTAGATCTGGTTCATGAGGAGCTGCGGCGTGTTCCGCGGTGTGAGCGACTGACCCGACGGCAGCTCCACCGAGCCGGTGGGTCGCAGCAGGGCACCGAGCGCGACCGGGTCGATGGACGCCACGCCGTCGATCTCCTCGCCCATGTCCCGCTGCCACATCTCGGTCGTGAGCTGTGCGGTGCGCGGGAAGTGGGGCGTGAAGGTGACGTTCTGCATGTACCGGCCGAGGTGCTCGCCGTACAGGGAGAGCTCGCCCGTGTCGAGCTCGAGCACCGGCTCGGAGTACGGGCCGAAGAGCCCTGCTTGCTGCTGCTCGACGATCTCGAGCGCGCCGTCGTCGGTGCGCAGGTGGATGATGGCGCCCGGGATGCCCCCGGTCGCGCGGGGCTCGGCGTTGTTCTGGACCAGGACCAGGTAGTCGCGCGGCCCGTCGATCCCCATCATCGGCGGGATCAGCTGCACGGCCCGAGAGGCTGTGCCGGTCAAGGCCCCGATCTCGTTGACCTGCCCCCGGACCTCCCCGACCGCCAGGGAGACCGGGAGCAGCAGCTCGTCGGTGTCGATCTCGGCGAGCGCGTCGACCGCCTCCTGGACGGTGTCGTTCGCGGACACCACCTGCGGGGCCACCTCGGCGATGGGCTCGATGTTGATCCGCCCGTCCTGGATGGCGAGGTTGGAGGGGTCGACGACCGACACGGCGTCGACCAGGTCCTCAAGCGCGCCGGTGGCGAGGTCGTCCGTCGCGAAGCTGACCGTCTGGACCGCACGGACGTTGGGCCCGACCCATGGCACCCATCCCATGATCGTCCAGTGCGGACCGGTGAGGGACTCGCGAGCCGCGCCGGTGTGCTCGCGGAGCTCGGTCGCCAGCTGCTCGACCCGCTCGCGGTCGCCGGTGAGTGCCTGCTCGCGCAGTGCGCTGACCCGCTGCTGCGCGTCGCGGAGCTCGGCGTACGCCGTGCGCGCATCCAGGGCGCAGAACACGCCTGAGACGATCACCACGAGCAGGAGCAGCCCGAGGGCGCCGAAGCCGAGCTTGAGCCAGCGTGGGGCTCCCTGCCGGCGGCGCCGACTTCTTCCGTGGGCGGCGCGGCGGGTACTCAACGGGGGGTGCCCCCGTCCATGTCGCCGCGCAGGCCGGACAGGGGCTCCTCACGTGATGAGCACTGCATGCGGCCGAGTCTAAGCACGCGGCCTGCGAGCCCTGGTTACCGTAGAGCGCCGCAGGGAAAGGAGCGCACGCAGGCATGAGCTATCGATCGGGTGAGAAGTTCACGATCCTCACGGTGTGCACCGGCAACATCTGCCGGTCGCCGGCCGCCGAACGCCTCTTCCGGTCCGCCTTCGGAGACGAGGTCTCCGTCACCAGCGCCGGGACGGGCGCCCTCGTCGGGGAACCGATCCACGGGCCCATGGCCGATCTCCTGCGTGACATCGACGTCGACGTCGAGGACTTCGCGGCGAAGATCCTCACCGAGGAGATCATCGGGCAGGCCGACCTCGTGCTGCCGATGACCCGGGAGCACCGTGGCGCGGTCGTGGAGCTGGTGCCGGGTGCGGTCAAGCGGACCTTCACCCTGCGGGAGTTCGCCCGGTTGGTGAGCAAGGTGGATCGAGCCGAGCTGGAGCAGGCCACCGGCCCCGAGCCGACGCCGGCCTCGCGGCTCGCCGCCCTGGTGACGCTCGCCGGTCGGCACCGGACCCCGGTCGAACCCGAGCTGGACGACGTCGTGGACCCGTTCCGGCGGGAGCTGTCCGTCTACCAGGAGTCGTTCGACCAGATCCTCCCGGCGGCGCGGACCATCGCGCGGGCCTCCCTGAACCTCTGAGGGGCGGGCGGCCGGGCCGGCGAAGACGCCGTGGCCGGCCTCAGACGCCGAGCGCGGCCTGGATCGGTCCGAGGCTGAAGTAGACGACGAACAGCGCCGCGACGACCCACATGAGCCAGTGGACCTGGCGCGCCCCGCCCTTGCGGACGGCCGACAGCAGCACGTACGTGATGAAGCCCACGCCGATGCCGGCGGCGATCGAGTACGTGAAGGGCATGAAGATGATCGTCAGGAATGCGGGGATCGCGATGGCGGCGTCCTTCCATGGGATGTCCGTCACCTGCGTCATCATGAGGAAGCCGACGACCACCAGCGCCGGGGTCGCCGCCTCGTACGGGACGAACGCCGTCAACGGCGCGAGGAACGTCGCGACCAGGAACGCGCAGCCCGTCACGATCGACGCGAGCCCGGTGCGTGCGCCGTCGCCGACGCCGGCGGCCGACTCGATGTAGCTCGTGTTCGACGAGACCCCGGCCGCACCGCCCGCCGCGGCCGCGACCGAGTCGACGAGGAGGATGCGGCGGGTGCGCGGGGGGTTGCCCTGCTCGTCGAGGAGGTCCGCCTCAGCACCGATCGCGACCATCGTGCCCATCGTGTCGAAGAAGTCGGCCAGCATCAGCGAGAACACCAGGAGCAGTGCCGCCACCACGCCGGCCTTCGCCTCCGAGAAGGCGCCGAACAGCGAGAACTGCCCGAGCGTCGAGAAGTCGGGCACCTGGAACGGTGAGCCATCCAGCGCGGGGACCGTCAGTGACCATCCGGTGGCGTTCTCCTCGCTGCGCGCACCGATGTCGAAGGCCGCCTCCAGCACGGCGGCCAGCAGGCCGGCGACGACGATCCCGATGAGGATCGCGCCGCGGATCCTGCGGACCATGAGTACGACGATGAGGAAGAGCCCGACGACGAAGACCAGCGCGGGCCAGCCCATCAGCGAGCCCTCGATGCCCAGCTGCAGCGGCGTGCCGCCGGGACGCACGATCCCCGCGTCGACCAGGCCGATGAGCGCGATGAACAGGCCGATCCCGACCGTGATGGCGACCTTGAGCGCGTGCGGGACGGCGCGGAAGACCGCCTCCCGCAGGCCGGTGAGGACCAGGACGAAGATGACGATGCCCTCCAGGACCACAAGGCCCATGGCGTCGGCCCACGTCATGCCGTCGAGCTGGGCGATCCCGTACGCGACGAGTGCGTTGATGCCGAGCCCGGCCGCGAGCGCCAGCGGGTAGTTCGCCACCGCGCCCATGAGGATCGTCATCAGGCCGGCGATGAGGGCGGTGGCAGCGGCGATCGCGGGTCGGTTCGGCTCCGTGCCGCCGCCGAGGAAGCCCCCCTGGGAGTCCGGCCCGGAGAGGATCAGGGGGTTGAGCACGAGGATGTAGGCCATCGCGAAGAAGGTCACAAGACCGCCACGGACCTCACGCGCGACGCTCGAACCCCGCTCCGTGATCCGGAAGGTGCGATCCAGCCAGCTGGTGGAGAGGGTGTTCGGCGCGCTCATGCCGCGCATTGTCCCAGAAACCCCTTGCCTCGACGTCGCGGTCGATAGGCTCGGAGCGTGCCCGACGTCGAGCTCTTCGAGCGCAGTCCCGACCCCCCTCCCGCGAAGGTGAACGCCGTGACGCTCACGGTCACGGGGACGATGGTGTGGATCGTCGCCACCGTCGTCGTCGGCGCGCTCGACCTCCTCGGCCACGTGCCGGAGCGGTGGCTCGACGTCTGCTTCGCAGGGCTGGGGCTCGGTGTGGTCGCGGTCGCGTGGGGCTACGTGCACGAGTACCGGCAGCGTCGTCGATCTTCCGCGTGAGAATCGGGAAAAGTCGTGGTCCGTCTCACGGAACACCGGCGTGTCGACGCCCGTTGGACATGGTGAGCCCCCGAAGACCCGGCCCCACTTTCCCCCAGGTTCCCGGGCCGGGCCTTCGAGGGTCCGACTCCGTCCCATCCTGAGCGCCTCGTCGACGCGGCGTGCCGACCCGCCGACGGGCCGCCATCCGACTGGACGTGCATCCACATCACCGGCAGTATGGAGTGATAGTCAAGCAAGTTGGTCGGATTTCCCGTGTATGGTGCGTGGTCGGCCGCGAACGAGTGAGGTCGGGGGACGGTGTGGCGGAGCTGCGGGGCTACTTCTGGGATGCGGCGGCGCCGGGGACGTTCGGCCTGCGCCACCGACGCATCCGGCCCAGGATCGGGAACGCTGGGGACCTCTTCAACCGGGACCTCGTCGCCTTCCTGTACGGCGCGACGATGCGCAACACCACCGACGAGGGACGGCGTCTGCTGCTGGTGGGGTCCCTGGCCCGCCTGGTGCGTGACGGGGACGTCGTGTGCGGCATCGGGACACGCGGCACCCCGATCCCTCCACCCAGTGCCGGGGTTCGTCTGACCATCCGCGGAGTCCGCGGCCCGCTCAGCCTGGAGGCGTTCGCCCACGCAGGTCACGACGTGCGCGACGTCCGTTTCCAGCTCGATCCCGGGCTCCTTGCCGACACCGTCTTCGCCGACCTGGTGGACTCGGTCCGGGCCGAGCCCGGACGCACCCTCTTCGTCCCGCACTACCGCGAGCGTCGCAAGTTCCGATCGACCCGGTCCGTGCAGGTGTTCGACGTCGACAGCCTGCCTGTCGATCTCGCACGCGAGATCCTGCGCGCAGAGCACGTGTACGCCTCCTCGCTCCATGGCGTCGTCTTCGCCCATGCGCTCGGCCGGCCCTGCACGCTCGTGGCGCCCACGACCCAGGAGCCCGAGATCAAGTACCGGGACTACTACGCGTCGCTGGGACTCCCGTGGCCGGAGCCGGTGGACCTGCACGCCTCGCTGACACGCCGGAAGCCGCCGAGTCCCGCGGACGTCCGGAAGACGCTCGAGGACTTCGACTTCCCGACGGCGGAGGAGCTGCACCAACGGGGAATCCTCGACGGCGCCCCCGCCCTGGTGCGGGACGGGCAGTGCTGAGCATCGCCGAGCAGGTGTGGCGCGCACGGCCGGGCGCGAGCGGGCCGCGGCGCTTGCGAGTGCTCCAGACCGCCGGGGATCGCACGGGCTCGAACACCCGGTACGTCGACCAGATCGACGAGGGCGCCCCGGCGGATCTCGAGGTCCTGACGTTCTCGTGGTGGCGGGCGCTGTTCGGCTCCTACGACGTCCTCCATGTCCACTGGCCCGAGTCCCTGCTGCGGCACGGTCTGCCCGTGGCCCAGCGGATCAAGAGGCTGCTGACTCGTCTTGTGCTCGCCCGTCTCGCCCTGCACCGGGTTCCCCTCGTGCGGACGGTTCACAACGAGGGCCCGCACGAGCCGGGTGACCGCGCCGAGCACGCGCTCCTGGAGGACATCGACCGACGGACAGGTCTGTGGATCGTCCTCAACGGCTCCACCCGCACGCCGCGCGGTGCCTGGCGCGTCGAGATCCCGCACGGGCACTTCCGAGGCAGGTTCGATGTCGACCCGACATGGCAGGCGGTGCGCGGCCGCCTCCTGCAGTTCGGGCGCATCCGGCCGTACAAGGGCATCGACCGCCTCCTGGAGGTGTTCCGTGCGATCCCCGACGGCGAGGTGAGCCTTCGTGTCGTCGGGAAGCCGCTGGACCAGGGCATCGCGGACACGGTCCGTTCCGCCGCGGCGCGGGACGCCCGAATCACGCACCGGCTCGAGTTCGTCGACGACGACGACCTCGTCCGCGAGGTGAGCGAGTCGGAGCTGGTGGTGCTGGCGTACACCGTCTTCCACAATTCGGGAGCCGCGCTCCTGGCCCTGTCCCTCGACCGGCCGGTCCTCCTTCCACGCAGCGGCTCCTCCGAGGCGCTGGCCGCCGAGGCGGGACCGGGGTGGGTCCACCTCTTCGACCCTCCGCTGACGGTGAACGACGTCCGGCGCGCCCTCGAGAGCTCCCGAGCCCCAGGCCGTTCGGAACGTCCGGACCTGCGCTCGCGCGACTGGGATCATGTCGGTCGTCTGCACCGGGACGCCTACCGCGCGGTCCTGCGACGCTATCCGTGAGCGTGCGCCGTCACATGAGCGCACGCCCCGACGGGCAGGGGAGCGGCATGAGCGTCGACGGCGTCGATGCACGGACGCCTGGCCTCGGGCGCACAGCGGCGCGGGGCGGCGCCGCAACGCTCGTCGCGCAGGTCGCCCGGATCGCCATCCAGATGGCCTCGATCGTCGTGCTCGCGCGACTCTTGGGTCCCACCGAGTACGGGCTGGTCGCCATGGTCACGGCGATCGTCGGGTTCGCGAGCATCCTGCAGGACTTCGGGCTCTCCCGCGCAGCCATCCAGGCGAGGGTGATCACCCGTGGCCAGCGCGACAACCTCTTCTGGCTCAACCTCGCCTGCGGCGTCCTCGCCGGCGGAGCCGTGTTCCTCGCCGCCCCGGCCGTGGCGCGCCTCTACGACGAGCCGCTGCTCGTCGACATCACCCGCTGGCTGGCGCTGTCGTTCGTGATGGGCGGGCTCGCAGCTCAGGCGCGGGCGAGCCTGCTGCGGAACCTCCGGTTCGCCGTCTCGGCCTCCACCGAGGTGATCGGGCCGTTGCTGGGCCTCGTGGTCGCCGTCGTCGTCGCGTCGAGCGGCGGGTCCTACTGGGCGTTGGTGGGCCAGCAGCTGGTCTCCGCCGGCGTCGTCGCCGGCGTCTCGATGATCGCGGCCGGGTGGCTCCCGGGCCTGCCGAAACGGCACGAGAGCGTCCGCTCGTTCGTCTCGTACGGGGTGCATCTCCTGGGCGCACAGGTGTTGACGTATGCCTCGTCCAACGCCGACTCCGTCGTCGTCGGCGCACGATTCGGCGCCGCCCCGGCGGGTCTGTACGACCGGGCGTTCCAGATGATGATGATGCCGATCCGTCAGCTGACCTGGCCGACCTCGCGCGTGGCGATGCCCGTGCTCGCTCGGCTGCAGGACGACGCGGACAGGTTCTCGCGCTTCCTGGTACGCGGTCAGACGATCGTCCTGAATGCCACCATGCCCGTCCTCGGCCTCGCCGCCGCGCTGGGGGCGCCGGTGGTGGAGATCCTGCTCGGCCGGTCGTGGCTAGAGCTCGCACCACTCTTCACGGTTCTGGCGGTGGGCGGCGCCTTCCAGATCGCCGGCTTCGCCGCGACGTGGGTCCTCGTATCGACCGGCAACACCAAGGCCCAGTTCCGCTTCGCGCTCGTCTCCCGCCCGCTCGTCGTCGTGGCGGTGGTGGTCGGGAGCTTCTGGGGCGTCACCGGGGTTGCCGCCGCGTACGCGCTCGCCGTCGGGCTGTCCTGGCCGGCGTCCGTCTGGTGGGCCGGGCGGGCCGCGGGAATGGCCGCCCGGGAGTGGTTCCTCAACGGAGCACGCGCGATCGTCGCGCACGGGACTGCGGCGGTCTGCGCCGGTCTGCTCAGCGACGTCCTCGCGCTGCCTGGTCCGTGGGCGCAGGTCGGGACCGGAGCCGGCGCGATGCTGCTGGTGCTCGGGGTCGAGGCGCTGGTCTGGCCGGCCTTCCGGAGGGACCTCGCGCAGTTCTGGCGGACGAAAGAGCTGTTGTCCGCTCGCCCTCGGGCCGGTGATCAGGCGGGCGCGTCGTCGAGGCCGGAGGCGTGAGCGGCCCGGGAGGACGGCGCCACCGGATGAACGAGCACCGGTCGCGGGTGGGCCGGTTCGCCTCCGGCCGGTGTCCGGTCCGGTGCGGCGAGGCCCGCCACGTTCCGCCGGGAGAGGCCTGTGACGGTCGGTAGTCGGCGGCGGACGGCCTCCTTCGCCGACTCGACGTCGTCGAGGATCGCGTCCAGCCGCTCGATGACCTGGGTGCTCATCCCGGGACGTGGCTCGACGAGATTCTGCTCGAGCGAGAACAGGGCGAGCAGGCCGGAGACCTTGCCCTGGGTCGACATCACGATCGGCGGCACACCCTGCGAGAGCGCGATGATGCTGGGGTGCATGCGACCCGTGACCAGGAGGTCGCTCCTGCGGATGAGCGCTCGGACCTGCGCCGGTGACCATAGCTCGTCGATGACGGCGACGGTCTGCGGCGTCGCGTTCCCGATCTCGTCGACGACGGCGCGGGCGGCCTCCGAGTCGTCGAAGGTTCGACGCTTGCCGGAGGGGACGAACACGACGTTCCGGCCCCGGCGGAGAAGATGCTCGGTGAGCGCGACGTAGTCGGGAACCTGGTCGAACCATGATCCGACGAGGGCCGAGGCGTTGAGCACGGCGAGCGGGGCCCGTCTCATCGGGGACAGCAACGCATCCGCTGCGGAGTCGTCGAGGGTGTCGTCCGCGAAGACCAGGTCTGCCGTCTGCACCACGTCCACCATGCCGTCGGAGCGGAGCCGCTCGGCGGAGTGCGGGTCCCGCGCGAACAGCTGGACCCCCGCGGCGGCCGCGCGTGCGACGGCCCGTCTCGCGCGCGGTTCCGACTTGCCGTTCCAGCTGAACCCCAGGATGCGGGCATCCACCCCGTGCCGTGCCGTGTGCTCGACGAGCGCCGCGCGGCGGATCGCGGCGCGTAACGCGTACCGGCCGTCCATCATGTCCGCCCCGAGGATCGAGACCGAACGCGCGCTGCGCGTCAGGCGGGCGAACGTCCAGACCTCCACGAGATGGCGGACACCGAAGCCGTACAGCAGCTCGGATAGGTGCACGATCCGGACCCGCTCGGGCGGCAGGGGGTGGATCGCCGGTACGCGGTCGATCACCACGACCGGCCCCTCGACCTGATGGACGAAGCTCTCGACCATCGCCTGGTCGCCGACGTTGCCCTCACGGGGTGGCGTGACGATCACATGGTGCGTCCGGCTGCGGCGCGGGGACGTCAGCCACGCGAGCTCGAACACGGCGCGGTCGAGCGCACGTGAGAGCGGGTATCGCGCACCGTCGAGTGCAGTTCTCAGGATCGACTCGTGCGTCACGCAGAACCTCTCGTCTCGGTTGGGGCGTGGCTCCGGGCAGGATAGCGCACTAAGTCGATCAGGCAGGTCCAGATTTGACCCAGGTGGGTGATGGCGTCCCGGGCCGTCCGGCGGCGCTGGACGGCTCGGCATATTCTTGGCATAGTCGAGCAAGTAACACGACTTCTTGAGGTGCCATGTGACGACGAACCTGTCGGTGATCATCCCCGCCTACAACGCCGGCGACACCCTCCTGGAGACCATCGAGAGCGCGAGGACCTCGGGCGCGAACGAGGTCATCGTGATCGACGACGGCTCGAGCGACGACACCGCACTCGTCGCCCGCCGCGCCGGCGCGGACACCGTCCGCCAGACGAACCAAGGAGCGCACGCCGCGCGGCAGGTCGGCCTGGCGCGTGCGCGCGGTGACTACGTCGTCTTCCTCGACGCCGACGACCTGCTGATCCCCGCCGGGGTCGCGGAGTCCGTCCGCGTCCTGGAGTCGGTGCCCGAGGCCGTCGCGGCGGGCGGTGAGACGCTGGGTCTGTGGCCCGACGGGTCGGAGCGGATCTGGCCACGGAAGTACGAGCGCATCACCGTCGAGAACATGCTCCGAACGGGCTTCGGGCCGTGGCCCCCGGGTGCGGCCGTCATCCGCCGGTCCGCCCTGGCCGACGAGGACCCGGAGCTTCCGGCACGCCTCGGCACGCGGTTCGCCGAGGACTACGAGCTCTTCCTCCGACTCGCGATCCGGGGCGTCGTGGCGCGGCACGACGTCGCCTCCGTGCGCTACCGGCTCTACATGGGCAAGTCGACCCGGTTCCCCCTCGCGGTGCTGGAGAGCAAGGAGCGCATCCGGCGCTACTACGCCGCCTGGCTCGGGGTCAGCCTGCGCACGCACTCACCACGCGCCCTGCGCAGCCAGGCACTGATGCACGGCGCCCGGTACGAGAGCGTCACGGGACGTCGCGCGGCGTCGGTCCGGCGGCTGCTCGAGGCCGCCGTCGAGCACCCGGTGCGGTTCGGAGAGTGCGTCTGGCAGTTCGTCGGCCCGCGCGTGCGCGCACGCCGCCACGCGGCGCCCGAGCGCACCACCACCGTCGGTGCGCCGGTGCCCGCCGGCGAGCCAACCGCCGAGCTGGCCGGGAGCCGAGTTGGCGTCTGAGACCGCCGAGGCAGCCCCCACGATCCTCGACGTCGTCGCCCGGCGCATGTGCGTTGGCTGCGGCGCGTGCGCGGTCCGGACGGGCGGCGCCGTCCCGGTGACCATCGGGCGCCGGGGGTACTACGAGGCGGACCCGCAGGGCGCCGACCGCGCCACCCTCGCCGCCGCGTGCCGGGTGTGCCCGTTCGCGAACGAGTCACCCGACGAGGACGAGGTCGCGAGCGAGGTCTTCGCGTCCACGCTTCCGGTCGACGGGCGCGTCGGCAGGTACCTCGGCACGTATGCCGGGCGCTTGGCCGACGACGACGCCGTCTACCGGTCCAGCTCGGGAGGTCTGACGAGCTGGTTCCTCGCGGAGCTGCTCTCCCGCGGCGAGGTCGACCGGGTGATCCACGTCGGCCCGACGTCGAGCGGGCCCCGACTCTTCGAGTACCGCGTCGCGAGCACCGCGGAGGAGCTCCTGGCCAGCCGCAAGTCGGCCTACTACTCCACGACGTTCGCCGACGTCGTGCGCGGGCTGCGGGGTGACGGCCGGCGCTACGCCATGGTCGGGGTGCCCTGCTTCGTCCAGGCGATGCGGCTGCTGACCCGTGAGGACGAGACGCTCCGGGACCAGGTGCGGTTCCTTGTCGGGATCGTGTGCGGCCACATGAAGGCCTCAGGGTTCGCGGAGTCGCTCGCCTGGCAGCAGGGGGTGGCGCCCGAGGACCTCGCGAAGGTCGACTTCCGCATCAAGAGTCCCCACGACGCGAGCGCGAAGCGCTACCGCTTCGGCGCCTGGGGAACGGGTGCCGACTCGCCCGTGGCGCAGATGCCCGGGAGGCTCGTCGGCGGGCAGTGGGGGCACGCCGCGTTCCAGCTCAACGCGTGCAACTTCTGCGACGACGTCTACGCCGAGACGGCCGACGTGGTCTTCGGCGACGCGTGGCTGCCGCGACACGAGGCCGACCCGCGCGGGATGAACGTGGTCATCACCCGGACCGACGCGGCCGACCGGATCCTCCGGGCAGGGGCGACGGCTGGCCGGGTCCGCCTCGAGGACGTGACCGTCGACGAGCTCGCGCAGGCACAGGCGGGGAACTACCGCCACCGCCGCGAGGGCCTCGCGGTCCGGCTCGCGGACGACATCGCCGAGGGCGCATGGGTCCCGCGGAAGCGGGTCGAACCGGGCTACCGCGTCTCACGGCGCCGCCTCCGGCTCGTCCGCGAGCGCCGCCGGCTCGCGGAGCTGAGCTTCACCCTCTTCGAGGAGGCCAAGGTGGCCGGCGATCTGCGCGTCTACGTCGACCGCATGCGACCGCTCGTGCGCCGGCACGACCGGATCTCCCGCCCGCTCTCCCGGCGGCTGCGCTCGCGGGCGACGGCGGAGGCGTGGCGTCTGGTGCGCAGCATCCGGGGGGTGGGCCGGTGACCGGGGAGCCTTGGACCGACCCGCGCCGCGCGGACGTGTTCGCGATGATGACGGGCGACTACCCGAACATCGGGGACGCGCTCATCCGCGAACGCGTCTTCGCGTGGGTGCGTGACCTCACCGACGACGCCGACGTCTACGTCGGCAGCGCCCCGAGCCAGTGGATGGAGCGGCTCGGGGTGCGCCCGTTCGACCGCGTGTACGGCACACGGCAGATCGGCCGGTGGTTCGCGGCGCTGCTCCGGGCGCGCCGCCCCGTGCTCGTGGTCGAGCCGGGCGAGCTCGACCTCGGCCCGGGGGTGCTGCTGCGGCAGATCGCCTACCTGGCGTTCGCGGTGGTGACCCGCGCCAAGGGCGGGGTCGTGGTGCTGCCGCCCCGGGCCGTGGCTCGCGGGGCGTCCGGCGCCTCCGCCGCCGTGCACCGGCTCATGTGCACCGTCGCGCAGCTGGTCTGGTGGCGGAACGCGAGCAGCGTCCGGGCCATCGGGTCCGGTGAGCTCGCGCCGGACGTGGCGTTCAGCGAGCCGGTCTAC
Source organism: Georgenia alba (assembly GCF_042665525.1). NCBI lineage: Bacteria > Bacillati > Actinomycetota > Actinomycetes > Allobogoriellales > Allobogoriellaceae > Georgenia > Georgenia alba. The sequence continues at coordinate 1,260,158 of NZ_JBHTCQ010000001.1, forward strand.
TGGGGCGGCGTGGACGAGCCCCGCACGGCGCTCGTGGTCAGCATGCGCGGTCCTCGCGCGTGGCCGGGGGAGCAGTGGGTCGAGGCCGTCCGCACGTTCGCCCACGGCGCCGGGCTGGAGGTGGTCTGCGTCGCGCAGGTGCGCCAGGACGAGGAGCGGGCGGCCGAGCTCGCCCGGGCCCTGCGCGGCACTCACCTCGCCTGGGGTGAGACGAGCGACGTCGAGCACGAGCAGATCTTGCGTGACCTGTACCGGAGGGCGGCGCTCACGGTGAGCGACCGGCTGCACGTCCTCATCCTGGCGGCGCTCGGCGGTGCCGTGCCGGTGGAGATGGCCCCGGACCCGGCCCCCAAGGTCGCCGAGCACTTCGCGACCATCGGCTACCGGGACCTCACCTGCGACGCACGGTCCGCGACCGCGGACAGGATGCGGGCGCACCTGGCCGTGTCCCTCGCGCGCACCGGGGAGATCCGCCAGGCCGTCCTGGCCGCGCAACGCGCCCTCGGTGAGGTCGAGCGGGCCGTCCTCGCGGCGGCGGCCGTCCCCGGTGTGGCGGCCCGGCCGGCCCCGAGGCCGCCGGCGATTCGCTGATCCCGGACCGGCCGGTATAACGTTCGCGTGCAGCGCGGCGGGCGCGACGTGTGACCCGCCGGGTGACGTCGAGCATGAGGATGGAATCCTGGCGTGGGCATCTACATCCTGGGGATGCACCGGAGCGGCACCTCCGCATACGCGCGCACGGTCGGCAGGATGGTCGGGTTCGAGGAGTCCGAGGCCGAGGTCAAGCGGACCAACGCACGAGGCCAGTGGGAGAACGTCCCGCTCCGGCATGCCAACGACCGGCTGCTCAAGATGGCCGGGAGTGACTGGTCCACGCCGGCGGACGACCTCGAAGAGGTGCTGGCCGCCGCCACAGGGGACCGGGAGCGGGCCGAGCGGCTCCGGCAGGTGCATCGCCGTCTCGGCCCCGAGCCCTGGGTCTGGAAGGACCCGCGGAACTGCCTGACCCTCCCGGCCTGGCTCGCGATCGACCCGCAGCCCGCGCACTTCACGGTGACCGTCCGCCATCCGCTGGAGGTCGCCCGGTCGCTGCAGTCGCGCAACGGCTTCCCGCTCCTGTTCGGGGCGGCGCTCTGGGAGCGGTACAACCGGTCGCTCATCCGGTCGCTCGACGGGCGACGGGCACTCTTCATCTCCTTCAACACGCTGCTGAGCCATCCTGCGCGGACGATCGCGAAGACGAGGGACTGGCTCGACCGTGCCGGTTACCGCATCGTCGAGGAAGATCCCTCCGACCAGGTCGACGGCCAGCTGCGGCACTCCGCCGAGAGCGACGATCCCGACGAGCTCGCCGCCGCGGGACTGACGACCGCCCAGATCGACCTCTACCGCGCGCTGCTGACGCTGGACGGGAACGAGCACGCCGTCGACGCCGGCGAGGTCCTCTCCTACGACGAGAGCCAGACAACGTCGGCCCTCCTCGGCACGCGCCGCCAGATGCTGAGCATCTCCATGGTCATCGCCAGCTACAAGCGGAGGCTCCGCTGGGCCCGGTATCCGGGTGCCAGTGCGAGACGGGCGCTGCGCAGGATCGGAGCCCGGCCCTGAGACGCCTGCGGGTGCGCACGGCTCTGCTCGCCGACCCCGGCAGACGTCGTGAGTGCCATCGACAGCCGAGACGACTGCATACGGGAGCGTGCGCGTGCTGATCTCAACCATGATGGTGCGGGACGAGGTGGACATCGTCGCCGCGAACGTCGAGCATCACCTCGCTCAGGGCATCGACCACCTCATCGTCACCGACAACGGTTCGGTCGACGGCACCGTCGATGTCCTGGAGTCGTACGCCGGCAGCGGCCGGCTCACCCTGCTCCACGAGCCGATCCAGAAGAAGCAGCAGGCCAAGGTCGTGACACGGATGGCGCGCCAGGCCCACCGCATGGGGGCGGACTGGGTCATCCACCTGGATGCGGACGAGTTCTGGGTCGCGAGCGACCGGTCCACGCCGATCCCTGATGTTCTCCGCGAGACCCCGGAGAGTGACGGCGTCCTGGTCGCGGACCGGCACAACCTGGTGGGTCAGGGCTCCATGGCGGGCAAGGGTGAGGAGCCGTGGTCTCCGCGGATGATCTGGAAGGACACCGAGTCCCTCGCGGCGAACGGGAACAAGATCCTCGGCAAGGTCGCCCATCGCAGCAGCAGGTTCGTCCGTGTCGCGCAGGGGCTGCACGACGCGAAGGGGGTCCGGCCGAGGCGCAAGGTGATGACCGACAGGCTCGAGGTGCTGCACGTCCCGTGGCGCTCGTACGGGCAGTTCTACGCCAAGACCGAGAACTCCGGTACCGCGTACGCCGCGAACAAGAACCCGCTCAATCTCCGCATGGGCAAGCACCTGCGAGCCGACTACAAGCTGCTCCGGAGCGGTCAGCTGGAGGAGACGTACCGTCGCCGGACCTTCTCCGACGGCGAGATCGCCGAGCACGTCCAGACCGGTCGCCTGGTCCGGGACACCTGGCTCCGTGATCACCTGGAGCGGCTGGCCGCCGAGGCGCTTCGCCCGGACCTGCTGCGCGCCGCCTCCTGATCGTCTGGCCCGGCGGGGAACGGACGGTCAGTACCCGGTCTCCTCCGCCCGCGGGTTGATCCGTCTCTTGAGCAGCTCCCAGGCTGCCGGGCCGAGGATGAGGAAGGCGGCTCCCAGGATCCCGACGGCGACCGGCGGCACGTCGAGCAGGCTGAGGCCCGTGAGCGTCAGCACCAGGACGATGCCGCGCCGGATCACCATCTGAGGCACGACGACCGCGAGCCGCGCGCCCAGGAACGTGCCGACGGGGCCGCCCACCAGCAGCGGGATCAGGACGCCCCAGTCCACCCCGGTGACGATGACGTGGCTGACCGACGCCGCGATGACGAGCGGAATGGCCTGGACCAGGTCCGTGCCGACGATCCGGACCGGCGAGAGCAGCGGGTAGAGCAGCAGGAGGGCCACCATGATGATGGAGCCCGACCCGACCGACGTGAGCCCCACCAGGAGCCCACCGATGGCCCCCACGACGACGGTGGGGACCGGACGGACGGGCGGATCGGCGTCCAGGGCGGGTCCACCCTGCCGCCGCAACGAGATGACGAGGCGCAGCACATAGGTCGATGCCGCGAGAAGGAGGGCGACGCCGATCGCGACGGTGACGAAGCTGTCGCCGTGGTCCTCGCCGCCGACGCTCTCGATGATGAAGGCGCCGGCGAAGGCCGTGGGCACGGAGCCCACGATCAGCCAGAGGACGAGCCGGAGGTTCGGAGAACCGGACTTCCAGTGCACGGCCGCCCCGACGCTCTTGTTGACCGCCGCGGCCACGAGATCGTTCGCGACGGCCGCCGTGGCAGGGATGCCGAGGAAGATCAGCGCCGGCGTCATGAGGGCGCCACCGCCCATGCCGGTGAGGCCGACGACGATACCGACGCCGAAGCTCACCACCGCCAGGGCGAGCGCGCTGAGGGTGAAGAGCTCAGCCACGCCGGTTCCCCGCACCCCGGGCGAGGTCCGTCAGGACGTCCCGCTCACGGAGCGCGTCCAGCACGGGCGCGAGCGCGGTCGCGACGTCCTTGCCGGTGGTGTCGACCACCACCTCCGCGTCCTGCGGAACCTCGTACGGCGAGGAGATGCCGGTGAAGTTCGGTATCTGGCCCGCGCGCGCCTTCGCGTACAGCCCCTTCCGGTCGCGCCGCTCGCACTCCTCGAGCGGGGTCGCGACATGGACGAGGACGAATGTGGCGTTCGCGTCCTCGACCATGCGGCGCACCTCCCGCCGCGTGGCGTCGAACGGTGCGATCGGGCTGCACACCACCATGCCCCCGTGCCGGGCGATCTCGGCGGCGACCCAGCCGATCCTGCGGATGTTGGTCTCGCGGTCCTCGGCGGAGAACGTCAGACCCTTGGAGAGGTTGTGCCGCACCACATCGCCGTCGAGCGACGTCGTGCGCCGCTCGCCGGTCTCGGCGACGAGGTTGAGCAGCGCGGTTGCCAGGGTGGACTTGCCACTCCCGGACAGCCCCGTGAAGAAGACGACCGCACCCCGTTCGACACCGCGGGGGTTCTCGCGCTCGACGACGGCCGCGACGCCCGCGGGGCGCGGTCCGGCTTCCTGGGGGCGTACGACGCTGGCGCCCGGGGCGTAGGCCTCGAGGACGCGGTCCAGCAGCGCCGCGTCCAGGTCCGCCCCGTCGTGCCGGGCGAGCGGCACGGCCACGACCGTGGCGTCGTCGAGGAGCTCGGCGGCGGCGAGGGTGGCGCGGATCAACCCGGCGGCAGACAGTCCTCGCGGGGTCCCCGTGCCGACGAGAGCGAGCAGGAGCACGGGGCCGCCGCGCGATTCTGCGTCGATCGCGGAGATGTCGGCATCCGACAGCGCGCCGGAGACAGGAACCACGACCGCGGGTCGCTCGACGTGCTCCGGCGCCTCGATTGCCGGCACGTAAAGATCGCGGAACGGCCGCATGTCCGGGGCCGTGACATCAACCACATCGCCGACGACGCCGACGCCGGACTCGGCGGGGTACGTGGCCTCGACGTCGACCGTCCCGACGCGTGCGCCCTCCAGGTCGAGCAGGTCGATACGGCCAGGGTGCTCGATCGTGGCCCCGGGCGGCACGACCAGCGTGACGCCGCCGGATCCCGGCGGCTCGAACCGTGGCGAGCTGCCCAGTGCACCGAGGCGCATCAGCTCGAGGTCGTCGAGCTCGCGAAGGGTCGGGGTGAACTGCGGGACGGCCTGTTCGAGGTCTGGCACGGCGGTCATTGTGCCAGCACGGTTCGGGTCGGCCTTATGCCGTGCGAGCATGTCGGACTAAGGTGCCGCTGGCCGCTACGGTGGCGCCGCAACGGATGAGAGGCGACGTACTTGATGCGCACCCATGCTGACTACCGGCTGAGCCAGCTGGATGAACTGGAGTCGGAATCGATCCACATCTTCCGAGAGGTCGCGGCGGAGTTCGAGAAGCCGGTGCTGATGTTCTCCGGCGGCAAGGACTCCATCGTCATGCTCCGGCTCGCGGAGAAGGCGTTCTACCCGGCCAAGATCCCGTTCCCTGTCCTCCAGGTCGACACGGGCTACGACTTCCCTGAGGTGCTCGCCACCCGCGACAACTGGGTGAATCGGCTCGGCCTGCGCCTGATCGTCGCGTCGGTGGAGGAGGCCATCAAGACCGGAGTGGTGGTCGACGACGGCAAGACCAGCCGCAACCGGCTCCAGATCGGCACGCTGCTGAACGCCATCGAGGAGAACGGCTTCACCGCCGCGTTCGGTGGCGGCCGCCGGGACGAGGAGAAGGCCCGCGCCAAGGAGCGCGTGTACTCCCACCGCGACGAGTTCGGCCAGTGGGACCCGAAGAACCAGCGGCCCGAGCTGTGGAACCTGTACAACGGCAAGCTCCACGAGGGCGAGCACATGCGGGTCTTCCCGCTGTCCAACTGGACCGAGCTCGACGTCTGGCACTACATCGGCCGCGAGGGCATCGAGATCCCGTCCATCTACTTCGCGCACAACCGCCGCGTGTTCCAGCGGGACGGCATGCTGCTCTCGGAGAGTGAGTACAACCCGTTGCGCAACGGCGAGGTCGTCGAGGAGAGGCAGGTCCGTTTCCGTACGGTCGGTGACCTGACCCTGACCGGCTGCGTGGAGTCCCCGGCGTCGACGATCGAGGAGATCATCGAGGAGATCGCCATCGCCCGCGTCACCGAGCGCGGGGCCACCCGGGGCGACGACCGGTTCTCCGAGGCCGCGATGGAAGACCGCAAGCGAGAGGGCTACTTCTAAATGGATCTGCTCAGGTTCGCCACCGCCGGATCGGTGGACGACGGCAAGTCGACCCTGATCGGGCGGCTGCTCCTGGACTCGAAGGTGATCTTCGAGGACCAGATGGAGGCGGTCGAGGCCACGTCGAAGTCCCGCGGCTACGACTACACCGATCTGGCCCTGCTGACCGACGGTCTGCGCTCCGAGCGCGAGCAGGGCATCACCATCGACGTCGCGTACCGCTACTTCGCGACGCCGAAGCGCAAGTTCATCATCGCGGACACGCCGGGGCACGTGCAGTACACCCGGAACATGGTCACCGGTGCCTCCACCGCCGACCTCGGCCTCGTCCTGGTCGACGCCCGGGCCGGCCTCACCGAGCAGTCCCGGCGGCACGCCGTGCTCCTGTCGCTGCTGCGCGTGCCGCACCTGGTCCTCGCGGTGAACAAGATGGACCTGGTCGACTACAGCCAGGACGTCTACCAGCAGATCTACGACGAGTTCACCGCGTTCTCGACCAAGCTGAGCATCCCGGACCTCGAGGTCATCCCGATCTCGGCACTCAACGGCGACAACGTCGTGAACCGGTCCGAGAACATGCCCTGGTACGAGGGGCCCTCCCTCATGCACCACCTCGAGCACGTCCACGTGGCCTCGGACCGGGACCTCATCGACGCGCGCCTGCCGGTGCAGTACGTGATCCGCCCCAAGTCGGAGGAGCACCACGACTACCGCGGGTACGCCGGGCAGCTGGCCGGTGGCGTGCTCAAGCCGGGTGACGAGGTCATGGCGCTGCCCAGCGGGCTGACGAGCAAGGTCGCCGCGATCGACCTGTTCGACCGCGAGCTCGACGAGGCCTTCCCGCCGATGTCGATCACCGTCCGTCTCGAGGACGACCTCGACATCTCCCGGGGCGACATGATCTGCCGCCCGAAGAACGCGCCGACGCCGGCACAGAACATCGACGCGATGGTGTGCTGGATGACGACGGCGCCGCTGAAGCAGCGCCAGAAGCTCGCCATCAAGCACACCACCCGCAACGCGCGGGCCCTGGTCAAGGACATCCAGTACCGCCTGGACATCAACTCCCTGCACCGGGACCAGGACGCCCAGGAGCTGGCGCTCAACGAGATCGGGCGCGTCCAGCTGCGCACCACGGTGCCGCTGCTGTGCGACACGTATGAGGAGAACCGGGCCACCGGGTCCTTCATCCTCATCGACGAGGCGACCGGGAACACCGTCGGCGCCGGCACGATCCTCGAGGCGAGCTAGTGGGCGACGACCAGTCGTTCGCGAAGGACCTGGCGACCTCGGCCGGTGAGCTGCTGCTGCAGATCCGACGCGAGCACCTCGCCGCCGGCACCGCCGAGGGCAAGGCGCTGGCGAAGGCCGGCGACCGCGGCGCGCAGACCCACATCGCCGCACGCCTGGCGGCCGAGCGGCCGGAGGACGCGGTGCTCTCCGAGGAGGCCGTCGACGACAAGGCGCGCCTCGGCCGGGAGCGGGTCTGGATCATCGACCCGCTCGACGGCACCCGGGAGTACTCCGAGGACCGGCACGACTGGGCCGTCCACGTGGCGCTCTGGGAGCGGGGGGAGCTGACGGCGGGTGCCGTGGCGCTCCCGGGACTCGGGATGACGCTGAGCACGGCGGGCGAGTTTCCGGAGCTCGGCGAGCCGGCCCAGCCCGTGCGGCTCGCGGTCTCGCGGAGCCGTGCCTCAGAACTCGTGCTGTCCGTCGCCGAGCAGATCGGCGCCGAGCTGGTGCCGATGGGCTCGGCGGGTTACAAGGTCAGCGCCGTGGTCCGCGGAGAGGTCGACGCGTATGTGCACTCCGGCGGCCAGTACGAGTGGGACTCGGCGGCCCCGGTGGCCGTCGCGGCCGCGGCCGGCCTGCACACCAGCCGGATCGACGGCACGCCGCTGGAGTACAACCGGGAGGACCCCTACCTGCCGGACCTTCTCGTGTGCCGGCCCCGTCTTCACGACGCGCTGCTGGCCGCGGTGGCCGGCTGAGGACAGAGCCTTCAGCGCGTGTCGAACAGGTGGTTCCGTGGTTTCGTGGCACGTGTGCCGGCGGAGTACGGCGCCTGACTGACCGCAGAATCTGTGTGACAAACTAGGCACGACTGCCTCTCGAGCAACAGCAAGGGATGACCGTTGGAACTCACCGAGTACCTGAGCGTGCTACGGAAGCGCTGGATCACCGTGGTTCTTCTCGCGGTGGCCGGCCTCGCAGCCGGTGCGCTCGCCTCCCTGATGGCGGTCCCGACGTATCACACCGCCACGCGGATGTTCTTCACGGTCAACACCGGTGACTCCATCGGTGAGATGACCCAGGGCACGAACTTCGCCGATCAGCAGCTGAGCTCGTACTCCGAGGTCGCCAAGTCACCGATGGTGCTGGACCCGGTCATCGAGGAGCTCGGACTCGACACGAACGCGAACGCTCTTGCCGGGTCGATCGACGTCTCCAGGCCTGGTAGCGCTCTGATCCTTGACATCACGGCGACCAGCTCTGATCCCGAGCGTGCCGCCGAGCTCGCCGACTCGGTCGCCGACCATCTGGTCGACGTCGTGGCCGAGCTCGCGCCGCAGAACTCCGAGGGCGAGGACGCGGTCGCGGCGACCGTGCTCAGTCCCGCGAGTGTCCCGGGCCGTGCCGCATCGCCGAACATCCCGTTGAACCTGGGTCTCGGGGTCGGTATGGGTGTGCTGCTCGGCATCGGCCTCGCCGTGCTGCGCGAGACGCTGGACACGAAGATTCGTGTCGACAAGGACATCGCCCAGGTCACCGACGCCACGGTCATCGGAAACATCGCCTTCGAGGACACCGGGACCGGGCACCCCGTGTTCATGCACGACGACCCGCGCGGACAGCGCGCCGAGGCGATCAGGCGACTGCGGACGAACCTCCAGTTCGTCAACCTGAACGACCGGCCCAACTCGATCGTCGTGACGTCGTCCGTGCCGGGCGAGGGTAAGAGCACCACCGCGATCAACGTCGCGATCTCCATGGCCGATGCGGGTGCAAAGGTCATCCTCATCGATGCCGACCTCCGTAAGCCGTCGATCGGTGAGTATCTCGGCATCGAGAGCAGGGCGGGTCTCACGACGGTCCTCATCGGGCGTGCTGAGCTGGATGAGGTCGTCCACCAGGGCGAGAGCCCGACGTTGCACGTCCTTCCTTCAGGGCAGATCCCACCGAATCCGAGCGAGCTGCTCGGCTCTCGGGCCATGTCCACCCTGCTGGCGCAGCTGACCGCGGCGTACGACCACGTCATCATCGACAGTCCTCCGTTGCTGCCGGTGACAGACGCGGCCGTGCTGAGCAAGCTCACCGGCGGCGCACTGGTGATCGCGGGTGCCGACCGCATCCACAAGGCGCAGCTTCGGGAATCCATGGACGCTCTCGAACGGGTGGACGCGCACGTCCTCGGTGTGGTGCTGAACAAGGTGGAGCGCCGCGAGCGCGGCAAGTACTACTACACCTACGGCGAGTACAACGAGCCGGAGGACGGGAGCATCAACGGGCGTCCCAACCGTACGGTTGCCGAGACGTCGGCCCGGTCGACCTGGCCCGGTCAGCCGCTCGCCCAACGTCGCTGACCGATGACTGCGCTCGACGTCGCTCAGCAGCCGACGCGAAGCGAGTCCGCGCCCGGTGACACTGAGGATGCGGGACGGGAACCGACCCGCCGCGAGGCCCGTTGGACCGCGATCTCGCTGATCGCCCTGTTCGTGGGGATGTTCCTCAGCCAGAAGATCGCCGGACGCTTCGCCTACTCGAACATCGCCCAGGTGATCTCCTTGGTCGCCCTGCTCGTGGCGTTCCCCCGTGCCGTGCGTCCCAAGGATGTCGCGTGGGTGCTCCTCGCCGTCGGCGGCGTTCTCGTGGCCGCGTTCTCGGTGTACAACACCTATGGCTATCAGTTCCAGCCGCAGCACACGGCGTTCTTTCTCGCGACGTGCACGTATCTGGTGGTCTGGTACCGCGCGACGCAGATGGCGGATCTCGCGGATGTGGCGGAGCGGGCCGTGCGGAAGACGATCGTCCCGGTCTTCGCATATCTCGCCGCGCAGGGCGTCCTGGACGTCGCCGGTGGCTTGGCATGGACCGACCTCGGCTTCGACGACAAGTCGCACGGTGCCGTGGCCTGCGTCGTGCTGGCCTTCTTGTGCCTGCGGCTGCTGCACAGCCCCTTGAAGCTTCCGTTGTCGGGTGGGTTCGTCCTGCTCTCCCTGCTCACGGCGTCACGACTGCCCCTGTTGGCCGCACCGTTCTTTGCCCTTGCGTTCATGTTCGAGTACCGGCGCCAGCGCCGACTCGCGGACACTCCGCTCAAGGTCTATCTGTGCCACACGACCCTCGCCCTCGGTGTCGGTGCGGTGATCGCGATCCTGCGGGCGAACTGGGACTCGTTCCATGTGTTCACGCGAATCGGGCCGGAGGCGTCGGCCAGTGCGCAGTCGTCGACCGAGTCGCACCTGCTGCTGATCTCCTACGGCTTGCAGGTCAAGTTCGAGAACCTCATGAACTTCTTGTTCGGGGTGACACCCGGAGGGTATGCGGGCACGGTTTATCGAAGTGACGTCGACATCTCGGACCTGCGTGGTGGTGGTGGGATCGCGGCGATTGTCGACGGAACGGCCCCGATGCATTCGGCGCACGCCTCGGTCTTCGTCGAGTTCCCCTTTCCTGTCGCGATCCTTTATTTCGCGCTCCTGCTGTGGTTGCTGGTCGGACTTCTACGTCGCAACGAGATCACGCTTGCGCTGCTTCTCGTCGGATTTGTGGCGGTCACGACCCTCTACAGCAGCCACAACGAGATTTTCTTCTTCGCGACTCTCGCAATCCTGATGGTCGAAGCATCGCGGCCGAGGGATGTTCCGGTCGGAGAAGGAGCCGAGTCGGCAGATGGATCTCGGGCAACGATGCGCCTCCGGACCTAGGTGCGTGCCCGGCACCCGAGAGATTCCGGCACCGCGCGATGCTGAGGCTAGCGCTTGCGCCCGGTGGCCGTCCAAGGTCGATGATGAGGGAGCTATGAATCGCAGGCAGCACGCTCGGCGGAAGGGACCAGTCCGTGTTCTGCAGGTCGCCTGGCCGCCTGAGCAAGGGGGGAACCCGTACGCCGCATTGCTGATCGCCCATATGCCCGGCGATGTCGACGCGCGCTACTTCACATGGTCGCGCGCTCTCGCGGGCCGGTTCGACGTGCTGCACGTCCACTGGCCGGAGCGCTTCTTCCGCCACCCGAAGCTGTTGGGACGCATCGCCAAGAGGGCGCTGTTCGGTGCACTCATCGCTCGTACGACGCTCAGTCGGGCGGCGGTCGTCAGGACCGTTCACAACCCGCAACCGCACGAGCCCGGAGACAGGCTGGAAGCCGTCCTCGAGTCTGCACTGGCGCGACGGACAACCGGGTGGATTCGCCTCAACAACGAGACGCCGGTCCCACGCCATCCCAACGTCGCGACGATCGCGCACGGGCACTACCGCGATCTGTACACCGACCGGCTGGTCGAGCCGACACCCGGCCGCGTGCTCTTCTTCGGTCACATCCGTCCGTACAAGGGGGTCGAGGAGCTCATCGACGCATTCCGCGGACTTCCCGACCCGGACCTCTCGCTACAGGTGGCCGGCCGGCCGATGACCGCAGCCTACGGTGAGGAGGTTCGTCGCCGAGCGCACCAGGACGCCAGGATCGCAGTCGACCTCAGGCGCGTACCAGATGACGATCTCGAGGCGGCCATCCGCGAGTCTCAGCTGGTCGTGCTGCCATATCGCGAGATGCACAACTCCGGGGCATTGCTCCTGGCACTTTCGTTGGATCGGCCGGTCCTGGTGCCCGAGAACACGCTGAATCGTGAGCTGGCCTCCGAGGTGGGGCCGCGGTGGGTGCAGACGTACACGGACCGGCTCACGTCCGACGATCTCGTGCGCGCCCTGGCGTCGACCCAATCCGCCGGGGACAAACCGGATCTGTCGGCGCGAGACTGGAGCACCCTCGCGCGTGCGACCGCGAGCGTGTACCGGGACGCCCTCCGCCTTGCGCGTGGAGGGGACAGGCGACAGACCCCGCAGTCCGCGCAGGCTGCTCGGGCCGATGAGGAGATCGCTCGGTCCGCCGGAGACCGGCGATGAGCGGGGCGCTCGAGTGGTCGCTCGTCACCGTGACCTACAACAGCGAGGAAGCACTTCGGCGGTTCCATGGTGGCGTTCGGTTCCCACCCGGTACCGAGTGGGTCGTCGTTGACAACGCGTCGACCGACGACTCCGTGGCCGTCGCCCACGAGCTCGGTGCCCGCGTGATCGAGCTGCCCGACAACCGAGGCTTCTCGGCCGCGAACAATGTCGGGTTGCGCTCGAGCAGGGCGCGATACATCGGGTTCGTGAACCCGGACCTCAGTGTCGTGGTGTCCGATCTCCCGGTCCTGGCCGCGCACCTGGAGCGAGGGCGGGAGCACCTGGTCGTGCCCCAGCTGCTCGAGGCCGACGGGAAGGTGCAGCCGAACGGACGGGGTGTTCCGACCGTGCTGCGGAAGCTGCTCAACCGATCGAGCCGTCCCCGGGACGGCTATCGGATCGTGGCCGGCGCTCGGGAGGACCGCTTGGTCGCTTGGGGGATGGGGGCGGCCGTTTTCGGCAAGCGGTCGACATTCGATGCGCTCGGGGGCTGGGACGAGCGATTCTTCGTCTACTACGAGGACCACGACCTCGGTCTGAGGGCATGGCGGCATGGGGTTCCGGTGGTCCTGCACGGCGGTGTGCGATGGACGCACGGCTGGGCGCGAGAGACCACCAGGTTCCGTTTCCGACCGTGGCTCATGGAGTTCCACGGTGCGGCCCAGTTCTTCTCGCGCTACCCGCAGCTTCTTGCACACGACAAGCTGTACCGGCGCGGTGACGATCTGCACCGCGTCGTGGGGCAGGTCACGAACGAGTTCGTGGACGATGGCACGCCCGACCGTGTGTGAGTTCTCGAACCGTTCGTTGCCGTCTCAGGATCGTGCGCCGTCCGCAGCGGTGCGTAATTGCCGGACCGTATTCAATAAGAGGCCAATTTGTCTCCGCAGGTGGGAGTGTTTACGTGGCGGTAACGAAACACCGTCGTGTGAGATGAATGACGCACGGTCGGGTTGTAGCGAGTGGCATGGCCATCTGGGATGATGACCGCATGGCACGTACCCGAAAGACCCACAGCGAGCGCGTGCGTTTCTGGCGGCGCGTCGAGTACGTCGCGCTCGGCGTCATGATCGTTGCGACGGCGATCCTGCTCTACGCGCTCTTCCGCTGACGTGCCATGAGCAGCGTTGTGGCAACCCGTTCGGCGCGCACCTCTCGCGGGAGGCGGTCGAGGAGGCGTCGTGGGGGACCGGTCGTTCGGGCGATCGGGGCCCTTGGTGAGTTGCTCGTCACCGCGGGGCTGCTGCTCGGGCTGTTCGTGGTGTGGCAGCTCTTCTGGACGGACTTCGAGTCCTCCCGGGGTGACCGGCAGGCGGTCGAGGACTTCCAGGACACCATCGAGGAGCCGACGGACGAGCCGGAGCCCGGTCCGCGGACCGGCCCGCCGCCTGTCATGGAGGCGCCCGGCGTCGGGGAGACCATCGGCACGCTGTACGTGCCGAGGTGGGGTGAGGGCTACGCGCGGACCATCCGTGAGGGCAATCCGGAGAACGAGCTCGCCGTCCTCAACCAGGGGGGAGCTGCGCACTATCCGGACACCGCCATGCCCGGTGACATCGGGAACTTTGCTCTCGCCGGCCATCGGCAGACCTACGGCGCAGCGTTCCACAAGGTCGACCAGCTCGAGAACGGCGACCGCATGATCGTCCAGACTCGCGATGCATGGATGGTCTACGAGGTGTCCGAGAGCTACGTCGTGACGCCCGACCAGGTCGAGGTGGTCGCTCCGGTGCCCGGGGATCCGGATGCCGAGCCTTCGGAGCGGCTCATCACGCTCACCACGTGCCACCCGCTGTGGAGCACCCGCGAGCGGTGGATCATCCACGGCGAGCTCGTGGAGTGGTACGGACCGAGCCGAGACATGCCTGAGGCACTTCAGGAGGGACCCTGATGTACGGGTTGATCTGGCGACTGTTGCCAGGACCGCGATGGTTCAAGGCGATCGAGGCACTCATCCTGGTGGCCGCGGTGGTCGCGGTCCTGTTCACGTGGGTCTACCCGTGGGCTGCCCAAGAGCTCAACCTGCTCGACTCGACGGTCGAGTCCCCGGGCGGCTGACCGTCACCGGCCACCCTGCGACCAGGGTGCGGCCGTGTGAGGCAGGCGACTTGATTACCCCTGGTAATTAGCGAGCCTAACCATCTAGACTGGGGGCAGATGTCTGCCTCCTCCGAACACGGTCCACAGCGCCCCGGCGAACGCCGGCAGGACCTCGCGACGAACCTCCGCATCGCTGTCCTGCGTCTGTCACGACGGCTGCGGAACGAGTCGACGCTGGAGGTCAGCGAGGCCCAGCACTCGGTGCTCTCCGCGCTCTTCCATCTCGGTCCGATGACTCCCGGCAAGCTCGCGGAGCACGACCACGTCCAGCGCCCGTCGATGACACGGACGGTCGCCTCTCTCGAGGAGCGCGGGCTCGTGGTCCGGCGCCAGGACTCTGACGACAAGAGGTCGGTCGTCGTCCACATCACCGATGACGGTCGAGCCCTCGTGAAGGAGATCAAGCGGCGGCGCACCGCCTGGCTCGACAAGCGGCTCGCGAGGCTTACCGCCGCCGAGCGGCAGACCATCGCACAGGCCGCCACCATCCTGCGAAGGATGGTCGAGCAGTGAGCCGGACGTTCTACTCCCTGCGCTACTTCAACTACCGGCTGTGGTTCGTCGGCGCCCTGGTGGCGAACATCGGCACCTGGATGCAGCGAGTCGCCCAGGACTGGCTGGTCCTCACCCAGCTCACCGACGACTCCGGCTTCGCGGTCGGGGTGGTGACGGGCCTGCAGTTCCTCCCGATCCTGCTCCTGAGCCCGTACGCCGGGCTGCTGGCCGACCGGCTGCCGCGGCGAAAGCTCCTCGTGTTCACCCAGGGAGGCATGGGCATCCTCGCCGCCGGGCTGGGAGCCCTCGTCCTCAGTGACCGGGCCGAGCTGTGGCACGTGTACGTGTTCGCGCTGCTGCTCGGGGTCTTCTCGGCGCTCGACGCGCCGGTCCGGCAGACGTTCGTCGCGGAGCTCGTCCCCACCAAGGACATGCCGAACGCCGTCGGGCTGAACTCGACGTCCTTCAACGCGGCGCGACTGGTCGGCCCGGGCCTCGCAGGCCTCCTGATGGCGGCCGTCGGCCCTGGCTGGGTCTTCATCATCAACGCGGTCACGTTCGCCGCGACCATCGCCGCACTGATGCTCATGCGGTCCTCGGAGCTGCAGGCCATGCCCCACACCAGCCGGGGGAGGGGACAGGTCCGGGCCGGAGTGGCCTACGTCCGCCGCCGGAGCGACATCGTCGTCATCCTGGTGGTCGTCGGCGTCGTGGGCGCCTTCGGTCTGAACTTCCAGATGACGAGCGCCGTGATGGCCCGTGAGGCCTTCGGCCTGGGCGCGGGCGAGTACGGGGTGCTGGGTTCCATTCTCGCGGTCGGATCGTTGGCCGGCGCCCTCATGGCGGCCCGCCGTCGGGAGCCACGCGTGCGGATCGTCGTCGCCGCCGCCCTGGCCTTCGGTGCGGCGATGATCCTGCAGTCGGTGATGCCCGTCTACGAGCTCTACGCCCTGCTGTGCATCCCCGTCGGGTTCTTCTCACTGACGATGCTCACCGCCGCGAACACTACGGTGCAGATGTCCACGGAACCGGCGATGCGCGGGCGCGTCATGGCGCTCTACATGATGGTGGTCATGGGCACCACGCCGATCGGGGCGCCGATCATCGGCTGGATCGCCGAGGCCTTCTCGGCCCGCTGGGCGGTCGCGGCGGGCGGGCTCGCGTCGGTGGTGATCGCCGTCATAGCCGCCGTGTGGGTGAAGCGCACGTGGCACATCGAGGTGCGCTACTCGCTGCGACACCGGCCGCACGTGACTGTGACGGGACCCCGGGAGAGATCCGCGCGGGAGGCCGAGCGCACGGCGCGCGAACGAGTCAGGGACGAGCTGGCGGCCGACGACGCGCGACAGGTCAGCGAGACGGCCTGACGAGCTCGACGAAGAGAGTGCCAGAACGCTCACACCCTCACGGCCTATGTGATAACGCAGACGCCCACTACCATCGGTCGAGCCGGAACCAAGCGGGGAGAGTGGGGAGCCGACCGGGTGGCGACTACCGAAAGCCGTCTCGAGCCGGGCGACCTCTTGGCCGAAGTGCCGGAGGGTCGCGTCGTCGCAGCGCCGTGGTTCGACAAGTATCGGTACGCGATCTTCGTGACCGATCTGGTGATGATCGTGGCTGCGCTCCTCATCGCGCAGCACACCAGGTTCGGTTCGGTGTACGGCAACGTCGTCGCCGGGCCGTTCGCGATCGACTACGGCGTCGCCGGCCTCGTCATCGAGCTGATCTGGGTCGTCGCGCTGACCGCGACTGACTCCAGGAGCAAGCGTGTCATCGGCGCCGGACTCGAGGAGTACCGGCGCGTGCTCAGCGCGACCTTCGCGACGTTCGGCCTCGTCGCGGTGACCTCCTACCTGCTCGAGATGGAGTTCTCGCGCTTCTACTTCGTGGTGGCGCTCCCCGTCGGTGTTCTGCTGCTGCTCTGCGGGCGCCTGGGCTGGCGCATGGTGCTGACATCGCTGCGCAAGCAGGGGCGGGCGATGACCGGAGCGGTGGTCATCGGTGACCAGGCAGAGGTCGAGCACACCCTCCACCAGCTCCGCCGGCATCCGGAGTCCGGCTACAAGCCGGTGGCGGTCGCGCTCGTCGGGTCGGAGAGCGAGGAGTACCGGGCCGACCCGATGCTGGAAGTTCTCCCCCGCATCGCCCGCGCGGACATCCCGTCGTTGGCGAACGACCCTCGGATCGCCGCGGTGATGATCGCAGGCAGCATGCCGCGGAGCCAGATCCGCCAGCTCGCATGGGACCTGGAGAACTCGGCCGTCGAGATGATCATGGTGTCTCGCCTGACCGACGTGGCCGGTCCTCGGACGCACATCAGCCCCATCGACGGTCTGCCGATGGTGCACGTCGATCTCCCGCAGTACAGCGGTGTGAACGTCGTGGCGAAGCGCGCGATGGACATCGTGTTCGCGGGGATCGCCCTGCTCCTGCTCCTTCCGCTCTTCGCGGTCGTCGCGATCGCGATCAAGCTCGACGACCGTGGCCCTGTGCTGTTCACGCAGGAACGGATCGGCCAGAACGGGCGGCCGTTCACGATCCACAAGTTCCGCACGATGGCTGTCGACGCGGAAGCGCGTATGGCTGACCTCATCGCCCAGCACGGCGGCCGAGCGCTCCTCTTCAAGCTGGAGAACGACCCACGCGTGACGCGGGTGGGCGCCTTCCTGCGCAAGTACTCGATCGACGAGCTCCCGCAGTTCTGGGACGTGCTCGTGGGCAGCATGAGTGTGGTGGGACCGCGGCCGCAGGTGGCGCGAGAGGTGGAGCAGTACGAGGAGCACGTGCATCGCCGGCTCCTCACCAAGCCGGGTATCACAGGACTCTGGCAGGTGAGCGGGCGGTCCAGCCTGTCCGTCGACGAGAGCGTCCGCCTCGACCTGCGCTACGTCGAGAACTGGTCGATCAGCGGGGACATCATCCTCATCCTCAAGACCATCCGGGCAGTGCTGCGGCCCGACGGCGCCTACTGAGGCCCGGGACGCTCAGACAAGACGCAACGACACGACCGACGTGCGTCCGCGAGCCCCGGCAAGGTCGACGGCGAGCGTGATGCCGGGGGTCAGACGCTCGACGTCAACCCGCGGGTCCCGTGACGACACGCTCGCCCCCTTGTCACCGAGATTGATCCGCAGCGGATCCTCTCTCTTCTGGGTGGGGTCCGAGACGGCAAGCGTCAGCAACTCGTCCTGCCGGACGAGCAGGATCGAGGCAGCGCCGTGACAGGTGATGCCCGCTACCGTGGGTGCCCCGTCTCGCCAGAAGTTCGCCGCGACGACGTCGCCACGACGTACCGACTGCACGTACGTGCTGTTGGTGAGCACCTCGACTGCCGGGTCCTGGGCATAGGCCGCTGCTGCGGCCGCCCGCACACCGGGAAGCACGATGTAGCTGTACGCGGCCTCCGTCGGATCCTGCCCATGGTCGAACCAGAGCGTCGCGTAGTCCCGCGTGTGCGGCGTGTCGTCCCGGTGCTGGGCCGAGTAGTTGATGTGTGACCAGGCGCCCGTCCGGGACTCGCGACGTGCACGGACGTCTGCTCGGCCGGGAAAGACGTACCCGATGTCGGTGCCTTCCCCCGGACCGGAGACGTGTGCCCAGCGGGCACGGGCGAACATGCGCTCCGTGCCGGCCGGGAGGGCCTGCCCGTCGACGCGCAGCTCCTGGACGGAGGGATCCTGCAGCTTGCGGTTCTCGACCGTCGTCTGGATCTGCTGGCCGGTTGCCGAGGCGATGCCTGCGCCGAGTGCGGCAACCTCGTCACCGAGCACGAACCACGACTTCTTGGCGGTGAGGCCACTGTCCGAACCGCCCGAGACGTACGCCTTGAAGTCCATGCCGATGGCTGCGGCGTCCTCGAGAATGGCACCTCCGACCCAGTCGCGGTCGCTGATGTGGCCGTGACCGTAGGACACCGACGGTTCTTCGGCGGCCGCCGTCGTTCCCGGGAGGCGGGTGAGGTCGACGGTCGGCCAGTAGTGGTCGTCGTAGTGCCCGAGATCGTCGTTGTAGACGTATGTGGCGCCACTGCCGGTGTGCCAACCACGGACGTTCTCACCGCCCACGGTCTCGTAGGTCGCGATCCGCGAGGAGGACATGGCAAGCGCGAAGGTGAAGCCCGGTCGCCGGTGCACGAACCGGTCCATCATCGGGAAGAGCCTCGTCATCGGCGTCGTTGCACGTGACCGGACCGCCGGGCCCGAAGCGAGCTCGCCGACCTGGGCGAGGTCGGCGATCGGAGTGGTCTCCAGCAGGTCAGTGAACCGGTCTTCGTCCACGGTGTGTCTGACGAGCCCGGCGAAGTCACGCGCCAGGTCCGGCGGAGCGAGCGAGGCGAGCCGCATGAGGGCACGAACCGCATCGTGGCCAGCAGCATGGTCCTGGTTGCCCTGGCGTGCGATGTAGCGTCCGCGGACAGGGCTGAGCAGCGAGCCCTTGTGGAGCCAGGGTTCCATCCCCTCGCGCGCCCACGTGAAGAGGTTGTCGAGCTCGGAGCCGCGAAACTGCCACGGCGAGCCATCCAGGAGAGTCAGCAGCCACGAGGCCGAGACGAGGATCCCCAGCCCGTATCCGCCGGTGTACGGGTGGTTCTCGTGCTGGATGAAGGAGCCGTCCGCGTAGAAGCCGTCGCCCGAGGTGACCAGGCGAAGTGCCGGGGCGATGCCGTCACGCGCCAGGACGAGCTTCGCGTCGTCATTCGCGAGCGCGGCGCGCTGGGCGACGACCCTGGAGGTCCAGATCCGGTTGGCGCCGGTGAGCGCCGGCTCCGGGCAGAACGCGTCGACGGCGTCCATGTAGCGCTGGATGCGGTCCTCGTCCAAGACCTCGTGCAGCAGCAAAGATGCCGATGTCAGCCGCATCGGCGCACCGATCTGCCAGTTGTACCAGTTGCCGGTCTGCTCGAGACCACCGTGGTAGCGGTGCTCGCACATCCAGTCCAGGCCCCGAACGAGGCGTTCGGCGACAGCAGCGTCTCCCTCGAAGCGGGAACCGCGCGTGGCGAAGGCCAGGGCGATGGCGTCGATCCTCTCGAAGGTGCGCCGTATGTCGATCGAGCGCTCGAGGTCGTCGCCGTCGAACGGCAGGTCGGGCCAGAGGAACCTGCCCGTCGGATCAAGCGTCTCGAGGTGGCTCCGGGCGGCGGAATCGATCCTGTCGAGCGCGGCGACGACTGCCCGCGAGGTCAGGTCGACCTCGTCGCCGCCGGTGAGAAGGCCCAACCAGCGGGACCTGAGAGCGGAGAACTCGTCCGGTGACTCGTCGCACGAGCCCAACAGCATGGGCGTGCCCAGACCGGTGGCCGCCCCGACGAGCGCCAGCCCACCGAGACGCAGCAGGCGGCGTCGCGTGAGCCTTCGTGCCGGGGTGTCGTCCGAGTCGTTTTCCGCCATACGTGGCCCTACCCAGCCTCCTCGAGCATGCAACCTCGATCGTCGAACGAACGTGGTCGGTCACCGTCTTCGCGCGATGCCGGTGCCCGGTGCTTACGTTAGGTGAGCGCGCGGCCGGTCGCCCAAAGGTCCGGCACGGTACGCGTACTCGTGGCCCGGGCGGGAGGGCGGACGTGACGCCGTCGTCGCGGCAAGGCGTCGCGCCCGACGATTTTTGTCGAGGGCGGCGGTCGGTGTGGCATGCTCGGCTCGGCCGGTCACCGACACGAGGAGCAGATCGTGCGAATCTCTGTCATCGGGTGCGGGTACCTCGGTGCTGTGCACGCGGCGTCGATGGCGAAGCTGGGGCACGATGTCGTGGGCGTGGACACCGACCCCGCCAAGGTCGAGTCACTCGCCGCAGCGGAGGCTCCCTTCTTCGAACCCGGCCTGCCGGAGCTTCTCCGTGAGTCTGTCGGGTCGGGGCGGCTGTCCTTCACCACGGACACCGCTGAGGTCGCCGACGCTGCGGTGCACTTCATCTGCGTCGGTACGCCCCAGCGTAAGGACGGGTACGCGGCGGACCTGACATACGTCGACCAGGCCGTCGCGGCGCTCGCCCCGCATCTCGCGCCGGGGAGTCTCGTGGCCGGCAAGTCCACCGTGCCCGTCGGTACGGCGCGACGTCTCGCCGAGCGGCTCGCGGCGGTGCAGCCCAAGGCGAGCCTGGCGTGGAACCCCGAGTTCTTGCGCGAGGGGTTGGCCGTCCAGGACACCCTGCACCCCGACCGGATCGTCTACGGAGTCCCTCGCGACGGCGTCGGCGGTGACGCCGAGCGGGCCGAGGCGCTGCTGGACGAGGTCTACGCCGCCCCACTGGCCGAAGGCGTACCGAAACTCGTCACCGACCACGCGACGGCGGAGCTGGTCAAGGTCGCGGCCAACTCGTTCCTCGCAACGAAGATCTCCTTCATCAACGCCATGGCGGAGCTGTGCGAGGCGACAGGGGCAGATGTCACCGCACTCGCGGACGCGATCGGGATGGATGTCCGCATCGGCCGGAAGTTCCTCAACGCTGGGCTCGGGTTCGGTGGTGGTTGCCTGCCGAAGGACATCCGGGCGTTCATGGCCCGCGCGGGAGAGCTCGGGGCGGACCAGGCGCTGAGCTTCCTGGCGGAGGTGGACTCCATCAACATGCGGCGCCGTGTGCGGATGGTCGACCTGGCCCGCGAGGTCTCCGGCGGATCTGTCGTCGGGCGTCGCATCGCGGTGCTCGGCGCCGCCTTCAAGCCCGACTCCGACGATGTCCGGGACTCGCCGGCACTCAATGTCGCCGCCCAGCTCCAGCTGCAGGGAGCAGACGTCGTCGTGACTGACCCGGAGGCGAACGAGAACGCTGGGAAGGTGTGGCCGACCCTCAAGTTCGCCGATTCGGCTGATGAGGCGGCGCAAGGGGCTGACGTCGTCCTGCTCCTGACCGAGTGGAAGCAGTTCCGTGACCTCGATCCGGTGACGTTCGGCAAGCGCGTCCGAAGCAAGCGGATCCTCGACGGCCGCAATGTGTTGAACCCTCAGGCCTGGCGCGACGCCGGATGGACCTACCGAGCTCTGGGCAGGCCCTGACCGACCCAGGGCGCCCGGCGGGACACGAAGGTCCCTCCACCAGCTGGTACGGGATTGTTGTCCGGAAAGTGGGAAGAACGACAGATGCGGCTTGTCAGAACCGACTCGTGGGTCACCAGCCAGAGTGAAGCCGTCTGTGCTGCCGTCCAGAAGCTCGGTCGATACACGTTCAACCCCAGTGTCAGGTCCTTCCGAGGCGAGACCGTCGCCGCCGTCCGTGCTTCCAGGGAGCGGACCGGAGAGGTGGCCGCCCTCGTGGCGGTGTTCGATCGGGAGAGCCTCGGGCAGACCGACCTCGTCGACTTGAGCGCGGTCGGAGCCGAGCACGGCATCCCGAATGTGGCGGACCCCAAGCTGTTCCAGTTCTCGGGCGGCGTATGGGTGACCTTCAACACCGGCTGGTCCGGGGGGCGCAACGACATCTACATCATGCAGCTCCGCCCTCATCTCGGACGACCGATGAGATGCGTCTACGACGGGCGCCGTGACGTCGAGAAGAACTGGGGCTTCTTCGAAGGGGCCGGTGGTCAGCTGTGTGCCATCTACGAGCTGGAGCCGCTGACCGTTCTGCAGTTCGACCCCCCTGAGCCGGACAAGTCGTCCGTGACCGCGACGGTCACCAGTTCGACCCCGAACGGCTCGGCGACTGCCATGACGATCGGTACGCAGCCTGTCGCGCTGCAGGGCGGTTTGGCGCTGGTGGCCCATCAGCGCGTGGGGCACAGAGCTTTCCGTGGCTACTTCGGACGGCCCGTGTACATCGCTCCGAACAGTGAGGACGGCAGCCGTGCGGTCACAGTCGGTCCGCAGCTCCTCAGCCACAACCTGCGGACCATGCTCGGTTCACGGCCGCGAAGGAACCGCCACCTGTGGTTCGCGACGTACTTCTCCGGGCTCGACGTCCACGACGGCGTGGCGACACTCTCCTACGGCGTCAACGACGCTGCAGCGAAGGTGCGCCAGGTTCCCGCCACCACGTTGTGGGGACACGGCGTCGTGCCCGATCCTGGGCGCCCGGCGGCGGGACCTGGTGCGGGAAGGAGGGGGCCTGCCTGATGAGTCGAGGAACAGCTGAGGCGCTCGAGATCTTCGCCTGGAACCCGCGCCGCCCCGTCGTCCCAGGGCGGTTGGGGAGGCTCGTCCCCGTGCGGCGCCGGGTCAACAACTTCGGAGACCTGCTGGGGCCCGCCATCGTCTCCAAGGTTCGCGAGGTCCTCGGCGTGACCGGCCAGGCCGCGCATGCGGGCCAGCTCCTCTCGGTGGGCTCGGTCCTGCACTTCGCGCGTCCGGGAGCCGTCGTCTGGGGCTCCGGCGTCAATGGCAAGGTCGCGCCGTCGGACCAGCTCGGGGCCACCGACCTGGACGTCCGCGCCGTCCGCGGGCCGAGGACGCGAGAAGTGCTGCTGTCGAAGGGCGTGCCATGTCCGGCGATCTTCGGCGATCCAGGCATCCTCGTCTCCGAGCTGTTCCCGGAGCTGCGCACGCTCGAGCCCGCACATCGCGTCACGGTGGTGCCGAACCTGCACGACTGGCGTCACGTACCGAGGCGTGCAGGCTTCAACTATCTGAACCCGACGCGTCCACTCGGGGAGTGTCTCAGGACCATAGCGGCGAGCGAGGTGGTGGTCGGGTCGTCACTGCACGGCATCGTCGTGGCAGAGTCGTTGGGCAAGCCCGCATCGCTCCTGCGCCCCGGCAAGGAGGACCTGTTCAAGTACGACGACTACTACCGCGGGACCGGGCGTGAGCAGTTCGACGTCTTCGACGACCCGCGTGACGCCGCGAAGCATCCCCAGCCGAGTCCGGTGATCGACAAGGACGAGCTCCTGAGGGCTTTTCCGGTCGATCTGTGGCGCTGAACCGAGGGCAGAAGAGTGCGTGTAGACATCCGTGACGGCCGCACGAGCCTGACATTCAACTCGCGTGACCTCGAGTTCGCGAAAGCCAGGATGCCGACCCAAGACTTCGTCGATCGACAGTTCGACCGAGACGGCGGTCGGCCGGAGAAGCTCCTTGTCGTGCTGAGCACGCAACGGAGCGGCAGCACCTTCCTGTGCGATCAGCTTCGCCTTCGGGGCGGCTTCGTCACCCACGAGTACTTCAACGCGCGGTACTACCTCCCGATCCTGGCTGAACGGTGGGCGTGCCTGAGCCCGGCCGGAGTGCTCGACGTTCCACGCTATGTGGCGCAGCTCCGGTCGCGCAGAGCGGGCGACAACGGAGTGCTCGGCGTCAACGTGCACGGATCGCAGCTCCCGGTGTTCTTGCAGTTCCTCGACCATCTGACCGACCTGGAGGTCCAGGTCGTACGAGTCGAGCGCGAGGACAAGCTCGCCCAGGCGGTCTCGATGGCGATCGCCGAGCAGACTCGCCAATGGAGCCGCCACTTCTCGCCTGTCGCCACACCTCGATACGACCCGGACCACATCACCCGTAAGCTCGAAGACATCGCGCGTCAGACCGCGATGATCGAGGCGTTCTGCGCGGTCACCGGGTTCGACGCCCGGACGACGACGTACGAACGGATGACGGCGGACGGTCAGGACCCGCTCTCGGTCGTCGACGGGATCGAGTTCGGAGCGCCGCAGGGGGAGGGGCTCGTCTCGAAGCAACGTGGCGAGACCAACCGTGAGTGGAAGTCGAGATACGTTCAGGACTGTCTCGCTCTCGCTGCCGGATCGGACCCGCACAGCGCCGGCCTGGTGCGCCGAGCCGGGCGTCGGCTCGCTCGTTCGTTGCGGCTGGTGCCCGGTGGGCGTGGCAAGTAGTGGCCAGGCGGAGGGTGTCAGGTGGCGTGATGGAGTTCGTCGGCAGCCAGCAGGCTGTGGGAGGGGCATGAAGTGGTAGCGAGTAGTTCGAGTGCTGACTCGTTGACGGTCAAGGTCTTCGGTGAACGCAACTGCGGTACGAACCTTGCCGCTCGGATCCTCCAGAACGCCGACGGGGTCAGCGTCCTCCCTGCTGGTGCCCCACCGACGGTGCGCCGGATCGCGTTGAAGACCCGGCCCGCTCGCGAGGTCGTCCTGGATGCCTGGGACGAGATTCGCCGCCCGGCGACACTTGGTTGGAAGCACGCCTACATCGACGACGTCACCGTCTCTCGGATTCGGCGGCGCGGGATCGTGACGCTTGCCCTGACGAAGCATCCGCTGGCCTGGCTCGCCTCGCTCCGGAACAACCCCTACCACTTCGCGGTGCGCGGCAATCTCGTGCACAGGAAGCTGAGGCGCGAGCGACTTCCGTCTCGCCCCGAGCGCCTCGTCGACGTCTGGCGCATGAAGACCGAGCGTTACCTCGAGCTGCAGGACGCCGGTGTGCTGCTCGTGCTGCGGTTCGAGGACCTCGTCGCTGATCCCGCGGAGACCCTGCGCCGTGCGCTGGGCGAGCTCGGGCACGAGGTGGCCGGCCTCGAGGTGCCGGAGCGCAGCGTCAAACCCGATGCACGTTCGACGGCGGACATCCAGGCGTACTACGCCGAAGAGCGGTGGCGGGCGGACCTTGACCCCCGCGACCTCGACGACGGACGTGCCCTGCCGCCCGCACTGCTGGAGCGCCTCGGGTACCGCATCTGATCACCGCGGCTCGCGGGGGGACGCCCTGGTGGGCCCGTCCGGTGCCGGAACGCGACGGGCACAGCTTCAGTCGCGCGGCTTCGGCCCCTTGCGGGTCGAGTTGAGGACGCCCACTGCTTCCCTGAGCAGCGGTCTCGCGAGGATCAGCATGAGCACGGCGAGGCTGGCGGCGAAGACGACCCCGAGCAGAAGCAGGCGTGTCAACGCCGCCATGTCGCCCAGCATCAGCCGCACCGCGAACGTCGCGCCGGCGGCGAGCGCGACCGGAAGGGCAACTCGCGCGAAGGGCTTGACGTACGTCGGCCAGGCGATTCCGGCGTGCTTCTTCAGGGAGTAGAAGCGCATCGGCCAGAACAGCACCTGACGGGCGGACCGTGCCCACGGGACTGCGCCGACCCCGAACGGAACCGCAGCGAACAAGAGCAGTATGCCCATCCCCTGCCGGGTGAACGTCATACGGAAGCCGGGACCCGGCTTGTTCAGTGCGAGGAGGACCCCACGGTCATAGCGCGCGACGATCCCGATCGCCATGCCAGTGGCCAGGATGGTGAGGATCACGCCGCTGTCGGCCCACTTCTCACCCATCACCACGGTGAGGAGGTCGGGAGCCGCGCACGCGAGAAACGCGAACACGGGGAGGCTGGAGAGTGCAGTACCCAGTGTGACCATGCGGAACGCGCGCTCGACCTTCGCCGAGTCATGCTGGAGGCGAGAGAAGGTCGTGAAGCTCACCTTTCCGAACACGCCCGTGACAAGTTCCGCCACGATGTTCACGATCCTCAGCGCCATGAAGTAGTAGCCGAGCGCGGTGGATCCGAAGAACGTCCCGATGACGAAATTGTCCGTCTGGCGGCCGACAGCCAGGATGAGCTCGCCGGCGAGGGCCGTCGCACCGAAGGCCCACATGTCCTTCAGGCTCGCCAGCGAGAAGGCCATTCGTGGTCGCCAGTCCGACCTCACCCACAGGACCGCGGACGCGACCACCGCTGTTCCCAGGAGTTGCGCCACGAGCGCCCAGGCACCTCCGCCGAGGATGGCGACACCGACGGCGAGCGCACCGCCCGCGATGTTGCCGCTGAGCTGTCGAACCGCCAGTGCCCGGAAGGCGAAGGATCGCTCGAGGAGGGCGGCCGGCACTGACGAGCCGGCCATGATGACCACGCTGAGTCCGAGTGCTCGGATCAGCCAGGTCAACTGAGGTTCGTCGTAGGCGCTCGCAATCAGTGGTGCGCCGAAGAACAGCGCTGCGTAGACGACGGCCGCGAAGCCGAGTGCCGTCCAGAACGCCGTGTCGATGTCGACCGGGCTCAGACGGGCACGCTGCACGACCGTTCGCGAGAACCCCTGTTCGATCAACGCCGTCAGCACGGCGACGAAGACGTTGGCCAGCGCGATCACACCGAAGTCCTCCGGCGCGAGCACCCTGCCGAGAATGACGAAGACCACCATCGTGATCGTTCGACCGACCCACTTCTCCAGGACGACCCAACCTGTGGATCGGACCGCTGTGGACTTCACGTCCCGGGGAGTATCCACCGAACCTCGCATCCTGCAGAGTGCGATCGACCGTCGTGTGCAATCGACAGGGCCGACGGCACCTTACCCGAGGAGGCGTTGAGGTCCTGACGCGCGCCCGGCGGGCTCGGCAGCATGTCTTGAAGCCCCGGCTAGCATCCCTGCATGATTGTGTCCCACGAGTACAAGTTCATCTTCCTCAAGACCAGGAAGACCGCTGGTACGAGCGTCGAGATTGCTCTGTCTCGCTACTGCGGTCCGGACGATGTGATCACACCGATCGAACCCGAGGACCAGCTGATCCGAGAGCAAGCCGGTGCTCGTGGCCCGCAGAACTGCACCTTTCCGGTCCGTCGGTACGAGCTGCGTGACTGGGGCCGGTTGCTCCTCAAGCGCAGGCGACGCCGTGACGCCTATCACCACATGACCGCTGCGGAGGTGCGGCAGATGGTCGGGAAGCGTGTCTGGGACACGTACTACAAGTTCTCGATCGAACGGAATCCGTGGGACGCCGTCATCTCCGCCTACTACTGGCGTACCAGCCGTGGTCTGGAGATGACCCTCAGCGAGTTCGTGCGTTCGGAGCAGGTGCGCCACGTCGCCGGCAACTCGTCGGTGTACTCGATCGACGGGATGGTCCAGGCCGACCGCGTCTGTCGCTTCGAGGCGCTCCGTGAGGACCTCGAGGCGGTGCGTCAGGCCATCGGCCTGCCCGAGCAGCTCGATCTTCCCCGTGCGAAGGCCGGAACGCGCTCAGACCGCCGCGACTATCACGACGCTCTCTCCCCGGCCGATGCGGACGTTGTGGCCGAGCTCTTCGCGCCCACCATCGCGTCGATGGGCTATCGGTACTGACAGTGCCTCGGCCGCCCGGAACCTGGAGACCGCGACCTATGCCGGACCGACGTCGCTCTCCGCATACATCCGCAGCCTGACGTCCCGCGCACCCGTCATGTGCGCCTCGGCGATCCGATGCGCCAGGTCCGCGTCACGGGCGTCGATGGCGGCCAGCAGCTCCTCGTGCTCCCGCAACACCTCCGCCCAGCGGTCGCCGTGGGCGAGGGTGGTCGACGGGTAGCGGATCAGGTGCACGTTCAGCCGGTGCAGCAGATCCACGAGGGTGGGGCTGTGGCTGGCCTGCCAGATCGCCTCGTGGAACACCCGGTTGGTGTCCGCCCGCTCGACGGGGGAGTCACCCACGGCCGCCATGGACTCCTGCGCGGCCCGCAGCCGCACGCGGTCGAGGTCGGTGGCGCGCGTGGCGGCGAGCTTGGCGGCCGAGCTCTCCAGGGTGATGCGCACCTCGTAGATGTCGAGGATCTCCTCCGGCGAGGAGACCCGGACCCGCACGCCGCGCGAGGTGCGCTCGACGATCGCCTCGATCTCCAGCCGGTGCAGCGCCTCACGCACCGGCGTGCGGCTGGTGCCGAACCGGCGTGCGAGCGCCACCTCGCCGAGCGCCTCGCCGGGCGCCAGCTCGCCGCGCACGATCGCCTCACGAATGTGCTCGTAGACGCCCGTCGCCATGTGCCCCCTCTGCTTCCTCGTCTCCCGTCCGGCTCGCTCAGGCCACCGAGCCCGCCCGGCGCCCGAACACGATGCCCGCGGCGAGCCCGGAACCGCCAGGGTAGTTGCCGCTGAACAGCCCTCCGAGCGCTTCGCCGCAGGCCAGCAGCCCAGGGATGGGGGAGCCGTCCTCCCGCAGCACCCGGCCGTCGAGGTTTCCCTTGAGGCCACCGAAGGTGAAGGTGATCCCGCACGTGACCGGGTAGGCGTAGAAGGGCGGGGTCTCCAGGGCCGCGGCCCAGTTGGACTTCGGCGGCTCGACGGCGGCACGGCGCCCGTCCTTGATCGTCGGGTCGAACGTCCGGGACCGGTCGATCGCGGCGTTGAACTGCTCGACGGTCTCGGCGAACCGGTCCGCGTCGATGCCCAGTCGCTCACCGAGCTCGCGGGCGGATCCTGCCGTCACCTCACTGATGCCGGGCATCTCGTACTCCTCCGCCCGCAGGCTCGGGCGGAGCTCGGCGTCGAAGATCTGGTAGGCCACGGACCCGGGCTGCGCGAGGATCTCCCGGCCGTACTTGGCGTAGGTGTAGTTGCGGAAGTCGGCGCCCTCGTCGAGGAAGCGCTCGCCGCGGCGGTTGACGATGATCCCCAGCGGGTAGCTCTGCCGGGTGAGCCGGTTCGTCAGCTCGCGGTTGGACTCGTTCTGGGCGGTGAACGCGTCCCACTGGACGCTGTGCGCCGTCGACCAGTCCCCGCCGCGGGCGGCACCAAGCTCGAGCGCCGCCATGATCATGGCGCCGTCGTTGTTCGGCGTGCCGCGCACCTTCGCGTTCGCCCAGCCCGTGCCGAGGTGACGCTCGCGGAGCCCGGGATCGGCCTCGAAGCCGCCCGCCGCGATGACCACCGTCTCGGCGTACAGCTCGTGCTCGCCGTCGTGGTCGGTGTACGCCACGCCCACCACCGTCCCGCCGTCGGTGAGCAGCCGGTGCACCCGGGCGCCGTAGCGGACCTCCTCGCCGAGCCGACCGGCAACCGCGGTGTGGTCGGCGATGAGCCCCTCGCCACCGTCGACGTTGCCGACGTGCAGGCCTCCCCAGAACAGGTACGTCCCGTCCGGCCGGGTGTAGGCCTGCCGTTCGTACATCAGCCGGTAGCGCAGGCCGAGGCCGTGCAGCCAGCGCACGCCCTCGGCCGCCTCGGCCACCAGCGTGTCCGCCATGGCGGGGTCGGTCCGGCCCTCCGTCACCCGCTCGAGATCCGCGCGATACTCCTCGGCGGTGTACGGCGGCACCTCGGTCACGGCGTGCCGGTCGTCCGGCTCCACGAGATCGCGCAGATCCTCCAGGCCGGCGTGCGTCATCCGCGTCGCGCCGGCCGTGAAGTAGGAGTTCCCCCCGGCCACGTCCCGCTCGCCCCGCTCCAGCACGATCACCCGGCGCCCTCGCTCGGTGGCGGCGTGCGCGGCTGAGAAGCCTGCGTTGCCGCCCCCGACGACGATGACGTCAGCGCTGGTACGGGGCATGGGTGACTCCTTCGGTCGGGGTGGTTGCGGTCAGGTCGACGACGAGGCCGTCGGTGCCGGCGACGACCGGGTGACGGCCCGGGACGCCGGGGTCGTGGCCGGGGACGATGACGCCGTCCAGGCCGGCGAGGTCGTGCAGCCGGTCGAAAGCCGTGTACATGTCGGGCAGGTGGCACACCACGCCGTACGGCTTGTCCTGCTCGACGTTCGCGTAGAAGTGGCTCGCGTCGGAGGCGAGCACGACGACGCCTCCGTCCGTCACGACCCGCACCACCTGCATCCCCGGCGTGTGCCCGCCCACGTGATGCAGCGTGATCGCGTCCGTCAGCGTGGCGTCGCCGTCGAGGAGGTGCGCGCGGCCGTCGGCGACCAGCGTGTCCAGCGCCCGCAGGTCGGGCGGGTGGCGCAGGTGGTCGAACGCGCCCCGGTCCGCCATCGGCGAGGACCAGAAGCTCACCTCGGCGCGCTGCACCCACACCTGGGCCTGCGGGTAGGCGGTGAGGAAACCGGTGTGGTCGTAGTGCAGGTGCGTGAGCACCAGGTCGGTCACGTCCGTCGGCCGCCGGCCCACCCGCGCCAGGAGCTCCGGCGGCGACTCGAGGTACGGCCGGTCCCCGCGCGCCGCGGCCGTCTCGGGAGTGAACCCCGCGTCGACCACCACGGTGCGGTCGCCGTCCAGCACCACCCAGGTGAAGTAGTCGATCGGCCAGGGGTCCGTGCAGCAGTCCGGATGACCGTAGAAGTGCTCGCCGCGCACCGACGCCGTGCGGTAGGCGTATCGCAGCGCGAAGACCCCGCGCGCCGTCACGTCTCGTCCATCTCGAACGTCAGGGGCTGCCCGCCCCACTCCTCCCAGAGGCGCGCCACCGCCGCGTAGTCCTCCCGGCCGTGGCCCGCCGCGAGCGCCAGGTCGTAGACGCTCTGCGCCGCCTGGGTCGCGAAGAGCGGGGTGCCGGACAGCTGGGCCATCGCCAGCGCCAGCGTGGAGTCCTTCCGGGCCGCCTCGAGCGGCATGCCGCCGTCGAAGTCGCCGTTCGCGACGCGCTCCATCACCCGGTGGGTGAGGGGACGGATCAGGCCGCCGTCGGGCCGCTCCAGCATGGCGGCGATGTCCGCCAGGTCCAGGCCCTGCGCCCGGGACATCGCGAAGGCCTCGACGAGCACCACCATGACGGCGTGCGCCACACCGTTGTTGACGACCTTGGCCGCCATGCCCGCGCCGAGCTCGCCGAAGCGTGACCAGCCGGCTCCGCCGAGCGCGTCGAGCACGTCCGTCGAGGCCTCGATGTCTGCCTGGTCGCCGCCGACCAGCAGCGTCGCCCGGCCGGTCTCCATCTGCCCGACGCCGGAGAGGATCGCCGCGTCCACCACCCGCGCGCCGACGGGCTCGAGGATCCTCGCCCACTCGCGCACGTCGCTGGGCAGCACGGTCGAGGTCTCGACGACGACGGTGCCCGGCGAGAGTCGCGGCGCCAGCTCCCGCAGCACCGACCGGGACACGGCCGGGTTGGGCAGCGAGAGCACCAGCGTGTCGCAGCCCGCCAGCTCGTCGAGCTCCTCGGTGGTGCGCACGCCCGGCCGTTCACCGCCCATCGCCCGCCGCTCGGCGCTGATGTCGTAGGCCAGGACCTGGTGCGCCGCGCCGAGCCGGCCGGCGACCGGCAGACCCATCTGGCCGAGCCCGCACAGGGCGACCGGGGTGGTGGTCATCAGTTCCTCCGTCATGCCTTGATCGCGAACGGGTCTCGGACCTCGTCGGAGAGGTCGATGAGGACGTTCTTGGTCTGCAGGTACTCGTCGAGGGCCTCGACGCCGCGCTCGCGGCCGTGTCCGGACCTCTTGGTGCCGCCGAACGGCGCCTGCGCGGCGCTGTACCGGTAGGTGTTCACCCACACCGTGCCCGCCACGAGCTCGCGCGCCACGCGGTGGACGCGGGAGACGTCCGAGGTCCAGATGCCGCTCGCGAGGCCGTACGGCGTGCCGTTGGCGAGGGCGACGGCCTCCTCCTCGTCGGCGAAGGGGTGCGTGGCCAGCACTGGCCCGAACACCTCCTGCTGGGCCAGGTCGGACTGCGGGGCGACGCCCGCGAAGACCGTGGGCTGGACGAAGCAGCCCGCGGAGAGGGCAGCGTCGTCGGGCCGGCCGCCGCCGGCCAGGAGGGTGGCGCCATCGGAGCGGGCCTGCTCGATACGGGCGAGGATGCGGTCCCGTTGCGCCTCGCTGGCGACCGGGCCCATCTGGGTCGCCTCCGCCGTCGGGTCGCCGAGGACGATCCCCCGGGCGGTCTCGGCGACCCGCTCGACGAACGCGTCGTGGATGCTCTCGTGCACCAGCAGGCGGCTGCCCGCGATGCACGTCTGGCCGCCGGCGGCGAAGATCCCCGCCACCGCCCCCGGGAGCGCCCGCTCGAGGTCGGCGTCGTCGAAGACGATGTTCGCCGACTTCCCACCGAGCTCGAGCGTGACGGGCACGAGGGTCTCGGTGGCTGCGCGCTGGATCGCCTGCCCGACCTCCACCGAGCCGGTGAAGCTGATCCGCCCCAGCCGCGGGTCGGCGGTCAGTGCCCTGCCGGCCTCGGGGCCGCCGGTGACGATGTTGACCACCCCGGGCGGGAAGCCGGCCTCGGCGACCAGCTCGGCCAGCCGCAGCGTGGTCATCGGGGCGATCTCGCTGGGCTTGACCACCACGGTGCAGCCGGCCGCCAGCGCCGGGGCGAGCTTGTTGGCCAGCAGCTGCATCGGGGAGTTCCACGCGGTGATGAGCGCGGCGACGCCGACCGGTTCGCGGGTGGTGTAGTCGAACGTCTCCCACGAGTCGAGCGGCACGGTCCGG
This sequence comes from Georgenia alba, assembly GCF_042665525.1. NCBI lineage: Bacteria > Bacillati > Actinomycetota > Actinomycetes > Allobogoriellales > Allobogoriellaceae > Georgenia > Georgenia alba. The sequence continues at coordinate 1,292,673 of NZ_JBHTCQ010000001.1, forward strand.
CCGTGGATCTTGTCGGCCAGTCCTGCGAAGAAGCGGTAGTTGCGGGCGGCGAACCGCGCCTGGGTACGAGTCTCGCGCAGGAGCTTGCCGTTGTCGGAGGTCTCCAGCCGGGCCAGGTCCTCGGCGTCGCGCTCGATGAGGTCGGCCAGGGCGTGCATGAGCCGGGCGCGCTCGGCGCCCGAGGTGCGCCGCCAGGTGCGGAAGGCGTCCCGTGCGGCGCCGACGGCGTCACCCACCGCGGCGGGGCTCGCGTCGGCGATGCGGCCGAGCTCGCGGCCGTCGACCGGGCTGGTGACCGTCAGGGCCCGGGCGGGGTCGACCTCCGGCCGGGCTCCACCGATCAGCATCCTGGTGTCCGTGCTGCGGCCGGTGCTGCTGTCGGGGCTCATGCTCCACCTCCGATGTGCTCGAGTGCGCGGGCGAGATGCGGGGCGAACGCCACCGGGTTCTCGCAGATCGGGAAGTGTCCGAGACCGGTCATCGGCCAGAACACCGCGCCGGGGATCCGCGCGGCCGTCCGCTCGGACATTGCGGGCGTGCAGGAGTAGTCGTACTCGCCCGTCATCATGACCACCGGGCAGGTGGATGTGTCGATCCGGGCAACCTTGTCCGTGCCGTCCCAGTCGCCGCTGTAGAAGTCGATGTCCCCGGCGAAGGTGCCGGCGCCACCCTGGGAGTAGGTCCACAGGATGTCCTCGCGGCAGGAGCGCGGGCTCCGCGGCCCGATCAGCCCGGCGATCCACTCCGGGACGAAGGTCGCGGAGTCGACTCGCGGGTCGCGCGCCCACGGCGTGGTCCGGCCGGGTACCCGCTCGCTCGCCTCGCACGCGATGACGCCCGCGAACGTCTCCGGGGCGCGGTACGCCATCTCCAGGCAGATCTCCCCGGCCATCGACGCACCGAGCAGCACCGGGTGGCGTAGGCCCAGGGCCGCGACGACGGCGAGGATGACGTCGCCGTAGCGGCGCGTGGTCAGCGTCCAGGAGCCGAGCGGCCCGGGGAGCCGGCCGGAGCCGCCGTGGCCAGGCAGGTCGAAGGAGATGACCTCGTGGCCGGCGGTCAGTCGCGGGTCGGACATGAGGGCGTGCGCCTGCCGCGCGTCCGCTCCCGCGGTGTGCAGCACCAGCACGGGCGCGCCCGTCCCGGCGCGGGCCACGTGCAGGTCCACCGGCGCGCCCTCGACGGTGACCCGGACATAGTGCTCGCGGATGCCGGACCGGTCGAGCACGGGCTCCGGGTCCAGCGGCGCCGGTCCGTGCAGCAGCTCCCGCCCGAGCTCGAGGAACCGGTGCACGATCCGGGCGTGCTGGGCGTAGGCGCGCTCGTCGCCCACGATCTCGGTCCCGGGCACGCGCATGCGCATGGCCAGGACGTGGTGGTACGTCGGCGGCGGCTCTGCCGTGAAGAACCGGGACCACGCCTCCGGGGTCGCGACGAGCTCGAAGGCCGCCGGCCCGTCGGCCGGTTCACACCCGCCGTCGGCGCAGCGCACGACGGCGCGTGCGGCACCGCACCGGACCGCGAACGTCACGTCGGCGGCGCGGGCGGCGACGGCGAGCTCGGCGTCGCCGGCGCCGTGCGCTGCCCAGGTGGCGACGTCGTCGAACGGGGGGACGGTGGCCGTCACGCGGCGTCCCCGGCGCGGGCCGGCGCCACGACCTTGTCGCCCTCCAAGCGTCGGCCAGGGCTCGTCGCGACCCAGACGGCGGCGAAGGTGAGCACCGAGGCGAGGATGATGTACGGCGGGATGGCGACCGCGGCGCCGGCGCCCGTCGCGAGCAGCGCGGTGAGGATGAGCGGGGCGAAGCCGCCGCCGAAGATCGCGCCGATCTGGTAGCCGAGCGACGCGGCGCTGTACCGGACCTCGGGTGAGAAGAGCTCGGCGAAGAGCGTCGCCATCGGGCCGTACATGAGCGGGTGGATGAGGGAGAGGCCGAGGATCGTGGTCAGCGCGAGCACGACGGGGGAGTGCGACGCCTCGTTGATGAGGAAGAACGGGTAGGCGTACAGCGCGAGCAGCACGGCACCGGTGAGGAACACCTTCCGGCGGCCGAGCTTGTCGGACAGCGCAGCGGCGAGCGGGGTGGTGACCAGCTCGATGGCGCCGGCGATCGCGACGATCGTCAGGGCGACGGGCCGGGCGATCCCCAGGCTGGTGGTGGCGTACGTGAGCAGGAACGTCGCGAACAGGTAGAAGTTCACGAACGGCGCCAGGCAGGTGGCGATCGCCAGCAGGATGTTCAGCGGATGGCGCCGGATGGCGTCGACGAGCGGTAGGGAGGACTTGGTGCCGGCGTCCTCGACAGCCGCGAACGCCGGGCTCTCGACCACCTTGAGCCGGATGAACAGGCCGATGACCACCAGCAGCGCGCTGAAGAGGAACGGCAGACGCCACCCCCAGGCGACGAACTGCTCGTCCGGCATGAGCGAGGCCAGCCCGAAGACGACGGTCGACAGCACCAGCCCGGCGGGTGACCCGGCCTGCGTCCAGCTGCCCGCGAGGCCACGCCGGCCCTCCTCCTCGTGCTCGACGGACATCAGCACGGCTCCGCCCCATTCGCCGCCGACCGAGAATCCCTGGAGCAGGCGGAGCAGGATGAGGAGCACCGGCGCGGCGACGCCGATCACCCCGTACGTGGGCAGCAGTCCGATGAGGAACGTCGCGATGCCCATGCCCATGAGGCTCCAGATGAGCATCCGCTTGCGGCCGATGCGGTCCCCGAAGTGGCCGAAGACGATGCCGCCGATCGGGCGGGCGAGGAAGCCGGCGGCGAAGGTGCCGAAGGAGGCGATCGTGCCGACGATGGGGTCGAAGTCGGGGAAGAAGAGCCGGTTGAAGACCAGGGCCGAGGCGGTGCCGTAGAGGTAGAAGTCGTACCACTCGATCGCGGTGCCGATGAACGCGGCGCGGACCACACGCCGTCGCATCTGCCGGGTTCCGACCGCGGTGCCCGCGATCTGGGAGTCGTTCGTCATCGTCGACCTTCCTGCGGCGACCACGCCGCTGAGTCCGTTGCCACGGTGCACTGTACGCGAATGTATACAGATGTCTACCGAGCGACGGGGGCACGCGCGAGCTCGAGCCGGCGGGAACGGTCGATCAGGCTCGGCCGCCGGTCCGGGTTGACCTCGTCCGCCGACCGAGCCACCAGATGGCCAGGGGGCGCATGTTCAGCGGGGCGCGGAACCGTCCGTCCCGGTCCACCGAGGCGGGGGTGCGGAACTGCAGGCCGGTGCCCCCGTAGAGCACGTCACGCAGGCTGTCGGCAACGTCGTCCGCCTCAGCGGCGAGCCCGGCGTGGCGGAGCATGGCGGCGAACATCCAGCCGGACCCCACCAGGACCTCGTTCACCTGAAGCTCTTCGCCGCCGTCACGTTCGTACCGGTGCAGGTCTCGTTCCCCGATCAGCAAGGGGCCGACGCGGCCGTCGTCGTAGCCGACGTGACAGATCTCGTAGGCCGCCCGCAGGTGGGAACGGATCTGCTCGGCCGGGACACCGTGCGGTGCGCCGCAGATGTCGGCGTAGAACAGGCCCCAGGTGGAGTCGGGCATCACCGCCTCGGTGTACTTGCCCACGGTCGCGGCCCGGAAGAACTCACCGTTCCACAGCTCGTCGAGCACGGTGACCGCGGCCGCGCGGCGTGCGTCGTAGGTCGCCGCGTCCTGTCCTCTCCGGTCGGCCTCGTGGCTGAGCACGGCCCACATCGCGGCGTACAGCGCAGCCGCGTACGTCGAGTGGCCTCGGAGGGCGAGGTTGTCCCAGGTCGAGTCCCCGAACTCGTCGTGCCGCGGTACGGGCCCGAGCGTCGCGAGCGATTCGGCTGCGTGGCACAGGCGCCGCCAGCTCCGCTCGGTCAGCGTCGAACCGGTGAGGCGGGTGTGCGTCAGGCGCGCGAGCACATGTGCCGGGGTGGCGTCGCGCCACGTGTTCGGGTCGTCCCGCATGACGTAGCCGTTGAGACGCACGAACGGGTCCTCGGGAGCGCTTCCGAGGTCATGCGGCAGACGGTTGGCGTGAAGCATCGGCCGCGTCTCGGCGACGCGGTACACCGGACGCTCCCGGAGGTCCGATGCGGCGAGGGCATCCTCGAGGTCGGCGAAGACCAGGTCCCCGAGACGCGGCCACGCCGTGGTCAGCGCCGGGAAGGCGTAGTGCCAGAGGTCCGTGGTGTCGTAGTAGAAGTAGCCGTCGTCGAAGCCCTCGAGCAGCCCGAGGTGTTCGTCCCGTTCGAGCGGCCCGTCCGCCGCCGGGCTGGCGCCCTCGACCCATGCGGTGCCCAGGGCCGTCGTGAGTCCCAGCTCGTTGATGACGCACCCGGCCACACTGTCCGACCAGCCGAGGCGGGTCAGGTCCTGGAGCGTCTCCTGATGCCAGGAGTCGAGCCGGGTGAGCCAGCTGTCGGCCTCCCGATGGGCCCGCTCGGACATGGCCGTGGCGGAGGTCCGCCCCGGCGCCGCCTTGTACGGACGCCGCCAGGCGCGGCCGGAGCCGAACGTCACCTCGGGCCAGTCCATCGCCAGGACGAACCTGACTCGGGCGCTGCGGCGGCCCGGGTCCAGGTGCGCGGCCACCGCTGACCCGACGGGCTCGTGCCAGTGTGCCGGCCAGCTGCCGTCCGGCGTCGCGGCGAGGCGCCCGGTCGTGGCGAAGGCGTGCCGGACCGCACCGAGGGTGAACGCCTGCTCGTGGTCTGGAACGCCGGTCGCGTTCTGGTCGGTCTTGTACTGCAGCTGGCGGCTGAATCCATCGGCCTCTCCCGTGACGCTGAGGCAGGTCTCGGGCGCAGCCCGGCCGGGCAGCATCTCCCGCGACTGCAGGACCGCCATGCCGCCGGTGTCGAGCGAGACGGCCCGGTTGACGTTGCCCGCATGGTGATGGCCTGGCCAGGCCCGGTCGCCGCGGTCGTCCGTGGTCACCCACGACGGGCGCCAGCCGCCGAGGTTCGGCCAGAACATGGCCACGTCCACCGTGGGGAGCGTCCCGGAGACGGCTTCGAGGTGCACGTCGAGGACGACGACAGGTAGGCCCGCGACCTCCTCGTCCCCGGGGATGACGGGTGAGAAGGCGGACAGCGTCACGACGAACGGGAGCTCGGCCGACGCGAAGCGCTCGTGCGTGACGGGGAAGAGCGTCGCGACCTCGTGGGAGCCGCCCACCTCCGCCCGGAGCACCCGGTGATGGTGTGTGCCGCCGGTCTCGTGATGCACCGCCAGGAAAGCGGGATCCACGTCCTCGACGAGGTGCGTGCCAGGGTGCAGGTGCCAGCGGTTGAACCGACCCGTCAGATCGCGGGAGAACGCCGGGCCGCCGAGCGGTCCCAGGAACATGCCGTGACCGGGACCGTCGTCGTGGCTGCGGTGCTTGGCCACGAACGCGGTGGACGGGACCCGGGTGGTGGTGAACCCGTACCGGCGGGCGCGGTCCCAGCGTGCTGCGACGGCGGAACGGTCAGTGGACATCGTCGTCTCTCGTCAGTCGGATGGATCGGTGCTCAGCACCGTGACCCCGGCTTCGTCGAAGACCCGTGCCAGCGAGGGGTCGAGCGGGCGATCGGTGACCAGGGTGTCGATCTGATCGAGCACGCCGAGGCGCACCGGAGCGGCGGCCGTGAACTTGGTGTGGTCGGCCATCAGCACGACGCGGTCCGCACTGCTGATGAGCGCCTGCTTGGTCGGACGCTCGAGGTCGGTCGCGACGAAAGTCCCGGAGGGCCGTACGGCTGCGGCGCCGAGGAGCAGCACGTCGGCGTGCAGGCCCGCGAGAGCATCGATCGTCTGTTGGCCGATGAAGGCCTGGCTGGCCGCGAGCAGCTCGCCGCCCAGGCCGATGACCTGGGCGTCGGACAGGCTGAGCGCGTGCTGGAGCACCGGTACCGAGTGGCTGATCACGCAACCGTCGAAGGTGCGCGGCAATGCGGCCGCGGCCTCGAACGTCGTGGTCCCGGCGTCGATCGCCACGGTCGAGCCCGGCTCGACGAGCTCCACTGCCCGGCGCGCCATGCGTCGCTTGGCCTCACGGGCCTGGGCGCCGCGGCTCGTGAAGTCGGCGGTGCGCAACGTTCCGTGGAGCAGGCTTGCGCCCCCGTGCACGACGCGCAGCTCCCCGGCCTCGGCAAGCCGGCGAAGATCACGGCGGACGGTCATGTCGGACACGTCGAGCAGCCCCGCCAGGTGTGTGACCGACTGGAATCCGTGGATCTGCAGCAACCGCATGATCTCGGCACGCCGTGCGGTCGCTGCGCTCGCTCGGGACGGCTGGGACGCGCCCATCTCCGTGCCACCTCCTTCGTGAGTGTTGTAGCGCGATCATATCGGTGTTGACTATCGAACAGATCAGTGTTTACTAGGCACCAGCGTGAATCCCAGAGCAGCACGGGAGTCCACATGACCACGGCTACGAGGCCCAGGCTGGTCTTCGCCGGTGCGATCACCATCGACGCGATCGCCCTCGTCGGGTCGTTCCCCATGCCCGACTCGCGGCAGGTGGCCCACCAGCTCGCCTACGCCGGGGGAGGCCCCGCCGCCACGGCGGCCGTTGCCGCGGCGCGCCTGGGCGCCGACGTCGCGATGGTCGGCGCGGTGGGCCAGGACGAGGAGGGCGAGCGGGCGGTGGCCGCGCTCCGGGCAGAGGGCATCGACCCGAGCGGTGTGGCGGCCGTGCGCGGCCGGCGGACCGGCGCGAGCGTCATCCTCGTCGACGCCGGGCGCGGCACCCGCGCCATCGCCACCCGCCCTGTCCCCGACCTGGAGCTCGGCGACACCGGCGCCCGGCTGATCGACGCTGCCGAGTGGGTCCACGCCGACCATCTCGGATGGCGATCGGTGCACGACCACCTCGCCCGGACCACCGCGAAGACCCGGCTCTCGGTCGACGGGGGCAACCCCATCGCCGGGTTCACGGCCACCGGTGCGGACCTCTACGTGCCAACCGTGGCGGCCCTCGAGGAACGGTTCGGCGTGCTGTCCGTCGACGACCTGCTCGTCCGTGCCGTCGGCGACGGCGCCCGTGTCGTCGTCGCCACCCGAGGCGCTGCCGGCTCCATCGCTCTCGACGCCGAGGGAGCTCGGCACGAGGCGCCGGGGCACCCCGTCGACGTCATCAGCACGCTCGGCGCCGGCGACGTCTTCCACGGCGCGCTGCTGGCAGCGCTCGCCGGTGGGCTCCCCATCAGCGCCGCCCTGCCCTACGCCAACGTGGCCGCCGCGCTCTCGTGCCGCGGCCTCGACGGCCGGTCCGCCATCCCGACAGACGCCGAGGTGCGCGCCGTCCTCGACGGTCCCGCACCCGCACCACCCAGACCCGCCGAGGAGGCCCGATGAGCACGGCGACGCCGGTGCCCGACCCGCCTGACCTGTCCGCGCTCCAGCGTCCGTCCGGTGCCTACGCCATGCTGGCCGTCGACCAGCGTGAGGCCATGCGCACCATGTTCGCCGCACACCAGGACGACCCGGTGCGCGACGAGCAGGTCACGGCGTTCAAGCTCGCCGCAACCCGCATCCTCACCCCGTACGCCTCGGCGGTCCTCGTCGACCGGCAGTTCGCGTGGGACGCCGTCGTCTCCGACGGAGCGGTCGCCGAAGGGTGCGGCCTGATCGCCGCCGCGGACCACTTCGTGTCGGCGCACGGAGAGCTCGTCGGTGAGGTGACCATCGATCGTGACGTGGTACCGGAGACCGTCAAGCGGCAGGGCGCCGTCGCGATGAAGCTCCTCGTGCTCTACCGACCGGACGGGGGCAGTGACGAGCGCATCGCCATGGTCGAGCAGTTCGTCGACAGCTGCCGGCGCGCCGGCCTCGTCAGCATCATCGAGCCCGTATCGCGCCCACCGCTCGACGGGAGGCGCTGGGACTGGGACGAGGGAGTCCTCGCCGCCGCTCGGGAGCTCGGCGACCGTGGCGCCGACCTGTACAAGGCCGAGGTGCCCCTCCGCGGGCAGGGTGAGGTGGACGAGATCCGCCGGCGCTGCGCCGCGATCACCGAGACGGTCGCCTCCCCCTGGGTCGTCCTGTCCAGCGGCGTCGCCGAGTCCACCTTTCCCACGGCCGTCGAGATCGCCTGCCGCGCAGGTGCCTCCGGCTTCCTCGCCGGCAGAGCCGTCTGGGCGTCCTGCATCGGCGTGCAGGACGTGGAGGCCGAGCTGCACACCTCCGCCGTCCGCCGCCTGCAGCACCTGTGCGACGTCGTCGACACCACCGTGGGGTCGTGAGACCGATGCGCGTCGCCGTCATCCCGACCGCACGACCCACGTTCGTCGTGGACGTCGCCCGTGCCCGGGCCGATGCCGCCCGGGACGCGCTGCGCACCCTCGGCGCCGACGTGGTCGGTCCCGAGGAGCTCGTCATGACGCCGGAGGACGTCGAGAACGCCGCGACCCACCTCGGTGCGGAGGTGGACCTCGTCGTGAACGTCTGCGCGTCGTTCTCCGACGCGAGCCCGGCCCTGCGGCTCTACACCGGTCTCGATCGCCCGGTGCTCCTCTGGGCGTTCCGCGAGCCCGGCCCGGTCGGCGACCGGCTCTGGCTGAACTCGATGTGCGGGGCCAACCTCTTCGGGCACGCGCTCCGCCGCGCGGGGGCTGAGGTGCGCCTCGTCTACGGCGACCCGGACGAGCCCGAGGTGCGGCAGGTGCTCGCACGTGCCCTGCGGGATGAGCTCGCGCCGGCCCCCGCGCTGCCGACCGGCCGCCGGGAACGCGCGGACGCCCGGGCCGTGCGAGCCGCCCTCGACACCCTGCGCGGTCGCAGCATCGGCACCGTCGGAGACGCGCCACCGGGGTTCACGCCCAGCGAGTACGACCCCGAGGTGCTCGACAGGCTCTTCGGCCTCCGTGTCGAACCGATCACCATCGAGGAGACGTTCGACCGCGTGCGCGACGTCCCGGCGGACCACAGCCGAGGTGAGCTCGAGGACGTCACCGCGGCGCGCCCGAGCCTGGCTGACCTCGACCCGGAGGAGGTGCGTCGGCACGCCGCCGTCACGACCGCCCTGCGGGACCACGCCAGCGAGCGCGCGGTGGACGCCCTGGCGGTGCGGTGCTGGCCCGAGTTCCCTACCCGGCTCGGCGTCTGCCCGTGCTCCTCGCTCTCCCGCCTGGCCGACGAAGGGCTCCCCACGCAGTGCGAGCGGGACGTCTACGGAGCAGCCACGATGCTGCTGCTGGACGCCCTCGGTGCCGGCACCACCTACCTGGTGGACACGGTCGATCTCGACGCCCCGCAGAACATCGTCCGGCTGTGGCACTGCGGCTCGGCGGCGACCGCGCTTGCTGCCGACCCCGACGACGCCACCCAGTTCGTGCACTGCAACCGCAAGATCGGCGTCGCCGGCAACTTCCCTCTCAAGACCGGGCGCGTGGTCATGGCCCGGCTCACCGAGGACCTGTCCCGGCGCGGTGGTCTCCGCCTGCTCGTCGCCTCCGGCGAGTCGGTGCCCGCGCCCAACAGGTTCCAGGGCAACACCGCGGCCGTCCGCCTGGACGCGGACGCCACCGATTTCGTCCACGGCCTCGTCACCGGCGGCTTCCCGCACCACACCGTCCTCGCCTGGGCGGACGTGCGACCGCAGCTGCGCACTGCCGCGGACCTGCTCGACATCCCTGTCATCGAATGGTGAACAGACCCGACCGACCAGCGTTCGAGGGAGAACCACGATGAACCGCACCCCTGCACACCTGCCCCGCCGCTCCGCGCTCCACCTCTTCGGGATCGGCGGGCTGGCCGCCGTCGCCTCCGCCTGCGCCGGACCGGGCTCCGGCAGTGGCGGCGACACGTCCGACGAAGGCCTGGCCACCGACGGTCCCGTCGAGGGCGACGTCTCGTTCGCGCACTGGCGCGCGGAGGACCAGCAGGTCTTCGCCGACCTCATCTCCGCCTTCACCTCCGAGCACCCCGAGGTGAGCATCAACCAGGAGATCTCTCCGTCGAACGACTACCAGACCACGGCGCTCCAGCGGATCCGAGGTGGGAACATCGGCGACCTCTTCGTGGCGTTCCCCGGCGCGCAGTTCGTCGACATGGTCAGCGCCGGCCTCTACGCCGACCTCTCCGACACCGATGTGGTCGGCCGGTACGAGGCCGACCTGATCAGTGCCGGCTCCCAGGACGGCGTGCAGTACGGGCTGCCCTACCAGTACGTCTTCAACCAGCCCGTCTCGAACCTCGACGTGCTCGAGTCGGCGGGAGTCACAGAGGCCCCGGAGGACTGGGACGGGTGGCTCGCCATGTGCGAGGCGGTGCTCGCCGCGGGCAAGGTGCCCATGGCCTGGCCCGGCGGCGAGATCGGCAACGCCGGCCACCTGTTCAACGCCATGGTGATGAACAACGCGCCCAGTGACGACATGTGCGCCAAGATCGAGTCCGGTGAGTACAGGTGCACGGACGACTGGTTCCTCACGACCCTCGGCCAGTACGCCGAGCTGCGACCCTACTTCCAGGACAACCCGACCGGCACGGCCGTCGAGCCCGCCGAGCAGATGTTCGCCCAGGGTGAGGCGGCTCTCCTGGTGACCGGCTCGTTCCACATGGCGGCCGTGCGCCAGCTCGGCGGTGAGTTCCCCATGGGCATGATGGCGCCGATCACCGTCCCGGCCGACGAGGCCCGGTACGAGGGCATCTCGAACGCGACCTTCATCCTCGGCGTCAACACCGCGTCCGACAACCAGGCCGCCGCCTACGAGTTCCTGAGCTTCCTCTCGGACCCGGCCAACGCGACGACGTACGCCAACGGCACCGCCCAGCACGTCACGGTCGCCGACGTCGAGTACGACGACGCCGACCTCGCCGCCACCTCCGAGTGGCTCGACAGGACGACGCTGCTCGCACCGCGATTCCAGTTCGTCGATCTCGACATCCGTAACGCGGCCGAGCAGGCGTGCATCGACGTCGTCGGCGGCTCGAGCCCCGACCAGGCCGCCGAGCAGGCGCAGCGCGTCATCGACCAGCGGATCGAGAGCTGACCACCGACGACGTCCCCGCGCGGCCGGGACCGACCGGAAGGCCGGCCGGGCGCGTGGACGAGGAGCATCCATGACCGCGATCGACGTCGAACGGCCCGGGAGAGCCGGCCACGGCAGCCCTGCCGGGCGCAGGCGCCGCCGGGGCGGATCCACGAGGGTCCCGCCGCTGCTGTACCTCTTCCCGGTCCCGGCACTGACCGTCTATGTCATCTTCTTCGCCATCCCGGCCCTGCAGGCGATCCAGTACTCCGTGACGGACTGGGACGGCTTCAGCGCCGAGTACGAGAACGTCGGGCTCGGCAACTTCCAGCGCATCGCCGTCGGTGACGACCTCTTCATGAACGCGCTCGGCAACAACCTCAAGTTCATGCTGGTGGTGGTCGTCTTCCAGACCCTCTTCGCCCTGCTGCTCGCCGTGCTGCTCGTCCGCAACACCACCGGCTCGACGCTGCTGCGGGGACTCTTCTTCTTCCCGACGATCCTGTCGTCGGTCTCCGTCGCCTACATCTGGAAGTTCATCTACGACCCGAACTTCGGCCTCGGCAACACGGTTCTCGAGGCCGTCGGCCTCGACCAGCTCACCAGCTCGTACCTGGGCAACGACGCGGCGGCCATCTACTGGGTCTCGATCACCCAGGTGTGGTTCCACGCCGGGCAGATGATGGTCATCTTCATCGCCGGCCTGCAGTCGGTCCCGGTCGAGCTCTACGAGGCGGCCGAGATCGACGGCGCAGGCAGGTGGAGGCAGTTCGTCTCCATCACCTGGCCGATGATCGCCCCAGCCACCGCGATCGTCGTCGCCTACACGACCATCCAGTCGTTCAAGGCGTTCGACCTGATCCTCGGCCTCGGTGGCAACCCGCCCAAGACCAGCCTCGACATCCTCTCCACGAGGATCTACACGACGTTCGCCAACTCCGAGTTCGGCTACGCCGCCGCCGAGTCCCTGGTCTTCATGTTCTTCATCGCCGCCATCGTCGTCGCCCAGCGTCGCCTGCTGAGGCTGACGCAGAGAGACTTCTGAGGAGTCCGTGATGCGCGTCAACCCCGCCCGAGGCCTCGTCCTCACCATCTACGCGCTGCTGATCGTCGTCCCGGTGGTCGTGGTCGTCTTCGGATCCTTCAAGACGACCGAGGAGCTGTTCGCCTCCCCGTTCGCCCCGCCGGACTCGTTCTCGCTCGTCAACTACGGGACCGTGCTCGGTGATCAGAACCTGGACCAGGCGTTCGCCAACAGCGTCGTCGTGACGCTGACGTCCGTCGTCCTCACCCTGGCGCTCGGCAGCCTCGCCGCCTACGGCATCGCCCGCATCCCGGGATGGAAGGGGTGGGTGATCTTCGGCTTCCTCGTGCTGGGGATGTCCGTCCCCGCCCAGGCGAACATGATCCCGCAGTACGTGCTGTTCAACGAGCTCGGGCTGCTCGACAGCCGCATCGGCCTCGTCCTCATCAACGTCGTCGTCGGCCTGCCCGTCTCGGTGTTCATCCTCGGCGGGTTCATGAAGACCCTGCCCCGAGAGGCCTACGAGGCCAGCTCCATCGACGGGGCCGGGCCGCTGCGCACCTACTGGTCGATCGTGATGCCGATGTCGAGACCTTCGGTCGCGGCGACCGCGATCTTTCTCTTCGTCATCCAGTGGAACGAGCTCCTCTACCCGTTGCTCTTCATCAGCTCGGACGCGAAGAAGACGATCCCGCTCGCTCTTCTGGACTTCCAGGGCGAGTTCCTCACCGACTACCCGCTGCTGTTCACCGGCGTCGTCATCGCCTCCGTGCCGATGGCGGTGGCCTACGTGTTGCTGCAGCGTCACTTCGTCGCCGGGATCACCGCAGGAGCCGTCAAGGGATGAGGCAAAGGTGACCACCACGACGACGTCCGAGCAGCACGCCGGACCCCGCGTCCTGCGTCACGTCACGGGCGTCGTCCGTGATGGGGACGCGGTCCGCATCACCGTGCAGGCGTTGCCCGCCGTGGAGCTGCCCGGCACGCCCGGCTGGCTCACCGGTGAGGACCTGATCGACCAGGGTGTCGAGGTGACGATGCCCAACCTGCCGCGCGAGCTGAGCCTCCCGCCCCGGACGCCCGAGCAGGTCGACCTGGAGATCAGCCTGGCCGGGCCGTCGACCGCTCGGATCGCGCTCGGGCCGCCCGGCGCCCGGGTCCACCGCGAGGCGCCGACGTGGCTCGGCATCGTCGTCGTCGAGGGCACGGACGCGCCGCGCGTCGAGGAGGACGACGACGCGGTCACGATCTGCGGCGAGGGCGTCGCCGTGCGCGTCCAGCGCTCCCCGTTCGCCATCCAGGTTCGCGATGCGGACGGGCGCACGGTGCTGCGCACGGCGGAGCGCCTGCGGCAGGTGGCCGGGTTCCCGACAGCCCCGCCGGTGCTGCTCGACGACGGCGTCCACCTCAACCTCGAGATGGGCACGGACGAGGAGATCCTCGGCTTCGGCGAGCAGTTCGGCCCGCTGGTGAAGAACGGACAACGCCTGACGCTGCGCACGGAGGACGCCCTCGGCACCGGGACCGGGATGGCGTACAAGCCCGTCCCGCTGTGGCACTCCACCTCGGGTTACACCGGCCTGCTCAACACCGGTGCCACGGTGACCGCGGACGTCGGCCACGTCCGGCCCTCGGTCCTGAGCCTGTGGGTCGACGACGAGTCCCTGGACCTCTACGTCGTCGGTGGTGAGGACCCGAGAGAACGGCTCGCGGCCTACACCGTCCTGACCGGACGGGCGCCCCGCCCACCGCTGTGGGCCTTCGGCTACTGGATGGGCCGATGCCGCTACCACTCGGCCGAGGAGATGCTCACGGTCGCGCGCGCCATGCGTGCGCACGCCGTGCCCTGCGACGTGCTCCACCTGGATCCCGACTGGCTCGTCGTCGACCGGCTCAACACCGACTTCATCTGGAACACCGACCGGTTCGGCGACCGTCGTGCCTTCGTCGCGGCGCTCGAGGCGCTCGGCTGCCGCCTGTCTCTCTGGGAGCTGCCGTACCTCGACCCCGCCTCACCGGTCTACGCGGAGGCGGAGGAACGTGGCTACCTCGTCCGCACCACCGTCGGGGCAGTGGCACACGTCCGGCGCACGCCCACACCTGACGGCCGCGACCGCGCGCTGATCGACTTCACCGACCCCGAGGCCCGAGCCTGGTGGCAGCACAGTCACGACCCCTTCCTCGACGACGGCGTCGCGGTGTTCAAGACCGACTTCGGCGAAGGGCTCCCGGACGACGCGGCCCTCGCGGACGGCACGCCGGCCAACCATGCGCACAACCTGTACCCACTGCGGTACAACGCCGCCGTCTCCGACCACATCGCCGCGCACACGGGTCGTGCCCCGCTGGTCTGGGGGCGGAGCGGCTGGGCAGGATCCCACCGTTACCCGGGGCAGTGGGGCGGGGACGCGGAGTCCACCGTCGCCGGCATGCAGGCCACCCTGCGGGGCGGCCTGTCGTACGCGCTCAGCGCGCCCGGGTTCTGGAGCCACGACATCGGTGGGTTCTTCGGTCCCGAGCTCACCCCCGGCCTCTACGTCCGCTGGACACAGCTCGGCGCGCTCTCGCCGTTCATGCGTGCTCACGGTCTGCGACCACGCGAGCCGTGGGAGTTCGGAGAGGACGCCCTGCGGATCTCGCGGGAATGGATCAGGCTGCGCTACTCACTGCTGCCCTACCTCTGGCAGGCCGCCGCCGACTCCGCCGAGCGTGGCCTGCCCATGCTCCGGCCGCTCGCCCTCGAGCACCCCGGGGACCCGGTTGCGCCGCGTGTGGACGGGCAGTTCCTGCTCGGTGCCGACCTTCTTGTGGTGCCGGTCTTCGACGACGGCACGGCCCCGGTGGCGCGGCGGTTCTACGTCCCGGACGGCGACTGGTACGACCTCCTCACCGACGAGCCCTTCTCCGGCCCCGGCTTCCGGACCGTCGAGGTGCCGCTGGAACGCATGCCCGTGCTGGTGCGGGCCGGTGCCGTGCTGCCGCGGGTCGAGGTGGACGCGGACGTGCGGCGCACGGACGATCTCCTCGGGCGGCCGTGGACGCTGCACCTCTACGGCGTCGAGGACGTCGAGGCCGATCTCGTCGGGTTCGACGGACGCCGCACGCGGGTCTGTGTCGCGGGAGGCGCCGTCGCGGCCACCGGCTCACAGGCCGTCACGGAGGCCGTGCGGCATCCTCGGCGCTGACGCGCCGCCCGGTCGCGGGCGGCGACGCCCCTTGCCTTGGCGCGTCGCGTGTGCGCAGCATGCTGGTACGGGAAACAACGACGTCGACCGGCCGGCACACCCCGCTCAGGGGCGCACGGTGGGCGGAGGCGGCGACCTCCGCCAGGTGGGAGAGACATGGTACGGCTGCTGGCCGCACTCGCCGGGGCCCTGCTCGCGTCCGTGGGGCTCGGTGCCGGTGCCGTACCCGCGGCCGCGGCGCCTGAGCAGAGCGTCAGCACTGAGTGCAACTACATCGAGGTCGGCATCGGCGGCCGCGAGGCACCGGCGGTCGTCACCGTCGAGATCGACGGCCGGGTGGTCGACTCCGGTTCTCTGCGGCTCGACAGGGACCAGGCCCAGTACATCTGGTCCTCAGCCCTCGACTTCGACGTCGCGCACGAGTGGTCGGTGACCGTGGAGTCCGAGGACGATGCCGAGGACTGGTCGGACTCCGGGACGACCACGCCGTGCGACCGGGATCCCTCGGCTTGGGTCGGGGCCAGCGGGAGCTGCGGAACCGTCTCCGCGACGGTTCAGTCGTTTCCGGCCGGCGTCCTGCGCATCGAGGTCGACGGCGAGGTCCTGTTCGAAGAGCGGCTGCAGCGTGGCGTCGGCGGTGAGCTGCCTGATCCGGACCGGTACGGCTACGAGAGCGCCGAGGTGGAGATCGATCCGACGGTGAGGCACGAGTGGACCGTCATGATCGACGCCGTCGACGACGAGTACGACCACGAGGAGTCCGGTGAGATCGCCCCGTGCACGCAGGACCCGGACTCCCCGACCGACGTCGCCGTCGAAGCCCGGTGTGACGCCCTGACCGTCGACGTGACCAGCCCCGAGAGCGGCAACATCTGGATCGAGGTGGACGGGGATCAGGTCAACTCCGGCGACAGCCGGTTCGACCGCTCCCGGTCGGTCACTCAGCGGCTCGATCCCGGGCAGTCGCACGAGTGGGAGGTCGCTGTCATGCCGGAGAGCGAGCACCGCGCGTCGTTCTGGAACGGCACCACCGCACCATGCGACGACCCGGCCCCGGGCGGTGACGGAACGGGTGGGAGTGGGACCGGCGACGACAGGACGGGACCTGCCCTCCCGGGGACCGGCCCCGGAACGTCCTGGCTCTGGCCCGCGGCACTCCTGATCGCCGGCGGGGCCGGTGCGCTGTGGTGGCGCGAGCGCCGGGTCCGTGGCTGACAACCTGGCGGTCCGGCCGGCTACAGGCTGAACACCATCCGAGGCAGTGTGCGGCCCGGGATGGAGCCACTCGGCGAGGTCCCGACCGTGACCGCGCCGAACCGGGCGTAGAACGGCTCCGCGCCGGGGTCCGCGTCGAGACCGACCTCACGCACACCCCGCGCCCGGGCCTGCCGCAGCGCGGCCGTCAGCAGCGCCCCGCCTACGCCGGTGCCGATCCACGGCGGGTCGACGAACAGCGCGTGCAGCTCGGCCCGCTCGCCGTCCTGCGTGAGCCGGCTGAACCCGGCGACCTGGCCGTCGACCTCGGCGACGGTCACCCCCTCCAGCCGGTCCTCGTGCACCGTCAGCTCCAGCCGGACGCTCTCGAGGAACGCGGCGGAGTAGCCCCAGTGGCCCTTCGACCGCAGGGCCAGCGCGGACAGCAGTGGTCCCTCGCCGGAGCGGGCGGGACGAAGCACAGGGTCGGTCATCCCCGCCACGGTAGGACGGTGCCGGGGGATCCGGCACCGGCTTTCCGGGCCCGGCCGTGGTGGGTCCGGCCGTGGTGGGTCAGGCCGTGCGCTCGATGCCGTCCACCAGGTTCACGAGTGCCTCCTCGACCGCGGGGCGCATCGCGTCGCTGAACGTTCGGGTCAGGTGGTGCGTATCGCGGTAGACCAGCCGGTCGTCGATGACGGCGGGGCACGTCTCGTCGTTGCAGAAGTACGCGGTCAGGTCCACCCGGTCGACGCGACCGTCGTCCTCCGCCACCGTCCGCTCGGCCTGACGGGTCGGCGCGTCGAGGCCCTCCTCGAGCGTGGTCTCACGGTTCGCCGCGCACCGCTCGGCGTCCTCCACGTGCCGCGAGAGGCAGGACATCGGCACGGCCGGCATCGTCGGGGTGTCGACCATGATGAGGACCTGGCTCTCCTGGGGCAGCCGCTCGATCGTGTGCTCGAGCGCGTCCTGCCAGTACTGCTCGCGATCCTCGGCGTCCGCGGAGTGGTGCGCGGCGTAGTTCGCCAGCATGATGACGTCCGGCGGGTCCTCGTGCAGCCGCTCGATGACGTTGTCGCGCCACTCGGCGCAGGTCGGGTAGTCGTTCGGGGAGTTCTCGGTGGCCACCGACTCGCACGAGCTCTTCGCGTTGACGTCGAGCTCGATCTGGCCGTCGTCCGCGATCGCACGCAGCGCCGGGTGCCAGTTCGCGGCGTGGGAGTCACCGAAGAGCGCCACGGTTGGGGCGGCCGGGTCGGCGCCCTCCTGGCAGCCCGACCCGTCGTCGTCGCGCGTGTCCCGCAGGCAGCCGTCGCGGTAGATCTCCGGGTTGTCCTCCGGCGCGCTGCGGAGGTCCGGCGACATGTTCGCCGGCACGTACGGCGTGCCGGACGGGTTCGGCTGCCCGGCGTACTCCGGGGCCTCGTTGCCGGAATGGATCGGTATCCGGGCGACCGCGCCGGCGGAGGTGGCGCTCACCGCGCCGAGCGCCACCGAGGCGGCGAGCGAGACGGCGACGGTGCGGCGATGGCTGACCCGGGTGCGTGAGGGCGCGCGCCGGAACGGCGTCTCGACGAACCGGTAGCACAGGTAGGCGACCGGGACGGCCAGCGCACTGAGCGCCACCTTCAGCCACTCCGGCAGCGAGCCCTCGACCGCGGTCTGCGGGATGAGGACCATCGGCCAGTGCACGAGGTACAGCGAGTAGGAGATCGCACCCACGAACTGCATCGGCCGGCGCTCGAGCAGCCAGGCGGGGGAGAGGCGTGCCGTCCCGCACAGGATGACGGCGGCGGTGCCGAGCACGGGCAGGAGGGTCGCCACCCCCGGGAAGCTCGTGGCGTCGGTCAGCAGGAAGCCGGCGGCCGCGGCCGCGGCGAGGCCGCCCCACGCGGCCACCCCGCCCACCGGGCTGGAGACGCGGACCCCGCGAGAGACGGCGATGGCCACCAGAGCGCCGACGCCCAGCTCCCATGCGCGGGTCGGCAGCGCGAAGAACGCCCAGGACTCCGAGACGGACATGAGCGCCAGGCAGCCGACGAAAGAGGCGGCGACGAGCCCGCCGACGGCGGCCCACAGCGCCCAGCGCCGGTGACCCAGGAACTTGAGCACCATCGTGAGCACCACCGGCCAGAACAGGTAGAACTGCTCCTCGATGCCGAGGGACCAGTAGTGCTGGAAGATCGACGGCGCCTCGGACGCCAGGTAGTCGGTGTCCTGGACCGCGAACAGCATGTTCGGCACGTACAGCGCCGTGGCCGCCGCGTCCTGCAGCAGCCCTTCCCGCTCGAACGGCGGGATCACGAGGTACGCGACCACCATGGACACGGCCAGCACGGCCAGCGCCGCCGGGAGGATGCGCCGGGCACGGCGGGCGTAGAACGCCACCAGGTCGAGCCGGCCCTTGAGGTCCACCTCGCGCACGATGTGGGAGGTGATGAGGAAGCCGGAGATGACGAAGAAGATGTCGACGCCGACGTAGCCGCCGCTGACCCACGGCAGTCCCGCGTGGTACAGCAGGACGAGGAGCACCGCGACCGCGCGCAGCCCCTGAATGTCCGGGCGGAAGTGCGCGGTCCTGCTCTCGGCGGATCCACTTGCGGCCATCACCTGCGACGTTACCGAGCGCGCGAGGCGTTGTCACAAGATGGTAACGATCCGCCGTGTCGCCCATACACGCGGAACCGCGCGGATCTGCGGGTGTGAAGGTCAGGTGTTCCGTTCGTCACGCCGGGTGGCGGCGGCAGCGGTGCAGACCGGCGGTCAGCCCGCCGGCAGCACGGTGTTGAGCACCGGCTCGCCGGTCAGCAACCGCCGGACCTGATCGGTCACCAGGTGCGTGGCGAGCCGCTCGAACTCGTACGTGGAGCCGCCGTTGTGCGGGACCACGAGGCACCCCGGCAGGTCCCACAGCGGATGCCCGGGCGGCAGCGGCTCCGGCTCGACCACGTCCATTGCCGCTCGCAGCCGGCCGGTGCGCAGCTCGGCGACCAGCGCGTCGGTGTCGACGACGGCGCCGCGGCCCACGTTGACCAGCAGTCCGCCGTCGGGGATCCGGGCGAGGAGCTCGGCGCCGACGAGGCCCTCGGTGGACGCCTCGTGCGGCAGCGTGACCACCACGACGTCCGCCGTCCGGAACAGCTCCGGCAGGTCCTCCGGGCCGTGCACCCGGCGCCCGTCGGGCGCCGTGCGTGCCCGGGAGGCGGTCACGGTGACCGCGGCGGGCGCGAAGGGCTCGAGGCGCCGCACGACGGCGGAGCCCACCCCGCCGTGGCCGAGCACGAGGACCCGGGCACCGTGCAGCGAGCCGGTGAAGTAGCCCTGCCAGGTGTGTGCGCGCTGCTGGGCGTGCGCGCGCGGCAGGTCTCGCAGCGCGGCGAGCACGAGGGCCAGCGCGAGCTCCGCCGTGGCGTCCTCGATGGCGCCGCGGGAGTTCGTCACCGTCGCGCCGGGCGGCACGTGCGGCACGATCCACTCGTACCCGAGGGACAGCAGGTGGACGTGCCGCAGGCCCGGCACGGCCGACGGCAGCGGGAAGCGCTCGGGGGACGTGGGTCGTTCGGTGACGAGCACGTCCGCGGCCGGCGGAGCGGTGCCGGAGTCGATGTGCCAGACCACCACCTGCAGCGCCGGATGCTCGACGGCGAGCGGCGCCAGCGCATCGGCGAGGCGCTGGTCCGGGACGAGGACCCGCACCTCAGGCCGTCCTGGCGCGCAGCCGCTCGAGGAGCTCCGCGTCCAGCTCCGGGTACCGCGGGAGGGGGCGGCCGTCCAGCTCGACCACGGGACTGATCTGCTGCCCGCTGGAGACGAGCCAGAGCCCGTCGGCCTCGTCGAGCTCCTCCTGCCGGACCAACCGGTACTCGGTGGTCCGGCCGGTCTCCGTGAGGATGCTGAAGAGGTCGTCCTGCGTGGTGCCCGCGAGGATCCCGATGTCGGTGCGTGGGGTGATGAACACCTCGCCCCGGCGCAGCACCACGGTGGAGCGGGGTGCCTCGAGGACGTAGCCGTCTGAGGAGACGAAGATGACGTCGTCCGCGCCGCGGCGGGCCGCCTCGCGCAGCGCGGCCATGTTGACGGCGTAGGAGACGGTCTTGGCGCCCTGCAGCAGCCAGGGCGAGGTCTGCGCGACGTCGCTGCGGTAGCCCCGGTCGAGGCGCACCACCTTGATGCCCCGGCCCGAGCCGTCGAGGCTGCCGGACCCCTCGAAGGCGTGCGCCCACGCCGTCGGGGTGCCGTCCCCGCCCTCGATGCCGCGGGTGAGGACCACCTTGACCAGCAGGAAGGGTCCCGGGTCGTGCCGCTCGATGGCCAGGCGGACGGCGTCCTCGACCGCGCCGAGGTCGAGCTCGGGCAGGTCGAGCATGGTGGCGGAGCGCTGCAGGCGCCGCAGGTGCGCCTGGAGGGCCTGCGGTCGGCCCCCGACGACGCCGACGGTCTCGAAGACGCCGTCGCCACGCGTGATGCCGAGGTCGAGCACCGTCACGGCGGGCGCGGTCACGTCCGCGAGGCGTAGGCGACCCGCCGGTGCGGGGGTCCCCGGCGGCAGAGGCGTCACCGGATCGATGCGGACGAGGACGGGCTGGCTCACGGTGGCACCACTTCCTGGCGGGTTCTCGGCGGCGGTCGGCGCGGTGGTCGCGCTCCGCGCCGCCACTCCTGATCGTAGGGTCGGCAGCCGCTAACCCATCGTCGGTGGCCGGTCGACCGTCAGCTCCGGAACCGGTCCGGCGAAGGCCTCGACCTGGACCAGTGCGAGCTGTCCGGTACATGCCTGGCTCAGGCGCGACGTGGGGCGGTCGGCCGTCAGCACGTTCGGGTTGCCGTGCCGGCAGAACGTGGGATCGCCTGGGTCTGGGTCGTACCACGCGCCGGTCGAGAGCTGCACCACGCCCTCACGAACCCCGTCGTCGACGACCAGGCCAGCCAAGGCGCTGCCCCGGTCGTTGAAGAGGCGCACGACATCGCCGTCGCCGAGCCCGCGGTCGCTGGCGTCGCGGGGATTCATCCGGACGGGCTCGCGCCCCGAGACCTTTGAGGCTTGGCTGTGCGCACCGACGTCCAGCTGGCTGTGGAGCCGCGTACGCGGCTGATTGGCGATGAGCTGGAGGGGGAACTGCGCCGCTGCCGGGCTGCCGAGCCACTCGCTCGGCTCGAGCCACCGGGGATGTCCAGGGCAGTCGTCGTATCCGAAGCCATCGATGACCTCCGAGAACACCTCGATCCTCCCGCTCGGCGTGGTGAGGCGATGGACCTGTGGGTCCGTGCGGAAGTCGGCGAGCAGTATCTGCTCCGGATCAGGCACGGGTACCTCGATGTAGTCGGATTCCCAGAACGTCTGGAAATCCGGCACGTCGTGCCCGTCGGCGAGTAGCTCGCGGCGCCACTCCTCGTAGAGGTGTCGGAGCCATTCGGCACTCGTCCGACCTTCGGTGAACGACTCCGCCGTTCCGAGACGTTCGGACAGCGCCGCGAAGATGTCGTAGTCGTCGCGTGCCTCGGCGTGAGGCACCGTGAGCGCCTTCATCGGCATGAAGACCCGATCGTTCTCGCCGCAACCGAGATCGTCCCGCTCGATTGTCATCGTGGACGGCAGCACAACGTCGGCGTGCCGTGCGGTCGCCGACCAGAACGGGTCGTTCACGACCACTGTCTCCGGGCGAGAGAAGGCCTGCCGGAGCCGTGCAAGATCCTGGTGGTGGTGGAACGGATTCCCGCCGCTCCAGTAGACAAGACGGATGTCCGGATAGCGCAGTCGCTGCCCGTTGTAGTCGAAGTCGGCGCCGGGGTTGAGCAGCATGTCGGCGACCCGTGCCACGGGAATGAACTCGGGTACCGGGTTCCGCCCCTGTGGCACGTGCGGTACGTGGAGCCGGGCAGCGGTTCCGACGCTGGCGGTCGACCCGTAGCCGTGACCGAACCCGCCGCCAGGAAGGCCGATCTGGCCAAGCATGGCGGCCAGGACGATCCCCAGCCACAGGGGCTGTTCGCCGAACTCGGCACGCTGCAACGACCAGCTGACGGTGATGAACGTTCGGGCTGACGCCATGTCCCGGGCGAGGTCCCGGAGCCGCCCCGCCGCGACACCGGTGAGCTGTTCTGCCCACTCCGGACTCTTGGCTACCCCGTCGACATCCCCCCGCACGTACGCGATGAACCGGTCATAGCCGACCGTGTACTGCTCCAGGAAGGCGCGATCGGCCGATCCTTCGCCGTCGAGAACGTGCGCAAGCGCCAGCATGAGTGCTGCATCGGAGCCGGGACGTGGTGCGATCCACTCGGCCTGCGCTTCGGCGGGCGAGTCGTCGCGAAGCGGGCTCACCGAGACGAATCGGCAACCTCTGCTCCGTGCCTGAGCGATCCAGGATCGCGTGTCGTGGCGGGCGACCCCGCCCGGTGAGATCGCCGAGTTCTTCGGCGAGATCCCACCGAACGCCACGACGAGCTCGGTGTTCCTCGACACAACGGTCTTCGCCGTCGAGCCGTCACGGATCTGCGACCACGATCCGATCACGTGGGGAAGCAGAACCTGCGACGCGCCGAGGCTGTAGCTGTTGACCGACCGTACGTAACCACCCAGGCAGTTCAAGAAGCGGTGCACCTGGCTCTGCGCATGGTGGAACCGTCCCGCGCTGGACCAGCCGTAGGAGCCGCCGTACACCGCTCCCGCGCCGTGATCGCCGTACACGCGCGCGAGCTCGTTCGCCAACCGGTCCAGCACCTCGTCCCAGGCGACGGGGACGTAGCGATCCTCACCGCGGCCGGGGGTGCCCGGCCCGTCCTCGAGCCAGCCGACGCGCACGTGCGGGCGGTCGACCCGGGCCGGGTGGTGCTGTGCCGAGGCGATGTTGTCGAGGAGCGGTGTCGGCTCCGGGTCCTCACGCCACGGACGCACCGCGGTCAGTCGGTGCCCGTCCGTGGCGGCCTCGAACGCACCCCAGTGGGAGAGGTGAGGGGTCATGACGGTCAGACTAGAGGCAGCGGTGGAGCCCGGGACGTCAGCGGGTGCTCAGGCGCTGAGACGCCGGCTGTCATCGGATGGCGCTCACTCCAGGCCCGCGACCAGCTCTCCGATACGATCGGATCATTCGGCGGTGCTTCGAGAGTAGGGACCGATGGGGGAGCGCGGGGCAGATGCAGAGTCTTCCAGCAGCACGGGACGAGGCCACCGTCGCTCGATCCCGCTTGCCGAGCAGGTGTACCAGACTCTGCTGACCCAGATCCTCTCGCCGAAGCTGTCACCTGGCGAGCGGCTCACGATCGACGCCATGTCCCGGTCGCTCGGCGTGTCGCAGACACCCATTCGCGAGGCATTGCACCGGCTCGACAACGAGGGGCTGGTCGTCCGTACCCACATGTCTGGTTACCGGGTTGCGGAGCCCATGACTCGCGACGAGTTCGAAGAGCTGATCGACATGCGACTCGTCCTCGAGCCCGCGATTGCGCGCCGAGCGGCGGAACGTGACGATCCCGACGCCCTCGCGGACCTCCGTGACCTGAACGCGAAGATGGTCGTCCCGGCGGCCGAAGGACAGGGGTCCGGGTATGCGGTGTTCGCGCGGCTCGACGCAGGGCTGCACGACCGCATCGCGCAGGCCGCCGGGAACCGCGTCATGCGCTCCGCGCTGACCCGCCTCCACACGCACGTCCAGCTCTTCCGCCTCAACTACACCGTCCAGATCACGTCGCTGGCGATCGAGGAGCACAGCGCGGTTCTCGACTCGATCGGTGCCCGCGACCCGGACGGTGCCGCCGATGCGATGAGGGCCCACATCCTTGCATCGGCGGAACGATTCCGCGCCGGGTATCCGGAGGACGTCTAGCGGTCACCGCGCTGCCGGAGGGAGCCGCCACTGGCGCGACGTCTACGCCAGATTCCGTCTAGCTCCTGGCGTCAGGGTCTCGCCGGAACACCGGCGACGAACGGCCCGGAGAACTCGCTCCCAGCGCCGGACCTGACCGGTGCCTGACGGACCGGCAGCCTCCAGGACCGGGTGTCTTGACACGCGGTGGGCGCGCTCGTCCGCGCTTGACACTCCCGGAGTGCCGGCCATAGCGTCGGATAGATCCGATCGGATCGGATTTTGGAGGAGTGCGACGGCGTGGTCGCAGAGACAGGCAGCACGAGCAGCTCGAGGCGGCTTCCACTTGCCGCGCTCCGGGGACCTGAGCGGGCCGCCGTACGCGCCGAGAACGTGCGCACGTCGGCCAGGTCCGACGTCCCGCCGACGCGGGGATCCTGCACGGGGAGGTCTCCGGGCCGGTGGCCCCGTCGTCCGACGCAGAGGAGGCCGTCGCTGCGACGCACGGCTTCGTCCCCCACATCTTCGGTGGTGTGACGCAGCCCGGAGTTGGACGTGGGGGCGCCGCCGGATGGTGACCAGCTCTCGGAGATGCCGGGAGCGAAAGGAAGGATGAGGAATGGATTACGCGGATATCAAGAAGTTGTACGACGGCCTGCGTGTCTCCGACGTCCGGGACGGGATGGACTGGATCGGGCTGTTCAGCAAGGGCAGCGTTCACCGGGACATCCGCCCCCTGTTCGACGGCGCCCGGCTGGCCGGGCCGGCCCTGACGGTCCGGCTCGCGGCGAGCCACATCCAGGCTCCGCCCGTCACCCCGGACGAGTACACCGACTGGGCGCGGAACCACTGGTACAAGGAGAAGCACATCGAGCCCTACGTCTCCGAGATCCAGCAGGGTGACGTCGTGGTCATCGAGGCCCCGGACCTCGGCGTCGGCCAGCTCGGCTCGTTCAACACCTTGAACTTCTACGTGCACGGTGCCCAGGGCGTGGTCAGCTCCGGCGGCGTGCGGGACACCGACGAGTGCCGCCTCCAGCAGGTGCCGATCTTCACCCGCTTCATCAGTCATTCGATGACCCAGGGTCGTATCGAGTACGTCGAGCACAACACCCCGATCACCGTCGGCGGGGTGCGCGTCAACCCCCGCGACCTGGTGGTGGGCGACGGTGACGGCGTCATCGTCGTCCCCGAGGAGCACATCGAGGAGGTTGCCAAGTACGCCCGCCAGGAAGCGGACAACGACAAGCGCGGCCGCCGCCGGATGTACGAGCAGCTCGGGTGGGCACCGGATGAGACGGTCCAGGTCGATGCGCCCGTCGCCACCCAGAACTGACCTCGGTCGGTAAGGAGCGTCCCCATGCGCGTCGGATTCATCGGACTGGGCAACATCGGCATGCCCATGGCCCGTCGCCTCGTGGACGCCGGCCACGAGGTGGTCGGTCTGGACAGCGATCCGGCACGGACCCGTGACCTCGCCGGGACGGGCGCCGT
The DNA here is from genome assembly GCF_042665525.1 of Georgenia alba. Taxonomy (NCBI): domain Bacteria; kingdom Bacillati; phylum Actinomycetota; class Actinomycetes; order Allobogoriellales; family Allobogoriellaceae; genus Georgenia; species Georgenia alba. Next base: position 1,318,307 of record NZ_JBHTCQ010000001.1, read on the forward strand.
CGCCGCCGAGGCCCCGCTCGACCTGCGCGAGTGCGCCGTCGTGTGCGTGGCGGTCCCGGATGACGCCACAACAGACGCCGTCGTCCGTGAATCCGGCCTGCTCGCCGAGCTCGAGGCGGGCAGCAGCGTGCTGCTGCACAGCACGTTGCTGCCCCCGACGGCGATCCGCCTCGCCGAGGCGGGCCGCGACCACGGTGTGCACGTCCACGACGCTCCGGTCAGCGGCGGGGCCGCCCGGGCGCTGAGCGGCGAACTGACCCTCATGGTCGGCGGCAGAGCCGACGAGCAGGTCGCCGGCGTGCTCGAGGCGTTGGGCACCGCGGTGCCCACCGGGCCGGTCGGGTCGGCGGCCGCGGTCAAGCTCGCCAACCAGCTCTCCATGCTCGCCGCGCTCGGTGCCCTCCACGAGGGTCTGGCGATCGCCCGGCACTTCGGGGCGGGCGAGGAAACGGTCCTCGACGTCCTGAGGACCTCGACGGGCGCCTCCTGGTCGGCTGAGAACTGGGGGTTCTTCGACGACCTCGCCAACACCTACGACGACGCCGGGGTGCCTGTGCGCTACCGCCCCTGGAGCAAGGACCTGTGGGACGTCGTCGCCTCCGCCCGCGAGGCCGACCTCACGGTGCCGATCGCCGCCGTCCTCGCCCAGACGATGCCGGGACTCGTCGAGAGACGCGCCCTCGCGGCACGGGGAGGAGGAGAACGCTCATGAGTGCGACCGCCTCACCCGTCCGGTCACGGCCAGCCCGATCGCCGGACGGCCCCGCCCAGGAGGATCCCGAACGCCGGCGCGCACTCCGGCGCCGCCGCCGTTCCGAGGCGACGGCGGCGTACGGATTCCTCACCCCGTGGATGCTCGGCCTGATCCTCATCACGATCGGGCCGATGATCGCCTCCCTCGTGCTGTCCTTCACCCGCTACGAGCTCATCGGCTCGCCGGAGTTCGTCGGGCTGGAGAACTACCAGCGGATGCTGTTCGAGGACCCGCGCTGGCTCAACTCCGTCCGGGTGACTTTGCTCTACACCGGCCTGAGCGTGCCGCTGGTGCTCGCGTTCGCACTGGCGCTCGCGGTCTTCCTCAACCGGGGCATACGCGGCCTACCGATCTACCGCACGCTGTTCTACGTCCCGTCCCTGCTCGGAGCGTCGGTGGCGATCGCGCTGCTGTGGATCCAGGTCTTCGGCTCCGACGGGCTGGTCAACGCCGTTCTGGGCCTCGTCGGGATCGAGTTCTCTCGCAGCTGGATCGGCAATCCCTCGACCGCGCTGCTGACGCTGATCGCCCTCAACGTGTGGACGTTCGGCAGCACGATGGTCATCTTCCTGGCCGGACTGCGTCAGATCCCCACCTCCTACTACGAGGCTGCCGCCCTGGACGGCGCGGGCAAGTGGCGCCAGTTCGTCTCCATCACCTTCCCGCACCTGACGCCGGTGATCTTCTTCAACGGGTTGCTCACCCTCGTCAATGCCCTGCAGTCCTTCACCCCGGCCTACGTGGTCAGCGGCGGGAGCGGGGCACCTGCCGACTCGCTACTGCTGTACACCGTCTACCTCTACCAACGCGGCTTCACCAACTTCCAGATGGGGTACGCCTCGGCCCTGGCCTGGGCGTTGCTCGTCGGCCTTGCGGTCATTGCCGGCCTGCTGTTCTGGAGCCAGCGATTCTGGGTCTTCTACGGGGAGGACACATGAGTGCCGCGCCCGGCACCAGCTCGGTCACCAGGCGCGGCATCCTGTTCCCGCGCAAGGCCACCGAGAACCGGTTGATCGGGGCCCTGGCCCGCCACGCCGTCACCATCGCCGTCCTCCTGGCGATGATCTACCCCGTGCTGTGGATGGTCGACGCCTCGTTCCGACCCAACGCCCTCATCGGCACCAGCTATCTGCCGTTCGTCGGCGAGTTCACCACCGAGAACTACCGTTCCGGGCTCTCGCCGACCTCGACCATGAACTTCTCCCGCTACTTCCTCAACTCCGCACTGATCGCGGTGTTGTCGGTCATCGGGAACATCGTCGGCTGCACCCTGGCCGCCTACGCCTTCGCGCGGCTGACGTTCCCGTTCAAGCGGGTGCTCTTCGCCGTCCTCATCGGCACGCTGTTGCTGCCGTACCAGGTCACGATGGTGCCGCAGTACATCCTGTTCGACTCTCTGGGCTGGTTGAACACGTACCTCCCGCTCGTGGTGCCGCGTTTCCTCGCCACGGACGCGTTCTTCGTGTTCCTGGCCGTGCAGTTCATCCGAGGCTTGCCCCGAGACCTCGACGAGGCCGCCCGGATCGACGGCTGCGGGCACTGGGCGACCTTCTTCCGAGTCATCGTCCCCCTCCTCGGGCCGGCGATGGCGACGACGGCGATGTTCACCTTCGTCAACGCCTGGAACGACTTCCTCGGTCCCCGGCTCTACCTCAGCGACACCGAGCTCTACACCGTGCCGCAGGGCCTCGTGCAGTTCGTCGACTCCACCGGCGCCTCGTCCGTCGGCACGCTCTTCGCGATGGCGACGCTGGCCATCGCACCCGTCGTCGGGTTCTTCCTGGCCTCCCAGCGACTCCTCACCCAGGGCATCGCCACCACCGGAATCAAGTGACCACGCGTCAGACGATCGAAGGAGATCCCATGCGCATCGCGCGGAAACCAGCAGGACTGAGTGCACTCCTCGTGGCCGCACTCGCCCTCGCCGCCTGCGGCGGCGGGAACTCGCCCGAGGAGGCCGCCGAAGCGGCCGCCGACGGCGAGATCGCCGGGCAGATCCAGTACACGTGGTGGGGCGGCCCCGAACGCAACGAACGCACCCAGCAGGTCATCGACCTCTACATGGAGGAGCACCCGGAGGTCACCGTCAACGGCACCACCGGGGAGTTCACCACCCACTGGGAGAACCTGACCGTCCAGGCCTCCGGGGGAAACCTGCCGTGCCTGCCACAGATGCAGAACCGCACCCTGGCCGACTACGGCGACCGCGGCGCCCTGCTGCCCCTCGACGACATCGTCGAGTCCGGCGCCATCGACACCTCGCACATCCCCGACGAGGTGCTCGACAGCGGCCGCGGCGCGGACGGCAACCTCTACATGATCCCCTATGGCGCCGCGTTCGGCTCGCTCATGGTCAACGTGACGCAGGTAGAGGAACTCGGCCTGGAGACGCCGCCGGAGAACTACGACTGGGACTGGCTGGCCGACTGGCTGACCCGAATCTCCGAGGAGACCGGCGAACCGGCCATGAGCAACATCGGCCAGCACACCGACCTCTTCGAGGCCTGGGTCCGCAGCCACGGCGAGGATCTCTACGACGAGAACGGCATCGCGTTCGAGTCTGACACCGTCGCCGGCTACTGGCAGTGGGTCAACGCCCTCGAGGACAGTGGTGCCATCGACTCTGCCGAGGTAGGCGTGGAACAACGCAACCAGCCCGTCGAGCAGAGCGACTTCGCTGCCGGCGACCGCGCTGCGCACATCTGGCCCGCCAACGGCCTCGGCACCGTCCAGGAGACCATCGACGAGGCCTCCCCGGGCCACGAGCTCGCGGTCTTCCCGCTGCCAACCGGTTCCGACGGCACCGGCGCCGCCCTGTGGCTCTCCGGGTTGTCCATCGCCGAGAACTGCGAGAACGTCGCCACGGCGGCGTCGTTCATCGACTTCTTCGTCAACGACCCGGAGGCCGCGCTCGCGTTCGGCTCGGACAACGGGGCGAACACCCAGACGGAGAACCTCCAGGCTCTCCTCGAGGATCCGGAGCTGACTGACGCCAAGCGGGCAGAGCTCGAGCTTTACCAGTCCCTGACCGACGCCGGCATCGGGCGGACCTTCTACGGACAGGCGTTCGCCGCCATCTTCCAGCAGGAGTTCACCCGCCTGTACGAGGAGATGGCTCTCCAGGGCACCCCGCCGGACCAGGCGGCCGAGCAGTTCCACCAGGAGGCCGTCAGCCAGGCGGGTGGCTGATCCGGCCCGTCCTGGCACCCGCCGGACCATCTACGGCGGCCGCGATCTCCGCGGGTTTCGACGCGTACTACGCCTCCACCCGGTCGACTTCGAAGGACACTGATGCCTCCCAGAGCTAGCGAGAACTGCGTGGCCACCCGCTGGTACGGACGACCAGGAGCCGGTGATGAGTGATCGGCTCCGGGTGGGCCTGGTCGGTACCGGCTGGGTCGCGCACCAGCACGCGACGGGCTACCGGCAGGTGGCCGGCGATGTCGTCGAGATCGCCGCCGCCTGCGACCCACGCGCCGAGGTGCTCGAGGCCTTCTGCGAACAGCACGAGGTTCCGCTGCGTTTCGCCCGGGCCGACGAGCTCGTCGCCTCCGGTGAGGTCGATATCGTCGCGCTGCTCACCCCGCCCGCCGTGCGGGACGAGGTCATCGACCCCGCCCTCTCCGCCGGGCTGCACCTGCTCGTGGAGAAGCCGTTCGCAACCACGGGCGCACGCGCCGTGCGCTACACCGAGGCGGCAGAGTCCGCCGGGGTGCGCCTCGCTGTCGGCCAGAACTTCCGCTGGTTCCCGGAGTACCAGTGGCTCGATCACCGGCTGAACAGACCCGATGCCGGCCGTGCGGTCTATCTCGAGGCACGCAGCTTCCAGGACCGCCGGCAACCCTCCGGACAGTGGCGTGCCGAGGAGCACAAGCTCGAGATGGCCATCTTCAGCGTCCACCTCATCGACCGGCTGCAGTGGCTCGCCCGCAGTGAGCCGGTCACCGTCTCCGCCCGCACCAGGCGCGGGCTGGAGGCCGACCCGCTCCCGGGCGAACAGCTCTCCTCGCTGCTCATCACCTTCGGTGGCGACGTCGTCGCCCACCTGACGTCAACCTGGCTCGCCCGCTCCTTGCCGGTCAATGACTTCCGCATCGACACCACCACCGGGTCCGCCTTGGTGCAGCGGCCTGGGCCGATGGCGGGCGACGCGCTCGCCCGCGCCGACTTCGGCAGCGGTGTCGAGCAGGACCACTTCCCGGACCGGACCGACGACGGCGGACACGCGAGCCGAAGCTACGGGCTCAGCATGCGCGAGCTCGCCACCGCTGTCCGGGAGGGTCGCGAGCCCCGGCACAGCGGACGGGACAACCTCCGCACGATGGGCATCATGGAGGCCGCCTACCTCTCGGCCGCCCGCGGCGGTGAGGTGGTCGGCATCGAGGAGGCTCTCGCGTGACCGGCGCGGACCCGCCGATCCGGACCGCGGTGATCGGCGCCGGCAACAGCGGGCGTCACTACCATCTGCCCCTGCTCCGGGCCGATCCGCGGTTCGACGTCCGCGCGGTCGCCGCCGCGCACACTGCCACGTTGGACTCCCTCGACCTTCCCGCCGGCACGCTCCGCACCACGGACTGGCAGTCCGCCGTCGCCGCGGACGTCGAGCTCGTGGTGGTCGCGCTGCCGCATGATCTGCACCACCCGGTCGCCGCCGCCGCGCTGGAGGGCGGGCGCCACGTGCTCGTCGAGAAGCCGATGACGGTGACCGTCGCCGAGGCCGACGACCTCATCGCCCGGGCGGACCGCGCCGGCCGAGTCCTGGCCGTGCACCACCAACGCCGGTGGGAGGAGGACGTCACCGCGCTGGCCGAGATCCTCCGAACCGGGGAGATCGGCACGCCGTGGCACGTCACCCTCTCCCGCGGCCACCAGGGTCATTACGTCACCGCGACGCCCGACGCGCCGCACGCCGGGACCGAGGTCGTGCCGTGGGTGCTCCGGCGGCGCAGCGGCGGGGGAGTGGCACGCCTCATCGGGCCGCACGTCATCGACCACGCGATGGTTCTCGCCGGGGGCGAGGTCCGTTCCGTGGCCGGCCGGATACACCGCACCGACGAGGAGGACGTCGAAGACTGGATCGGACTCGACCTCACCACCGACTCCGGTGTCACCGTCCACGCGGAGATCTTCCGCCGCACCGGCCTCGCCCCCGCCCGGGCTGCAGTCTGGGGCAGCGAGGGCATGGCCGTGGCTCCCGACGGCACGAGGATCGAGATCCGCCGCGACGACGGCGTGGACCGGGTGATCAGCGGCCTGCGCCCACCCGGCCGGCTGGGTGCTCAGATCTACGACGACGTCGCCGCGGCCGTCCGTCACGGCCGGCCGTTGCGGGTTCCGCCGGCACACGCCCGTCGGGTCGTCGAGGTCATCGAGCTGGCCGAGCAGTCCGCCGCGCGGGGCGGGGTGCCGATCGCGGTACCGGCGGGAGGCGCGGCGTGAAGACCGGAGCGATCGCTGGTCGGACTCCATCGGGTGCGGCCCGGATGCGGGTGTGGAGGCCGCTCGACGTGGCACTAGGGCAGATCTTGCGGAGACCCTGAGGCTTCTTGGGGCTCCTGTGTGGGTGCCCCGCCCTACAGTCGTTCCTAGCGGTGCCGGCGTGTATCCCCCCTGCAACGCCGGCACCGACGCCACGCCCCGCTCACCCGCACCGGGTGGGCGGGGCGGTTGCGTCTCGTCGCACCGCCGCCACGTCCTTCTGGGCGCGGCGCGATTTGGGTGGCGAGGTGGTCGGCGCGGGAAGATGGCGGCATGAGCCCGACGACCTCCACGACCCCGGTACCGGCCTGGCACGACGCCCTGGGCGAGCATCTGATCACCCCCGACCCGCTGGACAAGAACTACCGGACCGGCAGCGTGGCCGAGCACGTGGGCGACCTGCCGACGCCGTCGTTCACCCTCGACGTGCAGGACGTGCGGGACAACCTCGCCGCCATGCGGGACTGGACCGACGAGCGCGGCCTGCTGCTCGCCCCGCACGGCAAGACCACGATGTCGCCGGGGCTGTGGCACTGGCAGCTCGCCTCCGGCGCCTGGGGGATCACGGTCGCGAACGCCTTCCAGCTGCGGGTGGCGCGGGCCTTCGGGGTGCCACGGGTGCTCGTCGCGAACGAGCTGGTGGACCCTGCCGCGCTGGCGTGGCTCGCGGCCGAGCTGGGCGAGGACTTCGACGTGACGTGCTGGGCCGACTCGACCGCCGCCGTCGAGCGGATGGACGGCGCGCTGCGCGCCGCCGGTGCCGAGCGGCCGGTGGGAGTCTGCGTGGAGGTCGGGGCCGTCGGCGCCCGCACCGGCGCCCGCGCGCCGACGCAGGCGCGGGACGTCGCCCGCGCGGTGCATGAGTCCGAGGTGCTCGAGCTGCGCGGCGTGGCGGGGTACGAGGGCAGCATCCACGCCGCCCGGCCGGAGGACCAGGTCGGCGCCGTGCGCGGCTTCCTCGCCACCATGAGGCAGGTCTTCGTCAATCTCGCCGACCTCTACGAGGTGCCCGCACCGATCCTGACGGCGGGCGGCAGCCAGTACTTCGACCTCGTCGCCGAGGAGCTCGACGGCGTGAGCGCCCAGGTGCCCGGCGCCCAGGTGGTGCTCCGCTCCGGTGCGTACCTCGTCCACGACCACGTCCGCTACGCCGGCGCCACGCCGGCCGCCACCCGCTCCGGCCCGGTCTTCCGCGGCGCGGCGCGGGTGTGGTCGCGGGTGTTGTCCGTGCCGGAGCCCGGCCTCGCGCTGGTCGACGCCGGCAAGCGGGACGTGCCGTACGACGCCGGGTTGCCCACGGTCCTGTCGGTGCGCCGCGGGACCGACCGGGTGGACGCCGCCGCGCGGGTGGTCGACACCAACGACCAGCACGGCTACCTCACGGTGGAGTCCGGCACGCTCGAGGTCGGCGACGTCCTCGAGCTGGGCCTGTCGCACCCGTGCACGATGTTCGACAAGTGGCGCACCGTGGTGCTCGTCGAGGACGAGCGGGTGGTCGGGGCGCTGCGCACGTTCTTCTGAGCGGTCGCTGGCCACCACTCGGCTCGCCTGAAACTTTCGTCTTGGTAACCGGACCATTGTTTCCAGGCGGGGCTGGGCGCGGGTGGATGCGCACCCGCATCCACCCGCGACGAGTCTGAGGTTCCGCCGCGCCCGGTCAGCGCACCTCGACCCGCAGCGCGCAGGAGCCCTGCCCGCCCTCGGGACCGACGTCTGCGTCGAGCGCCAGCCGGGTCAGCCGCGGCCCCCAGGGCTCGACCAGGTACGGGTCGTCCAGGTCCTTGGCCTCCACGGTCGCCTCGAGAGCCGGCTCCCAGGTCAGCACCAGGCGGCCGTCGCCCTCCAGCGGCTCCACCTCCGCACGGCCGGCCCCGGTGAGCCGGACGGTCCCCGCGACCATCCAGTGCAGGCGCGTCGGGCCGTCGTCATCAGGGTCGCCGTCGCCCCCGGCACGCGGCGCCGGAGCCAGGTCCCACGCGTCGGTGACGGTGACGACCTCGCCGTCGAGCACGGCGCGGCGCCGCCACGACCGGACGTCCTCCCGGCCGTACGCGCCGGCGAGGTCGAGCGCCAGGCCCGCACGGCCGTCGGCCGGCTCGTCGTCGACCAGCCCGACGGCGGACGCCGCGTACCGCGCACCGACGCCCTGGCCGCTCCCGCGCACCAGCGGCACGTTGTGCCACCGGCTCTGCATCGGCCACAGCTCGTACCGGTCCGGACCGAACGTCTGGCGCGTGTAGGTCGGCCGCCCCGGGTCCACCAGCACCGGGACGCCGTCCAGCGCGACGGTCACGCTGCCGACGTCGTTGTGGTTGTGGTTCTCGCCGTTGTGACCGCCCTTGACGGCGAGGCTCAGGCGGTGCGCGCCCGTCGCGGCGTGCGTGAGCAGCACCTGCACGGACGGCAGCCACACGGTGCCGGACGGTTCGGCGTGCTCCCCGGCCGCGCCGGCCCAGGCCGGGTCGGCGACGGCACGCAGCAGCCGGCCCAGGCCCCGACCCTCGCCCGCCACCGGCCCGGCCGGGTCCCGGTGGGCGGCCGCGTGCCGGCGGGCGTCCTCGTCCCTGAGCAGGACCGCCCACCGGTGCGGGACATCCCACGGCTGCGCGCGGGTCGGCCGCGGGCTGGAGTCGGCGAACGCCAGGTACCAGCCGCCGCCGAGGTGCATGCGGTGCAGGAACGCCAGCGACTCCCGCAGCGCGGGCACGCCCGCCGCGTCCAGGCGGCCGCCGGTCGCATGCTGCAGGACGTCCAGCATCTCCAGCAGCCGACAGATCCCCTCCCACCAGTACGAGCTGCCCTCGTCCACGGCGCCGTCCGCCGGGAGCGTCGCGACGAAGACGTCGACGTCGGCGACGGTCTGCGCCACCAGGCGGGCCCGCAGCTGCGCCTCGTCCTGCCCGTCCACCAGCACCAGGGCCGCCAGCAGGACGTTCCCGCAGATCCACGGGTTCCAGTTGTTGACCGGCCGCCCGTTCCCCAGCCACCACCAGTCCCGGCGGTCCAGGTACGGGTCGAGGACCCGCCGGCGTGCCTCGTGCCGCACGCGTGCCCGCAGGCCCGGGACGCGCTCGTCCAGCAGCGGACCGAGCAGGTGGTCGACCCAGGCGAGCTGGCCGGCCACCTCGCCGGCACCGAGGTCCAGGTACGGGTCCGTCACGTCCGGCACCAACCAGCCCTTGCGGCCGTGGGCGTCGTCGTGCGCGGACCAGCACCACGTGGACTGCTCGCACAGGGTGACCACGCCGTCGGCGACCTCGTCGAGCCAGGCCTCGTCCGCCGTCGCCGCGGCCGCGACGGCGGCCCGCGCCAGGCGTTGCTGGCGGCCGAAGACCTCACGCTCGTACCGCACCCGGTCACCGGTGCGGACGTAGTCGGCCCAGAGCGTGGCGCGGGGCTGCGGCCACGGGGTCCCGCGGTCCGCCTCGGCGCGGTCCACCACCTGCCGCACCGTGCCGGCGTGGACCAGTCCGCCGTCGAGGTCCCACGCGGCCCGGTCGGTGGCCGGCGGCACCGGCAACGCCCCCGGCGGTGGACGGAGAGACTGCCGCAACGCCTCCGTCGTCGCCTGCTCGCCCCAGGCCTGGGCCAGGGGAGTGGTGCCGCTCGTGCCCATCCCGCCTCCTCGCGGTCCTTCCGGTGCGTCACCCGACCGCCACGATCGGCCGGACGATGATCGATTGTGACCGTAACGTCGGGTCCGACCCCGACGAGGCGGCACGATCATTTCCGGTCAGGTCGGACCCCACCGGGTCAGGTGTGGTCCGGCCGGCGGCGGTCGAGGACGACGAGGGCAGGATGAGCGAGAGAACGGTGAGGCCGACAGCGCTGCTCGTCATGGCCCCATGGACCTTCCAGGCGCAGTTCGGCGAGGAACAGCTCACCCGGCTGCGCGAGGTGGCCGAGGTCGGCGAGCCGGTGCTGCTGACCGAGCTGACGTCGCCCGAGGCACGTAGCCGGCTGGCGGACGCCGACGTCCTGCTCACCTCCTGGGGAGCGCCGACCCTCACCCCGGAGATCCTCGACGCCGCACCCCGGCTGCGTGCGGTGCTGCACTGTGCGGGAAGCGTGCGGGGGATCGTGCCGGACGCCGTCCACGACCGCGGCATCGTGGTGAGCACCGCCGCGGGGGTCAACGCCGTGCCGGTCGCCGAGTACACCCTCGCGATGATCGTGCTGTCGGCGAAGAAGGTGCCGTTCCTCGCCCGCCGCGACCCCCAGCGCAACTGGGTGGAGACACGCGGCCGTCACGACCTGTCCGGCCGCGGGCGCCGCATCGGCATCGTCGGCTTCTCCCGCACCGGCCGTCGGGTCATGGGGCTGCTCGACATCATCGAGACCGGCCAGGTGCTGGTCAGCGACCCGTACGCCGACCCCGCCGAGGTCACCGCGCTCGGCGGACGGCTCACCGACCTGGAGGATCTGCTGCGCACCTCCGACATCGTCAGCCTGCACGCGCCGTCGCTGCCGGAGACCCGGCACCTCATCGGTGCCCGGGAGCTCGCCCTGATGCCCGACGGCGCCACGCTCATCAACACGGCCCGCGGAGCGCTCGTGGACCACGACGCGCTCCTGGACGCCTGCGCCTCCGGCCGGATCGACGCGATCCTCGACGTCACCGAGCCCGAGCCGCTGCCCGCCGACTCCCCGCTGCACCGCCTGGACAACGTGGTCATCACCCCGCACCTGGCCGGGTCGCTCGGCAGCGAGACCCGCCGGATGAGCGACCACGCGCTCGACGAGCTCGACCGCTGGCAGCGCGGGGAGCCCCTGCACGGACTGCTCCGACCCGACGACGCGAAGGTGAGTGCATGAACGCCGTGGCATGGCAGCGGGCCGACTGGCTCGCGTTCGCCGACCGCCTGCTCGAGGCCCTCGTCCCGTACGCCTCTCCCGGCGGTGCGCGGATCCTGCCGCCCGGAATCCCTGGCCCGCACGGCGCGGACGTCGCCGGCCTGGAGGGTTTCGCCCGCTCCTTCCTGCTCGCCGGGTTCCGGCTCGCGGGCGAGCGCGGCGCCGACCCGGCCGACCTGGCCGGCCGGTACGCCCGCGGGCTGGTCACCGGCACCGACCCCGACTCGCCGGAGCGGTGGGTGCGGCTGTCCGAGCACGGGCAGGCGAAGGTCGAGGCCGCCTCGATCGCGCTGATCCTGGACATGACCCGGCCGTGGATCTGGGACGGCCTGGCACCCGGGGAGCAGGAGCGCGTGGTCGACTACCTGGCCGAGGCCGTCGGCGACCGGGGCTACCCGGTCAACAACTGGGTCTGGTTCCGGCTCGTGGTGCAGACGTTCCTGAAGTCCGTGGGCGGGCCCTGGTCCCGGGAGGACATGGAGGCCGACCTCGCCACCCACGAGTCCTTCGTCCGCGAGGGCGGGTGGCTCACGGACGGCGGGCGGCGCAACTACGACCACTACGTCGGCTGGGCGCTGCACCTCTACCCGACGCTGTGGGCGCGCATGTCCGGCGCCGAGGAGCTCGCCGCGCCGCGCGCCGCCACCGACCGCGCCCGGCTGGGGGAGTTCCTCACCAACGCCGTCCACCTGGTCGGCGCCGACGGCGGACCACTCATCCAGGGCCGCAGCCTCGTCTACCGGTTCGCCGCGGCGGCACCGTACTGGGTGGGAGCCCTGGCCGAGGTCGAGACCGTGCCACTCGGGCAGCTGCGGCGGGCGGCGTCGGCCGTCGTCGGCCACTTCGTGGACCGCGGCGCGCCGGACGAGCGCGGGCTGCTGACCCTCGGCTGGTTCGACGAGTGGCGCCAGATGGCCCAGCCGTACTCCGGCGTCGGCTCGCCGTACTGGGCCAGCAAGGGCCTGCTCGGCGTCGCGCTGCCGGCCGACCACCCCGTGTGGACGGCCGAGGACGTGCCGCTGCCGGCCGAGCGCGGGGAGAGCCTGCTCGCGATCACCTCACCCGCCTGGCTCCTCTCCGACCACGGCGGGATCGTGCGGGTGGTCAACCACGGCACCGACAAGGACGTGCCGGGCAGCCGGGCGGCGGACTCCCCGATCTACGCCCGGCTGGGTTACTCGACGTCGACCGCCCCGCTCCTGGACGACGCCTCCTGGACCGACCCGGTGGACGGTTCGGTGGTCCTGCTCGACTCCGCCGGCCGGCGTTCGCACCGTGCCGGGATGACGCCGCTCGAGGTCCGCGTCGAGGCGGACGGGTCGGCCGCGGTGGCCGCCTCGACCTCGCGTGTCCGCTGGGTCACGCCCGAGCCGGGGGCCCGCACCCACGGTCCGGGGCTGCGCGGGGCCGCCGAGGACGCGGGCACGATGACGGTGCTCTCGGTGCTGCGCGGACCGTGGGAGGTCCGGCTCGTCCGGCTGGACGACCTCACCGCCGGCGCCACCGCCTGGGAGGCGGGTGGCTGGCCGCTTGCGGCCGCCGAGCCGCCGGATGCGGAGACGACGGGCGTGCCCGCACCGGCCGCTTTGGTGACTCAGCCCCGGCTGCGCTCCGCCGTCGTCGGGCTGCTCGGCGCCACGACCGCCCGGGTGAGCCGCCATGAGGACGCCTCGCCGCTGGGACCGCACGCCGCGGTTCCCGTGGCCGGCGGAGCCGCGGAGGAAGGGTGGCACGCCGTCGCCGTGGGGTTCGGGGCGGAGGATCTCGACGTGGCCACGTGCCCCGGAGTCCACCTCGCCGAGCCGCACGCCACGGTCACCTGGCCGGACGGCGTCCGCACCACCGTCCGCCTCCCCTGACCCCCGCCGAGCTCCGGCCACGGGGTGGTGCCGCGTTGCGACAGGTCGGGTGATCCTTCCGGTCAGCGAAAACCGGCCTCGGCGGGCCGCTCGGGACGTGCTTACCTGGTCGGCACAGGTCACTGCTGACCACGAGGAGGCGTCTGATGACGGCACGCGAGGCACTGCTCGACCCCACCGGCATGGACGAGCGGGCGGCGGACGGCACGCTCGCTCCGCGCCCGGTCACCCTGCGCGGGCTGCGGGTGGGACTGCTGGACAACACCAAGGCCAACGCGACCACGCTGCTGAAGAACATCGGCGAGGAGATGACGCGCCAGTTCGGCGTCGCCGAGACCCGGCTGTACACGAAGGACTACTTCGGCACCCCGGTCAAGGACGAGCTACTGAAGCAGATCGCCGACGAGTGCGACGTCGTGGTCACCGCGGTCGGGGACTGCGGCTCCTGCTCGGCCGCGACCGTGGCCGACGGCGTCCTCTTCGAACGCGCGGGCGTGCCCACCGTGAGCATCTGCTCGGACTCCTTCATGATGTCCGGCGCGGCCATGGCTCAGGTGCAGGGCTTCCCCGGCTTCGACTTCCTCACCGTGCAGCACCCGGTCGCGAGCCTCGACGCCGACCAGCTCCGCGACCGCGCCCGGGCGGCGATGCCCGACATCGCCCGCATCCTCGGGGTGGAGGACTGAGATGACCGACGTCAGCACCCGCCCCGCCGCCAGCGGCACCGACGCGTCCAGCACCGACGCATCCGCCACCGATGCGCCCACCGTGGACCTGGACGAGGTCCGCCGCGTCCTGGAGCACTACCAGCAGAAGGAGTGGACGGACGGCCTGCCGGTGATGCCGGTGACCGAGTCCTACCTGGCGGAGTTCCTCGCCCGCACCAGCAAGGACCCGGACGAGGTCCTGTTCGCCGTGCCGCACCTCAACCGCGAGCTGACCGTCCGGCTCGCCGCCATCAATGCGGGTCTCGCCGGCTGCCTGCCGGAGTACTTCCCGGTGGTGGTCGCCGCCTGGGAGGCCATCGCGCAGGAGCCGCACCCGCGGCGCGGCATCTGGCAGTCCACCACCGGCACGGCGCCCATGACCGTGGTCAACGGCCCGGTCCGTGAGCGGCTCGGCATCAACTCCCGCGGCAACATCTTCGGCTCCGGATTCCGCGCCAACGCGACCATCGGGCGGGCGATCCGGCTGGCTCTGCTCAACGTCTTCGGCCTGCGGCCGCACCAGCTCGACCAGGCCACGCAGGGCACACCGGGCAAGTACACCCTGTGCATCGGCGAGAACGAGGAGCAGAGCCCGTGGGCGCCGCTGCACACCGAGTACGGCCTGGCGGCCGAGGAGAGCGTGGTCACCGCGTTCGTGATCCGCTCGGTCATGCACATCGAGGCCCGCCACACCCAGGTGCCGGAGCAGCTCGCGCTGGACCTGGCCGACTCGATCCGGCGGACCGGGTCGCTCATCCACGAGTACACCAACGCCCTGCTCGTCCTGACCCCCGAGCACGCCCGGGTCTTCGCCGACGCCGGATGGAGCAAGGACGACGTGCGCCGCCATGTCTACGAGCAGGTGCTGCGGCCCCGCGCCGACCTGGCGGCCGCGGGCAAGGACGCCCTGTCCCACCACAGCCGGTGGCGGTTGCCTGCCGACCACCCGGACGCCGAGCCGGACACCGCCAGCCAGGGCGAGGACCCGGACACGGTGCGGCTCATGACCGGGCCGGGCTCGGTGCAGGTCATGGTGGCCGGTGCGGACAACGCGGGGGTCTCCGCCGTCGTGGAGATCTTCGGCCTCGCCCCCCGGGACCGGCCCTCCTCCTTCAGCACCGTCCAGGAACGCTGACAGGCCACTGACGGAACCGCCGTCCGGCCGACGGCGCCGCTGCCCGTAGGCTCGGGGCCATGGCCACCGTCATCCTCGCCCGGCACGGCCGCAGCACCGCGAACGCCGACGGCGTGCTCGCCGGCCGCAGCGACGTCGGGCTGGACGAGGCGGGCCGCGAGCAGGCCGGCCGCATGGCCGAGCGGCTCCGCGAGGTGCCGCTGGCCGCCGTCGTCTCCAGCCCGCTGGAGCGTTGCCGGCAGACCGCGGCCGCCGTCCTGCAGCGGCAGCCCGGGTCGCCCCCGGCGCCCGTCGAGGTGGACCTCACCGAGCAGGACTACGGCACCTGGCAGGGGCGACCGCTCGCCGAGCTCGCCAAGGAGGACCTGTGGGCGCGGGTCCAGCGCGAGCCGTCGCAGGTGACGTTCCCCGACGGCGAGTCCTTCCCCGCCATGCAGGCCCGCACGGTCGCCGCGATCCGGCGGCACGACGCGGCCGTCGAGGCCGAGCACGGCGAGCGCGCCACCTGGCTGGCAGTCACCCACGGCGACGTCATCAAGGCGATCCTGGCGGACGCGTTCGGCATGCCCCTGGACGCGCTGCAGCGGATCCACGTGGGGCCCGGCTCGCTGTCGATCGTGCGGTACACGGCCGACCGGCCCGAGGTGGTCGCGACCAACACCGAGGCCGGGGACCTGTCCTGGCTGCGCCCGGAGGAGCAACCTGTGGAGGCGCAGGTCGGCGGGGGAGCCGGCCACGAGCCGCCGACCTCCTGACGGCGACGACGCCGCCGCGACTCTCCTACGATGGAGGCGTGCCACAGGTTCTCCATGCATTCGACTGGCCGGACCGGTTCGTCGTGGGCACGGTGGGTGAGCCGGGCTCGCGCACCTTCTTCCTCCAGGCCCGCACCAGGGACGAGCTGGTCAGCGTGGCCCTCGAGAAGGAGCAGTCCGCAGCCCTCGCCGCGGGCATCGACCAGATCCTCGACGAGCTCATGACCCGCGACGGCAACAGGTACAGCGTCCCGGCCGAGGCCCCCGAGGCGCTCGCCGACACCGCGCCGCTGGACGAGCCGGTGCAGGAGCAGTTCCGGGTCGGCACGCTGAGCCTCGGCTGGGACCCCTCGAGCGCGCAGATCGTCGTCGAGGCCGGATCGCTCGACGGCGACGGCGACGGCGGGGGCGCCGAGCTCGGCGACGTCGACCCGGAGACCGTGGAACCCGAGGAGGTCTTCGTGGTCCGTGTCCCGGTGGGCGCGGCCCGCGCGTTCGCCCGGCGCACCCACCAGGTGGTCGCGGCGGGCCGTCCGCTGTGCCCGCTGTGCGGCACGCCGATGGACCCCGGAAACCACGTCTGCCCACGGCCCGAAGACCTCACGTGAACGCCACTCGGGAGGATCTCCCGAGCGGTGAGCTGAGCCTCGAGGGGCTGATCACCACCGCATCGAACGCCACCTTCGCCGCCCGGATCGGCGAGGTGCGGGTCGTCTACAAGCCGGTCGCGGGGGAGCGGCCGCTGTGGGACTTCCCCGACGGCACGCTCGCGATGCGCGAGGTCGCCGCCTACGCCGTCTCGGAGGCGTTCGGCTGGGACCTGGTACCGCCCACGTGGCTGCGGGACGGTCCGCTGGGCTCGGGCATGGTGCAGCTGTGGCGCGATCCGGACCGCGCGCACCCGGCCGTCGCCGTGGTCCCGGCCGGCGAGGTGCCCGACGGGTGGCGCCACGTCCTGGACGGGCTCGACGCGGACGAGAACGTGGTGTCGGTGGTGCACGAGGACTCACCCGTGCTGCGGCGGATGGCCGTGCTCGACGTCGTGACGAACAACGCCGACCGCAAGGGCGGGCACGTGCTGGAGATGCCCGACGGGCACCGCCACGGCATCGACCACGGCCTGACCTTCCACACCGAGCACAAGCTGCGCACCGTCCTGTGGGGATGGGCCGGCCAGGAGCTGTGCCCCGAGGAGCTCGACGGCGTCGAACGGGTCCGCTCGGCACTCGAGGGAGACCTCGGCGAGGCCCTCGCGGAGCTGCTCGACGACGACGAGATCATCGAGCTGGGCGTGCGGTGCGAACGGCTGCTCGAGGCACGGCGGTTCCCCGCCCCACGCGGCGAGATGCCCGCGATCCCCTGGCCGCCGTTCTGACGGCCCGACGGCGGACCTCAGCCGACCCAGAAACCCCGCCCGCCGAACGGGCCGGGCTCGTCCTCGCCGAAGAGCCGCGGACCGCGCGCCCCGAGGTAGGAGCCCACGACGGCGACGCCGAGGTCCTCCAGCTCCGGCGCCACCACGGTGCCCTCCACCCGCCGCGCCATCGAGTCGACGAATCGGGCCAGCCCGGGGTCCTCGCCGAGCCGGAAGAACGTCGTGCGGGCCCCGAGGCGCATCGAGACGTCGAGCTCGCGGACCGTGCGGGCGAGCGTCAGCGCGTCCGGCGGGTAGTCGAACCAGACCTCGCCGTCGGCCTCCAGGTGCGCCGTCGGCTCGCCGTCCGTGACCACCAGCAGCACCGGCTGGGCGCGCGGGTTGCGGCGGAAGTGCCGGTTGGCCAGCGCCAGCGCGTGGTGCAGGTTCGTGCCCTTCTCGTAGCCGACGTCGAGGCCCACCAGCTGCTCGATGTCCATCACCTCGGCGTACCGGCCGAACCCGACGAGCTGCAGATCGTCCCCGCGGAAGCGGCTGGTCACCAGCGTGTGCAGCGCCAGCGCGGTCCGCTTCATCGGCACCCAGCGGCCCTCGAGCGCCATCGAGAACGAGGTGTCGACGAGCAGGGCCACGCACGCCTGGGTACGGGCCTCGGTCTCCTGGACCTCGACGTCGCCCATCTCGATCCGCACGCCGTGCGCCGTCTGGCCGCCGGACGCGGCGGTGCGGACCACGGCGTTGGTGACCGTTCTGGTGACGTCCCACGGCTCGGTGTCGCCGAAGGCCCATTCCCGGCTGGCGCCGGAGGCCTCGCCCGCCGAGCCTGCCCGCCGCACATCCCAGGCGCCGGGGCGGCCGGACATGCGCTCGGCGACGTCGCGCAGCAGCGTCCGGCCGAGCCGCCGCATCGCCTTCGGGGTGAGTCTCAGCTGCCCGTCGGCCGAGCGCCGTAGCACCCCGGAGTCGCGCAGCGCCTGCTCGAGCCGCTGCAGTGTGCGCACGTCGAGAGCGGCATCCTGGCCGAGCTGGCGTGCCAGCATGTCCAGGTCGAGGTCGTCCAGCTGCGAGCCGGCGTAGGACTGCGCGAGCTGGTCGGCGAGCCGGTCGAGGTCGGCGAGGTCCTGGAAGACACCCGTGCCGTCGCCCAGGCCCAGCCCCTGGTCGCCGTCGAGGCGGCTCGAGCCCGTCCAGTCCTCGCCCGGGCGCAGGGCACGCAGCTCGGCGTCGAGGCGGCCGAGGGAAGCCATGAGATCCGGTGAGCCGAACGCCTGCTGGGCGAGCGCGTCGAGCTCGTCACGCTGCTCCTGCGTCATCGAGTTGCGCATGCGCTGGGCCGCGGCGGCGCGCTGCGCGAGGGAGTCGATGAGCTCCTCGACGTCCGTCGGGTCGTCGGGGAAGAACCGGCCGTGCTCGGCCATGAACTGCTCGAACCGTTCCCGGGTGTCTTCGCCACGCCGATGGGCCGCGAGGAGCTCGGCGAGGTCGTCGACCATCGTCCGCATGGCGGCGCGGTCGGCATCGGTGGCGTTCTGCAGGGCCTCCTTGATCCCGGCGAACCGCTGGTCGAGGACCTCGCGGCCGAGCAGGTCCTTGATGGCCTCGAAGTCCCGGCGGGCCTGGCTGCTGTGCCACCGGTAGTCGCTCAGCTCGCTGACCGCGGCCGCGACGGACGGCGGGAGGCTCTCGAGCTGCATCTCGGACAGGGCGCGCTCGGCGTCGTCGAGATCGACGTCCCGGGCGAGCTGCTTGCGCTCCTCGAGCACGGCGCGGTCCAGCAGCTCCTTCGCCTGCCTGAGGGTGCCGTCGAGGTTGTGCCGGCTGGTCAGCTCGCGGCGCCGCTCGGCCACCCGGCGGGCCAGGTCGTCCAGCCCGGTCCGGTCCACTCCGCCGCGGCGCAGGAACTCGCGCATGGCGCGCTCCGGGGAGGCGCCGGCCATGACGTCCTCGCCGATGGCGTCCAGGGCCTCGGAGATGTCGACCGGCGGGGCGAGCGGGTCCGGCCCGCCGGTGTAGCTCCGGTAGCGGGCGCTGCGGGTGAGTCGCCGGTTGGTCCTAGCCATAGACCGTCTCGCCCCCGACGCTCTCCTTGCCGACCCGACGGGTGAGGTAGAGGCCCTCGAGGGCCAGCTCGATCGCGCCGGCCCGCTGGCCGTCGTTGGTGGCGTGCAGCCTGGCCGCGATGTCGTCGTAGAGCTCGGACTCGCCGAGGACCGGCAGCGCGGCGAGGAACTCGCGGGCGCCGACCTGCTCGCCCGTGGTGACGACGGCACCGTGCTCGAGCGCGTCGACCAGCAGGGCGAGGTCGATGCCGCGCAGGTGGGTGCCGATCGTCTCGGCGACGGCGGTGCGGAGGAGGTGGTCCAGGATCGCGTCCTCGCGACCCTCCTCACCGGACTCGAACTCGATCTTCCCGGCGAGCACGTCGAGGGCGGCCTCGAGGTCCACCGGCCGGGCCACGGCCTCGTTCTCGCCCTGGCGGGTCGCGCGGTGCAGGGCGGCCGCCGCGACCGTCTCGGCCCCGGCGATGGCGAAGCGCGCGCTGACGCCGCTGCGCTGGTCGACGGCGCTCGAGGAGCGCAGGCCGCGGGTGAAGCGGGCGAGGATCTCCAGGAGGTGGTCGGGCACGTCGGCGACCAGGTGCGCCTCCTGCCGGACGACGGCGACCTCGTCCTCGAGCTCGGTGGGGTAGTGGGTCCGGATCTCGGCGCCGAACCGGTCCTTCAGCGGGGTGATGATGCGGCCGCGGTTGGTGTAGTCCTCCGGGTTGGCGGTGGCCAGGACGAGCACGTCGAGGGGGAGGCCCAGCACGTAGCCGCGGACCTGGATGTCCCGCTCCTCCATGACGTTGAGCATCGCCACCTGGATCCGCTCCGCGAGGTCGGGCAGCTCGTTGACGGCGACGATGCCCCGGTGGCTGCGGGGGATGAGCCCGTAGTGGATGGTCTCCGGGTCACCGAGGCTGCGGCCCTCGGCCACCTTCATCGGGTCGACGTCACCGATGAGGTCCGCGACCGCGGTGTCCGGGGTGGCGAGCTTCTCGGTGTAGCGCTCCTCGCGGCTGCGCCACCGGATCGGCAGGTCGTCGCCCAGCTCGGCGGCGCGCCGCCGGCTGGCCGGGGTGATCGGCTCGTAGGGGTGCTCACCGAGCTCGGAGCCGTCGATGACCGGCGAGAACTCGTCGAGCAGCCCGACGACGGTGCGCAGCAGCCGGGTCTTGCCCTGGCCCCGCTCGCCGAGGAGCACCACGTCGTGCCCCGCCAGGAGCGCGCGTTCGAGCTGGGGGAGGACGGTGTCGGAGAAGCCGTGCAGCCCCGGCCACGGGTCCCGGCCGTCCCGCAGGGCGGCCAGCAGGTTGTCGCGGATCTCGTCTCGGACCGACCGCTGGACGTGCCCCGAGCTGCGGAGCTCGCCCACGGTCGCCGCCGTAGGAGGAGTCACCGCAACGACTCTACGCCTGCCCGCTGCGCCGTCGTGGGGTGGAGGAGACCTGCCGAACCGGTCTTCCGGCCTGCGAAAGGGTCCGTGCCCGGGCCGGGCCCGCCGTGGTTGCCTGGTGACCTCACCACCCGCATCCCAGGAGACCGCCATGCCCGAGCCGAATGACGCCGCGGCCGTCGACGACGCCCTGCAGAAGTTCCGCGACATGCTCGCGAAGGACGGCTACGAGCTGACCTGGTCACCGAGCAGTCAGGACAAGGTCGTGGTGACCATCGCCGCGGGGCCGGAGGCGTGCGAGGACTGCCTGGTCCCGCAGCCCGTCATGGAGGCCATCATGTCCGAGGCGCTGGCTCCGACGCCGTACGGCCTGGAGCGGGTCGTGCTCCCCGCCGAGCACTGATTCGGGCACGAACCGGCACAGAACCCGGCACAGAACCCGGCGCGTTTCCGTCCCACGGAAGCGGATCGCCGGACTGTTCCGTGTCACGGAAGCGCTGACGCAGGCCGCGCTGGGCCGCCTCCATAGTGGTCGTACGACCTGGAGGGGGTAGTCATGACCGGTGGGATCATCGACCCGACCCGGCGCAGCACCGTCACGGCCACGCGCAGCGACGCGCCGCGGCCGGAGAGCCTGGCGGGGCTGCGCGTCGGCCTGCTGGAGAACGGCAAGCGCAACGCGGCCCAGATCCTCGACGCGGTCGGGCGCGTGCTCGCCGAGCGACACGGCACCGGCCCGATGGTGCCGAAGCTCAAGCGCCAGTTCGCCATGCCGCTGCCGGAGGAGCTGGTCGAGGAGCTCGTGCAGGAGTGCGACGTCGTCGTCATCGGCGTCGGCGACTGCGGCTCGTGCAGCGCCTCGGCCGTGGCCGACGGCATCCGGCTCGAGCAGGCCGGCGTGCCCGCCGCGGTCGTGTGCACGGACGCCTTCGAGGCCACCTCCCGGGCGATGGCAGAGCTCAAGGGCGACGAGCGGTACCCGTTCATCCTCACCGAGCACCCGGTCGCCAACCTCACGCACGAGCGGATCGAGGACCGCGCCGGGCAGCTCGCCGAGCGGGTCGCCGAGCGGCTGCTCGTGCGCCGGCCCGCCAGCGAGGTCGCGTGAGCGCGAGGAGCCCCCGCGGAGGGACGCCGAGGTACGAGGTGTGCCGGGAGCCGAAGACCCGTACCGCAGGGCTCACGCGAAAGGAGCACAGCGTGAGCGCGAGGAGCCCCCGCGGAGGGACGCCGAGGTACGAGGTGTGCCGGGAGCCGAAGACCGTACCGCAGGGCTCACGCGAAAGGAGCACAGCGTGAGCGCGAGCGCGGGTCAGACCTCCGAGCTCGACCCGGTGGCCGCGGCCCGGGTGACGGAGTACCTCTTCGAGCAGGGCTGGTCCGACGGGCTCCCGCTCGTCCCCGCGACCGAGGAGTCCGTCCGGGAGTTCCTGCGGCACACGGACCGCGACGAGGACGAGATCGTCGCCCGGCTGCCGCAGCTCGGCCGCGAGGCCACCGTCCGCGACGTCGCCACGCACGCCGTGATGGCGGGCTGCCGCCCCGAGTATCTGCCGGTGGTGCTCGCCGTGTGGGACGCCCTCTCGGCCGAGCGGTCGGCCCTCGGCGGTGGCTGGCAGTCGACCTCGGGGCCCGCGCCGCTCGTCGTCGTCAACGGGCCGCTGCGGCACGAGCTCGGGATCAACTCCACCGGTGGCGTCCTCGGGCCGGGGTTCCGTCCCAACGCGACGATCCCGCGCGCCGTCGGGCTCACGGTGCGGAACAGCTTCGGCGTCGTGCCGCACGCGCTGGAGCAGGCGACGCAGGGCCTGCCCGGCCGGTGGACGATGCTCATCGGTGAGGACGAGGAGTCCAGCCCGTGGGAGCCGCTGTCCGTCGAGGGCGGTCTCGCCGAGGGGCAGGGCGCGGTCAGCGCGATGCTCGTACGGACCTGCGAGTTCGTCGACAACCGCCACTTCCACGACCCGGAGGAGGTGCTGCGCGACTTCGCCGACACCATCGCCCGTTCCGGTTCGTGGATCTTCCGGTACTCCGCCGTCGCCATCGTGATGAACCCCGACCACGCACGGGTCTTCGCCGAGGCCGGGATGTCCAAGCAGGACGTGCGCAGCTGGCTCGTGGCGCACTGCGGTCGCACCGAGCGGCACCTGGCCTCGGTCGCCAAGGGGCTCAGCCATCTGCCCGACGGGCCCTTCGACCCAGACCACGTCCACCCCGTGTTCGCCGACGACACCCCGGCCAGCCTGCCGATCGTCGTCGCCGGCTCCCGCAACGCGGCGATGTCGATGGTGGTCCGGGTCTTCTCCACGTGGTCCGGCAAGGCGTTCCCGGTCCGCCCCGCCCCGGCGGGCGGTGGCTGAGCACAGACGCCACACCACCGCCCCGGGACGACGCACCCACCCACCAGGTCGGCAACGATGCCGAGAGGAGCACAGATGACCGAGGAGACGTGGCCCGTGCCCGTCGAGGACCCGCTGGCGACGGCGGGTCCGCCGTGGCTGGAGGGCAAGGTCGCCGTCGTCGCCGGCGGCGGCCAGTCCGGGGCCCTGCCCAACGTCGGGTTCGC
This sequence comes from Georgenia alba, assembly GCF_042665525.1. NCBI lineage: Bacteria > Bacillati > Actinomycetota > Actinomycetes > Allobogoriellales > Allobogoriellaceae > Georgenia > Georgenia alba. The sequence continues at coordinate 1,341,225 of NZ_JBHTCQ010000001.1, forward strand.
GATGGCGTGGCTGTACGCCCGCAGCGGCGCGGCCGTCGCGATCCTGGACCGTGACCGCTCGGCCGGGCAGCGCACGGTGGACGCCATCGAGGGTGACGGCGGGACGGCAGCGTCGTTCGACGTCGACATCACCGACGACGCTTCCGTCGCGGACGCGATCGAGCAGGTCATGGGCCGGTTCGGCCGGATCGACGTCGCCGCCACCTCGATCGGCGGCGGGGGAGCGATGTCGATCTTCGACGCCACGCCGGAGCAGTTCGACGCCACCATGGACCTCAACTGCAAGTCCGCGTGGCTGCTCATGCGGCATGTGGCGCCGCACATGCCGCGCGGCGGGTCCATCGTGACCGTCTCCTCCGGTGCCGCCGAGGGACGCGGCCCGGCCCTGCCGTACTCCATCGCCAAGACCGCGCTGGAGAAGCTCAGCGTCGGCGCGGCCGCCAGCCTCGCGCCGCAGGGCATCCGGGTGAACTGCGTGCGGGTCGGCATGATCTGGGGCGCGTTCGCCTCGCGCGGCATGGACGAGGAGATGCGGGAGCTGCGGCGGCAGAACGTGGCCCTGCAGACCGAGGGCAACCCGTGGGACATCGCCTCGGCCGCGTTCTTCCTCTCCACCGACCAGGCGCGGTGGGTCTCCGGCCAGGTCCTCGCGGTCGACGGCGGCGGGTTCGCCTTCCGCGGCAACTCCGGCGCGGCCGGCCCGAAGACGGTCCGCAACGCGAAGGGGTGAGACCCGTGACGCTGCACGACGCACCGGCACGGCCGGTCACGGACAAGGTCTACGAGTCACCGGCCGCCGCCGTCGCGGACATCCCCGACGGCGCTTCGGTGGCCATCGCCGGCTTCGGCCTCTCCCACCGGTTCCCCTCCAGCCTCATCGAGGCCCTCCGGGACCAGGGGGCGCGGGGCCTGACGGTCTACTGCAACGGCCTGGGCTCGCAGGGCGCGCCCACGGCCCAGCTGCTGGCCGAGAACGAGCAGATCTCCCGCCTCGTGGCGGCCTTCTCCTCCCGCCCGGGGCCGCCCACGCTTGCCGAGGAGCAGATCGTGGCCGGAAAGCTCGAGTTCGAGGTGGTCCCGCAGGGGATCCTCGTGGAGCGGATGCGGGCCGGCGGTGCCGGGCTCGCCGCCTTCTACACCACGGTGGGCGTCGGCACCGCGGTCGCCGAGGGCAAGGAGGTCCGCGAGTTCGACGGCGTCCCGCACCTGCTGGAGCGCGCCATCACCTGCGACTACGCGATCCTGCGCGGCTACCGGGCGGACCGGTACGGCAACGTCCAGTTCCGTGGCGGCTCACGCAACTTCAACGACGCCTTCGCCAAGGCCGCCCGGACCGCGATCATCGAGGTGGAGGAGATCCTCGACGTCGGTGAGCTCGCGCCGCAGGACGTCGACCTGCCCGGTGTCTTCGTCTCCCGGGTGGTGCGGACCACCACCCGGGTGGACGTCTCGCAGCTGCCGCAGCGGTCCAACCGGGCGGCCGACTCCCGCCGCGAGTACCACGGCAAGCCGGCGCTCTCCCGCCAGGAGATCGGCCGCCGGGCCGCCGCGCTGATGCCGGACGGCGCCGTGGTGAACCTCGGGGCGGGCCTGCCGAACCAGGCGGTGAACTTCCTGGAGGGACGGCCGGTCACGCTGCACGCCGAGAACGGCATCCTCGGCTACGGCCGGTTCGTCGGGATCGACGAGGCGGACCCGGACTTCCACGACGCGGGCGGGAACTTCATCGGGGTCTTGCCGGGGGCCAGCTTCTTCGACTCGGTGACCTCGTTCGAGATCGCCCGCGGGAAGCGGCTCGACGCCGTCGTGCTCGGCGCCTACCAGGTGGGCGGCAACGGCGACCTGGCCAACTGGGCGCACCCCGGGCGGCCGGGTGGCGGAATCGGCGGGGCGATGGACCTCGCGGTCGGGGGGCGGTCCGTCGTCGTGACGATGGAGCACGTGGACTCCAAGGGGCGGCCGAAGCTCGTGGAGCGGTGTGACTACCCGATCACCGCGGCCGGGTGCACCGACGTCGTGGTCACCGACCTGGCGCTGCTGCGGCGCCGGGGCGAGTCGCACGGGGGCGGCGGGCGCGAGGGCCGGGAGCGCGGCGGGTTCGTGCTGGAGGAGGTCGCCGCCGGCTTCACGGTGGAGGAGGTGCTGGACCTGACCGGCATGCCGGTCGAGGTCGCCGAGCACGTCCGGGTGATGCAGGAGCAGTGGTGACGGTGACCGCCCTCCCCGACAGCGTCGTCGCGATCGACGTCCACACCCACGTCCTGGCCTCGGTGAGCGAGGCGGCCGGCGAGGAGGCCACCGCGCACGCGAAGGCGATGGCCGACTACTTCAAGACGGACATGGTCCGTCCCACCGTGCACGACCTCGCCGCCACGTACCGCAAGCTCGACATGATGTGCGTGGCGTTCACGGTCGACACCAGCTGGGCAACGGGCGAGCCGCCCACGGTGAGCAACGACGAGCTGGTGGACCTGGCCGCCGAGCATCCGGACGTGATCATCCCGTTCGGCACGGTCGACCCGCACGGGGGGCGACGAGCCGCCCGCGAGGTACGCCGGCTGGCGGAGCGGGGCGTGCACGGGTTCAAGTTCCACCCCTCCAGCCAGGCGTTCTACCCGGACGACCGGGACGTCTACCCGATCTACGAGGCCATCGAGGAGACGGAGACGATCGCGCTGTTCCACAGCGGCCACACCGGTGCGGGGGCCGGCCGCCCGGGCGGCGGGGGCATCCGGCTGAAGTACGCCAACCCCATGCACGTGGACGACGTCGCGGTCGACTTCCCGGAGCTCCGCGTGATCTTGGCTCATCCTTCCTTCCCCTGGCAGGACGAGGCGCTCTCCGTGGCACTGCACAAGCCGCACGTGCACATCGACCTCTCCGGCTGGTCGCCGAAGTACTTCCCGCCCACCCTGGTGCAGTACGCCCGGACGCTGCTGAAGCACAAGGTGCTGTTCGGGACGGACTACCCAGTGCTGACGCCGGAGCGCTGGATCTCCGACTTCGAGCGGCACGGCTTCGACGAGGAGACCACGCGCCTGCTCATGCGTGACAACGCCGCCCGCCTCCTCCGCCTCACCTGAGCGCGAGCCGTCGATCCTGTACGCCAGGGCATGCCTTTCCGTGCAGTCGAAGACGTCGCACCGCCGCGGTCCGGCAGGGCTATCCTGCCGGGAAAGGTCGCGACGGCTCCGGGCCGTCGCCTCGAGGTTCGACGATGAACTGAGGGATGCCAGGAACGATGGACGCAGACCAGGTGGACAACGGCCGTGAGCCCGCGGGCCGGACGAACGACGGCGGCACGCATCGCGCGCACGACGACGGCGAGCAGCAGGGCGCGACGGCCGGCTGCAAGCGCACCGCGGCCGCCCGGGTCCTGGCGCTGCTGGGCGCCTTCTCCCGTGGCGGTGGCTCGCTGACGCTGTCGGAGATCAGCCGCTACGCGGACCTGACCCTCACGACGACGCACCGGCTCGCCAAGGAGGTCCTCGAGTGGGGCGGGCTCGAGCTGGACGAGACCGGGCACTACCGGCTCAGCCGGAAGATCCTGGACCTGGCGTCCGCCTCGACGCAGGCGCTGCAGCTGCGCGAGACCGCCCTGCCCCACCTGGTGGACCTGCACCGCCGCACCGGTCTGACGGTGCATCTGTCGGTGCCGGACGGCATGAACGTCATGTACCTCGAGGCGCTGCGTGCCCACCCGAACTACTCGGGCGAGAATCGCATCGGCGGCCGGCTGCCCATGCACGTCACCGCCACCGGTCTCGTCCTGCTGGCGTTCTCGGACGAGGCGTACCTGCGCGAGTACGTGCGTACCCCGCTCAAGCGGTACACCGAGTACACGATCACCGATGAGGCGAGGCTGCGGAACACCCTGCGCGCGATCCGGAAGAACGGGTTCGCCATCGCCGACCGGTTCATGGCGATGCAGGCCGGATCGGTGGCGGCACCGGTGCGGGGCGTCGACGGGACGGTGGAGACCGCCGTCGGCATGGTCTACACGACCGACGACTACGACCCGCGGCAGCTGGTGGACCAGGTCCGTCTGACCGCCAACCGGATCTCCAACGCCCTCCGCGCGAAGGACACGGCCCTCGACCCGCGCACGATCGACTTCAACCGTCGCCAGGCCGGTCTCGTCTGACGACCCGGCCGAACGGGCTGACCCGGCCGAACCGGCCACCCACCTGACCGTGCGCCGGGAGACTGCCCCGATCTCGTCTTCCGTGTGACGGAAGAAATCGGCGGGTTCGTTTCGTGACGCGGAATGTCCGTTGAGCCCTGCCCACGGCGTGGCCAGCATTGCTGGCACCCAGCCGGGCAGACACGCGACCACACAGCCGTGGTCCGCCGGCCGAACCACTCCGACCCGAGGGTTCTTCGAAGGAGCGATCCACGTGGGAGCCGAGGTCCGATGCGATCGATGCTGATCCACTACGCCAAGCTGCTGGGGTCCTCGCTCGTCCTGCTGCTCGTGGTCGTCACCATCCTGTTCGTGCTGCTCGAGCTGGCCCCCGGCGACCCGATGCGGTCCCTGCTCGGCGACGCCCCGGCGTCGGAGGCGTTCCGCGCGCGGATGACCGCCGAGTTCGGGCTGAACGACCCGGTCTGGCAGCGCTACCTCACCTACCTGGGCAACGTGCTCACCGGGAACCTCGGCGAGTCCATCGTCAACCGGATGCCGGTGACGGACCTCATCGTCGGCCGGCTCGCGAACACCCTGGTCCTCGCCGTCCTCGCGATGGCCATCTCCACGCCGGTGTGCTTCGTCCTCGGCGCGGTCGCGGCACGCACTCGGCGGCGCTGGCTCGACGGCCTCATCTCCGGAGGCTCGGTCGCCCTGTTCTCCATCCCGAACTTCTGGCTCGGCCTCATGCTCATCACGGTCTTCTCGGTGATGCTCGGCTGGCTCCCGGCCACGGGCAGCAACGCCTACGGCGAGCCCGGAATCGCCTGGCAGTACCTGATCCTGCCCGTCGTGTGCATGGCGGCGAACGACTTCGCGTTCCGGACCCGCGTCATGCGGTCCTCGACCATCGAGGCGCTCTCGCAGGACTACATCGACACCGCCCGCTCGAAGGGCCTGAGCAGCGACCAGGTGCTGTGGCGGCACGCCCTGCCGAACGCCATGCTCCCGATGGTCACGATCATCGGTCTCGGCGTGGGCTCCCTGCTGGCCGGGTCGGTGCTGGTGGAGCGCGTGTTCGGCTGGCCCGGCATGGGCCTGCTCATGGTCGAGGCGATCAACAACAAGGACAACATGGTCGTCCTCGGGGTGACGATCGTCCTGACCGTCACGATCCTCGTCGCCAACATCCTCACCGACATCACCTACGGCCTCGTGGACCCGCGGCTGCGGGCACGCTTCAGCCGCCCGGCGGGGAGGGCGGGATGAACGCCCCGAGCAGCGACACCGTCGCGGGAACCGGCACGACGGCGGAGGTCGCCGGGCACGGCGCCGCGCCACGGCGGGAGTCGGCCGCGGGCATCTTCTTTCGCAAGCCGATGGCCGTGCTCTTCCTCGCCGTGCTGCTGGCGATGGTCCTCGTGGCGTTCCTCGGCCCGGTCTTCGCCGGGAACCCCGTCGCCACCGGCAACCCCGTGCTCCAGCCGCCGAGCGCCGAGCACCCATTCGGCACGGACCACCTAGGGCGCGACTTCCTCGCGCGGGTGCTCCACGGCGGCCGGACGTCGCTCATCGTCGGGTTCTCGGTCGCGCTGCTGTGCATGACGCTCGCCGTCGTCATCGGCAGCCTCGCCGGGTACTACGGCGGCGTCATCGACACCCTGCTCGTGAAGATCATCGAGTTCTTCCAGGTCATCCCGGGCCTGGTCCTCGCGCTCGTCGCAGCGGCGCTCCTCGGCGCGAACGTCACCATGATCATCGCCATCATGGCCATCACGATGTGGCCCGGGGTGGCACGGATCATGCGTGCCGAGGCAGCCCGGATCGCCCAGCTCGGCTACGTGGAGTCCGCCCGGGCGGCAGGCTTCTCCGGCCCGCGGATCCTGTGGTCGGACGTCCTTCCGAACGCCATGGCTCCCGTCGTCGTCTCGACGACCATGATGGTCGGCATCGCCATCCTCGTGGAGTCCGGCCTGTCCTTCCTCGGTGTCGGCGACGCCAACCGGCCGACCTGGGGCTCGTTGCTGAACGAGGCGCAGCCCTACCTGAGCCAGGCCTGGTGGCTCGCCCTCGCCCCCGGCCTCCTCATCTTCCTCGTGGTGCTGTCGGTGAACATGCTCGGCGACGCGCTCAACGACGCGCTCAACCCGCAGATCGGGAAGGTCAAGTGAGCACGACCATCCGCGCCCGGCAGGAGCACGACGACACCGGCACCGGCGGCACCGGAGCGGACGACGGGACGCCCCTGCTGCAGGTGACCGACCTCCAGGTCCACCTGCCCACCGGCTCTCGCAGCGAGGTGCAGGCGACCCGAGGCGTGTCCCTGACCGTGCGGCGCGGCGAGCGGGTCGGCATCGTCGGCGAGTCCGGCTCCGGCAAGACCGTCACCGGACGCGCCGTCGCCGGCCTGCTGCCGACCTCGCCGCGGGTGCGGGTCGCGGGCTCGATCAGGTTCGCCGGGAAGGAGATGGTCGGTGCCCCGTCGCACGCGTGGGACCAGGTCCGCGCCCGGACGGTCGGGATGATCTTCCAGGACCCGCTGACCTATCTGAACCCGGTGATGAAGATCGGGCGACAGGTGCGCGAGGCGATCCCCCGAGGCCGGGCCGGCCACGGCCGGCCGGAGGAGGCGCTCCGGTTCCTCTCCCTCGCCGGCCTGGAGGACGTGGGGGACCTGGCGGAGCGTTTCCCGCACGAGCTGAGTGGCGGGATGCGCCAGCGCGTGCTCATCGCCGTCGCGATCGCCAAGCGGCCCGACCTGCTCGTCGCGGACGAACCGACCACGGCGCTGGACGCGACGGTGCAGCGGCGCGTGCTGCAGACGCTCGAGAAGACCGTCGCCGAGCTCGGGACGTCGCTGGTCCTCATCTCGCACGACATCGCCGTCGTGTCCGGGATGACCGACCGGATCTACGTCATGTACGCCGGACGGGTCGTCGAGTCCGGCGCCACCTGCGACGTGCTCGAGCGGCCGCGGCACGCCTATACCCGGGCGCTGCTGCGCAGCGTGCGGAGCCTGACCGAGGACGGCGTCGACCTGTACTCGATCCCCGACTCGCTCCGTGCGTCCTGGGCGCGGGAGGAGGAGGCCCATGCTTCTTGAGGCCACCGGTGTGGAGAAGACGTTCCGCGGCCGGCGCGGCGGGAAGCCCGTCCGTGCCGTCGTCGATGCGACGCTGCAGGTCCGACCCGGGGACTTCGTGGCCATCGTCGGCGAGTCCGGCAGCGGGAAGAGCACGCTCGCCCGCCTGCTGCTGGGACTGCTGCCCGCCACGAACGGCACCGTCGCGTTCGACGGTGTCCCGCTCGGGCAGATGGGCACGGCGCAGCGCCGCGCCTTCCGCCGCAGCGTCCAGGCCGTCCTGCAGGACCCGGCCGGCTCGCTGAACCCGCGCAAGAAGGTCGCCACGCTCATCGGCGAGGTCGCCGCGCTGCACGACGTCGCACGGGGCCGTGACGCCGTCCGGGACAAGGTCCTCGAGGTGCTGGAGCTGGTCGGCCTCACCCCGGCCGAGCAGTTCCTCGACCGGTTCCCGCACGAGCTGAGCGGCGGGCAGCGGCAGCGGGTGCTGCTCGCCCGTGCGATCGTCCTCGACCCTCGGATCATCGTCGCCGACGAGGCGGTCTCCGCCCTCGACGCCTCGGTCAAGGCCGGCGTCCTGGCGCTCATGGACGACCTGCGGCGCCGCCTCGGCGTCGGCTACGTGTTCATCACGCACGACCTGCCGGTCGTGAAGAAGGTCGCCGAGCACGTCTACGTGATGAAGTCCGGCGAGATCGTCGAGGAGGGAACGAAGGACACGATCTTCGGCAACCCCGAGCACCCCTACACCAGGGCATTGCTGGCAGCGGCTCCGACGCTGACCACGTCGAGCGCGGAGCCGACCACCACCTGAGGCGCCGGAGGCACGTCGGTGATCCCCGGCGGCACCGACCGGGCAGCCCGTCACAGATCGCTACAGAGAGGTAGTCGTGACATGCGAGGACGACGACGCAACTTCAGAACGGCCATCGCCGCTGCCGCCGCGGTCCTGGTCGCCGTGGCCGGATGCACCCTGGGTGACCCCGAGGCGGCGGGCGGCGCCGGTGGCGCCGGCGGGGGAGGTGGCGGAGGCGGTGGTCAGGGCACCGTCATCGTCTCGACCGGCACCCTGCCGAGCCTGAACCCGCAGATCGTGGTCTCTCCGTCGGTGAACGAGGTCGCGGGCACGATGCTCGAGACGCTCGTGGTCATGCGGGACGACTACGAGGTCGTGCCCAGGCTGGCCCACGACTGGGAGTTCAGCGACGACGGGTTGTCGGTGACCCTTCACCTCGAGGAGGGCGTCACGTGGCACGACGGCGAGCCCTTCACCTCCGAGGACGTGAAGTTCAACGTCGAGGAGGTCATGCAGTACCAGTCCTACGGCGCAGGCCTGGTGGAGGTCGTCGACTCCGTCGAGACGCCCGACGAGCACACCGTCGTCGTCCACCTCACCGAGGAGTACGGGCCGTTCATGCAGACGCTCACGTCCCAGTACATGCTCCCCAAGCACCTCTACGAGGGCACCGACATCATGACCAACCCGGCGAACCGCGCCCCGGTGGGGACCGGCCCGTTCGTCTTCGAGACCTTCCGGGAGGCCGAGGAGGTCACCGTCACGGCGAACCCCGACTACTGGGGCGGCCAGATCCAGGCGGACCGGATCGTCTTCCCGATCATGACCGACACGAACGCCGGGACGCTCGCCCTGCTGGCGGGTGAGCTCGACATGGGCGGTGCGGGTCAGGGGATGATGGAGCAGATCCAGGCCGACCCGGACCTGGAGGTCTCGACCGCCGGCGTCCTGCCGCAGCAGTTCATCTTCACCATGAACGCCGACGTGCCCGAGCTCGCGGATCCCGAGGTCCGACGGCTCGTCTACGCCGCGGCCGACCGGCAACAGATCTCCGAGACCGTGCTGCCGGACAACTCGGAGGTGCCGACCTCGGTCTTCCCGGAGGCGATGGCGTGGGCCGCGGACCCGGAGGTGGACTACCGCGAGGAGTTCGCCTACGACGTCGAGGCGATCAACGCGGGGCTGGACGAGGCCGGGTACCCGCGCGGCGAGGACGGCATCCGCTTCTCCCTGCGGGTGCACTTCATGAGCCCGCTGTCGGAGGTGCGGGCGGCCGCGGAGGTCATGAAGTCCTCGATGGCCGAGGTGGGGATCGACCTGCGGCTGGTGGGGGAGGAGACCAACGTGTTCACCGAGCACGTCTACACCGACCGCGACTTCGACACCGCCATCGTCTGGTCGACCCTCGGCACCGACCCCAGCATCGGGCTCACACGCTGGTTCTCCTGCAACCCGGAGAAGGACGCGGCGGAGAACCCCTCGGGGGTCTGCGACGAGACCATGCAGTCCTCGATCGACGCCGCCATGCAGAGCACGGACCAGGAGGAGCGGGCGCAGCACTTCCGGGACATGCAGGCGCGGGCCGGCGAGGTCATGATCTCTGCGCCGCTCGTGTTCCTGCTGCCGCAGTCCGTGTACAACACGACCCGCTGGACCGGGCTGGGCGGTGACGAGCTGGTCGGCATCGACTGGACCGAGGTCGCGCCGGTGGGTTGAGCGCTGCTCGGCCAAGAGGTCGGTCCTCGCCGCCTGCCTTCGTCGGTGAGTTTTGTGCGGTCGGGGGCCGGGTGCTCGCTCCCGCCTTCGCCGGTGAACTTGACCGGCCGGGGCCCGGGTCCTCGCCGCCGCCTTCGCCCGCTTGTTCGGGTTCATTGCACAGCCCGGACTCCATGTCAGTGGTCGCACATATGTTTGAGTCATGGATCGGACGACGGCGGTGGTGGTGGTCGCGGACAGCGGGTACTGCTGTGCGGTCGAGTCCGCCGGCGGGGTGTGCGGGCATGCTCGGGCTCTGGTGGCGGAGCTGGATCGGGAGGTCTGCGAGGCGGAGATCCGGTGCCTGCTCGACTCCGACGTCGAGGGCCTGTTCGGCGGGGACGCGGGGGGCCTGTTCGGCGAGGACGTCGAGACCACGCAGGACGCCGACACCGGGCGCGTCTCGTCCGCCGAGGCGGCCGCGCCGGACGGGGCCGGCTTCGACGTCGATGGTGATGTCGATGGTGATGCGGTGCGGTTGGGGTTGACGGTGGCGGAGTTGGCGGTGATGGCGCCGGGTCCGGAGCTGGCGGCGGTGCTGGCTGGTGTTGATGTCGCGGGGTTGAGTCGGGCTGGGCAGGTGGAGGTGTTGGCGGCGGCGAAGCGGTTGGAGGCCTGGGCGGCCGGGAAGGCCGCCGCCACCGCCGGGGCGCTGTCGCGGGGTTCGGAGCTGTTCACGCATCCGGAGCAGGTCGCCCGGGTCGCCGGCCGGGTCGTGAATCCGACGGTGGAGGAGGTCGCGATGCGGCTGGTGGTCTCCCGTACCGAGGCGGGCATGTTGGTGCGGGTGGGTCGGGGACTGGCCGGGTCGTTCACCGACACCGCCGACGCCCTGAACACCGGGCTGGTGGATTTCCGGAAGGCGGCCGCGATCGTGACCGGCCTGGATGGTTCACCGACCGAGGTCGCCTGGATGGTCGAGCAGGACGTGCTGCCCCAGGCTCCTGGGTTGCCGGCGGCGGAGATCACCCGGCGGGTGGCGGACCGGGTCGTGCAGGTGGATCCGGTGGAGGCCGCGGCCCGCCACGCCCGGGCCCGGGCCGGCCGGCACGTGACCCACACCAGGGTGCTGCCGGACGGGATGGGCTCGCTGACCGCGGTGCTCCCGGCCGAGGACTGCGTCCTGATCGACCAGACCCTGACCACGGTGGCAGCCACGGCCCGTAACGGCGGGGATGGCCGGAGTGTGGATCAGTTGCGGGCCGATGCGCTGGTCGCGTTGACCCGGGCTGGGATCCTGACCGGGACCACCGGCCCGCACACCGACCCCGAGACCATCCCCACCCTCCAGACCGAAACCGGAGCACCGCCGGTCCAAGGCGTGCTGCCCGGCCTGGACACCCGCGACGGTGACCACGCGGCAGCCATCGACAAGACCAGCAAGCACGACGCCCGCTCCGGTACGGCCGGCGACGCCGGCGCGGCGGGTGCCGGCAGCACCGGCGCGACGGACGGCTCGAGCGACCCGAACGCAGGCGCGACGAGCCCCGCAGGTTCTGGTTTGCGGAGCCTCACCCTCGACACCGCCGGCGGTGTTGTCGCCGGCCGTGCTGGTCGGGCTGGTCGGCGAAAGCGGCGGACCATCCAGGGCCGTTTCCCGGACCTGCCCAAGGGGCGGGTGCCGGAGGTCGCGGTGATCTCCCCGCTGCTGGCTGCCCTGCTGCGTCACGAGAGGGTCGAGGACCTGCCAGTGGCCCGCCCGCGCATCAACGTCACCATCCCCATCGACCTGCTCACCCAGGCCCACGCCGCCCTGAACGGCCAGACCCTGCCCGACGACCCGGGCGCAGCCCTGCCCACGCGGGAGGGGACAACTCTGCCCGGCGACTCGGGCGCATCCGGGTCCACGCGGGACGGGACGAGTCTGCCCACGGGCGAGGGGACCACTCTGCCCGGCGCCGCTGCTGCCGGTGGCTCGGATGCGGGTCTGCCGTTCGAGGATGCTGCCGGCCCGGTCGGGACCCTGGGCGGGTACGGCGCGCTCAACCCCGTCCAGACCCTCGCCCTCGCGCTGGCGGCGGGTGGGACGTGGCGGCGGCTGCTGACCGACCCGGCCACCGGCCAGGTCCTGGATGTGGGCCGGACCCGCTACCGGCCCCCCGCCGGACTCGCCGAGCATGTGCGGCTGCGGGACCGGACCTGCCACCGGCCCGGCTGCACCACCGACGCCGAGCACTGCGAGCTGGACCACACCATCGCCCGGTCCGCCCACGGCCCCACGGCTGCCGCGAATCTCGGCCCGTTGTGCGGGCGGGACCACGCGTTGAAGACCGTCGGCGCCATGCGCGTCACCCAACCCGTCCCCGGCGTCTTCGAATGGGTCACCCCCTCCGGGCACACCTACCGCCGCGACACGACTGGGACCCTCACCTTCCTCGGCCTGACCACACCACCCCAGCAGCCTGGCGAGACGGAGACCGACGACTACGGCGACCCGCCCTTCTGAGCCGACCGCTCCGCCGGACCACGGACCGGGACGGCGACGACGATGCGGACGACGTCGTGCGAACCGCGGCGACTCTCCCGTACCGACGCAGCCTCGCCAACTGGTGACCGTCTCGCGCCGAACGTTTGCAGCGATCTCGCCGGTCGCGATCTCCTTGGCCGCGATGTCGCCGGCTGCGGCCTAAGCCCCGAGCCCCGACGCCGACCCGGCACTCGCTCTTCCGCGTGACGAAACACCCCGGGTCCGGCGCGCCTCCCACCGGCCACGATGGCCCCAGCAACGGAGCTGACCGCCCGCCCGGCGGATCCGACGATGACGTGGCTCCCGCGCGGCCTGGCCCAGCAGGGGAGAAGGGGACACATGAGCAGCACCGCCGCATCCACCGAAACCTCGCCGGCGCCCGCGGCGCCGCAGCGCATCACCACCAAGGCCGTGGTCTGCCGCGCGCCCGCCACGCCGTGGGAGCTGACCGAGCTCGAGCTGGACCCGCCGAAGGCGAACGAGGTCCGGGTCAAGATCCACGCAGCCGGTCTGTGCCACTCCGACGACCACATCCAGAAGGGCGACGCCCCCATGCGCATGCCGGTCGTCGGCGGGCACGAGGGCGCCGGCGTCGTCGAGTCGGTCGGACCTGGCGTGACCCGGGTCGAGGTCGGCGACCACGTGGTGTTCTCCTTCATCCCCGCCTGCGGCAAGTGCCGGTACTGCTCCACCGGGCGGCAGAACCTCTGCGACGAGGGCAAGAACGCCGGCGTCGGCGTGCTCGCGGACGGCACCTTCCGCTTCCACCAGGACGGTGAGGACTTCGGCGGCCTGTGCGTCCTCGGCACCTTCTCGCAGTACACCGTCGTCTCCGAGTACTCGGTCGTGAAGATCCCCGACGACGTCCCCTTCGACGTCGCCTCGCTCGTCGGCTGCGCGGTCCCGACCGGCTGGGGCACCGCCGTGAACGTCGCGGAGGTGCGGACCGGCCAGACCGTCGTCATCTACGGCGCCGGCGGCGTCGGCAGCAACGCGGTCCAGGGAGCGGCCATGGCGGGCGCCCAGCGTGTCGTCGTCGTCGACCCGGTGCAGTTCAAGCGCGACATGGCCAAGGTCTTCGGTGCGACCCATACCTTCGAGACGGCGGAGGAGGCCCACGAGTTCGTCGTCCGGTCCACCTGGGGCGAGCTGGCGGACCACGCGATCATCACCGTCGGGGTCCTGCACGACGAGGTCATCCACGACGCGATCAACGTCGTCGGGAAGACCGGGCAGGTGACCATCACCGCCGTCGGCGGGGGCTTCATCAACGAGAACCCCGGCATGCTCATCGGCTTCCAGCGTCGCGTCCAGGGCCACGTCTACGGCGGGTGCAACCCGCTCTACGACATCCCGAGGCTCATCAGCCTCTACAAGTCCGGCCAGCTCAAGCTCGACGAGCTCGTCACCAAGCACTACACGCTCGACCAGGTCAACGAGGGCTACCAGGACATGTTGGACGGCAAGAACATCCGCGGCGTCGTGATCATCGACCACTGAACCGGGCCCACCAGGAGCGAGCCATGACTCTCACATCCGAAGACACCGCCCTCGACCCCGACCTGCTGCTGGACGGTGTGCACCTCATCGGCGGCGACTGGGTGCCGGCCCGGTCCGGGCAGACCATCGACGTCGTCAACCCGGCCAACCGGGCCGTGCTGGCCCGCGTGCCGCGCGGCGGGGCCGAGGATGTCGATGCCGCAGTCGCCGCGGCGGAAGGCGCGCTACCCGCCTGGCGCGACCTGGACGCCGCCTCCCGCGGCCGGCACCTCTTCGCGTGGGCGGACCTCATCGACGCCCACGGCGCCGAGCTGGACGAGCTGGAACGCCAGGAGATGGGCCGGCCGAGCTGGGGACCGCCACGGATGGGCGGCCAGCTGCGGTACACCGCCGGGCTCGCGGACAAGGTCCAGGGGCAGTCGCTGCCGACCTTCTCCCCGGACGCCCTCGCCCTCACGCTGCGTGAGCCGTACGGGGTCGTCGGCGTCATCATCCCGTGGAACGCGCCCGGGCCACAGTTCGTCATGGAGGTCGGCGCCGCGATCGCCGCCGGCAACACCATCGTCGTCAAGCCCGCCGAGGACGCGCCCCTCACGCCGCTGGCCCTGGCGAAGCTCGCCCTCGAGGCGGGGATCCCGCCCGGCGTCATCAACGTCGTGACCGGCTACGGGGCCGAGGCGGGCGCCGCGGTCCCCAGCCACCCGAAGATCCGCCGGGTCGGCTTCACCGGCTCACCGGTCACCGGGCGGGCGGTCATGGAGGCCTGCGCGAAGAACCTCACCCCGCTGCACCTCGAGCTGGGCGGCAAGTCCCCGCAGGTGGTCTTCCCGGACGCGGACCTCGAGGCCGCCGTCCCGCAGATGACGTTCAGCATCACGCTCAACACCGGGCAGGTCTGCGCGGCCGGCTCCCGCATCGTGGTGCACCGCTCCGTGCACGCCGAGCTCGTCGACCGGCTCGCCGCCCAGATGCAGCAGGTGACGGTCGGGCCCTGGCACCGGCCGGTGGCCATGGGTCCGCTCATCAACGCCACCCAGCACGAGCGGGTGCTCGGCTACATCGACGTCGGCAAGGAGTCCGGCGCCGAGCTCGTCGTCGGCGGCGGGGTGCCGCGGGGCGACGGGCTTGCCGACGGCTTCTTCGTCGAGCCGACCCTGTTCGACAAGGTCGACCCCGCCTCCCGCATCGCCCAGGAGGAGATCTTCGGTCCGGTGCTGTCGGTCATCCCGGTCGACGACGAGGAGGAGGCCCTCGCCGTCGCGAACGGCACCGAGTACGGCCTCGTCGCGTCCGTCTGGACGCGCGACGTCGGCACCGCCGTGCGCATGAGCCGGCGGCTGCAGGCCGGGCAGGTCGGGGTCAACAGCGTCCTCGGCGCACCCGCGATCGGCGCCCCGTGGGGCGGCTACAAGAGCTCCGGCTTCGGCCGGACGATGGGCGCCGACGCGGTCCTCGAATGGACCCAGGTCAAGACCGTCTCGCTGCGCGACGCCGCGCCGCCCGGCCGCTGACCCCAGCCCCGACCAGCCCGCACGCACGAGCAGACCAGAGAAGAGGAACGCATGGCCACGCTGACCACGAAGGCCGCCGTCCAGCACGAGTACGGGCCGTGGGAGATCACCGACCTCGAGCTGGACGACCCGAAGGAGCACGAGGTGCGCGTCAAGTTCGCCGCCTCGGGTCTGTGCCACTCCGACCATCACATCTCGGCCGGTGACGCCCCGGTGCGCCTCCCCGTCGTCGGCGGGCACGAGGGCGCCGGAACCGTCGAGTCGGTCGGGGAGAACGTCACCCGGGTCAAGCCCGGCGACCGTGTCGTGTGCTCGTACATCCCCGCATGCGGAGCGTGCCGGCCGTGCTCCACCGCGCACCAGAACATGTGCGTCAAGGGCCTGAACGCGGGCACCGGCATGTTCCTCGACGGCACCTTCCGGTTCCACAAGGACGGGAAGGACTACGGCGGCTTCTGCACGCTGGGGACGTTCTCCCAGTACGCCGTCGTCTCCGAGTGGGCGGTCGTGCCGCTCCCGGAGGACATCCCGTTCGAGATCGGCTCACTGGTGGGCTGCGGTGTCCCCACCGGTTGGGGCTCCGCGGTCTACGCGGCGGGCGTTCGGGCCGGGGACACCGTGGTCATCTTCGGTGCCGGCGGCGTCGGCTCCAACACGGTGCAGGGTGCTCGGTACGCGGGCGCGAAGAACGTCGTCGTCATCGATCCGGTCGAGCTCAAGCGGGACAACGCCAAGACCCTCGGCGCCACCGCGACCTTCGCCGACGCCAAGGAGGCGCACGAGTACGTCGCCGCCACCACCTGGGGGCAGCTCGCGGACCACGCGATCATGACCCCCAACGCGGTGACCGAGGAGATGGTGAGCGCCGCGGTGATGATGACCGGCAAGGGCGGCAAGGTGACGATCACCGCGGTCGGGCACCTCAAGGAGAAGGCCGTGCACTTCCCGGCAGGCTTCCTCATCGGGTACCAGCGGCAGATCCGCGGCGCCCTCTTCGGCGACTGCAACCCGCTGTACGACATCCCGAAGCTGCTCGGCCTGTACCGGGCGGGTGACCTCAAGCTCGACGAGCTCATCACCCGCACCTACACCCTCGACCAGGTCAACGAGGCCTACCGGGATCTCGTCGAGGGCCGCAACATCCGCGGCGTCATCGTGCACGAGCAGTAGCCCGGCGGCAGGAAGGAGCAGCCATGCCCAACAGCATCCTCGACCCCACCGGCCAGCCGAACGGCCGGGACGCCGCGGCGCGCGAGCTCGCCGAGCGCCGCCGCGACCTGGCGGGCGTCCGCGTGGGTCTGCTCGACAACACCAAGCACAATGCGATGCTCTTCCTGCAGGAGGTCGGCAAGCTCCTGGTGGCGGAGCACGGCGCCGCCGAGGTCAGCGTCGTGGAGACGAAGCGGAACTTCTCCGTCCCGGTCGACCAGGAGATCGTCGCCCGTTACCGGGACGGCTGCGATGTGGTGGTCACCGGGATCGGGGACTGCGGCTCGTGCAGCGCGGCCGCAGTGGCGGACGGCATCAACTTCGAGCGCGGCGGGCTGCCGGCCGCCGTCGTGCTGACCGACGCGTTCGAGGCGACCGGCCGGACGATGGCAGGCATCCAGGGGGACCCGGACTACGCGTGGATCACGACCGCCCACCCGGTCGCCGTGCTCTCGCCCGACCAGGTGCGCGACCGGGCCCGCGAGCTGCTGCCCCGGGTCGTGGAGAGCCTGACGGCCGGGGCCGCCGCGTGAGCGACGACGGCGCGGTGGACGACGGCGCGCCGATCGACCCCGACGTCACCCAGCGCACGATCGAGCACCTCTACGAGCAGGGCTGGTCCGACGGCCTGCCGCTGGTCTCGGTCAGCGCCCCGTTCGTCGAGCGGTTCCTCGCCACCACGGCACGCGACCCGCAGCACGTCATCGGCCGCATGCCGCAGACCGGCCGCGTGGTCACCGTTCAGACCGCGGCGATCAACGCCGCGATGGCCGGCTGCCGGCCGGAGTACTTCCCGGTGGTCCTCGCCGCGTGGGACGCCCTCATGGCGGAGCGGGCCGCGAACGGCGGCGGCTGGCAGTCCACCTCCGGGCCCGCGCCGCTCATCGTCGTCAACGGACCCGTCCGGCACGAGCTCGGGTTCAACAGCACCGGCGGTGTCTTCGGCCCGGGCTTCCGGCCCAACGCCACCGTGGCCCGCGCCATCGGGCTCATCGTGCGCAACGCGTTCGGGGTCCGCCCGCACGAGCTCGAGCAGGCCACCCAGGGCGTCCCCGGGCGCTGGTCGATCTGCTTCGGGGAGAACGAGGAGGAGAGCCCGTGGCCGCCGCTGGCGGCCGAGCACGGCATCACCGGCAACGCGGTGAGCACCACGCTGCTGCGCACCTGCGAGTACGTCGACAACCGGCACACCGCCGACCCGGAGCAGCTGCTCGGCGACTTCGCGGACACGGTGGGCCGGTCCGGGTCCTGGATCTTCAAGCACGGCATGGCGGGCCTGGTGCTCTGCCCCGAGCACGCCCAGCGCCTGGCCGACGCCGGCTACTCCCGCCGGGACGTCGCCGCCTGGCTCATCGAGCACTCCGGCCGCACGACGGCGCAGCTCGCCCGGGCGGGCAAGGACCACGCGGACGGGCGGGGCGTGCGGTTCCCGGGCGCCGCGGCGGGCACCGACGGCACCGACGGCACCGACGGCACCGACGGCGAAGCGTTCCAGCGCACCCTGCCCCCCGTGGACCCGGAGGCCGTGCTCATCGCTGTCGCCGGGGCGCGGACCGCGGGGATCTCCATGGTGGTGCGGTACTTCGCCGACTGGTCGGGCACGCCCGTGCCGGTGGAGGCGCCGGTGCGCGCCGAGCAGACGGTGTGACCACCGGGCGCACGAGCCCGGCGCCCGTGAGAAGGACGAGAGGAACGAGGAGCACGATGGTGCGAGCAGCGGTCCAGACCGGGCCACGTCAGATCGAGATGCGGGAGTTCGACCGCCCGGCAACCGGCCCGGACGACGGGCTGCTGCGGGTCGAGGCCAACGGCATCTGCGGCAGCGACGTGGAGATCTTCCGCGGCCACCTCGGCGGCGGTGGCGGCGGGGAGCGTCCGCCGTTCATCCCGGGGCACGAGCCCATGGGCATCATCGAGGAGGTCGGGGAGCGGGCCGCCGAACGGTGGGGCGTCCAGGTGGGCGATCGGGTCGCGCTCGAGGTGATCGTGCCGTGCCGGGCGTGCAAGGACTGCCTCGTCGGCCGGTACCAGGCGTGCCGGTTCCGCAAGTACGGCCACGGCGTCACCGGGATCGACGTCGCGCCCAGCCTGTGGGGCGGGTTCGCCGAGTACCTCTACCTCTCGCCCAACGCCGTCATGCACAAGATCGACAGGTCACTCCCGGTGGAGATCGCCGCCATGTACAACCCGCTCGGGGCGGGGGTGCGGTGGGCCGTCGACCTCGGCGAGGTCGGCCTTGGTGACACCCTCGTGGTGCTCGGCGCCGGGCAGCGGGGCCTCGCCGCCGTCATCGCCGCGAAGGCCGCGGGCGCCTCCCGCATCATCGTCACCGGGTTGGAGTCGGACGAGCACAAGCTCGCCATCGCCCGCGAGCTCGGCGCGGACCACGCGGTGGTGGTCGACGGCCCCGAGGCACGGGACGTCGTCGAGACCGTCCGGGAGGTGACCGACGGGGAGATGGCCGACGTCGCCTTGGACCTCACGCCGATGGCCGCCGCGCCGATCACCGACGCGTTGAAGGCCGTGCGGCACGGCGGCCGGGTGGTGCTGGCCGGGCTGAAGGGGCACCGAGAGATCCCGCTCGTCACCGACCTCATCATCAACCGGGCGCTCACCGTGAAGGGCGCGTTCGGCGTCGACGCGTCCGCCAACCGGCGCGCGATCGAGCTGCTGGAGTCCGGCCGCTTCCCGCTGGAGAAGCTCCACACGCACACCTTCGGCCTCGACGAGGTCGGCCTGGCCATCGACACGCTCGCCGGCGAGGCCGGCGACGGGTCGGCCATCCACGTGTCCGTCCACCCGAACGCCTGACGTCCACCCGAACGCCTGAAGGAGGCCGACGTGATCGTCGACGCCCACGCCCACCTGCTCCCCAAGGACTACCCGGCGGACGCCCCCGAGGGCTTCCCGCACATGGAGCCGGTCGAGGGCTCCGCCGACCGCGAGCTCGTGTTCGGCAAGATGCGGTTCCGCGCCAAGGAGGTCTTCTTCGAGGCCGAACGGCGGATCGAGGCCCAGGACGCCTCCGGCGTGGACGCCGAGGTGCTGAGTCCCATGCCGCCGCTGCTGCGGTACGACCTGCCCGCCGGCGACGGGATGACCCTGGCGCGGCACGTCAACGAGTTCACGGCGGAGCTGACCGCCCACGACCCGGCCCGGCTGATCGGCATCGGCCTGGTGCCCATGCAGGACCCGGACGCGGCGACGGCGGAGCTGGCCGCCGTCAAGGACGCCGGGCTCGTCGGCGTCGAGATCGCCTCGAACATCCTCGGCAGCTCCATCGGCGAGGAGAAGTTCCGGCCGTTCTTCCAGGAGGTCGAGAGGCTCGGGCTGTCGGTGTTCGTGCACGCCATGCCGGCCCCGATGGACCGGCTCCCGATGTCCGCGATGGGGACCTACGTCGTCGGGATCGAGGGCACGCTCGCGGCGGCCTCGATGATCCTCGGCGGCACCGCCGCCGCATGTCCCGACCTGCGGATCTCCTTCAGCCACGCCGCCGGCGGGCTGGCCCTGATGCTGCCGCGCGCCAACTACTTCTGGGGCGGCTCGTGGAACGAGGAGCCGCGGGACCTCGAGCGCGCCGTCATGCCCGACGACGGACCCTCGCCGATCGAGTACGCGCGCCGCTTCTACTACGACTCGATGGTCTTCGACCGCCGGGCCGTCAGGTTCCTCATCGACCTGCTCGGCGCCGACCGGCTCCTCGTCGGATCCGACTTCCCCGCGATGCTGCGCGAGGATCCGGCGGCCCGGACGCTGCGGTCGATGGACCTGCCCGCCGAGCAGTGGGAGGACATCTCCTGGCGCAACGCGTTCCGGTGGCTCGGCCGAGACTCCGACGCGTCGACGACGGAGCCGGCCGGACTACCGGCCGAGGCCACGAATCGATAACCGACGGAACTGATCCTTTCGTCACACGGAAGTGGCCCGGAGGGTGTGCGCGCGGCTCAGCGACACTCCACAGGTCGGCACGGCGCCGACGCGGACAGCTTCTGTGGCCATCGTTCAAAGGGGAACATGACATGAGAAGGACGACTTCGCGCCCCCGAGGTGTGGCACGGCTGCTCGCTCTGACATGCGCGCTCGCGCTCGCCGCCTGCAGCGGCGGCGGCGGTGGCGGCGCCGGTGGGGGCGGGCAGGGCGGTGGCGGCGGTGACGCCGGCGAGCCGGTGTCCGGCGGTGAGATCACCGTGCTGCTCGAGGCCGGTTTCGCGGGCGGGTGGTCAACGGGCCTGGACCCGGCGACCAGCAACACGGTCGGTGCCAACATGGCGCAGAACAGCGCGATCTTCGGCGGACTGTTCACGCTGGAGCCGGACGGCGAGGGCGGTGGGGAGATCGTCCCGAACCAGGCGGAGAGCTACGAATGGTCCGACGACGGGCTCACCCTCACCGTCACCCTCCGTGAGGGCATCGAGTTCACCGACGGCACCCCGCTGGACGCGAACGCCGTGGTGTGGAACTGGATCCGGCAGATCAACTCCGGCAGCACAGGGGCGCCGACCGGCCTGGCCCTCGACCTCGAGATGGAGCCGCCGGAACTGGACCAGGCGTGGGTGGACGACCTGTTCGCGGCGCTGCCCGAGGACGTGGACCGGGACGCGATCATGGCTCAGCTCGGCGCGATCCGTGCGGTGGACGAGCGCACGGTCGAGATGCACCTGGCGGTGCCGAACGGGGCACTCGTCAACGGCATGCCGGCCTCGAACCTCAACCTCATGGCCTCGCCCAGCGCCTACGCCGAGATGGGCGGCGAGGCGTTCCGGGAGACTCCGGTGGGCGCCGGACCGTTCGTCATCAGGGACAACCGCCCCAGTGACCGGCTCCAGCTGGAGCGGAACGAGAACTACTTCAAGGATGGCCTGCCGTACCTCGACGCCCTCACCTTCCAGTCGGTCACCGGTGACCAGAACGTCTGGAACACGCTGCTGGCCGGGCAGGGTGACGTCATCGAGGGGCTCAGCAACACCACGCTGCTGCAGGAGGCGGAGAACAACGACCAGGTGGAGGTCCACTACGGCAGCCCGTCCTCCCCGTACGTGATCCAGCTCAACACCCGCCGGCCGCCGTTCGACGACATCCGGGCGCGTGAGGCGGCGTACTACGCGACCAACTGGGGGGCCATCAACGAGGGCCTGCTGGGCGGCCGCGGGGAGCCGAGCCAGTCGTTCACCGCCTCCGGAGACCTCATCCACATCCCGGAGGTGGAGGGGTACCGCGAGTACGACCTCGAGGAGGCACGGCGGATCGTCGACGAGCTCGGCGGCATCGAGGTGACGTTCAAGACCACCGACACGGGTATCGCGCGACAGGTTGCGACGGCTCTGCAGACGCAGTGGCAGGAGGCCGGGATGGAGGTCAGCCTCGACGCGAAGCCGCTGAACGACGTCATCACGGACTTCACGGCCGGGGAGTGGGAGGCCATCCTGCAGACCGCCGGGGCGTGGGACCCCGCCGTCGGCATCGGCGTCGGCGTGCGGTTCGGGTCGACGTCGCCGTTCAGCGGGACGCCGCTGCCCGAGGGGGCGTCCACCGCCCAGGAGGCGCTCGACCAGGGCTTGTCGACCGAGCTGGACGACATCCTGGAGCGGGCCGCGGGCACCGTGGACCTGGCCGAGCGTGAGGCGGCCTACGAGGAGGCGGCGCGGCTGATCTCCGACGAGGCGTACGGACCCTTCGGGCCGGCGTTCTCCCCGGCGCAGGTGATCCGGACGGGTATCCACGGGCCCGGCCTGGACGACCCGATCCCGTCGCTCGTGGTGAACGAGGGCGTGCTGTACGACCGGGTGTGGATGGAGGAGGGCACGAGTAGTGGCGGCTACTGACGTAGCGGCACCGGCCGGGGCGCGGCCGCAGCGGGCCCGGTTGACCAGCTCGCCCCTCGTGCGGCTCATCGCCCGGAGGGTGCTGGTCGCCGTCCCGCTGCTGCTCGCCGTCAGCATCCTGACGTTCGTGCTCATGGAGGCGATGCCCGGGGACCCGGCGCGCAACATGGCCGGGATGGACGCCACCGAGGCGGAGGTGGAGGCGGTCCGCCGGACCATGGGCCTGGACCGCCCGGCCCCGGAGAGGTATGTGACCTGGCTCGCCGGCTTCGTCACCGGTGACCTCGGGCGGTCGATCGTCAGCGAGCAGTCCGTGGGCCAGCTCCTGGCGGAGCGGCTGCCGGTCACGCTCGAGGTCGTCATCCTGGCGTTCCTGGTGTCGTTCGTCGTCTCGCTGCCGGTCGCGCTGGCCGCGGCCCGCCGGCCGGGCGGGATCGTGGACCGGGTCGTCATGGTGATGTCGGTGACGTTCCTCGCCGTGCCGAACTTCGTCATGGCGATCCTGCTGGTGCTGGTGTTCGCCGTGCTGCTGCAGATGCTGCCCGCCATCGGCTACGTGCCGCTGTCCGAGGGTGTGATCCCGAACCTCAGATCGGTCACTCTGCCGGTGCTCGCCATCGGCATCCCGATCGCCTGCTTCTACGCCCGGTTCCTGCGCGGCGACCTCGTGGACCAGCTGAACTCGGCGGACTACGTGGACACCGCACGGGCCAAGGGGGCCGGACCGTGGCGGGTGCTGTGGCTGCACGCCTTCCGCAACAGCTCCTACGGCCTGCTCACGCTCGTCGGGCTGAACGTCGGTGGGCTGATCGGCGGCACCGTCATCATCGAGCAGATCTACGCGATGCCGGGCATGGGGATGCTCATGCTGCAGGCCGTCGGCTCGCTCGACACGCCCGTGGTGCAGGCATGCGTGTTCATCTTCGCCGCGGTGGCCGTGTTCGCGAACCTGTTCGTCGACGTGATGTACGCCGTGCTCGACCCGAGGATCCGCTATGGCAGCCACTGACACCTCGGCACCGGAGACGACGGCCGGCGTCGCGCCGGTCGCGCCGGACGCACGAGTCAAGCGCTCGCGGCTGCGGCGGCGGCTGCTCATCTGGATCCCCGCCGGGATGGTGGCGCTGCTGTTCGTCGCGTGCTTCGCCGGGCCAGCCGTGCTGCCGATCCCGCGGCCGGTCGGTGGCGACGTCCTGGAGTCCGCGCTGCCGCCCGGGAGCCCGGGGCACCTGCTCGGCACGGACGTCAACGGCAACGACGTGCTCTCCCGGCTGTTGCACGGCGGCCGCTCGTCCCTGGTGGTCGCCATCGTGGTGAACGCCGTCGGGCTGCTGGTCGGCGGCGTCGTGGGCGCACTGTCGGGCTATCTGGGCGGGCGGGCCGACTCCATCATCATGCGCGTGCTGGACGTGCTCATCGCCTTCCCGTCGCTGGTGATCCTCATCGTTCTCGCCCAGGTGCTCGGCGCGAGCATCTCGAGCACGATCCTCGCCCTGACCGCCTTCTCCATACCCGCCGTCTCGCGCATCGCGCGGGGCGCCACCCTGCACGTGATGAGCATGCCGTTCCTGCAGGCTGCCGAGCTCAGCGGCAGCCCGGGTTGGCGCATCCTGCTCCGGCACGTCATCCCGAACATCGCGCCGCAGCTGACCACCTACGCGATGCTCGGGATGGGGCTGGTGATCGTGGCCGAGGGGGCCTTGAGCTTCCTCGGGCTGGGGATCCCGCAGCCCCGGCCGAGCTGGGGAAACATGATCTACGACGCCCAGCAGTCGCTGTCGGCGGCGCCGCTCCTGGTGCTGTGGCCGACGCTCGCGCTCCTGGTCACGGTGCTGTCCTTCAACCTGCTGGGCGAGAACCTGCGAAGCGAGGCCTCCAGCCGATGACGACACCGCTGACCGCCGAGCACAACGGGCCGACCGCGACCGGCTCGCGCCCCGTCCTGCGGGTCGAGGACCTGCGGGTGCGGTTCTCGACCGGGGGACGGACGATCCACGCCGTCAATGGCCTGAGCTACGAGCTGATGCCGGGCAGGACGTTGGCCATCATCGGGGAGTCGGGATCCGGGAAGTCGGTCAGCGTGCGCGCCCTGACGGGCCTGCTGCCGCCCAGCGCCGAGATCACCGGGTCGGCCCGACTGGGTGAGACGGAGCTGGTGGGGCTGGACGAGCGGAGCCTGCGCGGCATCCGGGGGAACGACATCGCGATGGTGTTCCAGGATCCGGCCCGGTCGCTGAACCCCACGATGAGCATCGGCGCGCAGATCGCCGAGGCCGTGCGGATGCACGACCGGGTGCCGAAGAAGGTGGCGATCGAGCGGGCGGTGGAGCTGCTCACGCTGGTGCGGCTGCCCGCGCCGGAGCGACGCATCAAGGAGTACCCGCACCAGCTGTCGGGCGGCATGCGTCAACGGGTGATGATCGCGATCGCGCTCGCCGCGGACCCCAAGGTGCTGATCGCGGACGAGGCGACGACGGCCCTGGACGTGACCACGCAGGCGCAGATCATGGAGCTCCTGGTGGACCTGCAGGAGCGGCTCGGTGCCGCGGTGGTCATGATCAGCCACGACCTGGGCCTGGCCGCGTGCTACGCGCACGAGGTGCTCGTGATGTACGCGGGCAGAGCCGTGGAGCATGCCGAGACCCGGACGCTGTTCAGCAACGTCCGGATGCCGTACACGCACGCGCTTCTCGGGGCGATCCCGCAGCTGACGACGCCGAGTCACGCCCGGCTGACCGTGGTCGGCGGGCATCCTCCGGATCTGGCGTCGTTGCCCGACGGGTGCCCGTTCGCACCGCGGTGCCCTCGGGCGACGGAGCGATGCCGGGTGGAGATGCCGCCGCTCGAGGAGCACGAGCCGGGGCATCTCTACGCGTGCTGGCACCCGGTGGAGGGGCCGCCGGGCGTGGGGCCGGGGGCGGCGGAGACGTCGGGTCGCGCGGAGGCGTCGGGCCATGCCGTGGCCGGGCCAGGCGGCGGAGCCGTCCCCGCGGCCGCCTCGCCGAACGGGGACACCGGTGGGAAGGAGCTGACGTGACCGCCGCCGAGCACGTCGTGGCCTCGAACGGGGTGGCCGAGTCCCAGAAGCAGCCCTTGCTGTCCGTGCGGAACCTGGTCCAGGAGTACGAGACGCGCGGGCCCGGTGGCGTGAAGACGGGTGTCGTGCACGCGGTGACCGACGTGTCGTTCGACCTCATGCCGGGGGAGACGCTGGGGATCGTGGGTGAGACCGGGTCCGGGAAGTCGACGCTGGCGCGCGCCATCATCCAGGCCGAGGCGCCGCGGTCCGGTGCCGTGATGTTCCAGGGGCGCGACCTGGTGGGGCTCCCCAGGCGGGAGCTGAAGAAGGCCCGCGCCGACATGCAGATGGTGTACCAGGATCCGTTCGGCTCGCTGAACCCGCGGTGGCGGGTCGGGGACGTGGTGGCGGAGCCGCTGCTGGGCCATACGAGGATGGACCGGGACGAGCGCCGGGCCCGGGTGGACGAGCTGCTGGACCGGGTGGGGCTGAAGCCGGAGCTGTACCGGAACCGTCGCCCGATGGAGCTCTCGGGCGGGCAGGCCCAGCGGGTGGCGATCGCACGGGCCATCGCGCTGAACCCCGCACTGATCATCTGCGACGAAGCCGTGAGCTCCCTCGACGTGCTCATCCAGGCCCAGGTGCTCAACCTCTTCGAGGAGCTGCGTGCCGACCTGGGGCTGTCCTACGTGTTCATCTCGCACGACCTGGCGACGGTCAAGCAGGTGAGCGACCGGGTCGCCGTCATGCACCTGGGACAGCTGGCCGAGATCGGGCCGGTGGACGTGCTCTACGAGGCGCCGCGTCATCCGTACACCTGGGCGTTGCTCGACTCGATCCCGGTGCTGGACATCGAGACGGGGCTGGCGCGCCGGCCCGTGCCGCTCCCCGGCGAGCCGCCCTCGCCGCTGGACCCGCCGAGCGGCTGCCGCTTCCGGACGCGGTGCCCGCTGGCGCAGGACGTCTGCGCCGAGGTCGAGCCGAGGCTGGTGGACCTCGGCCGCGGTCAGCAGGCCGCCTGCCACTTCCCTCTCGAGCCAGGAGAGGCGTTCGGAGCCCGGCAGGCGTCCGCCGCGTCCAGCCGCTGAGTCGTGTGCCGAAAATGGTCTGGCCGTGCCGACCCTGGTGACCTAGGTTGACGAGCATGACTGGTCGAAAGAAGGCACAGAAGAAGGACCCGAAGGCGGGCTCGGCCAGCGACGAGGTCAAGGCCAAGTTCCGCGAGGCCCTCGAGAAGAAGCAGGCACGCGCGCGTGGTCCCGAGCTGAATCCCGAGGACGGCCGGGGTGTGGGTGTGACGCCGCACGGCCCGGTCGGGGTCAAGCGCGAGTTCCGCCGTAAGTCGGGCTAGCTCCCGGCAGCAGGCCGGGTTGGCGCCCGGCGGCAAGCCGGGCTCATGACCGGCACGGGCCATTTCCGTCAGAACGGTGGTGGCCTGCCGGGGTCGTCGCCGTGCGGTGGCGACCCCGGCGGTCGAGCACCGGGCGGCGGCTGGGGTTCGTACCGGTAGGTGTGACCGGTGGGTGCGCGCCAGCGCAGCGCCCCGCCCTCCCGGCGGGCCGCCCAGCGTCCGGAGGTCTTGAGGTTGTGGTGCCGCCGGCACAGCGGGTGCAGGTTCGCCTCTGTCGTCTGCGGGGCGGTTCGCTCGTCCCGTGCGCGGGCATGGTCGTATGCGGTGATGTGATCGAGGTCCGTGTACCTGGCCGGCTGGCGGCAGCCCGGAAAGGTGCACCGCACGTGTCGGGCCTTCACCGTCCGCTCGAGCACCACGCCGGGGCGGTACGCCCTCGTGCCGAGTGCGGCGAACTGACCGGCGGCGTCGGTGAACAGGCCCCGCCAGGTCGCGTCGGCCGCGAGCTCGCGGGCCAGCTCGGCTGGGATCGGGCCGTGGCCGGCCAGCACCGCGGGCTCCTCGTCCAGGCCGAGCAGCGTTCCCGCGCCGACCGTGACGTGGAGCTGAGTCCGTGACCTGCCCGGCCGTTCGGTGGCGAGTCCGCCAGACGCGGGCTCCTCCTTGATGCGCGCGGCCGGCTCGGCAGGTCCAGCGGCGACGGCGCCGGTGAGCACGTCGACGAACACGTCGGCGCGCCGTTGGTCCACGTTCCGGTCGTCCCCGTCGGTGCGCGCGGCGTCCGCGAGCGAGTCCAGGCTCGCCTTGACCCGCTGGGCGTCGTCACCGCGAAGGTATGCGGACACCCGTGCCATCGCGTCCGGAAGCGCCTCGACGCTCACGCAGCGCCGGGAGTGCTCCTGCTCGCGGCGCAACCGGCCCGCCTCCGGGTCGGTGGCCAGGGCGTGTGAACGGATCCGGTCCCGGAGCCAGGTGGTCGTCCGCGTGCTCGCCTGCGGGAGCAGCTCTTTCGTGAGGGCTCGGTGGTCGCTCTCGGACACGCCGGACTGACGGTCCACCAGCACGGCCGCCTTGCGTGCATCCACCTCTCCGGCTGCCAGCGCGTCGGCGACCTCCGGGTAGGCCTCGAGCTGGATCGCGAGGCCGACCGTGGCCTGGGCGGCCACGCCGGTCTGCCCCAGCCGGGCGCGGACCTCGTCCACCACGCCGTCGGCCGCGCGCGAGCTCGTCCCTCGGCGGGCCAGCAGCTCGCTCAGGCATCGGGACCGGCCCGCCACCGCGGCCGAGGTCAACCGCTCGAACCCGGCGACCGCCTCCAGCAGGGCCGCGTCACTCAGCTCGGCCGGCTCCAGCCCGAACAGCTCCTCCGCCAGCCGGTCCCCGCCACGCAGCGACTCGAGGCGGCACGCCGCCTCGTCGGTCAGGCCGAACCGGGAGAACAGTGGGGCGGCGGGAGCTGGACTCGCGCCGGGGTCGGAGTGGGACGCCCGGGCATCGGCGGGGCGGGCGTCATCCGAGGTGGGGGATGCCGAGGCACGAGTGTCTGACCCGTGCGGCACCGTCGCGGTCGCCGCACGCCCAGCGCCGGCGTTCCCGGCGAGCCACTCCTCGAGCTCCTCGAACATGTGTCCAAACTAGAGGAGGGGTCTGACACCGGCGCCGCGGACCACCGCTGCTGGGGACAGAGCGTCACCTCAGGGCGCCGCACGAGGCGGCGGCCCGGGAGGCCGCCGAGGCAGCCGCCCGGAAGAGCATTGCGCGAGGCACGCCGGCGCCTTATAGCACGCATCGTCACCGCTCGGTGCGACTCATACCGCGTAGCGCGGGCACGCGTACCGATGACTCGGCACGCGATCGACGACTCGGCGCCGGGTTGAGGACCGCTGGTCTCAGGCCCTCACGCACCTTCCTGCACCGCTGCCCCGCGGCTGTTTCGACGTCGTCCCGCTCGACGACCATCTGCGACGCGGCGAGCGTGCTCACGGCCCGGATGTAGGTCGCGGTGGCCTCGGGCGCCACGCCCGCCGCCTCGACCGCGGCACGGACGCTGGGCTGGGCGCCGAGCGAGCGCACGACCTCGAGCAGCGTCCGGTCCTTGAGGAAGGAGAGCTTGCGGGTGCCGAAGTGGTACAGCAGCGCCCCGAACGGCTCGGGACGCACGGCGACCTGCGGATGCAGCTCCCAGGGTCGGTCCGGGTCGAACAAGGCGGGCGCGGGCGCGATCAGTAGACCCCGCACATGCCGTCGATCGAGACCTCTTCGACCAGTGCGTCGGCCTCGACGGGGGACTCGTCCGTCTGCGGCGCGGTCTCGTGCTGCGTGGTGGTCGGCTCAGCCGTCATTGGCTCTCCTCCTGCGCGGTGCGCGCGGCCCCTGGCGGTCCGCGGCGATGCCGACCATGCTAATGGCACCGAGTGCCGATCGAAAGGGGTCACTGGTGACCCGGGACGCCAGCGAACGCGCCCGCGGGCGGGCGCGCTCGACCAGCGCCGCCGAGCTCGGTCGGGTGGGTCTGGACCTGTTCATCGACCACGGATTCGACGCGGTGACGGTGGACGACATCGCAGCCGCAGCCGGCATCGGCCGCCGCACGTTCTTCCGGTACTTCGCCTCCAAGAACGACCTGCCGTGGGGTGATTTCGACGTGCTGCTCGTCAGCATGCGCCTCCACCTGGCGGCCGTCCCGGCGCAGGTACCGGTCTTCGACGCCCTTCGAGACGCGGTCGTCGAGTTCAACACCTTCTCCCCGGACGAGGTGCCGCTGCACCGTCGCCGCATGGAGGTCCTGCTGCGCACCCCGACCCTCGTCGCGCACTCGGCCCTGCGGTACGCGTCCTGGCGCCAGGTGATCGCAGAGTTCGTCGCGGAACGCCTCGGTGTCGCGGCGGACTCGCTGCGCGCCCAGACCGTCGGCTGGGCCTGTCTCGGCGTCAGCCTCGCCGCCTACGACCAGTGGCTCGAGCACGACGGCGAGTCGCTCACCGAGCTCATCGACGCCGGCTTCGCGGAGCTGCGCGAGGTCCTCACCGACACCGACACCGACACCGACACCGGCACCTCCACCGACACCGACACACACGACGGCGGACGGGCCGGCCGTCGATGACCTACGACGTCGTCGTGGTCGGCTCCGGCTCGGCCGGCTCCGCGGTCGCGGCCCGGCTCAGCGAGGACCCGGGGGTGCGCGTCCTGCTGCTCGAGGCCGGGCCGGTCCCGGCCACCGACGACGCGTTCCCGGAGGAGGTCCGCGACGGTGCGACGCTCCGTGCCTCGGTCCCCGGGCACCCGCTCAACTGGTCCTACCTCGGGCACCTCACGCCCGACCTGCCGTACACGATCGCCCGAGGTCGCGTGCTGGGCGGGTCCAGCGCGATCAACGGCGGGTACTTCGTCCGCGCCCGACCCGAGGACTTCGACGCCTGGGCCGCGGCCGGAAATCCCGAGTGGGCCTACGAGCGGGTGCTGCCCGCCCTGCGCGACCTCGAGCACGACCTGGACCACAGAGGCACGGAGGTCCACGGCGGCGCCGGCCCCATGCCGGTGCGCCGCGCCCCGCAGCGCAACCCCGCGGCCCGGGCGTTCACCGCCGCCGCGCACGAGCTCGGGTTCCCCGCGGAGCCGGACAAGAACGCCCCGGGTCCGCCCGGCGTCGGGCCGATCCCGCTCAACGTCGTCGCCGGCGTCCGGCGCAGCACCGGGATGCAGTACGTCAACCCGGTCCGGCACCGTCCGAACCTCGAGGTCCGCGGCCACGCCTTGGTGCTCCGGATACGGTTCGACGGCGCACGCGCCGTGGGCGTCGAGGTCGCCACCGACGCGGGTACCGAGGCGATCACCGCCGGGCAGGTGGTGCTCGCCGCCGGCGCGATCGGCAGCCCGCACCTGCTGCTGCGCTCCGGCGTCGGGCCGGCCGCGGAGCTGGCCGCGCACGGTGTCCCCGTGGTGGCGGACGTGGCCGGTGTGGGGCGGGACTTCAGCGACCACCCGGACCTGACCGTCGGCTGGCGCAGCCGCCGGGACGTCGTCGCCCGTCGTCCGGAGTCCTTCGTCACGGCCCTGAACCTCTCCTCGCCCGACGGCCCGCCGCAGGGTGACCTGGAGATCCTGCTGTGCGTCCGGCCGCTGTCGATGCTGCTCACCGGCGAGGGGGCCGGCAGGCTGAGCACGGTTCGCGCCGGGCTCCGGGCCGGGCTGAGCCATCCCGCCCGGTTGGTGGGCGCGCTGCGCGGGGTGTCGTTCCGACGCCTCGCCCGGCAGGCCGCGCACGCCCGTGACCTCATGCTGCTCGTCGGGCTGCAGGCGCCCGTCTCCCGCGGCCGGATCACGCTCGTCTCCGCCGACCCGGCGGTCCACCCCCGGATCGACTACCACCACCTCGCCGAGCCGGCCGACCGGGAGCGGATGCGCTACGGGCTCCGCACCGCCGTCGCCGTGCTGCGCTCGCGGGCGTTCGAGCGACTCTTCGGGGGCCTCACCGAGCTCGACGACGCCACGCTCGCGGACGACGCCGCGCTGGACGCGTGGATGCTGGGTCACCTCGGGACCGCGATCCACCTGTGTGGCAGCGCACGGATGGGGCCGGCCGACGACCTGGGCGCCGTCGTCGACCAGTACGGACGCGTGCACGGGGTGAGCGGCCTGCGGGTGGCGGACACCTCGATCCTGCCCACCGTGCCCAGTCGTGGGCCCGCGGCGACGGCGGTGCTCGTCGGCGAGTTGGTGGCCCGCTTCATGCGCGGATGAGCCTGAGATCAGGGACTACGCGGGATCGGTGACCGGTGGCGTCGGCGCCGGCAGCCGGTTCTCCGCCGCGTAGACGGGCGAGGTCAGCAGGAACGGGATCGCTGCCCTGCGCACCTCGTCGAGGGGCTCGTCGGGGAACGCGTCCTCGATCGTCCGGTGGCGCTCGATCAGCCCGTCCTTGAACTCCGGGTGGGTGAGGATGAACAGGTCGCCCCTCCGCACGCCCTGCAGCACGCGCTCACCCGCCTCCTCGGCGGACATGTACGGCTGCTGCTTGGCCCGCTCAGCCCACGCCGGGTCCGGCGGCCGGTAGCCGGAGTCGGCGTACCTGGCCGGACGGTCGGCGGTGCCCATCGCGATGTTGCTGTGGGTCGGGCCGGGGCAGTAGGCGGAGACGCCGATGCCCTCGCCGCGCAGCTCGATGTGCAGCGCCTCGGAGAGTGCGATGACGGCGGCCTTCGTCATGGAGTACAGGCCGGCGACGATCGGCATGAGGCCACCCATGGAGGAGGTGTTGACGATGTGCCCGCCCTCGCCGTGGGCGCGGATCTTGGGCAGGAACGCCTGGATCCCGTGGCCGACGCCGCGGATGTTCACGTCGATGACCCAGTCCCAGTCGCTCGGCGTCGCGTCGACCACCGGCCCGGTCAGCCCGATCCCCGCGTTGTTGACCAGCACGTCGACGCGGCCGTGCCGGGCCTCGACCTCGTCGGCGAGGTCGCGCATGGCGTCCAGGTCCGTGACGTCGACCCGCCGGCCCTCGACGCCCAGGCCGTGCGCGGCCAGCTCCGTCTCGGTCTCCCGCAGGTGCTCCTCGCTGCGGCCGGTGACCACGACCGTCGCGCCGGCCCGGGCGAGTGCGAGCGCGATCCCGCGGCCGATGCCGCTCGAGCCACCGGTGACGACGGCGACCTTGCCGTTGAAGTCGTCCATGGCGCCGATGTCAGCATGTTTCGGCACGACGGCGGGGGTCGCCTTCCGTGGCACAGAAAGGAAGTCGAGGTGCTTGCGAGCGGTCACCCGCTCACTCGCACGACCACACGTTCGTCAGCTCGAACCACTGCGCCAGCAGGCCGGTACCCGGCTGGCTCTCGGTCAGCTCGACCACCGTCCGGTCTCCGTCGACCTGCGGCTCGCCGACGTCGAACGCCTCCGCGATCCCGGGCCGCTGGTCCAGGGCGGGCTGCACGCCCGCACCGATGAACGTCACCTGCGCCGTGCCGGTGAACGAGTCGCCGACCACGAGGCTGTCCACGCAACCAGGCGGGCCGCCGCCAGGTTCGGCCTCGACATACGCCGCGGCGGTCTCTTCCAGCTGCTCGGCGGCAAGCTCGACCAGCTCACCGCCCTTCCCGCCCTGCCCCACCGCGTCCTGCACCCGAGAGACGTCCGCCTCGGGGTCGGAGGTCAGCGCGAGCAGGCCGTCGCGGTAGGCAAGGTGCGAGTAGGAGGCGTGCAGCCCGATCCGGCCGTCCCCGACGTAGCTCAACGTGTCGCCGGCGCGCTCGTAGTCGCCGTCGGTGAACCCGGCGGCGATCTCTTCGAACGGCTGCTCCGTGCGCAGGACCGTCAACGACCCAGGGATAAACCTCGTCGTCGTCGCGGCGGCCATGACCGCACCCAGATCGATGGCCTCGATCGCCGGATCGACGTCGTCCGGGGCGATCTGCGGAACGTGCGGGATCGCCACGGCCACCGAGCTGAAGTACGCCCGCCAGGCGTCGTCGTCGTCGGCCGGTAGCGGCCCGAAGAGGTCCACGTCCTCCGGCACGCCGAGGTCCTCCCGCACGGCCGCCAGGTCGACGGCGACCAGTCCGCGTCGGGCGTCCCCGTGCGTGGCCACGCGGTCCGCCAGATCCGCGACGCCCCGATAGGTGTCAGGGAGCAGGACCGTCAGGACGACGGCGACGACGACCACCACCGCCACGACCGCCGCCACCACCACGACCGGCCTGCGACCACGGCCCGGCCCCACCTGTGATCCCCCCGGAACGCTCACGGCGCCGAACGTAGCAAGGGCTTGCCCGGCCCTAGCATTCGGCACCCAGTGCCATTAGTGTGGCCGAGGTCACGACGTGGTGAACGGGAGGAGCCGACGGATGAGCGTGCTGGAGACAGCGCGACCGAGGCCGACGAGGCTGGTCGACCACTTCGAGTACGGCCTGGACGCCCCCATCTGCCTGACCTGGGAGCTGACCTACGCCTGCAACCTCTCGTGCATCCACTGCCTGTCCGCGTCCGGCCGGCGCGACCCGCGTGAGCTGTCCACCGCGGAGTGCCGGGCCATCATCGACGAGCTCGAGCGGATGCAGGTCTTCTACGTCAACATCGGCGGTGGCGAGCCGACCGTGCGCAGCGACTTCTGGGACCTCGTCGACTACGCCACCGCGCACCACGTCGGGGTGAAGTTCTCCACGAACGGCGTGAAGATCACGCCCGAGATCGCCGCGCGGCTCGCCGCGAACGACTACGTCGACGTCCAGATCTCCCTCGACGGCGCGACGGCGGAGGTCAACGACGCCATCCGCGGCGGGAAGTCCTACGACATGGCCATCCGGGCCATGGAGAACCTGTCCGCGGCGGGCATGAAGAACTTCAAGATCTCGGTGGTCTGCACCCGCCAGAACATCCCTCAGCTGGACGAGTTCAAGGCGCTCGCGGACCGGTACGGCGCACAGCTGCGCCTGACGCGCCTGCGCCCGTCCGGCCGCGCCGTGGACGTGTGGGACCAGCTGCACCCCACCCGCGAGCAGCAGCGCGAGCTCTACGACTGGCTCGTCGCGCACGGCGACGGCGTCCTCACCGGCGACTCGTTCTTCCATCTCTCCGCCTACGGGGAGTCGCTCCCGGGGCTGAACCTGTGCGGGGCCGGCCGCGTCGTGTGCCTCATCGACCCGGTCGGTGACGTCTACGCCTGCCCGTTCGCCATCCACGACGAGTTCCTCGCGGGCAACGTGCGCGAGCCCGGCGGGTTTGCCGGCGTGTGGCGCGACTCGGAGCTGTTCGCCCGGCTCCGCAGCCCGCAGGCGGGCGGCGCCTGCACGTCCTGCCAGTTCTTCGACAGCTGCAAGGGCGGCTGCATGGCGGCGAAGTTCTTCACCGGCCTGCCGCTGGACGGGCCGGACCCCGAGTGCGTGCGCGGTTTCGGCGAGGAGGCGCTCCGGGCGCGCGGCGGCGCCGCCCTGCCCAAGCCGTCCGGGGACCACTCGCACCGCACGAGCCCGCCCCGGCCCCGAAGCCGAGGGCCGGTCCCGGTCACCATCGGGCGCCGTCGTGAGGACGTCTCCGCGCCGCCGGTCTCGGCGTGCCAGGAGAGCCCGCTGGCGGGATTCGACCCCCGAGGCGGCTGAGCGGCGATCGCCGCACACCATCCGTCGCCAGGGACGCGGCGGTCGCAGTCACCGGGTGTTGTTCGCCAGCGCCAGCAGCCGCGTCCGGGAGCCGTTGAAGACGTTCCGGTCCACGTTCCCGGAGATCCCCGCCACGGAGCCGGTCGAGGTGTACTGCCATGTCGTCCACACGGTGAAGCCCGAGGGAAGGGTGGGCCTGGACGCGGAGGTCCAGTGGGCGACCCAGAGCGGGCTCCGGTTGGCCATCCCGCCCCAGTTGTCCGTGCACCGGTTCCAGAACGAGCGCGAGGTGTAGATGACGACGTCGCGTCCGGTCCGCTCCTTGTACCGGTTGTAGAAGCCCAGGATCCAGCTGCGCAGCTGAGACGGACTCATGCGGTAGCAGGGACGGTCCGGGTTCGAGGGGTTCGCCTCGATGTCCAGCACCCCGGGGAGCGTGCGGTTGTCGCGCGACCACGCCCCGCCGTTGTTGACGAAGAAGTTCGCCTGGACGCGCCCGCCGGAGACGTCGGGCCGGGCGAAGTGGTACGCCCCGCGGATCACGCCGCGCTGGTACGCACGCGTGTAGTTCCGGTCGAACTGCGGGTCTCGCCAGCTGTGCGCCTCGGTCGCCTTGATCCAGGCGAACTGGATGCCGGCGTTGCGGACGGACGCCCAGTTGATAGTGCCCTGCCAGTGCGAGACGTCGATGCCGCGGGGACCGGCCGGCAGCGCCAGTGGTTGCGCCGTCGTGGCGGTCCGCTCCCGGGCGGCCTCGGACCCCGCACCCATGTAGCCCGTGCCGATGTCGTCGCCGCCGCTCCGCGCCGAGGACGCCGCCGGCTGGCCGGCGAGCGCGAGCGCGGCAGTCAGCAGTGCCGCCACGGCGAGACGGGCGCCTCGGCGGGCACCGAGGGAGATGGTCGATGGCATCGCGGCCTCCTTGCGTGGACGACGCTGCGGCGCGTCGGTCCCTCCGGCGGGACAGAACAGGACAGAACCTAGCGGCTGCCGGCCGTCATGGGGGTCCGGATCTGCGGTGTGGCGCGGGCGGAGTCCGCCCGGCGGAAACCTCCCTCGCCAGTGGCACCCAGTGCCATTACGATGGCTCTCACGGGTCGACGACGCCCCGGAAGGGACAGTGAGACATGGGCAACGGATGGTTCGAGACCGTCGCGGAGGCGCAGCGACGTGCCCGGCGTCGGCTCCCGCGGTCGGTGTACGGCGCTCTGGTCGCCGGGAGCGAGCGCGGCATCACCGTCAGGCAGAACACGGACGCGTTCTCGCAGATCGCGTTCGCCCCCCACGTGGCGGGCCACCACGCCGAGCGTGACCTCTCCACCACGGTCATGGGGATCCCGGTCTCCTTCCCGGTGCTGATCTCGCCGACCGGCGTGCAGGCCGTCCACCCGGACGGCGAGGTGGCGGTGGCCAGGGCGGCGGCCGCCCGCGGCACGATCATGGGCCTGAGCTCCTTCGCCTCGAAGCCGGTCGAGGAGGTCGCCGAGGCGAACCCCGACACCCTCTTCCAGGTGTACTGGACCGGCTCACGCGAGGACATGGTCCGGCGCATGGACCGCGCCCGGGCCGCGGGGGCCAAGGGCCTCATCGCCACGCTCGACTGGTCCTTCTCGAACGGGCGGGACTGGGGGAGCCCGTGGATCCCGGAGCGGATCGACCTCAAGACCGCGGTCAGGCTCGCCCCGCAGGTGCTGCCCAGGCCCGCGTGGCTGCTGGACTTCCTCCGGACCGGAGCCGTCCCCGACCTGACCACCCCGAACCTCGAGCCTCCGGGCGGCAAGGCCCCGACGTTCTTCGGCGCATACGGCGAGTGGATGGGCACTCCGCCACCCAGCTGGGAGGACGTGGCGTGGCTGCGCGAGCAGTGGGGCGGCCCGTTCATGCTCAAGGGCATCACCCGCATCGACGACGCCCGCCGCGCCGTGGACGTCGGCGCCACCGCCATCTCGGTGTCGAACCACGGCGGCAACAACCTCGACTCCACACCCGCCACCATCCGGGTGCTCCCCGGCATCGCGGAGGCCGTCGGCGACCACGTCGAGGTGCTGCTCGACGGCGGTGTGCGGCGCGGCAGCGACGTCGCCAAGGCGCTCTCCCTCGGCGCGCGTGCGGTGATGATCGGGCGCGCCTACCTGTGGGGTCTCGCCGCGAACGGGCAGGGCGGGGTGGAGAACGTGCTCGACATCCTCCGCGGCGGCCTCGACTCGGCCGTGCTCGGGCTCGGCAAGAGCTCGGTGCACGAGCTGAACGCCGACGACCTGTACGCGCCGGACGGCTTCTTCCTACGCCTCGGCGACGACAAAGGACTCGGCGACGACGAGCGAGGCGCCGAGGCCGCGACCGGCACCACGAGTGCGATCGGCGCGAGGCGCTAGGTGTCCGAGCGGCTCGTCGACCGGGTCTCGCCCAACGTCGGCGCGCCGGTGGTGCTGCTGCCGGTGGGTTCCACCGAGCAGCACGGCCCGCACCTTCCGCTGGACACGGACACCGTCGTCGCCGAGGCCGTCGCCACGGCGCTGGCGAAGCGGGCGGGCGCGACGGGGATCGACGTCGTCGTCGCGCCGCCGATCGCCTACGGTTCCAGCGGCGAGCACGAGGCCTTCCCCGGGACGGTCTCGATCGGCCGGGAGGCGCTCGAACATGTCCTGGTCGAGTACGGGCGCTCGGTGTGCGGCTGGGCCGCGCGGCTGGTGCTCGTCAACGGGCACGGCGGCAACGTCGAGGCGCTGGCGAGCGTGGTGTCGCGACTGGTCGCCGAGGGACGCGACGTCACCTGGATCCCCTGCGAGCACGACGGCGGAGGGGACGCGCACGCCGGCCGCACGGAGACCTCGCTCATGCTGCACCTCGCGCCCGACCGCGTCCGCCTCGACGCCTCGGTACCGGGCAACCGTGCCGACCTCGCGACGCTGATGCCCGAGCTGCGGCGCGGCGGCGTCGCCGCCGTCGCGCCCAACGGGGTGCTCGGGGACCCGAGCGGCGCGAGCGCGGAGGAGGGTGCCCGCCTGCTGGAGGGCATGGTCGAGCGGGCCTGGCGCCGCTGGTCCCCGACGCGGCAGGCCACCTGATGGCCGGCCTGCCCGACGGTGCGGAGCTCGTCCTGGGCCGCCACACGCACGTCACCGACGGCGGACGCGTCCTGGTCGGCGGGACGCCGGCCCGCGTGGCCCGGCTGCGGAGCGCGGCCGCCGCCCGGATCCGCGGCCGCCGCCTACGGGTGACGGACGCCGCGAGCCGGTCGCTCGCCGACTACCTGCTCGAGGCGGGCCTGGCCGACCCGGACCCGGCGACCCTGCCGGAGGCCGACCTCGGCGACGTCACCGTCGTCGTGCCGACCCTGGACCGCGCCCCGCAGCTCGACCGGCTGCTGGCCAGCGTCCGCACGCATCTCGGCGAGGTGCGCGTCGTCGTGGTCGACGACGGCTCCCGGGACGCGGCCGGCGTCGCCGCGGCCGCACGGCGCCATCGCGCGGACGTCCTGCGCCTGCCGCACAACCGTGGCCCCGCGGACGCCCGCAACGCCGGCCTCGCCGTCGTGCGGACGCCGTTCGTGCTCTTCGTGGACACCGACGTGGTGCTCCGGCCGGGCGCCGTCCCGCTCCTGCTGCGCCACCTCGCCGACCCGGTGGTGGCCGCCGTCGCGCCCCGGGTGGTCGGGATCGTCGGACCGGACGACAGCTGGGTGCTGCGCTACGAGAACGCCCGCTCCTCGCTCGACCACGGCCGCGACGCCGCAGCCGTGCGCCCGCACTCGCCGATGGCGTGGGTGTCGACCACGTGCCTGCTCGCGCGGGTGGCCGCGCTGGGGCCGGGCTTCGGCGCCGGGATGCGGGTGGCGGAGGACGTGGACCTGGTCTGGCGCCTGGTGGGGGAGGGATGGCGGGTGCGGTACGAGCCGCGCGCCGTCGTCGAGCACGAGCACCGCGACTCCCTCCGGTCCTGGCTGGTCCGCAAGGCGACCTACGGCACCGGTGCCGCCCCGCTGGCCGCGCGGCACCCGGGCCTGGCCGTCCCGGCGCTGCTGTCCCCGTGGGCCGCCGGCGTGCTCGTGGCGCTCGCGGCGCAACGGCGCTGGTCGCTGCCGGTAGCGGGGGCGCTCGCGGGCTGGACCGCGGTGGACATCGCACGGCGGGCGGGCACGAACCGGCCCTACCGGCTCGCGGGCCGGCTCACCGGCTACGGCCTGGTCTCGGCGGTCAACCAGGGGTTCGCGCTCGTCCTGCGGCACTCGTGGCCGGCCTGCGCGGCGGCGTGCCTGGCCTCCCGGCGCGCGCGCCGGGTCGCGGCCGTGGCCGCGGTCGCGGACGCCGCCTGGGAGTACCTGCGACTGCGGCCCCCGATGGACCCGGTCCGCTTCGCCGTCGCCCGCCGTCTGGACGATCTGGCGTACGGCGCCGGCGTGTGGTGGGGAGCCTGGCGCGCCCGCTCTGGTGCCGCGCTGCTGCCCGGGATCCGTCGGTCCGTCCGGCCCCGCTGAGCGCCGCGGCCGGCGAGTCTGTCAGCGCGGCGTCGCCGGGCCCGTCGAGCCACGCCAGATCACGGTGTGCACGGAGCCCTCGACGGGCGGGGGAGCGGTGGCCCCGAGCGTCGCGATGAGGCGTGACATGGCGGCGTGGCCGAGCTGCATGTGGTCGACGTCGACGGTGGTGAGGGTCGGCTGCAGATAGGCGCCGAGGCCGAGGTTGTCCCAGCCGGTGACGCTCAGGTCTCGCGGGATCTCCCAGCCACGCTCCCGGGCGGCCTCGATGACGCCACCGGCGACGAGGTCGCTGCCGGCGATGATCGCCGTCGGGCGGTCCTCCTCCGGGAGAGCCAGCACGGCCTCGCGCCCGGCCTCGGCCGCCCACCTTCCCTCGTGCAGCCGGGCCGGACCGAGGCCCAGGCGCTCGACGGTCTCGACGAAGACGTCCCGGCGTGCACGGGCGGAGGCGAAGTCGAGCGGTCCGGTGATGTGCAGGAATCGTCGGTGCCCGAGGTCGGCGAGACCCTCGACCAGCTCGGCGGCGGGGGACCCGTCCGCGAGCTCACCGATCCCACGGCTGCGCTCGTCGTAGTCCTCTGCGACGACGATGGCGGCCCGCCCCGGGGACCCGTGCCCGCTCTCCGGCGGGATCGGAGCCAGGGTCAGGACGCCGTCGACCTGGCCGGAGTCGGCCGTCTGCAGCACCCGTTCGAACCGCTCGTCCGGCGTCCCCTCGACGCTGAGCACCTCCAGGGCGTACCCGGCCTCGTGGGCGGCGTCGACGGCGCCGCTGAGGATCCGCGCCAGGCCGGGATGGGTCACGGGCGGCAGGAAGACGGCGATCCGCCCACTCCTCCGGGTCCGCATGGACCGGGCGGTGAGGTTCGGCCGGTAGTCGAGCTGCTCCACGGCCCTGCTGATCCGCGTCACCGTCTCCGAGCGCATCTTCGGGTCGTGGCGCAGGTAGCGGGAGACCGTCTGGTGCGAGACGCCGGCGGCCTTCGCGACCTCCCAGATCGTCGCGCGGCGGCCGGCCCTCGGGTTCTCGTCCGTCATCCTTCGTCCATCGTCGGTCGGGACCGGACACCTCCGCCGTGCGAGCGCCCCCTGCCCGCTCGCACCGGAAAGTGATCGATCACCCTAGCGTACCGGTGCGGTCCTGACGAGCCTTGCAAGGTGATCGATCACTCCCTACCGTGAGCGCTGAAAGTGATCGATCACTCTGCGATGGAGCACCTGTGGAACGAAGAGGTTCTCCCATCCGCGTCGGCGTCGTCGGCGGTGGGGAGAGGTGACCGTCGTCGGTCTCCGCAGAGATCGTCGGACCTCCTCCGGGGGCACCACGCGCGAGAGCGGAGCGCAACCCGCACCGCCGCGCCGGCAACTGCCCTGGTGGCGCCGGCTGGCGCGGGACCGGACAGTCCTGCTGCTGGCGCTGCCCGGGATGGCGGTCATCGTCACCTTCCAGTACGTGGCACTCGCCGGCAACGTCATCGCGTTCCAGGACTACCAGCCGTACCTCGGCGTCGAACGCAGCCTGTGGGTGGGCCTGGAGAACTTCGAGATCCTCGTCGACGGTGACCCGGAGTTCCTCCGCGCGCTGCGCAACACGCTCATCATCACGGCCCTGCAGACCGTCTTCGTCTTCCCGGCGCCGATCATCCTCGCGCTGGTCCTGAACAGCCTCGTCTCGAACCGGGTCCGGCAGACCGTCCAGTCGATCCTCTACCTGCCGCACTTCCTGTCCTGGGTGATCGTCGTGGCGGTCTTCCAGCAGGTGCTCGGCGGGGCCGGACTGGTCAACAACTTCCTGCGCGCACGCGGGTGGGAGCCCATCGACATCATCGGCAACTCGGACGCCTTCTTCGCCCTCATCACCTCCCAGGTCATCTGGAAGGACACCGGCTGGGCCACCATCCTCTTCCTCGCCGTCCTGGCCGGCATCGACAAGTCCTTGTACGAGGCCTCGGCGGTCGACGGCGCGACCCGGTGGCGGCAGACGTGGCACATCACGCTGCCGGGGCTGCGGCCGATCATCATCCTGCTCTTCATCCTCAAGCTCGGCGACTCCCTGACCGTCGGATTCGAGCAGCTCCTGCTCCAGCAGGACGCGGTCGGGCTCGGCGTGGCGCAGGTGCTCGACACCTACGTCTACAACAACGGCGTGGTCGGTGGTTACTGGGGTGTGGCGGCCGCGGTCGGTCTGGCCAAGGGTGCGGTCGGGCTGGTGCTGGTGCTCGTCGCGAACAAGGCGGCGCACGCCTTCGGTGAGGAGGGGGTGTACCGCGCGTGAGCGTGACCCGAGAGCCCCACGTTCGCCCCCGGCGTCGCAGGCGACCCGTGATCGACGGCGTGCCCATGCCGGGACCCGTCGAGCGGGTCACCAAGGGCGTCTTCCTGACCATCGCCTGCGCGCTCGTCGTCCTCCCCTTCCTCGGAGTCGTCTCGACGAGCCTCGCCAGCCCCGAGCGCGTCGTCGACGCGGGCGGCTTCGTCCTGCTGCCGGTGGACGTCGACCTGACGGCGTACCGCATGATCTTCGCCGGAGGCGTCGTCACGCAGGCGATCCTCGTCAGCACGTTCGTGACCGGTGTCGGCACCGTGCTCAGCCTGACCCTCACGGCCACGCTCGGCTGGGCGTTGAGCCGGCGGGGCACCTTCGGCAACCGTCCGCTGCTGATCCTGGTCCTGGTCAGCCTGCTGTTCAGCCCGGGGATCATCCCGAGCTACCTCGTGGTGCAGCGGCTCGGGCTGCTGGACAGCCTGTGGGCGCTGATCATCCCGACCTCGGTCTCGGCCTTCAACGTCATCGTGGTGCGGGCCTTCTTCGTGCGGCTGCCCGGCGAGCTCATCGACAGCGCCCGCATGGACGGCGCGTCCGAGTGGCAGCTCTTCACCCGGATCGGGCTGCCGCTGTCCCGCCCCGTCCTGGCCGTCGTCGGGCTGTTCTACGGAGTCGGCTACTGGAACGCCTTCTTCAACGCGCTCCTGTACATCTCCGACGCGAGCAAGTGGCCGCTGCAGCTCGTGCTGCGCACGTACGTCGTCGACGGGAACCAGCTCGGGGCCCAGGATCTCGGTGCCGCGGCGGACGCCATGCCACCGCAGACCTCCATCCAGATGGCGATCCTCGTGGTCTCCGTCATCCCGCTGCTCGTCATCTACCCGTTCCTGCAACGCCACTTCGCCAAGGGCATGCTCACCGGCGCCGTCAAGGGC
This sequence comes from Georgenia alba, assembly GCF_042665525.1. NCBI lineage: Bacteria > Bacillati > Actinomycetota > Actinomycetes > Allobogoriellales > Allobogoriellaceae > Georgenia > Georgenia alba. The sequence goes on from NZ_JBHTCQ010000001.1 coordinate 1,383,640, forward strand.
TGACCGCCGCACCGAGCCCGTCCCGATCCATCCGTCAGCACCAGCCACTCGACGAGGAGCAGTCATGAAGGATCCCACCACGAGGCGCCGGATCACCCGTCGCCACGTCCTGCAGGGCGGCCTGGGAGTGGGTGCGCTGGCCGCCCTCGGCCTGGCTGGCTGCAGCAACGAGGGTCGCGGCGGCGCGATGGCCACCTCCGGCGGACCGGGCGAGCTGCCCGCCTACATCCCGTTCGACGGCGTCCCGGCCGACCTGACCGGCTCCGACGGCGTGAGCGACACGATGCTCGCCTACCCCGAGGATCCCGTCACGGTGACCGACCGCCCGCCGGGTGACGGTCGCGACGTCGGGGTCTTCGCGCTGACGCACACGCCCGTGCCGCCCGCCCTGGGGCGCAACGCCTACTGGCAGGCGCTGCACGAGCGGCTCGGGTTCGGCCTGGACATCGCACTCGTCCCGAGCGGCGACTTCGCCGACCGGTTCCAGACCGCCGTCGCCGGAGACCAGCTGCCGGACCTCGTCACGGTGTTCCCGGAGAGCGTGCCCGGCCTGCCGGGGCTGCTGGCGGAGCGCGCGACCGACCTGACCGATCTGCTGGCCGGGGACGCCGTCGAGCAGTTCCCGTTCCTGGCGAACATCCCGTCGGAGAGCTGGCAGGCGACCATGTACGGGGGCCGCATCTTCGGTGTGCCGGTGCCACGCGGCGCGCAGACGAGCGAGGTGCTCTTCTTCCGCGCGGACATGCTCGAGGCGGAAGGGCTCGCACCCGAGCTCGGGTCCGCGGAGGATCTGCACACGCTGTGCACCGAGCTGACCTCGCCGGCCGCGAGCCGGTGGGCGCTGGGCCACGTCCCGATGCCGTTCATCCGCCAGATGTTCGGGATCCCCAACGGCTGGGCCGAGGACGGCGGGAGTCTGACCAGCGCGAACGAGCACGAGCGCCAGGAGGAGGCGCTGGAGCTCGGCCGCCGTCTCGTCGCGGACGGCCTCGTCCACCCCGATGCTCTCTCCGCGAACATCACGCAGCGCAAGACCTGGGTGGTCAACGGGACGACGCCGCTGCGGCCCGACACGTTCAGCGCGTGGTCGGCGTTCTCGGAGTACCCGATCGGCGAGGACTTCCGTCTCGACGTGCTCGCGCCGCCGCTCGCCGACGGGGGCGGGCAGGCAGCCATCTGGCGGGGGTCACCGACCCACAACATCACGGTGATCAGCGCCAGGTCGGCCGATCGTGCGGAACCGCTCCTCGAGGTCCTGAACCATCTCGCCGCACCGTTCGGCAGCAGCGAGCACCTCTTCAAGACGTACGGGGTCGAGGGCGTGCACCACGAGCTGCAGGGCACCGACCCCGTCCTCACCGAACGGGGCCGGAGCGAGATCCAGCTGTCGTTGCGGTACCTGGCCGAGGGGCCCTGGGTAAACTACCTGGCGGGCGAGCCCGACGTGGCCCGGGCGCAGCACGACGCGCAGAGTGACTTGGTGCCCGCGGCGGTGCCGGACCCGACCGAGGGCCTGTACAGCGAGACCGCGAGCCGCCGCGGGAACCAGATCGGCACGGCGCTGGCGGACCTCGAGACGGACATCCTGCAGGGGCGTGAACCCGTCAGCGCCTGGGCCGAGGCGGTCGCGACGTGGACGTCGGAGGGTGGCGACGACATCCGCGCCGAGCTCGAGGAGGCGCTGGCGGCTGCGGAGGACCGCTGACGCGCCCGGACGTGGAGCGACCGATCCGCGCCCGACGTGAGATCGTGCACGAAGCGGCCGCCGCAGCCGATCCGCGGCTGGTGCACCGACCGAGCCGCCGAGAAGGGCCACCGTTGACGATGGACCGACCCAATGTCCTCCTGATTGTCTCCGACGACCACGGCTACGGGGACTTCACCCGATTCGGCCACGACGAGCGGATCCGGACGCCGAACCTCGACCGTCTCGCCGCATCCGGCGTGAGCTGCACAGACGCCTACGTCACCGCGCCGATCTGCAGCCCGTCGCGGGCGGGGCTGATCTCGGGTACGTACCAGCAGCGGTGGGGCGCCCGGTGGTTCGACACGAGTCGCTTTCCCGACCACCTGCCCTCCCTGGCCGAGCGGTTCGAAGAGCTCGGGTACGCGACCGGCTACTTCGGGAAGGTCCACTACGGGCCGGAGGAGCCGGGTGACCGGGCCTGCCCGCCGCACCACGGGTTCGCGGAGACCTTCTACGGGCTGGCCGGGATGCAGGAGGGCCGCCTGAACTACATGCGCCGCTCGCGCCGGGACATGGCGGAGTACGGCGAGGAGGGGTCCTGGCGGATGGCCGTCCACCCGTTGCGCGACGGCGACACGGAGGTGGAGCCCGAGGGGTTCCTCACGGCCGAGCTGGGTCGCCGGACGGCCGAGTTCGTCGAGACCCATGCGGACGAGCCGTTCTTCGCGATGGTGGCGTTCAACGCGGTGCACAACTTCACGTTCCAGCTGCCGCAGGAGGAGCTGGAACGCCGTGGGCTCCCCGCCTACGCCGACTGGAAGGACGGGGACGGGAAGTACACCGACTGGTACGACCGAGCCATCTGGCCCAACCTGCCCAACGGCCGGGAGTACTACCTGGCCCAGCTGGAGCTCATGGACGCCGAGGTCGGCCGGCTCCTGGACGCGCTCGAGGCGCGCGGGCTGAGCGAGAACACCGTGGTCGTCTACCTCACCGACAACGGCGGCTCGACGTGCAACTTCGGCGACAACGACCCGCTGCGGGGCGGGAAGTACACGCTGTGGGAGGGCGGCATCCGCGTGCCGTTCCTGGTCCGCTGGCCGGCCGGCGGCATCGGCGGGGGAGCCGAGCACGGCGCAGTGGTGAGCGCGCTCGACCTGTACCCGTCGCTGCTGTCGGCCGCGGGCGCCGCGCCGGAGACGTGGTCACACGGCGACGGGATCGACCAGGTCGGCGCCTGGCGCGCGAGCGCGGCCGGCAGGCACGACCCTGCCGGCCGTACGCTGCACTGGGACACGGGCTTCCAGTGGGCGATCCGCGACGGCGACTGGAAGCTCCAGCACGTGGACGACCACCCCACCGTCGCCCATCTCAGCAGCTACGAGCACGCCCCGATCGCGCCCGGACGGCGTCTGACCAACCTCGCCGAGGACCCCGGCGAGCAGCGCGACCTCAGCCCCGACCACCCGGAGATCGTGCGCCGCCTCGCCGAGCGGCACGCCGCCTGGCAGGCCGAGGTCGCACAGCATTGACGAGTCGGCACAACATCGACGAGACGGCACAGAGTTGACGAGTCGCCGGGTTCAGGGCGGAGGGGCCGTGCTCTCGCGCACCACCAGCTCGAAGTCGGCGACGACGTGCGTCGCCCGCCGGTCCGTGCCGGCGATGCGCTCCACGAGCATCTCGATCGCCGTCCGGGCGATGCCGGCCTTGTCGGGCGCCACCGTCGAGAGCGACGGCGTGGACATCCGGGCGGCCTCGACGTCGTCGATGCCGATGACCGCGACGTCGTCCGGGACCTTGACCCCGAACGTGGCGAGCGCGCGCATCGTGCCCAGCGCGACGCGGTCGTTGAACGCGAAGACCGCGTCCACGTCTCCTGCCCGGTCCAGCAGGTCGCCGATGGCGCCGGCCACCGCCTCAGGCGTGTGATCGCCGCCCGGGTGGACGACCAGGTCGGGATCGACGGGCACCCCGTGGTCGGTGAGGGCGCTCTCGTAGCCGCTGATCCGCCGGCCGGGCTCCACCGTCGGCCACCTGCCGCCGCGCTTGCGCGGCCGGGCACCGATCGCGGCGATCCGACGTCGTCCCAGGTCGAGGAGGTGCTCGACGGCGGTGTAGGCGGCGGCATGGCTGTCGATGGCGACACCGTCCGCCGTGTCGACGGCGCGTTCCCCCAGCAGCACGAGCGGGGTCCGGTCGCTGCGCGACCGGAGGTACTCCTCCGAGATCGACCAGGGCTGCAGGATCATGCCGTCCAGCAGCCGGCTGCGGAAGCCCTCGGCCACCAGGGTCTCCCGGGCCAGGTCCCCCTCGGTCGCGTCCACCAGCACGGTCAGGTCTCGCGCTGCGGCCTCCTTGACGATCCGGTTCGCCATCTCGCCGAAATAGGGGTTGTCCAGGCTGGGCACCGCCAGCGCGATGACGCCGGACCGGCCGCGGCGAAGGTTGCGTGCCGTGATGTTGGGGCGATAGTCGAGCTCGGCGATGGCCCGCTCGACCTTCGAGCGCGTCTCGTCGGTGAGGTACGGGTAGCCGTGCAGGACGTTGGACACGGTCTTGATCGAGACACCGGCCAGCTTGGCGACGTCCTTGATGGTGGCTCCCACCCGCACCTCCCCAGCTCGCCGTGCCCGTCCCGGCCGTGCCGTCAACGTCCTGCGACGAGGATGCTCTCACGTGCGATGACGCCGCAGCGGTCCGCCCATCCCTCGTAGGCGTCGACGAGCTCAGCCACCACGTCCGGGTTCGCCTCGGCCCGGTCGTGCAGCTCGGTCCGGTCGGTGGAGAGGTCGTAGAGCTCCCACGGCTCGCCGAACTTCCGGACCAGCTTCCACCGGCCGCGCCGCACCGCCGCGTTGCCCTCGTGCTCCCAGAACAGCATCCGGTCCGCCGGCGCCGGCTCCCCGTGCCAGGTGGCGACCATGCTGACCCCCTCGAGGGGCTGCGGGTCTCGCCCCGGGAACTCCTCCGGGTAGGTGACACCGGTCGCCTCGAGCACCGTCGCCATGACGTCCGGAAGCTGGTGCGGGACGTGCCGGACCGCGCCAGCCTCGAGGCCGCCGGCCGGCCAGTGGGCGATGAACGGCGTCGCGATGCCGCCCTCGTGGACCCAGTGCTTGTACTCCCGGAACGGGGTGTTGGAGAGGTTGGCCCAACCGGTGCCGTAGCTGGCGTACGTGTCCTCGCCGCCCGGCATGACCTCGGGGACGTTGCCGCGAAAGACGCGCCGCCCGTCGCGCGTGGCACCCGGGAGGAACTCGGGCAGGTGCGGCAGCTCGTCGGTGTAGGCAGGCTGGAATCCCTCGGCGCAACCGCCGTTGTCGGACAGGAACAGCACGAGCGTGTCGTCGAGCTGTCCGGTGGACTCGAGCGCGTCGAGGATGCGTCCGACGCCGGCGTCCATGCGGCGGATCTGCGCGGCGTAGACCTCCATGCGCCGCGTCTGCCACTCGTGGTCGGGGGTCTGGTCCCAGGCCGCGACATCCGGGTCGCGGTCGCTCAGTCCCCACGCGGGGTCGAGCACGCCGAGATCGACCAGGCGTCGTGCGCGCTCACGGCGCAGCTCGTCCCACCCGGCATCGAACAGGCCCTCCATCGCGGCCACGTCCTCCTCGGGCGCGTGCAGGGGCCAGTGCGGCGCGGTGTACGCGGTGTACAGGAAGAAGGGCCGAGAAGGGTCCTTCTGGTGGGCCTCGATGAAGCCGACGGCGTTGTCGGTGATCGCGTCCGTGTAGTAGAAGTCCGGCGCCGACGTCTCTTCCTGCACCGAGGTCTCGCCGCGGGTGAGGGTCTTCGGGTAGTAGTAGCTGCCGCCGCCGGCGATGGTGCCGAAGAACTGCTCGAACCCGCGCCGGGTGGGCCAGGCGTCGTGGGGCTCGAACATCTGGCCGCACAGGTGCCACTTGCCGGACATGGAGGTCGCGTAGCCGGCCGCGCCGAGGACCTCCGCCATCGTCAGGCAGCGGTCGTTGAGGGTCCCCGCGTAGCCGTGCGGCCGCTGGTCCTCGGTGAGGATCCCGATCCCGGTCTGGTGCGGGTGGAGCCCGGTGAGCAGGGACGCGCGGGACGGTGAGCAGCGGGCGGTGTTGTAGAACTGCGACATCCTGACCCCGCCGGCCGCGAGCCGGTCGAGGTTCGGGGTCGGGATCTCGCTGCCGTAGCAGCCGATGTCGGAGTACCCCATGTCGTCGACGACGATCAGGACGACGTTGGTGCGCGGGGCCATGGCTTCCTTCCAGCTAGGCGGTCAGGGTGCGCGCGACGTCCGGGTAGACATCGCCGATCTCGTCGGCCAGCAGGCGTCGTAGCGCCAGCCGGTCGGACGTGCGAGCCGGGTCACCGGCGAGGTTGACGAGCTCGTCGGGGTCGAGGGCGTGGTCGTAGAGCTCGTCGACGTCGCGGGAGCGGTAGACGTACCGGACCCGGTGGGTACGGACGGACAGGTTCATCCCGTCACGGTCGGCGTCCCACGTCGCCGGGTCGACGTGCTCGCCGTTCGCGTCCGCCTCCATGCCGTACAGCACCGTCTCGGCCGTGACGTGGTTCCGGGTCGGCGTGGGCGCCGCCTTGGCGAGCATCGCCGCGAAGGAGGTTCCGTCGTCGTCCTCGGTCCAGGTGACGCCGGCCAGCTCGGCGAGGGTACGGGCGATGTCGACGACGGAGACGAGGTTGGTCGTTCTCGTCCCGCCGGTCTGGTCCGGGTGGCGGACCAGCAGCGGCACCCGGAGCGCCTCCTCGTAGTGGAGCAGATGCCCCTTCTCCATCAGCCGGTGCGCGCCCATCATGTCGCCGTGGTCGGAGGTGTAGACGACGATCGTGCGGTCCAGCTCGCCGGCACGGCGGAGGTGGTCGAGGATCCTCCCGACCTGGGTGTCCACGAGCGCGCACAGCCCGAGGTAGTGGGCGATCATGTCCGTCCAGCCGGCCTCGTCGAGATCCGCGTACTTGGTCGCGTACGACGACGTGGCGACCTCGCGCGGTCTCGTCCCGGGCCCGGCGGCGAAGCTGGCGGGCAGGCGGACCCGGCGCCGGTCGATGATCCGGTCGTAGGGCGCCGGGACCACCATCGGGAAGTGCGGGGCGTTGAAGGAGCAGACCGCGAACCACGGTCGGTCGTCGGGCCGCTGGTGGAGCGCCCGGAGGAACTGGTCCGTCTGCCACGTCTCCAGGAAGTGCTCCTCCGGGATCGCGGCCGTCGCCCGGTGGGGTGCGGAGCGGAGCGTCTCGACGTCCGCCCGGGTGAGGTTCTCGATGTGCCCGTCGACCAGCTCGTAGCCCTGTCGGCCGGCGTACTCCCGGTACGGCTGGATGTAGCGGCCGCGGTCCCGTCCGTCCAGCACGGCCGGGATCGCCGAGGTGGCGCGGAAGCCCATGCGCCGCGGTGTGGTGCCCGGGACGTGCCACTTGCCGCAGTAGAGGGTGTGGTAGCCGGCGTCCCGGAACGCGGTGCCCAGCCCGGCGTCCCGGAGCCGGGGGTCGATCGCCCGCCAGTTGCCCAGCACGTGGTGGTGCCGCGGCATCCGGCCGGTCCACAGGCTGGTCCGGGACGGGCAGCACAGCGGGAACGGCGTGTAGGTCCGCTCGAGGACCGTGGAGGTCTCGGCGAGCTCGTCCAGCACGGGGGTGCGGGCGGCCGGGTTGCCGGTGTGACCGAGGGTGTCCCAGCGTTGCTCGTCACTCATGAGCACCAGGACGTTGAGTCGCTGCTTCCCCGCCGCCATCAGCCGTACATGTCAGCCGTGAAGTCCTGGCGGGGCTGCCAGTCCGGGAAGGCCCAGTCCTCGAACTCGACCTGGGCGCCGGCCTCACGGGCGGTGGCGAGCGCCTCCTCGCGGGCCGCCTCGGAACGGTCGCTGAGGTCCCGCAGGGCGGTGCGCACGTCGCCGAGCTCGCCGGCGAACAGACCCTGGATCGTCATGCCGAGGTCGGGCTCGATGAGCGGCATCTCCGCGTTGACCAGATCGATGTCCGGGTTCTGGCTGACCGGGAGCGGTGCCAGGTACACCTGGTCCTGGTACCAGTCGATCAGCTTGGCGTACGCGGGATGGACGTCCGCCTCGGCCACGGCGGCGAGGTCGAGCGGCGGCTGGTCCATGTGCGCGGCCAGCTGCCGGTAGTACTCCGGCGTGGTCAGCATGCTCAGCAGCTCGCTGACGTCCTCCCGTCGCTCCGACGGGCCGGAGAGGTAGAACGCGCCGCCCTGCGGGCCGCGGTAGGAGACGACGTCCATGCCCGCCTCGGGGACCAGCATCGGCCCGACGTCCAGCTTGTCGGCGAACTCGGCGAGGTCCTGGACCACGACGCCGGCGCACCACGGACCGTCGAGGTAGTATCCGGCCTGCCCCGCCGACCACCGGGCACGTGCGTCCGCGTCGCTGAAGGCCTCGGTGCCGGGGACCAGGAGGCCGTCGTCGCGCAGGGAGAGCCAGAACTCGACGGCGGCCACGTACGCGTCGTGGTGGTAGGCGAACTCCCCGGTCCGGAAGTCCAGGCCGTTCAGGCCCTCGAAGCCGCCGGCCTGGGCGAGCATGTTGATCTGCTCGCCCAGCCGGGGCGGCTGGCCCAGGGCCACCATCCACCCGTAGGTCCCGTCCCCGCCGGTGTCGGCGACCGCCCGCGCCGCCGCGCGGAACTCGTCGTACGTCCGCGGGGGCGCGTCCGGGTCGAGGCCGGCCTGCTGGACCAGGTCGCGGTTGAACCACGTCGCCGCCCAGTACTGGCGGAAGTTGAAGATCGGGAACGTGTAGGTCTCACCGCCGAACGTGTGCACGCCCTCCGCCAGCGCCTCCGGAGGCAGGGCGGCGAGGGCGTCCTCGGTGAGGGTGATCGGCTGGAACCAGTTCTCTGCGATGAGCGCCGGTACCGGGAGGTTCAGCCCGACGTTGGTCAGCACGTCCGGGAGCTGGTCGCTCTGCTTCGCCACCCGCAGCGCCTCGCCCATCTCGGCGGTCTGCTGCGGCGTGTACTCGACCGCGATCCCGGTGTCCGCCTGGAACTGGGCGAAGACCTCCTGGTGCAGGTCCTGCAGCGGGTTGAAGTGGTCCCACCAGGTCAGTGGTCCGCCGCTCCCTCCGGTGCCGTCGCCTCCGGCGGGCGGCGCGGTGTCGCACGCCGCGAGCACGCCGGCGACGGCGCCCGCACCGGCCGCCTGGAGCAGGCGGCGCCGGGTCAGATGTCTCGAGATGTCGTTCATGCGTCCGCGCTCCCGGCTCAGTACATGTCCGGCGTGTAGTCCTGACGGGGCTGCCAGTCGGGGAACGCCCAGTCGTCCATGTCGACATCGACACCCTCTGACTGCGCCGCGGCGACGTTCTCCTCGCGCTGCCGCATGGACTTGTCGCTCAGCTCGCGCAGCGCGCCCCGCCAGTCCGGCACGTCACCGCTGAACGCGCCCTGCACGATCATCCCGAGGTCCGGCTCGATCAGCTCGGCCCGAGCGTTGACCGCGGAGATCGACGGGTTCTTCGCGGACGGTGCGGGCGCGAGGAACACCTGCTCCTGGAACCAGCCGACCATCTCCGCCCAGGCGGGGTGGACGTCCGCCCGGGAGATCACCGAGACGTCGAGCGGCGGCTGCGCCATGCCGTTGGCGATGTCGATGTAGTACTGCTCCTCGGTCTGCATCGCGATCAGCTGGCTGGCCGGCTCGACGTTCTGCGACGAGCCGGAGATCCAGTACATCCCGCCCTGGGGCGCGCGGTAGGCGACGAGCTCCGTGCCGGAGTCGGGCACGAGCATGGGCGCCACGCCGAGCTTCTCGTGGAACTCCTGGGCGTTGGACGTCACGAGGCTGCCCGGGCACCACGGACCGTCCATGTACAGGCCCGCGCCGCCGGCCGCCCACCGGATCCTGGCGTCCGCGTCGGCGAGCTGTCCGGAGCCCGGGTACAGCAGGCCGTCCTGCTGCAGCGAGAGCAGGAACTCGACCACCGTGAGGTAGGCCTCGTGGTGGTACTGGATCTCGCCGGTCTCGTAGAGCTCGCCGCCGAACCCGGGGAATCCCGCTGCCTGGGCGAGGAAGTTGACGTGCTCCGCCACGCGCGGGACCTGCCCGAGGTTGAAGATGGCGCCGTAGGTCCCCTCGCCCCCGTCGTCCTGGACCGCCCGGGCCACCGCGCGGAACTCGTCGTAGGTCGTCGGCGGCTCGACGCCGGCGCCCTCGAGCATCTCGGTGTTGTACCAGGTCAGCGCCCAGTACTGGCGGTCGTTGAAGATCGGAAAGCTGTAGACGTCGCCGTCGAAGACGTGGATGCCTTCGATGAGCGCCGTCTCGGGCAGGCGGGCGAGGACGTCGTCCGGGAACGCCGCGGCCTGGAACCACCCCTCGTCGATGAGTGCGGGCACGGGGAGGCGCAGGCCGACGTTGGTCAGCACGTCCGGAAGCTGGTCGCTCTGGTTCGCCAGCTGCAGCGCCTCACCCATCTCGTTCGTGAGGTGGTAGCTGTACTCCACCTGCGTCCCGGTCTCCTGCGTGAACCGCTCGAAGATCCGGTTGTTCGCGGCCTGGAGGTTCGGCGTGTGGTCCCACCACGTGAGCGGCCCGCCGGCGCCCCCGCCACCGCCGCCACCACCGCCACCCCCACCACCGCCGGGCGGCGCCGTGTCGCAGGCCCCCAGCAGTGCTGCCGCGCCGAGGGCTCCGGCGCCCTGCAGCATTCCCCTACGTGTCATCGTCATGGTCGTGCCTTCCTCGGTGAGGGCTCATGCGTTGCTGTCTGCATCGGTCGAGATCGGATCTCCGCTGACCCGGGGAGGTCAGACTCGCTCCTTGGTCGCGCGGCGGTAGGCGTCGACCTCTTCGGCGGGGATGGCCGCGGACGGCCGGGTGATGATCCGGCGGATCTGCTCGACCGGGAGCTTCGGCTCCCGGTCCTCGGTGAGCAGTCCGTTGCGCTCCTGCTGGGTGTCGGTGAGCTGGGTGTAGCAGAACCCCGCGACGCGGGGAGCGTCGAGGATCGCCGAGGTCAGCTCCTCGAGCCGGTCCTGCAGGTCGGCCGCGCTGGTCACGGTGCTGTAGCCGGCCCACCGTCCGTCCAGGTCGTCGACGTAGGCGAGTCCGCCGTACTCGGTGATCATGACGGGCTGTCCCGCGTGCTCGACGTCGTGCACGAAGATCTTCCGACGGCCGGGACCGGGGCCGTGCAGCGTGTGCTCCAGATCCGGCACGGCGTGGTAGCGCCGGCGGATGCTCTCGCCGCTCGGGGTGTAGTCGTGGACGGACCAGATGTCGCTGACCGTGTGCTCCCAGCCGTCGTTGGAGATCACCGGCCGGGTGGGGTCGAGAGCCTTGGTGAGGTGGTACAGCGCCGTGGCGAAGCTCTGCTGCTGGGGCGAGGTGGCGATCCGCGGGACGCCCCAGCTCTCGTTGAGAGGCACCCAGGCGACGACGCTCGGGTGGCTGACGTCGCGCTCGACGGCGGCCTGCCACTCCTGAACCGTCCGGGTGACGGCCGTGGGGGAGTAGGCGAACGCGTTGGGGAACTCGCCCCAGACGGCCAGGCCGAGCCGGTCGCACCAGTAGAGGAACCGCGGGTCCTCGATCTTCTGGTGGATCCGCGCGCCGTTGAAGCCCAGCTGCTTGATCAGCTCCACCTCGCGCCGCAGCGCGTCCGGGCCGGGAGCGGCCAGGTGGGACGTGGGCCAGTAGCCCTGCTCCAGCACCATGCGGAGGTAGTACGGGCGACCGTTGAGCAGGAAGAGACCGTCCCGGAAGCCGGCACTGCGCACCCCGAGGTAGCTGTGGACCCGGTCGGCCGGCCCGGCGGTGCCGGGTGCCTCGAGCAGGATCTCCGCGTCGATGAGCGTGGGCGACTCCGGCGACCACAGGATCGGCTGACCGGTCTGCAGGTCCTCGAGGGCGAACGTGACCGTGGCACGGTCCTCGCGAGCCCGGGCGCTGTGCTCGGCGAGCAGCACGCCCTCCAGGCTGAGCCGGACGCGGACGGTCAGGCCGGAGACGATCGTGCCGCAGAGCGCGAGATCGAGGCGGACCTGTCCGGCGTCGATGTCGGTGGTCCACCGCAGGGAGCTGATGTGCGTCTGGGCCACGGTCTCCAGCCACACCGGCTGCCAGATGCCGCTGGTGCGGTCGTAGAAGATGCCGCGGGCACCCTCGGAGGTGACCTGTTTGCCGCGGGGCTGGTGCAGGTCGGTGGGGCGATCCTCCGCACGGACCACCACGGCCTGGACGCTGCTGTCCGGGTCGAGCGCGTGGGTGATGTCGAGGGTGAACGGGGTGTGCCCGCCGGTGTGCTCGCCGACATGCCGGCCGTTCACCCACACGACCGCGTGGTAGTCCACCGCGCCGAAGTGCAGCAGGACCCGCCGTCCGTCCTCGGGGACCGCCACCTCGACCTCCCGCGCGTACCAGGCCACCGGGTGGAAGGACGTGTCGGCGACTCCGGACAGCGGCGACTCGGGCGGGTAGGGCACCTGGATCCGCGCCCCGAAGGGGTCGGTGCCGAGCCGTGCGCCGTCGTACCACCGCTCCTGGACGCCGCGGTCGTCGTCGTCGAACGCGAACTGCCACGTGCCGGTCAGGTCGTGCCACGTCTCGCGGCGTAGCTGCGGCCGGGGGTGGAGCTGGTCTGGTTCGCCTGTCACCAAAATGCCTCTCGTCGTGCGCTGCGGTCCTCGGTCGCCACGAGGACGTCGAGCAGGCGCTCCTGCATCCGAGCCCTCGTCGCGGCGTGGGCGGGTTCGTCCCACAGGTTGTTCAGCTCGTCCGGGTCGCGGGCGAGGTCGTACAGCTCACCGGTCCGTGCCCGGCCCGTGGCGGGCTCGCCGTGGTGGACGACGACCTTCCAGCTCTCGTGCCGGAGCATGGTGGTGTGCACCGGCGGGTCGTAGGGGTGGCCGCTGTCGCGGTACTCCGCCAACGCCCAGTCCCGGGTCCAGCCCGCCTGCCCGGTGGCGAGCCCCAGCAGGCTCTCGCCCTGGTGGGCGGGGGAGGCGTCCAGCCCGGCGATCTCCAGCAGCGTCGGCGCCAGGTCGACCCACTGGACCAGCTCGCCGTGCCGCTCGCCGGCCGGCACGTGGCCCGGCCACCTGATGAGCAACGGCACCCGGACGGCCACGTCGTAGAGCATCGGGCCCTTGAGCATGAGCCGGTGGTCGCCGAGCATCTCGCCGTGGTCGGAGGTGAAGACGACCACCGTGCTCTCCGTCAGTCCCTCCTCCTCCAGCGTGTCGAGGATGCGTCCGACCTCGTCGTCGACGAGGCCGACCATCGCGTAGTACGCGGCCTTGACCTCCTGCAGCTCGTCGGCCGTGTACTCGGCGTAGCCCTTGGCGTGGCCTGCGTAGGACCGCTGGGACGCCTCGGTGTAGATCGGGGGCTTGCCGTCGAGCTCGTCCGGCGTGGTGACCGGGCGGCTGAGGCGCGCCGGGTCGTACCGGTCGAGGTACTCCTGCGGTGCGCCGAAGCCGTGGTGGGGGTCGAAGAAGTTCGCGATGAAGCAGAAGGGCTTGTCGCGCTCCCGGTCCTGGCGCAGGAACGAGATCGTCTCCTCGGCGATCCACCGGCTGTAGTGGGCAGACGTGGGCATCGTGTCGAACGTGAGGTCCGAGCCGGGGTCCGTCGCGGCCTCGTAGAGGTCGGGTCGGTGGGCCCGCAGCCACCGGTGGTAGGCGTTCTCGGACGACCCGCGGTAGGGGTCGTGCGCCCAGCGGAAGACCCGGAAGCCGTCGTCGAGGCGTGGCTCGGTGCGCCCGCCGAAGCAGGCGGCCAGGTGCAGCTTGCCCACGAGACCGCAGTCGTAGCCCGCCTCGGCGAGGTCCTTGGTGAAGAGCCGCTCGTGCGACGGCAGGGCGACGCCGTTCGCCCACAGACCGTGGGAGTGGACGTACCGCCCGGTCATCAGGCTTGCGCGGGACGGCCCGCACACGGGGTTCTGCACATAGCAGTTCTCGAACAGGGTGCCCTCGTTCGCGAGCCGGTCCAGGTTCGGGGTCTCGATCTCGGCGTTGCCGGCGGCGCCGAGCGCGCTGAAGCGCTGCTGGTCGGTGCAGATGAGCAGGATGTTCGGGCTGCGGCGGCCCGTGGCGGTCGTCATTGCTTGATCGCTCCCGCGAAGCCCTTGACGAACTGGCCCTGGAGCAGCACGAACAGGATGACCAGCGGGATCAGGGAGATGGTCGCCGCGGCCGCCATGCCGCCCCAGTCGGTGGAGTTCTCGCCCACGAACGCCTTCATGCCGACGCTGAGGGTGCGCAGCTCCGGCCGGGAGAGGGAGAAGACCAGCGGGATGAAGAAGTTGTTCCAGGTGGCGAGGAACGTCATCAGGGTGGCCGTGGCCGTGATCGGCCCGGACAGCGGCAGCATGATCCGGAAGAAGACGGAGAAGAACCCCGCGCCGTCGATGACGGCGGACTCCTCGAGCTCGCGGGGGATGCCGCGGAAGTACCCCGCGTAGAGCAGGATCAGCGCGACGTGCCCGCCGCCGGACATGGCGAGGACCATTCCGGACAGGGAGTTCAGCAGGCCGAGCTGCTGCGAGATCTCGACGACGGGGATGATCGTGTAGCCGGTCGGCACGAAGAAGGTGGCGACCAGGACGATCACCACGACCTTCTTCCCGAAGAACTGGTAGCGGCCGATCACGTAGCCGGCCATGGCGCACCGCACCACCACCAGCACCACGCTGGCGACGGTGACGAGGATCGTGTTCCACGTGTAGGTGCTGAAGTTCGCCTCGGTCCAGGCCCGGGCGTAGTTCTCCCACACCGGCGTCTCGGGGAGCAGTGACAGCCCGGCGCTGAAGATCTCCAGCTGGTCCTTGAGCGACGCCGAGACCATCCAGAGGAACGGATACACCCACAGGAACGCACCGCCCAGAAGGAACAGGGCCAGCAGCCACCACGGCAGGCGCCGCAGGAGGCGGCCGGGCCGCCACCGGCCTCGCCGCGCGGGCCTCCGGCGCCGTGCGGGTGCGGTCCACCTCGGGCCGGCTGGAGGTCGTCGTCGTCATGCTGCCGTGCTCCTCGCGCTCATGCGGACCTCGCTCTCTGCACGGCGCGGACGCCGAAGAGCTGGAACAGGCCGACGGCGCAGACGAACAGACCGAAGACGACGGCCGCTGCGGACGCGTGGCCCAGCTCGGGGACGGTGGCGGCGAAGGCCCAGCGGTAGATGTAGATCTCGACGACCTCGGTGGCGTAGTACGGCCCGCCGTTCGTCATGGTCAGCATGAGGTCGAAGACCTTCAGGGCCGACTCGAAGGACAGCAACGTGATGATGATGAGGAACGGCTTGATCAGCGGCATGGTGATCGAGCGCAGCAGGTGCCAGGCGCCGGCACCGTCGATCCGGGCCGCCTCGTAGACCTCGTCGGGGATCGTCTGCAGGGCGGCCAGCCAGTAGATCATCGTGATCCCGAACCACTTCCACACGTAGACGGCCGCGGCCGTCCACAGTGCGTAGGAGGAGTCGCCGAGGAAGTTCACGCCGGCCTCGACCAGCCCGAGCCGCTGCAGGGTGAGGTTCACCGGCCCGGACGCCGGGTCGAACACGAACTGCATGACGACGCCGACGATGGCCGCCGTGGTGACGACCGGCAGGAAGTAGGCGGTCCGGAAGAACGTGGAGAACGGCAGCTTCGGCGAGTTCAGCGCGAGCGCCAGCAGCAGTGTCAGGAGCACCTTGAACGGCACGACGGCGAGCATGAACAGCACGGTGATCTTGAAGGAGTTCCAGAACAGCGGGTCTGCGAAGACGTCCCGGAAGTTCTGCAGCCCGACGAAGGTCTTCTCCGCCTCGAACCCGTTCCACTCCAGGAACGCGTACCAGTAGCTGGCGATGATCGGGTAGACGGTGTAGGCCCCGTAGAGCACGACCGTCGGCGTCAGCATCAGCCAGATCCACAGCTGCTGCCGGCTGAGCCGGGGTTTGCGCCCGGGCGGTGATGCGTCGGGCGCGAGGACGTCCTGGTTGCTGTCGACGGCGACGGTCATCCGGGCGCGCATCCTCTCCGTCGAGCGTTCCGCCGGTAGTACGACGTTGTAGGGCCGCGCGTAGTATTACGTTGTACACGCCGTCGGGACAAGACCCTGGACAAATCTGACGCGGCCGCCGACCGGAGAGACCGTGACCGCCACCATCGAGATCGACACCGCCGAGCTGACGCGCATCGACCGGAACATCTACGGACACTTCCTGGAGTCCGCGTTCTTCGGGAACATCGACGGCGGCGTGCTCGACGAGCGCGGCGAGGTCCGCGGCGATGTCGTCGACCTGTGCGCACGGCTCGGCGTGCCGAACGTGCGCTGGCCCGGTGGGAACTTCACCTCGCCGTACCACTGGGAGGACGGGATCGGGCCGCGCGAGCACCGGCCCCGGCGGCTCGAGCTGGCCTGGGGGTCGGAGGAGTCCAACGCGTTCGGCACGGACGAGTTCCTCGCCTGGTGCGCACTGGTGGGCGCCGAGCCGTTCCTCGTGCACAGCTGCCGCGACGTCGACGAGGCCGTCCGGTGGCTCGAGTACACGAACTACGACGGCGACACCGAGTACACGCGGCGGCGAACGGCGAACGGCCATCCCGACCCGTACCGGGTGCGGTACTGGGGCATCGGCAACGAGGTGTACGGCCACTGGCAGATGGGGTACCGCCCCGCGCGCGAGTACGCCGCGGCCGCCCGGGAGCACGCGCTCTTCATGCGGCGCGTGGACCCGTCGATCAAGCTCATCGCCGTCGGCGCGCCGCCGGAGCAGGTGGTCCGTGGCCCGGGGGTCCGGGGCGCCGAGCAGCATCACGAGGAGTGGACCCGGCCCCTGCTGGACCGGGCCGGGGGCCTGATCGACTACGTCTCGACTCATCTGTACGCGGCGAGCACGCACCTGGTGGCCGACGACTACGACGCGGTCGTCGGGCAGCCGCAGTTCTTCGAGCAGCGCATCCAGGACTACGCGCACCTCGTGGCCGACACCGCACGCGACCTCGGCGTCGAGCGGCCGCTGGCCCTCGCCCTGGACGAGTGGAACATCCGCCACCTCGAGCCGGCCTCGTGGCCGGAGCCGCGCCCCGGTGAGGACGGCGGCGTGGCGCCCCGCGAGACCGACGGCGGCGACGTCTCCCGCCTGCGCGTCAACCGGTGGAGCCCTCGTACCCTCGCCGACGCCCTGTTCTACGCCGGCGTCTTCCACGTCCTGCACCGCGGGGCGACCCTGCCCGTGCCGCCGACCATGGCGAACACGGTGAACCTCGTGAACGCCAACGCCCTGGTGGTGGCCCGGCCCGGCGGGGTGCTGCCGTCCGCCTCGTACCACGTGTGGGACCTGTACCAGAACCACACCGGCCCGATCGCCCTGGCCAGCCGGGTGGAGGGGCCCGCGCGGACGGCACCGGTCCGGCAGGGCGTCCAGCGCGAACCCGACGGGACGTTCCGCTCCGTCCCGGACGTGGTGCCGTCCCTCGACGTCAGTGCGTCGGCGTCCGCCGACCGCAGCCGGCTCCACCTCGCGGTCATCAACCGGCACCGTAGCGCCACCGTGGAGGCCCGCCTCGTCCTCGACGGCCGGACCGGCAACCTCCCGCGCCGCGCCGAGGTCCACGACATCGGCGCCGACGTGGCGGACGTGTTCGCCGTCAACACCCTCGACGACCCCGATCGGGTCGCCCTGCGTCACCGCGGCGACGTCGACCTCGACGGCCGCTACGGCTTCCCGCCGCACTCCGTCACGCTGCTGACCTTCCGCCGGTGAGGCGCCTCAGTGCGAGGGCACGAGATCGCGGACGATCTCGCCGGAGAGGACCTGCGTGAGGGCGCTCGCGCCGCCGTCGATCACGTACGTCCCGCCGGTCATGTAGGAGCCCGCGTCCGAGGCGAGCAGCAGTGCCAGGCCGGTCAGCTCGTCCGGGTCGCCGAAGCGGCGCATCGGGATGCTGCGCTCCCACAGCGCGGTCTTCTCCGGGTGCCGCGGCCGGCGCCCGCCGATGTTCGTGTTCACCGGGCCCGGCGCGATCGAGTTGACCCGCACCCCGTAGGCGGACAGCTCGACGGCGGCGGCGCGGGTCAGCGAGACCACCGCCGCCTTGGCGGTCTGGTACGCGTAGCTGACGAGCGGCTCCGTCCGCAGCCCGGCCGAGGAGGACGTGGTGACGATGCTGCCCGAGCGCTGCCGCTTCATCACCGCGGCGACAGCCTGCATGGTGCTGAACGTACCGGTGAGGTTGATCGCCATGACCCGGTTCCAGGTCTCCAGGTCCAGCTCGTCGATGCCGCCGCCCGGCTGCCCGATGCCGGCCCCGGCGTTGATGCCCGCGTTGAGGAACGCGGCGTCGATACGGCCGTGCTTCTCGGCAGCCGCCGCGACGGCCGCGTGCACCGCGGGGGCGTCGGCGATGTCCACGACGGCGGCGTCCGCCGCCGGGGCACCGTCCGTGCCGGCCACCTCCGCGCGGACCTCCTCGAGGTGCTCGGCGTCCCGGTCCAGCAGCACGACGGCGGAGGCCCCGGCCGCGGCGGACGCCTTCGCGATCGCCTCGCCGATGCCGCTGGCGGCGCCCGTGACGAGGACGACGCGGCCGTCGAGCGAGAGGGTAGGTGCGGTCATCGGTGCTCCGTCCGGTGGTCGGTCACGCGGCCGCGAGGCGGTCGCGCAGGAGGGATGTGACGAGGTCGGGGTGGCTGACGTTGAGGATGTGGGCGCCGTCGTCCACCACGGTGAGGGTGGCTCCTGGGATCGCCGCGGCGAGGATCTCCCCGTGCGACGCAGGAACCGCCACGTCCTGTGCGCCGGCCACGACGGTGGCCGGGCAGGTCACCTGGCGGGCCCGGTCGCGCACGTCCGCACCGGCGATCGCCTCGCAGCAAGCGGCGTACCCCGAGGGGCGCATCGCGCGCAGCGGCGCGACCACCCGTTCGGCGGCCTCCGGATGTGCCTCGAGGAACGTGGAGGTGAACCACCGGCCGGCGACGCCGCCGCTGACCACGTCGATGCCGCCGTCCCGGACCGCGGCGGCGCGGTCGGTCCAGAACTGCGGGTTCTCCTGGTAGGCGGGTGCGCTGAGCACCGTCGCCGAGGCCACCCGTTCCGGGTACCGGGCCGCGAGGTCGACCGCGACCATGCCGCCGAGCGAGAGGCCGCACACGTGGACCCGGTCCGCGCCGGCCGCGTCGAGCACGGCCACCGCCTCGTCCGTGACGGCCTCCAGCGTCGGGCGGGGAGGCGGGTCGCCGCCCTCGCCGTGCCCCCAGTAGTCCCACGTGAGGCACCGGGCCTCACCGGCCAGCGCCTCCACCTGCGGCCACCACGAGTCCTGCGCGGTGCCCAACGAGTTCGCGAACAGCACCGTGGGCCCGCCGTCTCCTCGTGCTCCGCTCGTCCCTCGCTCGCGCTCGTCGACAGAGGTCCACGGGGTGCCGGCCGCGGTGCGGCCAGAGCTGGCAGTCACGGTGCGTGCGTCCTCCTCGACGAAGCGGCGTGCGGGCCCGACCGGACGCTCCCACCGGACGCCGGCCCGGACAATGCGCCTTTCCGATCAGCGGAAGCGCCCGCCGCTGGTGCCTTCAGCCCCTAGCCGGGTCACGCGACGGCGCAGGCTGCGCACCGTGGCGGGTCACCGGACCGTGAGGGTCACCGGACCGTGACCACCAGCGTCTGCCCCGCGCTCAGCTCGACCTCCTCGGCGAGCGTGACCGTCACTGCCGCACCGTCGACCGTGACGTCCTCGACGTCCACCCGCCGCCGGCCGCCGTGCCCGTCCACCACCTCGGCGTGCGCCGGTCGGTTCCCGGGCCGGTCGGGCACCTCGGTGGCGAAGGTCCGCAGCCGCAGCCGGCCGTGGCGCAGCTCCAGCTCGCTGCGCTGCTGGTGGCCGGTGCGGCGCTGCCGGTACAGGCCCCAGCCCTCGGCGACGGTGAACGCGGCGGCGACCTCCGCCGGGTCACCCAGCCGCGGCGCGAGCCGCAGATACCCGCGGGGCCCGTGGTAGCCGTAGCCGGTGGCGGCCAGGTAGGCGGCGTGGCTCATCATGGCCCGCGTGTAGTGGTCCGAGCACTCGACCTCGTTGTAGGGGTTGCGACTCCCGGCCGAGTACCGCTCGTGCACCGCGTGCACGACGGTGAGCGCCTCGCCCACCATGCCCTCGGCGAAGAGGTGGGCCGCGAGCTGGTACTCCTGGCCGGTCCACACCTCGTTGAAGTAGGCGACCAGGGTGGGCTCGCCCTCACCGGGCGCGATGTCGGAGCCGCCGAACGGCCAGGTGCACATCACGGTCCCGGGCTCGCCCTCGGTGCTGTAGGTCCGGCCGCCCTCGATGCCGGACTCCTCCATGTACGACTGGGCGTCCGGCAGGTGGTTGTTCCGCACGATGCTCTCCAGCGCCGTGCGGGCGTGGGACTCGTCGACCACGCGCGGCAGGCCGAGCTGGTGGGCATAGGTCTGCCCGAACATCTGGTCGATGTGACAGCCGCGGTTCGAGCTCGTGGCCTCGGCGTGCGCCGGATCGGTGACGTGCTCGTAGTAGCCGTACTCCTCGTTCCACAGCGAGGTGTCCAGGTACGCGGTGCCCGCCTCGGCGATCGTGCGGCACCGGGACGCGAAGGCGGCGTCGCCGACGTCGTCGGCCATCTCGGCCGCGGCCCGCAGGGCGGCGACGTACAGGCCGGTGATCCACGGGATCTCGCCGTACCAGGTGGCGTCGAGGGTGTTGTACTGCGCGCCCTCCAGGACGCCGTCGGGCTCGCCGTCGTGGCCGATGAGGTACTCGGTCGCCTTCCTGACGCGCGGCCAGACCCGTTCGAGGAACGCGCCGTCCGGTGACATCTGGTGCTCGCGGTAGGTGCGCAGGACGTTGCCGCACTGGCCGTCGTGCGCGACCCTGCGGTCCGCCTCGCCGCGATAGTCGATGGCCCCGGTGTCGGCGTGGAAGGAGAGGCCGAGGTCCACCCGCTCCCGGGTGTCGCGCTCGAGCTCCGGGAAGAGCCGCGCGACCGACTGGGCGTAGTTCCACACGTGCGTGCACGTGCCGTCGCAGCAGTAGATCCCCTCCCACGCGTAGAAGCGCCCGTCGTGGAACCGCAGGCATGTGCCGGTGGCGAGGGTCGAGGCGGGGGAGAGGGTCCGCTCCAGGAACCACACGGGCAGCGTCGCGTCGTCGTACCACGTCCGCACGAACGCGTGCGTGTCCGCTGAGAGGTCCGCACCGCGGTCCGCGAGGTCGGCGACGACGGCGGAGACGTCGGCGTACCTCTCGCCGTAGTGGCGGCGGAGGTTCTCGGAGCCGTCGATGTAGCCGAACCGGTTCCCGCTGATCGTCGGGAAGTGCCACGCGAGTGCGAAGCGGACGGTTCGCTCCTCCCCGGGTGCGAGGTCGACGGCGACCGTGACCGTCCCGGCGAGCGAGCCGTTCCCGGCGTCGGCCTCCGCGGGGCCGTCCTCGGCGTCGAACCATGCCTCGGGGGTGTCCCACGCCGCGATCGACGGACGGACGCGGGCGGCCGGGTCGAACGCGGCGAGCGCGAACGTGCCGCCGTCGGGAAGCTCCTCCACGGGCCGCGGGTCGAGGGGGGTGTCGGTCTGCCAGATCCGGTCGCAGTTGACGTGCGCCCAGCCGCCGACGCCCTCGTCGACGAGCTCGATCCGCGCCGTGCGTCCCGCCCACGCGCTGACGTCCACGGCCTTGGCCCGCATGATCTCGGAGTTGTTGCCCGTGAGTCGGGCCACGACCTCGCCGTCGACGACGACGTGGAGGCCGGCGTCGACGCGGTTCCCGCCGCCGATGCTCGCCGCGAGGTACCTGCGTTCGAGCGTGAACGGCTCGCTGGTCAACCGGCCGGTGTGGTCGTCCGCGGGTGCGGAGGCGTCCCGCCAGTTGTGCGAGGTGACGAAGCGGCCGTCCGCGCCGAGGTCACCCTCGCGGACGAAGTAGTCGGGCGCCTCCGCCTGGGTGACCGGCCCGTCACCGAACGCCGCGCCGGTGGCCGTCCAGGCCCCGTAGCCGTCCTCCCAGTTCTCGACCGCGACGTCGGGGCGCGGCTCGGGCAGCTCGGCTCCCCGCGCGCCGTGCTGCAGACCGGGCGCGCCGGCGTCCGCACCCAGCGCGGAGGTGGTGAGGACGATCGGCTGGCCGCGGCGGCTGTCGAGGCAGACGGGGTTCTCGGCGATGCCGAGGAGCTCGGCGCTGACCGGGTCGGGCGAGGTGTTGCGCAGCGTGTACTCGAAGACGGTCGCCGGCAGGGACGAGTCGGCCACCCGGGTGGGGACGAAGGGAGAGAAGGCGTCGAGGTCCACCTCCAGGGGGCAGGCGGCGTCCCGCAGCTCGACGTGCCCGATCGGGTAGCGGCCGCGGAAGCGCACGTCGGAGAACCCCTCGGCGTCGAGCCGGCGCGTGTGCGCGCCGTCGCCCCACCGCAGCGCGAAGCCGGTGGTGAAGACCGGGTCCAGGTCGAGCGGCTCGGCGTAGTGCCGGCCCTGCCAGTCGTCGCCGCCGTAGCGGAAGGCGTCCGCGTTGAACACGTCCCACAGCCAGGTCCGGCCGTCGCCGGCGAGGTAGACCTGGCCCGTGGTCAGGCCGCCGACGGGCATGCCGATGCGCGACAGCGCCTCGCCGGTGTACTCGGTGGGCGTGCCGCGGGCCGAGATCCGCTCCAGCCACGCCGGGTCGAGGTCGGTGCGTGCCGGCACAGGGCGGGTCTCGGCGCCGGCCGGGACGCCGGGTCCGACGGCGAGCGTGCCGGTCGCGGCCGTCAGAGCGATGAACGAGCGGCGGCTCACCTCGCCCGGGCCGCAGCAGGTGGTGTCGGGCAGGTCGGCGCTCATCAGGTCTTCGGACGTCATCGTCCCGCTCGCTCGTCTCGCTCGTGGTGGGAAATCGATTACTGAACGATACGGACGCTAGAGGTGTGGTTGCGGCATGTCAACGGGCTACGGCGCGATCGGACGTGGGCCCAGCCGTGACGTATGCGTCACAGCTGGGCCCACGAAAGGCGGATGTGCTGCGGGAGGGCTCAGGCGGAGGCCGAGGCAGCGGTCGTCATCAGCGCATTCCGTCTCCGACGCAGGCTGCCCCTGCGCCGACTTGGTGAGCCATGAACGACGAGACCTGGTTCTTGAGGCCGATAGCGGCGAGATTACGGGTGGCGCCGGGGTTGATCTGTCTCGAACGCCCGGTGCACTGGGTCCCGTCAGAGAGGAATACGGCGTGGCCCGTGCGGTTGATCACGGATGCGGCGTTGTTGCCGACGGGAACTCCGACCCCGTTGCCGGGCCGGTAGCCGGAGCCGCGCCGGAACCGGTCGTTGCCGAGGAAGCCGTCGACCGGGCGGTAGAAGTTCGCCTGAGCGCCGTTCCAGTCGCTGTTGAAGTAGAAGCAGAGCGCTCCGCGCGGGCACCGGTCCGCAGGGGAGGCGGCCTGGGCCTCCGGCGCGACGGTGACGATGCCGAGTGTCAGGCCTGCGACGGCGAGCAGGCTGGCGAGCAGCCGTCGGATGGGCTTCGCCTCATTCATGGTTACGTCCGTTCTGTGGTCGTCTGACGGGTTCGGGGTACCAGCAAATATCGATGACGGCGCGGGAGGGAAGGGCGCTGGATGGGGAGGAGTCCCCAACAAGCCTTTGCAGGCTGGGACGCTCACAGGCAAAGGTCGAGCGCCTGGAGGCAGCGATCGAGTGGCAGGGCTCAGGGCGTCAGGAGCTCGTTGGTCGCCCAGCTCTCGGCGTCCTCGACGCCCGAGACGAAACCGACTCGCTCCAGCTCCTCGAGGCCCTCGAGCCAGAGGTCCATGTCGGTGACGAGGAGCTCCGGCGCGGCGCCGCCGTCGGTCCAGCCGTCGGCCTGGACGGCGAGACCGTCCCGCGCGACCGCGTCGTCGTCGAGGGTCGCGAAGGTGTACTCCTCGCGCAGCGTCGCCACGGTCTGAGTGAAGCCCTCGTCCTCGAGGACCGAGCCGCAGGCCGACCGGACGGCGGCGAGGTAGGCGCGGATGGGCTCCGCGTGGCTCTCCAGCGCCTCCTCGGTGGTGACGTAGAACTGCGTGTCCGACGGCATCGGCGCGACGTCCCCGGGGTTGAGCGCCGCCGCGTCCTCGTGCTGCGCCTGCACCAGCAGGCTCATGTCGGTGCTGGAGATGTACCCGTCGAGCTGTCCCCGGCGGACCATCTCCCAGGACGCCGGGGTCTGGGCGACCACCTGGCGCGTCACCTGCTCCGGGTCCACACCGCCGTTCATGAGCATCAGCAGCAGGCTCTTCTCGCTCGTGCCGCCCTCGGACGGGATCCCGATCGTCAGCCCGACCATGTCCTCGGCGGTCTCGATCGGCCGGTCCAACGAGTAGTTCAGCCGCAGCATCGGCTGCCGGATGATGGTGCCGACGTTGACCAGCGGCTGATCCTGCTCCGTGCGCGCGGTCGCGAGGTCGATGGTCGCGCAGCGGGACAGCGGCGCGACGCCACCGAGCACGCTCTGCAGCGCCTGCGGGGTGCCGCGCGCGACCTGGACCGTTGTCTGCAGGCCCTCCGCGGCGAAGTGGCCGCCGGCGATGCCGACCATCTCCGGGGCGAACGTGAGGGTGTCCATCGGCAGGAAGCTGACGAAGGTGAAGTCCTCGGTGGCGCCGCCCTGCCCGCCGCCTGCGCCGTCGTCGGCGCAGGCGGCCAACGCGCCGCCGCCGAGCAGTGTGAGGCCGGAGGCCCGCAGGAAACCGGCACGGGTCAGGTGCGTCATCGTTCCTCCGCCGCCGTGGTGACCGACTCCTTGTCGGGCGCGAGCTCGGTGCCCAGGTAGGCGCCGTCGCGCAACAGACGGCGCTGCAGCTCGGCGACGTCGATCTCCCCGACGGCGCAGTCCGCGCTCAGCGCCAGGTCGGCAGCCGTGCCGGCAGCCTGGCCCATCACGAAGCAGGGCCCGGAGACCCGTGCCGAGGACTGCCCCCACTGCGTCATCGAGGCGGCCCGGCCGACGGCGAAGAGGTTGCGCACCCCGCTGGGCAGGATCATCCGGAACGGCAGCTGGTTGAAGCCGCGGCTGTCGGCCGCCCGCGGGAAGCGGAAGTCCACGTCGCCGGCCACGTGCGCCTCGACCGGCCACCCGTTCACCCCGATGGCGTCGGGGAAGTCCACGCAGTCGAGGATGTCGTCCTCGCTGAGCTGGTACGGCCCGACCACGCGGCGGGTCTCGCGGATCCCGATCTGCGGCGCCAGGTCCACGATGTAGGCGTCCTCGAAGCCGGGGGTGACCTGGCGGAGGAAGGCGAAGGTCTCCCACGCCTGCCGTCGCCCCTGGATCTCCCCGTGGGTCAGCTGGTGGACGTCGGTGCCGTCCACCGGTGAGCCGTCCTCGTTGCTGAGCTGGGTGAGGTTCGAGCGCCACTCGATCGGGTGGCGCTGCGGCCGCACGATCGGCTTCTTCCGCGGGAACCGGTGCGTGCCCGCGGCCTCGGCCTCCTCCATCTTCTCCACGACCGTGCGCCAGGCCGGCCCGGCCCGCTCCGGGTCCACCCCGTTGATGCGGAACATGAGCGACGGGTACAGCAGCTTCTCGGAGGTCTCGGTCGGCGCGCCCGCCCAGTGGGCGAGGTCGGCGTCGCCCGAGCCGTCGACGAACACCCGCCCGCGGATCGCGGCACGGCCGGACTTCGACTCCACCACGACGGCGTCGATGACCCGGTCCGCGGTCAGTGCCGCGGTGTGCGCCTCCTCGCGCATGATCAGCCCGACCGCCATCGCGTGGAAGAGGAGCTCACCGCCACCGGAGAGCACCAGCTCGTCGGCGGCGATCTTGTAGGCGGAGATGTCGAAGGCCTGCGCCTGGATGCGGTCCGCCACGGTCAGGTGCGGCGCGTTGAGGCCGTCCATCGCCTCCAGCCGGTCCAGCAGCTCGTCGGCATAGCCGTGGATCACTCGGGTGTCCTCGCCGTGCACCCGGGCGTGCAGACCGCAGAACGTCGACAGCCCGCCCATGGTGCCGGCGCCTCCCAGGAACCCGTAACGCTCGATCAGCAGCGTCGAGCGACCGGCGCGGGAGGCGGCGGTGGCCGCCATGAGGCCGGCGGGCCCGCCGCCGACCACCACGACGTCGTACTCGCCGATCACCGGGATGCGGCGTGCCGGCTCCTGGACCGTCGGGCCGGGGCTCACGGCGCCTCCCCGGTGAGCCCGGCACGGGCGCAGAGCACGGCTCCGCAGGCCAGGGGCTGGACGGTGGCGCGGTACTGGTCGAGGATCCCGTTGGTCTCCACCTGCGTCTGGGGCGTGAAGGCGGGGCGGGCGGCCAGCTCGGCCTCCGGCACCAGCAGGTCCACGCGCCCGGCGTCGAGGTCGATGTCGATGAGGTCGCCGTCCTGGACCAGGCCGAGCGGTCCGCCGGTCGCAGCCTCGGGGGAGACCTCGCCGACCACGATGCCCTGGTTGACCAGGCCGGACATCTGCCCGTCGGTGATCACGGCCACCGAGCTGCCGAGCCCGCGGCCCTCGAGGGCGAAGATGAACGCCGAGGTCATGCCCATGGCCGGCCCGCCGACCAGCCCGATGCCGCGGATGATCGCGACGTCTCCCGGTTGGATGCGGCCGTCGGCGACCGCGTCCACGCCCTCCTCTCGGGAGTGGAAGACCTTGGCTGGGCCCCGGAAGCGGCGGGGACCGGGATCCGGGACGGGCCGTTTGACGACGGCGCCCTCCGCGGCGAGCGAGCCGCGCACGACGACGATCGCCGGGTCCGTGGAGAACGGGTCCGCGAGCGTGCGGATCACGGTGCCGTCGGCCGGCCGGGCCGCGGCGAGGTTCTCCGCGAGGGTGCGGCCGTCGACGGTCCGCTGGTCGCCGTCGAGCAGGGGGAGGAGCTCGCGCAGCACGGTGGCGGCGCCGCCGGCGTCCTCGAGGTCCTCGACCAGGTGCGGGCCGTTGGGTCGCACCGAGCACAGCATCGGGGTCTCGCGTCCCAGCGTGCGGTAGCTCTCCCAGACGTCGACGTCGACGCCGGCCTCGATGGCGACCGCCTGCAGGTGCTTGATGGTGTTGATCGATCCGCCGACAGAGAGCATGAGCCGGACCGCATTGGTGACCGAGCCGGCCGTGATGATGTCCCGGGGGCGCGTGCCCGACTCCACGAGGGCCGCGAGCGTACGGGCGGAGCGGCGGACCGTGTCCCACATGCGTTCGCCGGCGGCCCGGACGGGGGCGGCACCGCTGACCGCCATCCCGAGCGCCTCGGCCACCATGTGCATCGAGTTCGCGGTCGCCAGGCCGGCGCAGACACCCGGGCCGCGGATGGCCTGGTCGGCCAGCCGGATCACCTCGGCGTCGACCGTGTCCCCGTCGAGGACCTGCTGCGAGGCGCGCAGGAACACCTCCTCGACGTCGGCGTCGCCGTCCGCCGCGAGCCCGTTGTGCTGGTACCCGCACGGCACGATCACCGTGGGGATGTTCAGCCGACCGGCGGCCATGAGATGGGCGGGGGTGGTCTTGTCGCACGAGCTCAGGCAGATCATCGCGTCCAGCTGAGCCCCCTCGACCATGACCTCGACGTCGTTGGTCATGAGGTCCCGGGTCGGCAGGATGTACCGGCCGCCGCGGCCGGCACTGGTGATGAAGTCCGACGGCGCCGCGGTCCGGACCTCGAACGGCAGGAGTCCCGCGGCGCGCAGCTCCTCCTTGAGCACGACCACGATGTCGTCGAGATGGGCGAAGCAGGCGGCGAGGTCGTTGGAGGTGTTGACGATCGCGACCTTGGGGCGCTCCAGGTCCGCCGGGTCGATGCCGAGCGACACCCACTGCGCGCGCCGCGTGATGGCTCGCGCGGTGTTGGGTGGGAAGTTGCTGCGCAGCTCCATGCACGTCCTCCTCGACGGTCCGCGGCGACGTCGAGAACGTCCCACCACGTCTTGGACCGGGCAAGGAGTGTTTCCGGGCAGTGGAAGCGGTGCCCCGCGCAGGCTCCTCCGACCGGGAGGCGTCGGTACGTCGGGGTACGCCGCCTACCGCGGAGGCAGGTGCGACGGGGTGGTGCCCCGGTCCCCGACGCGCTCGCGCAGGAACGGCAGGACGTCGTCGACCGGTCGGCCGACCTGGAGACGCCCGTCCGCGACGAATCCCTCCGGCCGGTCGGCGAGCTCGTCCACGAGCCTCTTCCGCCACGCAGCGAGGCGAGGTCCGTGCCTCGCGTCCCTGGCGAGATCGCGGCACTCGTGGGGATCGGCAACCAGGTCGAAGAGCTGCTCGACACCGGTACCGCTGCACCAGATGTACTTCTCTCGCCCGTCCGTGAGGAAGTGGATCGACTGCCCGAACCGCGTGTGCTCGCCATGCAGGTGCTGTCGCCAGCCAGGGTCCGCGCCACGGGCGATTCCGAGCACGCTGCGACCGTCCAAGCCGTCCGGAACCTCGAGGTCCGCCGCGTCCAGCAGGGTCGGCATCACGTCGCGCAGCTCGACCACGTGATCGCCGTCGACCCCCGCGGGGACACCGGGCCCGGACATCGCGAACGGGATCCTCGCCGCCCCTTCGTACGGCAGGGCCTTCCGGTAGAGGTTGTGGTCGCCCATCAGCTCCCCGTGGTCCGAGACCAGACAGACCACGGTGTTCTCGCCGGCGCCGGTCGACCGCAGCTCGTGCAGCAGCCGGTTGACCTGCTGGTCGATGTGGGACATGTGGCCGTAGTAGCCGGCCCGGGCCCTCTGCAGCATCCTTCGATCGAGCTTCGCCACCTGCGGGTCCGGGCTCGACGGCCTCTCGTGCTGCGCCCAGAGGTCGGTCCAGTCGCCGACGGGCGGCGCCGGCATGTCCTCGTACAGGTACTGCTCGAACGCCCACGCCGGTGGGTCGTACGGGGGGTGCGGGCGGTGGAAGGACGCAAAGAGGAAGAACGGACGAGTCCGGTCACGATGACGCAGGAAGTCGATCGAGCGCTGAACGACCCAGTTGGTCGGATGGACCGACTCGGGCTTGTCCCACGGTCGCGCCACGACCGAGTTGCAGTGCACGCCGTGCTCGAAGTCGTCGGCCTCGTAGCCGAGGCGCTCGCGCATCCACGGCAGGTAGTCGTCGACCTCGCCGAGGTCGGCGTGCCGGTCCCGGACGAAGTGCAGATAGCCGTCGTGCAGGGCGACATCCGCGAACCCGAGTGACTCGCGCTCCGGGAACACGTGCATCTTGCCGACTGCCTGGGTCTGGTATCCCGCCGAGGCGAAGGCGCGGGGAAGGGTGAGCTCGTAGTCCCACGGCACACCGTCCTCGTATCCGACCCGTCCGTGACGGGCCTGGCTGAGCCCGGTGAACAGGGCGGCCCGAGCGGGGATGCACGTCGGGGTCGCGGAGTAGGCCCGGTCGAAGCGCATCGCGCCACGCATCCAGCCGTCGAGGAACGGGGTCATGACCACCGGGTGCCCCGCGGTCGAGAAGCAGTCGCCCCGCCATTGGTCGACGCAGACCAGCAGGACGTTCGGATGGTTCACGTCAGGACCTCTCTCGCGTCGTCGCCGGCCTGGCTCCCGTGGAGCTCTGCCCAACTCGTTGACCGCGACGGATACATTACGTAATGTACGCAAATATGTACACCGACGCGGGTGTCAACGCCCCCGCACAGCGCGTGCGGAACCGCAGTGCGGTGCTTCAGGCGCTGTTGCTCAGGGGAGCGAGCTCGCGTCAGACCCTGGCCGCATCGACTGGACTGACGAGCGCGACGATCAGCCGTCTCGTCGACGAGATGGGGCGGCAGGGCCTTCTGCGTGTCGGCGCCACGAGCGACGACGGGGGGCCGCGCGCCGTGGGTCGACCCTCCGCGCAGATCGAGCTGGTGGCCGAGAGTCTCTCGGTCGGGTCGATCTACGTCGGCGGGGATGCCGCGGAGGTCGGTGTGCACGACGCGTACGGCCGCGTCGTCGACCGCCGGTCCGTGCGATGCGACACGACAACAAATGGGGCCGAGATCCTGCGTGATCTTGCCGAGCAGCTGCGTGCGCTCGCCCGCGACGCAGGCGTCATCGACCGGATGGTGGGGGCCGGGGCGACGATCAAGAGCGGTGTCTCCCAAGGTCGGATCCTGACGGCGCGCCCCACGTGGCGGGACGTTCCGGCCGCAGACATCCTCAGCGAGGTTCTCGGCCTCGAGGTGACCGTTGACCGGAGCCAGCGCGCCCTCGTCACGGCCGAGTCATGGTTCGGTGCCGGCGCCGGCAGTGGTGTCGTCGCCGTCCTCGACGTCTCCGACGCCGTCGGGGCCGGGATCTCGGTCGACGGCCGGGCGCTGGAGGGCTTCGACTCGAGAGAGGGGCACCTCGGGCACGTCGTCGTGCCGGAGGGCGTACGGGTGTGTGACTCGTGCGGCAGGCCCGGGTGCCTCCAGGCTCAGATCCGTGACGCCGCCTTTGCCGAGGACGCGCGGGAGGTGCTCGATCAGCCCGGGACCGGGGGGTCGGGCGAGGTCATCGACCTGCTCTACCAGGCTGCGAGGGACGGCAACCGGTCGGCCGTGCGCCTCGTCGAGGCTCGCGGTCGCCTGGTGGGGCACGCCCTCGGTCTCCTGACCGCGGTGGTCGACCCTGAGGTGATCGTCGTCTCCGGCCCCACCATCGTTCGCGGCTGGGACCTGCTGGAGCCTGTCATCACCACGGAGCGACTGCGCAGCAGTCCGTTGCCGCACCTGGATCGCCACAGCCGCGTGGTGCCGAGCCCGTTCGGCGAGGAGGCCGTTCTCGTGGGGACTGCGGCGTTGGCCCTCCGCCAGTTCTATGTCGAGCCGGTGTATCCGGATCCTCGTCCTCGAGCCGTCCACGCACCTCTCGACCGTCGGCCGCCACGAGCGGTCGCGACGGTCCGTGCCGGCCGTTGACCCGCCCACGTCGTTGCTGAGAGAGGAGTTCGTGATGGGTTCCGCCTCGACGCGGCGCGACCGTCCCGCAGTGTCCCGGGCGCCGGGCCGTCACGTCCCTGGTGAGCCGGCAGGTGCCAGCGCCCTTGCGTTCGTCCTGCAGCGTCAGTTCGTGGAGGCGGTCGCAGGTGCCGTCACACAGTAGGAGCAGTGCCGGGCGCCCCAACATCCTGTTGTTCACGGCCGACGACATGGACGTCGCCACGCCCGGCGCGTTCGGTGGGCCGCACGGTCTGACGCCGACCATCGACTCGCTGGCCGCAGACGGGGTGGCGTTCGAGAGAGCGCACGTCCCGGTAGCGGTGTGCCAGCCGAGCCGCTCGGCTCTGATGACCGGTCGGTGGCCGCACCGGAACGGCGCGATGGGCTTCGAGCCGATCGCCGACGGCGTCCCCGTCCTCACCGACGCCCTGCACTCGGCCGGCTACCTCACCGGAATCCTCGGCAAGGTCGATCACCTCCAGCCGGTCGCGCGGTTCGGGTGGGATCTGAACGTGCCGATGCGGCAGCTGGGGATGGGACGCGCACCGGCCGCCTACGCGGCAGCGACCCGGGAGATGGTGGAGCGGGCTGAAGAGGCCGGGCGCCCGTGGTTCCTCATGGCGAACGCGCACGACCCGCATCGCCCGTTCCATGGCAGCGCCCACGAGGCCGAGCGCTTCACGGCCGAGGAGCGTTCCACCTACCCGGCGCCGTCGAGAACGGTAGAGCCCGGCGCGCACGAGCCGCCGGGGTTCCTGCCCGACCTGCCCGACGTGCGCACCGAGTACGCCCAGTACCTCGCCTCGTCACGGCGCTGCGACGACGTCCTGGCATCCGTGCTGGGAGCGATCGGGGAGGCCGCCTGCACGACGGTGGTCGTGTTCCTCTCGGACAACGGCATGGCGTTTCCGTTCGCCAAGGCGAACTGCTACCTGCGCAGCACGCTCACCCCACTCGTCATCCGGTGGCCTGGCGTGACCGCGGCCGGCGCACGCGAACGCGACGTGCTCGTCTCGACGCTCGATCTCTACCCGACGCTGTGCGACATGGCAGGCGTCGACGGGAACCGTGCCGGCCTGCCCGATGGTGACGGCTCGTCTCTCGTCCCCCTCCTCCGCGGTGATGCCCCGCCCGTCGCGCGTGACGAGATCGTCACGGTGTTCCACGAGACGGCCGCCAAGAGGCGTCTGGAGATGCGGTGCGTCCAGGACCGTGCGTACGGGTACATCTGGAACTGCTGGTCGGAGGACGGCGAGGAGTACCAGGCAGAGAACATGGAAGGCCTGACCTGGGCCGCCCTGACCGCCGCGGGCGAGCGCGATCCCGAGCTGGCCGCCAGAGCCGAGCAGTACCGGTTCCGCCGGCCTGAGGAGCTCTACGACCTACGTGCCGATCCCGAGTGCCTCACCGACCTGGCTGACGATCCCGCGCACCGCGAGACCCTCACCGCGATGCGCCTCCGCATCGCCAGGTGGATGAACGACTCGGGTGACCCGCTCGCCGCGCGATACTGCCGCCTGGCCGACCAGCGGACACACTCCGGCACCTCACCCCCGGGAGGGGACCGATGACAGGACACCGTCGCCCGAACATCGTCTTCATCCTCACCGACGATCATGCGGCGCACGCGATCGGGACGTACGGCTCGTTGGTGAATGCCACACCGCGGATCGACGAGATCGCCGAACGGGGGGTGCGGTTCGAGAACTGTTTCGCGACGAACTCCTTGTGCTCGCCGAGCCGGGCGAGCCTGCTGACCGGCACGTACAGCCATGTCAACGGTGTCTACACGCTCTCGACGCCGATCGATGCGGCTCAGCCGACCTTCCTGAGCGAGCTCCGCGCCGCCGGGTACCGCACCGCCATGGTCGGCAAGTGGCACATGGGCGACGGTGCGGGTCACGATCCGCAGGGCGTGGACTACTGGGACGTGGTCATCGGTCAGGGGGAGTACCGCGACCCGCAGTTCCTGTCGGCCGACGGCCTGCGGGTGGAGCCGGGGTACGCGACGGATATCATCACCGATCTGTCGCTGCGGTGGGTCGAGTCGCTCGAGGGTGAGGATCCGTGGTGCGTGCTGATCTGGCACAAGGCGCCGCACCGGCCGTGGCAGCCGGACGTGAAGCACGCCGACATGTACCGCGAGCCGATCCCCGTGCCGCGCACCTTCGATGACGACTACGCGACGCGGACCGCCTCGACGCGGCGGGCGTACATGCGGATCGCCGAGCAGATGGAGCTGCTCGATCTGAAGATGGCGCCGCCGGAGGGCCTGACCTACGAGGAGGAGGCGCTCTGGAAGTACCAGCGGTACATGGAGGACTACCTGCGGTGCGTGGCCAGCGTGGACGACAACGTCGGCCGGGTGATCGACTGGTTGAAGGAGCGCGGCGAGCTCGAGGACACGGTGCTCGTCTACGCCTCGGACCAGGGCTTCTTCCTCGGTGACCACGGCTGGTTCGACAAGCGGCTGATGTTCGAGGAGTCGATCCGGATGCCGCTGCTGCTGTCCTACCCGCGGGCCGTCGAGGCCGGGCAGGTCCATGACGGGATCGTCACGAACGTCGACTACGCCCAGACCATCCTGGACTTCGCGCAGGTGCCGCACCACGAGCGGATGCAGGGACGCAGCTTCTACGGCGACATCGTCACCGGCGCGGAGGCGGAGCCGGCGAGGGACGGCCTGTACTACCGCTACTGGGAGAACGACGACCGTTGGCACACCGCGCCGGCGCACTACGGCTACCGGACCGACCGGTACAAGCTCATCTACTACTACAACGACGGACTCGGCCTGCCGGGCACCGGGCCACGGACGTACTACCCGGAGTGGGAGCTGTACGACCTGGAGACCGACCCGGAGGAGCTGAACAACGTCTATCACGACCCCGCCTACGCGCAGATCCGCGAAGACCTCAAGGTCCGGATGTGGCAGGCCCAGGCCGCGGTCGACGACCGCCCCCACCACAGCCAGCAGAGGCCGGCGCTCCTCCGCTAGCGCGGTGCAACAGCGGATCGAGCAGCGCAACCCGGACTGTCGGACAGACCCCTCGCGATGTGAAGGAGCACCATGGAGATCACCCCGCTGCACGACGGCTGGACCCTGCGAGCCGCCGGGGGCG
This sequence comes from Georgenia alba, assembly GCF_042665525.1. Lineage (NCBI taxonomy): Bacteria > Bacillati > Actinomycetota > Actinomycetes > Allobogoriellales > Allobogoriellaceae > Georgenia > Georgenia alba. The sequence continues at coordinate 1,417,232 of NZ_JBHTCQ010000001.1, forward strand.
AGGTGCCCGACGACGTCGCGCACGCGAAGGTCCCGGCGACGGTCCCCGGCTCGGTCCACACCGATCTGCTGGCCGCGAGCCTGATCCCGGACCCCTACCTCGGTGAGAACGAGACCGCGCTGGCCTGGATGCACCGGGCCGACTGGCGCTACGAGACGACGTTCCCCGCCCGGCCCGCCGCGGACGGCGAGCACGTCGAGCTGGCCTTCGACGGTCTCGACACGGTCGCCACCGTGACCCTGAACGGCACCGAGGTCGGCCGCACCGAGAACATGCACCGTGCGTTCCGCTTCGACGTGACCGGGCTGATCCAGGAGCACAACTCGCTCACGGTCCACTTCCGCTCGGCGCTCGCCCGGGCCGGGGAGATCGAGCGGCAGGTCGGGACACGACCACACTCCTACCCGCACCCGTTCAACGCCATCCGCAAGATGGCGTGCAGCTTCGGCTGGGACTGGGGCCCGGACCTGCAGACCGCCGGGATCTGGAAGCCCGTCCGTCTCGAACGATGGCACACGGCGCGGCTGGACCGGGTCCGCCCGCTCGTCACGGTCGGCCCCGACGGCACGGGCCGGGTGGAGGTGGTCGCCGACGTCGCCGCCGACACCGGCGGCCAGGTGAGCGTGCGCGCCACGCTGAGCGCCCCGGACGGCACCACGGTGGCCGGCGAGACCTCCGGCGTCGACGGGGCCTCCGCCGTCGTGCGGCTCGAGGTCGCGGATCCGGAGCTGTGGTGGCCGCACGGCTACGGGGACCAGCCGCGCTACCGGCTGGGGGTGGCACTGACGGACGGCGCGGCGACCCTCGACCGCTGGGAGCGGCGGATCGGGTTCCGGGACGTCGTCGTGCGGACCGAGGCCGACGACGTCGGCACGAGCTTCGTCGTCGAGGTCAACGGCACCCCGGTGCTGGTCAAGGGCGCGAACTGGATCCCCGACGACCACCTCCTCACGCGCGTGACGCCGGAGCGGCTCGCGCGCCGCCTCGACCAGGCGGTGGGCGCGAACCTCAACCTGCTGCGTGTGTGGGGCGGCGGGATCTACGAGACCGACGACTTCTACGACGCGTGCGACGAGCGCGGCGTGCTGGTGTGGCAGGACTTCCTGCTCGCGTGCGCCGCCTACGCCGAGGACGAGCCGCTGGCGGCGGAGCTCGAGGCGGAGGCCCGCGAGAACGTCGTCCGCCTCATGAGCCACCCGTCCCTGGTGATCTGGAACGGCGGCAACGAGAACCTCTGGGGCTACATGGAGTGGGGCTGGCAGGAGCAGCTCGACGGCGCCACCTGGGGCTGGCGCTACTACAGCGAGGTCTTCCCCCGTGCCGTGCGCGAGCTGGACCCGACCCGCGCGTACGTCCAAGGCAGCCCCACCTCACCGGGCTTCGCGCCGTGGGAGCTCGCCCCCAACCACCCGGACCACGGCCTGGTGCACGAGTGGCGCGTCTGGAACCAGATCGACTACCGGCACTACCGCGATGCGGCTCCGCGCTTCGTCGCCGAGTTCGGGTTCCAGGGACCGGCCACCTGGGCCACCCTCACCCGGGCGCTGGACGCGGCCGACCTGCACAAGGAGTCACCCGCCTTCCTGCTGCACCAGAAGGCACCCGGCGGGAACGGCAAGCTCGACCGCGGCATGGCCCCGCACCTGCCGACGCCGGCGGACTTCGCCGACTGGCACTGGGCCACCCAGCTCAACCAGGCGCACGCCGTGCGGTACGCGCTCGACCACTACCGCGCCCACTGGCCGCACACCGCCGGGGCGATCGTCTGGCAGCTCAACGACTGCTGGCCCGTCACCTCGTGGGCCGCCGTCGACGGCGACGAGCGGCCCAAGCCACTGTGGTACGCCATGCGCGCCGCGTTCGCGCCGCGGGTGCTGACCGTGCACGAGCGTGACGGCGGAACGGTCCTGGCCGTCGGGAACGACACCGACGAACCATGGGCGGGGACGGTGTCGCTGTCCCGCCAGGGGTTCGACGGCACGGTCCTGGCGACGGCGGAGCAGCCCGTCGAGGTGGGGGCCCGGTCCGTCGGGCTCGTCGAGGTCCCGGCCGCCCTCGCCGAGGCGGCGGACACCTCCCGGGAGGTCCTCGTGGCCACGCTCGACGACGTGCGGGTCGTGCACCCCTTCGCCGAGAACAAGGACCTGGCTCTGGACCCGGCGTCCGTGACGGCGACGGCGACGGCCGCCCCCGGGGGGTACGAGGTGACCGTCACGGCGACCTCGCTCGCGCTCGACGTCACGGTGCTCGCCGACCGGCTCGCCCCCGACGCCGTCGCGGACCGCGCCCTGGACACCCTGCTCGCGGGCGAGTCGCTCACCGTGCACGTCACGACGGCGGCCGAGCTCGACCCCCTGGCGCTCACGGTCTCGCCCGTGCTGCGCACGTCGAACGGGCTGCACGCGGTGGTGAGGGTGTGACGCCGCGGGGGCCGCGCGCACGCGTCCACGCCATGGGCGCGACCTTGCGACGGACGGCCCGGACCGTGTTGCCTGAAGGTAGGGCCCGGCCGGGCCGCACCACCCGATGACGGAGGCTCGCACCATGACCACGACCCGGACCTTCCCCAGCACCTTCACGTGGGGATCGGCGACGGCCTCGTACCAGATCGAGGGCGGGGTGAACGAAGGCGGACGTGGCCCGTCGATCTGGGACACCTTCTCCCACACCCCCGGGAAGGTGCTGGACGGCGACACCGGTGACGTGGCCGACGACCACTACCACCTCTGGCGCGAGGACATCGAGCTCATGAAAGAGCTCGGTCTGCACTCCTACCGCCTGTCCATCGCGTGGCCGCGGGTCCAGCCCGGCGGGACGGGGCCACTCAACGAGGAGGGCGTCGCGTTCTACCGCGACCTGCTCGACGGGCTGCTCGACGCGGGCATCGAGCCGGTGGTGACCCTCTACCACTGGGACCTCCCGCAGGAGCTGCAGGACGCCGGCGGCTGGGTGAACCGTGAGACGGCGTACGCGTTCGCCGAGTACGCCCGGCACATGGCCCGCGAGCTCGGCACGCGGGTGAAGGTGTGGACCACGCTGAACGAGCCGTGGTGCGCGGCCTATCTCGGGTACGCGTCGGGGGAGCACGCGCCGGGGCACACCGACGACGCCGAGGCGCTCGCCGCGGCCCACCACCTCAACCTCGCCCACGGCCTCGCCGTCACGGCGATCCGCGAGGAGCTCGGCGAGGAGGCCGTCTGCTCCGTCACGCTGAACCTGCATGTCTACCGCCCGGTGGACCCCGGCTCACCGGCGGACCTCGCGGCCGTGCGCCGCGCCGAGCTGGTCGGCAACGAGATCTTCCTCGGCCCGATGCTGGACGGCGCGTACCCGGCCGACCTCGTCGAGCAGGTCGCGGCCGTCTCGGACTTCTCCTTCGTCCAGGACGGCGACGTCGAGCTCATCCGGCAGCGCATCGACCTGCTCGGCATCAACTACTACTCGACGAGCTACGTGCGGCACCGCGAGGAGCCCGTCTCCTCGACGGGTCCGGCGGTCGCGCTCGACGACGTCGAGTCGCTGCCGCCGTCGGGACCGCTGACGCACATGGGCTGGAACATCGAGCCGGACGGCCTGTACGACCTCCTCACCTCGACCTCGCGCCGGTACCCCGACCTGCCGCTCGTCGTCACTGAGAACGGTGCGGCCTTCGAGGACGAACCGGCCGAGGACGGCCAGGGCCGCATCGTCGTGCACGACGAGCAGCGGATCGACTACATCGCCCGGCACCTCGACGCCGTCGCCCGGGCCATCGAGGACGGCGCCGACGTGCGCGGGTACTTCGTCTGGTCCCTCATGGACAACTTCGAGTGGGCGTGGGGCTACAGCCGCCGGTTCGGCATCGTCCGGGTGGACTACGACACGCTCGAGCGGACGCCGAAGGACTCGGCCCGGTGGTACGCGGAGGTCATCCGCACGAACGAGGTCACCACCTGAGGCATCCCGCGTCCGCAGCCCCGTCGCTCGCTCAGTCGGGCTGGCTGGTGGCGAGCATCGACTCGCGCTCGTAGGCGAGGAGGGCGTCCACGACCACGCCACGGTCCGCCGCGTTCGGGGGCCGGAGGACCTTGCGCCACGACTCCGCCCCGCCGGCCAGCCACCCCTCGCCGGCGCTCGTGTGCGCGTCGGCGATCGTGACGATCGTCCGGCGCCGGTCCCGCTCGTCCTCGCGCCGCTCGAGGATGCCCTGCCTGCTCAGGTCGCCCACCATGAGGCTCACCGTCGTGGAGGCGACCTGCAGCCCGGCGGCGAGCTCCTTGACGGTCGCCTGCCCGTCGTACAGGAGCAGCGCGAGCAGCGACAGGTGACGGGGGGGCAGGTCCAAGTCCCGGAGCTGGTCGGGGACCGGCCTTCGGCCCGCTGCGCTCACGCCTGCCGTTCCGCCTCGACGACGCCGAGTCCGCCGCAGACTTCTACTTCGACACCATCGCCCAGACGCGGATGGACACCTGGTCCCGGGGTCGGGTCACCCTCGTCGGGGACGCGGCCTACAGTCCCGGTCCGGCCGTCGGCGGTGGCACCGGACTCGCCGTCGTGGGCGCGTTCACCCTGGCACACCACCTGATCCGGCACGACCACGTCACCGCCTACCGCCGCACCGAGCAGGCCATGACCGGTGCGGTACGCCAGGCCCGGAAGGTGGCACCGGCAGCGCTCCGCCAGCTCGTCCCCACCGGTGACGTCGCCGCTCGGGTCGCCCCCCACGTCCTGCGGCTCCTTGCGAGCCTCCCGCCGACCTTCCTCCGCGCCGCGTTCGCGCTGCAGGGGGCGGACCGGGTCCGTCTCGACGACTTCGTCCGACCGCCTCCGACCGCGAGACACCTGAGGACGTCGTCGGACGCGGACGGACGTGACAGATCGGAGCGGGCCGGTGCCGCTAGGCTCCAGGGCCATCGCGGGCTCCTGGAGGGGGAGCCGCCCGCATCGAAGGAGACCTGCATGCGCCGAGCACTCGCCGGGGCGGCTGCAGCCGCAGCCCTGACCGCCGCCGTCCTGCCGACCGCCGCGATGGCCGGCAACCAGATCGGGATCAACGTCGTCCTGACCTCCGACCTCACGGCCGGGCAGCAGGCGGAGCTGTCCACGTTCGGACGGATCAACAACTCCCATCCCGAGCTCGACGCGCTCACCATGCGCGCGGACGAGGCCGACCTCGACGACATCAGAGCGCTCCCGTACGTGGAGGCCGCCAACGCCGACGTGCCGGTCACCACGGGCCCGGTCGAGACCAGCCCGTTCGAGGACACCCTCGAGGGCATCGCCACCTGGAACACCGACCAGATCGACGTCTACGACCAGGCGGCGGCCGGTGACCCGCGCGAGGTCGCAGAGACCGGCGAGGGCGTCTACGTCGCGGTGCTCGACACCGGACTGCTGCGGACCTGGCCCCACTACTTCGGTACCGAGCACGTCGCCGAGGAGCTCGGCATCTCCTTCGGCGGTGGCGGCGGCGAGCGGGGTCACGTCTCCAGCCAGCCGAACAAGTGGCAGCGCGACACGAACAGCCACGGCACCCACGTGATCAGCTCGATCCTCGGGTACAACCTGGACGGCGCAGCGGTGGCCGGCGTGGCACCGCAGGCGACGGTCATCCCGGTCAAGGTCCTGAACCAGAACGGTTCGGGCTGGTCCTCGGTGGTCGCCGCCGGCATCGACTACGTCACCGACCTCAAGGTCTCCGGCGCGCTCGGCGACGCGCCGGTGGTGATCAACATGTCCCTCGGCGGCCCTGCACCGGACGCCTTCACGCAGGCCGCGGTCGAGCGCGCCGTCGCCAACGGCGTGCTCGTCGTCGCCTCTGCCGGGAACAGCGGCGCGGCCGGCATGGGCTACCCCGGCGCCTACCCCGAGGTCATCTCGGTCGCCGCGACCGGTTGGACCGGCCAGTGGACGAACGCGACCTGGTGGAACACCGGCGACGTCGCCGACCCGACGACGGCGCAGGAGGCGTACGTCGCGGACTTCTCCTCGCGCGCGCTGACCGGGCAGGACCTCGACGTCGCCGCGCCCGGTAGCAACGTCGTCGGGCCGTACCAGACGAACGGTCAGGTCAGCTACTACTTCCTGTCCGGGACCTCGATGGCCGCCCCGCACGTGGCCGGGGCCCTCGCCCTCATGGCGGAGGCGAACCCCGGTCTCACCGCGACCGAGGCGGAGTCGGCCCTCGAGCAGAGCGCGTTGCCGATCGGGGCCGGTTCCCGCGAGGTGCTCGACGGGACCGGTGCGCCCACGACCGTCAGCTGGGGAGCGGACGCCACGGGCGCCGGGCTGATGAACGTGCCCGCCGCTATCGAGCTGGTGAGGTAGCCCGCTACCCGGGGCCGCCCGCCCGCCCGCGGCGGGCGGCGCGCCGCCTGGCGTCGTCGTGCGCCTGACGCAGCAGGCGGACCGCCAGGTCGCGCGTGCGGACGCCGGGGTTGATGATCGCGATCCATCCCTGCGCGCGGTAGAGCGGGTGCGGCAGGACGATGTCCACGGCCGCGAGGTCCGCCGTGGTGGACGCCGCCCGCGGATCTTCGCCCGTGAGCTCGGTGAACGCCGTGCGCCCGACGTGGATGTTCAGCCGTGCGCGGTCGGGGTGGCCGAGGTCGGAGGCGACGTCGCCGGGGTAGTCCTTCGTCACGACGGTCGCGTACGGCTGCTCCCGCTCCGGCGTCCGGCCGTCCGGCGCATAGTAGAAGAAGTGGTCGCCCCAGGCGATCTCCGGGAACGCGCTGCCCTCGGTGGGCGCGAGCTCGAGCACGCCCTCGAAACCGCGCACCGTGTCGATGATCTCGTCCATGCTCATAGTTCAAGTGTGTCCTTGAAGTGCTAGTGGAGGGTTTCCATGGAGGGCGAGCGGGCCGTGGTCGAGGTGCTCAGCACCTCCGACGTCGCGGCCGCCACCGGCTACTCGGTGCAGCAGGTCCGAGACCTCGAGGCGGTCGGGGTGATCGCGCCGGCGGTGCGCGCCGGCAACGGGTACCGACGGTTCACCACGGCCCACGTCCGGGACCTGCGTGCCTACCGGGAGCTCGCCCACGCCGTCGGTCCGGTCGAGGCACGCCGGGTGATGCGCGAGCTGCGGACCGTGGCGACGGACGAGGTCGTGGCCGCCGTGTTCGCCCGGCACGCGCGGCTCGGGCACGAACGAGAGGAGGCGCGTGCCGCCCGGCGGGCGCTGCTGGCCATCCGTGCCGAGTCCGCGCACGAGCTCGAGGCGGACCCCGACGGGCCGGCCGACCCGGCCACCATGACGATCACGGAGCTGGCGGACGCGCTGGGCGTGCGGACCTCGACCCTCCGCTTCTGGGAGCAGGAAGGTCTGCTGGCCCCGGAGCGGATCCCGACACGAGCGGGCTCGGCGCGGCGCTACCGGACCCCGGTGATCCGTGACGCGCGCATCACCGCGGCCCTGCGCTCCGCCGGCTACCCGATCCCGGAGGTTCGCGCCGCCCTCACGTCGATCCGGGACTCGGGGGACTGCGGGGCCGCGCTCGAGGCGCTGGAGGCCAGGCTCCGCGACATCACCGGCCGCATGCTCGCGCTGCTGCGCGCCGGAGGGGTGCTGGCGGAGATCATCCGGCACCACGGGCTGAATCGTGCGGGCTGAGCTCAGGCCTCGGTCGCCAGCAGCCGCACAACCGGCTCGAGCAGGGCCGTGGCCCGGGGGTCCTCGCCGCGAACGAAGAAGGCCTGCTGGGCCGAGAACAGATAGGTGGCGACCAGGATGTCCACGGCCTCGCGGTCCGGGATGACGAACCGGAGGCCGAGCGTGGCGAAGACGCGCCGCATCGCCTCGAGGAGCTCGCCGCGGATCTGCTCCTGCTGGGCCTGGTACCGCTGGCCGATCTCCGGGTCGCGCAGCGCCATGAGCTCGAACTCGGTCTGCACCAGGTGGAAGCGTCGCTGGTCGTCCGGGTCACCCATGACCGCGGCGAAGACCGTGCGGACCACCTCGGGCCGCACCGTGCTGCCTTCCACGGCGGTCACGTCGAGCTCCTCGACGACCCCTTCGAGACTGGCGAGCCGGGCCCGCATGTCGCGGGTCACCAGCGCCACGAGGAGCTCCTCCTTGCTCGCGAAGTTCGAGTAGAACGCGCCGCGCGTGAAGCCGGCAGCGTCGCAGATGGTCTCGATCGAGGAGCCCTGGACCCCGACACGGGAGAACACCTCGAACGCGGCGTCCAGCAGCCGCTCGCGGGTGCGCTCCCGCCGCGGGGAGACCTGCGGTGCGTCGTCCGACGGGGCGACACCCGCGCCGGTGTCGGTGCTCATGTGGCGATGCTCCCACGGGCCGGGCGAAGGCTTGTCGATACAGAACTGTATCGGATACGTTCATGTATCGAGCGCCTCCCGTCTGCGCTCCCTCAGCGCTGATCCGTCCTGGAGCCCGTGTGTCCTCTGCCCTGTACTCGCTCGGTCGGTGGGCGGTGCGCATGCGCCGGCTCGTCGTGCTCGCGTGGATCCTCCTGCTCGCCCTCGTCGGTGGCCTGGCCGCCCTGGTCGGACAGGGCATGGACAACGAGGTCACCATCCCCGGGACCGAGTCCCAGGAGGCGCTGACCCGTCTCTCGGCGACCTTCCCCCAGGTCTCCGGCGCGTCGGCCCAGGTGGTCGTGGTCGCGCCGGACGGCAGCACCGTCGAGGACGCCGCGGTCCGCGGACCGGTCGAGGACGCGGTGACCGAGATCGGCGATCTCGAGCAGGTCGCCGCCGTGACGTCCCCGTACGACGAGGTCATGCCCGCCTCGGTCAGCGACGACGAGCGCGCGACGCTGCTCACCATCCAGCTCGACGGCGACCAGGCCGCGATCACGGACGCCACCAAGGACGCCCTTGCCGAACGCGCGGACGCCCTCGCCGCCGCGCTGCCGGACGGCGCGCAGTCCGCCCTCGGCGGCCAGCTCTTCAGCACAGAGTTCCCGCAGATGAGCATCGTCGAGGCGGTCGGCGTCCTCGTGGCACTGATCGTGCTGGTCGCCACGCTCGGCTCCCTGGTCGCGGCCGGGCTCCCGCTGCTCAACGCACTGCTCGGCGTCGCCATCTCCGTCTGCCTCATCTTCGCCGCCACGGCGCTCGGCCCGGTGAACTCCACGACGCCGATGCTCGCCGTCATGCTCGGGCTGGCGGTCGGGATCGACTACGCGCTGTTCATCGTCTCCCGTCACCGCGACCAGCTCCGGTCCGGCCTGCCCGTGGAGGAGTCGATCGCCCGCGCGGCCGCCACCGCGGGCTCCGCGGTGATCTTCGCCGGCCTGACCGTGATGATCGCCCTGCTGGGTCTCGGCGTCGCCGGCATCCCGTTCCTCACCACGATGGGTGCCGCGGCCGCCGTCGGCGTGGGCATCGCGGTGCTCGTGTGCCTCACACTCACCCCGGCCATGCTGGCCATGGCGGGGGAGCGGCTGCGGCCCCGTCCGTCGCGGCGCGCCGCGAGCCCCCCGGCCGAGCGCGATGCCGCTGAGCGTGCCGCCGCCGAGCCGGTGCACCACAACCGGTTCTTCGCCGGCTGGGTCCGCGCCGTCACGCGCGTCCCCGCACTGACCATCGTGCTCGTGGTGGTGGCCGTGGCGGCACTCAGCCTGCCCGCGGCCAACCTGCGCCTCGCCCTGCCGGACGCCGGAGCGCTCGAGGAGGACAACGAGGCACGGGTCACCTACGACCTCGTCGCCGAGCACTTCGGCGAGGGCTTCAACGGGCCGCTCATCGTCACCGGGACCATCGTCACCTCCACCGACCCCGTCGGCCTCATGGAGGACGTCGCCGACGAGATCCGCGCCCTGCCCGGCGTCGCCGACGTCCCGCTCGCCACCCCGAACGAGACCGCCGACACCGGCATCGTCCAGGTGGTGCCGACCGGGGCGCCGGACTCGGCGGAGACCGAGCGGCTCGTCCACGACATCCGCGACCTGCGCGGGCAGCTCAGCGACGAGTACGGCATCGACATCGCCGTCACCGGCTTCACCGCCGTGGGGATCGACGTCTCGGACAAGCTCGGCGATGCGCTGCTGCCGTTCGCGCTGGTGGTCGTCGGGCTCTCGCTCGTGCTCCTGACCATGGTGTTCCGCTCGGTCGCCGTGCCGATCAAGGCCACCGTCGGCTACCTGTTCTCGGTCGGCGCGGCCTTCGGCGTCGTGGCGCTCGTCTTCAACGACGGGCTCTTCGCCGACGCCCTGCACGTCACGCGCACCGGCCCGGTCATCAGCTTCATGCCGATCGTCGTCATGGGCATCCTGTTCGGCCTCGCCATGGACTACGAGGTGTTCCTGGTCTCACGCATCCGCGAGGAGTACGTGCACGGCCGGCGCGGCCGGGAGGGCGCCCGCGCCGCGATCGTGTCCGGGTTCCAGGGCTCCGCGAAGGTCGTCACCGCGGCGGCGATCATCATGTTCGCCGTCTTCGTCTTCTTCGTGCCCGAGGGCGACATGAACCTCAAACCGATCGCGCTCGGGCTCGCGGTGGGCGTCGCGGTCGACGCGTTCGTGGTCCGCATGGTGCTGGTCCCCGCGGTCCTGGCGCTGCTGGGGGACAAGGCCTGGTGGATGCCCCGTGCCCTGGACCGACTGCTGCCGTCCTTCGACGTCGAGGGCGAGGGGCTCGCCCGCGAGCTGGCGCTCGCCGAGTGGCCGGCAGCGGGTTCCCGGGACGCCGCGGTGGCGCACGGCCTGCAGGTCCGCCGGTCCGACGGCGGCACCCTCCTGGCCCCGGTCGACGTCCGCGTCCCCGACGGCGGGGCGCTGGCCGTCCACGCCCGCTCGGCGTCGACCGTCAGTGCCTTCCTCCTCACGATCGCCGGCCGGCTGCGGCCCGACGCCGGCGCGGTCAAGGTGACCGGCCTGGTGCTGCCCGAGCGCGCCGGGGCGGTCCGCCGCCGGGTCGCGTTCGTCGACGCGGAGGTGCCCGGACCGGCCGTCGCCGTCGAGTCGGCGCTGGCCGAGCGGCCCCGCATGCTCGTCGTCGACCACGCCGACGTCGACCCCGAGGACCGTCCCGCGCTCGCCGAGGCGCTGAGCCGGGCACGCCGGGACGGGATCGCCGTCATCATCGGCGCCGCGGGCGACCCGCCGGGCGAGCTCCTCGCCGCCGCTCCCGTCCTCGACCTGGACGGCGCGTCCGAACCCCTGCCCCAGACCCACGAGACCACGGAGGTGCGGGCATGAGCGCCACCACTGCCACCGCACGGAAGCCGGGCCGCCGGCCGGGCACCGTGATCGCCCTGATCCTGCTGCCGCTCGTCGTCCTCGGAGTGCTCCTCGCGGCGCTCTGGCAGCCGCAGGAGCGGCTCGACACGGTGCGTGCCGCGATCGTCAACCACGACGAGCCCGTGCAGGTCGAGGGACAGACCGTGCCGTTGGGGCGGCAGCTCGCCTCCGGGTTGGTCGGTGGGGGCGACGGCGACGTCGCAGGCGGCGGGACGTCCGCCGACGGCGCGACCAACTACACGTGGGAGATCACCGACGCGGAGCACGCGACCGCCGGTCTGGCGGACGGCACGTACGGCGCCGTGGTCACCATCCCCGAGGACTTCTCCGCGGCCGCCACGTCCTACAGCGGGGAGGGCACGCCGCACCAGGCGACGATCGACGTCGCGACGCCGGAGGGTGGCCGGATCCTCGACGACGCGCTCGCCCAGGTGGTTGCCGGGACCGCGACGGACGTACTCTCGCAGACCCTCACCGAGACCTACGTCGAGAACCTCCTCGTCGGCTTCACCACGCTGAACGAGCAGCTGGGCGAGGCGGCCGGCGGCGCCGCCGAGCTGGCGGGCGGCACCGAGGGCGCGGCGGACGGTGCGGCGGAGCTCGCCGACGGCGCCGCACAGCTCGCGGAGGGCGCCGCCGGAGCCGGGCAGGGCGCCGAGGAGCTGGCCGGTGGTGCCGACGAGCTCGCGTCCGGGTCGTCCGAGCTCGCCGGTGGTGCACAGCAGGTTGCCGACGGCGTCGCCGGAAGCGCCCAGGGTGCGCACGAGCTCGCCGACGGCATGGACGAGTGGGCCGCAGGCTCCGAGCAGCTGGCCGGTGGGACCGAGCAGCTCGCCGGAGGCCTGCAGCAGCTGAGTGACGAGGTCAGTGGCGCCCGGCAGGGCGTGGACGAGATGACGCAGCAGTACGGATGGTTGCTCGACACTGTCGCGCCACTCGTCCGGCAGGCGGCCGAGGACTGCGCGTCCGGCGAGGAGACGCCGGTCGCCTGCGAGGACGTGCAGGCGGCCAGCGACCTCATCGAGGGGGCGCAGAGCGGCACCCACCCGCTGGCCCAGCTCGACGGCGCCCTGCAGCAGATGTCGTCCTCGGCCGACCAGCTCGCCACGGGCATGGGTCAGTCGGCCGCCGGTGCTCGTGAGCTCGCCGGAGGCGGGGAGGACCTCGCCGTCGGGCTCGAGCAGCTGGCGGGCGGCGCGTCCGGCGTCGCGACCGGGGCGGACGAGCTCGCCTCCGGATCCGGTGACCTCGCCGAGGGCGTGGGTGGCCTGGCCTCCGGCGTCGGGGAGCTCGCCACCGGCACGGACGAGCTGGCGACCGGCACCGACGGCCTCGCCACGGGCCTGTCCGACCTGGCCGACGGGACCGGCGAGCTGGCCGACGGCATCGGTCAGGCGGCCGAGCAGGTGCCCTCCTACGACAACGCCGCGGACGTCGCGTCGGTCGCCGCGCAGCCGGTGGCCGGCCCCGGCGACGACATCGGCTCCGGCGCCTCCGGCCCGCTGTTCGTGGCACTGTCCCTGTGGCTGGGCGCCCTGGTGCTGTTCGTCGTCCTGCCCGCCGTGCCGGCGCGGACCTTCGGCTCCACGCACGGCATCGTCCGGCTCGCCCTGTCGGCGCTGCGGCTGCCCGCGGCGATCGGGGCCCTCACCGGCGCGGCGGCCGGGCTCGTGCTGGCCGGTGTGCAGGGGCTGGGCGTCGGTGGCTGGGTGGGGCTCGCCGTCGTCGGCGCCCTGGTCTCGGTGGCGTTCGTCGCGGTCAACCAGTCGCTGGTGGCCGCGCTGGGCTACGCCGGGAGCGGGTTGAGCGTCGTGGTCGCGATCGTGATGCTGGCCACCGGGGTGGTCTCGACGGCCCCGCCGATCCTCCTGACGGCGCGCGACGTGCTGCCGGGCGGGCCCGCCGTGGACGCGCTCTCCGCCGTCGTCTTCTCCGGGGTCGGCGGCCTGGCCGGCGCGGTCGCGGTGCTGGTCCTGTGGGCGCTGGTCGGCGTGGCCGTCACGACGCTGGCCGTGCGGAGCAGGCGCCGGGTGCGAGCCGCCCAGCTCCTCGCCGCCTGACCTGGCACGTGCACGGTCCGGCGGGACATCCTCGACGTGGCACGCGCCGGCCGCGACCTCAGCGGCGGGCGAGTGCCTCGGCCATCTGACGGACCGCCTGCCGCAGGACGGGCCGGGGCATGGCGAGGTTGAAGCGCGCCGTGCCACGGGCCGCCTCGCCGCACAGCGCGCCGTCGGTCATGGCCACCTTGGCCTCGTCGAGGAAGAACCGGGCCGGGCGGTCGCCGAGGTCGAGCTCGCGGCAGTCCAGCAGGGTGAGGTAGGTGCCCTCCGGGGCGGTGTAGCCGATCTCGGGGATCTGCTCGGCGAGCAGCTCACCGAGGAGACGGCGGTTCCCGTCGAGGTAGTCGACGACGTCGGCGAGCCACGCGCGCCCCTCGGCGTAGGCGGCGGCGTGCGCGACGGCGCCGAACGTCGACGTGCCGTCCTCGTACGGGTGGCCGACCTGGTGCCAGCGCTCGGCGTCGGCGTCGTTGGACAGGATCAGCTGTGCGCACTTCAGGCCGGGCACGTTCCAGGCCTTCGAGGCGGACGTGGCCGTGATCGTGTGCCTCGCTGCGGCCTCGGAGACCGACGCGTACGGCACGTGCCGGTGGCCCTCGAACACCAGTGGGGCGTGGATCTCGTCGGAGAACACCCGGCCGCCGTGCTTCTCGACCACGTCGCAGACGGCGAGCAGCTCGTCCCGCTCGAGCACGCGGCCGATGGGGTTGTGCGGGTTGCAGAGGACCAGGAGGTGGCCGCCGGCGGCGAACGCGGCGTCCAGCGCGTCGAGGTCGTAGACGTACCGGGACGTGCCGGCGCTTGCCTCGCGAGCCATGGGCACCTGGATGATGTCCCGGCCGAGCGTGCCCGGACGCGTGAGGAACGGCATGTATGCCGGCGTGGGCAGGATGATCGGCGACCCGGGTGGTGAGAACTGCTCGACGGTCGCCTCGAAGCCGCGCAGCACGTCCGGGAGCGGACGGATCCGCGCGGCGGGGACGTCCCAGCCGTAGGTGTCCCGGATCCAGCCTGCGCACGCGGTGGCGACCTTGTCCTGGAGCGCCCGCGGCAGGTAGCCGAGCAGACCCCGGTCGGCCGCCTCGTGCAGGGCCTGGGTGACGGCCGGGGCGGTGCCGAAGTCCATCTCGGCGACGAACGCGCCGATGGCGTCCGGGAATGCGGACCACTTCACGCCACCGACGTCGCGGAGCGACGCGGGCGTGGTGGCATCCAGCCGGGCGGCGAAGTCGGTCGAGGAGCTGGTCTGCGTCACCACAGCATCTTTGCCCGCCGGACGCGGATATGTCATGTCGCGGAGGCGTCGTGTGGTGGACGATGCTGTGGTGACGAGGTCCGCCGACGCCGACGCCAGCCTGCCCGCGATGCCGTCCCCTGAGGACGCGCCGACGACTCGGCGCCCCCTGGGTGCCCTGGTGACGTCGAACCTCATGGGCGGGATCGGCGTCGCCTCGTCCGTGGCTGTCGGCGGGCTGCTCATCGAGTCGGTCGGTTTCACCGCGCTCGCGGGCGTGGGCCAGGCCTTCAGCGTGCTCGGTGCCGCGCTCGTCGCCATCCCGCTCGCCAAGCTCGCCGCCAGGCGCGGCCGGCGGTGGTCACTCGGCGTCGGGTATGCGATGGCGACGGCGGGTGCGGCGACGGTGGTCGGCGGCGCCGTGCTGTCGAGCCTCGTGGTGGTGCTGACCGGTCTGCTGCTCTTCGGGGTCGCGCAGGCGACGAACCTCCAGTCTCGGTATGCGGCCACGGACGGGGTGCCGGTGGGGCGTCGTGGACGGGTGATGTCGATCGTCGTCTGGGCGACGACGGTCGGGGTGGTGGTCGGGCCCAATCTCAGCGGCGTCGGCCGGGATCTCGGTGTCTCGCTCGGGCTGCCGGGGCTGTCCGGGCCGTACCTGTTCTCCGTCGGGGGTTTCGTCCTCGCCGGCCTGGCGGTGCTCCTGCTCTACCCGGGCCACCGGCCGGTCAGCGAGGGCGCCGCCGGCAAGCCTGCTCGCCCGGTCGGCGCGCTGGTCGCTCTGCGGTGGGCGACGGGCGTGCCGTCGGCGCGTTCCGGCGTCGCACTCGTGGCCGGCGGACACGGCGTGATGGTCTCCGTCATGGTCATGACACCGCTGCACATGCAGCACCACGACATGACCCTCGAGGTCATCGGCCTGGTGATCTCCGTCCACACCTTCGGCATGTACGCGTTCAGCCCGGTCTTCGGCTGGTTGACGGACCGGCTCGGTGCCGCACGCACGGCCTGGGTCGGTGTCGCGATCCTCGCCCTGTCGCTGACCCTCGGCCTGATCGCCGCCGGGCTGAGCGGGATGGGGGTGACGATGGTCGCCCTCTTCCTCCTCGGGCTGGGCTGGTCCGCCGCGACCATCGCCGGCTCGACGATGGTCGCCTCGGTGCCCGACGTCGACATGCGGGTATCCCTGCAGGGCGCGACGGACGCGACGATGAACTACGTCGGCGCCGGGGCGGCGGCGCTCGCCGGCCCGATCCTCGCGCTCGGCGGGTTCTACGGCGTCAACCTCGCCGGCGCCGTCGTGCTGGCGGCGGTGGTCGCCGTCCTCGCCGGCGCTCGGGGTGTGCGGTGATCTCCGGGAGGTCGCGTCGCCGGGCATGATGGCAGCCGGCCCGCCGAGGCGGCGGGCGACCCGACGAGGCGGAAGGAACCATCGTGAGCGCAGCGCAGGACCCGCAGGAGTACATCAACGAGATGGCCCGGAAGCGGGGCTACGTCCTCGACTACCACAAGGTCATGGCGAAGCACGACTTCGAGGTCCTGCAGGCGGCGAACGAGCTCGTCGATGCCGCCTACCTCAAGCAGCGGACGCTCGACCGCAAGACGAAGGAGCTCATCTTCATCGCGACGCAGACCATCCTGCGCGCGCCGAAGGGGCAGATCCAGAGCCACATCCGGCTCGCACTGGACCTCGGAGCGACGCCGCAGGAGGTGCTCGAGGCCATCGAGACGACGCTGCCGGAGGCCGGCGTGATCGTCTTCTCGGCCGGCTTCGAGGCCTGGAAGGAGGTCGTGGACGCGGACGGCATCGAGCCGACGGTGGAGGTCTACAACGCCTCGGAGTAGGGCGGGACGACGCCTCGCGCGGCCATAGGCAGCTGCAGCACCCGGGATGGCGGTTGCGTCCGACGCTGGGGCCGTGCCGCCGGCTGCGAGCGGGGGTGGCGGAGGAGATTCCTCAGGTTGGGCCTGAGGGATCTACTCCGGAGCTCTCGCCCGGCGGAGTCCTCCTGACCTACTGCCGGCCTCTGCGGATCCGGATCAGGAGCAGCCCTGCGGCTACCGCGAGGACCGCCAGCGCGACGAGCAGTCCGACGCCGGTGGCTCCGGTGATCGGCAGGCCGGGGACAAGCGGCGGCTCGTCCGGCGGCTCCGTGCCCGGAGGCTCCGTGCCCGGGGGTTCCGTGCCCGGCGGCTCATCCGGCGGCACATCTGCCGTGTTGGTCACGACCACGGCCGCACCGGCGTCGGGGCCGACCGGGAAGGTGGCGGTGTCGCCGTCGACGGGTTCGCCGTTGACGGTGAGGGTGACCTCGCCCCATTCGACGCCGTTGATGTCGGGTCGCTGATCGGTCTCGCGGAGCTGGACCTCGGTGCCGGCGGGCAGGTCTTCGACGGTGACGGGGGTGCCGTCGGCGGTGATGGTCAGCGGCTGCCAGGTCTGGCCGCCGTCGGTGGAGTACTCGACGGTGAACTGCGCGTCACCGGGGACCTCGCCGGCGGCCTCGCCGTCCAGGGC